>CACKBL010000001.1 GCA_902598305.1 uncultured Bacteroidota bacterium
ATAATAGGGACAAAATAAAAGAGATTTTGTTGAAAATGGGTCACTCCGTTAAAAAAATTGGAGGATAATCTATATTTCATCTAAATTTTTAAAATTGACTGCTTTTTATCTAAGAAGATTCTTTTTAATATTTTTTAATTGTATTGTCCTGTTTAATTACAAAATAGAATCCCTATTGCTTAAGAAATACCCTTCTTATAAAAATAAAAACTATTATTAAAATTGAGTATCCAATAAAAAATGGAATAATAAAAGCTTGTAGTTTTAAAACAAGCATAAATGCCATAATAAATAATTGAAAACCAAGCCCATATAATGACACCAGTGTCATAAACCATTTCGGGAATGGTTTACTTTTTACGGCATTTTGATCCATATAATAGATCGTCTTATCAAAAGGAACATAAAGTAAGTAGTAAATCTTGTAAAAAATATTAACTGCTAATTGACTCTCTCCATTTAATGCCTTGGGTGTAATATTTTCGAAAATTCGACTAGTTGAATCTCCTTTTACGGAATTTCTTAATATTACGTAGTAGTAATTGTAAAGTGTTCCTTGAAGTTGAATTGCAAAAAAAGAAATTATCATATAAATGAATGAAATATCAGTGATGTACCAAAGGGTTAATAAAAAACAAAAATTAAGTATTAGATCTGATATTGAATCATAATAACGACCAACATAAGACGGTTTTTTTTTAAGACGTGCTAAATCGCCATCTGCAGCATCTAAAATTGATTTTAATATTAACAAAAAAGCTGAAGTAATAAGGTATCCGTTTAGCAATAGCCATATAGCTATAAACCCGGTAATTATAAACATGTTAGTTACATGAATAGGCGTTAAAGAAGTATTTTGAAGCTTAGTGGCTATAAAGTGTCCAAGAGAACGACCGTAATCCGATAAATCTAAAAATTGATGCTTCTTAGGTAATTTTGACATCTTTAAAATATAGGGGAGAGATTATTTATGAAAAGTGATTGTTTTGGTTATTTAATTAAATGGTTATCTCTTTTATAAAGATAATTAAAGATTTTAATTAGGAAAGAATTTTTAATTGAACATAAAAAAACCCTCTAAAGAGAGGGCTTTATGAAGATTTTAATTAGTCAAATAGTACATATCCAGGGGGTGTTGCACCTGCTAACCTTTGATTTGCAATAGCTTTTGATTTATGGTGTGCTTGATGTTCATATACTTTGAAAATAGCTCTTGCTCTGGTAAGTTTAAACTTTCCAAAATATTCAACTATTTCTGAATTTTTAGATGTGTCAAACTCACCTAAACTTTTAATAATCCAATCATAGCATTCAGTAACTGCCTGAGACATCTCTGCCTTTGTTTTTATTGACTCCGCATCAAACTCAGGTGCCTCAACGCCTAAAGCATTGGACATCATACCATAGTTCCCGCCTATCATATGCTTAATATCGAAAGCAAAACTTCTTACCTCGGGAGTAGCTTTAAAATCTAATTTGTCCTCTGGCATAGCCTCTATAACTGCTAAAGTGTGATTTTTTGATCTTTCCCAGTCAGTTATATGATACTCAATTTGAGCTGCTTCTTGGGATTTAACATTTTGTTCTTTAGCTTTTGGCCCTTCACATGAATAAACTGCTAATGAAACAACAAATAGTAAAATTATTTTTTTCATATTATTTATTTTAAATATTTAAAATTAAATACAAATTTAGGAATTGACAATTAATCATTACAAGTTCTAATTGTTAAGATAAAGTCAATTATTCTACCATATAATTTTCTCAATATCTTTTTCTTCCAAATATTGATTGCTTAGGCTAAAATGTTTATTTCCAAACCATCCTCCCCTATTTGCACTAAGAGGAGATGGATGTCCAGATTTTAAAATCAAATGCTTTTTTTCATTAATTAATTTTGCCTTTTCTTTGGCATAGTTTCCCCAAAGGAGAAAAACAATATTGTTTTTTTTTCTCGATATAGTATTTATTACAATATCTGTAAATTTTTGCCAACCAATGTTTTTATGACTCCCGGCTGAATTCGCTTTTACAGTTAATACGGAGTTCAGAAGAAAAACACCTTGTTTAGACCATCTTGTGAGATCTCCACTACTAGGATAAGGGATTTTAAGATCCGTTTTTATTTCCTTAAATATGTTTATAAGCGAAGGTGGATGTTGAATGTCATTTTTTACCGAAAAACAAAGTCCATTTGCCTGTCCTATTCCATGATAAGGGTCCTGCCCTATTATGACCACTTTTATTTTATCGAATGGACAGTCATCGAAAGCTTTAAAAATCAATTTACCGGGAGGGTAACAAATATTATTTGAATATTCATGCTTAACATTATCAACAAGAGTTTGAAAAAATGGATCTCGAAAAACTGATTTAAGCTCCTTTTCCCAACTCTTATGTATGCTTACCTTCATATTTTGAGTAATTTTGTCAACTAATTTATGAAATTTACATTTTGAATATTCCCAATAAAACAACAGTAGATCTAGAATTTCAAACACTATTGGAACAGATTTCGTCTTTCGCAGTTACTTCAATCGGGAAAGAAGAAATACTTAATATATCACCAATTAATGAAAAAGATGAAATAGATTACCAATTAGATCTTGTTTCGGAATATACCTCTTCATTTGATAATGAAAATAAGATTCCTAATCATTATTTTGATGAATTTTTAAAAGAAATCAGACTTCTTAAAATAGAAAATAGTACAATAGAAGTTGAGGGCTTTATTAAAATATCTAATACAAATTATACTGTAAATAAATTAATCAAGTTTTTTAAGAAATTTAAACGCTATTACCCTGCTCTTCATAGTATGTCTAGCCATATTGAATTTGATGAGAAGCCAAAAAAGAAAATTTCTTCTGTAATAGATAATTATGGAAATATACTTAATAGCGCCTCAGAAAAGTTATTTTCAGTTCGTAAAGAAATTGGCGTTGTAAAATCAAAAATTGGTAAGACATTTCAAGACGCTCTCAAATATTATAACTCCACAGATTACCTTGATGATATTAAAGAAAGTTTTGTTGATAATCGTAGAGTATTAGCAGTAAAATCCTCTTATAGAAGAAAAGTAAATGGAACAATAATAGGAAGTTCAAAAACAGGAAGTATTGTTTACATTGCTCCAGAGGAAACAATGAAATATTCACTTGATCTAAATAATTTGGAATTTGAAGAAAGGGAAGAAATTAAAAGAATTTTAAAAGAATTAACAGATTTTTTTAGGCCCTATTGTAGTGTTTTTGAGGATTATATAAGATATTTAACAAATTTAGATTCTGTTTATTCTAGAGCAAAACATGCTTTTTCTATTAATGCTGTAAAACCAAAAATTTCAGAATCCAGAGAAATCCAGCTTCATGGTGCCTATCATCCCCTTCTTTTAAAACACAACCAAGATAATGACTTAAGTACATTTCCACAAGATATTTTAATTAAGGATGAAATGAGAATTCTTGTAATATCCGGACCAAATGCAGGAGGAAAAAGTATTACTTTAAAAACGATGGGGCTATTACAATTGATGTTTCAAAGCGGTATTTTAATTCCAACGCACCCTAAATCTAAAATTTTCATTTTTGATCAAATTTTAACAGATATTGGAGACAACCAATCCATAGAAAACCAGTTAAGTACATATTCTTATAGGTTAAAAAACATGAAATATTTTTTAGAAAATTGTGATAAAAATACTCTTTTTTTGATTGATGAGTTTGGGACTGGTTCAGACCCAGAACTCGGTGGGGCTTTAGCCGAAGTTTTTTTGAAAGAATTTTATGATTCTGGTGCCTTTGGAATTATAACAACACACTACTCTAACCTAAAAGTGATGGCTAGCGAATTAGATTTCATGGACAATGCCAATATGCAATTTGATTCTGAAACTTTTGAACCATTATTTAAGCTTATAACCGGAGAAGCTGGAAGCTCCTATACTTTTGAAGTAGCTAGTAAAAACGGTATCGAAAATTTTTTAATAGATAAAGCGAAAGAAAAAGTTGATTTAGAGAAAGTTCGATTTGAGGGAGTAATTTCTAAATTGCAAAGAGAGAGAATTAAAAATAATAATGAATTGAGTGAGCTCAAGAGACTTCAAATGGATGCAAGGGATAAAAAGGACCAAAATGAAGTTTTAAATGAGAAACTAAACAATAAGCTTTCAAAATATAATCTTCTTTATGAACACGAAAAAAAAACAATAAATATTGGAAATAAATTCAATGATCTTGTAGAAAATTATAATAAACATGGAAAGAAAAGGAGACTAATTTCTGAAATGTTTAACATAATTGAAATTGAAAACAAGAAAAGGAAGAAAAAAAAATCTAGTAATAAAAATGTAACCCCAAAAGAGATTTTGAAAATTAAAGATGAATCCAAAAAGGATATTTTAAAAATCAAAAAGAAGAAAAAATTAAAGAAAAAAGTTGAGATTAGATTTTCTGTTGGTGATACAGTAAAAATACCGACAGGGAAATCGCAAGGTATAATTGATTCGATTAAAAAAGACAAAGCAATCGTTAATTATGGTAATTTTAAAACTCAAATTAGTCTAACCGAAATTGAATTAGTAAAATCTAAATGAAACCTTTGATAATTTTTTTTGACGGACCATGTGTATTCTGCAATTTTTGGATACGTACGCTTTGCAAATGGGACAAAAAAGACAGATTAAGGTTCTCATCTTTAGATAGCGATTTAGCAATAAAATTTGCTTCTAAAAGGGATATAAATATTTCAAACAAGGATACCGTAATCGTATGGGATCAACAAGATGGAATCTATACTGAGTCAAGGGCATTTTTTAAAATAATGAAAACCCTTGGTGGATTGTTTAATCTAATCTTAGTTTTTTTGATAATTCCTAAGTTTTTAACAGACGGAATATATAGGTTCATAGCCAGGAATCGATATAAATGGTTCGGAAGTTATGAAACCTGCCCTACTCCGAGTCCATCTTTTAAGCACAAATACCTGGACTGATTAAAACTACTTGTTACCTAATGATTTATTAACTATTGAGGAAACTGCTGCATCCCCTGTTACATTAACTATAGTTCTGCACATGTCAAGTGGTCGATCTACCGCAAATATTAAAGCAAGTCCTGCTTCAGGAATACCTGCTTGAGCAAGTACAATCACTAGCATTACAATCCCTGCACTTGGTACTGCCGCCGTTCCAATTGAAGCTAAAGTTGCCGTTAGAATTATACCTAGCTGCGATGATAAATCTAAATTTAATCCAAAAGCCTGGGCTATAAATACTGCAGCCACTCCTTGGTAAAGACTTGTTCCATCCATATTTATGGTCGCTCCAATGGGTAGAACAAAACTACTGACCTCCTTATTAACACCGAGGTTTTTTTCAACGCATTCCATTGTTACAGGAAGAGTTGCCGCACTTGAACTTGTTGAAAATGCCAGAAGTTGAGCTGGTGCAATGCCTCTAAAAAATTCACCTGGAGTTTTGCCTGTTAAAAACTTTACAATTATCGCATAAACTAAAATCATTAACGCTAAACCAACTAAAAGAGTAATCGAATAAAGACCAAGAGCCGCAAATAATTCTAAACTCGGAGCCTCTACAACAAGCGTAGCGAGTAATGCAAAAACACCATAAGGTGCAGATAGCATAATAAGGTCAATTAATTTTAAAATTATGGTATTTAAAGAATCAATAAATTCTTTTACTGGCGAAACCTTTTTTTCAGGTAGCAGAATCATCCCAATTCCAAAAAAAAGTGCAAAAAAGATTACCTGGAGCATATTTTTATTACTTGTAAAAGACTTAAAAATATTATCCGGTACAATATCCTCTAAGGCTTGAAGTGGGCCAGCAGATTTTTGTTTATTTGCAGCTTCTCTTTTTTCTTCGGTATTACTGGAGTATGCCTGAATTAATTCCTGTCTTGTTTCATTGGAAATTGAATTACCAGGTTTAATTAGGTTAACAAGAACAAGGCCTATGATTACCGCAATTATGGTTGTAAACATATAAGTTATTATAGTTCTACCGCCCATTTTTGACAGTTTTGATATATCTTTTAAATCAGAAACTCCTTTAATAAGTGAAGCAAGAATTAGGGGTATAGCAATTAATTTTAAGAGATTAATGAAAATGGTTCCAAAAGGTTTTATAAAATTGCTGATAAAAATTTTACCAGTAGGAAAAAAGCTTAATCCAAGACCAAAGAATATGCCTAGAAACATTCCAATTATTATTTTCCAATGTAATGGTAGATTTTTCATGTGAATTATTTCTTATTTGCCCTCTTAATTAAAACATAATCAGCAATGACTATTGCCGCCATTGACTCGACAATTGGAACGGCTCTAGGTAAAACGCATGGATCATGTCTTCCTTTCGCTTCTAAGACAATTTCGTCTCCATCTTTATTTATTGACTTTTGTTTTTTCATAACAGTTGCAACAGGTTTGAAAGCAACATTAAAATATATATCCATGCCGTTAGATATACCTCCTTGTATTCCTCCTGAGTAGTTTGTTGATGTTGTACCATCTTTTTTAAAAATATCGTTGTGTTTACTACCTTTAAACTTTGACGATTCAAATCCACTACCATATTCAAATCCCTTTACTGCATTTATTGATAACATTGCCTTTCCCAGCTGTGCATGCAGTTTGTCAAAAACAGGTTCTCCAAGCCCAGAGGGGACATTTTTAATTATACATGTAATGATTCCTCCAACTGTGTCACCTTCTTTTCTAATTTTTTTAATAAGATTCTCCATTTTTTCAGCCGTAGACGAATCGGGACATCTTACTATGTTATTTTCAGTCGTTTGTAGATCTAGGTCAGAATAATGTTTATCTAACTTTATATCACCAACTCTTGAAACATAAGCTTGAATTTTTATGTCTCCTAAAAATTGTTTTGCTATAGAACCTCCAACTACTCTAATTGCCGTTTCCCGAGCAGAGCTCCTACCACCTCCCCTGTAGTCCCTAAATCCGTATTTTTCATCGTAAACAAAATCTGCATGTGAAGGTCTGTATGAATCTTTGATATGACTGTAGTCTTTTGACTTTTGGTCTTTATTTTTAATTATAAACCCAATTGGTGTCCCTGTAGTTCTCCCATCAAAAATGCCAGAAAATATCTCAACAGTGTCGGTTTCCTTTCTTTGCGAAACTATTTTTGACTGTCCAGGTTTTCTCCTATCAAGATCTAGTTGAATTAATTTTTGGTCAATTTTCACTCCCGATGGGCAACCATCAATTATTCCGCCTATGGCTAATCCATGTGATTCCCCAAAAGTTGTAAGAGAAAAAAGATTACCAAATTTGTTTCCAGCCACTATTACAATTTTATGCAAATATAAGGTTTATTGATAGGTTATAAGTATCTGATGAATAACTTGTAATCTTAATTAAATTAGTTTCACTAATTTTGAATTAAAATTTTTCTTTGAGAATTACATTATCCCTCTTGTTGGTGCTCGTTTTTGCATGCGACAATAGTGAAAATTCTTTTATGTTAAATGGTTTTACAGACTTAGATGATGGTGAAGTTATTTACAGAATAGTGCCTAATTCTGTGAATCAGCCTGTAAGAATGGATTCTACCATCGTTCGAAATGGTACATTCAATTTTTCTTCTGATGTCAAAGAAATAGATGTAAATTTTTTAACCATAAAAGGGAAGGACACTAATATTCCATTTATACTAGAATCAGGTAGAATTAGTATAAATGTTTATAAAGATAGTTTAGATGCCTCCCAAGTTAAAGGTAGTAGGTCTAATGATGATTTGAATCTCTACCGAAATAAGACAAAATCTGTTGTGACCTTTTTAAATGGAATTGTCAATGAGATTCAAATTGCCAATTCCTTAGGAGACAATTTATTAGTTGAAGACCTTCAAAATCAATACAGATTGAAACAAACTGAATTATTGAATTTTGAAATAGAATTAGCTAAAAACGTGAGAGAATCATATTTATCCGTCCTAATGCTTGAAAAACTTTTTAATGAGAAGACAATTGACATTAACTCTGCTAAAGAAATAACAGCGACTTATAATCCAGAAATTTTAAATAGTCGAGTAGGAAAAATTTTAGTTGAAAAAATTAACGCCCCAATAGAATCTACATCAATAGGTGAAATCGCTCCTAATTTTGAGGGACCCTCTCCTTCAGGAGAAGTACTTAATTTGTCAGATTTGAAAGGTAAAGTTACGATAATTGAATTTTGGGCCTCCTGGTGCAGACCATGCAGAGTTGAGAATCCAAACTTAGTGAGGCTTTACAAGGAAATGCATCCTAAGGGATTGGAAATAGTTGGTGTTTCTTTAGATAGAAATAGATCCAGTTGGTTAAGAGCAATTGATGATGATGGATTGATATGGAATCATGTTTCGAATCTTAAATTTTGGCAAGATCCTATTGCAAAGCTATACAACATAAGAGCTATACCAGCTTCCTTTATTATTGATAAAGAAGGTCGTATCATTGAAAAGAATCTTCGTGGTGCACAGTTAGCCGCAAAAATAAGAGAGATATTGAGCAATTAATTTTTTTTAATGCTTAAAAAACCAACTGCAGTTATTCCTATCATAACTAATAACAGGTAAAAGGAATCTATTATAACATTAGGTTTAAAAAGACTAGTAATAACTAACCCCGATAAAGCACCTCCAACGTGAGCTTCATGACCAATCCCATCGTTTAATTTTTTAACCCCATATAGACTGTAAAGTAAATATCCTATGGCGAATAAATAAGCAGGCATAGGAATGGGAAAAATTAAAAAGGCCAATTTCATATTCGGATAAAGTAAAATTGAGCTATAAACCACCCCAATTACAGCTCCACTGGCACCAACAGCAGAGTAATAGGAATTGTTTTTGTTAAAATATACAGAAAGCCACCCACTAAAAATTAGACAAGAAAAATAAAGTAAAACAAAATTGACTTCTCCCAAACGTAAAATTACCGTATCCCCAAATATGAACAATGTAAAGCAGTTAAATAATAGATGTTGAAGGTCCCCATGGAGAAAACCTGATGAAAACAACCGATAATATTCACCTGAATTTACTTTCCCTACGTTTAATTTGAATTTTTCAAAATTTGAATAGTTTTTAAGTGCATTTAAGCTAATTAAAACAATTGATAATATTAAACTAAAAAGAAGACCTGAAATACCTAACATACCAGAAGCATATTTCAAATATAACTATATTTGAAAAAAATTAATGGCTTGCATTTATTTGTATTTTTAATTACATATCCCCTGCTTCTTTTTTTATCTTATTTACCACATTCTTTATTGTACCTCTTGTCAGATTTTCTATCCTTTATTCTTCACAGGATTGTAAAATTTAGACTGAAAATTGTTCGAAAAAATTTGACTTTAAGTTTTCCAAAAAAGTCATTCGGAGAAATTAAAGAATTAGAAAGAAAATTTTACAACCATTTTTCGGATTTAATGGTCGAGATGATTAAAAATTTTTCGATATCAAAAAAAGAAATGCTAAAAAGATATACATTCAAAAATATTGAACTAATTAATAATGAAGAGAAAAAAGGAAAAAGCACAATATTGATTCTAGGTCATTTTTCAAATTGGGAAGGTATGCTTACAATAGGAAGTCATCTGATTGGCAATGCATATGGAATTTATACACCTTTAACTAATAAATATTTTGAAAAGAGAATGACAAAATCTAGGGAGAAATACGGATCGTTCTTACTGTCCAGGTATAAAACATTTGATTTTATTGAATCAATGAAAAATTCAAAAAATTATGGTTTACTTGGTTTTATTGGTGATCAGTCGCCTAAAAAAGAGTCAAAATCATATGTAAGAACTTTCATGGGAGTTAAAGTTCCTGTTTTCACAGGTGCTGAAAGAATTGCAAAAAAATATAATTTTCCAATATTTTATTGTCAAATAAATAGAATCAAGAGAGGTTTTTATCAAGCAGAAATATTTGCTTTAGCTCAAAAACCATTAGAATATAAGGAGAACGAAATAACTAATTTATTTTTCGATAGATTAGAAAAACAAATTAAGCAAAATCCATCTGAATATCTTTGGAGTCACAACAGATTTAAATATATGGTTAAGTAAGATTATTTATAGATTATCAACGAGATTTATGACTTTATCAGCTATTTGATTTGATTTTAAAATACTATCAGCCTCTGAGTAAATTCTAATTATCTCTTCTGTGTTTGATTTTCTAAGATGTACCCAAGAAGAGTCTTTAAAATTTATTTTCAAGCCATCTATCTCGATAATTTCACAATCAGAAAATTCTGTTTTTAACTTTTGAAATATTTTTTCAAAAGAAACACTGCTAATATCTATTTTCTTTTTAGCCATATAGTATGAGGGATATTGCTTCCTCAGATTGGAAACAGAACAGTTTTTTTCAACAAGGTGAGATAAAAAAAGAGCTATGCCAATTAAGGCATCTCGTCCATAATGTATGGATGGAAGAATTATCCCTCCATTGCCTTCCCCACCAATCACAGCATTTTTACTCTTCATTATTTCAACTACGTTCACCTCCCCAACTGCAGAATAAAAATAATTACATCCTTTTGATTCCGTCAATTCTTTTAAAGCTTTAGTCGATGAAAGATTAGATACTGTTGGACCAGAATTATTATTAAGGACATAATCCGCACAGGCAACTAATGTATATTCTTCACCAAAATATTTACCCATTTCGTCTATAAAAGCCAATCGGTCTACGTCTGGATCAACTGCTATCCCTAGATCAGCATTATGTTCAAGTACCGATTTTGACAGTTCAACAAGGTTTTTCTCAAGAGGTTCTGGATCGTGAATAAAATTTCCATCTGGTTCACAATTTAATTTTACAACATCTATGTTTAACCTTTCTAATAGAAGAGGAACTGCGATTCCTCCAGTGGAATTTATTCCATCTACCACGATTCTAAATTTTGCATTTTTAATCTTATTAATATTTACCAATTTGTTAGATAAAATTAATTCTATGTGTTGCTCAATTGAGTGCGAATTAGTAATAATTTTTCCGCTTGAATTTAGATCTTTATAGTTAAATGATTTTTTTTCGATAATGGAATTAATTTTATCAAAATCATCCTTTGATATGAATTCTCCTTTTGAATTAAATAATTTAAGGGCATTCCATTCAACCCCATTATGACTTGCGCTAATCATAATTCCTCCGTCTAGTTTCTCTTGCTCAATAAAAACCTCAACACTCGGTGTGGTTGAGAATCCTAAATCAATAATTTTTATTCCCATTTTAAAAGAAACTTCACAAATAATTTTACATATTTTTTTTCCTGAAGCTCTTCCGTCTCTTCCAACCGCAATTGAAACAGGTTTATTTTTATTTATATCTTTCAAATGCTGTATGAATGAGAATGTAAAGTTTTTTATTACAACAGAATTTAAACTAGAGTCCACGTCACCTTTTAAGGTTCCTCGTATTCCAGAAATTGATTTGATTAATGGCATATAAATATTTACCAAATATACATTTGATTTTAAAAAAAATAACAAGCAACTAATTCTAATTAAAAATTAAATACAAATTATGTATATTGCAAGATTGAGTTTTTTATAAATGCTTTACATGGGTTTTATCAATGACTGAGTTTAATATCAAAAAGAAATTAGTCCTACTTAATTCGTTTCTTCTTTTTTTCGTTAGTTGTAAAACTTTAGAAAAAAATTCTATTCAAGGAGCAGTTGTTTCGGCTAGAGAAGAAGCCTCTAAAATTGGTGTTGAAATTTTAAAAAAAGGCGGGAATGCTTTTGACGCCATGGTAGCGACAAGTTTTGCTTTAACAGTAGTTTTTCCAAATGCTGGAAACATTACTGGTGGTGGATTTATGGTTTATCGAACATTAAAAGGAGATATTGGGAGTCTTGATTACAGAGAAACGGCTCCCTTGAGTTCAAGCGAAAAGATGTATTTGGACGAACAAGGAGAAGCGAATAAAGATTTAAGTAGGACAGGTGGATTAGCTGTTGGAATTCCTGGTTCTGTAGCTGGAATCCTGGAAGTTCACGAAAAAATGGGAAGTTTACCTTTAAAAGATTTGATTCAACCATCAATTGAATTAGCCAAAAGGGGGTTCGTAGTTACCGAAAAACAAGCCCAAAGTTTAAATAACAAGAGAGACGAATTTATAAAAGTTAATGGAAAAAATACTTTCTATGGGAAAATTTTTAATAGTGGTGATACAATCAAAAACCCTAATCTTGCAAAAGCCTTAAATGAAATTTCAAAACACGGTAATAAAGGTTTTTATGAAGGCTGGGTTGCAGAGTCAATGGTAAAAAAAATAAATAAAACTGGTGGTAATGTTTCGTTGGAAGACTTTCGCTCTTACGAACCAAAATGGAGAAGTCCAATTGTATTTTATTATAAAGATCTTAAAGTTATATCAATGGGTCCTCCGTCTAGTGGAGGAATCTGTCTTGCTCAAATGATGAAGATGGTTGAGCCTTATAATATAGGTGATTTAAAGTACAAATCTCATAAAGCTTTGCATTTAATGATTGAAGCCGAAAGAAGATCATATGCAGATAGGAGTTTTTTCTTGGGCGATCCAGATTTTGTTTCAATACCCAAATATCACTTGATTTCTTCAGATTATTTGAGTGAAAGAATGCTAAATTACAATCCACTCTTAGCCTCAAAGTCATCTGATATTTCGTATGGAGATATTGTTGTTGTAGAAAGTGATGAAACAACCCATTTCTCAATACTAGACTCTTTCGGTAATGCGGTTTCAGTTACGACAACTTTAAATGGCTCCTACGGGTCAAAAGTTTTTGTTGACGAGATTGGTGTTTTTATGAATAATGAAATGGATGATTTTAGTAGCAAGCCTGGTTCTCCAAATATGTTTGGTTTGATCGGAGGCAAGGCCAATTCTATAAAACCTAAGAAAAGGATGCTTAGTTCAATGACTCCGACTATAGTCGAAAGAAATGGAAAATTATTTTTAATACTTGGGACTCCCGGCGGTTCAACTATAATTACATCTGTTTTCCAAACTATACTTAATGCTTATGAATACAAAATGGGAATTCAAGAGTCAATAGATGCCCCAAGGTTTCATCATCAATGGGTACCTGACTCCGTAAGATTTGAGCCAAATTTCAAAAATGTCAATGAATTAAAAAGATTAAAATTACTAGGTCATCATTTTGATCTGGAAAAATCAAAATTAATTGGACGAGTTGACGCCATAATGGTTGATAAAAATGGCAAAATATCAGTTGGTGCAGATAAAAGAGGAGATGACTCTGCCCAAACATATTAGTTTATTTTGAATCTATATAAATGTTGACTGAAAATTTTATACATGTAAAAGGAGCTAGAGTACATAATTTAAAAAATGTAAATCTTAAAATTCCTAGAAACAAACTCACTGTAATTACTGGTCTTTCAGGAAGTGGAAAATCCTCTTTGGCGTTTGACACTATACATGCAGAAGGTCAAAGAAGATATATGGAAACCTTTTCCGCATATGCGAGACAATTTATGGGAAATTTTGAACGACCAGATGTAGATAAAATTGATGGTCTTTCGCCAGTTATAGCAATTGAACAAAAAACTACTTCAAAAAATCCCCGGTCAACGGTAGGTACTATAACTGAGATATACGATTTTTTAAGGTTAATGTATTCTAGAATTGGAACTGCACATAGTTATAATACTAAAAAGAAAATGGTAAGCTATTCACATGAAAAAATATTAAAGCTTATTAAAGACCAATTTCATAAAAGTGATATAATAATACTAGCCCCATTGGTTAAAGCTAGAAAAGGACATTACAGGGACCTTTTCCAAAATTTAATCCATCAAGGGTTTTTAAAAGTCAGAGTAGATGGTCAAATAATAAATTTAACTAGTGGAATGAAGATTGATAGATACAAAATCCACGATATAGACCTTGTAATTGATCGCTTTAAATTAACTGAATGTGAAGAGAAAATTAAAAGATTAGATGAGTCATTAAAAACAGCTATGTATTACGGAGAAGAAAGTGTTGTTATCTTAAGTGAAAAAGAAAAAAAAATAAAATATTATAGCAAAAAATTAATGTGTCCTGAGACTGGTATTTCATATCCAATCCCAGAACCAAATACTTTTTCTTTTAATTCTCCTAAAGGTATGTGCAATGACTGCAAGGGTCTTGGATTTAAACTTGAAATTCACAACAAAAAAGTGATTCCCGATCCTTTCAACTCAATAGCAAATGGTGGTATTATACCCTTAGGCAAGAAGAAAGATTCTTGGATATTCAAACAAATTGAAAGTATATCAAAAAAGTATGGATTTTCCTTGAAAGATCAAATCAAGGATATACCAAATGATGCAATGGATATAATTTTGAAGGGTGGTAAGGAGTATTTTAATATTGAATCTAAATCTTTGGGTTTAACAAGAAACTATTTAATTGATTTTGAAGGGATTGAAAATTTTATCCTAAACCAATATAATCAAAATGATTCTTCTAAAATAAAAAGGTGGGCAAAAAGTTTTATGATTGAAAAATCCTGCTCTACATGCGAGGGTTCACGAATAAACAAGATTGCAAATAACTTTTTAATAGACAACAAATCAATTTCTGAAGTATCACATTTTGAATTAAATGAACTTTACACATGGCTGGAAAGCTTAAAAAATGTTTTAAATGATAAGGAAATTAAAATTGCTTCAGAATTGATCAAGGAATTGAACAGTAGAGTTGGTTTTCTTTTAGATGTTGGTTTGGATTATTTATCCTTAAATCGATCATCTAAATCATTGTCTGGAGGTGAATCACAAAGAATTAGACTTGCGACGCAGATTGGTTCAAAGTTAGTTGGTGTATTATATATTCTTGACGAGCCAAGTATAGGGTTACATCAAAAAGATAATAATATGTTAATAGAATCATTGATTAAATTAAAAAATCTTGGTAATACTGTAATAGTAGTAGAACATGATAAAGAAATGATAGAAAACGCGGATTATATAGTTGACCTCGGACCTTCAGCTGGGATAAACGGAGGTAGAATTGTTGCACAGGGTGACTTAAAAAAAATAATTTCTAAGAATACTCTAACATCTAAATATTTAAATAGGACTTTGAATATTGAAATTCCTAAACGAAGACGTCTTGGTACAGGTAAAAAAATAAAATTAAAAAATTGCACAGGGAACAATTTAAAAGGGATAAATTTAAGTATACCGTTGTCAACAATGACAGGAATTGCAGGAGTGTCAGGGAGTGGAAAATCAACTTTAATAAATGAAACATTATATCCAATTTTAAATAATTATTATTTTAATTCAGTTCAGACTCCACTTTCCTACGAAAAGATTGAGGGTTTAAAATATATTGATAAAGTCATTGATGTAAATCAAGACCCAATTGGAAGAACTCCAAGAAGTAATCCAGCAACTTACACGGGAGTTTATAGTGAAATTAGACTCTTATTCTCTAAAACTCAAGAATCTTTAGTGAGAGGTTACCAACCAGGCAGATTTAGTTTTAATGTAGTTGGAGGTAGATGCGAGACGTGTACTGGTGGAGGAACTAAAATAATTGAAATGAATTTTTTACCTGATGTTCACGTTAAATGCGAAAGCTGTTTAGGGAAAAGGTTTAATAGAGAAACATTGGAAATTAAATACAAAGGAAAATCAATATCGGATGTTTTATCAATGACAATTAGTGAAGGTTGTAATTTTTTTAAGAATGTTCCTAAAATACATTCTAAATTAAAAACCATCAATGAGGTTGGGCTTGGATATATCAAGATTGGTCAATCCTCAACTACTCTATCGGGTGGTGAAGCCCAAAGGGTAAAATTAGCTAGTGAACTCTCTAAAAGAGATACTGGTAGGACATTGTATATTTTGGATGAACCCACAACAGGACTTCATTTTGAAGATATAAGAATATTGTTAAATGTTTTGAATAAATTGGTAGATAGAGGCAACACAGTTATAATTATTGAACATAATTTGGATGTCATTAAACAAGTTGACTATTTAATAGATTTAGGTCCTGGAGGAGGGAGAAATGGAGGAAAAATAGTAGCACAAGGTACACCAGAAGAAATCGTTAAAATGGAAAAAAGTTTAACTGGGAAGTATTTGAAAAAAGAACTTAGGCTATTTCCGGTTAAACACAATAGAACTGCTTAAAAATAATTCAACTTTTATGATTGTTGAAAACAAATTTAGTTTCAAAATATTAATTTTTGTCTTTAATATATTTATATCAGAGGCTTCCTATTCACAAGATTCAATTGATTATTCAATTAATGCATCTTTACTTACCGAAGCAGATCAATTGATAATTAAACAAAAAATAAGTTTTATAAATCAAAATAATTCATTGAACAAAATTTATCTTAACGACTGGGCAAATTCTTATAGTTCCACTAAAAGTCCTTTAGCAGACCGTTTAGTGGAAGAATATACAAGAAGTTTTTATTTATCTGCTAAATCGAAAAGAGGGTATACTTTAATATCTAATATTTACGTTAACGGAACTATAGGAAAATGGAAAAGAAACGATAAAAACCTTGATATCATAGAAATAATCTTTGAAAAGCCCATAAAAAAAGGGATTGTAACCATTGATTTGTCATATATTATCAAACTTCCATCTTCAAAATTTACTGGGTATGGAAAAATTAAAAAAGATCAATATTTTTTAGAAAATTTTTTTATAACCTTATCTAATTTTGATGGTATAAAACAATCATTCTATAGTAATCTTGACCTTGAAGAAGATCCAATCAATTCGTCAAAATTTAAAGTTGAACTGAGAATTGATAAAGATTTAGAGGCATATTCGTCTCTGGATTTAAAAGACTTTAATAAAGAAAATGGTGAGGTGGTATATTTCTTTCAATCAAATAAAATTAGACAAATGATTTTTTTGATTGGTAAGACAGACTTAAATGTTAAAGAATTCCTTTTAGATGACAGGTTGATAAACATTAATATAAACTCCAAGGATTATAAATTAGAATCACAAAAGGTTAGTATGAAAAGAATATTCGAATTTGTAAAATCAATTGATGCTTTAAATCAACCATCTAAAATTCTTATAACAAATGAGAAGTATTCTAAAAGGCCATTTTATGGATTGTCAATAATGCCAACTTTTTTAAATTCATTTAGTAGAAGTTTTGAATTTGAAATAAAAATGTTGAGTGTTTATTTACAAATTTTAATTAAGGAAAACTTTAATCTTGATTCACGAAAAGATTATTGGTTTGAATCTGGATTATACTATTATTTAATGATGCAATATTTGAAAAATAAATATCCAGACAAACTAATTTTAGATGAAATATTAAAGCAACCTATCCTTCGTTTCTTCTTGAGAGGATACAAAATATCCACTCTTAATTCTAATGATTTGTTTTTAAATTTCCATGAGTTCATGGTAAGAAGGAATTTGCATCAGGAGATCACTCTTCCAAAAAATGAACTTACTCGTTATAACGAGCAAATTGGTAATCCAAGCCAAAGCGCTCTGTTATTTAATTATTTACTTAATTCATTTAAATTAGAAATGAATCAGTTTTTATTAATTATTAAAAAAGAAAAATTGAGTGGTCAGAAGCTAGTAAAAAAATTTGAAACTTTTTTCAAAACATCAAGTCTAAAAAATTTCAATCAATATTTTAACAGAAGATATTCATTTGATTTATATTTTGAAAAAATTAATCATGTAGATGATAATATTGAATTTGTAGTAAAGGAAAAAAATAATATTGAAATTCCTTTTAGTATTGGTTTAATAGACAAGAACAATAAAATTGATATGGTTGATTTTGATTCGAAGTCTATTGGTAAAAAAATTATTTATCAAAACAATGGGTATAAATATTTACAAATAAATCCTGACGACAACTTACCAGAGTTTAATAGAAATAACAATGTGAAGAGAATTAATTCAGCAAAGTTTAAAAAAATTAAGCTCTCTTTTGTAAAAGATATTGAAGATCCATTTTCTAATCAAATTTTTTATAATCCAAGATTAAATTTTAATGCATATGATGGAGTTTTAGTTGGTACTAGACTAAACAACAAGACTATTAAGTCAAGACCATTTATTTTTGTTGCAGAGCCCTTTTATTCAACCAGAGAAAAAACCCTTGTTGGTTCATTTAGTGGACTATTTTCGAAATATATTGAAAACTCAAATTATTACTTAAAAACATTTTCATTTTCTTCTTCTACTTATCATTATGATAAAAGTTTACGATATAGGTCATTGGCTGCCTCGTATAGTATATTTAAACGGAACAAAAACTTAAGAGATAACAGAAAGCAGGCTTTAGTTTTTTCATTACAATATGTTAACAGAGAAAAAAACACATTTCAGCTCCTCTCACCAGATTATAATGTGGGCTCAATTAATTATATATTTTCCAATAAAGGTGCATTGAATTATTTTACTTTAAGTAGCATGACAGAATTTTCATCCAAATTTGGAAAAATTCATTTAACAACTGACTACAGACATTTAACTAAATCTGGAAGACAAATATCGTTAAGATTATTTGCTGGAAAATTTTTCTGGAAAAATACAAGTTCCTCCTATTTTGATTTTTCATTAGATAGACCAACTGATTACTTGTTTCAATACCAATATTTAGGAAGATCAGAACAAACTGGTATTTATAGTCAACAATTTATTTTTGCGGAGGGTGGTTTCAAGTCCAAATTTATTAACCCTTATTCTAATGATTTATTGATTACAATCAATGCTGGATTTGGTATTTGGAAGTGGCTGGAGGGATATTTAGATTTTGGATTAATTAAAAACAAAAATGAAAATTCAAGATTTTTGTATGATTCAGGTTTGAGAATAAATATTTTGCCTGATTATTTAGAACTATTTTTTCCTGTATATAATTCAAATGGATTTCAATTAACAGACAATTTAAGTCCATATTCTGAAAAAATTAGATTTTTATTAACCCTTCAACCAAAAACTCTTACAAAACTGTTTACAAGGAAATGGTTTTAGTTCTATTACAAGTAAATTTTGTAAATTACTAACGTAATATTATGTCCAAAACTGATTTTCATACACTCAATTCCAAGATAAAATTTAATGACTTTAAAAACAAAGTTTTAAACGATTACAAACTTGCTGTTTTAAGCCGTGAGTGCAGCTTACTTGGCAGGAAAGAAGTTTTAACTGGGAAAGCAAAATTCGGTGTCTTTGGCGATGGTAAAGAATTACCACAAGTTGTATTAAATCACTTTTTTAAAGAAGGTGATTTTAGAGCTGGTTATTATAGAGATCAAACCATTTTGATGGGGCAAAATTTGTTAACACCAAAACAATTTTTCTCAGCCCTTTATGCTAATCCTGATATCAAAGAAGAGCCAATGTCAGGAGGAAGACAAATGGGTGCTCATTTTGTTACCCCAAGTATTAACTCGAGAGGTGAATGGCTTGACCTAACAAGCCAATTTAATCATAGTTCAGATATTTCTCCAACTGCAGGACAAATACCTAGATCAATTGGATTGGCCCTAGCCTCAAAGCTTTATCGAAATATAGATAGTGAAATAAAAAATAAATTTACAAAAAGAGGTAATGAAATATGTTGGGCGACTATAGGAAATGCCTCCACCAGTCAGGGTATTTTTTTTGAGGCAATGAATGCTGCTGCAGTAATACAGATTCCACTTGTCATGAGTGTTTGGGATGATGGCTATGGCATATCTGTAGATAATAAAATACAAACTGTAAAATCAAGTATATCGGAAGCTCTTTTGGGTTTTTCAAGTAAAAATGATGATAAGCCTCTTAAAATTTTTAGAGTAAATGGGTGGGACTATATTGAAATGGTAAGGGTTTACAGTGAAGCAGAAAAAATTGCTAGAGAAAATCATACGCCTGTCTTAATTCATGTAGACGAATTAACTCAGCCTTTAGGACACTCAAGTTCTGGTTCGCATCAAAGATATAAGTCTGAGGAGAGGCTTAATTGGGAGAAAGAGTTTGATTGTAATCTAAAATTTAAGCAATGGATTATTGAGAGTAAATTAGGAACTCAAGGAGAATTGCAGGAAATTGAAGATTCGTGTATAAAAATTGTTAGGGAATCTAAAATTAAAGCTTGGGATTCCTACCAAAAACCAATCATAGATTTAAATTTTGAATTACTTGGAATTCTAAATAAAATTTTGGTCTCTTTGAATAATGATGTAAGCCTTAAACTATGGATTGATAATTTAAAAAACAAAAAAGAATTTATATATAAGGACTTGCTTCAAGTAGCCAAAAAAACAGTCAGAAAGTATAGAAAAACAAATAACCAAGATTTATTAATATTACAAAATTGGATTAAGAAATTAGAGAGTAAACTTGAACCCAAATTTAGCTCTCATTTATATAGTCAAACAAAATTTAAAAGTAAAAATATTGAACCTGTTTCGCCTCAATTCAATGATGATAAAATTGTTGATGGAAGGATTATAATTAGGGATAATTTTAAATCCTTGATGAAAAAAAACAACAAAATTATCCTTTTTGGTGAAGATGTTGGTAAAATAGGGGATGTTAATAAAGGAGCTGAGGGTTTGCAAATGGATTTTGGTGAAAACCGTGTCTTTGACACTGGAATTCGAGAAACAACGATTATTGGTAAAGGAATTGGTTTAGCCCTTAGGGGCTTTCGGCCTATTGCAGAAATTCAATATATTGATTATGTTTTATATTGCCTTCAAACTCTGAGTGATGATTTATCTACTTACCAATACAGAACCCTTGGAAGACAATCGGTACCATTAATAATACGAACAAGGGGGCATAGATTAGAGGGAATATGGCATAGTGGTTCGCCCATGGGAGGCTTATTGAATTTTATGAGGGGAATAAATTTCCTTGTACCTAGAAATATGACTAAAGCAGCAGGTTTTTATAATTCAATAATGCAGACGGACGAACCAGCTTTAGTTATTGAACCATTAAATGGATATCGAGTTAAAGAAAAAATGCCCATAAATCTCGGTGAATATTGTTATGAATTTGGTAAAATTGAAATCCTAAAAGAAGGAAAAGATATATCAATAATTTCATATGGTTCGACGTTAAACCTTGTAATTGATTCAGTTCCCGAATTTGAAGATTTGGGTATTGATGTTGAAATAATTGATATTCAAACATTAATACCATTTGATACCGATAAAGAAATTTTAACGAGTGTGAAAAAAACAAATAGAATCATTATTATTGATGAAGACGTTCCTGGAGGCGCTTCGGCATATATTTTACACAAGTTAATAGATAAACAAGAAATATTTACTTATTTGGATAGTCCTCCAAAAACACTAACTGCAAAGGAACATAGACCTTCATATGGAACAGATGGCGATTATTTCTCAAAACCTTCGGTTGACCAAATAGTCGAATCAGTTTATCAAATTATGAACGAATCAAATCCTAAAAAATATCCTTTTTTATAATTTTAGATTCTTATGATATCAAGAATTAGGTCGAGCATCAATTCTTTTACATTGACTCGATTGTTATTAATTCCCTTACTTTTTAAATCTGTCTCTTTAAGAAGGTGAATTATTTTAACAGACTTTTCAAGTGAATAATTTCTTGCTGCTATTTGGTAATCTTTTAAAAAAAATGGGTGAATTCCAAGATTTTTAGGTGAACTATGAAAATTTTTGCTGTGCATTAAAATTATTTTTTTAAAGAAATTGTGTAATAAAGGTAAAGTGATATTTATTTTTCGGTTATCAATTGCCTTTTGAAACATTTGGTTAATAATAAATATTGATTTATCATATTTTCCTTCACCTATTGAATTTTGTAGTTCAAAACTATTATACTCCTTACTAAAACCAATATATTTTTCAATTTCATCAACCTTAATTAGGTTTCCATTGTCTGATTTAAACGATAATTTTTCAAGAGCTTTTTCTATCATTTCAAGGTCAAATCCAATATTTGAAGAAATAAGCATAATGGATTTTGGATCTAGATTCAAATTTAATTTTTTTGCCTCTAAGCCAATCCATTTATAAACATGATTTTCATATAGTGGTTTAAATTCAATAAGTTTTGAATATTTATTAATGGATTTGTATGTTTTGGTTCGTGCATCTATGGTTTTATTAACAAAACACACAACCAAAACGGTTTGACTCAAATAATTTTTAAAATAAGGTATAAGAAGTTCTATATCTTTTAAATACTGTGCTTCCCTAACAATAACGAGTTGTTTTTCCCCAAACATAGGATAGCTCTTCACTGTCTCCAATATTTCTTTCACAGATGATTCTTTGCCATAAAGTAATCTTAAATCAAATTCTCTACTATTTCTATCAATTAATTTTTCTTCTAACTTTTTACAAACTAGATTAATAAAATAAGGTTGATTACCCGTTAAAAAATAATTATTTTCAATATTCCCCTCTGAAATAGACCTTAAAACTGATTGTATTTCTTTCAATCTAAAAAAATGTTGAAATTTGCATATATGGAAAAACTTAATTTTAAGAGTTACCCCCTAAGAATTAAAAATAATGAAAATAAACAATATGTTTTTGATGAAATTAGAAAAAAAAACGTATTGTTGACTCCCGAAGAATGGGTAAGACAAAATTGTGTGCAATTTCTAATTCATGAAAAAAAATATCCAAAAAGTTTAATTTCAGTTGAAAAAAAATTATCTATTAATTCTCTGACCAAAAGGTATGACATAGTGGTATTCAATTCAAATGGTATTATAGTATTGGTTGTAGAATGTAAGTCTCCAAAAGTGAAAATAACACAGAAGACATTTGACCAGATTTCAAGCTATAATTTGGCTTTTAAAAGTCGACATTTGATGATTACAAATGGATTAAGACATTATTTTTGCGAAGTCGACTATGTTAAAAATAAACTTTTTTTTCTCAATGAATTACCAAACTATAAATAGTAAAAAATGAAATTATCAATAGTGATACTTAATTGGAATGGAAAATTGTTATTGAAAAAATTTCTACCAGAGATTATTTTATATACTCCTTATACGCCCATTTATGTGGTTGATAACGCATCTGAAGATGATTCTATAGAATTTTTAAAAAAAGAATATAAAGAAATCAATGTAATTAAATTATCTAAAAATATTGGTTATGCAAAGGCCTACAATTCTGCTTTAAAAAAAATTGATTCTGATGTTTATTGTCTAATTAATAACGATGTAATGGTTAATAAAAACTGGACAACTCCAATAATGTCAGCATTTAATAATAAAAAGGTTGATATAGCTCAACCCTTACTTTTGGACTTTAACAACAAAGACAAGTTTGAATATGCCGGAGCTGCTGGAGGTTATATTGACAAATTTGGTTATCCTTTTTGTAGAGGTAGGATTTTCGATAATATAGAAACAAATTTTGGTCAATATGATAATTCGATAGATATCTTTTGGGCATCAGGCGCATGCATGTTTGTAAACAAAAAATGTTGGAAATCACTTGAGGGCTTTGATGAAGACTTTTTCATGCATCAAGAGGAAATTGATTTTTGTTGGAGAGCAAAAAATTTGGACAAGAAAATAATGTGTATTTCTGAATCTAAAGTTTATCATATTGGTTCGGGATCAAATCTATCTTCTGATGATAAAGTTTATTTTAATCACAGAAATTCACTTTTAACTTTAGTTAAAAATATTGATAAAAAAAATTTACCATTCGTTCTACTAGTAAGGTCAATATTTGAATTTGTATCTATTTTTTTCTTCTTATTCAAAGGCAAAATATCAAAATCAATTATGATTATTAAAGCCTATTTAAAATTTATCTTGTTGTTTGTAAAATTTTACAAAAAGAGGAACAACAATTTTTCAATCAAATATTACAAAAGAGTTTCTATAGTATCAGATTTTTTCATATTGGGCAAAAATAAATTTTCTGATTTTTAGTTGTATCTAACTAAAATCTTTATAATTTTAAAAAAAAAAGACATGCATTTAAAAAGATTAATTCCAGGTTTATCTATTTTATTAATGTTTTCTTGCGTTCCTGCAAAAAAATATTCTGAATTAGAATCTCTACAGAAAACAACTAATGACTTATTAAACTCAACAACTGTCAAATTAAATTTATCAGAGGAAGAAAAAAAAGCTGCTTTAGATAATGTTTCGTCTCTTACAAAACAGTTATCCTTTTTAAGATCAAATAATCAAGAATTAATTAACAACCTAGGTAACCTAACGACATTATCACAAAAAGGTGCTGAAAACTTAGAAAAGTCTCTTGAAAGCCTTAAGGAAAAAGACACAAGAATCAAAACACTTAGAGATGCCGTTACCAGAAAAGATTCTGTGACATTAGCTCTTGTAACTAGTCTGAAGGGTGTTCTTGGAAATATAGCTGATGAAGATATTGAAGTTAATGTTGAAAAGGGAGTTGTTTATGTTTCTATATCGGATAAACTTCTTTTTGCAAGTGGCAGTTATACAGTCACAACGAGGGCCAAAGAAGTTCTTGGGAAAGTTGCAAAAGTTATCAATGACAAACCTGAAATTGAGTTTATGGTGGAAGGTCATACTGATAATGTTCCAATCAATATTGAGGGAATCGCTGATAATTGGGATTTGTCTGTAAAACGAGCGGTTTCTATTGTAAGAATTCTTCAAAATGATTTTGGTGTCGCACCAGAAAGGATGACTGCTGCAGGGAGAAGCCAATATATACCCATCTCAGATAATGATTCATCTTCAGGTAGAGCAAAAAATAGAAGAACTAGAATAGTAGTTTTACCTAAGTTAGATCAATTTTATGATCTTATAAATAAAGGAATGGAAGAGGCTGCAGCTATGAATTAAAAAATAATCTGTTTGCTGTTTTTCTTTATTTACTGTTTTTTACTTCTAGCTTAGCATATTTAAGTAGCAAATTTTTTTCTCCTTTTTCATAGAAATAAATTTTTGCCCTGGAGTCATGTTTTTCTCCTTCTATTGACTTAATAATTCCTTTTCCAAAGATTGGATGTATTACAATTGTATTTATTTTAAACTTTTTAATTTCGGATATCCGGTTGTTATTAATTTCATTAATAGTAGTTTGAGAATTTTCTAGCTTTCTAAATTTATTTTTAATTGATTTATATTTTAGGGTTGAATTTGAAAATGATAAACTTTCTTCGTTATAGCTTTTTTTATCAAATTTGACAAAAGATGAATCTAATTCATCTAAAAATCTACTTTCTTCTGACTCAATAATCTTTCCCCATCTAAATCTATTATTTGTATACGAAAGATTAGCTTGTTTCTCTGCTCTTGTCAATGCAACATAAAATAATCTACGCTCTTCCTCTAAGCCTTCTCTCGAATCTAGACTCATAGACGAGGGAAATAAATTCTCTTCCATACCAATAATGTATACAAACGGAAACTCAAGTCCTTTTGATAGGTGCACAGTCATAAGCGATACCGAATCAATTTCTAAACCATCTTGAATTTCAAAATCGGTGGCCATTGCAACTTCTTCCAAAAAGTTAACTAATAAAACCTCTTCATTTAATTTATTTTTTTCATCAATGAAATTTTTTACTCCATTTAATAATTCTTCAATGTTTTGAATTCGGTTAATTCCTTCAGCCGTTCCTTCATTTTCATAAAATTTAACAATTCCAATCCTTTTAGTAATTTGATTTACCAATTCAAATGCATCATAATTCTTAATCATTGTCTTGAAACCTTCAATCATATTAACAAAATCAAAAATTTTGCTTTTTGTACCGGTATTTATTTTAAGAAAATCCATTTTATATTGAAGTATATCATAGATTGATGTATTGTATTTTTTAGAGGCAACAACAAGTTTATCAATTGTTGTGTTTCCAATACCCCTTGGTGGAAAATTTATAATTCTTTTTAAGCTTTCTTCGTCATTGGAGTTAACAACCAATCTCAGGTAAGCGAGAACATCCTTAATTTCTTTTCTTTGATAAAAAGAAAGCCCTCCATAAATTTTGTATGGTATATTATTTTTTCTGAACGATTCCTCAATAATTCTTGATTGAGCATTTGTCCTATATAAAATTGCAAACGAATTAAATTTAGAGTGATTTTTACGAACAGTTTCTAAAATACTTTTCGCAATATATTTACCTTCGTCATTATCACTAAAACATTTTTTAATTATTACCTTTTCACCTTCCTCATTATTTGTCCAAATTGTTTTTTCTAATTTATACTTGTTATGGTTTATGAGAGAATTTGCAGCTTTAACAATATTTTTTGTAGAACGATAATTTTGTTCTAATTTAAAAACTTCAACTTCATCGTAATCTTTTTGAAAGTTTAAAATATTGTTAATATTAGCTCCTCTAAAAGAATAAATACTTTGAGAATCGTCCCCAACAACGCATATATTTTGATATTTATCTGCTAACATCTTAACAATCAAATATTGAGAGTGATTTGTATCTTGATACTCATCAACCAAAATAAATCGAAATCTATCTTGATATTTAGCTAATGTTTCTGGGAACTTGTTTAATAATTCGTTTGTTTTAACTAATAGATCATCAAAATCCATAGAATTAGACTTAAAGCATCTTTTTGTATACTCGGAGTATATTTTTCCAAATAATGGTCTTTGCGCAATTTCATCATATTCTTTAAGGTCAAAATCAGATTCATAAGATTCGACTGTAATTAAACTGTTTTTAAGGGTTGAAATTCGGTTTCTAATTTGCTTTGGCTTATAAGAATCTTTACTTAGACCCATTTCTTTAATAATACTTGAAATCAAACGATCACTATCTTGAGTATCATAAATTGTAAATGATGAAGTAAAACCCAATTTGTCTGCTTCAATTCTCAAAATTTTTGCAAAAACCGAATGAAAAGTACCCATCCAAATATTTCTTGCTTCACTTTCACTCACTAACTCCCCTACTCTTGTTTTCATCTCTTTAGCAGCTTTATTAGTAAAAGTTAATGACAAGATTGAGAAGGGATCAATACCTTGTGAAATCAAATATGCAATTCTAAAGGTCAGTACCCTCGTCTTACCTGAACCGGCTCCAGCGATTATAATTATGGGGCCGTTAATTTTTAAAGCAGCCTCCTTTTGAAAATCATTTAAAGAATTAATATTTGATGCAAGTATATCTTTCAACTTATATAGAGGATTTTAAATATTTATTTAATGAAATTAATATACAACACAAAACTTTTATATTAATAACATTAAAAGGAAAAAGTATTTTAAATAACTAAATTTCAACTTATATTAAAAATCAAAAAATCTTTTACATAAATTAAAATGGATGTATTTGAAAGATCAGTTGAAATTTTGAGGGGTATTGGTCCAGGTAGAGCTAAAATCCTCGCTAAAGAATTGAATCTTATAACCTTTCGTGACTTTCTTTTTTTCTTTCCTTACAGATACGTTGACAGATCTAAATTTCATTTGATAAATAATCTTGATGAAACGAATATAGATGTTCAAATAAAAGGTAAATTTTTAAACACAAAAATTATTCAACAAAAAAAAGGCAAACGACTTTCGGGAATTTTTACTGACGGAATATCTACCATTGAATTGATTTGGTTCAGAGGATTTAAATGGATTAAAGAGAATATTGATTTAAACTCCAAATATGTGGTTTATGGAAAAGTTAATTGGTTTGATAACCGCCCTACAATAGCGCATCCAGAGCTAACAAAAATTAATAATTATAATATTAAGGGAATTAGTGGTATATATCCAATTTACTCATCTACTGAAAAGACCCTTAAATATGGAATAAGTCAAAAGGTAATCAGGGCGGCAATGAATAACTTAATTGATATTTTAAAAGATGAATTGACCGAATCATTATCAAATAAAATTTTGTCAGAATTAAAATTAACATCACTTAAAAAATCTTTTTATAACATACATTTCCCGAAAAATGATGCAGAGCTAACAAAAGCGAGATTTAGATTAAAATTTGAAGAATTATTTTTTATTCAGCTTCAACTTTTAAAGAGATATTCAGACAATAAAGCCAAAATTAAAGGTTATGAATTTCCAGAGGTAGGAGATTTTTTTAATACGTATTATAAAAATCACTTACCGTTTAAACTAACGAATGATCAAAAAAAAGTTATAAAAGAAATTCGAAAAGATCTAGGCACTGGGAGTCAAATGAATCGTTTGCTGCAGGGCGATGTTGGATCTGGTAAAACAATAGTAGCACTTTTGTCTATGCTTATAGCTTTGGACAATCAATTTCAAGCATGTTTTATGGCTCCTACTGAGATATTGGCGTTTCAACACCACAATAATTTAAAGTCTATGCTTAATGATATGCCTATTAGAGTTGAAATTTTAACAGGTTCAACAAAATCATCAATTCGGAAAGAAATTCACGAAAAATTATTAAATGGAGATATTAATATTATTGTGGGTACTCACAGTCTTATAGAAGATAAAGTCTTATTTAAAAATCTTGGTATTGTAATAATCGACGAACAACATAGATTTGGAGTTGCTCAAAGGGCAAAATTGTGGTACAAAAATAAATTTCCTCCTCATATTTTGGTTATGACAGCAACACCAATTCCAAGAACACTTGCTATGAGCATATATGGTGATTTAGACTTTTCTATCATCAAGGAACTCCCTCCTGGAAGAAAACAAATAAAAACATATTTGATGGGAGAAAACAATCGTTTAAGACTTTTTAAATTTATAAGGGAACAAATTAAAATAGGGAAGCAAGTTTTTATTGTTTATCCGCTTATTGAAGAATCCAAAAAAATGGATTATAAAGACTTGATGGATGGCTATGAGAGTATATGCAGGGAATTTCCATTGCCTAGATACAAGGTTAGTATAATGCATGGCAAAATGAAAACTGAGGCTAAAGACTATGAAATGAAAAGATTTTTACAAGGAAAATCTCAAATTATGGTTTCAACTACTGTTATTGAAGTAGGAGTTAATATTCCTAACGCTAATGTTATGATTATCGAAAGTTCTGAAAGGTTTGGTCTTTCCCAATTGCATCAGCTTCGTGGTAGGGTTGGAAGAGGAGGCGACCAAAGCTTCTGTATACTCATGAAAGGTAAAAAAATATCTAAGGATGCTGAGCTAAGACTTCAAACAATGGTAAGAACGTCAGATGGCTTTGAAATAGCTGAAGTTGACTTAAAATTAAGAGGTCCTGGTGATATAGCTGGAACCCAACAAAGTGGAATTATTAGATTAAAAATTGCAGATTTGGTGAAAGATCAGAAAATACTTCAATTGGCCAGGAGTTATGCAAATATTTTGATTAAAAATGACCCCAATCTTGACCTTGAAGAAAATAAGAATATTAGATCTGAATTAAATAAAATTACGTCCAATAAAAAGATATGGAACCTTATAAGTTGAATCGTGATGTGTATATTAGCACCATAATATTTTAAAATGAAAATTTCATACAACTTATTGAAAGAAATCATTGATGTAAAACTTCCTGTTGAGGAACAATTAGATGCTTTAACATCCATAGGGCTTGAAGTGGAAGGAAATTCTATTTATGAATCAACACCTGGTTCACTTCAAGGAGTTGTTGTAGGAAAAGTATCAAAATGTATTAAACACCCAAATGCTGATAGACTTAAAGTTACTGAAGTCGATATAGGTTTAAAAAAAACATTACAAATAATATGTGGTGCTCCAAATGTTAAAACAGGTATTAAAGTTCCCGTTGCCCTACCTGGGACCAATCTTTACAACGAAAAAAATGAAAGTTTTAAAATTTTAAAATCAAAAATAAGAGGAGTAATTAGTGAAGGCATGATATGCTCTGAAAAAGAACTTCATCTAGGGGAATCCCATGAAGGAATTATGATTCTTGATGAAATCCATCCTGTCGGAACAAAGTGTTCAGAAATATTTGAAATTTACAATGATATCCTAATTGAAATTGGGTTAACACCAAACAGATCAGATGCAATAAGTCATTTTGGAGTAGCTCGAGATCTTAGGGCCTGGTGCATTTCAAACAACATCGATTATAGTTTCAAAATACCAAAAACAAAAAAATATAATTTCGGAACTAATTCGAGTTTTGAGCTTAATGTAGAAAATTTTGAAACATGCCCTTATTACTCCGGTGCTTTGATTTCAGATGTCGATGTAAAACCGTCTCCAAAGTGGATACAAAATTATTTGAAGGTTATTGGAATTATTCCCAAGAACAACATAGTTGACATAACTAATTTCGTTATGCATGAGCTTGGCCAACCTCTTCATGCTTTCGATTTATCAAAGATTGAAGATAAAATTATTGTCAAAAATTTATCTAATAATACAGTTTTTACAACTCTTGACGGAGAAGAAAGAAAACTATCTAGGGAAGATTTAATGATTTGTGACCGAACTAAACCTTTATGCATAGCAGGTATTTATGGCGGAGTTAATTCTGGAATTACAGAAAAAACAAAAAAGATATTTCTAGAATGTGCCTTATTTAATCCAATATCTATTAGAAAATCATCCAAGAGACACGGCTTATCAACTGATGCATCTTTCAGATATGAAAGGGGTGTAGATCCAGATTTAGTTAATTTTGCGCTTTTCAGAGCTATAGATTTAATTCTGGATTTAGCTGATGGTAAGTTGGATGGTAATATTTTGCAAGTAGATGAAAGAAAAAGGCATTTTAAAAAAATTATTTTTCGATATGATAAAATATTCTCTACAATCGGTTTTGAAATTCCGAAGTCCAAAATTAATACGATTCTAGAATCTCTAGATATAAAAATTATTTCGAAAAGTAAAAATGAACTCAATCTCGAAGTTCCAAATTATAGACATGACGTAACAAGAGAAATAGATGTTATCGAAGAAATCATTCGAATTTATGGATATAACAATATTCCATCATTATCTGATTCTAAAACCCATTATCCTGAAAATAATTTTAAATCATATGAATACCTAAAGAATACTATTGTAAACCAGATGATTGGCCTTGGATTTAACGAGGTAGTTAATAATTCAATAATATCACCCAGCTCAAATGATTTTAATAAAGAAATTAATCAATTAAATTTTGTTAATTTATTAAATCCTATTGGAACAGAGATATCACAAATGCGAAATAGTTTGTTATTTGGGTTGTTAGAAAACACTTCATTTAATCTTAAAAGACAAGAGCAAAAAATTAAAATATTTGAGACAGGTAACATTTATTTAAGTCATAATGAAAAATTTATAGAAAATAAAATTCTTTCACTTTCAATTACTGGTAATTTTTATGATAAAAATTGGATTTACAAAAATCAATCGGATACTTTTTTTAAAATTAAAGGGATTGTAAACAGTATCTTAATCAAGTTAGGTTTTGATAAATGTGCGGAAATATCTTTAAATAAAAATATGTTTGAAAAAGCTATTGAATTTCGACTTGCTGGCACGGTAATTGGCTTTGCAGGATCAATAAATTCTAAAATGAGAAGTCATTTTGATATTGATCAGCAAGTAGGCTATGCAGAGCTGGAATTAAATAAAATATTTGATTTTTATTCTAGTAAAAATTTTAAAGTATCTCCAATACGACAATTTCCATTTTCTAAAAGAGATTACGCAATTTTGATAGATAATCATATTAATTTTAATTCGATAAAAGAAAAGTCCTTTAAAATAAATAGGAGATTATTATTTAAAATAGACCTATTCGATGTTTACAAAGGAAAAGAATTACCAAAAAACAAAAAATCATATGGGATTAGTTTTTATTTTTACAACGATGAAAGAACCATTACAGATTCTGAAATAAACGTCGTATGTAATAAATTAGAAAAGATGTTTATTGATAGTTTTGGAGCTGAATTAAGGTAAATTGATAAAACTATAAGAATTAATGATTGATGCGTTTTTGTGTAGAAAAAAATTAAATTAAATTTGTTTGACGAATGAATATGATAAGAAAGACTAATTTATTGGAGGAACTATCTAGAGTTAATCCTCTAATTACTGAAGAATCTAATTTTCAAACAATTCTAGGATTGGTTACTTCCAAAACTGAAGCTAGAAATAATTTTGATTTTGATAAACTCGACAAGAACAGAATTTTTCATATAAATTCTATAAAGAAAATTTGTATTGATTTTAGATTGCGTTTTTTGGACCACAAATATTTCAAAAATTCACTTCCACAAGAGGCTTTTTCAGAAATCTCTAATTTAGAATCACTTCACAACACTATACTCTCTAATTTTAAAATTATGGCTCCATCTAAGTTATTTAGACTAAAAAATACTGATGATCCACTTTTATTTGTTCCACTTGGGAACAATTATTTCTATCTAGTGCATAAATGGGGGAATGATTTACATCCTTTTAGAAAACTATTAATGTGGCCACTAAAAAATTTATGGAACATGATATGTTTTCTTCTTTTTCTTTCATTAGGACTAACCTATATAACCCCGACATCAATATTTAGTAAAGTTGAAAGTTGGTCAGTATTTTGGATGATTTATTTTTTTATGTTTAAAGCTATAGCTTCAGTTGTCATTTTTTATGCTTTCGCTTTAGGTAAAAATTTCAATAAGGCTATTTGGAATAGCAAGTACAATAAATCTATATAATGCAAAAAGAGTATCTATGCGTTTTCTCCGGAAATGATATAGATTCTTTAAACATAATTGACTCACTTAACAAAATAAATATATATCCAATTATTAAGAATGAGTCAGAATCTGCTAGACTTGCTGGCTTTGGTATAATAAATCAAAAAAAAAATATTTACGTTCACAGAGATGAATATGGAAGAGCAGAGGAGCTCATAAAATCAATCCTATAGTAGTATCTCATATTTTATCAGTAAGTTTTAAATCCTTATATTGCTTCAATGAATAATGATTTTACCACCACAGATATTATTGTTTTTGCATCTTATGCTTTGATAATTTTAAGTGTCGGTCTTTGGGTTTCAAGAAATAAAAAAGGTAAAACTAAAAGTGCGGAAGATTACTTTCTAGCTAGTAAATCATTGCCATGGTGGGCAATTGGTGCTTCACTTATTGCTGCAAATATATCTGCTGAACAATTTATTGGTATGTCTGGTTCAGGTTTTGCTTTAGGCTTAGCGATAGCTTCATATGAATGGATGGCAGCAATTACATTATTAGTTGTTGGTAAATATTTTTTACCAATTTTTATAGAAAAAAAACTTTACACTATTCCCGAATTTATTGAAAAAAGATACAGCACGAACTTAAAAACGATTCTTGCGGTTTTTTGGATAGCCCTTTTTATTTTTGTCAACCTAACTACAGTTCTTTATTTAGGTGGAAAAGCCTTAGATACAATTATTGGAAGTGGTGATGGTTCAATTATTCTTATATCCATTGTAAGCCTTGGCTTTTTTGCTGCTGCCTATTCGCTTTGGGGCGGACTAGCTGCAGTTGCGTGGACAGATGTAATTCAGGTAATTTTATTAATTTTTGGTGGTTTACTTATGACTTACTTTGCACTAACTAATGTAACTGATTCAGGAAATTTTATTGAAGGATTAAAATTTATATACAATAAAATACCTGAACGTTTTACTATGATTTTGTCTAAAGGTGAAATTATCACTCCTAATGGTAGGGATGCTTGGAATGATTTACCTGGTATTGCAGTTCTTGTAGGAGGAATGTGGGTTGCTAATTTATATTATTGGGGATTTAATCAATACATTATACAAAGAACATTAGCGTCTAAAAGCCTTGAAGAAGGCCAAAAGGGTATTGCATTTGCTGCTTTTTTGAAGTTAATTATACCAATAATTGTTGTGCTTCCCGGTATGATTGCATATGTCATGAATTTGGATGAATCTGGAATTTTAACGAAAGAATCCGTTGATATAGGATTTATTGGTTCTAATGGAAATATAATTAATGATAACGCTGCTCCTTGGTTGATTAAAAATTTTATCCCTGCAGGTATAAAAGGTCTAATTCTTGCAGCTCTATCAGCCGCGATTGTATCTTCACTTGCTTCAATGTTAAATTCAACCTCGACAATCTTTACAATGGATATTTATAAATCTTTAATAAATAAAAATGCAGACGATAAATCTATGGTAAAAATCGGAAGATTGTCAGTTCTTGTATCCTTAATAATCGCAATGATTATCGCCCCTCAGTTAGGCAATCTTGGTCAAGTATTTCAATTTATCCAGGAATATACTGGAATTGTAAGTCCTGGTATTCTTGCGGTTTTTTTAATGGGATTATTTTACAAAAAGGCCACTAATAACGCTGCTATATGGGGAGTTATATCTTCAATTCCAATTGCAATGTTTTTTAAAGTTGCTCCAAGCGGTTGGTCTTCTTTACCAATATTTATTAATATTCCATTTATGCATCAAATGATGGCAACTTGTATCGGAACAATGATAATAATTTATTTAATAAGTTATATTGAGGGTAATCAAGACGATTCAAAGGGAATAATAATAACCGATAAACTTTTTCGTACATCAAGTCAATTTAATTTATCAGCAATTTCAATTATGATGATAACAGCATTTTTATATGCTTTTTTCTGGTAGAAAAGTTATTTGTAGAACTTTTCTCTCGACTCTCTAACACTTGCATCTTTCATATAATCATCAAATCCTAAAAGACGATCAATTGCCCCTTTAGGTGTTAATTCAATTACCCTGTTACCAACCGTTTGTGCAAAAGTATTGTCGTGGGTACTCAGTAAAACAGTTCCTTTAAAGTTATTAAGTCCATTATTAAAAGCAGTAATAGATTCTAAATCAAGATGATTCGTGGGTTCATCAATGATTAAAATGTTTGACTTGTTCATCATCATTTTTGATAACATACATCTTACTTTTTCTCCACCTGATAAAACATTTACTTTTTTAAGAGCTTCGTCTCCACTAAAAATCATTTTCCCTAAGAAGCTTCGGATAAATAGTTCTTTTTTTTCTTCCTCATCCTCAGTAAATTGACGAAGCCAGTCAATTAAATTAACGTCAGATTTGAAGTAATTTGAATTATCAATTGGTAAATAAGATTTTTTTGTGGTTATCCCCCACTCATATTTCCCTTCAAAATCTTGCTCTTCATTATTAATTATATCAAAGAATTTAGTTACAGCTCTTTTATCTTTTGAGTAGAAAATTACTTTTTCACCTTTAACAAGATTAAAATTTATATTATCGAACAATATTTCTCCCTCTAGACTATATTTAAAATCTTTTATGTTTAAAATTTGATTACCAGCTTCTCTTTCTTGATTAAAAATAATTGCAGGATATTTTCTAGATGAAGGTTTTATCTCCTCTATATTTAATTTTTCTATCATTTTCTTCCTAGAGGTCGCTTGTTTTGACTTAGCAACATTTGCTGAAAATCTTGAAATAAACTCTTCTAATTCCTTTTTTTTCTCTTCAGCTTTTTTATTTTGCTGTTGCCTTTGTCTTGTGGCTAGCTGACTTGATTCATACCAAAAAGAATAATTACCAGAGTAATGATTTATTTTCCCAAAGTCGATATCAGAAATATGAGTACAAACTGCATCTAAAAAGTGTCTATCATGAGATACAACAATTACTGTGTTTTCAAAGTTGGCAATAAAGTTTTCTAGCCATATTATAGTTTCATAATCAAGGTCATTGGTTGGTTCATCCATTATTAAAACGTCAGGATTTCCAAAGAGTGCTTGTGCCAAAAGAACTTTTACTTTTATAAAGCCTTCAGCTTCATGCATAAATTTTAAATGCATTGACTCATTAACCCCAAGATTAGATAAAAGAGTTGCCGCGTCGCTTTCAGCGTTCCATCCTCCCTTTTCTTCATAAATTGCCTGAAGTTCACCTACTCTTTCTCCATCTTTATCACTAAAATCTGATTTGGAATAAATATTTTCCATTTCATTCTTTATTTCATACAAAACATCATTTCCACGTAAAACTGTATCAATTATTGTATATTCATCATGAGAATTATGGTTTTGTTCAAGAACAGATAACCTTTTACCTGGTTCTATGTGAATATTTCCACTATTTGCTTCCATCTTGCCTGACAAAATTTTTAGAAAGGTTGACTTACCTGATCCATTAGCTCCAATGATTCCGTAACAATTACCAGGGGTGAATTTAATATTTACATTGTCAAAGAGAATTCTTTTGCCAAATTGGACCGATAAATTAAATACAGAAAGCAATTTTTATTTTTTTAGTGATGCAAAATTACATAATTTGTAACCTATATCACAATTGTTATTAAAATTTGAAATTGTTAATTGATTTGAACAAAATTTTATTCTGGATTTTAATTTTTATTTTTTTTGTTGGTTGTGAAAAAAATGAAACCAAACCAATAGGAGCATATTTTGCTGGTGAAATAATCAATCCTTCATCTGATAACGTTTTACTATACATTGATAATAAAATCATTGATACCCTAAAATTATCGATTGACAAAAGATTTTTTAAAAAATTTGACTCTATAAATTATGGTTTATTTAAAATGGAGCACCTCCCTGAAAACCAAATGCTCATTATTGAGTCTGGAGATTCTATATTATCAAGGGCAAATATGTCAGACTTTAACGGCTCTTTATTCTTTAGTGGTAAAGGTGCTGCAAAAAATAACTTCTTAATGGATACATATTTAAAACTTCAAAATGAAATTTCATTTCTGTCTTCAAAATATTCTTTAACGGGGAAAGCCTTCAATAAAATTATCGATTCACTTTTTATGGAGAAATATGTTAATTGGAAAAAACTCATTGATAAAAATAACTTTTCAGATTTTTCAAAAAAAATAACTGAAGCTTCATTTATATATCCATATGCAAATAGAAAAGCCAGATATGCTTTGATTAGAGGAAAATCAGAAAGTATAATAACTGATAGTTCATATTTTAATTATAGAGATAAACTAAATTATAATGACGATGAATTATCTTTCTTCGAACCATACATTAGCTATTTAATGAGCTACTTGAGTCTTGAAGCTCTAGAAAAAGGCCAAACTTTTTACAAAGCAAAAAATAGTACAAAGTTTAACATTAAAAGAATTGAAGTTATTGATAAGAAAATTCAAAACAAAAAATTAAAAAATATACTTGCTAGAGCAGTTGCATATGAAGAAATAATGAACTCTAACAATCAAATTTCGCATAAGAAATTTTTAAAATCATATTCTTCAATTAATCCTAATCAAGAATATTATAATGAAATAATATCTCTAAATAACTCTTTAATGCAAATGAGCGCTGGTAGACCTTTACCAATTGTAATGCTTGAAAACAATAAAGGTCAGGTTATTACAAGTAATAAGGCTTTTATGGGACAAAAAACGGTTCTTTACTTTTGGTCTCAAACCCAAATGAATCATTTCAAAAGAAATGAAGAGAGAGCAAAAGTGTACAAGGAAAAATTTCCTAATTATAGATTTGTTGGGATTTCAATCCAACCTTACAATCAACTAGTGAGGAATTATCAGGAAATTATGAGCATAAATATTAAGAATCAATTAGCCTTGGTAAATTATCAGACAACAACAAATGATTGGGTTATAAACCTATTGAATAAAGGAATAATTTTAGATAAAAATTGTGTTATTCTTGAAGGATTTGGAAATTTTGGTTACGAAAAAAGTTTTGAAAATCTTTTAAGGAAACATTATAATCTTAATTAATGTCATATTGCTCAAAGGTAAACAAAGGAAAATTAAATTGCCATCACAAATATTACCATGATAATATTTACGGATTTCCAGCTAAAAGTGATAATGAACTCTTTGGAAGGCTAGTTTTGGAAATAAATCAAGCTGGGTTATCATGGGATATTATTTTGAAAAAGGAAAAAGCAATTAAAAATGCTTACAAAAATTATTCATTTACTGAAATTGCAAAATTCGGTGAATCCGATGTACAAAGGATTCTGAATGACAGGGGAGTTATAAGAATGAGAAGAAAAGTGATAGCGATAATATTTAATGCTAAAAAGGTTGTCTCACTAACTAAAAAACATAATAGCTTCAAAAGCTATTTAGATAAACATCATCCACTTAATTTATCTGGATGGTTATCATTGTTCAAGAAAGAGTTCAAATTTATCGGAAATGAGGTATGCAGAGAATTTTTAATATCAGCAGGGTATTTGAAAGGTGCTCACAAAAAGTCTTGTCCTATTTATAAAAAAATAATAAAAGCAAAACCAATGTGGTATCGCAATCAATTACCTTTTTTGTGATCATCCAAAAACTTTTTAAGACCACTGTCAGTGAGTGGATGATTTAATAAACCTATAATTGAAGACAAGGGAGCAGTGACAACATCTGACCCAATTTTAGCACAATCAATAATATGCATATTATGTCTTATTGAAGCTGAGAGAATTTCAGTTTTAAAATTATAATTATCAAAAATTTGACGGATTTCTGATATTAAAGATAGTCCATCAGATGATATATCATCTAATCTACCGATAAAAGGGGAAACGTAATTAGCTCCGGCCTTAGCAGCAAGTAATGCTTGTCCAGGAGAGAATATTAAAGTACAATTTGTTTTGATATTATTATTGGAAAAGTATTTCAATGCCCTTACTCCGTTTTTAGTCATTGGAATCTTAACAACAATCTGATCACTTATTTTAGATAAACGATTACCCTCATCGACCATACCATCAAATTCGGTAGATATAACTTCGGCGGATACGTCTCCGTCAACTATTTCACATATTTTTTTGTAATGACTAATAATATTAGAATCACCAGTTATTCCCTCTTTTGCCATCAAGCTTGGATTGGTGGTAACACCGTCTAAAATTCCTAAATTCTGAGCTTCAGTTATCTGCTCAAGATTGGCTGTGTCAATAAAAAATTTCATATTTAATTAAATTTTATAATGGTCCATTATTAATTTTTGATATAATTTTTCTGGTAATATCTTCTTTAAAGATATACTAAACTTTTGTAAAAAATGACCTACTATATAATGAATTCCTGGATTTTCACTCTTTATAATTTTAAGTGTCAATTTTGCAACTTCTATTGGATCTCTTGATTGTTTATCCATATTATATTTAACAGTTTCAGAGAATTTTTTATATCTACTATAATAAGGTGATTTTATATTTAAATTGGTTTTGATTCTTTTATTAAAAACTTCTGTTCTGTAGTCTCCAGGGGCTATATTTACAACTCTAATTCCAAAATCTTTAAGTTCCATATTGAGAGATGCTCCCAAACATTCCATTGAATATTTGCTTGCAGAATAAATACTTCCAAATGGAACATTATTGTAACCAGCAATTGAAGTTATATTTACAATTAAACCTCTTTTGTTTTTTCTCATAGAAGGAAGTACAGCCTGAATTAAATCAATATGTCCAAAAAAATTTATGTCGAATAAATGTTTTGCATCTTTGATTGACATTTCTTCAATAGGGCCAACAAAACCAGAACCAGCATTATTTATTAAAACATCAATTTTACCTTCTGTAGATAATACTTTTTTTACAACATTTTTCGAATCCTTAAATGTAGTCAAATCATACTTAAGTAATTCTAGTCCCTCAAAATCAGTGTAGTTTTTTGGATTTCTAGAAGTTCCATATACACTAAAGCCATTTGATGATAAAAGTTTTGCAATGGAGCGCCCAAAACCTGTTGATGCACCAGAAATTAAAACAACCTTTTTTTTCATTTAAATAAAAAAGGGTAAGCTTTCTATATCACACCGCTACGACCATATACCCTTGCTGTGTTCCCACCCTGGGGGATTCTATGGGAGCTGGTTGTATAGGACTTACCCAACTACAAATATACAATCCAGAGTTTTGTAAATTAAAAAATGTTAATTTTTTTTAAATAAATTTACACTATATGAAATGGATAGTTTTATTCTTTAGTCTTGCAATCGCAAACTTTTGTGAAAATAAAAAAAGCCTCGAAAACTTTACTATTTTGACTAATAAAAAGGTTTTTATACCAGGTGATACGTTAAAAATATCATTAAAAAAAGCTAATAAACTTGAGTATGATTCAATTGCATATTATAATGATGCTAAAAAAATAGCCTCAATACATGAAATTGGAAAAAAATTAGGTAACAAAAAAATAACTGTAAGAGTCTTTAACAAAAATAATTTTGTTGAAAATTCATTTAATATCAAGGTTTTCTCTCCATTAACTCCAAAGCTTTTTACATATAAGATAATCAATGAATTTCCTCATGATATTAAATCATACACCCAAGGACTCGAGTTTTACGATAATCGACTTTTTGAAAGTACCGGTCTTAGAGGCAAGTCATCACTTAAAGAAATAGAATTCAAGTCTGGCAAAGTAATTAGAAATTTACCTATTGATGATGCATATTTTGCTGAAGGTATAACATTACTTAATGAAAAAATCTACCAACTAACATGGCAATCCAAAATAGGGTTTATTTATGATCTTGAAAGTTTTCAATTAATTGATTCATTTCAATATAAAAAAAGTGTTGAAGGTTGGGGGTTATGTAACAATGGTAATTTAATTTATAAATCTGATGGGACATCAAAAATTTGGATTATTGACCCAGATAGTCAAGAAGAAATTGATTTTATACAGGTAACTACCAATAAATCAATTATTTCAAAAATTAATGAAATGGAGTGGATTAATGGAAAGATTTACGCAAACACTTATCAATTTAATAAAGATATAGTCTTAATCATAAATCCAGAAACAGGATCAGTAGAAGGTGTAGTTGATTTAAATGGTCTAAAGAAAAAAGTAAAAAATCACCCTAAGATTGATGTTTTAAATGGCATTGCCTACAACAAAAGTTCAAAAACAATTTTTATGACAGGTAAGAACTGGAACAAGCTTTTTGAGTTGCAAATAATAGAAAAAAATAATATTTCTAAGCCGTAAAAAGAGGTCTGCTATTCATAAAATCATGAACCTCATTAGCTATTAGACTTAATTTTGAATTATTTAAATAATTACTAAGTGAACTATCAATTAGTTTGACAATCATTCTTATATCATCCTCTTTAAGACCTCGAGTAGTCACAGCTGCAGTTCCAAGTCTAATTCCACTAGTAATAAATGGAGATTTATCATCGAAAGGAACCATATTTTTGTTCGTAGTTATATTTGATTTGACTAGTGCTAATTCGGCGTCTTTACCAGTTATTTTTTTGTTTCTTAAATCAATTAATACCAGGTGGTTGTCAGTACCATTTGATATGATTTTATAATCATGTTTTTCCAGTTCACTAGCCATAACTTTTGCATTTTTTATCACATTTTTACAATAATTTTTGAAAGATGGCTGAAGGCACTCTTCAAAAGCAATTGCCTTTGCAGCTATTACATGTTCTAGTGGACCTCCCTGATTTCCAGGAAAAACAGCCATATCAAGAAGATTTGACATTTTTTTCAATTTTCCATTTTTAAGTTTAATATTAAATGGATTGTCAAAATCTTTGCCCATTAGGATCAAACCGCCTCTTGGACCTCTAAGTGTTTTATGTGTAGTAGTAGTCACAACATGGCAGTATGGAATAGGATTATTTAAAAAACCAGAAGCAATTAGTCCACTTGGATGTGAAATATCAGCTAACAAAAAAGCACCACAAGAATCTGCTATTTCTCTAAACTTTTTAAAATCTATATCTCTTGAATAAGCTGAAGCTCCTGCAATTATCATTTTTGGATTAATTTTTTTTGCTTGAGTACTTATTTTATCATAGTTTAAAACTCCTGTATCTTTTTCTACTCCATAAAAGTGCGCATTGTATAGCCTTCCAGAAAAGTTTACTGGCGAGCCATGGGTTAAATGACCACCATGAGCCAAATCAAATCCAAAGATGGTGTCACCTGGTTTTAAAAAAGCGTGAAACACAGCAGTATTGGCTTGTGAACCAGAATGAGGTTGAACATTGGCGTATTCAGCACCAAATAATAACTTAGCTCTGTCAATTGCAATTTGCTCTATTTCATCAATAACTTCACAACCACCATAATATCGCCTACCAGGGTAACCTTCAGCATATTTATTGGTTAAAATGGAGCCAGTTGCTTCCATAACTGCTGGAGAGGTGAAATTTTCAGACGCAATTAATTCAATACCTGATATTTGTCTATTTTCTTCTTTTTTAATTAATTCAAAAACAACGTCAGCACTTTTCATATAAAATTTATTGAAAATGTAAAATTATAATTTATTGATAATTATGAGGCCTCTATTTAAGTTTAAAAAATTATTTTATTAAAACTTAATTAACAATCACTATTTTGACGAAAAAAAACTTTAAAAGCTTTTTAAGTAAATTTATCTTATATTATTTTAATAACTAAAATATAATGAAAGGAATAGATCTTAACTCCTTCTAACATAATAATTAATTTTATTTAAACTAAATATTGAAAAAAGATACTATCTCAATTATTAATAAAAAGGCAAAATTCAATTATTTTATAGAAGATGAATATACTGCTGGAATTGTATTAACCGGTTCAGAAATTAAATCAATACGAAAAAGAAATGTTTCTATTTCTGAAAGTTTTTGCGAGTTTAATGATAATACTGAATTGTTTATCACCAAAATGTATATAAAAGAATATGAGAATTCATCTTACAATAGAAACAGTTTATCGCAAAGAAAGCTATTGCTTAATAAGAAGGAACTTAAAAAACTTAAAAAAAAAGTAGCAGATGTTGGATTAACAATAATTCCATTAAAGTTATTTATTAATGATTCAGGACTAGCTAAGATAAAAATTGCATTAGTGAAGGGGAAAAAGTTGTATGATAAGAGGCAGAGCTTAAAGGAAAAGGAAATTAAAAGAGATCTTCAAAAGTCTAGAAAAAAATAAAATCTATTTTCCTTTTACCATTGGTACAAATTTAAATTGACCAAATTCCTCTTTTTTAAATGTGCTTTTTTCAATTCGAGTAAATCTATACATTATTTGTTCATCTTCTCCAATTGGAATTACCATTCTTCCTCCTACTTTTAGCTGATTCATTAAATTTTTTGGAATTTCTTTTGCAGCAGCAGTTACAATGATGGCATCGAAGGGTGCACTATCAGCTATACCTAAATATCCGTCACCTAAAAGATTCTTTTTTATTTTAATAGATAAATTTTTGAAAATCAATGAAGATTTTTTAAAAAGAGTAATGTTTCTTTCAATGGTAAACACATCAAATCCTAAATACGATAAAATTGCAGCCTGATATCCTGATCCAGTCCCTATTTCTAATACCTCATCGCCTTCTTTGCAGTTAATTAGTTCTGTTTGAAAAGCTACAGTATAAGGTTGAGATATGGTCTGACCTGAGTCTATCGGATAAGCCATATTTTTATATGAATGGGAAATTAACCCCGGGTCCATAAATAAATGCCTAGGAACAGAGTTTAAGGCATTTAAAACATTTTTGTTATTTATTCCAAGCGACTTCAATTTAGACACCATAAATTTTCTTTGACCTTGATATTTTGGAGAATCAATATTAGGTATCATTAATTAAAAGCATAATATTAAAAAATAAAAACATTAAATTACGTTAAAAATGTAATTTTACGATTAACAATTTGTATGTGTCTACTAAACTAATTAAAATAGGAGTATTTGGCGCAGGCCACCTAGGTAAAATTCATTTAAAGTTATTAAATGAATCCAAAAAGTTTAATCTTCTAGGATTCCACGACGTAAATCCTGACTACTCAATAAAAATTGAAAAGGAATTTGGATATAAATATTTCGAAGATTCAAACCTTTTAATTGAATCATCAGATGCTATTGCAATTATAACCCCTACTCAGTCTCATTTCGAAATAGCAATGAAGTGTATAGAAAAAAATAAACATATTTTCATTGAAAAACCCATTGCCTACAGTGTTGACGAAGCTGAAGAAATAGTTAAATTTTCAAAAGAAAAAAAGATCATAGGTCAAGTCGGACACGTTGAGAGATTTAATCCCGCATTTAATTCAATAAATAGAATGATAGGTAATCCAATGTTCATTGAATCGCACCGTCTTTCTGAATTTAATCCTAGAGGTACTGATGTTTCAGTGGTTCTAGATTTAATGATTCATGATATTGATATTATATTGAGTTTGATATCATCTGATATAAAAAATATTTCTTCGTCGGGGGTATCAGTAATTAGCAATACTCCCGATATAGCAAATGCTAGGATTGAATTTCAAAATGGAGCAGTTGCCAATTTAACTAGTAGCAGAATTTCATTAAAAAATATGCGCAAGCTTCGATTTTTTCAAAAAGAAACATATATTTCTGTTGACCTTTACAATAAAAAAGCTGAGGTTGTAAAAATGATTGATGCTCCTAAGCAATTAGATAAATTTGCATTAACACTAGAAAATGCTGAGGGAAAGAAAAAACAAATAATCTATAAAAACCCCAAAATTTTAAATAACAACGCAATTCAAATTGAATTAGAAAATTTTGCAAATTCAATTAATAATGGTGTAAAATCCATTGTTTCTCTTGAAGATGCAACAAGAGCACTAAAGGTTGCTTATTCTATTATTAACTCAATGTGATTTTTTATGAATCTAATAAAAAAAAACTTAGAAAAAATTAAAAAGGAGGTCGGATCGAATGTTTTGGTTGTTGCTGTTTCTAAAACAAAACCAGTTACTTGTATAAAAAAAGCATACGAAACTGGACATAGAGATTTTGGTGAGAACAAAATTCAAGAAATGACATCTAAATTTAATGATTTACCAAAAGATATAAATTGGCACATGATAGGCCATATTCAAACAAATAAAGTTAAATATATGGCTCCATACGTATCACTAATTCATAGTTTAGATAGTTTAAAACTAGCTAAAGAAATAAATAAGCAGGCTCTCAAGAATAAAAGGATTATCGAATGTTTAATTCAATTCAGAATATCTACTGAAGAAACAAAGTTTGGTTTAAATGAAGATGAAGTACTGGAAATAATTAAATTAGAAAATAATTTTGAGGGTATAAGAATAATTGGTTTAATGGGTATGGCTTCTTTCGTAGACGACCAAAAAATAATAGACAAAGAATTTAAAACTTTAAAAGTTCTTTTTGATAAAATTAGATGCTCAAACAAAAAATTTGAAATAATTTCTATGGGTATGACTTTGGATTATAATTTGGCAATTAAAAATGGTTCAAATTTGGTTAGAATTGGTAGTAAAATTTTTGGAGAAAGAAATGTATAAGGACTTTGCAATTTTAGATGTAGAAACAACAGGTGGAAAGTTTAATGAAGAAAAAATTACCGAAATCGCAATAATAGTATATGACGGAGATAAAATCATCGATAAATTTGAAACATTAATTAACCCTGGCAAAGATATACAACCATTTGTCCAAAAACTCACTGGAATAAATATGAATTTGGTGAAGAATTCTCCCAAATTTAAAGATGTTTCTGAAAAGATATTTAAGATTACAAAAGATAAAATAATTGTTGCTCATAATGTTGATTTTGACTATAGAGTTATCAAAAATGAATTTCAAAGTATTAATATAAAATATTATAGAGATTCTTTGTGCACAGTGGATTTATCGAAATTAATTTTCCCAAATTTAAAATCATACAAGCTGACTAATTTGTTATCGCATTTTGGAATTGAAAATGAAAATCCTCACAGAGCTAATTCTGACACTCTTGGTGCTTTAAAACTATTTCAAATAATTATAAGTAATGATTTAGAAATGAAAGCTATAAAATCAAAAATCAAGACATGTAAAGAGGGAGAATAGGTATTTTTTATTATTATATTAAAACTTATTACCTTTGAATTGAATTTATACTATGGAAATAGATTCAGGTAAGAGTTTAAAATCTCTTCTTCACGAAATTATTTACGAGGCCGATACTCCGGAAGGCAAACTTTTTGATGTTTTGTTATTATTTTTAATACTTCTGAGTGTATTTGTGGTTATGTTAGACAGTATTAATGTTTTCCATCAAAACTATAGGTATTTATTTGATATTATAGAGTGGATAATTACCCTTCTTTTTTCAATCGAATATGCTTTAAGAATAATTGTTGTTAAAAAACCAATAAAATATATCACTAGTTTTTTTGGTATCATTGATTTATTATCAATTTTACCTCAGTATTTGAGTTTCTTTTTTGTAAGTAGCGGTTCATTAGCAGCCCTTAGGGCGTTGCGACTTTTAAGGGTTTTCAGAATACTAAAATTAACAAGATTTATAGGCGAGTCTAACTTTTTAATAAGGTCTTTAAAGGCAAGTAGAGCTAAAATAGGTGTTTTTTTATTTACAGTATTTATTTTGTCAATAATATTTGGTACTATAATGTATTTAATTGAAGGTGAAGAAAATGGCTTTACTAGTATTCCTGAAAGCGTTTATTGGACAATTGTAACCCTGACTACAGTTGGATATGGAGATATTGCACCAGGTACTACAATTGGAAGGTTTATTGCTTCAATAATCATGATTATGGGTTATGGAATCATAGCAGTTCCTACTGGAATTGTAAGTGCAGAGATGGCTCAGAAAAGAAGGAGACCCGACACAAATACTCAATCATGCCCCAGTTGCGCTGAATCCTCACATAAAGATAATGCTAAGTTTTGCCACAGTTGTGGAAATATTCTTAATGAAGAGGAATAAATTAATCTATGTTGGTGGGCCAACTTGTTCTGGCAAAACAAAATTATCAGTTTTATTAGCAGAAACTTTTAATACTGATATAATTTCTTGTGATTCAAGACAGATATACAAAGAAATTTCAATAGGTACTGCAAAACCCTCAAAAAATAACTTGAAAAAAGTGAAACATCATTTTATTAATCATGTTTCTATTCATGAGGATTACAACGTTGGAATTTACAATAGGGAAACAAAAAAAACACTTGAATCGATTTTTAAGAAAAAAAACACGGTTATACTAGTAGGAGGCACTGGCTTGTATGCAAACTCAATAATAAATGGGATTGATAAGTTCCCAAAAATTGGGGATTCAATTAAAAAGAAACTTAATTTAATTTTAGAAAATGAAGGAATTGAAAAGTTAAATTTAATGCTTAAAAAATATGATCCAGAATATTACAAAATCGTAGATAAAAATAATTCGCGAAGAATAATAAGAGCTTTAGAGGTTTCTTTGTCTTCGGGTAAACCCTTCATATCATTTTTAAAAAAAGTGAGAAAAAATAATCTTTTTGAATCCAAAGTATTATTAATGAATCTTGAGAGAAAAGAACTATATAAAAAAATTAATAGTAGAGTTGATAAAATGATTTCTCTCGGTCTAGAAAAAGAGGCAAAAAGTCTTTTTAAATATAAACACCTAAATTCTCTTCAAACTGTTGGTTATAGGGAGTTTTTTAATTATTTTGAAGGAAAATGTAGTTATAAAAATGCCATTGAAGAAATAAAAAAAAACACCAGAAGATATGCCAAAAGGCAGATAACATGGAACAAAAAATATAAAGATTTCTTTTTAGTAAATGAGGATTATAAACTAGATGAAATAATAAAATTCATTGGCAATTAATTCAAACATTAAATCTAAAATGAATAATATCTCCATCTTTAACAATATACTCCTTCCCCTCTACCCTTAATTTTCCAGCTTCTTTTATTTTAATTTCGCTTTTGTAGGTTAAATAATCATCGAAAGAGATTACCTCTGCTCTTATGAATCCCTTTTCGAAATCTGAGTGAATAACTCCTGCAGCTTTTGGAGCATTCCAACCAATTTGTATTGTCCATGCTTTAACTTCTTTTTCACCAACTGTAAAAAATGTTTGCATTCTCAAAAGTTTGTATGTTTTGGTTATCAACCTTAACGAAGCCGGTTCTTTAATTTGATAGTCTTTTAAAAACGATTGCCTATCATTAAAATCTTCAATTTCAAAAATTTCAGCTTCAAGTGATACTGCTAAAATGAGCATTTCAGATTTTTCTCTATTTATTATTTCATACACTTTATTTGTGTAATCATTTCCATTATTTAAATCATTTTCAGAAACATTACAAACATATAATATGGGTTTGAATGTGAGAAGGTTCAAATCTTTGATTAATTTCATTTGGTCTTCATCTATACTTAAAGTCCTTAAGTTTTCTGACTTTTCTAATTTATTTTTAATTGTTTGTAAAATTGATAGATATTTTAAATCTTCTTTGTCCCCAGCCCTAAGTTTTTTTGAAATTTTTTCAATTTGTTTATCAACTGTTTCAAGATCTTTAATTTGTAATTCTAAATCAATTATTTCTTTATCTCTTAAAGGATCAATTGAACCCTCTATATGAGTAATATTTGAATCCTCAAAACATCTTAAAACGTGTATTAGAGCGTCTGTTTCCCTTATATTAGAAAGGAATTGATTACCAAGACCTTCTCCTTTACTAGCACCCTTAACTAAACCTGCAATATCAACAATTTCGATATTTGCAGGAATTGTTTGTTTTGGATTTATTATATCAGTTAAACTGGTTAATCTTTGATCTGGAACGTTTACCTTTCCAATGTTCGGTTCAATAGTGCAAAATGGAAAATTAGCGGAATGGGCTTTAGAATTTGATAAACAGTTGAATAATGTAGATTTTCCAACATTAGGTAAACCAATAATTCCAGCTTTCATAATAATAGCTTATTTACCATGCATGAATGATTGCTTTTCTAAAAGTTTGGATTCACTTTCAATGTTGTTTTCATCTGGTATACAACAATCCACAGGGCATACTGCCGCACACTGTGGCTCATCGTGAAAGCCTTTACATTCAGTGCATTTATCAGGTACAATATAATAGTATTCGTCAGATATAGGTTCCTGTAAAAGATCTGCATCTATAGTATTGCCATTAGATAAATTTAAGACACCCTTTAATGAAGTTCCGTCACTATATTTCCAATCTTCTGATGATTCATAAATTGCTGTATTTGGGCATTCTGGTTCACAAGCTCCGCAGTTTATACACTCATCAGTAATAGTAATAGCCATTTAGAAAGTTTGTATAATTTAGTACAAAAATAAACCCTTAGTTGATATTTTGCAAAATATGAACCATTTAGATAAAAAAATTAGAGCTTTCATAAAGTTGGGAAAATATTTACAAAAAGAAGAAATTGACACCAAATTACATAATCTAATTATTGAAACAGAAAATAATAATAGATGGTTTACATACAAAAACACCCTTCAAGCATTAAAAATTTGGGCTGATACTTTAACAAAGAAAAATATTTTAAAATGGTTATCTAAGTACAGTTTTAACAATGAAAAAATAAAAATAATTGGAATTATAATGGCTGGGAATATTCCAATTGTTGGGTTTCATGACCTTATCTGTGTTTTATTTACAAAGCATATTGCTGTTGTCAAAACTTCATCTTCAGACCCATTTTTGATTCCTTTCCTTTATGATATATTAGTCAAATTCGAGCCTGAATTAGGAAAAAGAGTAATTTTTAAAGACAAAATAGATTTTGTAGATGCTGTTATCGCAACTGGAAATAATATTACTATTAGGAATATCAATGATAAGTTTAATTCCTATCCTTGCATTTTAAGAGGTGCAAGAAATTCAGTTGCTGTATTGAATGGCAATGAGTCAACTAAAGACTTAAAACTTTTATCAGACGATATTTTAGGATACTATGGCTTTGGATGCAGAAGTGTCACAAAAATTTATGTCCCAAATAATTACAATTTCACTCTTCTAAAAAAAATTTTAAGCAAAAAGTCAGAATTGATAACATTAAGTGATTATTTAAATAACTTCAAAAAAAATAAGGCTATTAATGAGATAATCGAAAGTAAATTTCATATTGTAGGAAAATTAATACTAATTGAAGATAAAAGTATCAATGCTGAAATTTCTTCTTTGAATTACGAATATTACGACAATAAAGATTCATTAATTAATGAAATAAACTCAAATAATAAATTTATTCAGTGTGTGGTTGGAAATAATAGTCAAAATAGATTTATAAAATTTGGAGAAGCACATAAACCAAATTTATGGAGTTATGCAGATAATATTGACACTATCGAATTTTTATTATCTCTGTGAGTAAATTGTTGAAAAACAAATTAAAAACCAAACGAAATGGATAGATAAATTCCATTTAATATGATGATATTTGTGCTGAATTTTTAATTATGAAAAAATATAACTTTAATGCAGGTCCTTCAGCTTTGCCAAATGATGTTTTCAAATATTCTTCGGAAGCTATTAAAGAATTAGACCAAACAGGTTTATCTATATTAGAGATATCCCACAGAAGTGAAAAATTTTCTGAAATTATATGCAAAGCAAAGCATTTAGCTCTTGAGATATCTGGTCTTGACAACAATAAATATGAGGTCTTATTTTTACAAGGAGGGGCAAGTCATCAGTATTTAATGGTAGCTTCAAACTTTTTGAATAATCTCGCAGGATACGTAAATACAGGTACCTGGTCAGAAAAAGCAATAGCTGAAGCAAAATATTATGGAAATGTAATCGAAGTTGCCTCTTCAAAAGATAAAAATCATACTTACATACCAAATGATATTCAAATTTTAGAAGATTTGGATTACTTACATATCACATCTAATAATACAATTTTTGGAACACAATTTCATAAATTTCCGGATACAAATTTCCCCTTAATTGCTGATATGAGTTCAGATATCTTTTCAAGAAAAATAAATTTTTCAAACTTTGATCTTATTTATGCTGGTGCACAGAAAAATATTGGCGCCGCTGGTGTAACTATGGTTATACTTAAAAGAGAATTATTAAAAAAAAATATTAGAAAAAATCCATCAATCTTGAATTATCAAAATCATGTTGATAAACAAAGTTTATATAATACTCCTCCAGTCTTTTCAATTTATACCTGCATGCTTAATATGGAGTGGATATTGAAATCTGGTGGAATTGAAGCGATTGAAAAGAAAAATATTAATAAATCAAAATTACTTTACAATGAGATTGATAAGAATGATTCTTTTTATGGATTTGTTGAAAAGTCGGACAGAAGCATAATGAATGTAACTTTTGGTATTAATAATAATTACAATTCCGAAAAGTTTGATAAAATGTGCTCAAATAATAATATACACGGCATTAAAGGTCATAGGTCTGTTGGTGGCTATAGAGTTTCTCTCTATAATGCAATTACAATAGATAGTGTAAAAATTTTAGTTGAGATTATGCAAAAATTTAATAAAGAAGGATAATATGAAGGTTTTAGCTAACGATGGAATATCAGCAAATGCGGTTGATATTCTAAATAAAAATGGTTTTGATGTTTATTTAGATAGGATTGAGCAGAATAATTTAATAGATTTCATAAATCTCAAAAGAATATCTGTACTTCTTGTACGAAGTGCTACTCAGGTTAGAAAGAATCTTATTGATGACTGTAGTTCACTAAAAATAATTGGCCGTGGAGGTGTTGGTATGGATAATATTGATGTTGAATATGCAAGGTCCAAAGGTATTTTAGTTATTAATACTCCTGCTGCATCATCAAATTCAGTTGCAGAACTTGTTTTTGCTCATTTATTTAGTGGATCAAGATTTCTTTTCGATAGCAATAGGAATATGCCACTAGAAGGTGAAAAGAACTTTAAAGCACTAAAAAAAAATTATTCAAAAGGAATGGAACTTAAAAATAAAAATTTAGGTATAATCGGAATTGGTAAAATTGGACGGGAGGTTGCAAGAATTGGCTTCGCCTTGGGAATGAATATATTAGGCTTTGATAAATTTATAAAAGAGAAAAGTATCGAAGTAAAATTAAATAATAAAAGTGGGTATAATTTTAAAATGAATTTAGTTTCATTTGATGAAATTCTAGAAAAATCCGATTTTTTAACCCTTCACGTTCCTGCCCAGAAAAAATTCCTTATTGGTAAGAAAGAATTTGCAAAAATGAAACAAGATTCCTCAATCATTAATGCCTCCAGAGGTGGTATAATTGATGAGAGAGAATTAATAAGAAATCTTGACAATGGAAAAATTAAATTTGCTGGTTTAGATACATTTGAAAACGAACCTAAACCTAGTGTTTCAATACTTATGCATCCAAAAATCTCTTTAACTCCTCACATTGGAGCTGCAACATCAGAAGCTCAGGAAAGAATTGGAGAAGAACTAGCCAGACAAATTTGTGATTATTATAGAAGATGAAAAGATGGTTAGTCGATCTTAAAAAAAAATGGAACATTAAATCAAATTTTCAACTACTTTTAATATTTGTAGTATTTGGCTTAACAGGATCTTTTTCATTAAAATTAGCAAAACCAATCCTTTACTATTTTGGCTTTAATCGCGAAATATTCAATAATTTTTTCTTGGGTGATTTTTTTTATTGGAGTTTAAGATTAATAATAATTTTTCCCATTTACCAGTTGCTTTTACTTTTTTTTGGTTTTATATTTTTTCAGTTTTCATTTTTCTGGGAGCTAGAGAAGAAAATTTTAATTAAAATTGGCTTTGGAAAGTTTTTTTCTAACACAAAAAAATAATTAATTTTTTAAGTAATTCTTAAACTTTTCTTGAAAAGACTCTACTTTAGGAGATATAACTAAATTACAATATGGTTGGCTCTTATTTAAATTATAATAATTAATATGATAATCTTCGGCTTGATAGAATTCCATAATGGCGGTAATTTCAGTTACTATTTTGTTGTTGAATTTATCTTTAATTTTCGATAATACTTCTTCAATTTTTTGTAATTGACTCTCCGAAGAATAGAAAATTACTGATCTGTACTGAGTTCCAATGTCATTTCCTTGACGATTCAATGTTGTTGGATCATGGATGTGAAAAAAAATTTCCAAGATTTTTGAAAAACTAATAATATTGGTATCAAATACAACTTTTACAACTTCAGCATGTCCTGTGCTTCCCTTACACACATCTATATAATTGGCCCCCTTTTTATTTCCGCCCATGTAACCAGAAATTACTTCATTTACCCCATTTATTTGACTAAAAATCGTTTCAATACACCAAAAACACCCTGCTCCTAAATAAATTATCTCTTTATTCAAAATCTTAAATTTATTAATATTTAAAAATATAAAAAGAAGATTTAAAATATTGTAATTTGGATGAAAATTAAAAATAGTGATTGAGGCTAAAAAATTAAAAAAGAGTTATAGTGATAAAATTGTATTGGATATTCCATCTCTAAAGATTAAAAAATCACAAATTATATCAATATGCGGTCCGTCAGGTGCTGGAAAAACAACTTTATTAAGTATCCTAGGAACGTTGATGGAAGCAGACAATCAAAAAGAAACATCTTTAAAAATAATGAATAAAGATGTTACTAGAATGCCTCAAAATTATTTGGCAAAATTTAGAAATATTAACTTAGGATTTATTTTTCAGTTTCATGAATTATTAAATGAGTTTAATGTAATAGAAAATATTATAATTCCAGGTTTAATAGCAAATAAGGATAAAAACTTTTTGTTTAAAAGAGCCACAGAAATTCTTAAAATTTTGGGCATAGTTGATTTAAAATTTAGTAATCCAAAAAATATTTCAGGTGGTGAGAAGCAAAGAGTTGCAGTGGCAAGATCACTTATTAATAATCCATCAATTATTTTTGCGGACGAACCAAGTGGAAATTTAGATGCAAAAAATGCAGATGAATTACATAAATTATTTTTTAAATTAAGAGACGAGTTTGGACAAACATTTTTAATTGTTACCCATAATGAAAAGTTGTCAAAAATATCAGATAAAATATTAAAACTTGTCGATGGAAAAATTCAAACAAGGTGAAATTAAATCGTTTTTGGATTATAAGGCAGATTTATATGAGAATGAAAACTTCATTGAAAATGATCCTGTCTCAATTCCACATTTATTTTCAAAAAAAGAAGATATTGAAATTAGTGCATTTATAACCTCTACCATATCGTGGGGTCTGAGAAAAACAATTCTCAATAATGCAAAAAAAATAGTAGATATGATGGATTTGTCTCCGTTTGATTTTGTACAAAATCATACCAAATCAGATTTAATACCTTTATCAAAATTTGTTCATAGAACTTTTAATGGGAATGACCTTATTTTCTTTATTAAGTCATTGAAAAACATTTACTTAAATCATGGGGGTCTTGAAAATTTATTTAAGCCTAATAATTTAAATGAAAATATGGGTGAAGTTATTCATCAAATGAAAAAAACTTTTTTTTCAATATCACATCAAGGGAGAACTAAAAAGCATATATCAGATCCCATGAAAGGTTCAGCTGCTAAAAGGTTAAACATGTTTTTAAGGTGGATGGTCAGATCTAAAAAGAAAAAAGTTGATTTTGAGCTATGGAAATCAATTAGTCCTAGCCAACTGTCCTGTCCACTAGATATTCATAGTGGAAGAGTTGCTAGAAAATTAAAAATTTTAAAACGCAGTCAAAATGATTTTAAAGCCACTAAAGAGCTTGATTTAAATTTAAAAAAATTTAATCCTATCGACCCGGTTAAGTATGATTTTGCATTATTTGGATTGGGAGTTTTTGAAAATTTTTAAATTATTTAATCGAAACATATTTATGTATAAGGTGTCGTTTTAGTAAATTTGATTTTTAATATGAAAATTCTTTTAAAAAATTCAACCGTTTTACAACATGGTAGTCGATTTCATAGTAAAATTGTTGATATTTTAATTAAAGAAGGAAAAATAATAGATATTTCAGATAATATAGATGTTTCTGCAGAGGTAATTGTTTCTAATAATAATTTGCATGTTTCATCAGGTTGGTTTGACTCTAGTGTCTGTTTTGGCGAACCAGGATTTGAAGAAAGAGAAACTATCCAAAATGGATTAAAAACCGCATCGCACAGTGGTTTTACAGATATTTGCCTTCAGCCGGATACTTTGCCAAAAATAGATAATAATTCCCTTTTGACTTTTTTGAAAGCCCATTCTTCTAAATATCCCTGTAAGATTCATCCGATTGCTTGCTTTAGCATCAATGGAAAAGGAAAGAAAATGACTGAATTTTACGATTTACATAAAGGTGGAGCTGTTGCATTTGGAGATTTTTTAATCCCAATTAAAAATCCCAATCTTTTAAAGTCATCACTTCTTTATGTTCAAACATTTGATGGTTTGATAATATCAACTCCTAGAGATCCATATATAAATTTGAATGGCTCAGTAAATGAAGGAGTAAAATCAACTCAACTAGGTTTATCATCAATTCCTTCAATTGCAGAAAAAATCCAAATTCAAAGAGACATAAGTATACTTGAATATACCGGTGGAAAACTACATATTCCATATATATCTTCATTAGAAAGTATTGAAATTATTAGGAATGCAAAAAAGAATGGACTAAATATTAGTACAAGCGTACCAATAGCAAACTTAATATTCAATGATGATATTTTGGATGGTTTCAATTCAAACTATAAATTATATCCACCAATTAGAAGTAAGGAAGATCAAAAAGAATTGAAGGAAGCAGTTTTAGACGGAACTATTGACGTTGTTACCTCTCATCATCAACCGTTAAATCCAGAATTAAAACAAGTAGATTTTAATTCCGCTGAGTATGGTACAATATCATTGGAAGTGATGTTTGGTGTTCTCAATAAAATTTTTTCAATTGAAAAAGTAATTGATCTCCTAACAAAAGGTAGAAGTATTTTCAACATTAATGAACCAAAGATTGAGATTGGAGAAAAAGCTTGTTTGACCTTTTTTGACCCTTCCAAAAGAGATGTTTTTACAGAAGATAAAATTGTATCAACTTCAAAAAATTGCGCTTTTCTTAATATGGAAACTATAGGAAAAGTTTATGGTTGTATTAATCATGATAAGATTTATTATCACTAGGAGTGAGTAAAAAGCTTAAATACATAATTAACAAACCTTCATCTAATCAAAATAACTTAAAAGTTATTTTTTTACTTCATGGATATGGAAGTAACGAAGAGGATTTATATTCTTTAAAAGAAATTATACCTTCTAACTATGTCATTATTTCTTTCAGGGCTCCGATTACAATAGGATTTAATTCTTATGCCTGGTATTCAATAAATTTTGAAAATAACATTGACAGGTGGATTGATTTGGATGAAGCCATAAATTCAAAAAACATAGTAATAAATGATATTTTACTCCACCTCAAAGATTTAGAAATTGTTAACGAAAGGGTATATATATTAGGTTTTAGTCAAGGTGCGATTTTAAGTTGGTCTATTGGAATAGAACATCCAGACTTAATAAAAAATATTATACCATTAAGTGGGTTCTACCATCCGGAAATAACATCAAACAATTTAAATTTTAAATTTAGATTAAATTGCTTTAGCTCACACGGTATAAATGATGAGGTTATTCCAATTGATTGGGCTCGAAGAGGAATACAAATTCTTGACAAAAAAAATATAAATATTGAATTTAATGAATATCAATCAGGACACGAAATAAGTAAAGAAAATTTACGAGATGTAATTAAATGGTTAAACAAAAATTAAAGTTTAGTATAAAAAATAATCTTTTATATAAAAATTTATTTCGTTTTCATTAAAATGATATTCAATCCACATTTCTCCCCACCTATTGCCATTGGAAAAATCTGCTATAATCCATTTATGATTTAAAATTTTAACTTTATTAATAAAGTATTTGTTGTTTATGTTTGAAACTGGAATAAAAAAATCAGTATTATTATCAAAATTCTTATCATAAAGTTGGTCTCTTATAAATGGAACTATTGAATCAACTTCGATGTTATTAAAATATGCTAAAGCCTCCTGATTGTCATTTAGGGAAAAGTAAATTTCATCACTGTATCTTTTATCTAATAACATATACTTTTTTTTCAGGGAATCAATTTTAATTGATAAACTTTTTGCAGTTGAATTATTTGAACTAGAAATTTTAATATAGTTTGTAGTAATAAAAATCATAATTAAAACAATAAAACCCAATGCAAAAATTGAAATTATATTTTTCATCAACTTGATTTTATAGACAAATTATCATAAGCAACATAAATATTTTCCGGTAGTGATTTTTGAATTTTATCATGAAAACCCATATGGTGACTAATATGGGTTAAATATGTCTTCTTAGGATTAATTTTTCTAGATAATGACAGGGCCTCGTCTAAATTTAAATGTGAATGATGTTCTTCCTTTCTAAGTGCATTAAGAACTAAAACATCTAAATTTCTTAATTTTAAAATTTCATTGTCAGAGATTGATTTTACATCAGTCAAATAGGCGAAGTTGTCTATTCTGTAACCAATAATTGGCAATGTACCATGAAAAACTTCTATAGGTACAATTACTTTGTTTCCTATGGTAAATTTTTTATTCTTGCTAATTAGTTTTATGTTTACAGATGGGGCACCAGGATATTTATTATTATCATCAATTATATAATCAAAACGTTTACTCAAAAAAGAAAAAACCCTTTTAGTTAAAATTAAATCTATTTTACCTTGCTTAAAATAAAAAGGACGAATATCATCTAAACCCGCTGTATGGTCTGCATGCTCGTGTGTATAAAGAATTCCATCGAGCTTTTTGCTATTACAGTTTAACATTTGTTGTCTAAAGTCTGGTCCACAATCAACAACAAAGAAAAAATTGTCCCACTTCAATGCAATAGAAACTCTTAACCTCTTATCTTTTGGGTTTGAACTTTTACATACTGGATGATTACTTCCAATTATCGGGACACCTTGAGATGTACCAGTACCTAAAAAAATTATTTCAATCACTAATTCAAAGGTAAACTTTGTGAGTAAATTCTACAATCTTTGTAGATTTGAAAAAAAAATGAATCTTCCAGGTGAAATAGAAATTGAAAATAGGCCTTCAACTGAGGCAAAAGCATTGCGTATTAACTTAAACAGTTTGATCTATGGAACTTTTGCTGAGATTGGTGCTGGCCAAGAAGTTGCCAGACAATTTTTTAGAATAGGAGGAGCTTCTGGAACAATTGCAAAAACAATTTCTGCTTATGACAAAACTTTTAGTGACAATATTTATGGTGAAGAAACTGATAAACGCTATGTTACTGAAGGCAGAGTAGATAAAATGTTAGACCACGAAATTGAACTTTTGGAGACCAGGATAAGAAAGAAGAATCCTCAAAAAATGTTTTTCACATATGCTAATACAGTTGCTACTATAGATTTTGCAAAAAAATTTAAAGGCCATGGGTGGATGGGAATCCGATTTCAAACTAAGCCAGATGATCAATATAGTGAGATAACATTGCATATTCGATTTCACCAATCTGAGGCTAGATTACAACAAGAGGTTTTGGGAATAATGGGTGTAAACCTAATATATGGAGCATTTTATAAAAATAGTGAGCCAAAGAAATTATTAAAATATCTATATGATCATATTGACAAAGATGCTATTGAAATTGACACTATTAATTTTAAGGGCCCCCTTTTTAAAAATATTGACAATAGATTGATGAGTTTACAATTGATAAAAAATGGAATGACACAAGCTGTAATGTTTAATAAAGAAGGAAATAACATTTTACCAGCTGCCGAATTGTACAAAAAAAATATCTTGACTATTAGAGGAAGTTTTAGACCTGTTACAAAGGTGAATATTGATATGTATGAAAAATCTTTGGATGCTTTCTTGAAAGAACCGCGTGTCAAAAAGGAAAAAAATCTAGTAATTTTTGAAATAACTTTATCGAATCTATTATCAGAAGGTGAAATAGACGAAATTGATTTTATGGATAGAGCAAAATTATTGTGCTCCATGGGTCACACAGTCATGATTTCTAATTTTAAAGAATATTATAAATTAGTTGATTATCTATCTAGATACACTCAAAAACAACTTGGATTGTGCATGGGTGTAAATAATTTAATTCAAGTTTTTGACGAACAATACTATGAAGACCTTGATGGTGGAATTTTAGAGGCTTTTGGAAAAATGTTTCATAATAACCTAAAAATTTATCTATATCCAAACAAGGGTAAAAATGGCGATATTATAAATAGTGAAAACCTAAAGCTTGACAATAGGATGAAGGAATTTTATAAATTTTTTAAATACAATGAAAAAATAATTGATATTAAAGATTTCGAAATAAAATTCTTAGATATTTTTTCTAGAGAAGTTTTAGAGATGATTAAAGTTAAAAATGAGGCTTGGGAAGATTTTTTACCCAAAGGAATACCTGAAATAATTAAAAAAAACAAAATGTTTGGTTTTAAATAACATTTAATATTTGATTGGAGTGTTCCTTTGTTTTAACTTTTTCGAATACAAAATCAATTATACCTTTTTCATTAATTAAAAATGTCATTCTGTGTATACCATCGTATTCCTTTCCCATAAACTTTTTTTTACCCCAAACTCCAAAGGACTTTATTAATTCTTTATTAACATCTGCTAATAATGGAAAGGGAAGTTCAAATTTTTGGTGAAACTTCATCTGGGTATTTTCATTATCTCCGCTTACTCCAAGTAGATAGTAACCTTTTTTCTTTAAAATTTCATAATTATCTCTTAAATCACAAACCTCTGCTGAACAGCCTGGTGTATTTGCTCTTGGATAGAAAAAAATAATAATTTTTTTTCCTAAATAGTCATTATTTTTGTGCACAATTCCATTTTGGTCTTTTAAAACAAAATTTGGTAACTTATCTCCCTTTTTTAAATTATTCATTTTAATAAAATTTAATATAAAAATAGTGACCAAAAAAGAAAAAATAAATTTTATAATCGAAAACTTAAATAAATTATACCCAAACATACCTGTCCCATTAAATCATCAAGATGAATATACTTTGCTAATTGCCGTATTACTCTCTGCACAAAGCACTGATAAGAGAGTTAATGAAATTACTCCCATACTATTCTCTAAGGCAAGTAGCCCGAAAGAGATGATTAGATTGTCTACTGACGAAATAAGAAAAATTATAAAACCAATTGGTTTGTCTCCTTCTAAATCTTTAGCAATTCACAAATTATCAAATATTCTTATTGAAAAATACAATGGTAGGGTACCAAGAACATTTGAAGAATTAGAAGAACTGCCCGGAGTTGGTCATAAAACTGCAGCTGTTGTGATGTCACAAGGGTTTGGCTTTCAAACATTCCCGGTCGATACTCATATTCATAGATTAATGTACAGATGGGGATTATCTAGTGGAAAAAACGTTAAAATTACAGAGCGTGATGCTAAAAGACTTTTTCCAAAAAATAATTGGAATAATCTTCATTTACAGATTATATATTATGGGAGAGAATATTCTCCAGCGAGAGGATGGTCTAAAGAAAAAGATTTTATTACTATGAAAGTAGGAAGAAAATCATTTTTAAAAAAAATGACTTAAATATAAACTTACTTTTTTTTCTGTTTTTTTAATTTGTTTGCGGATAAAGCTTTAGAAAATGCTAAAATGCGCTTTATCGTGATATCACTAGGACCAATATTTTTTGATTTACTTTTATCCAAATTTTAATACACTTTAAAATTAAAACGTAAAAAATAGACAAAAATTATATTATGCGGATAATGAGATTTTATTTTCTATAATTAATTTTCGAAGGTTAATGATTGCGTATCTCATCCTTCCAAGAGCAGTATTTATACTCACTCCTGTAACTTCAGAGATTTCTTTAAAGCTCATTTCCTTATAAAGTCTCATGTCAAGTACTTCTTTTTGGTCCTGTGGTAATTTAATAATAATTTTTTTTAAGTCATTTAAGATTTGCTTATCAATCATAAGCTTTTCAATTGAGGGGTTTTCATCTTTAATCAATTGAAATATATCATAGGCCTCATTTTTATCAAAAGATGGAAACCTCTTGTTTTTTCTGAAAAAATCTATTACTAAATTATGGGCTATTCTCATCACCCATGGCAAAAACTTACCCTCTTCATTATAGACACCTCTTTTAAGGGTCTTTATGACTTTAATGAAAGTTTCTTGAAACAAATCTTCCGCATTGTCCTTGTTCAACACTTTAGAATAAATAAAATTGTATAATTTAAACTTGTGTTTATTAACCAATATCTCTAATGATTTTTCACAACCATTTATGTAATTGTGTACCAATTGAGCGTCGTCAAGTAATTTTGAATTATCCATACACTAACCTTAAATATTTAAATAATTAAAAAGTAGAATTGTGTATAGGCGTATATTTTATGTTCATTCAAAGATATAAAATAATTTTTAATATTAAATTGAATGAATTTTTAATTTAAACCATATTAAATTTTATGAATAAATTTTGAAATGAAAAAAATTAAGAACAAAAATTTCAATGAATACATTAAGATAAGAGGAGCAAGACTTAATAACTTGAAAAATATTGACTTGGATATAAAAAGGAACAGCCTAACCGTAATAACAGGGTTGTCTGGATCAGGTAAAACAACTCTAGCTTTTGATACATTATATGCTGAGGGACAGAGAAAATACATTGAAAGTCTTTCTTCTTACGCCAGACAATTCATGGGTAAAATAAATAAACCCCTTGTTGATAGTATTGACGGAATATCCCCTGCAATTGCGGTTGAACAAAAAATTAATTCTACAAATCCAAGATCAACAGTAGGCACTAAAACTGAAATTTTTGACTACATAAGACTTTTATATTCAAGAATTGGGGAAACATTTTCTCCAAAATCAAAAAAAATTGTAAAAAAGGACACTGTGAATGATGTTTTAGAGTACTTAAAAAAACAAAAATCAAACTCAAAATTTATTATTGCATGTAAACCAAGAATATCAGCTGACAATAAGTCTAATTTTTGTAAAAAGTTGTTATCTCAAGGATTTGCAATGGGATACTTAAACAATGAGATTATAAAATTAAATAAAATTGATGAAAAAGATTTTGAAAATTTTGAGTTAGTAATTGAAAGATTAGTCTTAACTGATGAAAAAAAGGAAATCACAAATCTAGCAGAATCTATTGAAATTGCCTTCTTTGAGGGAAATGGAATTTGCAATATAATAAACCTTGATAATAATAATAAAATTTCATTTTCAAATAATTTTGAAAGAGATGGAATTTTTTTTTCAGAACCTAACGAACAATTCTTTAGCTTTAATAATCCTTATGGTGCATGCAAAACTTGTCAAGGATATGGTGATATAATTGGTATCGATTTAGACCTTGTTGTACCAAATAAAAATTTATCAATATTCGATGGTGCAATAGTTCCATGGAATGGAAATTCCTTCAAAAAGTATTTAAATGATTTAATTAACAATTCCCATAAATTTTCTTTTCCCATTCATGAACCATTTTACAAACTCAATGAAACACAAAAAGAATTGATTTGGATGGGTAATGAATATTTCAAAGGATTAAATTTTTTCTTCAAAAAAATTGAATCCAAAACATATAAAATCCAGAACAGAGTTTTGTTATCTAGATTTAGAGGAAAAACTAAATGTAATGATTGTAAAGGATCTAGACTTAGAAAAGAAACTGAATATGTAAAATTAAATAGTAAAAGTATTCCAGAACTACTAAATCTTAGTATAAATGAGCTAAATGATTTTTTCGAACAACTAAAGCTAACAAATAGCAAAAAAGAAATTGCAGAAAATATTCTTTATGAAATTAAATCTAGAATATCATTCATGCAGGATGTTGGATTAGGTTATTTGACTTTGAATAGAAGATCTAACTCTCTCTCAGGAGGTGAATCCCAGCGTATAAACTTAGCTACATCTTTGGGAAGCAGTTTGGTTGGAGCGATGTATATTTTAGATGAACCGAGTATCGGACTCCACTCAATTGATAATAATAAACTTATTAATATTTTGAAAAAATTAAAAAAATTAGGAAACACTGTTGTCGTTGTTGAGCATGATGAAGGAATAATGAAAGAGGCAGATGAAATAATTGATTTAGGCCCATTTGCTGGAAATAATGGAGGAGAAGTTGTTGCAAAAGGAAAATTTAAAGATGTTTTAAAAAGTAAAGAATCAATAACAGCTAAATATCTTAATTCTGAAAAAAAAATAATATATCCAAAAAGCCGAAAAAAAATTAAACATAAAATATTTCTAAAAGGGGCAAGAGAGAATAATCTTAAGAATATTGATATTCAATTTCCATTGAATATGATGGTTGCAGTTACGGGAGTATCAGGAAGTGGAAAAAGTACTCTAGTCAAAAAAATTCTTTATCCTGCAATTCTTAAAAGTCTTGATATATATAGAGAAAAAAGTGGAGAATTTAAATCTATAGAAGGAGACATAAGTTTAATAAACCAAATAGAATACATTGATCAGAACCCAATTGGCAGATCATCTAGATCTAACCCAGTTACCTACATAAAAGCATTTGATGATATAAGACAACTTTATTCAAAAACAACCTTGGCAAAAAGCAGAAATTATAAACCAAAACATTTTTCATTTAATGTTGATGGCGGTCGGTGTGACAATTGTAAAGGCGAAGGGGTTGTTATAATTGAAATGCAATTCATGGCTGATGTAGTTTTGAAATGTGATGAATGCGATGGAAAAAGATTTAAAAAAGAAATTCTTCAAGTAAAATTTGACAACAAATCAATTGATGAAATTCTGAACATGACATTAGATGAGGCATTAGGTTTTTTTGAAAAAAATGATGAACATAGATTGGTTAATAAATTATTACCACTAAAAAAAGTAGGACTAGGATATATTACTTTGGGTCAGTCCTCAAGTAATATATCTGGTGGCGAAGCACAGAGAATTAAGCTTGCTTCATTTATTGGCAAGGGAGAAAATAAAAATAAAATTCTTTTCATATTTGATGAACCAACTACTGGACTTCACTTCGATGACATAAATTATTTAATTAAATCATTATTTCTTTTAATTGAAAATGGGCATTCGGTAATTGTAGTCGAGCATAATCTAGATATGATTAAATGTGCTGATTATATTATTGACCTAGGACCAAATGCAGGAACAGAAGGAGGGGAACTTGTAGCATCGGGAACTCCCGAAGAAATTGTGAAAATTAATAAATCTCACACAGGTAAATTTTTAAAAAATAAATTAATTTGAATTCTTAGGTTACATTATCTAATTTTCTTTTCCATTTATCTTTAAAAATGAATTCAATTCATCAGATAAATTCAATAAATAAGAAATTGATAAATAGGTGATTAATGTTAGTATGCACTTGAATATTAAATTAGTTAAAAAACTGGTTGATATATTTAAATTGTAGAAAAGAAAACTTGTTGTTACAATTAAAAATAATATTAAAACTGTCTTTTTTGAAAATGGTTGAATTTTAAATTTTAACATAACAAAAATTAGTTTTAAAGCATTAAATAAGATTATAATAATCATAGTCGATATCGCGGCTCCAACAAATCCAATTTTATTTATAAAATAAATATTAAGAAAAATTACTCCCATTGCAGATGAAATAGAGAATAAAGGCACCGCGTAGTAGTATTTCGAATTTGTAATTATGCTATTGACACAACCAACTAGAGCACTTGATAGTTTGGATATGGATATATAAAATACAACCGGTATTGCCAAACTAAAACCAGCATCTAAATTAATAGAGTAAATTATTTGGTATATATCTTCAATATTAGAGCAAATTAAAACTGATATAAACCCAGATATTAACAATAAATTAGATGAACTTTTTTTATATAATTTTTCCAATTCTGAAATATTGTTTTTATTTATTGTCTCTGCAACCATAGGATTCAATATCTGGAAAAGTGCTCTTGATGGAGCATCTATTATTGCAGCTATAAAAATCGCAACCTTATAATATGCAACGAACTCATCTTGAACAAGTTTTCCGAGCATTGCTGCATCAACATCAATAATAATACTTGCTCCAAAGCCAGAAAGAAAAATTAATAAACTGTAATATAAAATTTCTTTAATATTTGAAGGAAGTGCAATTTTAAAATCAGGACTATATATTGAGAGACTATATAAAATAATGATAAACAATCTTAAGTAATAGCCAAAAATCAACAAATAGGTAAAACCATTGAAATCAATTAAATCAAAATAGTAAAGAAAGAGTAAAATCGTAATCAATAATCTTTGATAAAACTCTTTCAAAAAATTCCCAAATACAGTTCGCTTTTGAACTTTACACCAACTATAAAAAATTTCAAAATATGCAGTTGAAATTGCTACGGAAACAATTATGTAAATATAGTTTTTAATTAAAGAGTTTACTGTCGATAAGTAATTTCCTAAAAAGTTGTAATTCAGAAGAAATAAAATAGAAAATGGAATAATAATAAAAAGAGGAAAAATTAATGATAAAATTAATATCTCGTCTTTTTCTTTTTTTGAATCTACTGATGAAAAAAATTTAATTACGCTATGCTGAAGACCAAAAGAAAAAATAGGTTGAATAATATTTGATTGGGCTAGAAGAATTAAAATAATTCCATAAAACTCAGCTCCTATTATACTTGGATAAAAGAAAAGAGTATTCAATGCCCCAAGTGTAAATGCAAATAGTATAATAATAATATTCGAAAATGATTGCTTTACAATTAAACTCATGAGAAAATTCTATTTTTTACTTAAAAGTATTTTATTTGATGAATAAAAAATTAGCGCTACAAATACAATGATTGATACAATTTGAAATAAACTTCCATATTTTATTGAACTTGGTTCAAAATAAAATTTAATTTTATTATTACCTTTTTGAACAAAGATTCCTCTCAGAATAAAATTAACTTTATACACGTTTACTTCCTTATTATTTATTTTCGCTTTCCATCCGGGGTAAAACATTTCTGAAAAAACAACAAATCCAGGCTTATTAGACTCTATAGAATAAATTTTTTCGTGAGGTTTGTTTTTTAATAACTCAATTTGAGATATTCTTCTTTCATTTGGATAACTAATAATATCTATATTTTTATTCTCTATTATTGCTGTTTGTTTCAAATCAAATTTTAAGAGATTCATGTAAATACTGTCCGGGTTTTCTTCAAATATAATTTTTTCAACAAACCAAGCCATACCTAAATTATTGGGATTTTCTATTGCTTTTGTATTACCCTCTTTTTCTTCTATTACATATTTTACATTTAAAATATCCAAAAGTGCAGTTTTTTTACTTTGTAAAAATAATTTATAAAACTGTTCCAATCTCCTAGGTTTTGCGCCATGATATCCTCCAACAGAATTATGAAAAAATGATGCTCTAGCATTTTGCATTGTAGATTTAGGTTGAAAAACTCGAAAGTAGGAAGTATCTTTTAATATTTGTTTATCTGCATTATTTTCATTGTAGAATTTATTAATTCTACTTGGCTTTAGAAATAAATCTCTATCTAGATATCTGTTACTAATATTTATTAAATCAAAAAAAACAAAAAATAAGATTAAAGTAAAAGCCGTTCTATCGCTTATCTTATTCTTTAGGAACAAGAAAAAAGTTGTAAAAACTAAGGTTACTAAAAAAATACCTCTTAAAACATCATATTTAAAAATATCTAATCGAGTTTTTTTTATCAACTGCATTATCTCAGGTCCAAAAATTTGTCCGTAATAGTTATCCATTGGACTAGAAAAAGTTGAAGTGAAGGATGAAATATAAATTAACACTAGCAAAGTCAAAAACGACATATAGGTTTTAATTAGAACAGGAAAGGATTTATTTCTTGGTATTTCAAAAAATGAATATAGACCAATTGTGGCAAGAATGGGAAAACAAAATTCTAATATTACTTGTATAGATGAAACAGCTCTAAACTTACTGTAAAAAGGAAAGTATTCAATAAAAATTTTAGTCAATAAATCAAAGTTTTTTCCCCATGATAAAAGAAGAGACAAAACAATACCTAAATATAACCAACTATATTTTTTTCGAATCGCTGGAATAAATATTGTAAAAACCGATAGAAAAACTACTAATATTCCAATATACGGTGGTGCTTCAAGAATTGGCTGGTCCCCCCAATATGTTGGAACATTACTTGAAAAACTTGATGATTGAGATGGTGATAAACCTAAATTTCTAATTTCACTGTAAAAATTAGAATTTACTCCTAAATCTTCAGTAGAAGATCCACCTCTTATCCTTGGTATAATAATATTTAAACTTTCAAAAATTCCCATACTAAACTGAGTAATATAGTCATACGAAAGGCCATCATTAATTTCCAATAATCTCCCGCTTTCATCAATTGTTATATCGCTTTTACCCCTTGTACTATACTTGGAATATTCATAGGTTGAAAATATGCTTGTTGCATTAAGCCCAAGTGCAATTAAAACTGAAAAAAAAATTTTAAGGGTTTTGTATCCAAAAGATTTTAATTGTTTGTGTCTAAATGATTCAAAAAGTTTGAAACCCATAAAAATTCCAATTAAAATAAACATGTAATAAGTAATTTGATAGTGGTTAGCCCTGATTTGAAGTCCCATGAATAGTGATAAAAGAATTAGGGGCCAAATTGACTTATTTTTGAATATGTAATTTAATGAAGCAAAGACTAATGGTAAATATCCAAGCGCTATGGATTTTGTGTTATGACCTACTTGAATTATTATCAATAAGTACGTAGAAAGACCGTAACATATAGCACCAAAAAAAGCAAATCTATTTTTAAATCCTAGACTTAAAATAAAAATATAAAATCCTAACATATAAATAAAAGTCATATAGGAAGGGTGTGGTAAAAATTTAAATATTTTGTGGATAGGAGTTAGCACATCATATGGATACTTAGCTCCTAATTGATAAGTTGGCATCCCGCAGTAAGCGTTATCAATCCAATATAATTCTTCATCATTATCTAATCTGGAATCTTGTAATTGTTTTGACATAGCAAGGTACTGCTGAGTGTCAGATTGAAATATTTTCTTTCCCTGTAGAATTGGATAAAAGACAAAAAGAGATAAAAGCAAAAAGGAAGAAATATAAATGAAATGCAACAGAATTTCAGAATTTAAAATCTTCTTCATTAATATTAATATAAAGGAATTTATTCAATATAAGTAAATTTAAAATTGAAAATAATTAAACTAGAAAGTTATTCTTTAAATCATCTTTAGTTTTTATTTTTAATGATTATTATTTTTTATAAAATGAGATGTCTTCTTTCTGTTTTTATTTCAATGTTCGGGTTTTTTGTTTCCTACGGGCAGTATACGGATCAAATTAATTCAAACAGACCAGGTGCATCAATTGGGGCATTTTCAGTAGGAAAAAATGTTGTTCAATTTGAAGGCGGCAGTGAATTAAGAACATATAAACACAGAAGTTATAATAACTCTAAAGTCAATGCAAGTATTTTCTTCCTATCTGTAAGGTATGGGTTGCTTTCGGAAAAAATTGAATTAACCTATGATGGTGTTTACCAATTTGACAAAATTGAAAATCTACTAATTAACACATCTGCAAAATCCAAAAGGAAAGGGTTTTTAAATAATTTTTTAGGTATTAAATATCTAGTTTATGATCCATTTAAAAAGGAAAGGAAAGTAAACGTTTATAGTTGGAAAGCAAATAATGGTTTTAAACTAAGGGATTTAATTCCAGCTGTTTCTGTTACTCTTGGTGGAAATTTTATTTTAGAAAAAGAATCCCCTTTCCCTTATGGAAATGTATTTGACGAACTCAGACCACCACTATTCTTTGGAATTCCAAGAAACGATTCAGTTGAACCTAGGTTTACAGGAAAGGGCATTTTAGCAACTCAATCTCACTTTTTTGGAAGATGGGTATTTGTGACTAATTTTATTTTTAATAGAATTTCATCAGATTTTCCTGAATTCAGCTATATACTTACATTAACACATACAATTAACGAAAAGTGGTCTGCATATATTGAAACTCAGAATTTTTCGAGTGATTTATATCAAGACCAAATTTTTAGAACTGGAGCTGCATATCTTTTTAGTGATGATTTGCAGTTTGAAGCAACACTTGGGTCAAATACTAAAAATTCTCCATCAATCTTTTTTTTTAATATAGGAGCTTCTTATAGATTGGATTTTCATAAAGACGTTAATCCTGAAGAAAAGCTAGAAGAAAAGTTGATGAAAAAAGAGGAAAGAATGTATATGAAAGGTGCCAAAAAAGCACAGAAAGAAGATAAAAAAAGAAATAGAAAGGCCAAGAAGAAACCAAAAAATGATTGAAATTATTGAAGTAAAAACGAAGTTAGAACTTAAAGCATTTGTTGATTTTCAATTCGAGCTTTACAAAAAATGTCCCTATTGGGTGCCTCCCATTAAAAATGAAGAATTGTTTTTTTTAAATAAAGAAACTAATCCTGCCTTTAAAACATCCGATGTTTCTTTATTCTTAGCTTATAATGAAAAAAAAGTAGTGGGAAGAATAGCGGCAATAGTAAACTGGATTGAGGTTAATAAATTAAAGAAAAATAAGGTTAGATTTGGATGGTTTGATGTTATTGATGATTTTGAGGTAAGTAAAATGTTGGTAGAAAAGGTAAAGGAATTTGGAAAGTCTAGAAAAATGGATTTCATTGAGGGGCCAGTAGGATTTTCTAATATGGACAAAGCAGGAATGCTAGTTATGGGTTACGACAAAATGAATACTATTATAACTAATTATAATTATCCCTACTACCCTACTCACATGAAGAAACTCAAAATGAAAAAGTTAGCTCAATGGATAGAATTTGAAATTAAAATACCTGAATTCAAGAATTCTCCAGAAAAGGTTAGAAAATTCGGAAAGCTAATCTTAGAAAGATATAACTTAAAAGTTTTACACTTTAAGAAAACTAGTGAAATTGAACCTTATGTTAACGAAATGTTTCATCTAATTGAAAAAACATATTCAAATCTTCAAACTTTTGTTCCAATCCAAAAATATCAGATAAACTATTATAAAGAAAAATATTTGAAATATGCTCATCCAGAATACATTAAATGTGTTTCTGACAACACAAATAAATTAATAGCTTTTGTGATAATAATGCCATCGTTCACCAAAGCATTAAAAAGAGCCAATGGTAAACTTTTTCCTTTTGGTATTTTTCATCTTTTAAAGGCCAAGTATTTTAATAATAGAGCCTCTTTTTATTTGATCGGTGTCGATTCAGAATACCAAAATAAAGGAGTAATAGCAATCTTATTTAATGAAATTCAAAAGTTATTTAATAAAAAAGGTGTAACAGAGGTGGAAACTAATCCAGAATTAGAAGAGAATACTTCAATTCATCAATTGTGGAAAAATTATGAGCATAAACTTCACAAGAAACGTACAACTTTTAGCCTAAAGATATAATGATGTTTGATAAAGATACGATTGCTGTAATTTCATCCCCGCAAGGACAAGGCGCTATTTCTATAATAAGAGTATCCGGAGATAGAACCCACACTGTGGTTGAAAAGATTTTTAGACCTAAACTAAAACAAAAAATGTACTCGGATTTAAAAATTAATAAAAACTATCTTGGAATTATTCAACATAAAGATGAAATAATCGATGAGGTAATAATATCTAAACTAAAAAAACCAAATTCATTCACAGGTGAGGATATGGTAGAAATATTTTGTCATGGCTCAATCTACATACAAAACAGAATTATGGAATTACTTTCTGACAATGGTATAAGAACTGCAAATCCTGGTGAGTTTTCTTTACGATCATATCTAAATGGCAAAATGGATTTAATTCAGGCTGAGGGTATTTCTGATTTGATTGCTTCCAACTCTAAAACAAATCACAAACTGGCAATGAATCAAATGAGAGGTGGGGTAAGTGCTGAGATTAAAAAAATGAGAGATGAATTATTAAATTTATCAAGTTTAATCGAGTTGGAATTAGATTTTAGTGAAGAAGATGTTGAATTTGCATCAAGAGACAAATTTTCATCATTACTTAATGATATTGAAAAATATATTTCTGAACTGGTTGATTCTTTTAAATATGGAAATGCATTGAAAGATGGAATTCCGGTTTCAATTGTAGGATCTCCCAATGTAGGAAAATCAACTTTATTAAACTCTATTCTCAATGAAGATAAAGCAATTACAAGTCCAATTGCTGGAACAACTAGGGATATAATTGAAGATACATTTAATCTGAAAGGTAGATTATTTCGTTTTATAGACACTGCTGGAATAAGAAAAACAGAAGATCAAATTGAAAAAATTGGAATTTCAAGAACTTTTGAAAGCATCAATAAATCTGAAATAGTACTTTATTTAATTGATTTAGCAACTTCAGACAGAAAAATAGACTTAGAAATAGAGGAATATAACAAATTAAAAAAAAAATATGAACAAAAGTCAATTATACTAATTTTCACAAAGGCAGATTTAGTAAAAAGACAAATTAAAAAGACAGGTTTAAATTCAATATTTATGAATACAAAAGAGAAAAAAGATGTAACGTATTTAAAAAATATAATTATCAAAAATTTAAATCAGAATTTTTCTAATAAATTAATAATTACAAATAGCAGACACTACTCGGCCCTAAGTCATGCAAAAAAGGAAATTAACAATGTCAAAGAGGGATTAAAAAATAATGTTCCATCTGATTTACTCACTATAGATTTAAAGCAGGTTCTATATCATCTGGGCGAGGTTACTGGAGAGGTGACTAATGATGATATTTTATCAAATATATTTTCTAAATTTTGCATAGGTAAGTAATGATGTATTTAACAGGTTTAAAGGCAGTTTAAGAGGTTCTAAAGCCCCTACTCTGCCTAATTAGGTTTACTTACCATAAAATAACAAGGATTACATACAGGTAACCTTTTCCAACTGCCAATAATTACTTCTCTATTTTTTTTTGTCTTGTTTTACATCCTTTCCATCACTACCCATAATCCAATAACCCTTTCCAGTTCCACCTCTACCTAAAATTCTTATGTCTCCAGTTATCTTATTATACATATAGCATCTTCCTAAATCATTTGAAGGAATGCATCTCACTTCCCAAACATGACTTTCTGGAATTGCATAGGATGATTGAATAGCATTATTATTCTCATTTCTTGTAAATCCAGTTATTATTGCGACAAATCCAATTACTGCAAATATTGATATAGTTATGTCTTTTATATTTTTCATTTTGATTAGTTTTTAAATTATCTAATCAATTTAATGAATTATCTCATTCCACAGAGGAGATATTATCCAAGTGACAGATTTTTAATTTTTTCATATAAGTAAATTTTTAAAAATAAAGTTTAACAGCACCCATCAAATAATGTAAATTTTAATAATTTTGCATTTATGAAAAAATTACCTGTTACAGTATTAAGTGGATTTTTAGGAGCTGGAAAAACAACATTACTCAACCATATATTACACAATAAAGAGGGTTTGAAAGTAGCTGTAATTGTCAACGATATGAGTGAAGTAAACATTGATGCTAATCTGGTAAAAAGTGAAAATACCCTATCAAGGACCGAAGAGAAATTAGTTGAAATGAGCAACGGTTGCATATGTTGTACACTACGCGAGGACTTAATGGTTGAAGTTGAAAAACTGGCTAAAGCCCAGAGATTTGATTATTTGATAATTGAAAGTACAGGAATTTCAGAACCTATTCCAGTAGCACAAACTTTTAGTTTTGAAAGTGAAGATGGTACAATTGACTTAAGTAAATTTAGTTATGTCGATACAATGGTAACTGTTGTAGATTCCTTTAATTTTATGAAAGATTTTTCGAGTCCAGAATATCTTACCGACAGAAATTTAACAAACATTGACGGTGATAGTAGAACAATTGTAAATCTTCTTACAGACCAGATTGAATTTGCTAACGTAATTCTTTTAAACAAAATTGATCTTATCACAAAATCAGAATTAAGTAATCTTAAAGATATAATTCGTAAGTTAAATCCTGAAGCCCAAATCATTTCTACAAATCATTCGAAAGTGAGTTTAAACTGTGTAATAAATACGGGTATTTTTGATTTTGAAAAAGCCGAATCGTCCGCAGGATGGATCAAGGAACTTGAAAATGAGCACACCCCCGAAACTGAGGAATATGGTATAGGTTCATTTGTTTATAGAAGAAATATACCATTTCATCCAAAAAAATTTCTAGATTTCGTTCAACAAAAATTTCCATTAAATGTTATTAGAAGTAAAGGTTTGTTCTGGATTGCCTCAAGAAATGACCAAGCTTTAAATTTTAGTTCTGCTGGAGGGTCTATTAAAGCCGACGCTGCTGGTGTGTGGTGGGTATCTATGCCATTTTCTGAAAGAATTAAATATGCAAGTTTTATTGATAATCAAGAAGAGATTGAGTCTGGATGGGAAAAAGACTTCGGAGATAGAAAAATTGAGCTTGTTTTTATTGGACAGAACCTAAATGTAGATGCAATTACTCACGAACTGGATTTATGTCTCTTAAACGAAAATGAATTAGTAGATTTGAAAAATGGAAATTTATCACTTGAAGATAGGTGGCCAATCCCTAATTTATAAATATCAATCAACTTAATTAATTTTTTTGGTCAGTAGTTGCTCTTTGTAGTATGTTCTTGTCAAAAAATGATGTACATATATGGTACAAATCAGCGTAAGTGTATGATTATCAATGCTAAAAACTTTCTGCATTGGTAAGTAATGATGTATTTAACAGGTTTAAAGGCAGTTTAAGAGCTTCTAAAGCCCCTACTCTGCTTTATTGGGATTACTTTACCATAAAACAACTTTCATCCCACAGAGGAGATATTCTCCAAGTGACAGATATTCACTTATTTTTATAAAATAAATATCTTATTTATTAAGTTCATTTACTAATTTGTATATTGTATCTGTTAACCATAAATTAAATAGTAATGAAAAAACTCTTAATTATAATTGTATCGATAGGATTTTTTAGTTGTGCTGAAACCAAATTAAGTACAGTTTCTACAATAAAAGTAAAAGATGAAAGAGCACAAAAAATCTCTGACATGATGAAAGGTTATGTAAATAACAACCTTGATTCGAGTATTATTTCGGATGATGCTAAAATTAAATTTAATAACCTAGATATGACTAAAACTGACTTTGAAGAGCTTGTAATTACTCATCATGCGATGTTTAGTGAAATCAGTTTTCCCGATGGTTGGATAGAGACAACAAATTATACTGGTGATGATGTAAAAAGTGCTGGAGGTAGATACGCAGACGGATACGGTAGCACTTGGACTAGTCAGTGGAGCGACTGGAGCGCGGTATCAAAAATTTCTGGAGATACGTTATCAAATCCTTGCTTTTTTGGATATAAATGGGAAAATGATAAAATTGTAGAAGTACAAGCTATTTTTCCTGATGAGGTCTTCAATAAAGAATTCGCAATGTTTATGGAAGCCAATAAAAAATAATCATCTCCAAATACTATTAATTAATTACAGTTATTTCTATATAAAGTGACCTAGGTATATAAATTTATTTATAAACTTGGTATATTTCGTGTTGAAACATGTATCCACTTTTTTCGTCTAAAAAGGATCCTAAGCCAATTGCAATTACTTCATTTAAATAACTAAACTTTTTGCTAGATGTCATAAATCTCCATTGAGTTTCGAATTTTAGGGGTTTGAAAGTATCAATCTCATAATTTAGTATTCCACTTGCTTTGCAAAATATTTTCTCACCTCCATCGGTAAGCATTACGAGGTCTATATCTAATTCACTATAGTTTGTTCCGTTTTTAGAATATGACTTAAAAAAATCTCCTCCTACTGGCAACACTTTTCCAGAAGTAATACCATCAAATTCTCCTTTTGTGTATGGTGCGTAACTAGTTTGGATATTCAAATATTCTCCAGGTTGAGAGTAATCACCAACCGAAACTTTAATATTAAATATCTTTTTTGTCTTTAGTTCTTGAGAAAAACACACAGTGTTAAGCAGTAAAAAAAATAATATTAAGTTTTTCATTTAATTAATTTTATGGTTAGTTCAAAAATATTAAAATATTTAAAAGACCCTATATTGCTATATTAGATTTCTCCATTCCACAGGAATTACAATTATATTTTCAGGTATAGGGTTTCTTAATAAGAAATAAACTCAATTCGAAAACAAACCACTCTCAAGAAAACCACTACTCTACTTTATTCTGTAGGTAAGGTTAAACTTTGTTTAACTCAAAAATTTCATAACTTACCAAAACTTCATCAAAAATTGGTTTCGATACAGAATTTGAGCCATCCAAAAATGAATTCAAAGCATTTTCATCATGTACAACAATCTTAAACATTACTGCATTCTTATCAGGGGAAACTGTACCTAAAGTTTTAGTCAAATCCGCAATTTTTCTTCTTTCATTCATCCCCTCTTCAGACTGCATAAAGCCCATAAATTTGTCAAACTTACCTTCTTTAAGCTTTGCAACAACAAGTATATCTTTCATTTAAATTGATTTAAGGTTAATAATACCTAAAGTACAATTTATTTATGAACTTAATAAAGAGAATATGATTTTGATTCAAAAACGCCTAGGAATATAAAAAGTAAATTAAGAAAGTTTGTTTTCATTTTAATAAGTTTATAATTAATAAAATACAATACTAGTTATTTAGGAATTAATGAATTAGAATAAATAACTTGAATCAGTTATGTCATACGAAATAAATAAAAAAGCAGTAGGTGAAATCGAAGAAATGTTTAATTCTATTTCTAACGAGTATGATTTTTTAAACAAAATAATAACCTTTGGAACAGATGCAAAAAATAAAAAAGAAATTGCGAGTTTAGTCAAAGAAAAAAAGCCAAGTAAAGTTTTAGATATTGCTACAGGAACAGCCGACATTCCAATCAACTTGTCTATAATTGAAAACTGCCAAATTACAGGAGTAGATATTTCAAAAAATATGATTTCAATAGGGAGAAAAAAAATAAAAAGTAAAAACTTATTAAAAAAGATAAATCTTGAAATGGGAAATGCTGAAAAGTTAAAATATAACAGTAATTACTTTGATGTCGTTACTATTTGTTTTGGTGTTAGAAATTTTCAAAATTTAGAGAGGAGTCTTAACGAAGCCCACAGAGTTTTAAAAAATTCAGGAAGACTTATAATTTACGAAACATCAACACCAAAAAATTTAATTATTAGGTTTTTTTACTTAATCATTTCTAGTTTATTTATTCCATTAATAGGTTTACTGTTTTCAAAAAATCCTGGTGCTTATTTTTATTTACAAAAGTCATCAAAAGTATTTCCATCAGGAAAAAAGTTTTTGAAAATATTATCAAAAGTTGGTTTTTATGATTTTGAGATTAGAGAAAAATTATTTGGTAGTTTATCTATATATATAGCAAAAAAAATTGATTTAATTAAATAGATACAATTCATATCAGTTAAATTTTTCAATTAACTGCTTTTTTATATATTGAAAATACTAAAACTTCATTAAAATGAAAGGAATCAGTAAAGAGTGGATTCTAATTTGGATTACTTTAATTTTAGCAATTCTATTGAATCTTTACAATAGAGGTTATTTCTAGATTTAAAAAAATATATATCTGGTAATAATCGAATTGGTTATGTAAATTAATTTACTTTTAAAATAAAACTAATTTATTTTTATCTTTACGATAATGAATAATCTTTTAGCTAATTCACTTTTTTCTCTCTTTATATTCTCACTAGTTTGCAGTTGTACCTCAGATAAAGTAGAAGAAGAATCCCCTACTCCTACTCAATACACCTTGACAGTTACTGCTGGAGAAGGAGGATCAGTAGCACATCCTCCCATTGCAATTTATAATGAAGGAGAAACATTAACACTTACAGCAACTGCAGATGAGGGATATATGCCTGATCGATGGGTAGGTACTGATCTTCGTAAGAATCATAGATGCAATACTACCATACGCCACTGTCGATGTATTGTAACTATAAATGCAAATAGAGATATTATAGCTTATTTTAAAAAGATAGAATAAATTTTTCACTAACATGAAAACTGTTTGGTTGCCTACTTTTTTGTGTCTTATATCTATATCACTAATTTACAGGTGTTCTAATAAAGAAGAAGAACCTGAATCTATAAATCGTACTCTATTTAAATTGACTGTTAGTGCTGGAGAAGGAGGTATAGTATCGCCTGATGCTACTGGATATTATTATGAAGGAATAACAATAACACTAACAGCAACACCAGACGAGGGATACGTTTTTGACCGTTGGTTAGGAAGTGATTTTGATAACAATGGATGTGCTTTTGCCCGTTTCTGTCGAACTGCTATAACGATGTATTCTGACAGAGATGTTGAAGCTTTTTTTAAAAAGGAATAATGAAATTTAAACTAATTTTTACAATAACTCTAATCTTTTTATCCTGTACAAAAAATAGCATAGAAAAGGAAATTCCAGAAAATATCAAATTAATTGAGGAAATTAGAAATTATGAGGTTTCTATATTTTCGTCAGAGGGAGGAACTATAAGTGTTGAAAACGTTGATTATAATTCAACGGATTATACAAGTTCACACCAATCAGGAACAATATTAAACTTAAATGCTGAACCCAAGGAAGGATTTAAATTTATTGGTTGGACAGGTTACAAGTGTATTAAATGCGGTTGGCAAAGAATGGAGTTTGTTAGTTACGAGAAATCAATTTCAATAACTATAAGCTCTCATTTATCATTAACAGCAAATTTTGAGACTATTAATTAAGGGAATTCAAAGAAAAACAAATAATAAGTTCCACCCTTTATATAGACATAATGATATTTAATATCAAACAATCTCAGGGGATTTAAAATAGTCAGTAATCAAATTGAAGATATTTTAATTAACTTGGTTTTTTATATATTGTCCTATTAATTATAAATCAATTTTAATGAAAAAAATAATTATTTCTTTATTGTTCTTATTATCAAACGCTATATTTTACGGGCAAAACCAGGAAAGATTGAGTGTTCACTTTTTTGATATCCCCGAAAATTTAGAATCTGAGTTTTTAAAATTTAATTCTGAAGTGAACACAGTTTTAGAAAATGCTGGCTATGGAAAAAGTTTTTACAAACTTTACAAAGTAAAAAAAGAGGATGAAAACAAAACTCTCAGATATTTTCAGATTAGTTCATACACTAGTGACAAACATTACGAAATGACTCACAATGTCAGTGATGAATATAAAAATTTATGGGACAAAATGTGGGATTCTGATATTGGAAAAAAGGTGTGGACATTTGATAATAAAACCCACATTTATAGAAAAGTATTTAGAGTTTATAATTAAATTCTTAACAACTGTAAATTTTCAAAATGAAAAATATAGCCTGGTATAATTGGGTAATAATAATTTGTACAATCATATGCATAATCTGCTTGATTTATATTCAATACCAAAAAACATTTAATAAATAAGTCCTTTAAATGTTGATACCAGAATTATATTTAAGTTTTTATACTTACCAAAATTACTTTTTTTATGAGTACAAAAGAATACTATAATTCAAGAAAACAAGATTTTATAAAAGACCTCATTGAACTGATAAATAAGCACATCAATCAAGAGTATGAATCCATAGAAAACTCTATGAAAGACTACAACGAATTGAGTAAAGATTTTGCTTCTAATGAATGGATTAAAGTTTATAAAGAAGTTATTAAAGATGCATTAAATGAAGGTACTGACTTTGTAAATAAAACCTTATAATCGAAAAGCAAGTTTAATTTTTTTAAATTTGGTAGTAAAGCATTATCATATGATTAAATGGCATAAAAAAATGTTAGATAAAATAATGAAAAAAACTGGTTTAAATGCATACCAAGTTGCATGGATTGCTTTTATAAAGGGGATATTGTTTACCGTTATTATGTATGAACTTATTCTTTGAAGGGGATTTAATTCAAAAAAACAAGTTTGTATTTTTTCTCAATTTTAATAAATCTAATATATTAAACCAAAGTTGCTTTTAATAATATTTTGCAATTTAGAACTCCAGAAATAGGACAATTATCTTTAGCTTCATTTGCCAACTCAATAAATTTATCTTCTGAAATATTAGAAACCTTTCCATTTAAATTTAATTCAATAGATAAAATTTTACCATCCTCAAAAGTTAGTATTGCGTCTGTGTTCAACTCCTCAGGACTTAAATTAGCTTCATTTAGAACAAAACTTAATTTCATATTAAAACATCCAGCTAGAGCAGCTGCTATAAGTTCTTCAGGATTTGTTCCAAGGGTACCATTATCATTTTCAAATCTTGTTTTAAATGTATAGGGCATATCGTTAAAAGCTCCACTCTGTGCATTTAAAGTTCCTTTTCCATTAGACCCATCTCCTGCCCAAATTGCATTTATTCTTCTTTTCATAGATGTTTTTTTTACAATATATGATTACTTTTCATTTTTTAAGTTAGTGGTGGGTGAAATTTTAATTTCAAGTACTTTTAGTTTTATTTTCTTTTAAATTTAATATAAAAAAAGCCCCTTTTATAAGGAGCTTTAAAATTAAAAATTAAGGTTACTGGGTTGGTCTACTAAATTGTACTACCCTTGTAATCTTGTCATTTTCATTTAAATAAATTCTTTCATAAAAATTATTAGAATCTGTAGATCCATCTTTTTTGTATCTTATTTCAGAAAAAACAGTAGTTACAACTCTATCTTTTGAATTTTCGATTTTCAAAGGCATTATGTAAGCATAATTTCTAGATATTGAATCCCAATCTGATTGTCGTTCAACAATAAAATTTGTGTTGGTCATATCAACATCAAAAGTACCAGCAATATCAGCTGGATGAAACTTAACAGTATCAGCTGTCATTTCAACCATGAGATTTGGATCCATATTTTCATATGCATCCATGAATTTTTTTACTATGTCAGAATCTTTTTTGTCACCTGCCACAAATCCGTTTCCGGTCCACGAATAACCTTTTCTTAACCATTCACCAAATATTTTATCCTTATTTGAAACCTCATTATTTGATGGACTTTCACAATAAAGAATTACGAATGATAATAAAAATAAATAAATTGTTTTTTTCATAATAAATTGATTTATAGATAATTATCTAAATTAAAAAATTATAAATTACTTTCAAAAGATATTTATCTATTTAAAGACAAAATTGAATAAATCAATGAAAAAAACGAGAGAAATTAAAAGAGCAAAATGGGCAATCAAGGTTAGAAAGAAAAATATCCAATAAAGTTTTTTATCACTTTTCGAATGAATTTGAGATTTTATATTTTTTCTAAGCCAATTTTTGGATCTAATCCAAACTAAATAAGTTACAATTGATGAAATAACTATTGGTAAAAAATATTGTTCGAGCATTTTAATATTTACCAAATAAATTATTTAAATCTCGTATTGAAAGTGGCATCCAGCCAATATTTTCATTTGAATTGGCTAACTTAATACTTACCCTAATAAAATCTCCATTTTTTAAAACTTGAAATTCATATTTATCAACTTTAAATGAACTTTTCCTAGATTCAGTTAAATCAAATGAGTTTAGAAAAAAATTGTACAGGTTAGCGATATCTAAATCGAATAAATTCAGCTCAATGCTTTTTATTGTTTTATTATCAGAAAATTGATAATTTTTAAATGATAATTTATAAAAATTACTCCCTCGTAATTTAAGAAAAACTGATCCGTCTTTTTTTGAACCAAGCACTTCCCATCTTTGCTCACCCTCTATTGATTCAAATTGAGAATGGGAGTAGAAACAAATGAAACTTAAAATAATCAAGTAAATATTTTTCATTTTTAAAAAACATCCTTCTTTTATAAAGTTACAAAATATGTTAATGTTTTTTTAAGGTATTATTTTAAAAAATTTTAATTTGTATTTTTACCAAAAACATTAAGAATGACAAGCAAATTTTTTGGTAATAGTAAAGTGAAAAGCAATTCAAAAAAAGAAATAAAAAAAAATATTTCGAAAAATTCTAAAAGAAAAGCATTTGCGGTTAGAAAATCCGGTAGAGGAAAATAAAACCCTTTGGTGAAGCAAAAAGCTAAATTTTATATTGGTAAACAGTAATCGAAGGGTTTATGTAACTTTCGTTTTTTAGGTGATATAAATTCAAAATTTTAAGCTTATTCAAATTGAGAAGATTTACTTTATCTTTTTCATTGTTAACTTTACTTCTTGTCCCCTTAATTTCAATGCATTTCTCAAGTGAAGTTAACTGGTCTTACCACGATTTCCTCATTATGGGGCTAATTTTATTCTCTTTTGGAGTTATTATTAATTTATTAATTGATAAGATTAAGAGTTTATATATAAGACTAATTGTAATATTAATTTTGACTTTACTTTTCTTTCTGCTTTGGGCTGAACTAGCGGTTGGCATATTCAAAACGCCAATCTCAGGAAGTTAGATATTATTTTGATTTTTTATTTTTTGAAGTATATCTGTATCTATTATGTAAATAGGCTGTTCAAGAAAGGGAATTTGAATGTTCTTTTTATACTCTAAGTTAGCCTGTTTCTTTGCAGAAAGATGAATCCATTCATAATTATGTATAATAAAACCTTTAAAGTTATCTGAATTAATACCTCCACCAGGCATAATCGATATTTTTCCATTCGCGACACTTCGAAGTTTATTAATGAAATTTATACCTTCCTCAGCTGTTTTTTTTCCTCCAGAAGTCAAAATTGTATCAAAACCAAATTCAACTAAAGTTTTAAGATCTTGGAATGGTTTTTTAAGGTAATCAAATGCTTTATGAAAGGTTAAGTTCATCTTTCCATCAATTGTATTTAAGATTTTTTCCAACTTAGGTAATGGAATCGCTCCTTTTTCGTCAGATAATCCAATAACCACTCCCTCTACCTCTAAGTCTTTTAATCTAACTAAGTCATTAATTATAACTTTAATTTCCTCATCATTATAATTAAAATCCCCTCCCCTAGGTCTTAAAAGAACCCTAATTGGAATTTTAAGGTCCCTTTTACAAGATTCAATTAAACCAATTGATGGAGTAATACCGCCCAAAAATATCTCAGAGCAAAGTTCAATTCTAGATGCTCCAAACTTTTGAGCCATTAAAGCCGATTCAATTGATGAGCAACAAATTTCGATTTTAATCATCCTTTTAATAAATTTAAGGATTATTGTATCACTAAATGATGAAAAAGTTAACGTTATTCTTTTTAACCTTATTGCTAGGTTTTAGTTCAATTTATAAATCAAATGCCCAAGCTAATGATGACATATTCAGTATGGCCCTAACTGGAGATGCAATTATTACGAGAAAATTAAGCGTTTACAATGAACCCCCATTTTTGGAAATGATTAAAATAATCAGATCCGCAGATGTTGCATTTACTAATTTTGAAATGCTTTTGCATGATTATGAGCCTTACCCTATGCATAAAAGTGGAGGCACATACATGAGAGCTGAACCATCTATGGCTAAGGAGCTCATATGGGCTGGATTTGATATCGTTTCAACAGCAAATAACCACACCGGTGATTACGGTTCTGAAGGTATGAGACTAACTTTAAAATATTTAAATGATTATGGTCTTGTAAACGCAGGTGCTGGTGAGAGCCTAGAGGAAGCTAGAGAGGCAAAATTTATCGAAACATCTAAGGCAAGGGTGGCTCTAATATCATGTGCATCAACATTTCCTGACCATTCAAGGGCAGGAACTTCAAGAGGAGATACAAATGCTAGACCAGGGCTTAGTCCCTTAAGGTTCGAATCAGAATTTATTATTACCAAAAATCATTTTGAAAATATAAAAAAATTAAAGAAAGCCATAGATCCTTTCAAATTTTCAAAAGAAGATAAAAATTCATTAACCAAAATAAATTTTTCTGGACGTAATTATAAAGTTGGAAGCGTAAATGAAGTGATAACGAAAACAAACAAAAAAGATTTAAAAGAAATTGAAAGAGTTGTTAAAAGTAGTATTTACATGGCAGATTACACAATAGTAACAATTCACGCACATGAATCAAATCAAAAAAAGTCAGTTCCTGCAAAATTTTTAATTGAGTTTTCAAGAAAAATGATTGACGCTGGAGCTGATGTGGTAGTTGGCCATGGACCGCACGTATTGAGAGGTGTCGAAATATATAAAGGAAAACCTATTTTTTACAGTCTAGCAAATTTTATGTTTCAAAATGAAACCCTATTAAGGGTACCAGAGGAGAATTATGCAAAATACAACTTAGGCAGTGAGGCACAAATTAATGACTGGAACTCGAAACGATACGCAAATGACACTAGAGGTTTTCCTACTGAAAGAGAGATTTGGGAATCTGTTATTGCTGTTCCTAAATGGAATAAAGGAAACTTATTTAAAATAGAACTTTACCCTATAACACTTGGATTTGGTAAAAAAAGGACAATAAGGGGAAGGCCAATGCTTGCGAATAAGGTCTTGAGTAAAAAGATAATCGATGATTTAGCTGAGCGGTCAAAACCATTTGGTACTAAAGTTGAGTTTAAAGATGGAATCGGAGTAATAAATATTGTTAATTAGTTTTTTTGTCAAGGAAACTTACCATTTTGATATCAATCATTATTATTTTATTTGGTCTATTATTAATTATCCAAATTACCGCAGAATTTTTAATTATGATTAGAAATTTAATATATAACAAATGAACATCGGTGTTAAAAAAAATAAAAAATTCGATCTAATTGTTTGGGGTGCTACTGGGTATACGGGAAAATTGGTCTGTGAATACATATTTAAAAAATATAAAAAAACAAATTTAAATTGGGCTTTAGCTAGTCGAAACAAGTATAAAATTGATGGTTTGATTTCGTCACTTAAATTAAAAGGTATTCCACATTTTGTTGCAGACAGTAACAATAAAAAGAGCCTTCTAAAATTGACTAAAATGACCAATACCATTTGTTCAACGGTTGGACCTTACGCGAAATACGGAACATTACTGGTTGAAGCATGTATCGAGAGTAAGACTAATTACTGCGATATAACCGGTGAAACCCATTGGATAAAAAAGATTATTGATAAATATCATACAAAAGCTATAAAAAATAAAGTTAAGATTGTACATGCCTGTGGATTTGATTCTATACCCTCTGACTTTGGCGTTTTCTACGCCCAAAACAAGATCAAGGAAAATAGTGGAAAATATGCAAGTAAAATAAGTATGAGAGTAATTTCTATGAAAGGAGGAATTAGTGGGGGAACAATATATAGCTTTCTAAACATCATAGAAGAATCGAGAAAAAATAAAAACATTAAAAAGGTACTTAACAACCCCCATGGTCTTAGTCCAAATAAAGATTTATTTGATAGTGATGAAGAAGATTTAAAAAAAATTATTTTCGACAGTACATCTAAAAAATGGATTGGTCCATTTGTCATGGCAGCAATAAACACAAGAATTGTAAGAAGAAGTAACTATTTGATGGATTTTAAATATGGTAGAGATTTTATTTATAATGAGGCTTTAGTATTTGGGAGAAGTGCTCTAAGCAAATTTTTAGGATATTTTAGACTCATTCCAATTTATTTAATAAGTAAAAATAATAATACACTACTCAAATCATTGCTTAAATCATTCTTACCCAAACCTGGTCAGGGACCAAAAGTTAATAGCAGAAAGAATGGTTATTTTAAATTTAGATTTTATATTTTTAATAATAAGTTAAGAGCCCTAGTTTCGGTTGATGGGATTGGTTGTCCAGGATACGGCTCAACCTCTAAGATGCTAGCTGAAAGTTCTATTTGCTTAGCCCTAGATGAAATACCAATTCAAAATGGTGTACTAACCCCCTCTGTAGCTTTGGGTAATGCTTTGTTGAAACGCCTTGAAAAAAATGCAGATCTAAAATTTAAAATTAAATTCTTATAATTTTATTTTAGTACTTTTTCCTTTTTCAAATGTCTTTTTTCTTTATCGATTTTATTTTCCTTATAAATTAGAGTTAACATAACAAATGATACCATAGAGTGAAGAAAAGCAAAAGCAAATGCGTCTAAAGGACCAATTTGTCCTGACATAGAAGAAACAGTATACAATACAATTGCTGCAAAATTGAATATTGCAACAGCAATTCCATATGCAAGACGAACTTTAGGTAAATGCCATACTAAGCGTAAGGATAGGTAAATAAAAACCCAAAAAAGAAATTCATATAAATATTGAATATCGTGCAAACCTAACATAAATCAAACTTCATTAAATATTAATTAAAATTAAAAAAAAACCTCAATAATAGAAATTTTCATCAGTTGAAAATGCATTAAAATTTAAAAGCAGTGAGTTTGAAAAAACATATTCAACATTTATCGGCCTGCAACAAATTTCACAGTCTTCGACATATGATGTAATTTCACTTGATGGCTCAATTAACATAGAAATTTGTTGCCAACAATAAGGACACTGAAAAAAATGTTCAATCATTATTTTTTTTTAACTGTGTAATATTAGTAAAAACTATTATTATGAAGGAAATAACATATAAGGTTTTTGTTATATGTAATTTCATTAGACTATTATTACTATATGAATTTAGATGTTTACAGCATATCTCAACAGGCAAAGGGGAATTTCAATAATGGTGAAATCATTGAAAATAAACCAATTGGTTTCCCCCAAGATGGAGGGAAACTAAAACCATATTCAAATCTATTTTATTGGGCTCACGCGTGGACAACCGATAAAAAAAGTACAATTGGTTTGCATCCCCACCAGGGATTTGAAATTTGTAGTTTTGTTTTGAGCGGGAAAATAAATCATTTTGACACAAAACAAAACAAATGGATACCTTTATCTAAAGGTGATGTCCAAATTATTCGTGCAGGCAGTGGTATTTCTCATGCAGAAGAACTTGATCAAAATTCTGCAATATTTCAAATATGGTTTGATCCAAATTTGGAAAATTCTTTAAAAAAAAGTGCTTCTTACGATGATTATAGTTTTTCTCAATTCAAAATAAAGAAAAATAAAACGTCCTCAACCATAATTATTAAAGGAGAGGGTTCACCAATGGTGATGGAAACAGAGGGGATAACCATTAACTTACATCACTTAAAGAAAGGGTTACATCTTGTTAATTCTTCGAAAGAAAAAATACATTCCATTTTTGTGTTAGACGGTGAGATAAATATCGAAAATAAAAAAAATTTAAAAGGGACATTTTTAACTATTTCACAAACAAGTAATTTTGAAATATCTTGTAATAGAGAGTCTATAATTTTTGAAGTGATATCTCCTCTATACCCATCTTACAAAACGTATGCATAAGTCATATTAAATGAGAAATACTAAAAATTCAGATTTAAATTTAACAAACTTTTCAAAGTTTAATTATTTTATCTAAATTTTTATTTTAAATATGTTAGGTATATATATTTGCTCAAAGAATTTTAATTAAATGATTCATTATAAAGAATATTTTAATAAAAAATCAAATAGAGAGTGGATTACTTTCGTTCATGGCGCAGGTGGGAGTAGCGCAATTTGGAAAAAACAAATACCTTTTTTTTCAAAGGCATTTAATTTACTACTTGTCGATTTAAGTGGTCATGGATATTCGACAACTGAATCAAATCAAAAATTGAATAATAAAATTTCATTTGAATCGATTTTAAATGATGTCCTGGAGGTTTTAGATAAGTTGAATATTAAAAAATCCCATTTTATTGGAATTTCCTTAGGGACCGTTATCATAAATCAGTTGGTATTAAAGGAACCAAATCGAATTTTAAAAATGGTACTTGGTGGAGCAACATTAGAACTTAATTTTATGTCAAGATTTATGATGTATTTTGCTTACGCCACTAAATCTATAGTTCCTTACATGTGGCTCTATCAACTTTACGCATTTATTGTCATGCCGTCCAAAACTGACAAGGAGTCGAGAAAGCTTTTTATTAAAGAAGCAAAAAGAATGAATCCAAAAGAAGTGGCAAGATGGTTCATGCTTACCCCTAAAGTATTACCCCTTTTAAAATTTTTTAAGAATATAAAAACAGATATACCAACACTCTATATAATGGGTAATAAAGATTATATGTTCTTATCATCAATAAAAAAAATTGCTAAAACACAGCCTAATGCAATTTTAGAAATTTTTAAAAATTGTGGTCATGTTGTAAACATTGAAAAACCAGAAAAATTTAATGCAACTTCTATGAAATTTTTAAAAGATTAAATTCATTGATTTATTACTATATTTATTTTCAAAGAGAATGATGAAAAAATCGGATTATTTTATTTTAACGTCTGCGTTTTTAAGTTTTGTACTTTCAATCTATCTGTGGTTTAGTGGTCAACAAGATGAAGGTTTATATGTTGGTCTTTGGGTTCCATCAATTCTAGCTGCAGGAGCATATATCAAACAAAACAACAAATAATGAGTCTTTTACTAATTTTTGGATTCGGTGTATTCGTTGTCTTATTATTTATTATTGGAATTTTTTACAGTAATGAAGAAAAAAATGACGATAAGTTAGGTAAAATTGAAACAGATATTGCAGATTATGATGGTTCTGGAAACTATGGAAGAATTCCTGATAAAAAACCAAAAAACAGAGCAATATAGATATTTAAGAAAACCAACTGTGTTTTCCAAACTGGTTCTTAGTCACTTTTTTATTATTATACAAATAAAATTCCAATCCCTTTAAAACTCTATTTAGATAGCTTTTTAATTTAGGTCTTATGTATAAATAGAAAAAAAATGGGTAAAAAATTGAATTTATCTTGTCTGTTTTATACGGATATACATTGATATTTAGTAAAGAGTGATTTTTATTTTTAAATATTTTCCATACAACTTTTGATTTTTTTCCATTTTTTTTTCCAATCATTAGTTTATATCCTGTCATTTCATCCCATTGATAAAAATCCCTTTCATAAACATCATCATTTAGATAAACTAAAATATCTTTTTTAATTGATTTCTTATTTCCTTCAATAACTATGTTTTTTTTACAAAAAGGGTGAAAAAAATTTAAATTACCGTGACAAGATATAGCTTTCCATATATCTTCACCTTCACTCTTTAATTTGATATTAGAGGAAACCCTATACATGGAGTTAGTTATTTAATTTCAATTTAGTTGAAATCAAAAAAGCATTATGTATCAATGTGGCTGCAATTTTTCCACTTTGATTGTAAATTTCTCCTTTGATTGTAGCTATATTTTTACCTTTACTAATTAAAGTAGCTTCACATAAGTACTTTCCTGTATTAATGGGTCGATGAAAAATAGTGTGAAGATTCGTTGAAGACGGATATATTTCCCCTTTAGATTCATAAATTAACAAAAGACTTGTGACATCATCCAACATAGAAGTTATTTGACCACCTTGAACAAATCTTTCGGGACCAGGATTTACCATATCTTCAGAAAATCGCCCCTCGAGTTTCAAATTATTTTTTTTATAATCAATAAATTTAAAAAGAAACTTTTTCCCGGTTCCACCATATTTACTATGAAACAAAATGTATTTATTGATTTCGTGTGACATTGTTTAAAAATAAAAAATATAGACAATATTTTAAAAGAAAATTGCAATACCCAGCAGAAAACAAGCAGAAATTACCAAAATTGAAAATCCTATTTGAGATAAATACTTATAAACTGGTTTGTTTATACTTTTATTACTGTGCTCACCAATAAGTTCTTGGAAAGAACTATAAAGAACAATTAATACAGGTGAAAATATAACACAACCCGCTATAAATAATTGTATATCTGTCATTTTCTTGGAAGAGTATTAAAATAAATTCCAAAAATTAAAATTGTTGGAACCCAAATAGAAACATATTGTCCCATTACTTTTTCACCTGAAAACCAGAGGTAAACAGATAACAAAAAGCTTAAAAAAGCAGAAACTAAAATTGTAATATCTCTTTTTCTCATATTTATTCTTCTTTATTTTCTTTTCTAAACCATAAATTGGTTCTTAAATTATTGTTTAAGTTTAGGTTTGTGGTTTGAAAATTAAAATTAGCATTATTATTAAACAACGGAAAAACTCCATTCAAATCAATTTGATTAACTTGAGTTATGTTTTTTAAATTATATCCCATCTCTTTAAAATCGTCAATTAATTTAACTAATGAGGGATTTTTAGTGGTTTTTTTTAATATTTTTTCACCATTATCAACCTCATATTTTATTCCTTTACTGTTTTGATTAATTATACTTACAATTAACCAATCTTGAGAATAAGAGTAATTAAAGATTAAAAGAAATATTATAATTTTTTTTATCATACTATAAATTTCAACAAAATTTAATTTATAAAATCTAGATTTTTATATAGATATTTTAACTATCTATAAGATAATATTATACAGCATTAATTAAAATTTTATATTAGTTCAAAATTAATTATGAAAAAATTATTCTTATTCTTTGTATTAATTCAGTTTACATCTTTCTCTCAGCAGGAGAGTGATATCGAGAAACTATTACTTAAAAAACTTCCAAATGTTCTGGGAAATATGGCGGACCAAACTCCATTCGGAGCGGGAATCAGATCACTTATTGGGAATAAAAAAAGTCAATTAGAGAATACTATTGTAAACTTATGGATAAAGTATAGTAAGGCTTTTGAATACAAAGATTATGAAATGTTAGCAAACTATTTTTCATTTCCAGTTGTTTTTGATGCAATAAATAAACCAGAAAAAATTGTTAATAAAAACCAATTGATAGAAAAATATAAAATAATTAGAGAAGAAACCATTCAGGAAGATTATAAATATTCAATTTTAAATAAATATAATTTTATCCAACTAAGTGATGATTTTGTTATTTTGGATGCACATTACAGTAGATATAATTCAAAATATAAAAAAATCTTTTTTGGTAGAGGACTTTATTCTTACAAACGAATTAATACTAAATGGAAGTTATTTGAAATAAATTCATTTTAACTTTTTATATGTTCCAAAATTTCCTCAACCACCTCATGGAAGCATTCTTGAATCAGCCAGTGGGAAGCATTTAAAGTTTTTAATTTATAAGGGCCCTTAATGTATTTTCTTGTTTGATCAATTGCATATCTTCCCAAGTATTTATCTCTTTTTCCGTAGATTAAAAGCGTTGGCACTAAAATATCTTCTAATTTTGAAATTTTAATAAAGTAAGAAGCTCTATACCAATTAATGGCTGATTTAAGAGCGTTCTTTTCTTTAAATGTATTAATATATGATTGAACTTCGGAGATTTCATGTTTACCCCAAATAGCCCTTAAAATCTTAAAATTAAAAAGTTTTAAAACAAATTCTGGTAAATACCTTATTTGAAATAGAATCATATAATAGCTCTTATACTTCTGATCAGAATTATATTTAAGTGAATTTGAAAATGCGTTTAAATGAGGAACTGATAGGGAGGTAAATGATTTTATTTTTTTTGGTTGTTTGGCAGTTACATACCAACCCACAGCAGCACCCCAATCATGACCAATCAAATGAAAATTATTAATATTTAATTTTTTAGAAATTTCAATGATATCGTTTGCTAACTTATCAATTGAGTAATCTTTAATAAAACTTGGTCTAGCACCAAATGAATAGCCTCTTTGGTCTGGAGCAATTACATAAAATCCTTTTGAGACGAAAAAATCGATAGATCTTTCCCACATTCTTGAAGTCTCTGGAAACCCATGCAAAAAAAATATAACCTTGTCTTTCACGTAAATCCCACCTACCCTGCATTTAAAAGTATAATTTTCAGAAGTAGTTATTTCAACAACAGAAATTTTATGATTTTTCAAACAAATATATTTAGAATCAAATAAATAAAAATGTAGATAAAAAAAAGCAAAATATAGCCTACATAATTTTTAAATTTAAAAATTAGTAAGCAGAAGAAGTTATTTTCTTGCCCTCAATGATTTTAGAAAAGCAAAAAGGTATTTAAACAGCTCTCCTGTTGGGTTATGAGCTATAAATCTTAATTTACTCCTTGTTTTCATTGTTTTCAAATCCTAGTCTTTTAATTCATTGCAAAATTACAATTTATATATAAAATAATTATTAATAGAATAGTTTTTTTTTATTGAATGATAATAAAACTTTCTTGTTTATTTTGTTCTTTTATAATATGAAAAAAAATATTGGTATTTGCATTTTAATTTTCCTGTTTTGTTCTTGTCAAAAATCAGAGAAAAATGATCCTTTTTTTAGTTTATATGAAGATACTCTTTGGGTTTTAGATGAAGAAAAAGAAAGTATTTTTGGTCCAAACATTAGAAGAATAATTCGTTTTAAGGGGAATAATTTTTATTGGGGTGCTATTGAAAACTTTAATACATCTCCATTTTGTGAAATTTTTTATTTTATGCATAAGGAGGGTTCAACGGTCTACGACGACGACGAGAATTACAGAGACCCAACTGGTTTCGTGGAAATTGTAGAGTTTTCCTCTCCTTCTTCAGATACCTTAATACTCAATATAAGTTACAATCCTCATCCCGATGAAGATCAATCGTCAGCACACAGTGGTCAAAATCCCTTCGGAAGAGCACTTCCTAATTCAGCAATTATAACAATAAATATAAACGGAGACAACTTAAAATACGATGAACTTGCCTATTTGAAAGAAGAACTTTACTATGAAAAGCATTTAAACTATACTAGGTCAGAAAATTTTACCATAAGAGATTTTCTTGACTATAGCTGCACAATATTTAATGACAGTACCAAATAAATGTACAATTTGATTTTTTCCTTAAAAGTATCACTTCTAATATTTTTTCAGAGTTATTCTATTAGAGTAGTTGATGATCTCGGTTATAATCTGGGGTATTATTTAATATCAGATAAAGATGATAAGGCAATAATCAATGGAGATATGATAAATTTTAGTGATTTCTTAAGGTATATACAAAAAAATCAGAATGAAATTACAATAAAACAGTACAATGATATTGTCAACAAAATGGCAAGAATTGAGTTGAACAGAGCCAGAAAAAAATATGAAACAACGTTCGCCCAATATGTAATGGAATCATCGACTGTTTTAAAAGATGAAAATTTAAAAAGAAAAAGAGAACTAAATTTTATAAAAGAAAATCTAGCTGATTATAAGTTCTACATCGAAGATTTTCTAATTAATATCAAGGAGTTTATATCAGATTCGAAAGACTGTAATTCTGATTTTTTTATTTCTTATGATGAGTTTTTTAAAAATTGCAAATAAGACTTACTTTTATACTAAATTTTGACCAATTATAATTTTTATTATCATGAAAAACACCTTACTATTTCTATTTCTATTTCTTGTATTTAACAGCATTGTACTTTACCCACAATCTAAAAAGAATCTTGACAAAGAGTCAATCAAATCAATGTGCGGATGTTATGAAGTAAAATTCGAATTTGCTGAAACATTTATATATTCAGAAGACTCTACCTATGTAAAATCTCCCCCAAAGACCATGTATGCTTTAGAGTTAGCGCATTTAATTAAAGATAATAAAAATGATATTTCTATCCAACATATACTTCAAATAGGAGACTATGGTGAACCCTATATTATAAAACACTGGAGACAAGACTGGTCATACCAAAATCAAGATTTTTATTTATATGATTCTAATAACGTGTGGAAATTCGTTAATAAGTCGAAAGGTCAGGTTAGAGGGCAATGGTCCCAAAAAGTATTTCAAGTTGACGATGGCCCAAGGTATCAAGGTTCGGGAACCTGGGTTCATGTTGATGGTAAAAGCTATTGGGAAAGTACTACTCCTGCCCCACTTCCGAGAAGAGAGCGAGATATTCGAAACGACTACAATTTAACTATTAGAGGAAATAGAGTCGAAATCATGGATTATGGTTGGGCACACATACAGGATAATTCTAAAATTATTAGGGAAAAAAAAATAAATAAAACTATTGCAAAAGAAAAAGGGTACAACACATACAAAAAAGTAGAGGACGAAAGATGTAAATACGCATTAAAATGGTGGAATGAAAATTATAAAAAGTGGACGATTGTAAAAGATGTATGGAACGATATATATAATAAAAAAGAAACGCTTAAAGTTTCACAACTATATAAACAAAAACCACTTTATATGTATTTATTTGTTGATGATTATGAAACAAAAGAAAAAATTAGAAATTTAATTGATAAATTCGTTGATTAAATGGATAAATTAAAAATTTTTGGTGGATTTTTTGCTTTACTTTCTGTCATATTAGGAGCAATTGCTGCTCATAAACTTAAAGAATTTCTAAGCGAAGATTCGCTAAAATCATTTGAGACTGGTGTTAAGTACATGATGTATCATGGTCTTGCAATGATAATTATATCAAATTCAAATATTCAAAGTAAAAATAATTTATTATTAATTTTTTCCGTCGGCATAGTCCTTTTTTCGTTTAGTATTTTTCTTCTTTCAACACAATCTATTACAAAGATTAATTTTTCATTTCTTGGACCTATAACTCCAATTGGTGGTTTAACACTAATTATTGGTTGGATAATTTTTATTATAAATTCACTTAAGATTTAAATAGTGAAATTTTATTTTATTAATTTTATAATATAAAACTTGAAATTATGAATCTAAAATACTTTATCCTTAGTTTTTTTGTTGTATTAGTTACTTTTTCTTGTGAGGTTAATAACCAAAAAGCAGAAAATAAAAGCGATGACCTTTACGCTAAAAATTTGGCCACAGCAAAGAAGTTTTTTGAATTATTTAAAACAGAAGATACAGAAGCCCAAAAACCACTTATATGCCCAGGTGTAACCCACTATCCACCTTTTTATGGATCTGAACCAGTTAAATATGACGGATTCATATCTGGAAACAAAGCTTGGATGGATAACTTTGATGACATTACCTATGATGCCAGAGTTTGGTTACCAGGTGCAGACTCATTAGGAGTTAAAGACGGAAGTGTGCGTACTTATGGCACATGGTCAGCTAAAAGCATGGCAAACGGTAAAACTATAAAAGTAAGAGCATACCACTATTTTAACTTTAATAGCGCGGGTCAAATTCATGAAATTGGAGACTTTTTCGATGCTTCAGGTGTTATGAATGCGGCTATGGCTAGTAGTGAAAAATAAATCTCGACTTCCCTTCTAACTCAAATTAGGAGGGATTTTTAATTTAAATTAATGGTAGGGTATTTTAAAAGTGTAACTATATATACATTTTCCTTATTTTACTTATTTATCGGAATAAAGCATTTTACAGATGTAAATTTTTTTGTCTCGATTATGCCACCCTACATCCCTTTTCATGAGTTTTTTATTTATTTATCTGGATTTTTTGAAATATTATTTGGATTTTTGTTGCTATTTAAGAAAACAAGAAAATTTGCAGGAATAGGGTTAATTTATCTTTTGGTTTTTGTGTTCCCTGCTAATGTCCATCTTTATCTGTCAGAAGTGGCTCAAAATGCTCTCTCTATAACTCAAAACGATGCTTTAATTAGACTACCATTTCAATTACCATTGATGATTATTGCATTTTGGCATGCAGAGGAAAATTCAACTAAATTTTTTGATATTTTTTGCTCTTTTATATTCATTCCAACTATTTTGTATTTTTTTTCGCTCGCGCTTTAAATAATTATTTAGGTATAAATGATCTTAAAAAATGTTTCTTTTAACTTTTATTTTTTTCTATCTCAATTTTTATTGAATACCGTCATAAATGCTCAAGAGTTCAAAAGTTTATATAGCATTTATACAGACCAATCAATTGAATTAGATGGAAAAGACGATGAGGAGTTTTGGGATAAAACCCTAGTGGGCAAAGAATTTTGGCAATATTTTCCCTCGGACTCACTAGCTAGCCAAAAAACAGAAGTTAAAATTGTTCACAACGACGATTATATATACGCTTTTATTAAGGCATTTAATAGGTCTAATAAATACGGTATTCCCTCACTTGAAAGAGACAGTTCTGTTCAAGGAAACGACGCTGTAATTCTTTTATTTGACACCTACACGGATGGAAACAATGCTTTTTTCTTTGAGTCTAATCCAGTTGGAGTAAAAAAAGATGCTCTAATTTCAGAGGGAGGAGATGATATAGATATGACGTGGGACATCAAATGGGAAGTAGAGACCTATATCGGTGATGGATTTTATCAATGTGAATTTAAAATTCCATTAAAGTCTTTAAAATTTCCTGATGGTTCCAAAGATTGGAGATTTCAAGTTTTTAGAGCAGATATATTTACAGGTGAATTTTCTTTGTGGAATAAAGTCCCAATAAATCAAAAAATTTTTGATTTAGCATTTTTTGGAAATCTTATTTTTGATATTCCGCTAGGAAAATCGAAAACACAAATAACAGTAATTCCTTATACAAGTGGTATTAATACTAATGATTTCAATTCAAATATTAATTATAATAATATTTCTTTTGGTGGTGATGCGAAAGTCACCATTGGTAATGGAATGAATCTAGATTTAACGTTCAATCCAGATTTTTCTCAAGTTGAGGTAGATGACCAGATTATTAATATAACTCGATTTGAAATTAATCTCCCAGAGAAAAGACAGTTTTTTATTCAAAATAGTGATTTATTTTCAAGCTTTGGTGACAGCAGAGACTCAAGAACTTTTTTTTCAAGAAGAATTGGTGTCGCTAGAGACGAAAACGGAAACACAATTGAAAACAAAATAAGTGCTGGGTTAAGACTTAGCGGAAAATTATCAAAGAACACAAGACTTGGGGTTTTAAATATGTATACAAATAATGACCCCAAAAACAATATAAAGGCGAATACAAATTCAGTAATTGCATTGCAACAAAAATTATTTAGCAGATCAAATCTAAGTTTACTATTTATTAATCGTCAAAATACAGCTAAAAATGAATTAGATTACAATAGGGTGATTGGTGTTGATTACAATTTACTTTCAAAAGATGCTGTTTGGAGCGGAAAATTTTACTTTCATAACTCATTTAGCACGTTAAAAAAAACCAATCCTTTTTCAACTGGATTTACTTTAAGCTATAATACGAGAAACAATTCAATTTACTCCAAAGTAATAAGATTAGGCGAAGGATTTGAGTCTGATCTTGGTTTTATTAGAAGGAAAGGGATTTTTAAAAATTATTTTAGGTATGAGAGAAGATTCTGGTTTAAAAATAAAAAAATTCGTTCTATAAGTGTCATCTCCAGCTTAGCATATATAGATAAACCTGAAAACGAATCATTGATTACGGATAGAAATTACCGACTAGGGTTACAATTTGATTTTAATTCTATGGCTGGCATCGATATTAGCTTAAGAAAAGACTACACTCATCTAGAGAATAGTTTTAATCCCTTAAGATCCTTTGCCTTAAATCCCTTAGCTGCCAATTCTAATTATAACTATTCTTATCTTGAATTTGGATACAAAAATGATCAGAGAAAAAAAATAAGTTATAGATTCGAATTTAATAATGGTGATTTTTATAATGGTAAACGAATGTCACTTAGAACTCAATTTAATTACAGATTTGAGCCAGTATTCCAATCAAGTTTTAACCTTTCAATTAACAAAATTTCCCTTCCTGAATTTTACGGTGATGGAAGACTAATACTGGCTACTTCTAAATTCAATTTAACATTCAATAAAAGTCTTTTTTGGATGAATTATCTTCAGTATTCAAATGTTTCAAAAAACTTTGGGATTAACTCAAGACTTCAATGGAGGTTTGCTCCACTTTCAGATTTATACATTGTTTTTAACGACAATTATTTATATGAAAATTCTCTAATTCCAAGTTTAAGGTCTATTTCGTTTAAACTTTCTTATTGGTTAGATTTATAATTTGCTTAATTCATTAAAAATATTGATATATTCAAAATTGAAGCAAAGAAAACCCAAAATAAATATGGAATCATTAAATAAGAGGAAAATATATTCACTTTTCTAAATTCCTTGATACAAAAAACGATAGAAGCTATTAAAATTAATATCGTAACTAATCCAAGAAATATGTTTTTAAATCCAAAAAAAACTACAGACCACATGCCATTAAAAAAAAGTTGTAAAAAAAAGGCCGTGGTTCCTAAGCTTTGTGTTTTTATTTTAAAACTATAGGAGAAGAAAATTCCAAAGGCAATTCCCATAAGAAAATAAAGAATAATCCAAACTGGCATAAAAATCCAATCAGGAGGGTTAAAAAGTGGCTTATTTAGATATTTATACCAAGTATTAACTGAGGAACTAGTGGCTAAACTAGACAAATAACCAACGGCATTAGAAATTAATACTCCAAAAAGGCAACTAAAAAATAAACGAATGTTCATCGCACATATGTTTGCAAATTAATTGTATAAAACATACAATTTTAATTTGTTGTAAATTTAAACCATATTTAAAATTATGTTTAGTAATATTTGGTTTATCGTTATATTGTTTTTTATCATTTTTAATTTTATTTTCTCATCAATTTTAGAATATATAAATGACAAAAATTGGAAAAATCATGTCCCAGAAGAATTAAAAAAATTCTATCCAAACGAAAAATATCAAAAAGCTAGAGATTATAAATTAGAAACTGGGAAAATTTCGTTTTTATCCTCTTCCATCTCCTTCGTAATAACTTTAGTTTTGATCATTTCGGGAATATATGGAACTGTTAGTGATAACATTACAAAAATCACGGAATCAATATTCACACAATCTGTATTATTTTTTTCTATTTTTTATTTACTCAATTACATAATTAGTCTACCTATTAAATTTTATTCAACATTTGTGGTTGAAGAAAAATTTGGATTTAACAAGACAACAAAAAGGCTTTTTATAGTTGATCAAATAAAATCCTTGCTTCTTTCTGCACTAATTGGAGGAATTTTACTTTTCTTCGCTATTCAATTTTTTATAATTTTTGAAGAAAATTTTTGGATTTATTTGTGGCTGGGTCTATCTATATTTTTAATTTTTACAAATACTTTTTATGCATCACTTATTGTTCCAATTTTCAACAAATTAGAACCACTTAGTGATGGTGAGCTTAGAAGAAAAATCAATGAATATTCCAAAATGATAGGTTATTCGCTAAAAAATATATTTATTATTGACGGGTCTAAAAGGTCTACCAAGGCAAATGCTTTTTTTTCTGGTTTAGGTCCAAAAAAAACAATTGCATTGTATGATACGTTAATTGAAAATCACACCGATGAGGAATTATTAGCCGTATTAGCTCATGAGGTTGGTCATTACAAACGAAACCATGTTTTTAAAGGACTTATATTATCAATAGCTCAGATTGGATTAATTTGTTTTCTTTTCCAATTATGTTTGAATGAAGGTGAAATATCATTTGCGCTTGGAGGTAAAATACCTACTTTTCACCTTGGATTAATTGGATTCTCCCTTCTCTACAGTCCAATAGGGCTAATAACTGGTGTAATGATGAATATTTTTAGTAGAAAAAATGAATATGAAGCTGATAAATTCGCTAAAGATACTTACGATGGCAAACAACTTTCACTAGCATTGAAGAAGCTTTCTGCTAATAATCTTTCAAATCTTCATCCTCATCCATTTTATGCTTTTATTCATTATTCACATCCGCCCCTTTTAAAAAGACTAAACGCACTAAAAAACTAAAAACATGAAAAAAAATTATTTCCCTATTTTATTGTTAATTATAATGTCCTGTAATCAAAATCAGAATAGTAAAACTCATGAGCCCTGGGGCGTATCACAATTATTAGAACCTAAATTACTTTCCTACAAAATTGAAAGTGGAAAGGACATTCCGAAAATTATAAGTATCGGACCAGGAGTCGTGATAAAAAATTCAATTGGAATTGGGGAGTGCAGGTACAATGAAAATATTGAAAAATTAAAATCTTTAATTTCTGGCTACAAAAAAGATGATAAAATTGTTCTCTACTGTGGGTGTTGTCCATTTAAAAATTGTCCAAATATTAGGCCAGCATTTACGTTAATGAACAAACTTGGCTTTAAAAATCACAAACTATTAAACATAAAGAATAATATTAAAGCAGATTGGATTGATATGGGATATCAAACGGAATGATTTTACCAATTAGATGGTCTTAAAAGGTAACATATTAGCATAAATATGTAAAACGAAAGGACAAATAGAAAAGTGGGGTTAAATATTTTTTTCACAGTTAATCAAATATAAGAAATATTTAAGCGGTCATATACAAAGATAATTAATTAAAACAAAACCTGACGCTGGTTTTATTATATTCGGTTTTTTAAAATTGCAAACTATTTATACTTTATTAATTTTAATTTTAACTTTTTACAGAGGACTTGTAAGCTACAACATGTCTTCTGTGTTTCAAGACAGAACTTATATCCCAGACGATAACTTTGAACAAGCTATAATTGATTTAGGATTTGATGATGTTTTAGATGATTATGTTTTGACAAGCAATATAAATGAAGTGGGCGGTCTAGGATTGATTAGCAAAAACATAAGTGATTTAACCGGTATTGAGGGATTTAGAGATCTTTTAAATTTAGATTTAAGTGGCAATAATTTATCATTTGTTGATTTATCTAAAAATAAAGTTTTAAGAAACGTGAACCTGTCTGGAAATCAATTTCAATCTATCGATTTGACTAAAAATATTGAACTTGAGTCTTTGAAAATCGACAATAATTATTTAACAGAATTAGACGTAACTAAAAACATTGAGCTAGCAACCTTGCAATTAGATGAAAACAATTTAATTGAGCTTGATGTTTCAAATAATATTGGATTAGGATATCTTACCTTAATTAATAATTCATTAACTAAAATTGATGTTAGAAATAATCTTAAACTTTCAAATCTTAGGTTGGATAGGAATGAATTATCAGAAATTAATGTTAAAAGAAATATAAACCTTAAAAGACTATCTCTATCATATAATAATATTAGTTCTATCGATGTTTCAAAAAATAAAGTATTAGAAATTTTAAATTTAAACTTTAATAAACTATCAAAAATTAATATTTATCTGAATACAAATTTAAATTCACTAAGAGTATCCAATAATAAATTAGATGATTTAGATGTTACAAATAATCTAGATTTAACAACATTAGACATTTCTAATACTGGGCTAGCTCCTGCAATTGATGTTTCAAAAAATTTCGGGTTAGTTGAATTTGATTTAACTTCTAATCCAGACCTAGAATGTGTTAAAGTCAATCAAGGACAACTAGACATTACCTTCGCTCTTTGGTATAAGGATGCAAATACGACATATGCATTATCATGTGATATATTAAATAGAACATACGTTCCTGATGACAATTTTGAGGAAGCACTTATCGAAATGGGATTAGATGACGTAATGGATGACTATGTCTTAACAAACAATATATCTTCAATTACTACTATTGATCTAAATGGAAGAAGTATAATAGAAACTACTGGTATAGAAGATTTTATATCTCTAGACAATTTGAATTTTGAAAACAATCGAGTTAAATCAATCGATTTATTCAAAAATTCTAATCTTAAAGAAGCTAATTTTTCAAGAAACTTAATTGATGAAATTGATACTTCAGAAAATCGACTTCTTGAAAAACTAAACTTAAATGATAATTTATTATCTGAAATAGAATTATCCTATAATCCAAGATTAAAAATTATTGATATTTCGTACAATGATTTTGAGTCAGTAGACATTTCGAGCTTAAATCTTACAAATCTTAATTTAAGTAATAATAGGATTGAAAATATCGAGCTAACGAACAATGAGTTTTTAAATTTTTTAGATATATCCAACAATCAACTAACAACTTTAAATGTTTCCAATAATACTCGGCTAGATTATTTAAATAGCACTCAGAATTTAAGTTTAGAATGTATTGATGTTAGTAAAAATCAAATTAGTAACATACCAAAGGAATGGGAAAAAGACTCTTTTACAAGATATTCTATAGATTGTAGCAACAAAAATCTTATTTCTTATGAAGTAGAAATTTATAATGCAATTTCGCCCAATGGAAATGATAAGAATGACTTTTTCTTTATAAAAAATGCAGATAAATATCCCGACAATTCTTTGAGAATATTTGACAGAAATGGCATAGTTGTTTATGAAGTAAATGGCTATGGTATTGATAATAAGCTCTTTTACGGAAAGTCTAATATCAATAATAGCAACAACACACTTCCTTCTGGCTCTTATTTTTTTATTTTTTCTTATTTAGATACATCATCACAACAAACTATTGTTAAAAAGGGTGTTTTAACTTTAATTAATAATTAGTTTGAGAATTTTAGGTTTTTTAATATTGATATTTTATTCATCTTTTCTAGCAAAAGCTCAGTCTAATTTAAAGTTAACAGATTATTATAATAATCCTTCATCATATAATCCTGCATATGTTGGTGTTACAGAAGGCTTATTTTTAAAAGGCTATTATACATCTCAATGGACAGACTTTGAGGGTTCACCTTCTACTCAATTGGTTGACTTGCAAAATAATTTTGATAACAGAAACATAGCAGCTGGGATAACAATATTAAATGATACTTTCGGTGCTTTGAAAAGTTTTAATACAGATGTAAATATTTCATTAAATTTCAAATCTAGCCAAGATATATCCTTTTCGTTAGGTTTAAAAGCTGGGATTAATTCTTTCTCAACCGACTATCAAAGTTTAAATATTTTAGACCGCTCTGAGTTTGTTTTTAATGAGAACATATCTAAAATAATCCCACTTATTGGGGTTGGTTTTTATACTCACGGTAATAATTGGTTCCTTGGAATTTCATCACCTAACATAATTGAGAATAAGATTTCTACTGAATCAGATGAAGTATTATTTAAAAATACAAACAAATACTTCTCCACTTTCGGATATAATTTTTATATAGAAGATTTTTTATTTAAAAATCAATTTTTAGCACAAATTATTGAGGGAATTCCTATTTCATACATCTTGAGTACAAAGGTAATTTTCAAGAATTATATATCACTTTCATTACATTATCAACCTCAATATCTTACAGGAGGTGAAATCGGAATTTATCTTCCAGGAAATTTAAAAATCGCTTATGGAATGGATATATCCAATACAAATGGAATCAGCAAATATGATAATAATCATAGATTTTCAATTTCATTTCAGATTTTTAGAGGTAAAAGTAACTGGTCAGACAGACAAGAATTTGACAAGCCTTATATCATAAGATAATTTTATTTACATTTATGGATATGAAAAATACATTATATATATTATTGCTGTTTGTTTCTATATCTTCAATGGCTCAAAAAGATGATTTTGATTCTGGAATTGAATTATATGATACTAGCGAAGAATTGGTACCTCTTAGAAAAACTTCTCTTACAATTGGAAAATGTTGTCAATTGGGAAAAGCGATGTCAAAACTATCTGGTGGAATGTCAGATGTTTATCTAGTTCAAAGTGAATTAAATGAAGATCAGTCTTACACAATTTTTTTTGTCAGTATGTTTATGATCGGATTTGACACGGAACTGACACAATTTGGTTTAGAGAATCCAACATCTAAAATTTCAAGTTTTCACCTAGCTGATGAATCAAAATTTAATAGACTACAGGAGCTAATGATAAAAGGTTACAAAGAGTTTAAAGCTCATCCAATTTTAAAAAGAATCAAATATGCTGACATATCTGAAGTACTTGAAGGAGGTAAAAATGAAGGGGACAAGCTATTATTAAGATTTCACAACAAAAAAGTTATAAAATATGTTTCTTTTCAGTTATTTGATAAGGATACTGGTTTTAAGACTGCAGGAAGAGCTATTTTTTCAAAATTTATTGGACAGCTATTTGGATCTGACGAGATAATTGATACAACTCATTAGAAGTTATTTAGAACAATTAGATTTAATTTATCTAGACTTTAATTATACTCATGTCAATAATTGAAGCCGAGTGGGTAATCGACCCTATAGAAACGAAATCTACACCAGACTCAGCATATTCTAATATATTTTTTTCATTTATATTTCCACTTGATTCAATTAGAAAACGTCCTTGAATAAAAGAAACTGATTCTTTTGTTTCACTGGGGCTCATATTATCAAGAATTATTCTATCGATCCAATTATGCTTCGTGGCTTCATTTAGTTCTTCTCTGTTTCTAACTTCAATGTAAACTGGAATTTTTAAATTGTTTTGATTCAAATATTTTTTTGTACTAAGTATAGCTTTTTCAATTGACCCGGAAGAGTCAATATGGTTGTCCTTAATCAAAATTGCATCAAAAAGACCCATTCTGTGATTAAGACCTCCCCCGATTAAAACAGCCCATTTCTCTGGATATCTAAAGCCAGGTGTTGTCTTTCTAGTATCTAGAACTTTGCATTTTGTATGGGAGATTAATTTTGACAAATTCGAAGTAAGCGTTGAAATGCCACTCATCCTCTGCATTATATTTAATATTAATCTTTCAACTGAAAGAATAGAATACATAGGACCCCTTATTTCTAAAACTTTTTCACCTTTTTTTACTTGGTCTCCATCATAAAAAAACTTATCTATTAATAAGTTGGACCGAAATTTCTCTATTAAAATTTCTGAGAGTCTAATTCCAGAAATAACACAATTTGATTTAGTTATTAGCTTAAAGGAATTATCGGTTTTGTTTTTAAAACAAGATTTGCTTGTATGGTCCTCTTCACCAAAGTCTTCATCTAAGGCATTTTTCAAAAAATAATAAATTTCCTTTGAAAATTGTGATTCAAATTGATTGATTGTTTTCAATTAAAGTAATTTATTCAGAACTGATTAGCTAATTGAAAGCATTTTTAGTAAAGGCGCCTTAGCTTTTCTGATTATTTCCTCAGTTAAAGTGATTTCTGGTTTTTCGTACTTTAAACATAAAAAAAGCTTCTCCAAGGTATTTAGTTTCATAAATGAACATTCACTACATGCACACGAGCTGTCCTCTACAGGGGCTGGAATAAAAAGCTTGTCGGGACAGCGCTTATTCATTTCATGAAGAATTCCTGCTTCTGTAGCAACTATAAACTCCTTATTCGTGCTATTTTGAACATATTCGAGAAGTTTTGAAGTACTACCTACGTAATTTGCAACGTCTAAAATTAATGACTTGCTCTCTGGATGCGCAATAAATTTTGCTTTTGGATATTTTTTGAATAAGTCTAAAATTTTATCAAATGAAAATGCCTCATGAACAACGCAACTTCCATCCCATAAAATCATATTTCTATTTGTTTCCTTAATCAAATAATTCCCTAAATTTTTATCTGGGGCAAATATAATTTGTTTATCCTCAGGTATGCTATCAATTACTGCCTTAGCATTACTTGATGTACAAATAACATCACTCATTGCTTTAATTTCCGCTGAACAGTTGATGTAAGAAACAACTACCGCTTCAGGATATTTTTTAATAAAACTTTTAAAAAGATTGGGCGGACAAGAATCTGCAAGAGAGCATCCTGCTTTAAGGTCAGGTAAAAGGATTTTTTTTTCTGGATTAATGATTTTTACAGTTTCAGCCATAAAATGAACTCCAGAAAGAACTATTATATCTGATTCTAAGTTTTTCGCAACTTTAGCTAGGTAAAGACTGTCTCCAAGATAATCAGCGATCTCTTGAATAGATGAGTCTTGATAATAATGTACCAATAAAGCAGCATTTTTCTCTTTCTTGATTTTTTTAATTTTTTTAATTATATCTAAGTGCTTTGTATTAGCAGAAATATCTTCAGACTTTAAAATATGTTTCATTAATAAAAACTAATGGTGTGTTATAATTTACAAAATTAGGAAATGTCATTAAAAGTAAATACAAAAATGAGTTTTTTAAATTCAAAATTCTTCTCTCTCTATCATTAAAATTGATGATTGGGGAACTATAAAATATTTTTCTCCCTGATAAATAACTTCATAGGCTCCTCCTTGTAAAAAAACCGCTAAATCCCCTTGTTTAACCTGTAGTGGAACATACTTTATTTTCTCGTCATCTGTTTTCCAGGGTTGATCGTTTTCAATAGCAACGGGAATAGGATATCCTGGTCCTGATTTTACAATATATCCGTATTGAACTTTTTCTTTTTCTCTTACACCAGGGGGGAGATAAAGTCCACTATCGGTTTTTTCAGATTCTTTCCTTGGCTTGACAAGAACCCTGTCACCAACTACATTTATTTTTTCTAGCGAATTATTTTTTTTTATCATACAAGAATTATTTATCTATCATTGAAATTAAAGAAATTAGTCGATCTAAAGAATTTATTTTTTTGTAACTATTTTTAAGTTTGGCAAATTTAGATTTATCTTCAATCGCTATTGATTCTGAAATTTTTTTGTATTTGAGTTTTATTGGTTTAGGTAAATCAGACATATATTGGATAAAAATAGTTTTTTTGTCAAGGAATTTTGGTGGTTTGTCGTTTTCTAAAGAGTTTTTGGCTTTTTCTCCATCTCTGAAAACTTTTTTATCCCTAACATACAAACTGTATTTTATGCCACTATAAGCTTTTATCAGATAGCCTTTATTTTTTGATTTGTTTTCGTCAATGAACTCCTTGTAAACAAAAAAATCGTTTTTAATTTTACATGATATGGAATTAGATTTTATAAGAGCATTTGTTGATGAAGTAGCATCTTTGGTTAGTGAAATTTCAATCTCATCATTTAAACCATTGTATCTTAGATAAGTTTTTACTGAATCCTTTTTCCTATATATTATTCCTGATTGAAAATAATCATTTCTATAAGGGGAACCAACTATACCTTTAAGAGATGATACATTTGAACCACGAAATACTTTAGACACATTTTGATCCCCGACATTAATTTTTTTAACTACATCGAAATTTACAACTCCATAATTAAATGATGTTTGTGATAATGCAATATTAATAGCAAAAAGTATGAATAAAGAAAAATAATATATTTTCATAATATGAAATAAAAATTTAATAATTAAATATATAAAGTAATTAATAATTTTAATAAAAATCAGCTCTGTAGTTCAACGGATAGAACAAAAGTTTCCTAAACTTTAGATACAGGTTCGATTCCTGTCAGAGCTACAAAAAAAAGTGGGAAACTATAACCAAAACATGAAAAAATTAAAGTGTATTTATGTACAAAAAGAGAATTTAGTTTCCCACACAATAAATAGTAGAGCAAACTGCATGCCAAAATTTTAAGAAATAAATAAAAAATTAGTTTTTATTTTTTTTTTTTTTAAAAATATAATAAACAAATATTATTAATAAATATTTTTTAAACAGATTTTATGTTATTTTTATTGTATTTTATGAAAATTATTTATTTATATTTGTTGTATAATTTAATTTACAACAAAAAATAAAATTGATTAAATTCTCTGCACATTATCATAAAAAAGCTAAGAAATGGTATATAAAACATTACTATGGAAGCACATTTATTGGGAAAAAAAATAATAAAAATGGAGAATTGGTAAGGAGATATAAACAGAAATATAAGTTTGAGTACTTAGATTTAGATTGGAATGAAAATCCACTTACAGTGGAGGAAAAAGATACTAATCAAAAAACAGAAAACTTATTAAATCAAAAAATTCAATTTTTAAAACATCAGGAACTGCTTAGAAGTAAAGAAAATACAAAGAAACTGTTTTTTCCATGGGCCTACAATTTCATTGAAGAAGCCAAAAAAATGGCTAAACCCACTAATTTAAGGCCTGTAATTGACCATTTCTTAGCATTTTCCTCCGAGAAACTTTTGTTTAGCGACATAAATGAACGATTATGCAGTGAATTTAAAATATATCTAACAGAAGCTCCTCTTTCCCCTAGAGGAATTTTAAAAGCCTCAACTACAAAACAATATTTCGATCATTTTAAGTATATCATAAAAGTTTGCTTTTTGAAAAAGTTTATAGACGAAAACTTTAGTAAAGGAATTTTTTTAAAAAGCCATAATATTGATTTACAAGATTTTATAAGTATAAATGAAATAAAAGATTTAATAAAATCAAAGGCAACTCATCCTTCGATTAGTAATGGGTTTTTATTTGGCTGTTTAACAGGCTTAGGCGAAAAAGAATTAAAGGAGCTGGAATGGTTAGATTTTGAGCTTATTAATGATGTTTATTTTATAAATTTAAATAGAAAAAATAAAATCTATAAATTAAGGATATCTCAAATTGCAATTGATTTTATTGGAAAACCACTAAAGGTTAGAGGCAAAGTGTTTTTTAAACTTAAATCAACGTATTATACGAACCTTAAATTAAAAGAATGGTTAAATTCTTGTAATATTTTTAAAAAAATAACATTTAAATCTTGTAAATATACTTTTGCCGCAAACTATATGCTAGAGTCTGAGGGTTTTAATGAACTATTAAATAATTCTAAACCCTCGTTTGACAATTTATCAAAAATACTTGGTCACAAGGATTTATATTTTACTAAAAAGTTTGTTGACAGAATTAATTTTAAATAGTTCTTAAATAAGCTTTGGGTTAATAATTATTTAATGCTAAAATCTTTATTGTTAATACATTAGATATAATATATTTTTTTTAAATTAGCTTTCCTATGATTAAAAGAAAGCTAGAATATTATCATTTTCCAGAAGGAGTAAAGTCAATGTTTATAAACGGTAAATATTATTCTAGAAAAAAGTTTATTGAAGCCAGATCAAAAGAGTTAAGGGCTAAAAAGCAATTACGAGACAAAAATGGACGATTTACAAGAATATTAGAATCTCCAAAATGAATTATTCTTTAAAAAACTCTTCCTTACTTATTTCGAATCCAATAATTTTAGTAGCTCCTCCTGAAAAGAAGAAGTCTAAAAATCCCCTTTCATTTAATCCAATAGGAATTCTTTCTGGTGACTCGTAATATCGTTTAAGATTATGATATTGATACACAAAATGACCCACTGGTAGGTCTTCGATTTCAAACTCTTGAAAAGCCCTTACATAAACATGCGTTATGTAGTGCCTTCCACCATCTCTTAATGTTAGGATTATATCTTCATTTAAGGTGTTTGAAACTAAAAGTGATGCATTAGTTAATTTATTTATTTGCTCAACAGGATATTTCTTCTTAAATATTTTTTGTCCAGTAAGTGGCCTTTGTGAAAATGAAAAAAAACCAATTAAAAATGCACCAATTATAAATAAATTTTTCATCTATATTTAATATATAACTGCCCTTAAAATTACGAAATTATTTATTTTCAATCTATCGTAAACTTATAAATAGTGGAAGATTTATATGTTTCTGTTGGTAATAAATAAACATTTGGAAAACTTTGATTATTAGGAGAATCTGGATAATGTTGTGTTTCAAGTGCAAATGATTCACGATACAAAAACCTCTTCCCATATTTTCCAATATCAGAACCATCCATAAAGTTTCCCCCATAAAATTGTATTCCAGGTTCAGTAGTAAAAATTTCCATTCTAATCCCTTTGGTGGGTTCCAAAACAGATGCAGCAAGAGATAGTGTATCTTGATGTGGATTATTTAAAATAAAATTATGGTCGTATCCACCTCCATAAAAAATTTGCTCGTCACCAGAGTCAATTTCTGCGCCAATTGGTTTAGGGGTTCTAAAATCAAATGGAGAGTCATCAACAGGTTTTTTCTCGCCTAAAGGTATGAGGGTTGAATCTACGGGAGTAAAAAAATCTGAATTTAATTTTAAAATGTGATTATTTATTGTACCGCTACCCTCTCCAGCTAAATTGAAAAAAGAGTGATTAGTGAGATTAATTGGTGTTTTCTTGTCTGTTGTGGCGTTGTAAGATATCTCAAGTTGGCTATCTACCAGTTGATATGTTAATTCAACATTCAAATTACCCGGATATCCCATCTCTCCATCTTCAGAATATAAGCTCATGACAATTTTTTCTTTAGCTAATGAAACTAAGTTCCAAATTTTATTATGAAAGCCATTTGGGCCACCATGGAGATGATTTACTCCATTATTTACCGGAAGTTTATATTTTTTATTGTCCAATAAAAAAACACCTTTAGAGATTCTATTCGCATAACGACCAATAGTTGCTCCATGATAGGGTTCATTGGCTTTTAGATAGTCATCAATAGATTTAAAACCTAAAACCACATCCTGAGGGTTTCCAAATCTGTCTTGAACAATCAGGGATACAATTCTCGCTCCATAATTTGTTACAAATACTTTTAAATTTTCGTTCTCTATGAGAAAAAGATCTGTTTTCTGACCCCCTATTGAAGTTTGAAAATTAGTTTTATCTAAAACTTGATAATTTTCCATTTTATTTTTACAAAATACAAATAGAAATGAAAATAAAACTACATAGGTTTTAAAAATTGCTCCCATAATAAAATAGTTTTTTAATAAACGAATACTTTGAAATTTTATAGTTTTGAAATTAATGAAAAAAAACAACAGCCACTTAAAACTGAAATTATTCTTTTTTTTGTTACTCCTATTCAATTTTAGTTGCAATAATCAAAAATCAATAAAATATTACCCAGAAATTCAGATTATTCCATCACCAAAACAATTAATAAAGAATAAGGATAATGAAGCATTGGAACTAAAAAACACTATATCTGTTTTTATTCAAGGTCAAGATTCTAAAAAGTTTTTTGATTTATTTGCCAACGATTTAAAAATAATTTTCTCTCAAAATTTAAATTTCAAGAAATCAGATAACGTGGACTCTGATATAAGCTTTATTATTGACAATAGCTTAAGTAATGAGGATTATAAAATCGAAATTGACAAAAACGTAATTGTTACCGGAGGGTCATATAATGCAATCTCAATGGCAAAATCCTCACTGATTCAAATGATTAAATTAAAGGGTAATAAAACTATTATTTTACCCAAATCAAAAATTTTTGATATGCCAGATTCCTCATACAGAGGTTTAATGATTGACCTTTCTAGGATGTGGCACAGCCTAGAATCAATACGCAATGTTATTGACTTAGCTAGTTTCTATAAAATTAAATATCTTCAACTTCATTTATCTGATGACCAAGCCTTTGTTTTTCCTACCGACTCTTTTCCAAACTTACCAACACCTGACAGACCATATACTAAAAAAGATTTTGTTGAATTAGTTGAGTATGCGAAAATTAGAGGTGTTACTATTGTTCCTGAAATAGACGTTCCGGGTCATTCTAGGCAATTTATTGAAACATATCCAAAAATTTTTGATGTGAATAATGGAATTAAAAAGTCTAATGTTATAAATATTGCTAATGAAAAAGTATATAAAGCGCTTGATCAAATTATTGCTGAGGTTGCTGAAGTCTTTTACAACTCTCCTTTCATTCATATGGGTGCAGACGAAGCTAAATTAGATTTTTACAAAAATGTAAAAGAGGTAAAATCCTTTATGAACAAAAATAAATTAGGTGATGATGTTCATGAATTATATAGATATTTTATTGTTAGAATCAACGAAATTGTAAAAAAATACGATAAACAGATGTTAGTATGGGAGGGTTTTAGAAAAGAAGGAAAAATCCAAATACCAAAAGACATAATTGTTTTTGAATTTGAAACACTTTATAATCACCCAAAAAATCTTATTGAAGATGGATATACCATTGTAAATACCTCATGGACTCCTCTATATGCAGTTTATGGGGGAGTTAAAAACAAAATGGCTCAAAGGGCTGTGTGGTCTCCTGAAAGGATATTTAAATGGAACAAATGGAGGTGGGAACATTTTTCTAAAAGCGTCCCTGGATATAAACCAATACAATTAAAAGAAACTCCTCAAGTTATCGGTGGTCAAATGTGCTCTTGGGAGCAATCTGGAGAGGCCGAAATACCTGTACTTCGCAAAAGACTTCCTGTTTTTTCAGAAAGAGTATGGAATAATAAACCCAGTAAGTCTTTTGAAGAAATTTTTTCAACAATTGAAAGGACAGACAAAATTTTATCCTTAATTATCAATGACAATAGACAAGATTCCATTCTAATTGGTTATAATTTTAGGAAAGATGGGTGTTTATGGTGTGACTCTTCCAAAGAAGTTGATTAATCAAAACTGAAAAACATCTTTTGTGTTGTATGAGTCCTTGTTTTTTTGGTTATTGATCAAAGTGTTTTCCTTAAAACCAAACAGAAAAGCACCTTTTCGAGAGTTAGATTTATCCTTTAGATTAGTTTTTTCAAGTATGTTTAAAGAAAGGATTTTCTTTCTAAAATTTCTTGAATCAAATTTAGTGTTGTAAATACTTTCGTAAAGAGTTTGTAATTGTGGAAGGGTGAATAATTTAGGAAGTAACTCAAATCCCAGAGGTTGGTCTTTGGCAATTCTTTTGAGCTCACTTAATGAATCATTAACCATCTCTTTGTGATCCAAAAATAATTCAGGTAACTCATTAAGAGCAAACCATTTTGCATCTTTATTTTCTACCTTTTTAAGACTAAGTTCATCAACTCTAATTAAACTAAAATAAACTATTGAAATAACTCTTTCCAAGGGATCTCTATCTAATTCTCCGTATGTTTTTAGCTGCTTTAAATAAATGTTCTCTAAGCCGGTTAATTTGAAAAGTACATCATTAGCAGTGTTATCTAGTGACAAATCATTTCCAATAACTTCGCCAACTAAAGACCATGCTCCTTTATGAGGATTTACTTTCCTTCTCCATAACAATAAGTTTAATTTCTCTGAATCAAAACCAAAAATCACACAGTCTATAGCTACTGTAATTTCTTGACTGTTACTATACTTAGAATTTTTCAAAATAAAGTTTTAAAATGTTAATATAAATAATAATTTTTAATTAACTAACATACGGATAATCAGCTAATTGGTTAGTATAAAAACTTTAATTATTAAATATTGGATTAAAATTGATTTTCAGCTAAATTTAATTATTTGAGATAAATCCATTTAATTATTGTCTTATTCAAAGTTTTTAAATAGATTGTAAAAAAACTAACATTATGGAACTATTTACCAGAATAACCTTGTCATCATTCATTTTGCTTTTACTTTCATGTAATACCAATATTGAAAAAAAAGATTTAAGATGGTCCAAGAATAAAATACAGAATTGGTATGACAACCAACCTTGGCTTGTTGGTACTAATTTTATTACAAGCTCATCCATCAATCAACTTGAATTCTGGCAGGAAGAAAGTTTTGATATTGATTTAATTGAAAAAGAATTAAAACTATCTGCAAGCATTGGAATGAATACACATCGCGTGTTTTTGCATGATTTACTCTGGAAACAAGATTCGATTGGTTTTTTGAAAAGGATAGATAAGTTTTTAGACATCGCCAACAAAAACGGTATCAAAACAATGCTTGTTTTTTTTGATGATGTATGGCATCCATATCCAAAACTTGGTAAACAACCAGAACCAATCCCACATATTCACAATTCTGGTTGGGTCCAATCGCCTGGAGTTGAAATTTTAACTAATATAAATAGACACGACGAACTTGAAGGATATGTCAAAGGTATTGTTTCAAACTTTAAAGATGATGAAAGAGTTTTATGCTGGGATTTGTATAATGAACCATCACAGCACAACGGAGCCCCAAGAGTTTCAAAAGAGAGGGTTTTTGAAATATACAAAAATATTGGAATTACTCTAACAGAAGAGGAATTGCCTCTTTACTACAGAGACAAAATGGAACCAACTGGGAAGGAAAAAAGGAAATATACTCTACCGCTATTAGAGAAAACATTTGGATGGGTTAGAGAACTTAATCCTTCACAACCAATAACAGTCGGAATATTCGACCACAGTATACCTTGGGATAAATTTGAAAATCTTCTTCCACTTGAGCAGCTCATATTAAAAAACTCTGATTTTATTTCATATCACGGATATGATAATCTTGAAGTTGAAATTAGTAGAATAAACCAGCTTAAAGTTTATGGAAGACCCATTGTTTGTACTGAATACGTTGCAAGAGAAAATGGAAATATTTTAGAAAATATGCTACCCCTTTTCAAAGAAAACCGGATAGGAGCATACAACTGGGGTTTTGTCTCTGGGAAAACAAATACAATTTATCCTTGGAAGAGTTGGGATTCAACTTACACCGGACCTCCTAAAAAGTGGCACCATGACATTTTTTATCCAAACGGAGAACCATTTTCAAACGAGGAAGTTGAATTGATTAAAAATTTAACTGAATCTGTAAATGGGGCTGATTAAATAATGAGATATTTTTTGCTTATAATATTGGGAATGAGTTTTGCTACAGGACAAATCCCTTTACCAGAACACCCTAGACCCGATTTTAAAAGACCGCAGTGGATTAATTTGAATGGTACTTGGGAATTTAAATTCGATTCAAATGACATTGGTATTTCGAATAATTGGTTCAACTCCAAAACTAAATTTGAGAAGGAAATTAATGTTCCTTTTCCATGGGGTTCTAAACTTTCACAATTAAATGATGAAGCCGATATCGGATGGTATAAAAAAAAAATAATTGTACCTGAAAATTGGAAATCAAAAAAAACATATCTAACAATTGGCGCCTCTGACTGGGAAACAAGTATTTGGCTTGATGGTCAATTCATTGGTAGTCACCAAGGTGGATATGTCCCCTTCTCATTTGATTTAACTCCCTTTTTGAATTACGGAAAGACTCAAAATCTTGTTATAAGAGTAGATGATGATGCTGGAGATCCAAGAAAATTTAAACGAGGATATGCATTATATGGAAAACAGGGTTATGGAAACGCAAGAGGTATATGGCAAACTATATATCTTGAAGCTAGAGGTAATAATTTTATTGATGCTGTTCATTTCACACCTGATATTGATAATAAGAAAGTAAATATCAAAGCTTATCTCGATAAACATGCAACTAAGGAATTGTCTTTAAATATTAAAATTAAAACTGAAAACGGATTTATTGAAAAGAAAACAAGTATCAAAACAGGCCAGCTAAAAATGAGTTTTGATATAGATATTCAGGAAATGAGATTATGGACCTTAGATGATCCTTATTTATATGAAGTTGAAGTTAAGCTTGATAACGACATTGTAGAATCTTATTTTGGAATGCGTAAAATTTCTACAATGAATTTACCAGGCACTGAGCATCCATATGTTGCTTTAAATAATAAACCAATATACCTTCAATTAGCTTTAGATCAGTCATATCACCCTGATGGATATTATACGTTCCCAACTGATAATTTTATGAAAGAAGAAATTCTCAGGAGTAAATCAATTGGATTAAACGGGATAAGAGTACATATAAAGTTAGAAGTTCCAAGAAAATTATATTGGGCAGACAAATTGGGAATTTTAGTAGTTGAAGATCTACCAAACTCATGGGGGGAACCAGATAAATTTATGAGGAATGAGTCTGAATATACATTAGAAGAAATGATCAAAAGAGATTACAATCATCCCTCAATATTTTCTTGGGTTATTTTCAACGAACAATGGGGTTTAAAAACAAAAGATGAAAATAATAATGAAAATATTCTTCCTGAGACATATAATTGGGTAACATCTATGTATTATAAAGCAAAGGGTTTAGACCAATCAAGATTGATTGAGGACAATTCGCTTTGCTGCGGAGGCTTACACACTGCTACAGATTTAAACTCATGGCACGCCTATTTACCTGGATATGATTGGGAAGACTATTTAAAAGATCAGGTTGAAAAAAACTTTAAAGGTGGAAATCATTTATATTATAATGGATTCAAACAAGAGAATCAGCCTTTTTTAAACTCTGAATGTGGTAATGTTTGGGGATACAGTGGAAGCACTGGAGATGTAGATTGGAGTTATGATTACCATAGAATGATGAATAGCTTTAGAAAATTTCCTGAAGTCGCTGGTTGGCTATACACTGAACATCATGATGTCATAAATGAATGGAATGGGTACTGGAAATATGACAGAAGTGAGAAAGATACAGGATTAAACAATATATTTAATGGTATGAGTTTAAATGACTTACACTCATATGTTTATGTATCTAATGGTGGTGATATAACCCGGACTGTTAAGGGTAATGAAAATATAGAAATACCAATCTATCTGTCTTCAATGACTAATAAAAATTATGGTAACGAACTATTCTTACATTATCAAATGCTTCACTTAGACTACGTGGGAATTGAAAAGGAAATTGATAAAGGAGTACTAAAGATTGACTATTCTCCTTGGATGAACAAATCCGTCTCCCCTATCGAAATAAAGACCTCTAAATACTCTGGACTATCAAAGATTAATTTTACTCTTAAAAACAAAGAAGGAAAAATTATTCATAGAAACTTTATGCATTTGGTTGTAAAATCAGAAATTAAAATACCAAAGACATTCGTTTACTCAATACCTGTAGAGGAATACTCGTCATCTAAATGGAGTAAAAGGAAATGGGAGGTGCTAGATGGGCTTAAAGTAAATGGAACAGGTAAAGGCTTTTTTGAATTTAAAATATCAGTTCCGTCAAATTTAGACTTGGCTGGCAACAAAGAAGCTTACTTCATTGTTGAGGCGTCATCTAAGCGACTTTATGACAAAGACAAGGAAAAAGAATATGATGAAACAGGAATCGACTATATGAGAGGTTCAAAGGTTAGTCCCCACAAAAATCCAAATTCTTATCCAATGACAGATGAAATAATGTTTCCTTCCGAAATTAATATATCAATTAACGATAAAAGAAAATTAAAAAAAATTTTAGTTGATGATCCTGCTGACCACAGAGGAATTCTATCTTGGCATAATCAAAAAATATATTCACCTAAGATAAAAGATAAGGATTATTGGGAAAGACCAGAAGAGGAAAGGCCATTTCTGAAAGAGGCTGGGTCATATGGATACTTGGTAAAGATTCCAGTCTCTGGGGATGAATTAATCGAATCTAAAAAAAATGGATTCATAAAAGTTATTCTTGAAACAACTGGCGAAGGCGGAATGGCTATTTACGGAAAAGATTTTGGACGTTATCCATTTGACCCATCATTAGTAATTATAAAAAAAGTAGAATTATAATAAATTTTTAGATATGAAACGAAGAAAATTTATCAATCAAGCTTCCATTGCAGGGCTATCCTTTAGTGGATTTCATCTTCTAAACTCATGTGAAACAGAGATAAAAAATAATAATCAGACATATATGGGAGGCTTTAAAGCCAATCCAATACGTGAAATAAAAGCGGCATTTGTGGGTGTTGGAGATAGAGGGCGAATCCATGCAAGAAACTTTAATAGTTTTCAAGGAACTAAAATTGTAGGAGTTTCTGACCTATACGAAGCTCGGGTTAAGGAAACTATAAGCTCTTTAAATTCAGAAGAATCTATTAAGGGGTATTGGGGAAAAGATAATTTGTGGATTGAAATGATCAAAGAGACTAAACCTGATGTCGTTTTTGTTTCAACTAATTGGGATAATCATGCTCCGATGGCTATAAAGTCCATGGAGCTGGGCTCCCATGCTTTCGTAGAGGTTCCGCTGGCAAACACAATTGAAGACCTTTGGGGAATTGTTAATACCTCTGAGAAAACACGTAAACATTGCATGATGCTCGAAAACGTAAACTATGGTAGAGAAGAGTTAATGTTTTTAAATATATGTAGGAAAGGATTAATTGGAGATTTAATCCACGGAGAAGCTTCTTATATTCACGATTTAAGAGCTCAAATGTTTCAAAAGGATGAAACTTCTTACGATGGCCACCCTGGAACAGGGTCTTGGAGAACAAAACAATATTCAAAAAATACAGGAAACTTATACCCAACTCATGGGCTTGGTCCGGTGGCTCAATATATGAGCTTGGCTAGAAAGAAAGACAACTTTAATAAGATAGTTTCTTTATCATCACCTTCTAAAGGAAGGTATTTAATGGCCAAAAAATATTTCGATAAAAATCATGAATGGAATAACTTGGAATTTAAAAATGGTGATATAAATACTTCTATAATTCAAACAACTTACGGAAAAACAATTATGATTCAATGGGATGAGACAAGTCCTAGGCCATACACTCGACATAATCTTATACAGGGAACAATGGGTGCACTTACTGGTTTTCCTACAAGAGTGTTTTTTGACTCTGAAGAAAACCAAAATTCAATAGGTTACTTTCCTTGGATTGAGGGAAAAGATTTGTCAGAGATTTATGAAAAATACGATCACCCTCTTTACAAGAAATTGAACGAAAAAACTGCTGACAGTGGGCATGGTGGTATGGACGGTATAATGATGTACAGAGTTATAGAATGTTTACAAAAGGGGGAACCACTTGATCAAAATGTTTACGAGGGGGCATTTTGGAGTGCAGTAACACCATTAAGTGCAAAGTCCATAGATAGTGGAGGAAATCCTCAAAATTTTCCAGATTTTACAAGAGGAAAATGGAAAGACACAGAACCTCTTGGAATTGTTTTATAAAAAATTAAGTATGAAAAATAGAATACTTATAGTTTTAATTTGCTTAATTGTTTCATGTGCCAAAAAAGCACCATTGATTGATTCGATAGAAAAAACAGAGTTTGTACCCTACCCTAATAACATTGAGTCATATGAAAGCGCTCTTGAAATCAACTCTATTTTATTAATTAATATTAATAGTGAATTGGAAATAGCTAATATTATTAAAAAGGAGTGGGAAGAGTTGACAAAAAGCGATATTAAAATAATTAAAAGAAGTACTAACAGAGGGAATTTAGTTATAGAAATTGATGAAAAGTTTAAATCAGAGAGTAATGAGGCCTATCTTCTAGATATAGATAGAAAATCTATTTTAATTAAATCAAGTAATGGTGAGGGTGTTTATAGGGGTTGGCAAACTCTAAAACAATTGATTGAACTTAGAAAAAACAAAGAACATCCAAACTTTATTCCAACAGGAAAGATTTTAGACTATCCTGAATACAAATTTAGATCAACTATGCTTGATGTTTCTCGGCATTTTTTTAATGTTGATCAGTTGAAAAGATTTATTGATTTGATATCTGACTATAAGATTAATTATTTACATCTTGGATTAACAAATGACCAAGGCTGGAGAATTGAGATTAAATCTAGACCTAAACTCACCCTTATTGGAGGAAAAACACAAGTTGGAGGTGGTAAAGGAGGATACTACTCACAAGAGGATTACAAGGATATAGTAAAATATGCTAGAAATAAATTTATAACCATTATTCCTGAAGTCAATATCCCTGGGCACACAAATGCGGCTTTGTCATCCTATGCAAATCTGAATTGTGACGGGAAAGTAAAAAAAGCATATACGGGAACTAATGTTGGCTTTAGTACTCTTTGTAACAACAGCTATACTTTTAAATTTATTGATGATGTTATAAAAGAGGTTTCCGCAATTACCCCAGGAGAATATTTTCATATTGGTGGAGATGAGTCGCATGTCACAAAACCCGCAGATTACTTAGATTTTATTTCAAAAACATCTCAAATTGTAAACAAATATGGTAAGAAAGTCATTGGTTGGGATGATATTGGGGTTGGTGATATTACCCCAAATACAGTTTTACAATTATGGAACATAACACAAAAAGATAAAGTAGTTAAAAATATTGAGGATTTAAAACACCAAGATAAAGGCTTAAAAAATATTAGAATTGGAATGAAGAAAGGTGGTGGTGTTTTAATATCTCCAGCCTCTAAAATGTATTTGGATATTAAATATGACAGTCTAACCAAATTGGGGCTTAACTGGCCAGGATATATTAACTTAAAAACTGCTTATGATTGGAAAATAGAGGAGGAATTCCCACAAATATCAAAAAGTAAAATTATAGGTATTGAAGCACCACTATGGTCAGAAACAATATCAACTTCAGACGATATAGATTACCTTACCTTCCCTAGATTACCTGCATACTCTGAAATTGGCTGGACTAATCCAAGCAAAAGGAAATGGAAAGATTTTATAAGCAGAATTGCTAGTCATCGATTTTTATGGGAAGAAAGAAAAATAAACTACTACCCTTCTCCATTAGTTGATTGGTAAAAGAAGAATTTAAAATCTGAAAATGAATAAAAGAGCATTTTTTCTCTCCATTAAGATTTTAATTATATCGATTTTTTTAAGATCATGTTCAAATAGAAAATTTAATATTCAGTCTTCTAAAAATAGTATCATTAACGAAAATCTTTTAAAAGAATATGTCGAAAAATTCAACAAAAATGACAATGAATTATACAGCCAGCACATTATTAATAAAAATGCCTATAATTTTTTATCAGAAAATATTCCAATCATTGAAATACCAGACAAAGTAGTTGAGGAAAACTACTACTTCAGATGGTGGACATATAGAAAACACATAAAATCTACAACCGATGGCTTTGTAATTACTGAATTTTTACCAAAAGTATATTGGTCAAAAAAACATAATACAATTAATTGTCCCGCCGCACACCATATTTATGAAGGAAGATGGTTAAGAGATCCTAAATATATCTCAGATTATATAAATTTTTGGTTAAAAAATTCTGGAGACGGAATAAGACAGTACAGTTTTTGGATAGCAGATGCGACCCTTGCATTTAATAAAATTCACAGAAATGATTCACTGTTATTTAGTCAGTTACAATCTCTAATCAATAATTACAATGATTGGGAGAAAACTAGAAAGGGAAATAATAAATCACTTTTTTGGCAATGGGATGAAAAAGACGGAATGGAGTATACCATTAGTGGAAGGATTTTAAATGGAGGAGTTGAAAAATCAGCAGTTGATGCTATAAGACCTACTATTAACAGTTATATGTATGGTGATGCAAGAGCAATTTCAAAAATAGCACACTTAAAAAATGAAATAGAAATTGAAAAAAAATTTGAAAAAAAAGCAGAAAAAATAAAAGAACAATTGCAAGGTCGCTTATGGAACGAAAAACTAAGTTTTTTTACTGTATTACCTAAGGATTATAACGAAACTACTAAACCTTTAAATGTTAGAGAATTAATTGGGTATGTGCCGTGGTATTTCAACTTACCTGATGATAAACCTAAATATTCCTTGGCCTGGGAAAAATTAAAAGATACTCTTGGGTTTTCAGCGCCCTATGGACTAACAGTTACTGAACGTTCACATCCCTATTTTAAAATAAGTTATAATGGGCACGAATGTCAATGGAATGGGCCTTCTTGGCCTTTTGCTACTACTCAGACATTAAAGGCACTTGCAAACTATTTAAACAATTATTCTAAAAATAAGAGTATTTCAAAGGATGACTACTATTCGCTTTTGTTACAATATGCTCAAAGTCATAAAATAACAAATGAAATAGGAGAGAAACAAAATTGGATAGATGAAAATTTAAATCCTTTTACAGGAGACTGGATTTCTAGAACTAGGCTAAAAGAATGGGAAAATGAAACCTGGTCAGAAGACAAAGGAGGTGTTGAGAGGGGAAAAGATTATAATCATTCAAGTTTTTGTGACTTAGTTCTAAATGATCTTTTGGGAATCAAACCTAAATTAAATGATACGATAGAAATTAATCCATTAATACCAGATAATTGGGAATGGTTCGCTGTAAAAAATATAAATTATCAAGGCAGAAAAATAGATGTTGTATGGGATGAAAATGGTAAAAAATTTGGACTAGGAAAAGGACTCACAATTTTTGTCGATGATATAAAAAAATTCAATACTAATACAAATAAAAATATTAAAGTTTTAATTTAATATATTTATATAAATAAATGTAAATAAGTGATTTAAGTAATTTATTTTTGAAAAAAAGATTTTCCATAATCAAATGCTTTGATACCAATTTTTTCTCCTATTACTCTTCCTGGTAAATCATCAACTGGAGGATGGATACCACCCCAGATTCTAGACAAGCTACACTGATTACTTGCATCGCGATAAGTTGCCCATTGAATTTTTATATCTCTAGTTGGACCCTCTTCAAAAACTAAAAATTTATTCTTCTTTGCTGTATATTCTCCCATCCCTCCAGGAAAGTATTCGCTACCCGTTAGAAGAGTTAGCACCTCTGCGGCTGCCCTTGAATAAGTTGAATGACCTGAAATGTATCCGGCAAAATTTGGTGTAACAAAAGTTGGTCTTTGGTAAGGCCACCAATTTTCGGCTAATATCCACCCCACTCCTGCATTATCGGTTTCAGTATTTGAGATATAATCGTGTCCTTTCCAAGCACGAAGCTTTATCTTACCTATATTTTCTTTTCTTTTTCCAGCCAATCTATCTTTTTTGTTTACAAGCTCAACATATCCCTTCTCAAGTTTAATTCCAAGAGGATTGTAATTTATTATGTTTGGATCCGATGATTGACCATAATCAGACATCATCCTTATTGCGCTTATAGGCCTTATATAGTCGTAAAAACCTTTAATTCCCCATGCTGCTATAGCTGCATCGTGCATAGCACCTCCTAATATAAAATAGGCTTTTATATCCCACTCTAAATTTGTTAATTTTTCCTTTCCCTCAAATTTTAAATCGAATTCATTATGGTCAGAGACGTAATTTAGAATTGTAAACCAATGACCTGGAGGGGTTTCAGAGTCTGGACCATCAGCCCAAAATTCAGCAATAACTCTAGTATAGTCACCCCTTGGGACAAGTTGTTTCTCATAGGGCTTATTTGTAATTGGATTGATTTTATAACCATTGGAAAAATCACCTCCATCATATCTACTATAAATTCCTTTTAAACTTTCTACATTGTATTTAATATTAGAAAAATCTAAATTACCAATTCCTCCAGGCGAAATATCCCACAAGACACCATCATTAGGGTCTAGGTGAGAACTCCATATTGAAACATAACTGTGATTCCACCAAAACTCACTATTTATTTTACAATCTGAATCTAAAAATTCAGGAGGAGGCCCTGGATCATAATAAACAGGAAAATTAAAATCATCTCTATTCATTAATTTTAAGTCACTTTTATCTAAACTAAATGGCCATGTTAATCCCCATTCTGGGCCGAGGAAAGGCGGAACAGAGCCAGGAATTTCATTTCCCGATTGGTCAATAAATTTTTCAAAAGCAAGGGGTTGCCATCTGTTAGGGTCTTTTATTTCTTGTGATCCAGGATTTTTAAGTATTAAAGGTTGATTCACAGGTTCATAAAAAAGATTTGTATAAAAATATTTCTCATTTGAACCATCCCTCCATCCATAGTCTATTACTTGTTTAGCGATATAATTACCCAACGCAGCAGAACTACCATCTTTATAATTAGTTGATTTGAAATTTGGATCATATCCTAGACTACAAAAAACAGAGTCTATTAAATCTTTAGTTTTTTTGAATTTAGGTGACACTTCATATCTGTGATAGAGATATCTGTAGGAAGCATAACTGATAGCTTCATGAAGAGCTTTTTCATTTTCTTTCTCATAAGATGTCTCTTCATATGATATATAAACACCATTTTTATTTTGATTTAAAAAATAAGGTTTTGATTTTTTGTTAAATATTGTCCATATATCATACGTCATTGCTGACATATGAAAGAGGTTTCTAGCGTGTACTGTGGGTCTTGCAAAATCATTTCTAATGGATTCTAAAATGACCTCATTCCAGGTTCTAGCAATAGAATGGTCTTGAGCAAAAAGGATTTCTTGCTGTACAATTGAAAACAAAAAAACAAAAGGTAAAAAACATATTTTATTCAACTTCATAAATCTAACTACAAAAGAAAATTTTTTAACTAATCTAAAGGTTCCCTAAGTGGATTACCATTAGCATCACCGATTATATTAAATCCAATTAGTAGTGAATCCTGTGACTTGTCATTAATAATTTCAGATAAAACAATATCTGTTTTGTTAACTTTTTCAAAGAAAACATCAAACTCAACTTTTTTATCAACATTCCAAATTCTCTCGACAAAGGAAGGCAACCTTTTTCTCAGACTAGGAACCTCGCTTTCGTCTGTTTGCTCCCATGAACACATCTGAGCACCAATTACGTTTTTATTTCTATCTAATTGAATTGGCTTTTTGTATGCAGGTGATTTGTAGTACCAAGTTTCCCATCTCCACATGTTCCATTCATAAATTCGCTCTGGTCCCCATTTCAAAGGTAAGACGTTAGGATCAGGATTTCCACTTCGAACAACGTATAATGGCTTCCATGACGTATTAACTAATTTATAACCGTCTTCTACTAGATGATTGGGCAAGTTGTATAATGATTCAAACTCAAATACGGTAATGTCTCTCGGAATCTCAATTTTACCATTTCTAGAAAAGCCCTCCCAAACAAACATTTGCTTTCCTTTACCCTTAAAGAAATCATTCATTCTAACAATAAAGTATCTGTAAAGTTCGTGCACATCATTTCCTAAATTATTTTTTTTCATGAATTTTTTTACATCCGGGTCATCAACAATTAGTTTTAGATTTGCCTCATCAGCTCCAAGATGAAAATATGGAGAGGTGTGAAAAATGTCCATAACCTCAATAAATAACTTTTCAAGAGAAGTGTAAACTTCTTCTTTACCCATGTTTAAAACATTAACAAAATCTACTCTGCCACCAAAAAGGTCTTCACCTCCACTTTCTGCATCAGATATTGAAAATATTTCGGGATATTTTTTCACAAACTGCATAGAGTGACCTGGAACATCGATTTCAGGAACAATCACGACACCTCTTTGGTAGGCGTAATCAACAAAGGACAAAAGCTCCTCCTTAGTGTAGTGTTTGTCTATTGTTTGAAGTTTTGGAAAGTTTTCTGAAGGAAAAGTGAACAACTGATCATCCGTTAGATGAAATTGCAAATAATTTAATTTATAGAAAGATGCAAGGTCGATTAATTTATAGATTGTTTCAGCTTTGTGCCACTTTCTGGCTAAATCTATAAGTAGCCCTCTGTATCCAGCATCAGGGCTATCTTTTAAATTTATAATTGGAAAAGCTATTCTTCCTTTATCATTTTCTGATAATTGCAAAAGCGTAGATCTAGCTATTTTAATAGCACTAGGTGAACCTCCTTTAATTTCGATTTTATTTTTTACTGCAATTTCATATTCTTCCTCGCCAAGTTCATTGTCAATTTCTAGAGATAAATCAGATCTATTCTTATTTGTAATAAGTTCGAATGAATTAGAATAATTAAGTTTTTTAAAATCTTTTGAAATTAAATCAAATAAATTTTTCGTTTCATCGGAATCAATAAATACCTTAATTTTTTTCGGAAGTAAAATGTATTTATTTGATTCTACTACCTCAACTTTCTTTGGTAAAGGGACTACATTAATATTAATTTCTTTATCAATATATTTTACTTTTTTTGAACATGAAAGTACCAGTAGAGATATGAGAAAAATTCTTGAAAGTTGTATCATGATGCAAAATTAAAAAAATTAACTATCCAATCTATAAATGATTCTTCTTTACTTTCAATTTCATCAATATTAATGTGCTCATTAATCGGAATTTCTGTAAGTATTTGTTTTTTTCCACCAGGCCAAGTAACGACTAAAGAGTCAATTTTATTCAAATCCCCTAGACCAAAGTGGATAATAGAAGTATTTTGAGAAATATGACTCGAACCTCCATCAACTTCTCTCATTAGACTATTGCCAGCACATACAATCTTTACTCTTGCTCCAAGACCTCTACTGGTCGACTCATTTCCATTTAAACTCACTTTTAGCCAATTATTATCATTTTTTGAATCATTTCTAAATAATTTGGATTTAACTCTCTCTTTCGAGTTATAATCCTTCCAAAGTGGTGTTTGCTTAACTACAAACAAATCTAAGTCCCCGTCGTTATCAAAATCAAACTTAACAGTCCCTCTACTTATACCATAATCAATAATTCCAGAATTTTCATTTACCTTAAATACCCTTCCCATGTTTTCGTACAAAAAATCTTTCAAATACATGGTTGGGGGGTTTATTCCACCTATAGAATTAAATAAATCAAGATCTAGGTCATTGTCGTAATCTAAAAATACTGGACTCCAACTGATTACAGCTGTTGATGGGCCTGCCTTTGATGCAATTATATCTATACCTACACCTAATTCGTTTGAAAGATCAAGAAAACCCTCTGTATTACCTCTATTTACAAGTAATGGGCCTGAAAAGATATTCGTTACTTGATAATCCATCCATCCATCATTATTATAGTCTCCAACAGCGGTACCCATAGCATGAACTGCAGAATCAGCATTCATTTCTTTGCTTTTATTGGTAAACTTTAATCTTGGATATTCATTTATTAAGAGCTGATTTGAAACTTTTTGTTCCCCAAAATCATTAATTAGATATAGATCTAAATCACCGTCATTGTCTACGTCAGAAAAAACTCCACCGAAACCATATCCTGCCTCACATCCATCCAATAGATATGATACGTTTTTAAAATATTTACCTTCAATATTCAAATACAGTTCATCATTTCCAGGTTTGTAATCATCACTAATTGTGAATCCATTTAAAACCCCTAGATTACCAACAAAATCTTTAAAGTAGTTTCCAATAAACAGATCAGGATAGCCGTCAGAATTGATATCACCGAAGGTAGCACCAGTAGAAAAGTTTTTTATGTCTAGTTTGAATTGTTCAGTTGCTCTACTGAAAGTTCCATCTCCTTTGTTCAAGAAAAGTAAGTTTTTAGCTAGTTTTTTATATTTTGAATTGCTTATTTTCTCTGCTATGGTAGTTACAAATAAATCAATATAACCATCTTTATTAACATCAGCGGTTGTGGCACCTGCAGTAATAATATCACTTGTAACAAGTCCTGCACTGAGCGTAACGTCTGAAAAAGTCGAATCCCCGTTGTTTTTATATAAAACTCCAGATTTTTTTCCACCAGCCAAATATAAATCCTCGAAACCGTCACTATCAAAATCAAAAACCGCTACTCCTCCTCCAAAACCGCCACTTTCAAAAATATTATAAATGTGGTCAATCCCTGATTCTTTGGTAATATCTGTGAAAATATTTTGACTATAAAAAGTCAAGTGCTGCAGAATTAAAAGCGAAAAAAAGGGGGATCTAAACATTTAATCTCTATTAAAATAATTTAAAAGGCGGTCCCAGAGAGAGTAGTCTATTATTTCGTCTATTTCATCCACTTCCAACAATTGATTCGAAGAAATATCAACTAAATATTGTGTCTTTCCCCCTGGCCAAGTTATAGAAAGAGAGTCAATTTTAGTATTTTCACCTAAACCAAAATGAACTATACTAGTGTTCTGAGAGGCGTGGCTTGATCCTCCATCTACTTCCCTTACCATTTGTAAATTATCTTTTAGAAATATTTTCACCCTTGAACCAAGGCCTCTGGTAGTGGCATCTTTACCATTTAATTTAACCTTCAACCAGTTTAAGTTATTACTATTATCGTTTCTGTATAGCTTTGACTTAACAATACCCCCTCTGTAGGTCATGTCATAAACTGGTTTTTGATTTACTACAAAAATGTCTTGGTCTCCGTCATTATCGTAATCAAAGTGAACAGATCCTCTACCAATTCCAAAATCCATTAGACCAGAATCCCTACATACATCAAAAAAACGACCTTTATTTTCAAACAAAATATTTGGAATTCTATTTGTCATTGGATTTATCGGACCATTTGAATTAAATAAATCTAAGTCTTTGTCATGATCATAATCAACAAATAGGCTTCCCCAACCTATTATTACTTGTTTGCTATCCTTATAGCCTTCTATTTTATTGATTCCGGTGCCAATATTTGGAGCTAAATTAACAAATGACTTGTCCTTACCTCTGTTAACCATGAAGGGGCCTGCGAAAATATTTGTGACATGATAATCTAAATACGAATCATTATTATAATCACCTACTCCAACTCCCATCGATTTTAAGCCAACATTAAGCTTTAATTCCTTGCTTTTATTTTCAAAATCTAATTTTGGATATTGATTAATTAATATTTGGTTTGGTTCATTATTTTCTCCAAAATCGTTTACTAAATAAATGTCTAGGTCATTATCATTGTCGACATCGGTAAAAACTGCTCCAAAACCGTATCCTGGATTGCATTTTAAAAAATTTGATACATTTTTAAAAGACTTTCCTCCCATATTTAAATAGAGTTCGTCGTTTCCCGGCTCGTATTCTTCATTAATACTATAATGATTTAAAATAGCAAGGTTATGAGTTCCAAAAAGAGCTTGCTCAAAGTAAAATTCCTTAAAATAGTTAGCTACAAATAAATCAGGATAACCATCTGCATTAATATCTCCAAAAGAACAAGAAGTGGAAAAGTTTTTATCTTTTATACCATATTCTTCAGTTTTTTCAACAAAAGTGCCCTGTCCTGTATTTAAGTAAAGTAAATTATTAGAGAGGGTTTTTATCTTTGAGGATTTCTCCTTTTGTGCAGCAATTGTCGTAATGAAAATATCAATAAAACCGTCTTTATTTATATCCGCAGTCGAAACACCAGTTGTCACGGTCAAGAGGTCCTGTACAAGACCTGCCTCCTCTGTAACGTCTGAAAACTTACCATTTCCATTGTTTTTATAAAGTATGTCTTTACCCTGTCCACTTGTAAGGAGTAAATCTTCATAGCCATCGTTGTTGTAATCGAAAACAGCGACGCCACCACCAAACAAGCCCTGATATACGTCAAAGATATGATCGATTCCAGCCTCCTTAGTTACGTCTGTAAATTTTGTTTGATTTTGGGCCTGTAAGACAGAAAAAATAAAAAAAATTATAAAATAGAAAATCCTCATAATTAGAAGAAACAAAAGAAAAAAAAGATAGAGAACCTAAATTCTCTATCTCTTTTCAAAATTAATAAACTAAAACTGTCTAAATAACAATCTATTTTTATCAGGATTAATATCCTGGGTTCTGTGCTATATTAGGATTGTTATCAGTAGTCTCAGATGGGATTGGCCATAAATCATAGTGAGATTTATAGTTTGCTCCACCGTGAAGATCCCAGCCTTGGTTGTTATTGATAGTCTCCATTAACATACCTTGTCTTCTAAGATCAAAATATCTTTTACCTTCAAGATAGAGTTCTACTCTTCTTTCATGTAAAATTTTAGCTCTCATTTCAGCTTGTGAAAGACCAGCAGCAATGGCAGGCATTGTAGCTCTAGTTCTAACTTGATTTAAAGGGGCTAAAGCTTGAGCAGTTTGTCCACCTTCATTTAATGCTTCTGCGTAAAGTAAAAGGGCATCTGCATATCTAAATAGATTTAAGTCAATTGGTGAACCATATTCAATAGTTGCCATTTGAGCTTTTTGCTCTTGAGTGTAAGTAGTAGTTTTTCTTGGAAAAACAGGAGCAATACCAACACTTGACTGAGCTTTTAAGTTACCATTACAGCAAACAGCTCCGAAAGCGACATCACCAATTGTTCCTCCCCAATATTCATCACCCTCAAAGTAGAAAGTTTTTCTCATCCTTGGATCTCTTCCCTCTAATGGATTATCAGCATCGTAACCTGATGCAGGGTTTGTAATTGGAAGACCTGTAGCATGCATTTCGAATGCATCAACACCATCTTGAGTAAACTTAATTCCAGACCATCCATTGTAATCTCCGTCACCAGCAACACCATAAGGGATGTAGTCACCAGTACCTTCATTACCAGGACCAGCTTTCATTGACCAAATGATTTCTTTAGAAGTTTCTTGAGTTCCTCTATTTAATCCTTCCCAAACATCATTATCTACTAAGCCTACATCAGGACCTTCAAGTGCAACAAGTTGACCAAAAGTTGTGGCAGACTCAGAAAACTTCTTCTGGTTTAATTCTGCTAACCCTTTAGCCATAAGTGCGGCTTGCTTAGTAGGCCTACCGTATTCATCATTATTTGGTTTAGTGTCAAGATTTGCGATAGCAAAATCAAGATCAGAAATAGCTTGAGCATATGTCTCAGCTTGTGTTGATCTTGTAATAGCATCAGCCTCATTAGCATCAATTGGCTCAGTTATTATTGGCATACCACCATATAAATCAGCCATATCAGCATAAAGGAAACCACGTAAGTATTTTAACTCAGCTTCCCACTTTGTTGCCATACCAGCTGAAAAGTTTACATTTGGTATCAAAGCTAAAAGTTGATTTATCTTTGAGATTGCTCCCAAACCATAGTTCCACTTATACCAAGTAATACCACCAGATGCAGGAGTCATTATACCACACGCAAAATTTGCATACCCTCTCCAACCACAGTCTTGTCCAACACCGTTGTCTGATAAAGTTTCAAATTCCATATGCATATGAAAATAATTTCCTCCCCAAAAATTTGTAAAGTATCCAGCTGCATATAATGAATTATACACACCGTTGACACCTAAAACAAATTCATCTTCACCTTGGAAGAAACCGTCAACACTCCCACTACCGGGATCGGTTTTTTCCAAAAAATCCTTATCACACGAAGTTAGTGTCAGTGCAAACACTGCTAATAACCCGTAAATGAAATTATTTATTTTATTTGTTCTCATATTTATTTATTTATTTATAGTATTTAGTTTATTAAAATTTAGCAGATAATCCGAATGAAATTGTCTTTTGATTAGGATAAGTTGCATTCGGTCTGTTTGACCATCCCTGCTCACCTAACCTTGGGTCAGCGGTTGTAGCAGCACCAGATCTTTGCTCTGGATCTACTAAAGGAATGCTCGTAAACGTCAACAAATTTGTTGCGTTAAAGAATAGTCTTAAACCATCAATAGGTAGACTATCAGTTGGAATATTATATCCAATCTGTAAATTCTTAAGTCTTAAGTAGTCTCTATCATATAAAAAGAAATCACTTTGATATCTGAAAGATGATGTTGTACTACCTGCTCTTGGAAAAGTTCCACTTGGATTGTTAGTTACAGAATCAGTAATCCATTTTTTCCAAGTAACAACACCACCGAAATCTGGATTCCAAAGCTCAAACTGTCCAAAATACTGAACATCCGCTTCACCTTGGAAAATCGCAGCCAAATCAAAATTCTTATATTGAAGACCTAGTTGAAATCCATAAGTATAGGTTGGTATATCTTTTCCTAAAACTTGTCTGTCATCTAAATTTATTTGACCATCTCCGTTGGCATCAACAAAATTAAGGTCTCCTGCTTGAGCACCTAACTCAGCATTAGCCGCATTTGGTGTACCTGTTATTAGGCCATCTGTTTTAACAGCATAATAAGCTAAGAAAGGAAATCCTTCTCCTAAAATTCTAGTCTCATACAATATTCTATCTACATCTCCGCCGTCAACTTTGGGGTTAAGATCGGTAACAGTGTTTTCAACTTTCGAAAGTTGACCACTTAATTGAACCTTCAAGTCTCCAAAAGTTCTATTGTACCTTAAATTAGCCTCCCACCCTTTGTTTTCCATAGAGGCAGCATTAGAGGTCTGAGATGTAAAACCTGTAAGTACATTAATAGGAATATTGTATAAAATATCATCTGTCTTTCTAATAAAGTATTCAAAATCAAAACCCAATCCATTAGATAAAATGGAGTTAAAACCAATGTTTGTTATTTTGGCTTTTTCCCAACTAAGGTTAGGGTTACCTATTGTAGTCTGTCCAACACCAGGAGCGATAAAGCCATCTCCACCAGGAGTGCTAAAGTTGTAAGCTTCAGACAAACTTAATCTTTGTGCAAATTCAAAGTTACCAATATTTGCATTTCCTAGTTCACCGTAAGATGCTCTTAACTTTAAGAATTCAAAAGTATCTGGAATAAAATCTTCCTCTGATAAAATCCATCCAGCAGAGAAAGAAGGGAAACTACCCCATTTATTATTTTTAAATCTTGAGCTACCATCAGACCTAACATTAGCTTGGAAAAGAAACTTGTCTTTATAATCAAAGTCAAACCTTGCAAATACCGATTGAACTGAAAATCCTGTTTCTGAACCTGCATTTTGTTGGTTTCCAAGCCCTCCAGAATCTAACACTTGAACTGTTTCACTTAAGTAACCATCTCTTGTAGCGCGGAAATTAGTAACTCTATTTTCCTCTTGCTGATACCCTGCTAGTGCTTTGAAATTTAAATCACCAAATGATTTTTCATAATTAATTGTGGCAAAATAAGTTTCAGTGTAAAATTCTGAATTTTCTCTAGTAGATACAGTAGCAGGTTGAGTATTATAAAATGTACCATCAGAAAAATAGTTTTTTGGATTTTTAAGAAAATCATATGTGCTTGTTCCTAGATAGTTAACAGCAGCAGTACCTTTAATAGTAAGACCTTCGATGGGAGAATACGCTATATATCCGTTAGCAAGTACATTATTAGTAATTCTCTGAGCATTTCTATAATCCTTCCAAGTTTCAATTGCTAAAAGTCCTGTACCTGGACCAACTCCATAATTAGCTAAGGCAGATGAAGCAATTTCCAAATCACCGTTTGCATTTCTAGTTGGACTAAATATGTTATGAATTCTAGTAACAGTATGTAAAGGACCACCAAGAGTTATTTGCTCTAAGCTACCTCTTGAAGTTTTGTCCCCTCTAACCAATGATATTGTTGTTCCAACAGAAAGTTTATCATTAATTTGTGAGTCCAAATTAATTCTAAAATTCGCTCTTTTAAATTTTGTTCCATCATCAACATTACCTGTTTGATCTAAAAGACCTACAGATAGTCTATAGTTTGTTTTTTCAGAACCACCAGTGGCAGCAAACGTGTGCTGTTGTAGGGTTTGGTCTTTAATTAAGACATCAACGGGCGACTGACCATTGCTTCCAAGCCAGTTTGACCTGTTTGCATTAATAAAGGAGATTTGATCTGGACCCCATCTACCGGCAGCACCGTTACCAACATCCACCGCATTTTTCCAATTAACATTTTCAATTGGGTCGAAAGAAATTTGATCCCAGTCAAATAAAAGACTACTTGTTGCAAATGATGCATCATAAGTAAATTTAGTAGGCTGACTCTTTCCACCTCTTTTTGTTTTAACAACTATAACACCGTTCGCAGCCCTTGATCCGTAAATTGCAGAAGATGCTGCGTCCTTAAGTACAGTTATAGATTCTATATCTTGTGGGTTAAGATTGTTTAATTGACCTTCTATACCGTCAACAATAACAAGTGGAGCAGAATTATTCAGAGTTCCAACTCCTCTAATACTAATAAACAAGGTGTCATTACCAGGCTCACCGGAACCTTGAGTAACTTGAACACCAGGAGCAGTACCAGCTAATGCCTGTCCAACACTAGTTAAATTTCGATTTTCAATTACTTCTGAGTCAATTACAGCAACAGAACCTGTTATGTTTCTCCTAAGCTCTGTACCATAACCAGTTACAACAACTTCATCAAGTTCATTTCCTTCAGCAAGTACAACATCAACTTGGTCGCCAGAAACCGCAACTTCTTGGGTTTCAAAACCAATAAAAGAAACAATTAAAACATCACCGTCGGATGCATCAATTGTAAAATTTCCGTCAAAATCAGTACTTGTTCCATTTTCGGTTCCCTTGACAACTACAGTTGCACCCGGGAGTGGTCCATCCTCACTTGAGACATTACCACTTATAGACTGAGCAAAAACACCAGCTGAAAAAAGCAACATGCCAATAAAAGCAAATGTTTTGTGCAAAGTAAATTTAATATCTAGATATTTTTTCATTTCAAATAGTTTGATTATCAATTAGTTAGAAATTTGTTTGAATATAAATGTAATTCATACACATAATTTGTAAATATAAAGATAACAAATATTTGATAAAATTATTTATTTTGTTGTTGTTTGAACGTATTTTCAAATGATATATCTTTTAAACATTACAATATTAGTTACTTATACAACATGATAATTTTTTGTGTGATTGCAATTACCTATTGTCTATAATAATTATCTATTTGTAAACGTAAATGTTACTGTTTTTAAATTAAATTTGAAAGTTCATGTTTTCTTAATGCAGATTAAAAAAATATTTATTGTACTTATAATCATTGTTAAAACAAGTTGTAAAACTGACAATGAAAAAAGTTTATCCAACAAACAATCTCTAGTTAAGTTTCAAAAAGAATTGATAAATAAAGAGATAACAGGGAGTAACGAAATTGTTATTTATAAAGACGACTCCTTATTTTACCGAAATAGAGAAAACACAAATAAAAAATACGATAAGAAAATAAACAACGAAACCATTTTTGCATTATGGTCGACGAGTAAAGTAGTTACTACAATTGGCATGTTTATTTTGGAGGAAAAAAATCTCATTGATTTTAACGATCCTGTTTCTAAATACATACCATCGTTTTCAAATTTAAAATGTATGAAAATAAAAAAACAAAAAAATGCAAATTATGAGGATGGAGATGATTACTGCTTGAGTTCAGACAATATTTATCCATGTAAAAATCAAATGAAGATAATTGATTTAATGTCGCACAGGTCTGGATTTTGTACTCCTGAAAATTTTTATGTAGATGCAGTTAAAGCAGATAATTTAGAAGAATTAATGGAAATGATCTCAAAACAACCGCTACAATATGAGCCAGGAACAAAGTACTTATATGGTGTTAATCAATCAATTCTTGGCAGAATAATTGAGGTGGCGAGTAATATGCAGTTCGGTGAATTTTTAGATCAATATTTATTCACCCCCTTAGATATGAATAGCACAAAATTCTATTTAACAAAAGAAGATAAAATAAATTTTCAACCACTATTTTTAAATACCCCGTCCATTAAAGGCTTTCTACAAGATGGAATTACAAGTCGAGGAAACATATTAACCTATGATCAAACCGATAAAACTAATTTAGGTGCTGAGGGCTTACTAACAACAACTTCGGATTTTATGAAATTTTGTAAAATGCTTGTTAATAATGGTACATACGAGGGTAAAAAAATTATATCACCAGAAAGCATAAAAACAATGACAAGAAAATATTCAGAGGGTTATCCAAAAGAAGACAGGTCTTATCAAAATCAATTGGGTTATTATATGGGATTGTCAGTTTATGTTTTAGAAAATCCTAATATAATGAATCAAGGAGCACCCAGAGGAATATATGGCTGGGGTGGATTACAATATACAGAGTTTTGGATTGACCCAGAAAATTCTATGTTTGTTATTTTTATGACAAGATCTCAAAGTTATAAAGGAATACTGGAGGACTTAATAAGGGCAGTATATAAAGTCGTAAATTAATAAAATGAAAAGAAAATCAGACTTATTAATACACCCAAATCTACAGGGAAATGGAGTTTACCAGAGTGTTAATCCTTCCTCTGCTGATTGGGAATTTTTATCATTTGAGGCAAGAAAAATGAAATTAAATCAGTCGTGGGATTTTGAAACGATGGGAAATGAAATCGCTATTGTTCTGCTTTCAGGAAATTTTAAAGTGACAAGTAATAGAGGGAATTGGGAGACACTTAATGGTCGAAAGAATGTTTTTTCGGGGATAGCGCATACTTTATATCTCCCTAGGAAAACAAGTTTTACTCTTACATCTACATCTGAAATTTTAGATATTGCATATGGATGGTGCAGATCAGATAATGATTTTGACCCTAAGTTTATCACTCCAGATAAAACCCCAATTGTAATTTTTGGTGGGGATAATGCTACAAGGCAATTTAACGATCTAGTTCCACCTGGCTTTGGATGTTCTAGAATAATATCAAGAGAGGTATATACCCCCTCAGGCAACTGGAGTTCTTTCCCAGCACACAAACACGATGAGCGGATTTTAGATAATAACGGTAAAGTAGTTGAGCCAAAACAAGAAGAAACTTATTTTTATAAATTTCAAAAACCCGAAGCTTACGCAATTCAACAGGTTTATACCAAAGACAAAGAAATAGATGAAATTCTAAGACCTAAAAACGATGACTGTGTCCTGATTCCGAAAGGATTTCATCCTGTTGTAGCTGAACATGGATACCATTGCTATTACCTTAATTTTTTGGCAGGTAGTGATCAATGTTTAGAAAATACTACAGATCCTGACCATGAATGGATATATAATTCGTGGTCATATAAAGACAAGCGATTACCACTTGTAACCTCTAAAATGAATAGCGGAAATGAGTAAAAGAGATTTGATAGCAATAGGAAGATCATCGATAGATTTGTATTCTCAAGATATTGGAGTTCCATTTAAAGAAATATCAGGTTTCAATGCTTTTGTTGGCGGCTCCCCATTAAACATATCTGTAGGGTGTTCCAGGTTAGGATTAAAGTCTACTTTATTAACAGCTGTTGGAAAAGATAAAGTTGGAGAATTTATTTTAAATTTTTTAAATAAGGAAAACGTAAGTACAGAATTTATCCCAATAAAAGAAAATGCAAGAAGTAGTGCTGTTTTGTTGGGAATTGAACCACCCGATAAGTTTCCTTTAGTATTTTACAGAGATAATGCTGCAGATACTTTGATAAACATTGACGATGTGAATAATGCAAACATTGCTAACCATGAAGTTTTATTAGTTAATGGCACAGCATTAAATAAAGAACCAAGTAGAGGCGCAACTATACATGCAATAGAAATAGCTAAGAAAAATTCAGTAAGTGTTGTTATGGACTTGGATTTTAGAGCTGATCAGTGGGAAGATTACAGATCATTTGGTCACGTGGTTAGATCAATCATTTCAAAAGTTGATATTGCAATTGGTACTGAAGAAGAGGTTTTGGCATCTATGCTTAAGGATTCTTCTCAAGTAACCATAAAACACCAACAAATATCATCCCCAGAAATAAAAGGAGATTTAAATAAAAGTATTGAAGGATTAATTAAATTAGGGACAGGTATTTTAATTGTAAAAAGGGGTAAGGATGGGGCATCCTATTTTGACAAAAATTTAAAAAGAAAAGATATAAAGGGATTTCCTGTAAAAATACTAAATGTACTTGGAGCTGGTGACGCCTTTGCTAGTGGATTTATCTATGGATTAATTCAAAAATGGAGTATTGAAAAATCAATTGAAATGGGAAATGCTTGTGGTTCACATGTTGTAACAAAAGAAGGATGTGCCAACTTTATGCCAACTTTAGATGAGGCATTAAAAATTATGAATAAATAAATTTTAATTTTGAATCAATGTTAAAAAATTATATAAATGGAAAATGGAATGATAGTTATGAAAAACTAACTATTAAAGCTAATAATCCAGCTACTCAAGAAGTAATAGCTGAAATTCCATTTGGAGAAAAAAATATTAAAGACGTAAACGAAGCTGTTAATTGTGCATACAATGCCTATTTAGAATGGAGAGATGTTCCTGTTATGAAGCGAGTACAAGCTCTTTACCGATTAAAGTCATTAATGGAAGACAACCTTGATACTCTTGCAGAGACAATTACCAATGAATGTGGTAAAACCAAATCTGAATCTTACGGTGAACTTCAAAGGGCCATTGAAAATATTGAGGTTGCTTGCGGTACGCCAATGCTAATCCAAGGTGATTTCATAGAAGATATCGCAAGTGGTATTGATGAGATGATGATAAGACAGCCTCTTGGTGTTACTGCTTGTATTACCCCATTTAATTTTCCAAGTATGATTGTATTTTGGTTTCTCCCATATGCAATTGCTACGGGTAATGCAATGGTTGTAAAACCCTCAGAGAAAGTTCCTTTAACAATGATTAAAATTTTTGAATTAATTGATCAGTTAGATCTACCAGATGGCCTTTTAAGTCTTGTTCACGGAGGAAAATATTCCGTCGATGCATTACTTGAACACCCTCTTGTAAAAGCTGTTAGTTTTGTTGGCAGCACACCTGTGGCAAAATATATTTATTCTAAAGGAACACAAAATGGGAAGAGAGTTCAAGCCCAAGGTGGTGCAAAAAACCCTGTTGTATTAATGCCTGACTGTGATGTTGAGATGACCTCAAAAATAGTTGCTGATTCTGTTTATGGTTGTGCGGGACAGAGATGTCTAGCCGCTTCTGTAATTATTACAGTTGACGATATCGAAAGAAAACTTAAAGATTCTTTATATGATATCGTAAAATCTAGAAAAACAGGTTATGGATGGAACGATGAGATTGATATGGGTCCAGTTATTACAAGTGATAGCAAAAAAAGAATCGAAGAACTCATACAAATTGCAATAAATGAAGGTGGAAAAGCAATTTTAGATGGAAGAAATACAAAAATTAAGGGCTTTGAAAGTGGGAACTTCATAAATCCAACCATAATTGAAGATGTAAACCTTAAAAAAGAAATAATTAATACTGAGATTTTCGGTCCTGTTATGAGCTTAGTATCTATGAAAAATCTTGATAATGCTATAGATTTTATAAACAACAGCAATTATGGAAATATGGCATGTATTTTCACCGAAAGTGGCTCTAATGCAAGAAAATTTAGAAATAAAGTCTATGCCGGAAATATAGGAGTGAACATAGGAGTTGCTGCTCCAATGGCACAATTTCCTTTTAGTGGTTGGAAAGATAGTTTTTTTGGTGATCTTCACGGACAAGGAAAACACGCGATAGAATTTTTTACTCAAACTAAAGTGGTAATTGAAAGATGGCCAAACAAATGGTCGAGAAAGTTTTAGTAAGGGATGAATAAGATAAGAACACTTATTATTGGCCTTGGTCGAATTGGAAAGATTCATCTTGGTAATTTGCAAGCAATAGACGAAGTTGAAATTGTTGGTATTTGTGACCCTACCGATGAGGCTAAAGTTTTTTCAAATAAAGCGGGTTTAACATTTTATCAAAAAGATTTTACAGATGTAGCTGGCGAAGTTCAGGCTGACGCAATTGTAATCTGTTCTCCTACTAATACACACGCTAACTATGTGTCCATCGCGGCAAAAAAAGGGATAGATGTTTTTTGTGAAAAACCTTTGGACCTTTCCTTAGAAAAGGTAAAGGAGGTTTTAAAAACAGTAAATGAATCTAAAATTAAATTAATGCTCGGTTTCAATAGGAGGTTTGATAGTGAATTTCAATCTGTAAAGGAAAAGATTGTAAAAGGTCATATTGGTGATATCCATATTATTAAAATTACTAGTAGAGACCCCTCCCCGCCTCCAATTAATTACATAAAAAGTTCGGGTGGAATGTTTTTAGATATGACTATTCACGATTTTGATATTATTCGTTACCTGACCAACAAAGAGATCGTTGAAGTCTATGCTAAAGGTGACGCATTAGTTAATCCAGAAATTGCTAAAGCTGGAGACATTGATACGGCTATTATCAACTTAACATTTGAGGATGGTAGTATGGCAGTAATAGATAATTGTAGAAAAGCAGTTTATGGATACGATCAAAGAGTCGAAGTTTTTGGATCAAAGGGTATGGTACAATCAAAAAACAAATTTGATAAATACACTCTAACTTACAGTGAAAATGGAGTAACATCAGCCCTTCCTCAACATTTTTTTCTTGAAAGATATGCGGATGCTTATAAAAAAGAAATAAATCATTTTATTGATTGTATACGTCATAAAAAAACTCCGGAGGTGTCTGGCTTTGACGGTCTAATGTCACTAGTGTTAGGATTATGTGCTAAGGAGTCACTTAATTGTAACAAACCAGTTCTTGTTAGTGAAATTGACAAAACATAAAAAAATAAATTGAAAATTTTACCCTCTAAAATATTATTTGATAAAGCTTATGGTAAATTTTGTATTCCAGCTATTAATGTTTCGAACCCTGAGCAGGTTATTGCTTTATTTAAAGTAGCTGAAAAACTGCAAGCACCATTTATTATCCAAACAACTCCTGCAGCCAGAGAATATATTCCACCAAAAATGCTACTAGGGTACATTAAATCAGCAATTGATTTACATCCAAACAATGTTTGTGCGATTCATATAGACCATGGATATGAATCCCATATCATAGATGGTATTAATTCTGGAATTTATACATCTGTAATGATTGATGCCTCACATGATCCAATTGAGAAAAACATTCAAAGAACAAAATTGATTGTAGATAAAGCACATGAAAAAAATATTTCTGTAGAAGCAGAGTTAGGAATATTAAGTGGTCAAGAAGATGACATAGATATTGATGAACAGGAAGCAAAATTTACAAATCCAGAGGATGTTGAATATTTTGTTCAACAGACCAACTGTGACAGTTTGGCCGTTGCTGTTGGGACAAGTCATGGAGCTTATAAATTTTCCGGAGGTGGAAAATTGAGATTAGATATATTGAGAAAAATACAAGAAAGACTTCCTCGATTCCCCATTGTACTTCATGGGGCCTCTACAATTGATAAAAATGAAGTAGATAGAATTAATAATGCAGGAGGCAGTTTAAAAAATAATGCTAAAGGGGTAAGTGAAAGTGAAATAAAGGAAGCTATTAAACTCGGTGTATGTAAGATTAACATTGCGACAGACCTGAGACTTCTTTGGACTAGGATTTTTAGAGAATTTTTTAGAGACTCTAGTGGTGAATGGGATCACTTAAAACCGGGAAAAAAGTACATGGAAGAGCTAGAGATATTATTGGAAAAAAAGTTTAAACTTCTGCTTTGTGTAGAAAAGAATAATTTATTTTAAATTAAAAAAATGATTGAACTTGGAATAGCGCCTATCGGATGGACAAACGATGATCTTCCCGAAATTGGAAGAGATATCACTTTTGAACAATGTATTAGCGAAATGGCACTTGCTGGTTATAAGGGTTGTGAAGTTGGAACAAAATTTCCCAAGAATAATTTACCACTTTTAAAAAAGCACTTGGATTTAAGGAATCTTAGAATTTGCAACCAATGGTTTAGTTATGAATTCTCAAGTCAACCATTTGAAACTGTTAAAACAAATTTCAAATCTCATTTAAATTTTTTGAAATATTTTGAAGCCAAGGTAGTTGGTGGAGCTGAAACTGGAAATTCTATACACGGCAATATAAAAGTACCAGTTTCATCAAGAAAACAGGCAAGCGAAGAAGTGTGGGGTAAACTTGTCAAAGGGTTAAATAAACTTGGCAAATACTCATTGGAAGAATTTGGAATAAAACTTTCGTACCATCATCATGTTGGAACAATGATTGAAAAAATATCAGAAGTCGACAGACTTCTTAACGAAACAGATGACAGGTACGTAAGCCTTAACTACGATTGTGGGCACTTTTATTTTGCTAATGAAGATCCCTTAAAGGCTATAAAAAAATATATGCCTAGAATTTCACATATTCACTTAAAAGATGTTAGAGAAAATATTAAAATGAGAGTTGAAGAAGAAAATTTAAGTTTTCTAGAAGGAGTTAAATTAGGAGTTTTTACTGTACCCGGTGACGGAGACATTGAAAATATGGACAAAATACTTAGTTATATTAAAAATCAAAATTATAGTGGTTGGGTTGTTGTTGAGGCAGAACAAGATTCTGCGGTGGCTAATCCTTTTGAATACGCAAAGATGGGATATGAATTTATAAATAAACATATGAGTATATGATAAGACATATTGAACCTTTTGACAATAAAAACAAACCGATTGTTGATATAGACAACAAAATAGTACCTCTTGTATACTTCAATAGATTGTTTTTGAATAGCAATGCGTCAACTACATATAATCTTGAAAATCATGAGACAATGATTGTTGTTGTAAAAGGCAAGGTATGCGTCGAGGTTGATGATGTAAAATTTTCAGAGGTTGGAAAAAGAGATTCTTTATGGACAGGGAAACCAGAGGGGGTTTACGCTGGAAAAAACTCTCATGTGAAAATCACTTCAATTTCAAATAATGAATCAGAAATTTATATCGCAGGAGGAAAAATAAATCGAAAATATTCCCCATTTTATGTTGATCAAAATGAAGTTCAGAAGGTACAATACGGAAGTGATGAAACTAAAACGCACAGAAAAATATATCATTTACTTGGGAAAAATGGAGAAGGTAGATCAGGAAGGCTTTTAGTAAGTGAACTTTTCACAGTTGGAAAAGGGGGATGGTCGGGTTTCCCACCTCATAAGCACGATACGGACAGATTACCCATAGAAACAAAATTTGACGAGGTATATCAATTTAGATTTAATCCAAAAAATGGTTTTGGAGCACAATTTTTAAATCCCGACGAGAAAAGTTTTGGTCCTGTGCATCATATTAAAGATGGTAGCACTATTCTCATTGACAAAGGCTACCACCCTTGTGTAGCAGCTCCTGGCTTTCAAATGTATTATTTTACAATCATCGTTGGAAAAACACAACGTTCTCTAGTTCAATATTTTCATCCAGATTACGAATATCAACTTGAAACCATACCAGGTATAAAAGATATGATTAAAAATTTCAAATAATAATTATGTCAAAAGTTAGAATTGGATTAGCAGGGCTAGGAAGGTTGGGAAAAGAATATGCTCAAAACATTCAATACAAATCACCTGATGCTAAATTAATTGCTGTTTGTAGCCTAGCAAAAGATGAGCTAGAATACGCAAAAGATAAGCTAGGAGTCGATATGTGCTTTTCAAGTTTTGAGGAAATGGTTGAAAAATCCAACTTGGATGCAGTAGCTATTCTAACTCCAACGAAATATCACGCTCAACAGATTATATTTTCGTTAAAAAATGGACTACATGTATTTAGTGAGAAACCGCTTGCTATTTCTATCGAAGATTGCTTAAAAGCTGAAAAAGAGGCAAAAAAACATCCCGATTTAATAAGTTGTGTTGGATTTGTAAGACGATACGACGAAAGCTACATGGATGCAAAAAAAACAATTGAAAAAAATAAAATTGGTGACCCGTTTTTTGTTCGTTCTCAAACTGTAGATAAGGACACCTGGGCTCCATTTCAAGTGGACTATGTTAAATCTGGAGGCGGTATTTTTCATGATTTTAATGTACATGATGCAGATTTGGCAAGATGGTTTATCGGTAGTGAAGTTAAAAAAGTTTGGTCCTTGGGAGGAGCCTTTAGATTTAAAGAGTTTGGTGATCTAAATGATGCAGACAACACCTTTGCATTTTGTGAATTTGAAAATGGGAAGATGGCTCTTCTCGGTGCATCTAGAACATCATCCTATGGACACGATACATTTACTGAAATAATAGGAACATTGGGGAAATTAACAGTTGGGAACCCACCTTTTAAAAACAGACTCCAGATATCAGACAAGAATGGATTTAGGTATGAATGTAATGAAACATTCTACGACAGATTTAAGGATGCATTTCTTACACAGATTCACGATTTTATAAACTCAATTTTAAATAAAAAACAAAATCAATGTACACTTTCCAATGCAACAAAAGCTACAATAATCACTACTGCAATGACAGAATCTTTTAAGACAAAAAAAATTGTTGAATTAAAAGATTTAGGATGATTTATAAACATGATTACACTTATTTAAATGAGTTTTGATTTGTTATCATTTGGGAGATGTTCAATGGATCTTTATTCAAAACAAATAGGTTCAAATTTTTCTGATATTGATTCTTTTTCAGCTTACATTGGAGGATCTCCTACTAATATATCTGTTTGTTCTCAAAGATTAGGGTTAAAAACCGCACTATTATCAGCTGTAGGTGACGACTTAACAGGGAAGTTTATACTGGATAAATTAATTAAAGAAAATGTTAGCACATCTAATATGTTTGTTATTCCTAATACCAAAACAAACCTAGTTTTGTGCGGTATTATTCCGCCGGATCAATTTCCTCTCGTTTTTTATAGAGAAAAAGCACCAGAAAATAAAATAACAGTAGCTTTAATTGAAAAAATACATTTAGATGTATTTAAAGCTTTATTAATGAGTGGAACTGCACTATCGGAATCTCCTTGCAGAGATGCGGCGATTCATTTAAGTGAAAAGGCAAAACAAAAAAATATTCCTGTGATTTTGGATATTGATTTCCGATTAATTGCATGGAAGAACTTAGATGAATACTCCAAAGTAATTACAAATTATATCAAAATCACAGATATATTAATTGGGACAGAGGAAGAGATTTTGTCTGTTTATTTAAAGAGAAATGGAAAAGTAGAAATAAAAAACGATTCAATTACTCAGCCAAAATTAGTTGGGGATGTCAATAATGCTATTGATAGTATTTTTAAAATGGGGACAAAACTTATAATCTTAAAAAAAGGTATGGATGGCTGTGTTATTTATGAGTCTAAAAAACAGGCTCAAAAGGTCCCTTCATACAAGGTGAATGCTATAAATGTTTTAGGAGCTGGGGATGCATTTGCGGCTGGTTTTATTTTTGGTTATCTTCATGGATGGTCAAACTATAAATCTTGTAGATTAGCAAATGCTTGTGGTGCATGGCTTGTAACAAAAAACGGATGTTGTAATGTTGCTCCTACTTTTGAAGAAATATCAGTTTTTATTAACTCTAATGGTGGATATTAATTTTTAAATAATGACAAAAAAACTAACGGTTGCTCAAGCTTTAATTCTATTCCTAAAAAATCAATATGTTGTCCGAGACGGTATTGAAAACCCCTTTTTTGCTGGTTGTTTCGGCATTTTTGGCCATGGAAACGTGGTTGGACTTGGAGAAGCTCTTAAAGAAAATAAGGATTTTAAATATTATCAAACCCGAAATGAGCAAGCAATGGTTCATGCAGCCGCAGCATTTTCAAAAATGAAAAATAGACTGCAGACCTTTGCTTGTACTACCTCTATTGGGCCTGGAGCGACCAATATGATAACCGCGGCAGCTTCTGCTACAATAAATAGAATTCCAGTACTTCTTTTACCTGGAGACTATTTTTCAAAAAGGACTGCCTCACCTCTACTCCAGCAAACAGAATATGCTTTTACCCAAGACATGTCCGCAAATGACTGTTTCAAACCCGTTTCAAAATATTGGGATAGGATAAATAGGCCAGAGCAGTTAGCCTCGGCTTTATTAGAATCTATGAGGGTACTTACCTCTCCTTCTGAAACTGGGGTTGTAACATTAGCATTACCTCACGATGTCCAAGCAGAGGCTTTTGATTACCCATCTGAATTGTTTGAAAAAAGATGTTGGCAAATTCAAAGAAATTTACCAGATAGTACACTTATTGAAAAAGCAGTAAACAAAATTAAAAAAGCATCTAACCCTATGATTGTCGCTGGTGGTGGATCAATATATTCTGGATCTGAAAATGTAATAAAAGATTTTTCTGAAAAACATGGAATACCCGTTACAGAAACTTTTGCGGGAAAAGGAACCCTTCATTACTCAAACCCGTTCAATTTAGGCGGAATTGGGGCAACAGGTACTAAGGGTGCTAATGAAATAGCCAAAAATTCAGATCTTGTTATTGGAATTGGAACCCGATATGGAGATTTTACAACTGCATCAAAATCTGTATGGCAAAACAAAAATGTAGATTTTATAAACATTAATGTTGCTGAGTTTGATGCTTTTAAAAATAGTGCTATTCCTCTACAGGGTGATGCAAGAGAAACACTTAAAATAATTAGTCAGAAACTGCAAAATCATTCCACTGATGAAGGATATATTGAAAAAATTAAAGTTTTAAATAAAGAGTGGAATGATATTGTATCAAAAATTTATCATACTGAAGATCCAAAAAGACCTGTACAGTCTGAATTACTAGGTGCCGTAAATAAATTTATGGATGATAATGATGTTGTTCTTTGTGCAGCAGGAAGTGCACCTGGAGATTTACACAAACTTTGGAGAACAAAAAACTCCAAAGGTTTTCATTTAGAGTATGGTAATTCTTGTATGGGATATGAGATTCCTGGTGGACTTGGTGTTAAAATGGCTGACCCTAGAAGGGAAGTGTATGTGATATGCGGTGATGCTAGCTATTTAATGCTTCCTTCAGATATAATTACTTCAATTCAAGAAGGCTACAAAATTACCATAATTCTTATAAATAACGAGGGTTATGCAAGTATTGGTGGGCTTTCACAATCAGTAGGTGGTGAAGGTTTTGGTACACATTTCAAATATAGAAATAAAAAAACAGGTGAATTAGATGGTGATTTTCTACCAGTTGATTTAGCAAAAAATGCAGAGAGTTTAGGCGCTATAGTTATTAAAACTGAAGGTATAGATGAGTTTAATAACGCACTCGTTGAAGCAAAGAAAAATGATAGAACAACTGTTATTTATGTTGAAACCATCAGAGACAGAAAGCTATCTGGATATGCTTATGCTTGGTGGGAAGTTCCTGTCCCAGAGGTTTCAAATTCTACGGAAGTCAGAAAAGCCAGAGAAGAATATGAGAAAAACCAAAAAAATCAAAAACCATATATAAAGCCTCAATAAATTAAGAGTATGTTTACTTCATTAACATTTGTTGGATTTATTTCTTTTGTAGCTATTTATACTTACATCAGGTTAAGAAAAGAAAAATTAGACTCATCGGAAGGGTACTTCTTGGGCGGAAGAAGCTTAACTGGCATTGTGATAGCTGGATCAATGCTCCTTACAAATATTTCTACTGAACATTTGATTGGTATGAATGGGTCTTCTTACAAAAACGGACTTATAATTATTGCATGGGAGGTAACTTCAGCAATTGCTCTAGTTGTTGCTGCCATTTATTTCGTACCAAGATATTTAAAAATGGGACTAACAACTATCCCTGAATTTTTAGAAAAGCGTTTTGATAAAACAACTCGCCTGATAGTTGCATTTTTTCTAATTGTCTCTTTTGTAATTACCCTTTTGCCAATTGTTTTATATACAGGTGCAATCAACTTAGAAAGTATTTTTAATGTTTCTGAGATATTGGGAGTATCTCAAAACAAAGGTTTGTGGATAACTGTTGTAATTATCGGTGTTATTGGCTCCATTTATGCAATTTTTGGCGGTCTAAAAGCAGTTGCTATTTCTGACACAATTAATGGATATGGATTGTTAATCGGTGGATTAGCTATCCCAATACTAGCATTAATTGCAATTGGTGAAAACAGTTTTTTTAACGGATTGAATAGGGTGTATGAAAATAATCCAGAAAAATTTAATGTCATTGGTTCAAAAAAATCAGTTTTACCTTTTGAAGTACTTTTTACAGGTCTAATTATTAATCAATTATATTTTTGGGCCATGAATCAAACCATTATTCAAAGGGCACTTGGTGCTAAAAACTTAATTGAAGCTCAAAAGGGACTCCTTTATACTGGTGGACTAAAAATATTAGTACCACTTATAATTGCATTCCCAGGGATAATCGGATTTTATTATTTTGGAGATTCATTTTATGAAAACCAGGATATGATATATCCTGAATTGATTAAAAAAGTGCTTCCTCCTACCCTTGTTGGAATTTTTGCCGCGATCATAATGGGCGCTGTACTTAGTACATTTAACAGTGTTCTAAACAGTGCTGCGACAATATTTAGCATGGATATATATAAGGGCTTTTTTTATAAAAATGCTAATGAAAGACAACTTGTTAAAGTAGGTAAATATTTATCAGCACTATTAGCAATCTTTGCAATATTTGTTGCTCCTATGGTCGCAAATGCTCCAGAGGGACTTTACCAACTTTTACAACAATTAAATGGAATCTATTTTATACCCGTTGCATCAATTTTAATTGCAGGTTTTTTTATAAAGCAAATATCAGCACTTGGAGCAAAAGTTTCATTAATTGTTGGTTTAAGCTTTTATATATTGATGACGTTTATTTTAAAAACAGACATTCATTTTGTTCACATATGGGGTATTGAATTTTTATTAAATATTGGAACAATGCTTCTGATCTCAAGATTCTATCCATATAAAGGATCATTTAGTTTTAATACCCTTAGAATTGATGACATGAAGCAATGGAAGTATACCAAAGTAATATCATACTCTTTATGCATTATAACAGTGTTAATCTATATTGTACTTGGAAATTCTTAAGTCTAATAGTTAGATTGAAAGGACGAAGCAGGTAGTCCCTCTTTGTTGAACAGGGTCGCTTCAACCCAATTTTTCCAAGCATACCTGACGTGTTTAGGGCTTTGTACTTGTTTAGAATGGACACTTACTTTATTACCTACAATTTTTGCTGTAGCTTCATAAAATTTTTTATTCGCACCCGCTATTTCAAAATTTTTAAGTTGTCCTTTAGACGTCAAGCCTGAACCAACACTCGTAAAAGATATTTCAATATAATCATCTACTATTCTATAATCTTCATATAATGGGCCAGAAGAAACAACATTAAGATTGTAATCATTGTCTAATGCAAGTAGTGCTAATCTTTTACCTACATCCTTCTTGTTACTTGGGTGACCATTGTCCTTTTCACCAATATCAAGTAAAACAGCCATCCCAGTTTTTTTTACTTTTTTAAGTGTTTTCCTCTGGGCGTCTCTTATAATTTGAGAGTATTGACCTTCTGGATACTCAAGCGGTGTGATTTGTGCATAATAAAATGGAAATTGATATCCCCAATAACCTCTCCAATCATTAATCATTGAGGTAAGTAAATCTTGATAGTGGTTAGGTTTCCAAACGTTTGCCTCACCTTGATACCAAATGACACCCTTTATTGTGAAAGGTATAATAGGATAAATCATATTTTCAAACATAGTTGAATATCCATTTGTTGAATTAATTTCATAACCATTGAAGAAATTATCATTGATTTTTGTATAACTAGAAATTAGTTCTTCATGGCTAAGACCATGAATTACAGCGTAGGTGGCATTGGTAATAAATGCCTGGTTTGTAATCTTTAATTTTTCATATGAAATTTCTTTAGCTCCGCTTGGACTTTTGAGAATAATTGGGCTATTTAAACCCCCATCGCCTGTTAGATCTGTAATTCTTATTGCAAGAATATTTTTACCTTTTTTTAAAATTTGATTTGGTATTTTGTAATTTCTCTCGTCAATGAAAGAATAGCTATTTCCAATTAAATTTCCATTCACATAGGTTTGATCAACTTGACTAATACCCTTTTTAATTTCAAGAGAATACTCATCATCTATATTTTCAATATCAAAATATGTCCTTATCCAAAATACTCCCTTAGTTAAAAGTGGTTCATTAGAATTAAATGCATTTTTAATGCTACCTTCCCTAAACTTATTGTTAGGACTAGCTTTAGACCAAATGGCCCAATTGGAATCATCAAAATCAACTTTATTAAAGTCTCTGTCGTTTAAATTTAAATCTTCCCATTTATCTTTAAAGAGGTTCCAAACATCCTGCTGACCACTCCAGATGTGGAAGGGTTTTGGTAATTTTACAACTTTAAATTCAAATCTGTCCTCATTAATTTTTGTAATCGAGTCGTTGAACTTTAATCTTTCACTAATCACATCTTTTACCTTGTCTGCTTTCGGCAGTTTTTCTTTTATAAATTTTAATTCTTTTAATGTCTTGTTACTCATCCATGACTGAATGCGAGTGCCTCCCCAACTCGAGGCAATAATACCAACTGGAATTTTTAGTTCTCTATGGATTTTTCTTGCAAAAAAATAAGCAACTGCACTAAACCGTTCAATATTTAATGGGTTAACTAACTTCCAACTTTCTTTTTTTATTCTTTCACCTGTTAAATCTTCATAGATTGAAAAAATCCTTATTTTCTCAAAATTTGCGTTTTTTATTTCTTCTTTTTGATTTTCAATACACTCTTTAATTTCACAACCTACAGCCTTCATCATCATTTCCATATTGGATTGCCCCGAGGCTAGCCAAACCTCACCAATTAAAACATCTTTGTATATAATAGAAGTTTTGGAATCATTGATCCTAACTTTATAGGGGCCTCCAGCTTTAGGAGTGGATAATTTCAGTTCCCAATTGCCTTGTTCGTCCGATTTGACATTAGATGTTTCACCCCAACTTCCAATGATTTGGATATTATCATTAGGTGCTGATTTACCCCAAAAAGAAACAAGAGTTTTTTGCTGTAAAACCATGTGATCCGAAAACAAAGGTGGTAAGACTAGGAAATCTTTATTTGAATCACAGGAAATAATAAATAAAAAAAGTAAAAGGCAAATTCTATTAATAAAATGCAATTGGATTAATATTAATTAAAATTAATTGAACTAAATGATGAAGCCGGTAATCCCTCTTTGTTAAATAGTGTTCCAACTGTCCAGTTTTTCCATCCATATCTTACATTAATAGGTCTTTTCACATCCTTGGAATACAGTCTGATTGTGTTGTTTATTATTTTGGCAGTAGCTGGATAAAACTGATTATCCTTTCCAGCTATTTCAAAACCATTTTTACCCCCAATAAAATCAAGTCCAGATCCTACGCTTTTAAAATCTACATAAAGATATCTATCCTTAGATTTATGACTTATGTATTCTGGACCAGAGGATACATAGTTAAAACCATATTGTTTGTCTAGAGCTAAAAGGGCAAGTCTTTTACCTACATCTTGTTTATTGTGTGGATGAATATCATCCTCCTCCCCTATATCCATTAGAACAGCCATACCGGTATTTTTTGTCATTTCTAAAGTTTTTCTCTGTGCTTCTCTAACTCCAATATTTCCTTGTTCTGGAAAGGGAGCAATTTGAACATAGTAAAATGGGAAGTCATAACCCCAAGTCTCACGCCAATCATCAATCATAGCTGAAAAAAGTGTTTGGTATTCATTATAATTGGAAACATTTGATTCACCTTGGTACCAGATAGTTCCTTTGATGGTGTATGGAACTACATTTGATAATATATTACGATATAGTCTTGAATAGGCATTTGGAGAATTGACATCTTTAGCAATTAAAATTTTATTTTCCAATGAATCAGATATATTAAGTAATTCATCCAAATTCAAGTCATGAACCATAAAAGAACTCAATGCATTTACGAATGCATGATGCTTGAATCTAAAGCTATTATAAGGTATATTAATTATTTCTGACGAATTTTTTAGTAATACTGGACCATTAAAACCACCAATTCCCCTTAAATCAGTGATTCTTATTGCAATAGAATTGCTGCCTTTATTAATTATTTCTTTTGATACTATGTAATTTCTTTCTTTATTATAACTAAAAGTATTTCCAATAAGGGTACCATTAAAATAGGTTTGATCTGAATCATCAATCCCATCTTTAAAAACTAAAGTGTAATCCTCGTCATTATTATCAATAGTAACACTTGTTCTAAACCAGATAACACCATCTGACAATAGTTTTTTTTCATAATCAAATACTGTTTCAAAACCTCCTTTGCGCAAATCATCATAGGGATCAGGTTGATTTGCAATCCACATTGGCCAAGACGAATCATCATAATTTTCTTTGCTAAAATTTATGTCAGATAAATTTAAATTTTCCCATCCACTTTTAATTTCTTTCCAAAAAATAGAATCTTCAGACCACTCTGGTATATCAAAAATTTTAAAACCTAGTAAGTCTGCATTAACCTTTGATATGGAATCATTATACCTTTTTATTTCGTTTTCATATTCCTTGTATGACAAATCTATACCTGAAAGAAGCTCTAGATTTTCTGAATAAATTTGTTTAAGCTTTTTTGGACTTGTCCATGCCTCAACTCTTGTACCTCCCCAAGACGAACCGATTATTCCAATTGGAATTTTTAATTTTTTGTATAATTCTCTAGCAAAAAAGTAACCGGTTGCGCTAAAACTTTCCTTGCTGTTTATTCCTTCTCTTTCTTTGGCATATTCAGTTTTGACTTTTCTCCAACTTTGATTTTTTACAACTTCCATACTTAAGTCCATAGGGTTATTAAAAAACCTTATCTCTGCATAATTAGCATTTGCAATTTCTTCATCTTGATTATCAATACAATCTTTACACTGGTTTAACTTCCATTGCATGTTTGACTGACCGGATGCGAGCCAAACCTCCCCAATTAAAACATCTTTATAAATAATTGAATTTTTAGAATCATTTACAAGAACTTCATAGGGTCCTCCAGCTGAGGGAGTAGACAGTTTTAATTGCCATTTTCCATTATTGTCAGCAATTACTGAAGAAGATTTTCCCCAACTAGCTTTTATTTCAATTTTCTCATTTGGACTAGATTGTCCCCAAAAAGCGGCCTCGGTTTCACGTTGTAATACCATATGGTCAGAAAAAACAGAAGGCAGAAATAAATTTTCTACTCTTGAGTTACAAGAAATAAATAAAAAAACAATAAAAATTAGGTTGGTTCTTAAAAACATAATTTTAAAATTAACTTACAACGGAAGTGTTATGGCGAATTACAGCTGTAATTTCGGTAACTTCTGAAACAATTCCGTTTGATCTTTTTGCGTGTTCATGAATTAAATCTTCACTTTCGGCATTATAGACACAAAAAACATTGTTACCCGCAACGTAACTTTGTTCTTGTTGTATCATTTTGCCCTCATTTCTCATTTCTTCTAAAATAGCCTCTGATGCCTTACCTCCTTTGTTAAATTCTGCTTTTGGCACATTTGAAGCACCTTCCATTTCTCTTCTAATTAAAAATTTTTTCATTATTTATTGTTTTAACTTTACTAGGTCTAATTTATAAAGTATATAATTGTAAAGTATACATTAAATTGATTTTTTCAAATAAAAAATGAAAATCAAAAAAATATTATTTGCGACAATCATAATTTTAGGGTGTAAATCAAACCAAGTAGATTGTAATGAAATAAACCCACCACTAAATATTGCTTGCACAAAAGAGTATAGACCAGTGTGTGGGTGCAATGACAAAACATACTCTAATCCTTGTGTAGCTTCCTCCTTTGGAATTTCTGAATTTACTTATGGCGAGTGTAAATAGAAAAGGTCTAGAAAAACTAGACCTTTTACTTAAAGTTACTATCAACAAATCATATTATCTAACACTTTTAACAAGCCTCATAATATGTGCTCTTTTAAGATCTCTGATTTCATCCATAGCCTGTAAGTTTTTTACTTGATCATCACCAAGTGGATTTGTTTGATCTATATTATTATATACAGTTTCTAAAGAATCGTAAAAGTCAGCTGTTATATAATTAAACCCTTGTTCAGAACCATAATGATTTAAAACCTTGTGTAAACCCCAGCCTTTCCTTAAACCCGCCTCTTTATGAGCTGGCATAAAGGTTTCTAGTTCCATTTTTTCGTATTCAGCAGCCTTGTATGGCTTTACGTCCATATAATTAAGAACTACGACAGGCGGAGGAGTTCCGTTTGCTTGAGGACCATAACCTCCTTTAAGTGACACTAAAACCTGATAGTTTCGGACATAGTTTCTACTAGTCTGAATCTGAGCAGCTCTCCAATCGCTGGCAGAAATCCCCTCGAGTTTATTGATAGGAGGATTGTTCCCTCCTGACAAACTTGTTGTAAGGTGAGCATAAACGAATGTTGTAGTCATGTCATTTGCAGCAGGATTTACTATTTGCCACATATCCCATCCTACAATATCACCATTTTTGATTCTTTCCTTGTGGTACTTTGAGAAAAATTTTTCCTCTAATTCCAAATGTTTTTCAACATTTTCATTTTTTACCTTTCCATACCAAAGGTTTACATATACTTTGTCTTGTGCATTGATTGAAACGACAAAACAAAATGTGAAAATTAATAATATATAGTTTTTCATTATTTAGATATTTAATTGGTTAAAATTTAATCTTTTGATAAGTTGACCCATACTCCCGCAACAACCATAACCGCAAAAGTTATAATAAAAACAAGTGCTGCTGGCTCAGGCATGAAGGCTGGAGGCCAACCTTCGGCTACTGAATATCCAGTAAAATCGATGTAGCTTTTCGTGACTTCAGATAATTCTGCACCATTGGATAATAATTCAGACAACCTATATGATTGTGCAAGTTGTGCATTATACAAATAAGAAAAAACATTGTATCCAAAAAATACAGTACAAAGGCCAAAAATTGTAACAAGCACCTTTCCAAAGGTGTTCGCGTTGTTTTCTCTCTGAAATCTAACAAGTCTAAATGTTATAAAAATCAGAGCAGCAAAAGTCAAACAATATATCGCGTTAGCAACAAATGCTAGTTGATAATAATTTAAAATTTCTATTTCGTTCATAATTTATGATTTAATTATTCTTTATTTAAAAAAATGAATTTTCTAAACACAACTGTGTGTGTTAGATCTCGAAGCTTCATGAATTTTTTATAGTTTGCGTCAGATGCCCAATCGTTGGAAGGGCCTGATCTTGCTTTTAAAAAATCGGAATATTTATCAAACCAATCTACAGTAAAATGTGTCCAAGAAACTTCAGTCCCAAGATTATCAATTCTTTTTGCCAATGACCAACCTCTTCGAAGTGAATTTGGAGATATAGACTTTGTGTTTAATTTTTCGAAATCTTCATATGATTTGCTATATCCATGCTTAGCTTTCATAAAATTACAAACCGCAATGTCTGGATAAGTTGTAACACCTTTTTGAAGCACTTCAGCAACATTTTTCATTTGGGTTGTAAAAACAATTTTTCTATTTTTTGCATTCTTCTCTCCCCAGTCTTCAAGTTCTTCCTCAGTAAGGTCAGGAAATAAATCTGTCCATTTAGGCGCTTCAGAGTCCTCGTTTGCATTATCGAGATCGTATACTGCTACAGCCAAGTGAGTGTAGGGAAATTGTGGGCCGTTAACCACTTTCCAAACATGCCACCCTAAAATTTGACCTGCATCGATATATGCTTGATTTACCTTTTGAAATTTGGATTTTAAATTACGGTCGTAAGCTCCTATATCTTCAGCTTTTATAAAAGAAAAATCATATGCAATGTTTTGCCCATAAGATGTAGTTATAAAAATAAAAGAAAGGAAAAATATAAGTCTTTTCATAGTTTAATTCTTTTTTGATACAGATAAATCTATTAAAATTAGTTTTAATTTGAAAGTAAATTTGTAATTATTAATTGTAACTAATAATTAATATACCACATTATTTTTCCACTTATACCCCTTCTTGACAAACCCACTTCATATCCAAATCTTCCAAACCTATAAAAACCTGCTATTTTGTAATTAAATAAAGTTGATTTTTTATTTCTGTTGATAAAAAATTCTACTGAATCCAAATAGGAGGCAAACCGACTTAAACTTTCAATTCCTGCAGAACCTATCAAATGAAATTTTTTACCAAATGAACGTCCAAGTCTTAACGAAATTATATTGTGGTTGTATACGTAACCCTGCAAAACACTAAATTGACTAACAGTAGCACTTGGTTCTTCTTTTAAACTTGGAAGATTTGTTATATATTCAATACCAATTAGTAATTCTTTATCTATTAATAGGTAGTCAGCAGATAAAATAACAGAGCTATTTTTTACTTCATTTTTTATTAATGTATTGTACTGGTAGCCAAATCCAAAAATCAAATCAGGTAATCTAGCCGATCTAGCGAAGGGATCATGATTTTTTTGAGCATTTAAGTTAACCATACAAATAAGTCCCAAAAAAACTGATTTAATGATAGAATTGTAATTTACCATTTGAAAAAATATTTGTAAATATACATTTAGAGAAATTAAAATAACATTAAGTCTAAGCTTGAAGTAATTTTTAAAAAAATTGTCCATATTTTAAATAAAACATAACTTTAAAGAAAAAATAAATGGGTGTTGGTGGTATTGTTTTAGGTTCTTTCTTTCTGTGCGTAGCATTATTCATATTAGCAGAAATAAAAGAAAGGTTTTTTTAAAAAAACTAAAAATTTTTCAGTTTATTTTAAACTCAACTTTATAAGGTTAATTAATTATGGATTGGTATTTTAAAAATAGATGGTGGATATGGGCGGTAGCTGGGGTTTACATTGCCTACAGAATTTTAGTTTCAATTTTTTTTTAGAATATAAATAATTAAGAATTTAACATTTTGAATAGATTTTTATTTTTCCTTGTATCAGTTCATATTGCATACTGTCAAATTAACCCCTTAGATGTTGAAATAGTAAGGGATAAATTTGGAGTACCACATATTTTTGGTAAAACTGATGGAGATGTAGCTTATGGACTTGCGTGGGCTAATGCTGAAGATGACTTTGAAACCATTCAAAGTGTCTATCTTGCTGGTAGTTCTATTTTAAGTAAAAAAATAGGAAACAAGGGAATCGGAGCAGATTTTTTAAGTCAGTTTATCGGTTCCAGCGAACTATTCGATTCCCTTTATGAGAAAAAAATTAGCTCAGAATATAAAAAGATAATTGAAGCGTATGCAGATGGGCTCAATAATTATGCAAAAAAATATCCTGAAGAAATTTTAATTAGTGAACTTTTTCCAATCACACCTAAAAAAATGATGCTTTATGCACAACTGCAACTATTCATTTCTTCGAGAGGAGACTATTGGATAAAAAAAATATTGAATGATGATATTCGATATGAGGTAAACTTTTCAAATGATCGTGGTTCGAACGCGTTTGCATTCAATAGTTCAAAAACTAAAGATGGGAATACGTATTTGGCAATAAACACTCACCAACCACTTGAAGGGCCCGTGTCATGGTATGAAGCTCATTTGTGCAGCGAAGAAGGAACAAATATTATCGGAGCATTGTTCCCAGGTTCACCTAACATTTTAATTGGTGCAAATGAATATTTAGGCTGGGCTCATACCGTAAATTACCCAGATAAAACCGATATTTTCAAATTAGAGATGGAAGATAAAAAAAAGGGATATTACAAATTTGACAATGAAGTCTTAAAATTAAATACCTACAAAGCAAAACTTAATTATAAGTTATTGGGTCTTTTTAAGATTAAAATTAAAAAGAAGTTTTACAAAAGTATATATGGTCCAACTTTGAAAAATAAAAATGGGTTTTACTCTGTTAGAACACCTTCTTTGTTCAATATTGGAGGACTAGAGCAGTGGTGGAGAATGGGAAAATCAAAAACTTTTACCGAGTTTTACAATGTTTTAAAATCAAAGCAAATTCCAGGATACAATATCGTCTATGCAGATAGAAATGATACCATTTTTTATATTTCTAACGGTCTTATACCAAAAAGAATCGAAGGTTTTGAATGGAAAGAAGCTGTGCCAGGAAATACAAGCAAAACGTTATGGAATGAAACATATGATATTGATGAATTACCCCAGGTCATTCAACCATCATCCGGGTATGTTTACAATGCGAACCACAGTCCGTTTCTATCAACTGATGAACAAAATAATCCAGATAGAAATGAGTTTTCAGATGAAATGAATTTTGAAACTTACGATAATAACAGGTCTAAAAGAATAAAAAGTTTAATTGATTCTTTTGATAAAATTTCCTTTGATGATTTTAAAAAAATAAAATATGATAATCAGTATCCCAGACCTTATCATTTTTCATGGATGGACATTAATCATTTGGACAAGCTAGATAGTAAGAATTTTCCAGATATTGCCACTCTAATTGAAAATCTACAAAATTGGGACAGGAAAGCTAATAGTAGTTCAATAGGAGCTGGTACATTTCTAATGCTTTATCACAGACTTTACAAATACTATAATAAAATTCCAGAGCCTAAAATAATTCCTCCATCTACCCTGATTCTTGCTCTTAGAGATACAAAAAACTATATGATAAAACATTTTGGGAAATTAAATGTAGAGCTAGGTGAGTATCAAAAATTAGTTCGAGGAAAAAATGAACTCCCTTCATTTGGATTACCAGATGTTGTTACAGCTATGCATTCAAAAAATTATAAAGACGGAAAAGTTAAAGTAGTTGCTGGTGAATCTTATATTGAGCTTGTTAAATTTTCAAAAAATGGGGTTGAAATAGAATCGGTTATATCATATGGAAATTCTGAAAAAAAAGAATCAATACATTTTGATGACCAAATGGAAATGTATTTAAATTTCAAGACAAAAAAAATGACTTTTGATAGGGATAAGATTTACAAAGAGGCTAAGAGGATATATAATCCCAAATGATTATTTTGAAAAAAGCTTATAAACTTCCTCGTATTGAGGTATGATTTTTTTGATATCATATTTCTTAGCTGTGTTGTAGGCACCTTCTTTCATTTTTTTTAATAAAATGTCATCTTTTAAAATCTCAATTGACTTTAATGACATTTTTTGAATATCACCTAGATCAAAAAGAAAACCAGAAACACCTTCCATATTCACTTCCGGGAGTCCACCTACATTGGTTGAAATAATTGGCACCTTTAGCATCATTGCCTCTAATGCTGAAAGTCCAAAACTTTCTATTTCAGATGGCAAGAGGAATAAATCAGAATAACTTAAAATATCATATACTTGATTGCTATTCCCGAGAAATTTTACTTTCTCAATTATACCTAGTTCTTTACATCTTTTCATGCATTTCAACCTGTCAGGTCCGTCACCAACCATAATTAGTTTTGATTTGACCTGCTTTTGAATATTATTAAAAATATCGATAACATCTAAAGTTCTTTTTACTTTTCTGAAATTACTTACATGAGATATTATTTTCTCATCACGACCGGCAATAAACTCTCTATCGAAATCTTGTTTGTAATCTAAATATTTTGAAATATCAACAAAATTGGGAATAACCTTTATTTCCTTGTGGATGTTAAAAAGTTTTTTTGTTTCATTTTTTAAATCTTCAGAAACAGATGTTACAAAATCAGAATTGTTGATACTAAATTTTACAGCCGGCTTATAAAAAGGATGCTTTCCAACAAGAGTTATGTCTGTTCCATGAAGTGTAGTAACTATTGGAATATTTACATTTTCTGACTGCAAAATTTGCTTTGTCATATATGCTGCATAGGCATGGGGAATTGCATAATGAACATGTAAAAGTTCAATATTATATTTTTTAACTGTATCTACTAATTTGCTCGACAGGGCAAGTTCATAAGGTTGGTAATGAAAAAGTGGATAATCTGGAACATTAACTTCATGAAAAAATAAGCTGCTGTTTATTATTTCTAACCTAACTGGTTGTTTATATGTAATGAAATGAACTTCATATTTAGACTTAGATAATTGCAAACCAAGTTCAGTAGCTACCACACCGCTTCCTCCAAAAGTTGGATAACAAACAATACCTATTTTCATTTAATATATAATTGATTCATAAAGCAATTTCTGCATTCTTGTTCTAATATTTTGATCAATTAACTTCCTATTATCCATTGAAGGAAAAGTTCGGTTAGATAAAAAAACAAAAATTATTTCAGTTTCAGGATCAGCCCAGGTAAAAGTACCAGTGAAACCTGAATGACCAAAACTGTTTTCTGATATACCTTGAAATGTCATTCCTCCACCTTTTGGTTTAGGTTTATCAAATCCTACTGCTCTTCTATTTCCTTCTTCTTTGAAATAAGTTTTATTAAACTTATCAAATGTTTGGTTTGAAAAAAAGTTTAAACCGGAATATTCTCCTTTTTGAAGAAACATTTGCATTATTTTGGCAACCTCAAAAGCATTAGAAAATAATCCGGCGTGACCACTAACACCACCTTTTATAGAAGCCGTCATGTCATGTACATAACCAGTAAGTTTATTTTGTCTAAAATAAGTGTCAATTTCGGAGGGAATAATTTCACTTTCATCTCTATATTTAAGTGGTAAATAAAATGTAGATTGAAGATTTAAGGGTTTGGAAATTCTTTCAATAAACAAATTATCAAGAGTCGTTTTATATTTTTCTTCAAGTATGAATTGCATAAATATAGTTGGTAAATCAGAATACTTCTCGCCTTTACTAAGAAGCTTGGAATCAATAAGACTTTGCAGCTGAAGTTTTTCTAGATTATATTTTCCATATAATTTATCTGAAACCTGGACATTAAACTTTTTTGATTCTTTGGATCTATAATATTTTCTTGAAGGTCTTTGGTCTCTTCTCTTTAAAGTTTTTTTATAAAATGGGACCCATGGAATAATTCCTGATTGATATGACATAACCTCCAAAAAGGTTAAATTTTCCTTATTAGTGTTTTTAAATTTTGATGACAATGAACCTAGGGTACTGTTAAATGAAAGAGTACCCTTGTCAAATTCCTGCATTAACATTGGCAAAGTAGACAAGACCTTAGTTAATGAAGCCACATCGTAAACGTCGGATAACTTTACCTTTCTTTTTTTATCATATGTGTGATATCCAAAAGCTTTGTGATAAAAAATTTTTCCATATCTGACTGCGAGAACTTGCATACCGGGTGTTATCATTGAATCTATAGCAACATTGGCTAAATAATCAATTTCTTTTAATTTAATTTTATCTATTCCAACATCGAACGGGTTGACAACAGGAAATAAACTGTCCGTTTTGTAAGTTATCCCTGAACCATATTTGTATTTTGAAGAAATACTTACGGGAAGCTTTCCAGAAATTTTATTTTTACCAACAATTGCCTTAGAAGCTGAATATTTAGCGTCCATGTTATTTTGGTATGCTAATAGAACAGCAGAAATTTTTTCTAAATTAATTTTTGATAGGTTATATGGTTTTGTAAAAGTAACAAGGATAACTTTTCTTTTTGATGACAATGTCTCTATAATTTTTATATCACTTTTTGAAAATTCAGAATTTACCCAGGGAGATTTGTTAGATTTTAAAAATGATATTATGAGAAATTCATAGTCATCTACATCAGCTTGATTGTAATTATCATTTTTATTGATCTTAGAAATATTTAATTCACTGCTAAGCAAATTGAAGAAATCATTGTCGTTATCACCTAGATTTAAATACCCTATTTTTTTTTGTTTACTTAGTGGGATTGAACTATCATTTTTCAACAATGTAATTGCATCCTGCATGGATTTTCTTATCAAATAGTCATTTGATATTGAGTTTATTTTTAATGCCACATCGCTCTCGTCTAAAGTTTTATAATCATTTAATCCTAATTTATATTTCGCTTTGAGTATTTTTTTTACCGAGACAGAAAGCCTCTCTTCTGTAATTACTTTTTTATTATATGCTTTTTTGAATGCTTTTAAATCTTTTTCAATATTTTCTGGGATGAGCAATATGTCATTTCCAGCTAAAAATGCACTAAGAGAAATATTTTTATATTTCTTAAATTCGGATACACCCTTCATTTCTAGGGCATCTGTTATAACTAATCCCTTAAAGCCTAATTTTTTTATCAACAAACCATCTACAATCTTTTTTGATAATGAGGAAGGAATTCCATCATCTAAAGCTGGATAATTTAAATGTCCCACCATCACAGAGCTAATTCCTTGAGGAATCAGTTTTTTGTAAGGATAAAGTTCAACCGAATCAATACGATTTTTTTTAAAATTAACCAAAGGAAGGTCGTAATGGGAATCTTTTATAGTTTCTCCATGACCTGGAAAATGTTTAGCACAAGTCAAAATACCCGCCCTATGCATTCCCATCATCATTTTTAATGATTTTTGGGAAACTTCGACCTTATCTTCACCAAATGATCGATTACCAATAATTGGGTTTAGAGGGTTGGTATTTATGTCAACAACAGGTGAGAAATTAATGTTTATTCCAAGCGACTTCAGCTGAATTCCTATTTTATATCCTATTTCTTCAATTAATTCGTCATCTTGAATAGCACCCAATGTCATATTCCAAGGAAATTTTCTTATTGAGTCATACCTCATACTCCCCCCCCATTCTGCGTCCATACCTGTTATGAGTGGTAATTTAGATTTTTTTTGAAGAGCATTGATCCAACTATTTGATATTGATGGTGATCCTTTAGAGAAAATTAATCCACCAATGTGATTTTGAGAGATATTTTTCTCAATTCTGTCATATGATTTTTGACCAGCGGCTGAAGAAATTCTAAGCATAAATAATTGACCAATTTTTTCATCAACATTCATGCTATTGTATATACTATCTACCCATTTTAATTGTCCTTTGTAATTTATATCTAATAAAGGATCATTTAAATTTTGACCATTAACTGCATATAAAACAAAAATGAAAATATAAAAAAAACGCATCTATTTTTTAATTTTAAAATATCTAGAATGCCAACTATCTATTGCTGGCACTTCCCACGAATTCATATATTCTTCTTTGTTTGTTACCAAATTATTAAATACTGTTGTTTTTGAGTTTATGGATTTAGACTTTACCATTTTAACAAAATCTTTTAAGGTCAAATAATTTATGTTTTGAGATTTGTCTTTGTATAAAACGTTCATTCTATCCAATAAAATTAAATCGAAATCCTTTTCAAAAATTTGAATAAGATTCATAAGAGAATCAATAGAGCAACCAGAAGCATTTTGAAGGTTTTCATTAAGTGCAACAACAATAAATCTATTGTAAGGCAATTCGAAACTTGCTTGAAGATTTTTATTATGCGAGGTCCAATCTGAAATGAATTTAATGAGTCTTTCTTTAATTTTTGCTTTTTTTTGAATATCTATCTCCTCAGAGGAAGGGAATATCCAAATTCTAGAGTTATTTGGTAAAGATATAAAAGGAACTAACATTATAATCCTTTTGCTTTTTCAATTATTTGAGATATATCCATGACTGTGGTACTGTCATTTGAAACTTTATCCTTTAATCCGTCTGACAGCATGGTATTGCAAAATGGACAAGCAGCAGCAATAATATCAGTATTGGTTTCAAGAGCTTGTTTAATTCTTATATCTTTCACATCTTCGTTACCTTTTTCAGGTTCTTTAAACATTTGTGCTCCACCAGCGCCACAACACAAGCCTTTTGACTTGCAGCTTTTCATTTCAACCAATTCTGAATCAAGTTTTTTTAGGATATCTCTGGGAATCTCATAAATGTTATTCGCACGTCCAAGATAACAGGGGTCATGATAGGTTATTTTTTTTCCTTTAAAACTTCCGTTTGGAATTTTTAGTTTTCCATCTTCAATTAAACTTTTTAAAAACTCTGTATGATGTAAAACCTCATATTTTCCACCAAGTCCTGGGTATTCATTTTTAATTGTATTGAAACAATGGGGGCAAGCAGTAACAATTTTTTTTATGTTATAAGAATTCATAATTTCAATATTTCCAATTGCTTGCATTTGGAAGAGAAATTCATTACCAGATCTTTTTGCCGGGTCTCCAGAACAACTTTCTTCATTCCCCAAAATAGCAAAATCTACATTAGCATTATTTAGAATTTTTACAAAAGCTTTTGTTATTTTTTTTGCTCGCTCGTCGAAACTACCAGAACAACCAACCCAAAAAAGAATTTCTGGATTTTTTCCCTCTTTTACACAGTCGGAAAAAATTTTGACCTTCATACAATTCTAGTTATCACTATCGTCAAAAACTTCTATTTTAACTTCTTTTTCAATCAAATTAGTAAATTTTCCATTATATCTTGTAGCCTTTACTAGATGGTTGTCTATCCAATGATAATTACCTCCCCTAGGTTTTCCCATAAGAAGACTATGAAATTTAAAACCATGTTTATTTAGCCATTCTTCAGTTACTTTTCTGTGACTTTCTATTCTCGATGTAAAAAAACAAATGATATGACCCTCCTTATACCAATTATTAATTGTTTTAAGTGCATCAGGATAATGATTTGCTGTAATCATTCTTTCGGGCTCTTCGTTAGGGATATCATCGCCAATTGTACCATCGATGTCTATTAAATAATTCTTAACACCCTTTGGTAAAACCGGACTAACAATCTTTCCGTTTTCTACTTTTCTCTTTAAATCAGTACCTTTTTCTTTTTTTTTCATTTTTTTTATTTAGTTAATCCAATTGGTTCTATCTTGTTGATTAAATGGCCAGGGTGCTCCATTGTTTTCAATGTTGTTCATCATATTATTTAAGTCCTGGGGTGCTGCAGATTTTTCTAATACTAAATATTGTCGCATGCTCATGATAATTGACAATGGGTCAATATCAATTGGGCAAGCTTCAACACACGCATTACAAGAAGTACAGGCCCATATTTCTTCATTTGAAATATAATCACCCAATAATTTTTTTCCATCTCCTGAATATTCTTCTGAATTTACTTTTATATTCTTTGAAAATTCAGTTAAACGATCTCTAGTGTCCATCATAATTTTTCTAGGGGATAATTTTTTTCCACTCAAATTTGCTGGACATTCACTTGTGCAACGTCCGCATTCTGTACAGCTGTATGCATTTAGTAACTGAATCCAAGAAAGTTCGGTAACATCACTTGCCCCAAAAGTTTCTATTTCTGAACCATCGTTGTCCTCGTAATTATTATTATCATCCAACATTAATTTTACTTCGGAGGTGATGCTATTAATATTTTTAAATTTTCCTTTTGATTCAAGGTTCGCGTAGTATGTATTTGGGAAAGCTAACAAAATGTGAAGATGTTTTGAATAATAAAGGTAATTTAAGAAAATAAAAATACCTAAAATATGTAACCACCATGAGATTCTTTCTATTAACATAAGATGGTTGAGGCTAAAATCTTGAAAAATTGGGACCAAAAATTGGCTTACTGGAAAGCTACCTGCTCTAACATAAATATCATTTTCTGGATAATTCAATTGGATAGTGTAGTCTGCTCCATTCATAGTTAGAAATAATGACATCAAAATAATTTCAAAATATAAAATAAGATCAGCGTCTAGTTTTGGCCATCCTCTCATCTCGTCTTTAAGGAATCTTTTAATTTTTAAGATATTACGTCTGATCCAAAAAATAATAACTGAAATCAAAACTAAAAGCGCTAAAATTTCAAAACTACCAATAAGAATATTGTAAAGTCCAGGAAAATATTTAGAAAATATCCTATGTGTTCCAAAAATACCATCAAAAATGATTTCTAGAAGTTCAATATTTATAATTATAAATCCAATGTAAACTACTAAATGAAGAATTCCTGCAATTGGACGACGAATCATTTTGCCCTGACCAAAGGCAACTCTGAACATATTTTTTAATCTAAGTATAGGTTTATCTGAGCGATTTTCTGCTCTTCCCAACCTTATGTTATTTAATATTTTTTTAAAATTGAGGGAAAATAAGGAGATTGATAATATAAGGGCTATTATAAATAAAATATTGTCTATGTAATCTATCATTAATACAAATATACTAATTATGCTATGCAAGAATAATAAATCTTATTCTATTTATAAAATTGTTAATTTTCTTTTTGCTTTTTACCAAATAAGGAAAAATGAACATATCTTTTTGGGTTAGATTTTAAATCTTTTAATAGTATTTCAATTGCTTTCGAACTATTCTTAAGATTTCGATATAAACTATCCTGATATATAAGTTTGTTTATGGTACCCTTACCATTTTTAATTTCTTTGAGAACATCATTAAAATTAGAAGATAATTTTTCAAAGTTATAAATAGTTTGTTTTAAATTGGATTTAGATAACGAGTCGGATATTTTATTTAAACTTTCACTTATCATTGAAAGGTTTTGAATGGTTCTGTTAATATTTTTATTTTGATTTTTAGAAATTGAATTAAATCTAGAAACAAGTTCATCAGTATTTTTAACTGCTGATGATAAATTTTCTAGAGTAATTGATAGATTATTTTTTCCTTCATTATTTAAAACATTGTTAACCCCAGAAAACAGGGAATCTGCATTGGTGAGAACATTCTCTAATTTTTGTTGTAGGGGAGCGATTTGCTGATTTACGATATCAGTTAAACCCGGTTTAACGGAAGATTTTAAAGTATCTCCTGATTTAAATTTTTTATAATTATCATAAACTGGGTGTATAGCTATCGACTTTCCACCGATTAATCCTGCTTCGTAAAGTTCCGCAACACTATTTTTCGAAAAAATAACATCATTTCTAATGGTAAATGAAACCAGTACTTTAGTCGTATTAGGTAAAAAATCAATCTTTGCTACTTTACCAACAGATAGCCCATTGACAGTTACTTTAGTGCCAACTTGTAAACCTTCAACATTTTCATACAAGGCGTACAACCTATTTTCTTTTTTAAAAAGAGATGTACCATTGAGAAAATTATAGCCTAACAGGAAAAGAAATACTCCAGACAATATAATTAGAACAGCTTTTATTTCCTTTGAAAATTTCAAATCTTTAATTTATAATAAAATTAAGTATTATTTTATTTAAAACTCAATTATTAATATCGATAACTTCTGATATGTTTATTTTTTTTTCATTTTTAAAAGCAACTATAAATGCACCCTTAAAGCCTGCTTTCTCAGCAATATTTTTTAGTCTTTTAGCTTCTTTATAACTTTTTACATTTCCATAATAATATTTGAAAATTTTTCCTTCTTTAGATTTTGAAATATTTTTAAGACTTTTGAAATTACTTTTGCTTATTGATTTTGAACTAACAAGTATTTGTACTTTAAAAACAATATCAGCAAACCTTTTTTTGTAAATAGTTTCATTTCCTGGCTTTTCTCTAGATTCAGTAATTTCTTTTTCTTTATTAAAAACTGATGAAATTAATTTGTCTCTATAATTTATAATTCCCTTTGCTATAGTTTCACTCATCTCTTTTTGACCTTTTTTTGAGTTAAGATAAGTTCCTTCTTTCTTATTTGTCAAAAAACCAAGCTCCACAAGAACACTAGGCATATATGTTTCTCTTAGAACTTGAAACCCAGCTTGTTTTACAGTACGATCTTTTCTATTTAAGTTTGTAACAAAACTTTTTTGAATGGTGTTAGCTGCCTCAATACTTTGCTCAAGATAAGTTTCTTGCATTAAAACCAAGCTTATCACTGATTCTGGATTATTAGGATCAAAATTCTTATAATTTGATTGATAATTTTCCTCTAAAAATATTACAGAATTTTCTTTTTGAGCTATTCTTAAATTATCTGCATTTCTGTGCAAACCAAGAACAAAAGTACCTGCTCCATATACTTTCGAAGAAGTGAAAGCGTCACAATGAATGGAGATAAATAAGTCTGCATCGGAACGATTAGCTATAGCAGCTCTTTCACTTAGTTTAACAAATCTGTCTTTACTTCTTGTATAAATTACCTTAATATTTGAATTGCTTTTAATATAATTTCCAATTTGAATTGAGGTTTGCAATGCTATTTTTTTTTCTAAAAATCCATTTCCTGTATTGCCTGAATCATGTCCTCCATGACCGGCATCAAGCACAACAACGAAATCAGAAGTATTTTCCTGGGAATAACTTCTTTTCAAAAAAAATGAAATAGTTGTAAAAAAAACTGTAAAAATTATTTTTTTATTGATTTTAAACATTTATAAATAAAAGTTAAAAGGCATAATTTACACCAAAAATATAGTAATTTTAAATCTCAGATAAACAAAGTATTTATCAACTTGCAAACAAATCACTATTATTTCTCATTCCATTTCCTAACTTTTCTTTTAGTTTTTTTTAGTGTACATTCTCAAAGTGATGAGAATAAATCAGCTTTAGAAAAAAAAACTGAGAATAAAACTGATACCATTTCTAAAAGTAAAGATTCGATACCTAATAAAAAAACATTGATTCTTGATTTGATCAAATACTCAGCAAAGGATTCTGTTAAAATAAATAAAAAGAAAAATGAGATTTTTCTTTATAACGAAGCTGTATTAGAATACCAGGATATGACTCTTACTTCGGGAGTTATTGTTTTAAATTATGAAGACAACCAAGTGTATGCTGGAAGAATACCTCATCCTGACAGTATCAACATTCTAATACAAAAACCGGTATTCACGCAAGGTAGAGACGAAATTAATCCAGACTCAATTATTTTTAATTTCGATACCAAAAAAGCTCTAATTTGGAATTCAAAGACTCAGCAAAGTGACATGAATATTTTTTCTAACTATACCAAAAAAGAGAATGATTCATTATATTATATAAGAGATGCTAAAGTTACTACGTCATCAAATCCTGAAAATCCAGAATATTATATAAGAATTAGAAAAGGGAAACTTGTTCCTGGAAGCAAAATAATCGCTAGTCTTAGTAATCTGTATGTAGCTAACGTGCCAACACCTGTATTTGTTCCATTTGCATATTTTCCAGCTGGAGATAGTAAAGAGTCAGGTTTCATTTTTCCAACTTTTGGCGAGAGTAATCAAAGGGGATATTACCTACAGAATATGGGCTATTATTTACCTTTTGGAGATTTTCTTGATGTAAATTTAACAGGAGACTATTATACTAACGGCAGTTATGGGTTCAGATGGGATAGTAATTACAAGGTTAGATATAAATTTTCAGGTAGCTTTAGTTTTAGATATGAAAAGGTTGTAAACGGCGAAAGAGGATTTGGAGATTTTTCAAAATCTACAGTTTTCAATGCTAGATGGTCACATAGACAAGATTCTAAATCAAATCCATACTCAAATTTTTCAGCGTCTGTTAATATTGGAAGTAGTGATTATTTTAGACAATCTATTAACCAACTCAATAATTCTAACTTTTTGAATAATAACATGAGCTCCTCTGTCTCGTATCAAAAAACATTTCCTAAATATCCAAGAGTTAATATTTCAATTACAAGTGCTCTTTCTCAAAATAATAATACCAAAACCGCTAACCTTACTCTTCCAACTTTTCAGGGAAATATGGAGCGTGTATTTCCGTTTGGAAAGAAAGATGCACCAAAAAAAGGAATTATTCAAAATATAAATTTTCAGCTAACAACCTTAGCAGAAAACAGAATACAGACCACTGAGGAAAAACTTTTTAAAAAAGAGATGTTTAAAGATGCTATTGCAGGAGTAAGACACAATATTCCAATATCAACAAATTTTAAAGTTGCAAAATATTTTAGTATTAGTGCTGGTGGAAACTATCAAGAAATTTGGACACCATATACAGTTAAGTATAATGATTACGCAAATGGAATTGAAGCATCAAAAGATACAATTAGAAAATTTGATGCTTTTAGAACCTATAACTATAGTGCAAGTGCTGGAACAACTCTTTATGGTATTGTGAATTTTAAAAAAGGAAAAAAAATTGAATCAATTAGACATACAATTAGACCCTCGATAAGTTATAATAATCAACCTAGTTTCGAAAGATACTATGATACATATATCATAGATGCTAGGGGAAATACTGCTGAGTACACTAGGTTTGAAAATGCACTTTTTGGATCTCCAACTAGAGGATACTCAAGTGGGATAGGAATAAATATTAATAATTCCCTAGAGGCAAAAGTAAAAAGTAAAGACTCTACCTCTTCAGAACCTAAAAAAATTACAATTTTCAGCAATTTAAATATTTCCACTGCATATAGCATTTCTGCAGAAGAATTTAAGTGGTCTCCAGTAAGAATGAGTACAGCTTTGAATTTTTTCGAAAATAAATTAGCTACGAACCTAAATGCTACATTTGATCCTTACGCAATAGATGAAAATCAAACTCGTATAAATGTTCTAAATATCAAAAATGGGGGTGGGTTGTTAAGACTCACGAGTGCAAATATGAATATGAATTTTAGATTAGATAATGATACATTCAAAAAAGCAGGTAGAAAAAGTGAAAAGAAGAAAAATGAAGAAGAGGAAGAACAAGGTATATTAGATTTGTCGGAAATAGAGAGACTCTCTGGGGGAGGAAGAGACGACGATTTATTTGGGAGATCAAACGATTTTTCAAATTCAAGAATAAATAAAAGTAAGGAAAACAAAACTGTGAATGATAAATTGTATTTCACCAAAATTGACTGGAGTATGAAATTGGCTTATCAATTGACCTACAATAATTCAAGGGGTCAAAACGACTTTAGTAATAATTCCCTTATGGTTTCAGGAGATGTGGATCTAACCCCAAAGTGGAAAGTAGGTGTGTCTTCTGGTTATGATTTCAAAGGAAAAGGCGTAACTTATACTCAATTCGTAATTGATAGAGATTTGAATAGTTGGAAATTAAATTTTAGTTGGGTGCCTTTCGGACAAAGAGCATCTTGGTATTTTTTTATAGGCATAAAATCTGGACTCTTGAGCGATCTAAAATATGATAAAAGAAGAGAACCCGACAGAAATTTTAAATAGAATGAAAAAAGAAATTATATACACGAAAGATGCTCCTGAACCAATTGGACCCTATAATCAAGCTATTAAAATAGAAAGAACTCTTTACGTCTCAGGACAAATCCCACTGATACCTGGAAAAATGGAACTGGTCAATAATGATTTAGAAAAAGAGACTACTCAAGTAATGAAAAACATAGAAGCAATACTTTTAAAAGCAAATATGACATTTGGTAATGTTGTAAAAACAACAATATTTTTGTCTGATATGAGAAATTTTGAAATAGTGAACAAAATTTATGGTAGATATTTTAATCCTGAAAATGCACCTGCTAGAGAAACTGTTGAGGTGAGCAATTTGCCAAAATATGTAAGATTAGAAATTTCAGTGATTGCGAGCGAGATTGACTAAAATTTTTTATTTTTAGAATGAAATTGGACTAGCTTGTCAATAGGTCTTTTTACAACATTACCTAGGGATAGGCCATAGCTTAGAAGTTTAGATTTTATTTCATCTTTTAGAAAATAAGAAATAGAACCGACAAAATGAACAGGAATTTCTTTTGCTTCCTTGAATTGGAGAATCTGGTGTCGGATAAACCTATCCAATCCATTATCAATTAGGGTTCGCATATAGTCATTATTTTTATTATCTATCAAAAATTGAGCAAACTTTGCCAAATAAGCATTTGGTGACTCTTTTTTATATAAAAACTCTTTAACATGATCAGGATCTAAATTGTAAACATTTTCGAATTTTTTTGATAATTCAGAAGGCATCTCGTGGAAATAATATCCTCTTAGTAATTGTTTACCAAAGAAATTTCCACTTGCTTCATCCATCAGTATGTATCCTAAAGAAATTATTAATTGCTTAGCACTCTTTCCATCAAAAAAAGTACAATTTGAACCAGTTCCGAGGATACAAACAATTGATCTTTCTCCAATCGTTGCTGAAGCGTATACTGCTGCGTAAGTATCTTCTTTAATGATAAATTTACAATTTTCAAAAATATCATCGAAAACCTTATACATCCTATCAATTGAGGTTTTCACACCACAACCAGCTCCATAAAAATAAATGTTTTTAAAGTTTTTCCTGTTTTTAAAAATCTCAAAATTGTTTATTATTCTTTCCCTCAAAATAGATGTTGTTAATACATGAGGATTCAAACCCAATGTTTGAGTAGAAAAAGATATTTTACCATTATTGTCTAATGCAATCCAGTCAGCTTTTGTGGCTCCACTATCAACAATTAAATCCATTTTAAATGTTATTAATGAGCTGAGCTAATGAAATTAACTTTGATGAATATCCACACTCATTATCATACCAGCTAATTATTTTAAAAAAATTATCATTTAGTTTTATACCTGCATTAGCATCAAAAATTGAAGTTCTCTCATCTCCGATAAAATCTTGAGAAACTACTGGTTCGTCCTCATAACCCAAAACATCCTTCAGTGAGGTCTCACTTGCATTTTTCATAACCTTTTTAACATCCTCGTAATCCGTTGATTTTTCCAGTTCAACCGTAAGATCAACAACAGACACATTAGCCGTAGGAATTCTAAATGCCATCCCAGTTAATTTCCCCTCTAGACTTGGAATAACCTTTGTAACTGCTTTGGCTGCTCCAGTAGATGCGGGAATTATATTTAATAGTGCACTTCTACCTCCTCTAAAATCTTTTTTTGAGGGTCCATCTACAGTAAACTGGGTTGCTGTGGTTGCGTGAACTGTAGTCATCAAAGCTTGTTTTATAGTAAAATTGTCATTTAAAACCTTAGCTATAGGAGCAAGGCAGTTGGTAGTACAAGACGCATTAGATACAATTGAATCACTTGCTTTTAAATCCATATGATTTACACCAACCACAAACATAGGAGCATCTGGAGAAGGGGCTGATATAACAACTTTTTTTGCTCCTCCATTAATATGGAGCATTGCTTTATCTTTTGACGTAAAAAAACCCGTGCATTCAGCAACGACATCCGTATTTGATTTATCCCAACCAATCTTTTCAGGATTTGACTCACTCGTTATTCTAATCTTTTTGTCACCAACAATAAGAAAATCATTTTCAACATTAATTTCCTCTTTAAAAAGTCCATGTACAGAATCATATTTTAGCAAATAGGCTAAATGTTTTACATCAAGTAGATCGTTAATTGCAACGACTTCGACATCAGGCTTTTGCATTGCAAGACGAAAAATCATTCTTCCAATTCTTCCAAAACCGTTAATTCCTATTTTTAATGACATTTTTATAAATTTTAAATTGATAATATATCTGTCAAACGAAGCAGATCCTTGTTCGTTGCAGACTTGATTTTAGTAACATTTTGAAGTGGGGTTAGTTTTAATTGATTATTTTCTATTCCAACCATAGAAGACGACTTACCTGCTATCAGAGATTCAACAGCAAAAACACCCATTCTTGAAGCTAAAACACGATCAAAACAAGTTGGTGCTCCTCCCCTTTGCATATGTCCTAACACAGAAACCCTTACTTCATAATCTGGTAGATTTTTTTCAACATAGGATGCAAGTTCAAAAACATTTTTCCCTGTTTTATCACCTTCAGCAACAACAACAATACTTGATGCCTTTCCGGTTTTTTCACTTTTTTTAAGTGAATTTAAAAGTTTTTTTAGTCCTCTATCTTCTTCAGGTATTAAGATTTCTTCAGCTCCAGCACCAATTCCAGAATGCAAAGCAATATGGCCAGCGTCCCTTCCCATAACTTCAATAAAAAAAAGTCTATTATGAGAAATCGCTGTGTCTCTTATTTTGTCAATTACTTGTATAACAGTATTGATAGCAGTGTCATAACCTATAGTGTATTGTGTGCCTGAAATATCGTTATCTATTGTTCCAGGTATACCTATTACAGGGAAATTAAATTCCTTTTGGAATATTCTTGCCCCATTAAAAGAACCATCTCCCCCAATTACTACTAGAGATTCGATTTTATTTTTTGTTAAATTATTGTATGCTTTTTTTCTCCCTGAAGAAGTTCTAAAGTCGGTGGATCTAGCCGACTTTAGAATTGTACCTCCCTTATTTATAATATTATTAACTCTTCTTGCATTTGCTTTATCTATTAAGTTTTCAATTAAACCTTGATATCCTTTGTATATAATAAAACACTCTAAATTGTAGAAAGCACATGCCCTGACAACTGCTCTAACAGCCGCATTCATACCAGGAGCATCACCTCCAGAAGTAAGAACAGCAATTCTTTTCATATTTTCAGATAGAAAAATATTTTGGTTGACTAAAATAAAGATTTAATGGAATATAACATATTATTTCGTTTTCAAAGATTCTGATTTTATTTTATTAATCAAATTTTTAAAAGTATTAAAATCTACTTGATAAGATAATCCCATTCCTTGTGTATAACCAAATTCGTCTCCTAAGTATCTAAAATCATTTTCTCTGTTAAAAATTTTCGCTCTTAAATTTCCATTTTCGTTTAAAATAAAATCTATTTGTACATCTCCTACAATAACTGTCTGCTGCATTCCATCAATGGGAACGCCAATTTTTCCGTTAATTAAAATTTTGTCGCTTAGCTGAGTGCTAAGAGAAAGACCTATTCTATCTTCGGTTTGCAAATCATATAAAGGGTTATTTTCTCCTTGTAGATAGTTTAAACCAACATTTAATTTAGATTCTCCAGACCCTCCAATTAATGTACTTAAAACATCTGAGGCCTTTTCATATAAATTGTTTGTAATTCCTTGAAAAGAAACTGATACTTGACTAATGAAAATACCTTGAGATAATAATGAGAGAGCCTGTGTTTGTCTTATCTCCTGATCAGACAAACGATAGTTAATTTCAGATGAAATAACACCTGTTGTATTAGGAAATGTTATATCAAAAATAGGATCATTTGGTTTTAGAAGGTTACCAATCAATTGAATTGAAACATTTGTAGGTATTTTTCTGTTAAAATTTGGGTTATCAACCAATAAAGCTGGATTTGCTCCCCCAGGCACCTCGTATGTAGCTAAAATATTTAATTGAGCATCTGTGGGGTCACCGTTCCATATAATGGATCCACCAGGTTTTACGGTAAACTTTTTGTCAATTAAACCTAAATTTTTAAAATTATAGGTGCCATCATAAGTTATATAGTCACCGAATATATTGAACTTTCCGTCAGTGTTAGTTTCAATTAAAATTTTTCCATTACCTCTTCCAGATAAAGTACTACCAGATTTTTGATCAACTACTATTTCTAATTCTGCATCTCTGGTGATACCGAGATCAAATACCATTTCGAATCCACGAAACTGTTCATCAAAAGTTGATACTTCATTTTCAGATTCTTTCACTTTATTTTGAGATTTTGGAACAAAATCAATGAAAGAAGTGTCTGACAAACCTTTATTTTCTTGCCATGGTATAATTATATTTGTTCCATTAGCAGTAACACCTGAAACGGATAAATTCACTGATTTAAAAGGCCCCTTAAATGAGGCCTTGCCATTAAGAAAACCCTTTCCATAAAAACGAGATTCTAAATTTTTTGTTTTATTAAATAATAATAATCTTTTGGAAGTTACATCTAAATCGATACCCCAATCTTTAAAATTTTTATGGAAAAGATTTCCATTAGCAGTAGCAACAGTCTTTTCATAACTATCAAGCAACTCTGTGTTAATGAACCTTATAGATTGATCTTGAAAAAATATTGGGGTTTTATCTCTAATTTTATATTCTGTATTAGTAATTGGTAAATACAGATTCCCTTTATTGATTGTAGTTTTCCCTTTCAATTTAATATCAGACAATGATCCCCACAAATTTAGATTGCCACTCACAATCCCTTGTATTCTGTTCACTTTATTTTTGCCAAAAGACGATAAAAAGGATAAATCGAAGTCATCAAGATTAAAGTCAACATCAAGATTTATGTTTTTATCAACTATAAAAACATTCCCAAGTCCAAGAATATTTTTTTTACCATCATTTATAACTGAAGTACTTATTTTATAAGTTTTATAAATAGGACTTCCACTAAGAGAAAAATCAAAATCACCAATTAAATTTTGATTTAAAGCAAGGTTTTTGGTTATTATTTTGGCAGAAGCACTTTGAAGTTCTTCATTTTGATTTATAATTATTTCTGAAGACAAAAAACCATTCAAATCAAATTTTTCATTTTTTGATAAAAATTGATGGAGCTTTAAATCTTTTGTAATCAATTTTAAATCGAAATTGTCAGTAGATTTATATCTAAAATTTGAATTAATAGATTGATTTTTACTCTCAAGCAAAAGATTTGTCACTTTAAATTCTCTTGTGTTTTGATTATACGAAATTGAAGAAGTTGAGTCCTTTAATTTCCAAAGTTCTCTATCTAAATAAAAAGAAATATCGTTTAGTTTAACGGTGATTTTATTATTAAAAATTTTATTATCAAAGACAATTTCAAACTTCTCTTCTTTTTCGCCATAGAAACCATTTAAGAAGGCCCTATTAGTGTTCTCAAAGTTTGTTGTTAATTTTAATTTTTGGAATATAAAGTTATTGTTTTTAAAAGTCCCAACATCGAATTTGAACAATTCATTATTTCTATCAAGTTTGAGAGATAAAGATTCAATTTTATATGTATCAGTGGATAAAAACGGTACATCCAACTCAACATATGAATTATTGAATTTGTCTTTTAATCCTACTTCAAATTTTATTGCAGATGGATTGTTAAGTTCCGGATACAATGCCTTTATTAACTTTTCTTTTAAAAAAATATTTAAGCTTAGAAATAAATTTGATTTTTTTGTTTGGTCTTGTTTAAAAAAGAATTCGAAATTTTCTACAAGAAAACTAGATAGGTTACTGTACTTAACATTAGATAATAATGAGAGGTTAAAGGCCTCATTATTAGAAAATATTTGATTCTCTTTATTTGATGATGTTTTGAAATTTAAAACAAATGGACTAAATGAAGTTTCGTTGAAACTTATATTATTTAATAAAATAGTACCTGGACTTTTACCACCATTATAATCGATATCAAAAAATATATTTTCTCTCTTGTTATTAGAAAAATTTAAAGAGTATGGGAAATTTGAAACATGTAAAGAGGATTTTAGATTTAGAATTTCATCAAACTGATCTGAAAGTGACGAGGATAATACTAATTTTAAATTTTCATCATTAATATTTGTTTTCAAATTATATCTTTCATTTGATTTTTTATTCAAGAAGATGTTTATGTCGCTTAGTTTTTGATTATTAAATTCAAATGAATCCAAAGAGACTTTTAAATCTAAAAAGTCGATTTTTTTAAAATCTGAAACTAGAGTATTAAATGTAGAAATACCATTGAATTTGATTTTACCCAACTTTTGATAAAAACTATAAATGGAAAAGTTATGAAAAGAGTTTGTATTCTTTATTTTCCAATTGCCATCTAACTTTTCTAAGCCAATATTTGATTTGATATATCCATTTTCAATATTAAATTTTGAATCAATTAAAGTAAAAGAATTTAATTTAGTTTTAAAATCAGTGGTTAGTTCAAGATTGTTTAAAAGTTTAAACTCTCCAGATAAAAAATCAGGGGCATTTGTTTTAACAAACTTGTTTAAATCATCCTTTTGAAGAATAGTATAAATTTTTTCTCCTCCTAAAATTACATCATCAATCGAATTAAATTTTACCGTAAAGTATCCCTCAGAAAATGATTGATTTGAAAAAGTAATTTTAAACTTTGAAAATAGATTTTTTATCGAACCAGAAAATATGTTTTTTATTTGCAAATCTTGGGGAAATTCATATTTAGAAAAAGCATTTTTGGGTATAGAAGCAGCTATTGAAAAATTATTAATAATCAAGTTTTCAAGAAAATTAGATGAATTACCCATGCAGTAATTTAAGTCCCCTTTACCATTAATCAAATACTTATTATGAATTATATCTAATCCGTCAACGTATAAATTGTCGTGGACTTTATTTAGTTTTAAACTAGCATTCTTTAAATTTCCTACTTCTTTTGATTGAAAGCTGGCAGATTGGAGGCTTATATTTAGTGAATCTGAATTAACTTCAATATCATCAAATACAAAATTGAGGTTTTTAACTATTGAATTTTGATCTTTATTATTTGATCTGTAATCAATATTCAAATTTGAAACAATTAAATTTTGAATTTTTAATTTTTCAAGAAGCCCTTTTATTTTAATTGATTTTAAAAATAACTCAAGATTTGTAACGTTTTCATCAGAATATTTCTCTAAATATAATTTTGGATCTACTAGTTCAATTGATTTTATATTAACTTTTTTAGATTTTAACTGGCTGTAACTTTGAAACTTTATATTTAAATTATTTACATATAAAAGTTCATTTCCTTTTAAATCTAAAATTTTAACACCAGAAAAAATTAGCGCTTGATCAGTTAAACTTAAATCATCAAAAAATAATTTATTGTCAAGAAAAGTAAATTGAGATTGAAGAATATTTTTAGCTAATTTTACTTTAACATTTTTATTTTGAACGATCATATAGGAGGAAATCAAGAAAATAGTAATTCCTGAAAAAACAAAAAACAATTTCTTTAGGTGTATCTTGATGATCGATTAATTTTACTTGTTAAAAATAATAAATGATATGCAAAAACCGTGCTACATTTTAGGAATTGAATCTTCATGTGATGATACGGCAGCAGCAATTTTAGAAAATGATATTGTTCTATCAAATGTTATAGCTAAGCAAGAGATTCATATAGAATACGGAGGTGTTGTTCCTGAACTTGCATCACGTGCTCATCAAATTAATATTATTCCTGTTGTAGAAATGGCTTTGAAAAAAGCTGGGATTGAAAAAAAACAACTAAATGCTGTAGCTTATACAAGGGGTCCTGGCCTTTTAGGTTCATTATTAGTTGGTTCATCATTTTCTAAATCACTAAGTATGGGTCTAAAAATCCCTTTAATTGAAGTAAACCATATGCACGGACACATACTTTGTCATTTTATTGATAACAAGCAAAATAAACCAGAATTTCCATTCCTAGGAATAACAGTATCCGGAGGTCATACTCAAATTGTAATGGTAGAAGACTATTTTACAATGAATGAAATAGGAGGAACACTTGATGATGCAATCGGTGAAGCTTTTGATAAATCTGGTAAAGCAATGGGGTTTGATTATCCGGCAGGACCAATAATAGATAAATATTCGAAGAATGGAAATCCAAAAAAATTTAAATTCCCTATACCTAACGTTAAAGATTTAGACTTTAGTTTTAGTGGATTCAAAACATCCGTTTTAAATTTTATAAATAAAAATGTAATTCTAGACCAAAATTTTATTAAAAATAATGTTGAGGATCTATGTGCCTCAGTGCAATACACTTTAATTGAAATACTAATGTTAAAAATTAACTTAGCTGTTAAAAAAACAGGAATTACCCAAATTGCTATTGGAGGTGGAGTTGCAGCAAATTCTGAGCTAAGAAAAAGATTAAATGATGAAGGGAAGAAAAATAATTGGAAAACTTATATCCCAAATATTAATTATACTACTGATAATGCAGCAATGATTGGTCTTGTTGGATATTTAAAGTACAAAAATTCGCATTTAGGGAACTTAAAACAAAAAGCTTTGTCAAATTATAAAATATAAGGTATGAATCTTTTTTTTGATCCAAATCTAAATGCCGATTCAAGTGAGGTTTTTATTAATAAAAGTGAGATTAACCACATCGAAAAAGTATTAAGAAAAAAAAAGGGTGATTTTTTGAATTTTACAAATGGAAAAGGCTTAGAAGCTTTAGTAGAAATTTGTTCTAATAGAAATGATTTCACCTTTAAAGTAAGAGATATAGTTTATCACACAGTTAAAAACCAAAACACTCACATAGCTATTTCGCCTTTAAAAAAATCTAGTTTTTTTGAATTGGTAGTTAGTAAAGCAACTGAATTAGGAATTAGAGAGATTACCCCCTTAATATGTGAAAACTCTTTGAGAAAATCTATAAATTACGACAGGTGCAAAAAAATTATAACTTCCTCTTTAAAACAATCACTTCAATATCATCTCCCCAATTTAAATAAAGCAATTAGTTTTAAAGATTTTATTTTAAAGAACAATAATGGTATTATTGCACACTGCAATAAAGGGGAAAAAATAACAATTTCAAAAGCTCTAAAAAAAGTTAAAAATAAGGTAATTATTATTGGACCAGAAGGCGATTTTAGTTTGGATGAAATAAATTTTGCAAGAGAGTACAATTATAATGAAGTAACGTTGGGATCAAATAGATTAAGAGCCGAGACAGCAGCAATAGTCGCCTGCTCGTTGATGCTAGCAAGTGAATAATGATTAATTTATATCTTTGAGCAATGAATGAAAATATAGTAGCAAAAGGAGTTTTGAAAGGAGCATTGTATGTTTTGTTGCTCTCATTGCTTTTGTATTCAATTTATCTTTTGAAATCTATTATTTTATATATTTTTTTAGCAACTGTTGTATCATTAATTGGAAGACCATTTGTGATATTTTTTGTTAATAAATTAAAATTTAATAAAAATGTAGCTTCAATTTTTACTATATCATTTATTATCCTTTTAATATTAGGTTTTTTTTCTTTATTAGTCCCACTTATCGTTCAACAAACTGAAAATCTATCGCTTCTTGATATTAATTTGTTGGAAAAAAGAATAAACAGGTTATTTAATGAAATTGCCATCTATATTGATTTAAATAAATCTAACATATATGATTTATTCACTAATCTGAATCTTTTTGAATTTTTAAATTTATCTTCTATCCCAATTTTTTTAAACCACTTCGTTGACATCCTCGGCGGGTTTACAATTGGGTTGTTCTCAATTATATTTATATCATTTTTCTTTCTAAAAGACTCTGATTTACTTGAGAATAGTATTTTCTTTTTCTTTGAAAAGAAAACACACTCCAAGTTAAAAAAGTCATTTGAGGAAATTAAAGATTTACTATCAAGATATTTCATAGGTTTAATTATTCAAATATCTATTCTATTTTTTATTTACAGTGCATTTTTGTTAATATTTAAAATTAAAAACGCTTTGATAATAGCTTTTTTATGTGCGATTTTAAATTTGGTTCCATACATAGGTCCATTAATCAGCGGATTTTTAATGTTATTATTATGTATGACTTCAAATCTTGATCAAGATTTTAGCTCGGTTGTTGTCCCAAATACAATATATGTAATGATTGGTTTTATCGTTGGTCAATTAATTGATAATTTTTTCAGCCAACCTTTTATATTTTCGAAATCGGTAAAGTCTCATCCTCTTGAAATATTTATCGTTATAATAATTTCTGGTACCCTATTCGGCTTATTGGGATTGGTTTTTGCAATACCCTTCTATACTTCGCTTAAAGTCATATTTAGAGAATTTTATTCAAAAAATATTTCTTTGAAATGAATAACTGGGTAATTTAAATTGAATTATTTTTTTAGTAGAATTGACCAGTTAAACTTAAATTTAGAAACCTCCTGTCCACTTTCGTCAACACCTATAGAATCAATCCACATTGTACCTTTTGTCTTTTGAGAATTCAATGAACCCACCTTTTCTTTAATTATAAGGCCCTTGTCACATTTAAAAGATATTTTTCCTATTGCTTTTTTTATAAACTTTGCTTCTACATCAATAAGCAACATCGATATATTTTTTTTGCTTAACTCAATTTCTCTCATCAATAGAGCTCCCGTTGCAAATTCTGCAGCCATGCCTTGTGCAGCCCAGAAAATCGATTTAAATGGATTTTGATTAATCCATCTATACTTTAATGTGCATATACAATCAGAATTGTTTATCAAACTCACTTTTACTCCCATTAACCAAGCTGCAGGGAGTTTGAATAACATAAAAATTCTATACTTAAAATTACTCATTAAAATAATGTAAGTGATGGCGGCAGGATTCGAACCTGCGACCGTCTGCTTAGAAGGCAGATGCTCTATCCAGCTGAGCTACGCCACCAAATGCTATAAGTCGGGGTGGCAGGATTCGAACCTGCGACCTCCTGCTCCCAAAGCAGGCGCGATGACCGGGCTACGCTACACCCCGATTTAGTAGCACATTAAACAATGTGCAGCAAAAGTAATTTATTTGTATTTGTTTACAAAAACCTCTTGGAGATAAATTATTTTTTAAAAGAGCAAAAATTTCTATTTTAATGCAATAAAATTTATGCAATGAAAAAAATATTGATACTAAGCTTAATTCTTTTGTTAAGTTATGTCTCTCACTCTCAAGATATAATTACAGAGGATGTAAAGTACACCAGAGAAATAAAAAGGCTAGCAAACAAAAAGGAAGTAAAAACAGCTTTTCAAGTAATTTTAGATTTAGAACCAAAAACTATTAAAAATCAAATTGAATTAACAGAGATTGAAGCCCCTCCTTTTAAAGAAGAAAAAAAAGCTTTGGAGTTTTCTAAAAGACTCAAAGAAACCGGAATTGATAAAGTTTGGATTGACTCCGTTGGCAATGTACTTGGCCTTATAAAAGGATATGAGGGCAAAAGAAACGTAGCCATAGATGGCCATTTAGATACAGTTTTCCCTGAAGGTACAGATGTGAAAGTAAGAATAAAAAATGATACTTTGTTTGCACCAGGTGTAGCAGATGACACTAGAGGTTTAGCAATGTTGTTAACGATTGCAGAGGCGATAAAAAAAAGTAAGATTAAAACTCGAGACAATATCTTAATAATCGGTACGGTTGGTGAAGAAGGACTTGGGGATTTAAGGGGCGTTAAGTATCTCTTTAAAAACAATAAACCTAAGATTGATTCATGGATTGCAGTTGACGGTGGTGGTTTGGGGAGAATTAATACCCAAGGATTAGGTTCATATAGATATGAGATTAAATTTAAAGGACCTGGTGGTCACTCATGGGGTGCATTTGGACTTGCAAATCCACATCACGCACTTGGTGATGCTATATCAAAATTTGTCGAAAAAGCAGATGAATACACTTCAAAAGGACCAAAAACCAGTTACAATGTTGGAGTAATTAATGGTGGTACGTCAATAAACTCTATTCCTTATGAATCAAGCATGCTTATTGATATTCGCTCAGTTAGACCTGAAAATCTAGATGATATGGAAGTCATTCTTAAAAAGACATCAGAAGATGCATTAGCAAAGCAAAATGCTATGAAAAGAATAGGACCAAATTTAGAGCTAGAAATAAATAAAATTGGGAATAGGCCATCCGGAAAAGTTGATGTAAAAAATCATTTGGTTCAAAGAGCAATTGCTGCAACAAATTATATGGGAGGAGAGCCAAAATTAACTATAGGTTCTACAGATTCAAATGTGCCAATTGCACTGGGTCTACCAGCTATAACAATAGGACGAGGTGGTGACGGTGGAAAAAATCACTCTCTAGACGAGTGGTGGCTAAACAAAGATGGTTACAAAGCAATACACTTGGCACTCTTGGTCCTGTTGGCCGAAACTGGATATAAATAATTATTTATTTGGAATTCTAGAATTCATTAATTTAAACCAAATAGGCGGTAATAAGGCAATTAAAATAGAGGTTGGGTATCCATAGGGTAATTGTGGACTTACAGGCTGATTTTCTAGAATTTGATATTTTTTTGAAGCAGAAAAATGATGATCACTATGACGAGTGAGTTCATACAATACAATTCTTCCAATAATATGATTAGAATTCCATGAATGATGTAGTTGAACTCTTTCATATCTTCCAGAAGGCAAAATTTTTCTTTCAAGACCGTAATGCTCAATGTAATTTATTGTCTCGAGGAATAGGAATGAAATAACTCCGACGATTAAGGCTACAATTAATCCCTTAAGTCCAAAAATATAAAAAACAAAAAGGAGATATAAACTTTGAAAAGCAATGTACCAAATCATATCGTTTTGAAAAGAGACAAATCTTTTATTATTTCTTTTAAGAATTAAAATTTGAGTTTTCCACGCATTTATGTATTGCCAAAAAACGGATGTAAACCAAAAATTGTAAACACTTTGATTAAATTTTGAAGTTGCAGGATCTTTGGGAGTAGCAACATTTATATGATGACCAAAATTATGTTCAATATAAAAATGCATGTAAAGGCAAGGCATTAACAATATTTTTGATAGAGTTTTTTCAAATTGTGATTTTCTGTGCCCTAACTCGTGAGCAACGTTAATGGCATTTGTTGCAAGCAAAATACCTAAAGACAAAATCATTCCAATATATTCATAAAAAAAGTATGTGGAGCTTGTAATTACAAAAAAACCATAAAAAAGGATTGAAAAAACAAATGGAAGATTTAAATAAAGTAGAACATCAAATAAAAAGTTAGCAAGTCTGTTGCTTTTCTCTTCTTCAGTGTATTTTTTGTCAGAGTCTTTTAAAATAATTTCTAAAATAGGAATGAATATAAATGCATAAATGGGAGCAGTATATGAGAAAATACCCTTAAAGTATACTGAAATAAAAGTAACTAAAGGAATTGAATAAGCAAACAAATACTTTAAGTCTTTCATTTTTTTTTTTTTTGCAATTTAAGAATTTTTACTAATTAATTTAAATGTTTATTTTGGCTCCCAACTTAAACCATTCTGTGGAATCTTTACCTATAATAATTTCAATACTAGCGTCAATCATTGTAGGGATATCTAAAGCTGGTGTAAAAGGTATTGGTGTTTTTTTTGTGATTCTACTTGCATACTCATATGAACCCAAGATATCAACTGGGATTTTGTTGCCTCTTTTAATAGTTGGAGACCTTTTTGCAATAATTTATTATAAAAAAAACATAGTTTGGAAATACATCTTTCAACTTATTCCATGGATGGCTATTGGAGTAATTTTTGCTACTTTAACTGGAGATATAATTGATGAAATAGCTTTTAAAAGACTTATGTCTATTGTGATTTTTTTATCTGTTCTAATCATGTTGTTTATGAATGATAAAATGTCAAATTTAATTTCAAAGCACTGGAGTTTTGGTCCACTATTAGGGGGAGCTGCTGGTTTTACAACAATGATAGGTAATGCAGCCGGTCCACTTGCAAATATTTATTTTATAGCTATGAAAGTGGAAAAAAAACCCTTCATTTCATCTTCAGCCTATATATTTTTTTTAATAAATATAATTAAACTGCCTTTTCATATTTTTATTTGGAAAACTATAAACTATTATAGTCTAATTGAAAGTCTAAAAATGACACCATTTGTTTTTTTAGGCCTTATAATTGGAGTATATATCGTTGACAAAATCACTGAGAAATACTATTCTAAACTTATCTTAATTCTAACAGCTGCAAGCTCAATGTTTTTTCTATTTAGCTAGTTTATTTTTAATTTCATCTACAACTTCTGGATTTAACAAAGTAGAAATGTCACCTAGCTTCTCGAAATCACCGGATGCTAACTTTCTTAGTATTCTTCTCATAATCTTTCCGCTTCTTGTTTTTGGCAATCCTGAAACAACAACGATTTTTTCGGGTTTTGCAATGGGCCCAATTTGATTAGAAACCAAATCCCTAAGTTCAACAGTTAATTTGCTAGTTTCAACTTTACTTTTTAAAATTACATATGCCATTAAAGCATTTCCTTTAACCTCATGGGGATATCCTATAACAGCACTCTCAGCTACATCCTTGTGTTCATTGATTGAATTCTCAATTGGGGCTGTTCCAAGATTATGCCCGGAAACTATTACAACATCGTCTACTCTACCTGTTATTCTAAAATTTCCATCTACGTCTCTTAAAGAACCATCTCCAGGAAAATAATATCCTTCATATGCAGTGAAGTAAACTTCTTTATATCTAGTATGGTCTCCATAAATTGTCCTAGCAATACCTGGCCATGGAAATTTAATAGCTAAGATACCTTCAGCCTCTTTTTCTGTAATCTCCTGACCTTTATTATTTAAAAGAACCGGTCTAATACCTGGTATCGGTTTTGTTGCAAATGTGGGTTTTTGATCTGTTACACCTGGTAGGGAGGATATCATTATTCCACCAGTTTCAGTTTGCCACCACGTATCAACAATTGGGGTTTTATTTTTTCCTATATTTTGATTATACCAATTCCAAGCCTCAAGATTAATTGGTTCACCAACAGAACCAAGAACCTTTAAAGAACTTAAGTCGTGTCCATCAATTAATTTTAATGGTTGCTTTGCTAGTGTTCTTATGGCGGTGGGGGCTGTATAAAATTGATTTACCTTATATTTTTCACATACTTCCCAAAATCTATTCCAATTTGGATAAGAGGGTATACCTTCAAAGTGAACGGAGGTAGCACCAACCGCCATAGGGCCATATATCATATAGCTGTGGCCAGTTATCCATCCAATGTCTGCTGTACACCAATATATGTCTCCCTCTTTATATTGAAACACATTCAAAAATGTATAGGCGGTATACACCATGTATCCAGCGCAAGTATGTACCATACCTTTTGGTTTCCCCGTCGAACCAGATGTATATAAAATAAATAATGGATCTTCTGAATCCATTACTTCTGGTTCACAGTAATCCGAAAGACCTTCGATAAAATCATGCCACCAGATGTCAACTCTTTCGTTCCATTTAATTTTTTGAAACGTCCTTTGTAAAACAATACATTTTATTATGCTTTCACATTCATCTAAGGCTTCATCTACAATTTTTTTTAATGGAACAGTTTTATCGCCTCTAAAAGCTCCATCAGCTGTAATTATAAGATTACATTTGGCATCATTTATCCTAGTTGATAATGCTGCAGCAGAAAAACCCCCAAAAACTACAGAATGAACAGCACCTATTCTTGCACATGCAAGAACAGCAATAGTCAGCTCAGGTACCATGGGCATATAAATACAAACCCTATCCCCTTTTTTAATGCCCTGGTTCTTTAAACCATTTGCAAATTTACATACCAAAGAAAGAAGCTCACTATAAGTATATTTTACAGATTTATCATTTGGATCATTGGGCTCCCATAAAATTGCTAATTTGTCAGGGTTTTTATCCACGTGTCTATCTAAACAATTAACAGTTATATTTAGTTTACCATTTATAAACCACTCTGTTTTTGGTATGCTCCAATCAAAACTTAATATTTGATCCCATTTTTTAAACCAACTAAACGTAGATGCAATTTCAGACCAAAATAGCTCTGGATTATCTATTGATTTAGTCCTTGCAGTTTCAAAATTTTCTTGGGATTTAATTTGATAAAATTCAATTGGGTTCATACAAATTGTCAAATTTTACATCCGTCGAATATATTAAATATTTATCAATGTTAGGTCAGCTGATTGTATTTTAATAAATTACGAATGTGAATAGAAGATTATTTTTTAATAGATTATTAATAGGTGTTGGTGCAGCATCAATTGTGAAAGAACGAACTTACGCTAATAAAAAAAAAAATAACGATATGGTAAAAAATCCTATATCAATTTGTACATGGGATTTTAAAGAGGCAAACTTTCAGGCTGGAATGGCACTAGAAAGTGGAAAAGATTCGTTATCATCTGCAATTATTGGAGCAAATGTTGAAGAAGAAAATCCCAAAAATTCGACTGTTGGATATGGTGGTGCCCCAGACAGAGAAGGTACAGTTACTCTAGATGCTGCCGTTATGGATTACAAAGGGAATTGTGGATCCGTTTTAGGGGTTGAAAAAATTGTTAATGTTAGTTCTTTAGCAAAAGATGTTATGGAAAAAACACCTCATGTGATTTTATCTGGAAAAGGGGCTCAAAATTTTGCTTTAAATAATGGCTATAAATTAAACTCTTTACTAACTGAAGATTCAAAAAGAAAGTGGATGGAGTGGAAAAAGAAGTCAGTTTATAATCCCAAAACAAATGTTGATAACCATGATACCATCGGCATTCTTTGCCTTGACAAAAAAGGAAATATCGGAGGAGTTTGCAGTACAAGTGGTTTAGCATATAAAATGGAAGGTCGGATTGGAGACTCACCCATTATTGGTTCTGGATTGTACATAGATAACGATGTAGGCGGAGCTGTTGCTACCGGGATGGGTGAAGAAATTATAAAAATTGTTGGGTCATTTCTGGTAGTTGAACTAATGCGAAATGGTAAAACCCCAAAACAAGCTTGCGACGAAGCTATCTTAAGAATTTATAGAAAAAATAAAAGTCCAAAATTTCAAGTTGCTTTTTTAGCATTGGATAAACACGGAAATTCAGGATCAAGTTGTTTGCAAGAGGGTTTTAGTTATTACCGATATAAAAATAACATTAATAAAAATTTTAAAGTCAAACCTATATAAATTAAAATGGAAAGTATTATAGCCATCGATGCAGGAACCACAAGCTCCAGAACTATAGCTTTTAACAAAAAAATCCAGCAATTAGCCATTTCACAATTTGAGTTTACCCAAATTTTCCCGAAAAAAAGTTGGGTTGAGCATAATCCAAATGAAATATGGGAGACTCAACTAAAAGCAATAAAAGAAGTTTTAAAAAGTGATAAGATAGATATAGAAAAAATTAAATCAATTGGAATTACAAATCAAAGGGAAACAACTGTAATATGGAACAGAGACAATGGAAAACCAATATATAACGCAATAGTCTGGCAAGATAGAAGAACCGCCCAAATGTGTGAAAATTTGAGTAAACAAACAACCACCTTTCTTGAAAAAACAGGACTTGTCCTTGATGCTTACTTTTCCGGAACAAAAGTTAAATGGATATTAGATAATGTTAAAGATGCTAGAGAACTTGCAGTTCAAGGAAAACTTGCCTTTGGAACTATAGATACCTGGCTAATATGGAAATTAACAAAAGGAAAAGTTCATGTTACCGACGTAACCAATGCAAGCAGAACCCTTCTTTTTAACATAAATACTTTACAATGGGATGACGAACTTTTAGATATATTAAATATACCTAAGGAACTACTCCCAAAAGTTGTTAGTTCTTCAGAGATTATAGGCCATACAGATTCATCCTTATTTGGTAAAAAAATCCCAATTAGTGGAATTGCTGGTGATCAACAATCAGCACTATTTGGACAAATGTGCATAAAAGAAGGAGATGTTAAAAATACCTATGGAACTGGATGTTTTTGTATAATGAATACAGGAAAAAAAATTATTAAATCAAAAAATAGGATGTTATCAACAATAGCTTGGAAATTAAACAATGAAGTGACTTATGCTTTAGAGGGAAGTGTTTTTATTGCTGGCGCAATAGTTCAATGGCTTAGAGATAAATTAAATATAATAAAAAATGCATCTGAAATTGAGAATTTGGCTAAACAAGTAGATGATAATGGAGGAATAACATTTATTCCCGCTTTATCTGGATTAGGTGCACCGTATTGGAATCCAAATGCTACTGGAACAATATTTGGTCTTACTAGAGACTCCAATAAGTCTCACATCGCAAGAGCAGCGTTAGAAGCAATAGCCTTGAGATCAAGAGAAATTATTTTAGAAATGCAAAAAGATGCAGGTTTTGAATTTGGTGAATTAAAAGTTGACGGTGGTGCTTCTAAAAACGATCTTTTGATGCAAGTACAAGCAAATTTACTTAACAAAGATGTTGTAAGGTCTAAATCTCCAGAGTCAACTGCACTAGGAGCAGCTTTTTTTGCAGGTTTATCCGTAGGTTTTTGGAATAATATTGAAGAAATAAAAAGCTTATGGGAAAAAGATATTACTTATCACCCTGAATCTGACTCAAAAAAAACACAAATAATAATAGATGAGTGGAACAAAAGAATTAAGATGATAAATGGATAGATTAAAAAGTCTTAAGAAAATATCCAAAAAAAAAATTTGGGATTTAATCATTATTGGAGGAGGCTCATCGGGTTTGGGAATTGCTGTAGATTCTGCAAGTCGAGGTTATAAAACATTACTAATAGAAAAACATGATTTTTCGAAGGGGACCTCTTCTAGAAGCACCAAACTAGTTCACGGTGGTGTAAGATATCTTCAAAACGGAGATATCTCACTTGTTGTAGAAGCCTTAAGAGAAAGGGGGATTATGAGAAAAAATGCACCTCACCTAGTAAGAGATTTAAGTTTTGTTATCCCCTCTTATGATTGGTGGAATAGTCCTTTTTATGGGATTGGCCTAAAAATCTATGATATGATGTCTGGAAAACTTGGTTTAGGTCCTTCCACTTTACTAAGTAGGGACGAGATAATCAAATTAATTCCAAATGTTAAAAAAAATGGTTTAAAAGGAGGTGTGATTTATAATGACGGTCAATTTGATGATGCCAGAATGGCTATTAGTTTAGCACAAACTGCAGAAAATCATGGGGCAACTTTGATAAATTATTTTGGAGTCGAAGATTTAATAAAAGAGAATGAAATGATTGCTGGAGTCGTTGCGAGAGATTCCATTAGAAATAAAACCTACAAAATAATGGCCAAAGGAGTTATAAATGCAACTGGGGTTTTTTCTGATTCGATAACAAATTTAGACATCAAAAAAAGAAAAAAAACAATAGTTCCTAGTCAAGGTGTCCATATTGTATTAGACAAATCTTTTTTGGCTGGTAACCATGCGATCATGGTCCCACACACAACAGACGGTAGAGTCCTTTTCGCAGTTCCATGGAATAATTATGTCATTGTTGGAACTACAGATACTCAAATTGAAAAGAGTAATATAGAACCCATACCACTTGATGAAGAAATTAAGTTTATTTTAAAAAATGCTGGATCATATATGAAAAGTGCACCAACTATTAAAGATATAAAAAGTGTTTTCGCAGGTCTAAGACCCTTAGCAGCACCAGAAAACAATGAAAAGGCTACTAAAGAAATATCTAGACATCATAAAGTTACGGTAAGTACATCTGGTCTTATTAGTATACTTGGAGGAAAGTGGACCACATATAGGAAGATGGCTGAAGACACAGTCAACACCGCTCGATCGGTAGCTGGTCTTCAAGAAAGAGAATGTATTACTCATAATCTTACCATTCATGGTTATGATTATTCATCCAATTGGGAAAACCCAATACACTTTTATGGAACAGATATAGAAAAAATTGAAAACTTGTGTAATGAAGGTAATATCTCGATTAGTGAAAAGTTTTTTATTTCAAAAAACCAGATAATATGGTCAATTCGAAATGAAATGGCAATGACTCTTGAAGATGTTATGGCTAGAAGAACAAGATCCTTATTTCTAGATGCTAGAGAGAGTCTGAAGATTTCCCCAAAAGTATTAGAAATTATGGCTAAAGAAATGAAAAAAAATATAGATTGGATTAAAAATGAAAGCGCTAACTTTGAAAAAATAGCAAGAAATTATATAGTATGATGAACAATCCACTAATTGCTGAATTTATTGGTACTGGAATTTTACTTCTTCTTGGATGTGGAATTGTGGCAAATGTGAATCTTAAGAAAACAAAAGCTGAGGGTCAATCACCTTGGGTTCTTATCACATCCGCATGGGGATTTTCAGTTTTTGTTGGTGCTTACGTTGCAGGTAAATATAGCGGTGCCCATTTAAACCCCGCTGTTACAATAGGACTTGCAACAGCAGGAAAATTTACTTGGAAAATGGTTTTGCCATACATAATATCTCAACTTTCAGGAGCTATGTTTGGATCCTGGATTGTTTATTTAGTTTATATTGATCATTACAGGCAAACCAAGGATGAAAAAATTGTCTTGAGTACATTTGCAACAGGTCCAGCAATTAGAAATTTTAAAAATAATTTTTTTAGCGAGTTTGTTGGAACCTTTATTTTGGTATTCTGTATTTTCTTTATTGTAAATCCAAATATTGCTTTTGAAAACATTGAGACTATAAACTTTGGAATAGGTTCATTGGAGTCATTACCAGTTGGAATTTTAGTTTGGGTTATAGGAATGGGGCTCGGCGGCACTACAGGCTATGCTATAAACCCAGCGAGAGATTTGGGTCCAAGGATTGTTTATCAATTATTACCAAGAAAAGAAAAAGATGCAGACTGGTCATACAGTTGGATTCCAATCGCAGGTCCTATCGGTGGAGCTATTTTTGCTGGGTTATCCTACAGTTTTTTAATATAAAAATCTGCGCTAACTTAGGTTTTGTATAAACTCCTATATAAACAGGATTTAGGCTAACCTCTGGATCAAGGGTCTTTTCAAGAAAGCATGCTTTTACCAAACGGACTCACCCTTTATTAAAAATTTCGTTGAGTTTATCAAAAAAATAAACTAACGCAGATAATTAACGAAATTTACAAAAAATTAGTAATATGCTCTTGAATCAATTCGTTAATATTTGAAAGCTTTTTTAAATTTTCTTGATTTTGAACATCATCAAAATTATTCTTTTGAATTAGTTTAGTTGCATACTGCAATGAACACATAGCTAAAACATCTTGCTTATCCCTAACTGCATAGCTTTTCTCAAATTGTCTTATCATTTGATCAATTTTTTTTACAGATAATCTTATTGCTTCTTCTTGTTCTGGTCGAATTGTTAAAGGATAAATTCTATCAGCAATTTTAACTTTTATTTTGATTTTATTTTCCATGATTTAAAAAGAAGATTCTAGTTGATTTATACAGGTATCGATTTCTTTTATTAATATGTTAATCTTTTCCTTTGTATCTCCATTATTTTCATCACTTCCTAATAAAGAATTTGCAACCGACAAGCTTTTGTTTTTTTGCTTTAACAAGCTTATCTCTTCACTAAAAATTAAATTACTGGATTCCAATTCCTTCAATTTTGATTGTAAAGATTGAATTAATAGATAATTATCTTTTAGTTTGTTTAAAAGTAGAACTACATTTTTTTCGATTTCTTTAACCTGTTCTTCGGAATGATTCATTTTTTATAAATCTAATTAATAAAGTTAGCGAATTTCATTTTATACAATTAAAATCAAATTAAGATAAAGAATTTAAAATTTGAAAAGCTTTTAAACCATCATTCAAAGGGACAAAAAAATAATCATTATCATAACCAGAAATAACATTACATGCAATATTATTTGATGCCAGAATAGATGTAATTTTTGACGAAATACCAACGTCAGTCAATTTTGTTTTTGATAATAGCTTTATACACCTAGATTTAAAAGTATAATCTATTTTTAACTTAATAGCTTTATTTATCTCAATAATCGATGTATTATAATTTGACTCTTTGAAGGAAAGCAGTGAATGTTCGTTAAAGTCTAGAGATTTTGTAAAAACATATATTTCGGGAAACAAATAAAATTGAAAAATCATACGATGATTTAAATTACTTAATTGAAAATATAACAATATAATTTAATAATTTAAATTTGAAGTATATTAGAATATATGAGATTGTTATATAGAATCATTTTAATAATCTTTATTTCTGTCAGTAACTTATTCTCTCAGGAAAAATTTAGTCCTGTTGAAATTCCAATTCTTTTGTCAGGAACTTTTGGGGAATTTAGAAAAACACATTTTCACACAGGTATTGATATAAAGACACAAGGGAAAGAAGGGCTCAGAGTAAGAGCAATAGATGATGGGGACTTAATAAGAGTTAAAGTTTCTACATCCGGTTATGGAAAGGTAGTCTACATTAGACATTACGATGGTACAACATCAGTATATGCTCACCTTAAAAAATTTTCACCAAGAATTCAGCAGATTATAAAAAGACTGCAATACGAGAAAAAAAGATTTAAAATTGAAAAGTTCTTTAAAAAAGGAGAGTTTAAAATAAAAAAATCAGAAATAATTGGCTTTTCTGGAAATACAGGTAGTTCAAGTGGTCCGCATTTACATTTTGAGTTAAGAGATACTGAAAAGGAAAAACCATTAAATCCCTTAAAATATGGATATTTTGTTGCAGACACTTTAGCTCCCAGGATTCATAACTTATACTTATACAAATTTTTAAAAGAACGAATTTCTAATAAAATTAAAATAGAATTAATAAAAAATAAAAACTTATATACCTGTAATGATACAATAAAAATTAATGGGACGTTTGGATTTGGTTATAGTGGATACGATAGGCAAAATTCTAGCTATAATAAAAATGGAATTTATAAAAGGGAATTAACTATTAATGGAAAAAGATTCTATTCATATAAGTTTGATGATTTGATTTTTCCAGATGGAAAAAAAATTGATTTATTAATCGATTATGAAGCGTACAATATTGATAAAATAAGAATTAAAAAACTGTACCAAACTATAGATTCAAAATTTAGTTTTCTTGAAAATAATGACAATCGTGGACTCTTTAAAGTTATTAAAGATTCTCTGTATAATATAAAAATAATTTTTGAAGACATTAATAAAAATAAAAGTATTGTTAGTTTAGTTGTAAAAGGAGCTGAAAATGTGAAAAGCTATAATTTTCCAGAAAACAAGATTGAGGATGAATTATATCACACTGATATGGAATATGAAAGAAAATTCAAAGATTTAAATTTAGTTATACCCAAAAATGCGTTTTATGAACCCACAAACTTAAATTTTAAGTACAAATTAGACACTCTAATAATTGAAAAGTTTACAAAAGCTCCGAAAAAAGGTCTCAATTTAGAGTTTTTTTTACCTAAAAATTTAGATTCAGTCTATTTAAGGCAAACATGTATTGGAAAATTAAATATTAATAAAAGAGGTAAAAGAAATAAAATTCAATACGTTTTTGGAAACCAAAAAGACAATTTAATTTATGCAAAATCCATATCAGGAGGAAAATATTTTTTAACTAAAGACACTATATCTCCATCAATAAAACCTATAAATTTTAGAAATGAAAAGTGGGTCACTAACCTCTCAACTCTAAGAATAAGAGTAGATGATGAATTTTCAGGTATAAAAAAGTACAAAGCTAGTATAAATGGAAAGTGGATTTTAATGGAACACGAACCAAAAAGAAAACTTTTATTTTTTGAATTTGATGATGTAAAATTTAGTAAAACTGAACTTAAGCTAAACCTACATGTAGAAGACATGGTTGGAAATGTTAAAGAATTTGAAGCAACTATTTACAGAAAAAAAATTAAATAAATTCTCTAATTGTTTTAATTAGAAAGTCAATTTCGTCTTTGCTGTTAAACGAAGAAAAGGAAAACCGAAGAGAAGGTCTATTTTTTAGTTCATTTGGTACCACTAGGTCTAATACATGCGATCCTTTGGTACTTCCAGATTGACATGCACTTCCCTTTGAACAAGCAATTCCCTTTAAATCTAATTGAAAATCTAAAAGATCTTTTTTTTCAGAACTTATAGGTAAGTTTACATTAATAAGATTATATGCACTTTTTTCATCTTTGTCACAATTTCCATTAAAATGTGATTCTGGAATGAATTCATTTATTTTTGAGATTGCATAATTTTTTAAATTTCTTATATATTTACTTTCTTCTTCTAAATTTTCATATGCCAATTCAAGTGCCTTGGACATACCGACTATATTGTGCACAGATTCTGTTCCAGCTCGAAGACCTCTTTCTTGCGAGCCACCAAGAATAAAAGGATTTAAACCAGAATTTTTTCTCACAAATGAGAAACCAATACCTTTTGGGCCATGAAATTTATGGGCTGCAGCTGACAAAAAATCAACCTTTAATTTAGTCAAATCAACTTCATAATGACCTATACTTTGAACTGCATCCGTGTGCAACAAGACTTCGCTAGATTGACATATTTTAGATATATATTCTAAATCAATCTTGTTACCAATTTCGTTATTAACATGCATTAGTGAAACTAATTTTTTGGAATTATCCAATGATAAAGCTTTCTCTAAATCTTGGTATTTGAATTCTCCATTTTTGTCAACTGGAAGATAAACTATAGAAACATTCTTCTTTTCTAGATAGTCTAATGCGTGTAAGATTGCATGGTGTTCTATTTTAGTACTGATGATAGTTTTGATGTTTAAATCCTCTACTGCAGACCTTAACAACATATTATCAGATTCTGTTCCTCCAGATGTAAAAATAATCTCTTGTGGACTGACATTTAGTATAGATGAAATTATTTTTCTGGAATTTTCAATTAAATTTTTTGCTTTTCTTCCAAAAGAATGATTTGAAGAAGGGTTACCGTAAGTTTCTACCAATACCTCATTAATAGATTCTATAACCTCTTTTCTGAGGGGAGATGTAGCTGCATTGTCAAAATATATTGGCATATTACTATTTATTTTCAAATTTAACTAAAGTTGACTTTATAATTGTGATAGCTTTTGTAATTTGGTTTTTATTTATTACTAATGGAGGTGCAAACCTTATCACATTTTTATTTGTGGGTTTAGCTAGAATACCATTTTTCATCAAATCAATACAAATTTCCCAAGCTGAATTTTTCATGCCATTATCTTTTATAACCATACCATTTAATAATCCTTTGCCTCTAATTAATTTTACAATACTACTTTTTGAGATGTAATCATTTAAATTTTTTCTAAATATTTCACCTAATTCAAATGCATTTTCAGCTAGTTTTTCATTAATTATTACTTCTAAAGATTTTTTAGCTACTTTAGCAGAAAGTGGGTTTCCCCCAAAGGTTGAACCGTGCTCCCCAGGACGAATACATAACATTACTTCATTATTAGCAAGAACGGCAGAAATTGGCATTATACCACCTGATAATGCTTTGCCTAGAACCAATATGTCTGGTTTTGCATCCTCATAATCGGTTGCTAATATTTTTCCTGTCCTCCCAAGACCGGTTTGTATCTCATCAGCAATGAATAAAACATTATACTTATTGCACAAAAACTTGACATTTGATAAGTATCCATCAGATGGTACAACTACTCCTGCTTCACCTTGAATAGGTTCTAACATGAATGCAACACAATCTGGATTTTTTAATTTTGCCTCCAATAAATCTAAATTATCATATGGAACAGTTTCAAAACCATGTAACAAAGGTCCAAAATTATTATATGCAACTGGATTTGTAGAACTAGAAATTGCGGCTATAGATCTGCCCCAAAAATTATTTTTAGGAAAAATAATTTTAGCATTATTTTTTTTAACTCTTTTTTTTTCATATCCCCATTTTCTCGCAAGTTTTACCGCAGATTCTGCAGCTTCAACGCCAGAATTCATTGGCAAAACTTTTTCGTATTTAAATAAAGTACAAATAAATTCTTCGAATTTTCCAAGAGTATCATTATAGAATGCTCTGGAGGTTAATGTGAGTTTTGATGCCTGATTGAATAAGGCTTTCAATATTTCTGGGTGACAATGACCTTGATTTACAGATGAATATGCTGATAAAAAATCAAAATATTTTTTATCGTTCAAATCCCAAAGAAAGGGACCTAACCCTCTTTTTAAAACAACTGGAAGGGGATGGTAATTTTGAGCACCAAAAGTTTTTTCTAATTCAAAATATTTGGCTTCAATTGGCGAATATAGATGATCCAAATCTGTGATTTAATGTGGTGATTTTCTAATTTACAAATATTTCATTTATAAAAAACTAACTTTACAATTAAAGAAAAAGTCTAAAATTATATTTTATTTATATGACTAAGATAAGTTCAAATAAAATACTTGAAAAATGTGAGGTAATAGATATTGCTGATAAAGGGAAATCAGTTGCAAAATCTAAGTCAGGTGAAATAGTTTTTTTAGAAAATGCAGTTCCTGGAGATATTGTAGATGTTTTAATTAAAAGAAAAAGAAAGGGAAGCTTTATTGGAAAAATTTTAAAATTTAATTTAAAATCTCAAAAAAGAGTAAAACCTATTTGTGAGCATTTTGGGGTTTGTGGGGGTTGCAAATGGCAAAATATGAATTACAATTCACAACTTTTTTATAAGGAAAGAAGGGTTCATGAAAATTTATTTAGGATAGGAAAAATAAAACCTAAAAAAATATTACCAATTCTTGCAAGTAAAAAAATATATTATTACAGAAACAAAATGGAATATTCTTTTTCTAATACTCGGTGGCTTTCTGAATCAGAGATAAAATCCAAAAAAAAATTTAAGAGGGAAGCTTTAGGATTACACAAAAAGGGAAGATGGGATAAAATTGTGGATATAAAAAAATGTCACCTTCAAGAAGATATTTCAAATACCATTAGAAATAGAATTAAAAAATTTGCAATTGAAAACGAAATCGATTTTTTTGATCCATATGAAAATAAAGGATTGCTAAGAAATTTAACTATTAAAATTACCTCAACTAAAAATATAATGGTTTTATTGCAGTTTGGATTTAAAAGTGATTTTATTTTCAAACTTTTAAATTTTTTAAAAAATAGTTTTGAAAACATTAATTCCATACTTTATGTAATTAATATGAAGCCAAATGACTCAATTTATGATCAAAAGGTAAATTTATTTTATGGTAAAGATTACATAACTGAGAAGATATGTGGATTAAGATTTAAAATTACTGCTAAAACTTTTTTTCAAACTAACTCAACACAAGCCGAAAATCTTTTTTATTTGGTAAAAAAGTTTTTAGAACCTAATAAAAATGATATACTTTACGACCTATATTCTGGTATTGGGACTATAGGTCAAATTTTATCAAAGGATGTTAAGAAGGTTGTTGGAATAGATATAGTTGAAGATTCAATCAATTTTGCAAATGAAAATTCCAAACTAAATAATCTTTCAAATACAAAATACTTTTCAGGAGATATGAAAGATATTTTTACAGAGGCATTTATTAAAGAAAATGGTAAACCATCTGTTACAATTGTAAATCCACCAAGAGAAGGAATTGATAAAAAAGTAATTGAAAAAATTATTGACACAAAACCAAAAAAAATTGTGTACGTAAGTTGTAATAGTTCAACACTAGCCAGAGATTTGTTTATATTTCAAAAAACATATGAAATTTCAAAACTTCAAACAATAGATATGTTTCCCCACACAAGTCATGTCGAAAATGTAGTGCTTTTAAAAAAATTGATTGATGTTTAAAAAAATATTTTTTTGCTCTCTATTTATCATGTTTTTATTTAACTGTGAAAAAGATGATATATGTTTACAAGGAACTCCTGGAACACCAAGACTAATTATTAGATTTTTTGATTATAACGAAATAACGATACCTAAATCATTATCAAATGTTACGATAAAAGCCCTAAGTAGAGATGAAGATTATACTGTTTTTTCAGGGGATTCTTTAGCGATTCCATTAAAATTAATTTCTAATTCCACTATCTACACCTTCACATATCTTAATGATTTGGGTGATCAAGAAAAGGTAGATACACTAAAATTTAACTACAAAAGGGAAGACTATTATATTAACAGAGCCTGCGGTTTTTTATCTAATTTGATATTTACGACCCCAGCCGTTGAAATTATGAGTAAAGAAAGTCTATTCTTAGATTTTAACATTTTAAAGGATACTATAAAAAATGAAAATCAAGCACATTTGGCTATTTATCACTAGCATGCTATATGGGGTTAATCTAATCTGCCAAGATAGTTTGACAATTGAAAAGAATAAAGATCTCAAAGTTTTTTCACTCAGATTAGGTATTGATCTTTTTAAACCAATTAAAACCAATTTAGAGGAAAATTTTCAGGGGCTTGAAATCGTTGGAGACTTAAAAATAAATAGAAGAATTTTCATAGCAGCAGAATTAGGAAGTGAGAAAAAGACTCAACAAACTGAACAATTAAATTTTACGACTAATGGTTCATATGTCAAATTAGGTGTTGATTACAATTTTTTTAATAACTGGAAAGGAATGGATAATTCCCTTTTTGTTGGTATTCGTATATCAAATAGTATTCATTCACATAAAGTAAATGAATATATTTTATATGAAAATTATAGTGCTGCAGACTTTAAAAACTCATATTTTGAGAGATCAGTAATTAATGAAGGTAATTTAATTGGAGAAAGAAAACAGCTAAATTCAAATTGGATCGAAGTACTATTTGGAACTAAAGTAGAGGTATTAAATAATTTTTACATAGGGGCAAGCATAAGGCTTCATAGGTTATTAAACAATTCGCAACCTGAAAACTTTGGGAATTTATATGCACCTGGGTTTAATAAAATAGTTGATGATAATAGATTTGGAGCCAGTTTTAATTATACTTTAAATTATAAATTCCCTTTTTCATTTAAAAAAAACAAAAATTAATTTTTAATTTTTTTTGACCCTTTATAGATTTCATATTTAATAAATTTTGATTCCAACTTTCCATTGTATATTTTAATTTTTTTTGATGGTTTTAATCCAATTCCTTTTAATGCCTCAAAATTTGATGAAATAATCCATGCATTAGTATTTTGATATTTTTGCTTAAGCGTATCCCCAATCATACCATAAATTTTATTTAACTCTTTCCCAATTCTCACCCCATATGGAGGATTGATTACAACATGAAGATTTTCTTTACTGTTTTTTTTAGAATTAAAAAAATCAATATTTGAAACTGAGATTAAATCGGAGAAGTTAGAGTTTTTAATATTGTAGTTTAATTTCTTAAACGTATTATTAGATTTTTCAAAACCACGAATAGTTGGTTTAGTCTCTTTTATTTTTTTTGTTAAAGATTTAGAAATATTTATAAATAAGTCTTGATCCCAATCATTCCATTTTTTAAAAGCAAAGCTTTTTCTATTTAAATTTGGTGGAATATTTTTAGCAATCATACAAGCCTCAAATAAAAATGTTCCTCCTCCGCACATTGGGTCTAAAAAATCATCTTTTGTGTTCCAATTTGAAAGTAGAATTAAACCTGAAGCTAGGACCTCATTTAGTGGTGCCTCCGTAGTTTTTTTTCTGTATCCCCTTTGATTTAAATTTCTTCCAGAACTATTCAAAGAAAAAGTACAAAAATTTTTATCTATATGAACATCTATATATACGTCTGGATTAGACTTATCAACAGTAGGTCTAGACCCTTTTGACTTTCTAAATCTATCTACTATCCCATCTTTGACTCTTTGTGATACATACAAGGAATGTGTAAAAACTTTTCCAAAACATACACTATTTATATAAAATGAAGAATCTTTGTTGAAATATTTCTCCCATTCAAAATTAAATGAGAATTTGTAAAGTGATTCATAGTTTGAAATTTTTCTCTTAGCAATAGGGAGCAATATCTTTAATGCGGTGCGTAAACATAAATTTGCTTTGTACATCATTTCCTTATTACCTTTAAAGTGAACTATTCTATTTGATTTAATCACATCAATAGCATCAATTTTTTTTAGCTCCTCACATAATATATCTTCAAAACCATAAAAAGTTTTAGCCGACATTTGAAAAATTTCTTTCATAATATTTAAATATTTCTCATCTTTTAGTTTTCCATATTGAATACAAAGAATCTAAATCATAATCAATTTTTGCATTTTGTTCAACTAAGTATTTTTCTGAAAAAGCCCGTTGTAGTATATCTTCAATAAGATAATCTTCTAAGATATCTGCGGGGTTGTATTTATCTTTTAATGATAGTTTAAACAAAGAGGCTGTTGTTTGATAAAAGAAAGCTTTAAGTCCAGTTCTTAGTTCTTTGATAAGTTCAAAGATTGTAATACCAGTTTGTCTATGAACTAATTTTATTAGAATTCTTCCTTGAGATCTCGATAGTTTTTTTAATTCTTGCTCAAATTCTTCGTACAAAAATTTTTCAAGTCTTCGTAAATATTTCCTTTTTGATCTCTTTGACTTTAAATTATTTAATCTTTTATTCAAAATCATCAACCTATCACTTGCCAATTTTGCATATGGGTAAACTTTTATTACCCTCCTCCTTAAAATCAAATAATTTTTTAGATCATCTATTGTTCTAAATTTTAGTGGTTGAAAAAGTACAACCTCTTTAAGAGGGATTCCAAATTGAGGTATGGTATCTTTAAAAATGGGAGTTTCTAAAGGATAGAATTTTTCCTGAGAATGAATTTTCAGAATACAAAATAAAAATGCTATCGTTTTGATCTTATTATTTATCAAATAAAAAAACATATTAATAAGGAATTATTTATAACAAATTTAAATTTTACATTTGCAATAAAAATATTTTGTATGGAAATTATTAAACCTTCTTCTCTAGAATTTTTAAAAAAATATTTAAATAATTCATCACCTACTGGCTATGAAATTAAGGGGCAAAAGATTTGGATCGAATATTTAAAAAATTATGTCGATAACTTCATAACAGACTCTTATGGAACAGCAGTTGGTGTTATAAACAAGGAAGCTCAATTTAAATTGGTCATAGAAGCCCATTCTGATGAAATTTCCTGGTACGTGAATTATATAACTGACAATGGGTTAATTTATGTAATTAGAAATGGTGGTAGCGATCACCAGATTGCACCCTCTAAAGATGTAGATATACATACAAAAAAAGGAATTGTTAAAGGAGTGTTTGGTTGGCCAGCAATACATACAAGAAAACCTAGCAAAGAAGAATCCCCTAAAATAGATAATATATTTATTGATGTTGGAGCAAAAGACAAAAAGGAAGTTGAAAAACTTGGAATTCATGTAGGGTGCGTAATAACCTATCCTGACAAATTTAGAATACTTAATAAAAATAAATTTGTCTGTAGGGCGATAGATAATAGAGTTGGGGGCTTCATTATTGCAGAGGTTGCGAGATTAATACATGAAAATAAAATAAAATTACCTTTTGGACTTTACATAACAAATTCGGTTCAAGAAGAAGTTGGTCTTAGAGGTGCTGAAATGATTACTCAGAATATCAAACCGGATTTGGCTATTGTTACAGATGTATGTCACGACACTACAACACCAATGATAAATAAAAAAGAAGAGGGCCATATTGAAATGGGTAAAGGTCCAGTAATCTCTTATGCTCCTGCTGTTCACAACATTTTGAGAGATGAAATAATCGACATATCAGAAAAACTTAAAATTCCTTTTCAACGTTTAGCTTCGTCAAGATACACAGGAACCGATACTGATGCTTTTGCCTATAGTAATGGTGGAGTTCCTTCAGCACTAATTTCCTTACCTCTCAGATATATGCATACAACTGTAGAGATGGTTCAAAAAGAAGATGTTGAGGGTGTAATTAAAATGATTTATGAGACGGTAAAAATGATTGACCCAAATAAAAAGTACGATTACTTCAGCGACTAATCGATTTTTTTAATAGTTCTTTATTTATTTTTTTTACAATATAAGGTCCCTCATATATAAATCCTGTATACACTTGGACCAAGCTGGCACCAGATTTCAATTTTTCTATAACATCTCTGTGAGAAAAAACTCCCCCTACTCCAATAATAGGAAATGAACCATTACTTTTTTTATGTATAAACCTGATAACTTCATTACTTTTAGAAGCGAGCTGTTTACCACTTAAACCCCCTAATTCACTTGTAAGTTTAGATTCTGATTTTAAGTTCTCTCTGGTAACAGTTGTATTTGTAGCTATAACTCCATCTAGTTGTTCTTTCTGAATCACCGAAATGATGTCTAACAACTTGTTTTCGCTTAAATCAGGTGAAATTTTTAATAATATCGGTTTTCTTTTTTTTTTCTTATTTCTATGTAAGTTTAATTTTCTCACTAAAGTTGTTAGTGGCTTTTTGTCTTGCAAATCCCTTAAATTAGGAGTATTCGGAGAACTAATATTAATTACAAAATAGTCTACACAGTCATACAGGTTATTAAAACAACTTAAATAATCATCGATTGCTTTTACATTGGGTGTATTTTTATTTTTGCCAATATTAGCACCAATAATAATTTTTCCTTTATTTTTTAATTTATTTTTTATGTAATTGACTCCTTTATTATTAAACCCCAATCTATTGATTAGAGATTGATCTTTATTTAATCTGAAAATTCTTTTCTTTTTATTTCCAGGCTGTGGTTGAGGAGTTACAGTACCAATTTCAATAAAACCAAATCCAAAGCTTGATAGTTCACTAAAAAGTTCAGCATTTTTATCAAACCCGGCTGCAAGTCCAACAGGATTCGGAAATTTTATTCCAAAGACTTCTCTTTCTAGTAATTTTGAAGTTATAGAAAAGTTCTTTTTGGTTAAATATTTAACACCCGGAATATTTATAAATATTTTAATTATGAAAAAAGATATGTGATGAATTAGTTCTGGATCAAAAAGAAAAAGAATTGGTCTTAAAAGCCTTTTATACATAATTTTAAATCAAAAAAACCAACTTTTAATCAAAGTCGGTTTTTAATTTTCTTAAATATTTCATCAATTATTTTTGGAAAATTTAGAGGATAACTCCAGTGATAAAGATGATTTTTCCATTTTGATTTTACCAGCAAGGGTTTCAATTACACATGACCCGTCCTTATCATTAAGCTCCATTACTTTTCCATGCATGCCACTTTTAGTGATTACTCTATCTCCTCTTTTAAGAGAATTAATAAAGTTCTTTTCTTTTTTTTGACGCCTTTGTTGAGGTAGGATTATGAAAAAGACAAAAACCACCACCATCAATAAAAGAAAGGGTAATTGATCCATTAATTATTTTGTTGTGCTCTTGCGGCTGCAGCAGCATCTCTTTGTTTTTGCTTAATTGGATCTGCTTGAACTAAAGCTTTTATTCTAATAGTTTCTCGTCCAGAATCTGTGTTGGCTGAAATTGTAACTGTCTTTTGTTGCATATTAGGCTTGTTACTTGAATCAAAACTTACTCTAATTTTACCTGTCTCTCCAGGAGGAATAGGAGTGTTTTTTGGATATTCAGGAACTGTACAACCGCAACTTCCACGTGCATCAACTATAATAAGGTCAGACTTACCTGTATTTGTGAACGTGAAGATTGTCTCTACTGTCTCGCCTTCCTGTATAGTTCCAAAATCATGAAGGGTTTTATCGAATGACATAGCTGGACTCTCAGAAGTTGACATCATTGAAGATGAAGATGGATTTTCTGATTTAGCATCCTTTTTATTTGAATTATTGTCACATGAAAGAGGAAGCAAAAAAATGCTTAATAAGATTGTTCTAAAATAATTTTTCATAATTAAAATTTTATTAACACAAATGTAAAGAAAATTATCTCAAAAACATTGTTCAAAATTATTGACTTTATTCAATTATTGATTGTTTTTTATTATACTATCAAGGACTCCATTAATAAATTGACTGCTTTTTGGTGTAGAGTATTCTTTGGAAATTTCCAAATATTCATTAATAGAAACAGTTTTAGGAATTTCAGAGAAATAAATAAGTTCAGTAATAGACATTTTAATTATTATTTTATCGATAGGTGCAATTCTTTCAATATCCCAATTTAATGTTCTACTTTGTACGTCCTTATCTAAATTATCTGAATTTTCGTAAACTTTTTTGAATAATTTTAAGGCGAATTCAATATCTTTTTCTGTGTTTAGAAAACTTTTTTTGAACAATTTAAATTCTTTTTTCAGTTTAAAAGTCTTCATCAACCTAAGCAAAAAAGTATTAACTAGGGGTACATCGTCAATCCAATAAATATTTTGCTCTTCTATATAACTAAAAAATTTTTTGTCAAAAACTAAAATTTTTTTAAAGATGTAAATAAGTAATTTTAGTTGCGCTTTGTAATCTTTCTCTTTAGTAATGATATACTCTTTAAAACCTTCAGAATCAACTATTTTTAAAAAAAACTCATTTAAAAAGTCTTGTTTATTATCCCAAAAAATAGATTTATCCGATGATAACCTAGTAATTAGATTTTTATTTTTTGCAATAGATTTTAATGGTCTTAACTCACTAATTAGGGTATAATTTTCGTCTATTGGTTTTAGACTCTTTTTGAAATTCCTTTGATAATTATCTCTTTGGTATGAAAATTCCCAAAAACTTTTAAAGAAATTTAAATAAAATAAATACAACGTATTTGTTTGTATAAAACTATTTGTTATGTTTTTTTGCCCCTCGACTAATGAATTTTCATTTCCCGAAAGAAAACTGTATAGTTCTTGTAAGACTTTTATTCTTATTTGTCTACGATTAATAATTTTCAAAGATCAAAGTTTTAATTAGAAAAAATCTAGTATTAAATTAGCTAACGAATGCAAGAGCTAAAATACCTAAATAAATACTTATTCAAATATAAATGGAAGTTATTATTGGGAATATTTATAACTATTATATCAAGAATTTTTTCGCTATTTACACCTAAAGTAGTTGGAAATTCAATGACTTTAATTGAAAAGTCCAGTTTGGATATTGAACAAATTGATGGAAAGTTGGAAGTCCTTTTGTTAAGAAATATATTAATTATATTGTCAGCTTCATTAATTTCCGGTTTTTTTACTTTTTTAATGCGTCAAACAATTATTAATGTTTCAAGACACATAGAATTCGATTTAAAAAATGATGTTTATAATCATTATCAATCTTTGTGTTCTTTATTTTACAAAACAAATAGAACAGGTGATTTAATGAGTAGAATAACAGAGGATGTAAGTAAAGTCAGGATGTACGTTGGGCCTGCAATAATGTACAGTATTAACACAATAACATTGTTTGTAATAGTCATTAGTTTTATGTTTAGTATATCTCCCTCACTTACAATTTATTCATTAATTCCTCTTCCGGTTTTATCATTTACAATTTATAGATTGAGCAAAAAAATACATTTAAAAAGTACATTAGTTCAGGAATATTTGGCTAAACTTTCCACATTTTCTCAAGAGACTTTTAGTGGTATAAAAATAATTAAGTCATTCAATATGCAAAAAATAGTAACTGAAAAATTTGAGAATTTTTCAATTTCAAGTAAAAATAAAAGTGTTGATTTATCAAAAGTGCAAGCACTTTTTTTTCCATTAATGATACTTCTTATTGGGATTAGCAATATAATTGTGATTTATGTTGGTGGAAGTCAATACATAGAAGGGAAAATTAATATTGGAGTAATTGCTGAATTTATAATTTATATCACAATGCTCACTTGGCCAGTTGCAGTTGTAGGTTGGGTAACATCAATAATACAACAAGCAGAGGCCTCTCAAAAGAGAATCAACAGTTTTCTTAAAAGTAAATCTTCAATAGATAATTATGGTAAAATTCTCAATTTAAAAAGTAGTGATATTAAATTCAAAAATGTTTCATTTAAATATCCGGAAACAAATTTATATGCTTTAAAAAATATAAATTTTTCTATTGAATCTGGTAAGACTTTGGGAATTATCGGAAAAACAGGTTCAGGAAAGAGTACTATTTTAGAACTAATCACAAGGTCATACGATGTTACTTCTGGAAATATTTACTTAGACAGTCAATTGTTGAGTTCGTATGACTTAAAATCTCTGAAATCATTCATAAGCTATGTGCCGCAAAATTCTTTTTTATTTTCTGACACTATAATAGAGAATATAAAATTTGGAAATTACACTGCTAAAGACAGTGAGGTAAATAAAGTGGCAAAAGATTCATCAATTCACTCAGACATATCAAGATTCAAAGATAAATATGAAACTCTTTTGGGAGAACGGGGAGTGAATTTATCAGGTGGTCAAATACAAAGAATTACAATTGCAAGAGCTTTGTTGAAAAAGTCTAAAATCTTAATACTTGATGACTGTTTATCTTCGGTTGATGCTAAGACAGAAAGAAGTATCCTTTCTAATATAAAAAAAAGTAAGAAGGAGGAAACCGTAATTATAGTTAGTCACAAAATATCTTCAGTGATACATGCTGATTTAATTATAGTTTTAGATAAGGGTATTATTATTGAGAAAGGTACACATAATCAACTTTTATCAATTGATGGATTCTATAAAAAATTAGCCCAAAAACAGTTAGAGAGTATTGATTCTATTAAAATCTAGTTTTTTTTAGTTCAATAATCTGTTTTTTATTAATTTTAGGTAACAAATTGAATTAAAATGGAAACAACTCAAGAAGAAATCTATTCTAAAGTTCTTCGTGCTGGAAGGAGAACATATTTTTTTGATGTACGTGAAACTAAAGCTAGTGATTATTATCTTACAATTACTGAAAGTAAAAAGTACTCCAATGATGATGGTACCTTCTTTTATAAAAAACATAAGATTTATTTATATAAAGAAGATTTTTCAGATTTCAAAGATATATTATCTGAAGTGATGGATTTTATAATAAGTGAAAGAGGAATTGAAGTTATTAGCGAAAAGCATCAAAAAGATTTTAATGAGCAAAAAGAAAAAATAGCTTAATAAAATCAAATTAGTTATAATTGGTAATTTTAAATAAATCATACTCAATATTTAAAAAATTTTCTTTTTTATTTATTTTAAACTATTGCTTCGTAATTTATTCTCAAGTAGATAAAGATTATTTCTTACCTACAAATGAAAAATACAATGATGGTATTCCTAAACCAAAAGAAATTTTAGGGTTTAATGTAGGTGATTGGCACATAAACCATGACAAGTTAATTGGTTATTTAACTAAACTTTCGGAATCATCAAAAAGAATAAAAATTGAAAACAGAGGATACACCTATGAAAATAGACCTCTAGTTTTGCTTACAATTACAAGCGAAAAAAATCACTCCAGACTAGAGGAGTTAAGAAAAAATCATATTAACATATTAAATAAAAGTCTATCACAAAATAATTTAAAACAAATGCCAGCTGTGGTATACCAGGGGTTTTCAGTACATGGAAATGAAGCAAGTGGTTCAAATGCTGCCGTTTTATTAGCATATTACTTAGCATCATCAGAAGATGAGAAAGTTTTAGAGCTTTTAGATAATCTTATCATTTTATTAGATCCAAGTCTAAATCCTGATGGTTTACAAAGATTTTCACAGTGGGTTAATTCGCAAAGATCATATATTAAAAATCCAGACTCATACGAAAGGGAGTATAACGAAATATGGCCTGGAGGAAGGACAAACCATTATTGGTTTGATTTAAATAGGGATTGGTTGACAGTACAATTGAAGGAGTCTAAATCAAGAATTTTGACATTTAATAAGTGGCTTCCAAACATTTTGACGGATCACCATGAAATGGGAAAAGATCAAACCTTTTTCTTTCAACCAGGAATTCCATCAAGTGTAAATTCACTGATCTCAAAAAAAAATCAAGATTTAACACTCAAAATTTCAAAATTCCATGAAAAGGAACTAGATGAAATTGGTTCTTTATATTACTCTAAAGAAGACTATGATGATTTTTTTTTAAGCAAGGGTTCAGCATATCCAGATATCAACGGTGGTGTTGGAATTTTATTTGAACAAGCCAGTTCTAGAGGTTATAATCAAAACACAGAAAATGGAGTGTTAACTTTCCCGTTCTCAATCAGAAATCAATTTAAAACTGCTATATCCACTTTAAAAGCGGCTAATTACTTAAAAGAAGAATTATTGGAATATCAAATAGAATTTTTCAATAACTCAAAACTTGAAGGTAGAAAGAAGAAAGAGAAAGCCATTTTATTTGGAAATCAAAAGGATATTTCATCTACATTCAAATTAGTAGATATTCTAAAAACTCATAATATTAAAATTCATAATTTAAAAAAAGATATAAAAATAAATGGGAAAAAATTTGCAATTGAAAATAGTTTTGTTGTTCCGTTAAATCAAGAAAAGTTTAAAGTAATTCAAGCAATTTTCGATAAACAAAAAAAATTTACAGATAGTACATTCTATGACGTATCAACATGGACCGTACCACTTGCTTTCGATGTGAATTTTGAAAAGATAAGCGATACAAATTTGATTGGAAAAGTGATGGGAAATGATAGAAAAATTATCATAAAAAATTTAAAAAAATCCGACTATGCCTATTTATTTGAGACCCACGGTTATTATTATCCTAAAGCGCTATACAAATTATTAGACTATGGATTAAGGGCAAAAGTTTCAATGAAAAAATTTAAAATTAATAATAAATCCTTTGATTATGGAACAATTATGATTCCAACCCAAAATCAAAATTTGAATCCAAATGAAATTCACAAAATACTTTCAGAAGTTTCGGTTACTTCTGAATTAAATATTTATGGAACCAACACTGGAGCTTCTCAAGAAGGTATTGATTTAGGTTCGAGAAATTTTAAAACGATAAAAAAGCCGAAAATTGGTTTATTAGTTGGTGATGGCGTAAGAAGTTACGATGCAGGTGAAATATGGTATATAATGGACAGACAGTATAATATTCCCATTACAAAAATTGATACTAGAATTTTAGAAAGATTGAATTTAGAAAAATACACTCATTTCATATTCCCTAGTTTTACTGGAAATTTAAGTAGTAAAACCCTTAATAAAATTAAATCTTGGATTGAAAAGGGAGGGACTCTAATTCTATACAGAGAAGCAATAAAATGGGCAAAAAGAAATCATTTAATTGAAATTGAAATAATTGAAAATGAATTAATCGCAGAAAATGTAGATTTTGTTGACAGGACAAATTTCAAGAGAGCTCAATCTATCTCCGGAGCGATTTTTAAGGCAAATTTAGACAGAACTCACCCAATTAATTTTGGAATTGAAAATAATTCAATTTCATTATTCAGGAATACTGATATTTTTATAAAGCCGGATAACGAAAGTTACAACAACCCAATTAAATATGATAAAAATCCGTTAATTAGTGGATACACATCAAAAGAAAATTTAAAAACATTATCGAATACTGTCCCATTTAAAATTCAGTCAATTGAAAATGGCAGAGTTATTATTATGACAGATAATACAAATTTTAGAGGATATTGGATTGGAACTCAACACTTTTTAGCCAATATGATTTTCTATTCTAATTTTATGAACTAAATTATATATTTAAAAATATTATGGTCCTAACTGCATCTAGTATTATTAGAGATAAAATAAAATTAAAAAATTTTAAATTACTTAATACTACCAAAAATAAACAAGAAAATATTTCTAAATATTATGGGAAAAAAGGGACACTAATTATTTTTATGTGCAATCACTGCCCCTATGTTGTTCATCTTATTGACCATATCATTGGCTTTTGTGAAAAAATTAAAGAAAGTGAAATTTTATCCATAGCAATTTCAAGTAATGATATTGTAAACTATCCTCAAGATTCACCAGAAAAAATGAGCATCTTAACTAGAGAAAAAAAAATTGAATTCCCATATTTTTTTGATCATAATCAAAATGTTGCTCACTACTACAAAGCTTTGTGTACTCCGGAATTCCTATTATTTGATAAAAATCATAAACTGTTTTATCATGGTCGGTACGACAAATCAAGACCAAATAATGGAGTTGAAATTACTGGTGAGGATTTAGAAAATGCTATAGAAATGTTGAATAAAAATTCAAAAATTAATTTTTTGCAATATCCAAGTATGGGGTGTAATATAAAATGGATTAAAGGAAATGAACCCACATTCAACTAGGAATTATTAATTATTAATTCCTGATTCAAAAACTTTTACTTCATCAAACTTTTCTGCTTCAACACCTACTCTAATAATCTCTATTTTTACAATTTTGTCGCCGTTTGAAATTGAATCAACGACAGACTGTCCTTCTATTACACTTCCAAAAACTGAATGCTTTCCGTCAAGCCAAGGAGTTGGAAGATGAGTAATGAAAAATTGGCTCCCATTAGTGTTGGGTCCAGCATTAGCCATTGACAAAACTCCAGGTTTGTCATGTTTTAAATCAGCATGGAATTCATCTTTAAAATTATATCCTGGACCTCCCATACCATTTCCATTAGGGCAGCCGCCTTGTATCATAAAGTCAGGGATAACTCTATGAAAAACTAAGTCATCATAAAATCTTGTATTTTTTTTGTTTGAGTGATTAGACAAAGTACCAGATGACAAACCTATAAAATTAGATACTGTTATTGGAGTTAACTTATACTCTAAAAAAATTAATATTTCTCCTTTTTCAGTCGTTATTTTAGCATAAATGCCGTTTTCCATTATGTTAAATTACAATTTTTAAATTAATTAGCTACTTCACTCAAAAATTTCAAACGATACAACCGTATTTCATCTTCATCAAATTCTCCATCAAACTCATTTAAAGCAACACTAAGATCGTCCGTTTCTGAATCTAAGAAGTAATCGTGAAGCTCATCTTGCTGGTCTTCATCAAAAACTTCATCAAGCCAATAATCAATATTAAGTTTAGTGCCCGAATAAACTATTGTCTCGGCCTCTGAAATAAGAGCCTCCATAGTCATACCCTTAGCAAATGCAATATCTGGCAATGGTAATTTTCTGTCAATAGACTGAATAAGATAGAGTTTAAGTGCTGAATTTGACCCTGTGGTTTTAACAATGTGTTCCTTATTTCGAATTACATTGTTACATTCTACATAATCATAGATTACTTTTATGAATTCGGCCCCATATTTTTTAGCTTTTCCCTCACCTACACCATGTATATTTTTCATTTCTTCCATATTTATAGGGTACTTTAATGTCATATCATTAATTGATGCGTCTTGAAAAACTGTATATGGTGGAATTTTATTTTTATCTGCTACTTTTTTTCTTAACTCAAGTAAAATCTTTCTCAAATTTTCATCATTAATTGAGGGTTTTAGGGTAATCTGCTCAATGACATTGTTTTTTTTCTCATTAAGGTAAATACTAAAAGAAAATTGATTTTTTAAATATTCAGTTCCTTTGTCAGTCAATTTTATAATGCCGTAGTTTTCAATATTTTTTTTGATAAATCCTGAAATTGAAGCTTGACAAATTAGTGAATTCCAAAAAGATTTACTGTTATTTGATCCCTTACTAAAGAAAGATATTTTTTGTAAATCATAACTGTTTATTATTGAGTTAGTCTCACCTACAACTATTTTAACTATTTCTTTGGTCTTTAATTTTTGATTTGTGTTTTTTATAAGATTTAATAGAAGATGAAGTTCTTTTGTAGCATCAATCTTGTCTTTGGGATAACGAAGATTGTCATCCATTTTATGTAAATCGTCCTCAACATTAAAATCCTCACCAAAATAATGTAAAATAAATTTTCTCCTAGATATTGATGTTTCTGCATATGATACAATTTCGTTTAATAATGCGGTCCCAAGTTCTCTCTCGGAAACTGTTTTTTTTGACAAAAAATTTTCCAACTTTTCAACGTCTTTGTAAGAGTAAAATGCTAGACAATGTCCCTCTCCCCCATCTCTGCCAGCTCTACCAGTTTCTTGATAGTAACTTTCCAAACTTTTAGGAATATCGTGATGGATAACAAATCTAACATCTGGTTTGTCTATACCCATCCCAAAAGCTATAGTAGCTACTACTACATCGCAGTCCTCTTTTAAAAATGAATCTTGGTTTTTTGATCGTGTTTTAGAATCTAAGCCAGCATGATAAGGAACAACACTGATATCATTGACTTTTAGTGTTTTTGTAAGCTCTTCGACTTTTTTCCTTGATAGGCAATATATTATCCCAGACTTTGATTTATTATTTTTTACAAATTTAACTATATCAATTATTACATCTTTTGTCTTTTCTCTTACTTCATAATACAAATTTGGTCTGTTGAAAGAAGCTTTAAAAATTTCAGCGTCTTTAATTTTTAAATTCTTAAGTATATCCTGTTGAACTTTGGGAGTAGCAGTAGCCGTTAGAGCCATTATAGGAGTATTTTTATTTATTTGATCTAATACTTTTCTTATATTTCTGTATTCAGGTCTAAAATCATGTCCCCATTCAGAAATACAGTGAGCTTCGTCTATAGCTAAGAAGGAAATTTTTACTGATTTTAAAAAATTAATCAGATTTATTTTGACCAATGATTCAGGAGCTACAAAAAGGATTTTTGTTTCGTTATTAAAAACATCATTTTTTACTTTGTTAATTTCAGTTTTAGTTAAAGTAGAGTTAATAACGTGGGCTATGCTATCACTAAGTGAATTTCCACGTAAAAAATCTACTTGGTTTTTCATCAAAGCTATTAGAGGAGAAACTATAATCGAAGTCCCTTTTAGTAGTAAAGATGGTAATTGGTAACACAATGACTTACCAGCTCCTGTTGGCATAATGACAAATGAATTTTTGCCACTTAAGAGGCTTTTAATTATTTCTTCTTGATGACCTTTAAATGAAGTAAATCCAAAATACCTCTTCAATTCTAAATTTAAATGTTCAAAATGCATTAAATTTTATGAATCAAATTTTAAATTTGTATATAATAAATATAATATTTAGTGTTTAATTTTCTTATCAAATCTTAAATAATTGAATAATCAAAAGGAAATTTTAGAAATTGCTGAAATGGTTCTTGTCAAAGAATCCAATTCTATAAAGGGTTTAATTAATCAACTTAATGACCAATTTGTAAATGTTGTTAATCTAATTTTAAATTCCGATGGAAAAGTAATAATTACAGGAATCGGAAAAAGCGCTATAGTATCTATGAAGATTTCATCTACATTAAATTCAACTGGAACTTCCTCGGTTTTTCTGCATGCCGCAGATGCTATGCACGGAGATTTAGGTTTGGTTAATCCAAGTGACCTAATTATCATTATATCAAATAGTGGTTCATCAAACGAAATAAAAGATTTGGTCCCTCATCTAAAGAAAAGAGGTAATATAATTATTAGTATAACTGGAAACTTAAATAGCTTCTTAGCTAAAAAGTCTGATTATCTTTTGTCATGTTTTGTGGAAGAAGAAGCCTGCCCAAATAATCTTGCACCAACTTCAAGTACCACTTCTCAAATGGCTTTAGGGGATGCATTAGCTGTTTCTTTATTAAAGCTAAGAGGTTTTAAGACTGAGGATTTTGCAATCCATCATCCAGGTGGCTCTTTAGGTAGGAAATTAAACATGACATTAAAGGATTTAGCATCAAATAATCCAATACCGATTGTTAAAGAAAAATCTAAAATAAACGAGGTAATTAAAGAAATTACTTCAAATAGATTAGGGATAACTTTGGTTATGAAAAAAGAAAATTTATTAGGAATTATAACAGACGGTGATATTAGGAGAATGCTTGACGAAAATGAAGATATGGTAAATCTAAGAGCTAAAGATATAATGAGTAAAAATCCAATATTATTTGATGAAAACATGTTAGTTGAACTTGCCTCTAAAGAGATTAAGAATAGATCAATAAATCACATGATTTTGATGGACAAAAATAATAATTGCTCTGGTGTTGTACATGTATTGGATATCATAAAAAATTTTGATTAGAAGTGTCAGAAGATAATGAAATGTCATTTTTAGAACATCTTGAGATTTTAAGATGGCATATAATTAGATCTTTCCTCGCCGTTTTGGTTACAGGATTAATTGCTTTTTTAGCAAAAGACTTTATTTTTGAATTTATAATCTTTGGTCCCAAAAAATCAAATTTCCCAACATATAGATTTTTTTGTGAAATATCAGAAATTCTCTGTATTCAAGAACTTCCTTTTAGAGTTCAAAGTAGAACCGTTTCAGGTCAATTCTCAGCTCATATTTGGACATCTATTACAGCAGGATTTATTTTATCTTTCCCTTATGTACTTTTTGAGTTATGGAGATTTATTAAACCTGGTTTACATGATTATGAGAAAAAGAATGCGAGAGGATTTATTTTTGTTGCTTCTTTTCTATTTTTTATTGGTGTCCTTTTCGGTTATTACGTTGTTACTCCCCTTTCCGTAAATTTTTTGAGTAATTATACAATAAGTAAAGAAGTATTTAATGATTTTGATTTAAATAGCTATATTGGTTTACTAAGAGCTTCTGTTTTATCTTCTGGATTCATTTTCGAGCTACCTATTGTGATTTTTTTCTTGACCAGGATAGGAATGGTGACCCCAAATTTCCTTCAAAGAAACAGAAAATTCGCAATTGTTATTGTTTTAAGTATTTCAGCAATAATTACCCCACCAGACATAACAAGTCAAATAATTGTTACAATCCCAGTATTAATTTTATATGAAATAAGTATTTTAATATCTAAATTCATTGTAAGAAAACAGATTCAAAAATCAAAATGATTTTAAAAGCACTAAATATAGTTAAGTCGTTCAGATCAAAGAAAGCTGTGGATGATGTTTCTCTAGAGGTAAAACAAGGAGAAATAATAGGCCTTTTAGGTCCAAATGGGGCTGGCAAATCAACTTCTTTTTATATGATAGTTGGACTCATAAGACCTGATTCTGGTAAAATTATTCTTGAGAATAAAGAAATAACAAAATATCCAATGTATAAAAGAGCACAAAATGGGATTGGGTATCTTTCTCAAGATCCATCAGTATTTAGGAAGCTAAGTGTTGAAGATAATATTTTAAGTATTTTACAATTGTCTAAATTATCGAAAAAGCAACAATTAAAAAAAATGGAGAGTTTACTTGATGAGTTTGGATTAATTAGTATAAGAAAAAATCGTGGTGATCTCCTTTCAGGTGGAGAAAGAAGGAGAACAGAAATTGCCAGAGCCCTAGCATCTAACCCAAAATTTATTCTTTTAGATGAGCCTTTCGCGGGCGTTGATCCTATTGCCGTTGAAGACATACAAAAAATAGTTTCTCACCTGAAAAATAGAAACATAGGTGTTTTGATAACTGACCATAATGTTCAAGAAACATTAGCAATAACTGACAAAACTTATCTAATGTTTGAAGGCAAAATTTTAAAAGAAGGAACACCTGAAGAATTGGCAAAAGATGAAATGGTAAGAAAAGTATATTTAGGGAAAAATTTTGAACTTAGAAGGAAAACTAATTCCTAAACTGAAAATAAGTCAAACTAACTACCATATACATAAAGATAAAAACGGTTAAAATTGCAAAATTTGTTAATACTACTAAAGAAGCAATTAAACAGAAAAGCAATAAGACAATTAGTATATTTATATTTTTTAATGATATCAGTTTTATTTTAGAATTTAATATGTAAATGGAAAAAATTGTTATTGTAAACAACAAATTATGATTTAAATACTTTTCTCCTAAAAAATCAAACATAAACGGAAGTCCTATTATCATACAGCAGTTAGCAGGTGCTGGAAGGCCTTGAAAGTAATTATCTTCATTTTTCGTTAAGTTAAATTTTGACAATCTAAATGCAGTTGCAATAGTTATTAAAAATCCCAATAGAGATATTGGAGAAAAATAAAAATTGAGATTCAATAAATTCGATATTATTAGTTTTTCTGATAATCCAGACTTTATAAGTAATTTATACATAACAAAACCAGGGACTACGCCACTTGTAACAAAATCTGAAAATGAATCTAATTGTCTACCTATTCCACTTTCGGTATTTAGTAAACGTGCCAGAAAACCGTCAATAAAATCAAATAAAAAAGCAAACAAACAAAAAATTACTGTTGCATAGTAATTATCTTTTGATATTAGCAAAATAGCTAAACAGCCACAAATTAAATTTAAACAGGTAAAAAAATGAGGTACATATTTTTTCATCTAGATGACAATGTACAATTTTTCATAATTAAAATTCTAGGTTAATCATTACTATTTAATTCCATATTTTTGATCTAAATATAAAGTTAATAATTGAAGAAAAATCTAACCTTTTCAATTTTAAGTGGTCTTTTGTTGGGCTTTTCTTGGCCAACAAAAGGGCAATCCTTATTAATTTTTTTTAGTCTTGTCCCTTTACTAATAACAATCAAAAGAATAAATGATAATGAAAAAAAATACAAAAATGTAATCACCTTTTTTGTTTCTTATTTGTCCTTTTTTTTATGGAATTTACTCACTACTTGGTGGATATACAATTCTACTGAATTTGGTGCTTTATTTGCAATTTTAGTTAATAGTTCTTTTTATTCGTTAATTATGGTTGTTTATAGAATTTCATTGAACTTAATTCCCAAAATAACAAGTCATATTTTATTATTAAGCATGTGGATTTCATTTGAAAAATTTCACCTTAATTGGGATTTTTCATGGCCTTGGCTTAATTTGGGTAATGTTTTTTCAGAAAGTGTTTATTTCATTCAATGGTATGAATATACAGGAGTATTTGGAGGAACTTTATGGATTTTAGTAGTCAACCTCTTTGTTTTTAATTTCTTAAATACTGAATTGAAAGAATTGAATAGGAAAATAATTATTTCAAAAGTCTTAATGTTTATATTTTTAGTTGGCACTCCTATTCTTCTATCTTTATTTATATATGACTCAAATACAGAAAAAAATAATAAAATAGAAATAGCAATTTTGCAACCTAACATTGATCCTTACAATAAAAAATTTAAAAGTAATAACAGTGAACTTTTTGAATTAATTAAAAATCAAAGTATCGATTATATTAGTCAAGATACAAAATACTTAATTTTACCTGAAGGATACTTTGACGAAGGAATTGGTATAAATTTAAAAACCTATGAAGACTCTGAATTAAAGTTTAGTATTGATAGATTTTTAAATGAATACAAAAATTTAAACCTAATTGTTGGAGCTCAATCATTCAATATTTATCCTATAAGTGAAAATTCTCCAACGATTACAGCTAATAAAATTTCAAATGGTCGATGGGTAGATATCTACAACTCTGCTTTTCAATTTAGCAATAATTATAAGTCACAATTTTATCACAAATCCAAATTAGTAGTTGGAGTTGAATTTATGCCTTACAAAAAAATTCTGGAACCAATTATTGGCGAGGTACTATTAGATTTTGGAGGTACTGTTGCTACTCGAGGTATTCAAGATAAGAGAGCCAATTTTCAATCAAAAGAAGGGGTTATTACGGCTCCAATAATATGTTATGAGTCGATTTATGGATCATTTATAACAGAATATGTTAGATTAGGAGCTCAATTTCTAATTATAATTTCAAATGATGCGTGGTGGGGTAATACAGAAGGGCATCGTCAATTACTAAGCTATTCTAGACTAAGAGCTATTGAAAATAGAAGAGCTATTGCTAGAAGTGCAAATACTGGAATTTCTGCTTTTATTGATAAGAATGGAAGAATAATAAAAAAAATTGATTACGAGAAAAATGGCATATTAATTGGAAATCTTCCGTTAGCAAACAACCTTACTTTTTACACAAAATATGGAGATTATGTTGCTAGGATAGCACTATTATTGTTTATATTAACACTACTTTTTTTATTTAGAAATTTTTTAATTAGAGATAAATGAAAATATACACAAGAACCGGAGACAATGGAAAAACTAGCTTATTATCAGGTAAAAGAGTAGATAAACATGATAAAAGAATAATTGCATACGGTTCTGTTGACGAATTAAATTCTTTGATGGGAATTGTAAGGGACTTTTCTCCAAAAAAATATCAAAATGAAATATTTAAGATTCAAAATAAACTTATGATAATTGCTAGCCAATTGTCTAATGATAAAAACTACAAAAATTTACCCAACATTAGTATAAAGGATACTGAGTTTCTTGAGAATGCTATCGACAGAATGACAATTGAGTTAGATCCGCTCAAAAATTTTATAATTCCGGGAGGAAATAAATTAGTTTCTTTTACACATCTTGCAAGATGTGTATGCAGAAGAGCTGAGGTTAATATTACAGAGTTGAAAGAAAAAGAAGATTTAAACAGAGAAATATTATTATTTATTAACAGACTATCAGATTATTTATTTACGCTTGCAAGATTTTTTTCTAAAATGCTTAAAATCAATGAATTAAAGTGGAATGTTGAATGAAAAACAATATTTTTCTTGTTTTTCCTAAAGTAACAATTATTTTTGCAAAAAAAATAACGCATGTATTGGACATTAGAATTAGCCTCTTATTTGAGCGACGCACCTTGGCCTGCGACAAAAGATGAGTTAATTGATTTTTCAATAAGAACAGGAGCACCCTTAGAGGTGGTTGAAAATTTACAGTCTATGGAGGACGAAGGGGACGTTTATGAATCAATAGAAGAAATATGGCCAGACTTTCCATCTGACGAGGACTACCTCTGGAATGAGGACGAATATTAGTTTCTAATTTCTTATATCTAGTAAAGATTTTATTTATTTAAATTTGCTTTATACAAAAAAATAATATGGGCTTATTCAATTCTATTTTAAAAGCTTTTGTTGGTGACAAAGCCAAAAAAGATTTAAAATTAATTTTACCCTTAGTAGATGAAATAAAAAAAATAGGTGTTGGTTTTGAAAAGTTAACAAGTGACGAATTAAGGCAACGAACAAATCATTTTAAAGAGAAAATATTATCTAAAAGAAAGGGGTTCGATAAAGAAATTGAGAAGATTAGAATTGATATATCCAAATCGGAAGACATAGTTGAAACTCAAAATTTATATACAAAGATTGATAACCTTGAAAAACTGGGTTTTGAAAAAACAAATGAAGTCTTAGATGAAATACTACCTGAAGCATTTGCTGTAGTAAAAGAGACTTGTAGAAGGTTTTACAATTCTTCACAAATTGAGGTGTCAACTACAGAATATGACCGACTTCTTTCGCAAGAAAAGAATTACGTAAAAATTAGTAACAATAAAACAATTTGGTCTAATGAGTGGGATGCTGCAGGAAAACCAATAAAATGGGATATGATTCATTATGATGTTCAATTAATTGGCGGAATTGCTTTGCACCAAGGAAAAATTTCTGAAATGCAAACTGGGGAAGGAAAGACGCTTGCAGCAACATTACCAATATACTTGAATGCTTTACCAGGTAAGGGTGTACATCTCGTCACTGTGAATGATTATCTCGCAAAGAGAGATAGTGCATGGATGGGGCCTATTTTCGAATTTCATGGGTTATCTGTCGATTGTATTGACAAACATAAGCCAAATAGTATTGAAAGAAAAAATGCCTACAGAGCAGATGTAACTTATGGAACTAATAATGAATTTGGATTTGATTATCTAAGAGATAATATGACTCACACCCCTGATGACTTAGTTCAAAGGGTTCATAATTATGCTATTGTTGATGAAGTAGATTCTGTTTTAATTGATGATGCAAGAACACCTCTAATAATTTCAGGTCCAGTCCCAGAAGGTGAAAGACATGAATTTGATCAATTGAAACCTAAAGTATACAATTTATTCATGTATCAAAGAAAAATGCTTAATAATGTTCTTGCAGAAGCAAAGAAAAAAATCTCTAATGGAGACAACGATGAGGGAGGAAAACTTTTGTATAGAGTGTTTCGTGGACTTCCTAAAAATAAAGCATTAATTAAATATTTAAGTGAAGATGGAATAAAACAGTTATTACAAAAAACTGAAAACTTCTATATGCAGGACAATAATAGAGAAATGCATGTTATTGACTCCGAGCTATATTTTGTTATTGACGAAAAAAATAATTCAGTTGAGTTAACTGAAAAAGGACTTGAAAATTTGTCTGAGAGTATAGAAGATAAAAATTTCTTTATACTTCCAGACATTGGAACTGAAATCGCAAAAATTGAAAACAAAAGCCTTAAACCAGAGGATGAAGCCGAGAAAAAGAATAAGCTTTTTAAGGATTTTTCTGTAAAAAGTGAAAGAATTCATACTATGAATCAACTTTTTAAAGCATATACTTTATTTGAAAAAGATACAGAGTATGTAGTAATGAACAACAAAGTTTTAATAGTAGATGAACAAACTGGAAGAATTATGGATGGAAGAAGGTATTCTGACGGGCTACACCAAGCAATTGAAGCTAAGGAAAATGTTAAAATTGAGTCGGCTACCCAAACATTTGCCACTATAACATTGCAAAACTACTTTAGAATGTATAATAAACTCTCTGGAATGACTGGAACAGCTATTACTGAATCCGGTGAATTTTGGGAAATCTATAAGTTGGACGTCATAGAAATACCAACCAACAGACCCATTGCAAGGAGAGATGAAGACGATTTAATATATAAAACGAAGAGAGAAAAATATAACGCAGTGATAAATGAAGTTAGTAAACTCTCTAAAAAAGGACGACCTGTTTTACTAGGAACCACATCAGTTGAAATATCTGAATTACTGAGTAAAATGCTTAACATACGTAAAATAAAACATAACGTATTAAATGCTAAACTTCATAAAAAAGAAGCTGAAATTGTTGCAGAAGCTGGACAAAGCGGAATAGTAACAATCGCTACCAATATGGCGGGAAGGGGTACAGATATAAAATTATCAAATGAAGTAAAAGAAGCTGGTGGTTTAGCAATAATCGGTACAGAAAGACATGACTCAAGAAGAGTGGATAGACAGTTAAGAGGAAGGTCCGGACGACAAGGGGACTCAGGTAGTTCCCAGTTTTATGTTTCACTAGAAGACAATTTGATGCGATTGTTTGGATCTGACAGAGTAGCAAAAGTAATGGATAGAATGGGACTTGAAGAAGGGGAAGTAATACAACATTCTATGATGACAAAATCAATTGAAAGAGCACAAAAAAAAGTAGAAGAAAATAATTTTGGAATAAGAAAGAGACTTTTGGAATACGATGATGTAATGAATTCCCAAAGAGAAGTAATTTACAAAAGAAGAAAAAATGCTTTACAAGGAAATAGATTAAAATTAGATATCGCAAACCTACTTTACGATACTTGTGAGGAAATTATAATCGAAAGTATGTCTAATAAAGACTATAAAAATTATGAGTATAATATAATAAGCACTTTTTCTGTTTCACCACCAATAAGCTCTGAGCAATTTGAAAATAGTGATGAAAAGTTATTGATTGAAATAACATATAAAGAAATCTATAAAATCTACCAAACTAAGGGAGAAATAAATGCTTCTTTATCATTTCCAGTAATAAAAAATGTTTACGAAAATCCAAGAAACAGATTTGAAAAAATTGTCGTTCCGTTTTCAGATGGAAACAAGACCTTAAACGTTGTAACTAACCTCGAAAAGGCATACAAATCTAATGGTAAGCAATTAATAGATGATTTTGAAAGGAATATTAGCCTAGCAATTATTGACGAATCGTGGAAAAATCACTTGAGAAAAATGGATGAATTAAAACAGTCAGTTCAGTTAGCTGTTCATGAACAAAAAGATCCACTCCTGATTTATAAATTTGAATCCTTTGAATTATTTAAAAATATGATTAGCTCTCTAAATAGGGACATAATTTCATTCTTGTTGAAAGGAAATATCCCCAGCCAAAATCCATCTATAGAAGAAGCAAAAAAAGCTAGGAGTATAGATAAATTAAAAACATCTAAAGACGAAGTTTTAAATTCCGAGGAGTTAGCAGCCAAACAAAGAGCTATAGGTTCAAATGCAAGTAACAATGCTCAAAGAATTGAAACAGTTGTTAGGGAAGTTCCTAAAATAGGTAGAAATGAAAAGGTAAGAATACAAAATGTTAAGGATGGGAAAGAAAAGACAATTAAATTTAAAGTTGCAGTCCCATTAATTAGCAGTGGAGAATGGATATTGATTGAAAAAATGTAAATTTAAAATAAATGAGTACATACGCAAACGTTTTAACTATAGCTATTCCTATCTTCTTCTTTCTTGTTTTAGTTGAAATTCTATATGGACTGATTTCAAAAAAGAATTATTATAATTTAATGGATACACTCTCAAGTCTAAGTTCGGGAATAACAAACTTATTGAAAGATCTTCTTGGAATTGGATTTATTATTATTTCTTATCCATTTATCAAGAAATCAATTTCAATTATAGAATTAAATGAAAGCATAATTTTATATTTTGTTGCCTTTATATGTTTAGATTTTGCAAGCTATTGGAATCATAGGTTAAATCATTCAATTAATTTTTTTTGGAATCAACATGTAATTCATCATAGTAGTCAAGAATTTAATTTAGCTTGTGCTTTAAGACAAAGTATTTCTAACTTACTGGGATATGGAGCAATTTTCTTAATTCCAGCAGCACTTTTAGGAGTTCCTCACAAAATAATTTCATTCCTAGCTCCTCTTCACTTATTTGGTCAATTCTGGTATCATACAAAACACATAGGCAAATTAGGGATTTTGGAATATATTTTTGTAACCCCATCTCAGCACAGAGTTCATCATGCAATTAATACAGAGTATATTGATAAAAACCTTTCCGCTATTTTTTGTGTTTGGGATAGATTATTTGGGACTTTTCAAGAAGAACTTGAAAACGTACCTTGTGTGTATGGCACATTAAAACCAGTTAATACGTGGAATCCCTTTATTATAAATTTTCAGCACTTATGGTATTTAATTGTTGACGCATGGCATACGCGTACTTTTAAAAATAAGGTTAAAATTTGGTTTATGCCAACTGGATGGAGACCAGATGATGTTAAAGTTGCAATCAAAAGAAATAAAATAATCGATGTGTATAATCAAAAGAAGTATAATGTTGAATATAAAAACATTCATGTTTTTTTTGCCATATTTAATTTTATATATATAAATGCTGCCCTGTGGTTGTTGTTAACTGGATACGATGAATTAGGTTATAACTTGAAAATCTTTTATTCAATATTCATATTAACCACCATTTTTGGATTCACTTCTGTTATGGACAGTTATAAATGGGCCACTTACATTGAGTTTTTACGACTGATGTTGGGAATAATCTTTATAAATAATATAACTGAATTTGAAAATTTTAACTTCTACTTTTTTAATTTTTATTTCATGTTTTCTGTTTTTCTTACACTAACAGTTTCAAACTATCTCCCTAAGGAAAATAAAATGGTTTGAAAAAATGCAAGGAAAAAAACTTGATTACCTTTTTTTAGGACCCTCAAAACCTTTTAGAGGAGGGATTGCTGAAACTCAAAACTATCTAGCTGAAGAAATATCATTAATGGGATTTGATGTAGAGATTTGGACATTTACAAAACTTTATCCAAAGATACTTTTCCCAGGAAAAAGTCAATTTGATGAAAGAAAAATTCAAAAAAATAAATTGAAGTCAAAAAGAGTAATTCATGCTTACAATTTTTTTAAATGGAAATCTGTTGCTGAAAAAATAAATTTTTTAGGACCAAAAATAGTAGTTTTTAGATATTGGACACCTCTTATAAGTCCTTGTTGGTGGTATATAAAAAGAAACCTTGATACATCAATTAAAACAGTTGGGCTGATTGATAATTGGGAACATCATGAACCAAAAATATGGGATAAAAAACTAAATTCATGTTTTGGAAATTCAATGGATATGATAGCTACATTCTCAGAGGCTGTTGCTAATCAAATAAAGAAAACAATTAAGAGGAAGGTTTTAACAGGTTTTCATCCTATCCCCAGTGAAAATGAATTTGAGAAATCAAACGCTGGTCATGGCAACACAAGTGAATCAAGTTATGTACTATTTTTTGGCTTGATTAGAAAATACAAAGGTCTTGAAACCTTAATAAATTCCATGAAATATAATCACAATTTCAAATTACTAATAGTAGGTGAATTTTATGATAATAAAAAAAAATATTTAAATTTAATTGAAAAGCTAAAACTAAAAGAAAGGATTGATATTGTTGACAAATTTGTTAGGAATGATGAAATTAGAAATTATTTTTTAAAAGCAAAAGCAGTAATACTCCCATACAAAACTGCATCTCAAAGTGGAGTAATATCCTTAGCTTATTTGTTTGAAAAACCAATTGTTGTGTCAAATTTAGAAGGTTTAACATCATACGTTAAATATGATAACTCAGGAGTTGTGTTTAACAATACCTCAAAAGGTTTGGCAAACGCAATTAGTGTGGTTTTAGATAAAACAAATAATTCTCTTTTTTCTAAGAATATAGGGAAAAATAAAAAAAAATATTCTTGGAATAAGTTTGCTGATGAACTTGTGAAGTTTACTTTTATTAATTAAAACTTAATTATAATATGAGATTTATAATATTAGCATTGTTTTTAAATTCCTGTATATCTATAGGACAGCTAAAAAATAATGAAAATCCTGTATGGGAACCACCTAATAATAACTATAAAAATTTAAAGAAAGCATATTTTGCATCAGGGTGTTTCTGGTGTGTAGAAGCAGTTTTTGAAAGTGTTAAGGGTGTTTATGAAGTATATTCAGGATATTCTGGAGGTTATTTAAAAAATCCAACTTATTATCAAATAGGCACAGGAAAAACAGGCCATGCAGAAGCAGTAGAAGTACTTTATAACGAAGAAGAGACTGGATTTGGAACTTTATTGCAGGTATTCTTTGGATCCCATGATCCAACAACACTAAATAGACAGGGCCCAGATCGAGGGGAACAGTATAGATCTATTGCTTTTTATAAAAATGAACAGGAAAAAAAACTAATTCAAGACTACATAAAACTATTAGAAAATAATAAAGTTTTCGATAAGAAAATTGTAACTCAAATTTTACCATTTGAAGTTTTTTATTATGCTGAAGAATATCATCAAAATTATGAGAGATTAAATCCTAAAGATCCGTATGTAATAAATGTGTCGATACCAAGAATCAATAGATTTAAAAAATTATATCCTGAGTTATTGAAAGAATCCTTTAATAACTGAAAATTATGTTCTTCAAATATTTTTTTAAAAAATAAATATATAATTTAGAAATACTTAATCCGACCGATGCTCCTATTAAAACATCTAATGGGTAATGAACTCCGATATAAACACGACTATAGGCAATTAGTGTTGCTAGAAACAAAATAAAAATCCTTAAAAATTTTATATGTTTAAAAATAAACGAAAAAAAAGTAGCAATAGCAAAGGAATTGGAAGCATGGGCAGAGAAAAAACCAAATTTACCACCACATTCGGAAGAAACTAATCTTGACAATAAAGAAATTTGTTCATTATGACATGGTCTTAGTCTTTCAAAAAAAAGTTTCGAAAGATTTGTAGATTGGTCAACTACACCAATTAAGATTAAGGCAAATAGAAAAATGTTTAGTGTTTTGGTTGCACCATGTCTTGTGTAGAGTGCAAAAAGAAGTGAAAAATAAACAATAAAATTTAAGAATTTATTTGTTATCAATAACCAAAAAAAATCAAAACTACTGGAACCCAGGGAGTTTAAATATAAAAAAACAAACACATCAAAATTTATAATTTCTTCAATCATGAAATATAAATTATCCTTTTTTAAAAATAAAATTTAAATCATATCTAAACCTTAAAAGTAGAAAAATTGATGATGATAATAAACCTATCAATAAACCAATCCAAATTCCAACAACCCCAAGAGGTGTATTAATTCCTAAATAAAAGGATACAGGTAATCCAACTAAAATATAAGCAATAAAAATTAATAAAGTTGGAATAACTACATCTTGGATACCTCTTAAAGCTCCTAAAATAACAGCTTGTAGACCATCAAAAATCTGGAAAACACCAGATATCATTATAAGTTTTGATGAAATTTCAATTACCTCAAATACATCTGATACCGATTTATCAATGGTTTTATTTAAGTAAATACTTGGCAAATATTCATTAAAAAGTAAAAATATTATACAAAAAAATAAGTCGAATAATAATACAATAAAGAATAATGAATATGCGATTCTTTTTAAATTTATGATATCTTTTTTTCCAAACATTTTTCCTAGTCTTATCATAGCTACAACTGAAAAACCCATTGCGACCATGAACGTCATTGATGAAAGGTTTAATGCTATTTGGTTTGCAGCCTGTTCGTTTTTACCTAGTAATCCAGACATCCATATGGCTGTTATAAAGAAAAATACTTCAAAAAACATCTGAAGCGCAGAAGGGAAGCCCAAAAAAATTACTTTTTTTAATGTATAAAAATTAAATTTTATTTCTGTAAATGAAGATAAATATCTATTTAAAGTGGAGTTATAATAAAAATAAAGAATGATAAATATCATTGATGAAAATCTAGCTATTAAAGTCCCAATCGCAGCACCTTCTATTCCTAATGATGGAAAACCAAATTTTCCAAAAATTAAAATATAATTTAAAATAATATTAATAAAATTGGAAAAAACTGTAGCATACATTGCAGGGCGGGTCATTGACAAACCGTCAGTAAATTGCTTAAAGGCTTGAAAAGAAATAAGTGGTATAAGAGATATTGAAACCCACTTCAAATAAGAATAAGCTAAAGAAACAACAATTGGAGGTTGTCCCATATCAAAAAGATATTCTTTTAAAACATATACACCAATGAACATAAGAAATCCTAAAAAAACACACAATAAAAAACCATGAGTTAGAAAGTCCTTTTCAGAATTATTTTTTTTCCCAATCGACTCAGAAACTAATGGAGTAATTGCAGTCGAAAAACCTATTCCAACAGACATAGCAATTAGAATAAAACTGTTGCCTAGTGATATGGCCGCGAGTTCGCTGGTTCCTAATTTACCAACCATTATATTGTCTATCAGTTGAACTATTGTATGTCCTAAAAGTCCGAGTGTGACCGGATAAGATAAAGTTAAATTGTATTTAAACTCTTTAGTGTAATCGAATAATTGGACCAAAATCAAAGTTTAAAATAGTCAACTAAATAAATTAGTGATACAATACTTGCAGCCCCAAGCTCCAATTCTCTTTTGTTGACTGAGCTGAAAACGTCATTTTCAGAATGGTGATAATCAAAGTATCTTTGAGAGTCAGGTCTAAAACCGACCAAAACATTTTCTTCATTTTTTAAATATGAAATATCAGCTCCACTCCCCCCTTTTTCAAAGTAGTGTACAAAGTAGGGTTTAAAGTATTTGCTCCAATTACTAATGATTTTAAATTTATCATCGTTTGAATCCACGCTAAAGCCTTTAGGCGTAAAACCCCCTGCATCAGATTCTATTGCAAAAACATGGTTTTCGTTTTTAATTTTTGATTCCTGGCTATACTTAATTGCACCTCTTTGTCCATTTTCTTCATTAATAAAAAGCACAATTCTTAATGTTCTTTTTGGTTTATAGTTGATTTTTTTTAATAATCGGGGTACTTCCATTGATTGAACTACTCCTGCACCGTCGTCGTGAGCTCCATCACCTAAGTCCCAAGAATCTAAGTGAGCACCAACAATCATAATTTCGTTTGGAAATTCAATTCCCTTAATTTCTCCAATCACATTGTATGACTTTACATCAGGTAAATTTTTACAATTTTGTTTTAAGTAAAACTTTAAGTTTTTGTTTAGAGACAGCATTGAGCTGAGAAGTTCTGCGCCGTTTGTACTAATCGATGCGGCTGGAATTCTTTTTGACAATGGTAAATTTCCATAACTCATTGTGCCTGTGTGAGGCTGATCGTCTAGTTTTAGATTTAATGAACGAACTACAACACCTACAGCTCCGAATCTCGCAGCAATTTCGGCCCCTTGTAACCTCTGATTGACGGCTTCAGAATAGGCTTCGAAAGTATTTACTAAATCTGCACGCATTGCCCTATTAAAAAAAACTATTTTACCTTCTATTTCGTTTTTCTTTTCAAAGAGTTCGTCAAATGTCTTTACTTCAATTACATTGGCTCGCAGACCACCCAACGGAGTCGAGATAGAACCACCCAGTGCGCAAACAGGAACATTGATTGTATTACCGGGACTTGTTTCAATATTTGCATATTCAAATGTACCACGAATCCACTTAGGGACCATTACAGGTTGAAGATAAACCTTATCTAGCCCTAAGTTCTCTAGTTCATTTTTTGACCACTCAATTGCTCTTTGTGAATTTAAGGAACCTGACAATCTCCCTCCAATCTTATTTGATAAATGGTCTAACCACTCATAACTTTTCCCTTCGGTCAGTGATTTCTTAAATAAGATCTGAATATTTTTCTCAACTTCAGATTGTGGCAATAAAATTTTTGAAATAAATAGAAAAAAAGTGAATAAATAAATTGATTTATTTTGGAGCATATGTTTTTATATTTTCAATAGATATTGGATTATCACCAAGTATCATTAACCTTTCGATGACATTTCTCAACTCACGTATATTACCACTCCATGGGTAATTTTCTAGTGTGCTTATTGCTTCTTTGCTAATTTTCTTTTTGGAAACACCTTGCTCTTCGCTTATTCGTTCAAGAAAGTAATCACATAAACTTTTTATATCTGACTTTCTTTCAGATAAAGTAGGAAGTTTTATTTCAATTACAGCCAACCTATGAAAAAGATCTTCTCTGAAATTATTTGATTCAATTAGTTTTTTTATTTTTTTATTAGTAGCAGCAATTATTCTTACATCCACTTCAATTACTTTTTCACTTCCTACTTTCTGAATTTTACCTTCTTGTAAAGCTCTTAAAACTTTAGCTTGAGCTTTAAGACTTAAATCTCCTATTTCGTCTAAAAAAAGGGTTCCACCATTTGCTAATTCAAACTTCCCAACCCTATCTTTAATTGCTGAAGTAAAAGAACCTTTTACATGACCAAACAATTCACTTTCAATTAATTCAGAAGGAATAGCTGCACAATTTACTTCGATTAATGGTTGTTGGTTTCTCAGACTTTTAAAATGAATTTGTTGAGCAACCATTTCTTTTCCTGTTCCATTTTCTCCAGTGATAAGTATTCTTGCATTTGTAGGAGAGACCTTTTCAATCAATTGTAAAACATTTTTAAATTTTGAAGAACTACCTATCATTTCATGCTTTTTCACAAGTTTTTTCTTTAATCTGGTATTCTCGTTTTGAAGATTTCTTATTTTAAAAGCATTCCTAACAGAAATTAGCAACCTATTTAAATCAGGAGGTTTTTCAATAAAATCATAAGCTCCTATTTTCATAGAGTCTACTGCTGTTTCAATATTTCCATGACCGGTTAACATAATAAATGGTGTCGATAAATCCTTTTTAATAGCGAATTTAAGAACATCTAAACCATCTTTTTTAGGCATTTTAATGTCACAGACTGCGAGGTCAAATTTATCTCTGGATAATTTATCAATTGCATCATTCCCATCAATTGCTTCAGAAATTTTAAACTCTGGATTTTCATCAGTTAAAATTCTTTTTAAAACTCTTCTAATCGGTTCCTCATCTTCAATGATTAAAATCTTTTTCATTAAATAAATTTAAGAAAACATATCCTTTACTTTCTCAAAAAACGATTTGTCTGACTTTTCAGGTCTTGGTTCAAAATTTTCATCCCCTTTCATTTTTTGAAAAAATTGCTTTTGTTCTCTATTCAAAACCTGTGGTGTCCATACATTTATATGAACCAAAAGATCTCCTTTACCGTAAGAATTTAAATCTGGTAAACCTTTACCTCTGAGGCGTAAAGTCTTGCCAGATTGAATACCAGATTCTAGTTGAATTCTTACCTTGCCCTCTACAAGCTGAACCTCTTTAGAACAACCTAATGTAGCCTCAGAAAGTGATATATATAAATCAAAATGCAAATGACTTCCGTCTCTAATAAATTTGTCATGTACTAATTCTTCAATGAGTACAATCAAGTCACCTGCTATCCCATTACCAAACGACTCATTTCCTTTTCCCGATACCTTTAATTGCATACCTTCTTCAACTCCAGGGGGAATTTTAATACTTACCGTTTCTTCAGAATAAATCATTCCATTTGAATCACTCCCTTTAGGTCTATCCTTAATTACCTGACCTGTCCCGTTACAACTTGAACATGTTGTGGTTGTTTGCATTCTACCCAAAATCGTATTTGCTATTCTTACGCTTTGACCGCTTCCTCCGCATTGAGAACAGCCAGTAAAATTTAAACCTTCAGCTTTAATCTTTCTTTTAACCTTTACTTTTTTGTCAACGCCGTTAAAAATCTCTTCAAGTGATAATTTTACTCTGATTCTTAAATTTGCTCCTTTAGATACTCCTCTGCTACTTCCACCAAAACCTTCGAAACCACCACCAAAAGCACTTCCGAAAATATCACCAAACTGACTGAAAATATCTTCCATATTCATGCCTCCTGAGCCAAAACCCTGACTTCCTTCAAATGCTTGGTGGCCGTATTGATCATATCTTGCTTTTTTATCTGGATTTCCTAGAACTTCATAGGCCTCAGCTGCTTTTTTAAAGTTCAACTCAGCCTCACTGTCACCTGGGTTTTTGTCTGGGTGATACTGTATGGCTTTTTTTCTATACGCTTTTTTTATTTCGGAGTCGGAAGCAGTTTTAGAAACACCCAAAATATCATAATAATCTTCTTTCATAATATATCTATTGACCAACAACAACCTTAGGAAAACGTATAATTTTATCTCCTAATTTATACCCCTTTTCTATGATGTCGATTATCTTTCCAGAATCCTTTTTGTCAGTTTTTATTTGAGATATTGCTTCGTGCAATTCCGGGTCAAAAGAATCTCCCTTTTGAACTTCTAGATCTAACAAACCATTAGTCTTTAGGATATCATTAAATTTGTTAAAAATTAACTCCAGACCAACGAAATCATCTGAATTTTTCATTTTCTTTGATTCCCTAATCGCTCTTGAAAAGTCATCTAACACAGGGAGTAGGCTCCCAATTACTTCTTGTCCAGCTGTTTTATATAAATCAATTCTTTCCTTGGTTGTCCTTTTTTTGTAATTTTCAAATTCAGCAAAAAGCCTTAAATATTTATCCTCTTCTTCCTTTAATTCAGTTTTTAAATCATTAATTTGGTTTTCAACCTTGTTAGAATTTGATTTAGATTTTGATTGCTTTTTGTTAGGAGGTTTTTTTGCCACTTTCAATTATTTATTAAAAATTTATCAAATTTTCTGCCAAATTATGAAAATTGTCAAATTGTCATCATTAATCTTTAACTAAATTCATGAAAGCTTCTTCTATTTCTAAAAATCTAAAAATAAAACCAGAGTCTATAATTTTTTTTGAACTTACATATTGACTATTAAAAATTAGTGTGCTCATTTCTCCAAAAAGTAGTCTAATCATAAACTTTGGTATAGGTATTGGTAATGATATTTTATTTAATGATTTAGCATAAAGCTTCACGAATTTTTTTTGTCTGACTGGATTTGGGCTAACTGCATTATAAACTCCGACCCATTTATTAAATATTGATTCCATTATCATATTTGATAAATCATATTCATGAATCCATGACTGATATTGATTACCATCTCCAATAGGAGCTGCAATATTAAATTTTGTCGGAATTTGAAGTGTTTTTAAAATGCCACCTTTTCTGCTCAAAACCAAACCTATTCTAAAAATAGTGATGCTTATTCCAAGTTTCTTAAAGTTTAAAAGTTCTTTTTCCCATTTTTTAACAACTTGCTGTAAAAATGTTTTGCCTTCACAAATTGATTCTTCATCATAAATTTTGTCATACGAAGATTCATAAATCCCTATAGCTGATGCACAGACTATATGCTCTATTTTTGATAAACTGCCATACTCTGATAAAGAATTGAATAAAAGTTTGGTCGTCAACAATCTACTAGATAAAATATTTTTTTTTCTTTTATTGGTCCATCTTTTAGATATGCTCTCTCCAGATAAATGAACAATATGAGTAACATCTTCAAAACATTTCTGATCAATTGTTTGTTTATTAGGATTCCAGAGGAATCCATTAAGATTTGGTGATTTTTTGATTTTTGTTTGATTACGCGTTAGGTAGTTTACTTTAAAACCTGTAGATAAAATTTTATCTATAAGGAATGAGCCAATATTTCCAGTTGCACCGGTTATTAAAAATTTCATTTTCAATTATTTAAAATTTATGTTTAATAATTTTTGATAGCTCTTATCATTTTTTTTTTTTTATTGGGTCCAGGTATTTTTTCAACATTCAATTTTAAATCTTTAAGTGAATCAAATAAAATTTTCATAGATGAAAAGGTTACAAAAACAGAGTATTTACTCATTGAACTAACTATTTGATTTATTATTTTTTTTGACCACATTTCAGGTTGAACTCTATAACAAAACGGATCAAAATAAATTATATCCGGATTTATTTCAATATTAAAATTTTGTATCGTTGAAATGTTTTTAATCAATGTAAAATTTTTAGATAATTGAACTGGCGAATTCCATTTTGAATTATGTATAAAATTAAAAACCCTATTATTATCATTTAATTTTTTGCCATAATTCAATTTTTCGATTTCTGATAATTTTAAAGGGTAAGGTTCTACCGAGGAATACGTGAGTTTTGTATTAAGTATAAATTTAGATTCTTTAAAAGTTAAAAATGCATTCAAACCTGTACCAAATCCGACTTCAAATATATTACAGTATTTCTTATTTGGATTTCTTTTCTTCCAGAAGTACAATCCATTTTTTATAAAAACGTGTTCAGATTCACTGACGGCTCCGTATTTTGAATGGTAATACTCATTAAAGTCAGGTAAAAAAATTGTAGAACTCCCGTCGCCAGTAATGCAAATCAATTTTTTAAAATTTTTCATTAATTAACTTTCAAAATGTAAATTTATTGAGGTAAATTTTAAATTTAGTACTAATTTAGTCCTTAATAAATTTACATGCGAATAGAAAAAGCTTCCATTTCGAGATTAAATGACACCGATTTTAGTAATCTAAAATTTGGAGAAACATTTACTGATCATATGTTTGTCTGTGATTACGAATATGGAAAATGGGTTGATCCAAGGATTATACCTTACAAACCTATAGAGATAGAACCTTCTGCGAATGTATTTCATTATGGCCAAGCTGTTTTTGAAGGCATGAAAGCTTACAAAGACGACTCAGGAAAAATTTGGCTTTTTAGACCAACTGAAAATTACAAAAGAATATCTATTTCCTCAGAAAGATTAGCTATGCCAGAACTAGGAGAAAGTGTTTTTTTATCAGCTTTGAATGAACTATTAACTCTTGACAGTGAGTGGGTAAAATCTGGAATAGGTAATTCAGTGTATGTAAGACCATTCATTTTTGGAAGTGAACATTGTATAGCAGCCTCTCCCTCCAAGAAATATAAGTTTATGATTATTTTATCTCCGGTTCAAAGTTATTACAATGGTGCTCTTAAAGTTCTTGTGGCAGAAAAATATTCCAGAGCAGCTAACGGTGGTGTTGGATACGCAAAAGCCGCTGGTAACTATGGTTCACAATTTTATCCAACAGGTTTGGCTCAAAAAGATGGCTACGATCAAATTATATGGACTGATTCCAAAGATCATAAGTTTTTGGAAGAAGCTGGAACAATGAACATATTTGTTCGTATTGATGATACAATAATTACAGCCCCAACTACTGATACAATTCTTGATGGGATAACTAGAAAGAGCATTATCAAAATTGCTAATGACAATAATATCAAGGTTGAGGTGAGACCTATTTCTATTGATGAAGTTATTGAAGCTCATTCAAAAGGTAGGCTTAATGAAATTTTTGGTTCAGGAACTGCTGTTGTAGTTAGCGAAATTTCAAGCTTTGGGTATAAAGGAAAAAATTACGATCTAAAAAAAATTGAAAACAGTTACGCTGAAACTTTAAAGTCTATTATAACAAAGATTCAATACAATTTAATCAAAGACCCCTATGGATGGAGGTCAGAAGTGAGTGCAATTAAGGTTTAAGTATTTTTCTAATATCTGGTTTAAAATAATTAGGACCTTTTAGCACTTTACCATCCTCTCTGTAAATCGGCTTTCCATTATCCCCTAGTTTACTCATATTTGAACTTTGAATTTCTTGAAAAATTTCTTCAATTTTATTTTGAAGACCATGACTTATTATCGTACCACAAAGAATATAAAGCATATCTCCTAAAGCATCTGCAATTTCAACAATATCGTTTTCTTTAGAAGCTTTTAAATATTCTAAATTTTCTTCCTCCATTAATTTGAATCTTAACTCTTTGATTTCTTCTGGAATATTTGCTTTAGGATCATTCAAATAATTTATATTAAATTTTTTGTGAAATAACTTTACTGAATCTAACTCTTTTTTTATCATGAAAATATTTATTAGTTTCGAAATTAAATTGTAAAATAATCAATGTTTAGTGCAGGTCAAATTGTTTTCGCTTTATTTTTTTTTATTTCATTTATAATAATAATTTTTTATTCATACAAACAGGATAGAAAAACTATTAATTTATTTTACAGAGACAGTTATAAAATTTTGCTCGCCTTCATTTTTTTTTTCTTTCTACTGTTTTGTATAAAGTATTTTTTAATAGACTAATTTTGATTTAATTAATTATCATAGTTTTGGATTTAAAATCTTTAGTTCTAGTTTTCTTTGGTGGAGGTATTGGAAGTTCAATTAGATATATAGTTACAAAATACTCTAGCAAAAATTTAATCACTTTCCCGATAGGAACCTCTGTTTCTAATTTGGTTGGGTGTTTTATTATAGGTTTATTAATTGCTTTCTATGATAGGAATTCTATCGCGAAAAAAGATATATTTTTATTTATTTCTATTGGAATTTGTGGAGGTTTAACAACATTTTCAACATTTATGTTGGATATATACTATATGTTTAAAAATGAAAATTTTCAAAATATTTTAACCTACTTTAGTATAAATATCATTTTGGGATTTTTTTTTATATGTCTTGGTTTTTTCATTTTTAAATGATTTAAGTTTTTTTAAATAATTCTCAATTTTGATATCAAAAATTTAAGTATGTCTAAAAATTTATCATACTGAAATTACGTACTTCATAATTTTTCTAAATCTTTTTTTTTTCATTCGTAGTGATTATTGCTGTTTAATATTTTTGATCATTCATTAATTAAATAATAAACAAAATATCTATGAAAAAAATCGAAGCAATCATTAGAAAGTCAAAGTTTTCTGATGTTAGAGACGCCCTTCATGAGGTAGATGTAAATTTTTTCAGCTACTGGGATGTTACTGGAATTGGTAACGAAAAGCAAGGGCAGGTTTATAGAGGTATAAGTTATTCTACCTCTGACATTCAAAGACGTTTTTTATCAATCGTTGTCAATGACGACTTTGTTGATAAGACAATAGACGCAATAGTAAAATCAGGTGCCACAGACAAGGTTGGTGATGGGAAAATATTTGTACTTCCAATTGAAGATGCAATAAGAATCAGAACTGGAGAACGTGGCGGTAACACTTTAAATTAATATAACATGGAAAACACAGCTTTATTTACAGCAAACAATGTATGGATGATGATTTGTACAGGACTAGTATTTTTTATGCATTTAGGTTTCTCGTTTCTAGAGATTGGATTAACTAGGCAAAAAAATACTGTAAACATTTTATTTAAAAACTTTTTTGTAATAACAATTGGTTTGTTATTATATATGTTAGGCGGTTTCAACCTCATGTACCCTGGATTTGAAGAAGGCTCAGCGGGTATTTTCAAATTCGCAGGTTTCGGTATTGGTGCTCCTGAAGGAGGAATGACACCTGGATACGCTGATGGTGGTTATACTTGGTGGACGGACTTTCTTTTTCAAGGGATGTTCGCAGCAACTGCTGCAACAATAGTTTCTGGAGCAGTAGCTGAGAGAATAAAATTAGGTGCTTTTATGCTCTTCACAATTTTCTATGTAGGTTTGATTTACCCTATTATCGGATCATGGAAATGGGGAGGCGGATTTTTAGATGCAATGGGATTTTATGATTTTGCGGGTTCTACCCTAGTACACTCAGTTGGTGGATGGGGTGCACTTGTAGTAGTCTATTTCCTAGGTGCAAGAATAGGTAAATTTGGTGATGATGGAAAGCCAAGGGCTATTCCTGGACATAACTTACCACTTTCCGCTGCCGGTGTTTTGATTCTTTGGCTTGGGTGGTTTGGATTTAACGGAGGATCCGTTTTATCGGCCGACCCAGAATTAACATCGTTGACACTGGTCACAACATGTATTGCTGCGGCTGCAGGTGGAGTTTCTGCTGCGATTTTTTCAAATATTCTTTACAAGACATACGACTTAACTATGTTTATGAATGGTGTTCTGGGCGGACTAGTTGGGATTACAGCGGGTGCAGACCAGATGAGTCCCACAGATGCTACTCTTATAGGTCTAATAGCGGGAATAATTCTTCCACTTGGTGTGTCATTAATTGATAAATTAAAATTAGATGACCCTGTAGGAGCTATCGCTGTACACCTAATTTGTGGAATATGGGGAACATTAGCTGTTGGAATTTTTGGAGCAATGGCAGGTGTAGATCAATTCATAACACAATTAATTGGCGTTGGCGTCATTGGTGCATTTAGCGTTGTAAGTGCAGCTATTATAATATATGCAATAAAAGCAATATCTGGAATCAGGGTAAGCGAAGAAGAAGAATTGAAAGGTCTCGACTTATCTGAACACTCTATGGGTGCTTATGCAGATTTTAGTGTAGATCAAAAATAAATATTAACCTTTAATTATTATAAAAATGAAAAATATTAAATACTTATTATATTCAGTTCTTACGTTTGTTTCTTTTTCAATAAATGCACAAGAAGAGACAACTGAAGAAGAACCAACTTTTTCTGTTGCAGGGTCTATTGATACCTATTTCAGAAGTGCTGATTATGCGCCTGGAACATCGTTTGCAAATAAACCGGGTTTTGCGCTCGGTATGGCAAATGTTATACTTTCTTATGAAGGAGAAAAGTCAGGTTTTGTAGCTGATTTTGTATACGGACCAAGAGGAGTTGAAGCTGTTTTCAATTCAAGCGGTTCCTCAAATATTGTAAACCAATTATACGCTTATTTAAATGTTAGTGATAATTTCACCCTAACTTTAGGTAACTGGAATACTTTCTTAGGTTATGAGGTGATTTCTCCTACGGGTAATTTCAATTATTCTACTTCATACATGTTTTCTTACGGACCTTTTTCACATACGGGAATCAAAGCTGATTTTACTCTTAGTGAAAAAACTTCATTGATGCTTGCTGTTATGAATCAAACTGATTTTACAGAAGGTAACTTTGACAGTGTACTTACAGGAATTCCTTTTGATGCATACATGTTCGGGGCACAACTTGGGATTTCAGGTCAGTATTTAAATTTACTGGCAGGTGACGGTTATACACAAATTGATTTTACTGGAGGTTTTGATCTTAGTGATTCTTTTTTCTTAGGAATAAATGCGACTTCTGCCGATATGGATGATGCTGGAAAATTCTCAGGTGTAGCACTATACCCACAGCTCGCACTAAGTGATACTTTTACACTCGGTTTGAGAGGTGAAATTTTTAATGATGATAGTGGTATTTTAGGTGGAGGTGATCAAGATAATACTTCTTTTACAATCACCGGAAGTTTTACATCTGGCAACTTAACTATCAAACCAGAAATTAGAGTTGATTCAGCATCAGCTGAAATTTATTCTAAATCATTAACGGATTATACAGATAATTTAGCCTCATTTGTTCTTGCGGCTATCTATGCATTTTAGTGTTTGATTAATTGTTTGGTTTCCCCTCCTTTGCAGATATTTTGTTTTGCTCTGGGGGGGTTTTAAATTTCAAATGATCTGTTTGTTTTTTAGTATTAACTCCATCCTCACTTGAAGATTTTTTGCTTCTGCTGCTGCCTTTTCAGCAAAATCCCCCTTATTTGACGCGTAGATAATTGCCCTTGAGGAATTAACTAAAATCCCAATATTTTTATTTAATCCCAAAGTCGAAACCTCTTCTAAACTACCACCTTGTTTACCTACCCCTGGAATAAGTAGGAAGGAGTTAGGGATTAATTTTCTAACATTTTCTAAATGAATAGCTTTAGTTGCCCCTATAACATACATCATATTTTCATTTCCACCCCATTTTTTGGATTCAACTATTACATGTTCGTAAACCTTTTTACCTTCCGATGAAATAAATTGAAAATCCTCAGCTCCAGAATTTGAAGTAAGTGCTAATATAATTGTGTGCCTGTTCTCAAAACTCAAAAAAGGTTCAATAGAGTCTCTACCCATGTAAGGAGAAACAGTAATTGAGTCAAAACCAAATTTTTCAAAAAAAGCTTTGGCATATCTACTTGAAGAATTTCCAATGTCTCCCCTTTTGGCGTCCGCGATAGTAAAAACATGAGGGTACTGTGTATTAACATATTTAATTAGCTTTTCAAGTGAAACTAAACCGTCAATTCCATAAGCTTCAAAAAAAGCAATATTGAATTTAAATGCAACAGCGAATTTTACAGTAGAGTCAATTATTGATTTTGAGAAAGTGTATATAGGGTCTTTTTGATTTCTAATATGTCCTGGAATCTTTTCTAAATCAGGGTCTATACCAACACATAAGTATGATTTTTTTAATTTGATTTGCTCAATTAGACTACTTAGCTTCATGTTTTAAAGACCTCTCCAGCTTTTTTAAGTTTTTCTGTGTTTTGATAAAGTTTTAATTCTTCAATAAGTTTATCTATCCCGCCATTAACTATATTTTGTAAATCATAAAGTGTAAGTCCTATTCTGTGATCAGTTACTCTTCCTTGAGGATAATTGTAAGTTCTAATTTTAGCTGATCTGTCTCCAGAAGAAACAAGACTATTTCTTTTTTCAGAGTCAGCTTCCATTTTTTTAGAAAGTTCTAATTCATAAAGTCTAGATCTTAAAACTTTAAGTGCCTTTTCTTTATTCTTATGTTGAGATTTTTGATCTTGACATTGAGCTATTATACCTGTAGGCTCATGAGTCAAACGAACTGCGGAATAGGTTGTATTTACCGACTGTCCTCCCGGTCCAGACGAACAAAAATAATCCACTCTAACTTCGTTCATATCTATTTTTATATCAAACTCCTCCGCTTCTGGAAGCACCATTACTGTTGCAGCTGAGGTATGAACTCTACCCTGAGTTTCTGTTTGAGGTACACGTTGAACTCTATGAACACCAGATTCAAATTTTAAAAAACTATAAACGTCCTCACCAGAAATTTCAAATATTATCTCCTTAAAACCTCCTGCGGTCCCCTCACTAATATCGACTGTGCTTGTAGACCATCCTCTATCCAAACAATATTTAGTATACATTCTAAATAAATCCCCAGCAAAGATACTAGCCTCGTCTCCACCAGTACCAGCTCTTATTTCGACTACAACATTTTTAGAATCATCTGGATCTTTTGGTATAAGAAGGATTTTTAATTCCTCTTCGAGCTTTGGTATTAAGTTACGAGATTCTTCAAGTTGCTTTTTTGCCATATCCTGAATTTCAGGATCAGATTCATCTTTTATTAAATCAAGGGCTTCTGATTCATTTGATAGAGTTAATTCGTAAGTCTTAAATTTCTCAATTATTTTATTTAACTCTTTATATTCTTTACTTAAATCAATATATTTCTTTCTATCTGATACAATATCTGGACTAGATATTAGTTCCGAAACCTCATTGAATCTGTTTTTTATAACATCGAATTTGTCGAGCATTTAATTTAAGTTGAATAAATGCAAATTTACTTATAAATTCTAATTATCAATTTTATTGAAGATTAATTGATATTTAACAAAAATCTCTTTATCAATACTTCTCATCATAAAAGTTGGCAATTTAACCTTATGGTCTACAAGGGATACGTTAAATTCTCCACTTAAAACTAATTTTTTATTTGTCTTTTTTATTTCAGAAGTTATATTTAAATCTCGTGAGATTCCGTGGAAATTGAGGTTGCCTAAAAATGAAATTTCATCCTTACCTAGAGAAATTTTATTAGAGTAATATTCAATCTTAGGAAATTTGATAACTTCCAAAATCTCCAACATGTTTGAATCTCTATTACCATTTCCACTGTCAAAATCTTTCACAAACATTGCTAAAGCTATTTGTTTAAAATTTTTTTCCTCAAGGTTTTCTATAATAACACCTCTAATTCTTTCATTTTTACCTGACCAACTATGAAGAAAATGTTCTCCGTCATAACTTATAAATGACTCATTAATATCTAAAGACCATTTAATGGTCTGAGAAAAAATTTGATTTGTAACTAAAAATAAAGAGAATATTAAAAGGTATCTAGTCATTTATTTAAATTTAAAAACCACAACGGCGGCAAAGTAGCTGGCAAAAGTTGTGTAGGCTGAATATTTGTGAAAATCTGTATTTTTTTTTGAAAAATAGTTTGTAGCCATCATACCCGAGAAGTGAATGGTTGCTAAAATTTTATGAGCTTTTATTGAATTAAATCCTTCGACTTTTCTGTTAATTAAGGGTGGTGGAGCAAATAATGATAGACCTGCACCAGTGAAATAGGATGCTGTAACAATATTACCTACAGTTTTGTGAGTATTATAAAGATCTCTTTCCCAGTTATTGTAGAGTTTACCACCTAATATACCTTGAGTAATCATACCTGCAAGGGTTAAATAACCTATGATTTGATGAGATTTTAACATTATTTTTCTAAGTTTTAATTCTTTAACTCTTTGTTCTTTGTTCAGCTTTGATATTCCTGTTTTTCTAAATATTCCATTTTTACCCCACAAAATGGATTGTGTAAAAACCATTCTTTCAGGCAGTAACTTTTCGCTCTCTTGGATTTCCTTTTTATCAAAAAGAGATTCTAATAAAAGTTTGTCCTCCTGCCCATGCAGACTTAGAAAAATAAAAAAAGTAAAAATGATTATTTTTTCTTTCAATCTAAATAAAATTAATAAACAAATGTGCCCTCTTTAGTTTGTATTGTAAGTGACTTTTGACTTGCATTCTCAACTCTTCCGATAATTTGAGCATCGATATTAAAACTCTTTGCAATATCAATTATTTTAACTGCATCATAATCATTTGTGTATAATTCTAACCTATGACCCATATTGAAAACCTTATACATTTCTTTCCAGTCAGATTTTGATTCACTTTGGATCAATTTGAATAACGGAGGTGTAGGAAACAAATTATCTTTAATCACGTGTAGTTTATCAATAAAGTGTAAGGTTTTAGTTTGCCCACCTCCAGTACAATGAACCATACCATTAATTTTGGATCTTCCAATTTCAGAAAATATCTTTTTTACAACAGGGGAATAAGTTCTAGTAGGAGATAAAACTAAAGTTCCGATGTCTAAATGGATATTTTCTAATTTATCTAAAAGTTTTTTACTGCCAGAATATATAAGATTTTTAGAAATATTATTATCATAGGTTTCAGGAAATTTTTCTCCAATAGATGAATGAAAAATATCATGTCTAGCTGAAGTTAAACCATTACTTCCAATACCACTGTTGTAATTTTTCTCATAAATGCTTTTTCCAAAAGAAGCTAAACCAACTATGACATTTCCACCGCAAATATTAGCATTATCAATAACTTCAGATTTTTTTAATCTGGTTATTACGGTCGAGTCCACAATAATTGTTTTAACAATATCTCCTACATCCGCGGTTTCACCTCCTGTACTATAAATGTTGACTCCATATTCTCCAAATTCTTTTATAAGCTCCTCTGTGCCGTTAATAATTGAAGAAATCACATCACCTGATATTAATTTTTTATTTCTACCAATTGTAGAAGAATACATTATATTGTCGGTAGCTCCCACACACAAAAGATCATCTATATTCATTACTAGAGCATCTTGAGCAATTCCTTTCCAAACATCTAAATTTCCTGTTTCTCTCCAATAAGCATAAGCTAGTGAAGATTTTGTACCAGCTCCATCTGAATGCATCACTAGACAATAATCATCACTATTTGATAAATAATCAGGTACGATTTTACAAAATGCACGCGGAAATAAACCCTTGTCAATATTTTTTATAGAATCATGAACATCTGTTTTATCGGCCGAAACACCTCTAGATTCATATCTGTCTTTTGTCATTTTTTAACAATCTGAGTTTAGATTAAATGTATAGCATTTTTTTTAATTTTTTTTTTATGATTAAAACAAATTTCAGTGTTATTTTTTGGTATAATTATAAAAATAGTTGTGAATTTTTAAAAAATTCGTAATTAATCATCCATGTTGATATCTATAACACTTATTAACAACAAGTTGGAATTCTAAATTATACATTTGAAATTCAAAATCGAATCTTATGAGTAAAACAAAATTAGAATATATATGGTTGGATGGATATAAACCAACTGCCAACCTAAGAAGTAAAACAAAAATAGTTGACAAATTTGGAGGTAAACTAAGTGATTGCCCTATGTGGTCATTTGACGGTAGCTCCACTCAACAAGCTGAAGGTGGTTCTTCGGATTGTCTTCTTAAACCTGTTGCTGTTTATCCAGATCCAGTTAGAAAAAATGCTTTTTTAGTTATGACAGAAGTTCTTAACGCTGATGGAACTCCTCACGAGTCTAATGGAAGAGCTACAATCGATGACGATGATAATGATTTCTGGTTTGGTTTTGAGCAGGAGTATTTTTTATGGGATCCGGAAACTAATCTTCCTCTTGGATTTCCAAAAGACCAGACACCTCAAGGGCAATTTTATTGTTCTGTTGGAGGAAAAAATACTTTTGGAAGAGACGTAATGGATGAACATCTAGATATTTGTCTTGAAGCAGGAATTAATGTTGAAGGTACAAATGCTGAGGTTGCTGCTGGGCAGTGGGAATTTCAAACCTTCGCTAAAGGTGCTAAACAGGCAGGCGATGAAATGTGGGTTGCAAGATATCTGCTTGAAAGAACAGCTGAAAGTTATGGCTTGGCTATTGAATACCATCCTAAACCACTTGGAGCTACTGACTGGAATGGTTCTGGAATGCATGCAAATTTCTCAAACAACATCTTAAGAACTTGTGGTGATAAAAAAACTTATGAGAAAATATGTGAGGCGTTTAGGCCAGTCGTTAAAGAGCACATTGATGTATATGGAGCTGATAATGACCAACGTCTTACTGGAGAACACGAAACTCAATCTATAAATGAATTTAGCTACGGTGTTTCTGATAGAGGAGCATCAATTAGAATCCCCATTATGACTGTCGAAAACGGATGGAAAGGTTGGCTAGAAGATAGGAGACCGGCATCAAACGGTGATCCATATAAAATTGCAGGTAGAATAATTAAAACCGTAAAGGGAGCTATTTGATTATTTTATAGTACTATTCGAATAAGCATCCTCTCTGAAGGATGCTTTTTTCTTTTTTTTATACTTTTGCAAGAATATGTTAGAAAATTTATTAAAAGGATTTATAATTATCGTTTTCTTGAACTTTACTCTTATTAGTTGTTCAAAAAGTGAAGAAGAAGAAAAACCTTTGGGGTATTTGCAAGAAGAGAGTAATATTCCAGATTATGATAATGATCCAATTTATAGTAAGGCAAACCCAAAAAATCTTCCAACCTATTGGGACATATTTGTTGAATCAGCAGCTCTCTATGGTGTTGATTTATCCGACATAACAGATGTAGAATTTATATCAGAAGATTTAAGTGGTGGTACTGCAGGGAGGGCAATTGGTTCTTGTCATGACTATGTTAAGATACAGGTTGACGAAACTATTTTTAGAAATCTTACAACAGGGGAACAAATATTTCTGATGTATCATGAACTTGGACATGATGTTTTCAATGCTTCACACGATGGCGGAGGTTTAATGGCTCCAAATGTTCGATCAATTGAATATACTCTTTTTCAAAAAGAGGTAGAAGATTTTTTTACTGGTGTGGATTACGTGCAGTGGACGGATGAAGAGTGTGAGTTTATTAGGGAACTCTTAAAGACCGAAACTCAATAATTTATATTCATGAATCAAAATAAATACAAAAGAAGACATTTTTTAGAAAATGTTTGCCCTCAAGTCGCTCTTGCTATGTTTGGTTTAACTTTAGCTGAAGCTTGCTCAAAAGGTGACGATGATTCTGGAATTAATTCAAGTTCAAATGATACAATGACAGGTTACACTGTTAACGGTAATACAGTATCTATTGATTTAGACGACACATCATTTAGCGTTCTTCAATCTAGAGGATGGATGAATTTTACTCAACAAGGAATGCTATTATTAAAGCTTAGTGATACATCATATAGAGCTTTTACTAATAGCTGTCCTCATGCCGGATCAAGAAATGCCTGGTCTTATAATGATACTCAAGAGAGGTTTATTTGCTCTAGCCACAGTAATTCCTACCCTTCGGATTGTACCACCCCTGGATCAACTGATGATGTATTGGAATGTTATAGTACTAGCTTGATGGGTTCAACATTAACGGTTACAAAATCATAGCTTACAAATACATACTTAGTTTAATAATTGTAATTAGTTTTTTTTCATGTAATTACAGTGATGAAAATTGTACAAGTGTTTACCTTATAAGACACGCCGAGAAAATCAGGACTGACAAAAATGAAAAAAATCCATCATTAAACAAAAGTGGTCTTTTAAGAGCTCAAAAATGGTCTGAAATATTTGAAAAAATTGAAATTAACAAGATACTCTCCACAGATACCAAAAGAACAATATCTACTGCTATTCCAACATCTGAGGGAAAAAAAATAAAAATTGATATATATAAACCAGAAGATATAAGTTACGAAGCCTTCTTAAAAGAAAATAAAGGAAAAAAAGTTTTAATTGTTGGTCATAGTAATACAATTCCAGAGACCACTAACATCCTTATAAAAAACAAATTTTACAATCAAATAGAGGATAACAATAACAGTAATCTTTATTTCGTAAATATTTGTGATGGAGTAATAAGTCATGAATTACTTTATTACCCTATGGAAGGGCAGATAGCCAAAGATTCTATTTAAAAGTATTTATATTTTTATATTGGTTCTAATGATAGATTTATCAAAATATAAAAATGTGATTCTAGACTTTGACGGGGTCATACTTGATGCAAATAGCCAGAGAAAATTAAATATGAAACTTGTTTTAGATGAAAACCTAAATCAAGAATTATCTATCCTTACATATGATTATTTTTCTAAAAATTCCGGAGTCTCAAGAAATGTCAAGCTAGGTAAATTTATTAAAGATAAATTTATTTTAAATAAAGTTTTAAAGGAATACTATGAGTTAAATCTTTCGACTCTTCCAAAATGTCAGCTTGTAAAGGGTGTTAAAGAATTCATTGTGAAATATCATAATTCAAAAAAAATATTTATTCTAACCGGGGCTGATGAAGAGGAGGTGAAAATTTTAGTTAGTAACAAAAATCTAAATAATTACATATTCTATTTGGGAGGAGGGCCAAAATCAAAAATCCAGCACCTGAAAGAAATACAACTTGAAGGAGATACTATTTTCTTTGGAGATAGCAAATATGATAATTTTACAGCTAGTGAATATAAATTTGATTTTGTGTTTGTTAATGGTTACACAAATACAAAAGAGAAAAATCTTGAATATAGT
>CACKBL010000002.1 GCA_902598305.1 uncultured Bacteroidota bacterium
TTGGTTTTTTTATTTATTTCTACATGCTTTAAAAAAAAATCTTTAATACATTTTTCTTCTTCTTCAGAGGGATATTTAGGATCTTTTATCTGGTGTTTGGGGGGTAAAGATTCAAACCACTGAAAAAACTCTTTAGACATTGAATTAAGATCATCTCCTTTAGCATCACCGAATTTATAAATTATTTTTTTACCATTATTTAACTCATAGTTAGTGTAATAAAAATCAAACTCATCATCGATAAATTTATTTTTTTTCAAGTTTTGTGTGTAGTTGAGGTTTATGATGTTCCCATTACTTAATTCATAAAAAGACCAATAAAACTTAATTTCCCAATCACTCTTGCTGTCGTCAGGACCTGACATTGTACATCCATAATTTTTATATTTAAGAACTCTTAATGTCATTTTTTTTAATAGATTTTATTAATTAAATAACTTAGCAGAGAGGAAGGGATTCGAACCCTCGATACGCTATTAACGCATACACGCTTTCCAAGCGTGCGCCTTAAGCCACTCGGCCACCTCTCTTTTTTAAACTTAAAGCCCCAAAAATACATTAAAATTTAAATACACTCCTAGCGTTTATTGTTGTTTGATCAGCAATTTTTTCTAAAGGAACACCATATATTTTAGCGATTTTGTTAGCAATAATTTTTAAATAGGAACTTTTATTTCTTTTCCCTCTGTATGGGTGAGGAGCAAGGTATGGAGCATCTGTTTCTAAAACTATTGATGTAAGTGGAATTTGATTTAAAAATTTGTCAATACCTCCATTTTTAAATGTCACAACACCTCCAATGCCTAACTTAAAATTTAAATCTATTATTTTTTTGGCTTCTTCTTTTGTCCCTGTGAAACAATGGAATATTCCAAAGAGATTATCTTTTTTAAAATTCAATAAAACTTTATATACTTCATCAAATGCATCTCTACAGTGAATTACAATTGGTAATTTGTTTAATAATGCTATTTCAATTTGTTGAATAAAAACATTAATTTGATTTTTGAGATTTTTTTTATTCCAATATAAATCTATACCAATTTCTCCAACAGCAGAAAATTTAATTTCATCAAGCATTTTTTTTACATGATTGATTTCAAACAAATAATTATCATTAATATGCGTTGGATGTAGACCAATCATTAATCTGATTTCGTTTGGATATTTACTTTTTATTTTAATCATTCTATTTGTGTAAGAACTATCAATAGATGGTAAATAAAATTTTTTTATCCCAAGAGCAATTGATTTTTTTATTTCTTCGTCAATATCGAGATCGAAATCCTTTAAATATAAATGAGTGTGGGTATCTATAAAATTCATAATATAAAGTTATGGATTTGAATATCAAGAATACTCTAAATATTTATCTTTAATGTAGTAATCACAAATAATTGAAAATAAAAAAGAAAAAAATATCACTTGAGATTACTGCAAGTAAACACATAGTATGTAACCTCAAAATAAATAATAAAAGGGCTAGATTTTTAGTTGATACTGGTGCTTCAAATAGTTGTTTTGATATCTTGAAAAAAGAAAAATATAATATTCAATCTAAAGGAAAGGAAATTGAACTTACGTCTGCAGCAGAAAAAAAAATGGGTGCTATATCTAGTGAAAATTGTAAATTAATTCTTAACCCTGAAAAAGAAATAGATGTTACACTAATGCTAATAGATATGAGTACGATTAATCAAGCACTTATAGAACAAAAAGAAAAAGAAATCGATGGAATACTAGGTGGTGACATTTTAAACGAAATAAAAGCAAAAATAAATTATGAAAGGCTTTCAATTAATTTTCATTAGCATTTTATAATTCCAATGCCTTTTTAGTATTATTATCCATTAATTTTTCAACAGGGTTCTCAATTGCCTCTTTTATTGCAACTAAAAATCCAACAGACTCTCTCCCATCAATTATCCTATGGTCGTAAGAAAAAGCCAAATACATCATTGGTTGTATTGCTACCTTTCCATCAATTGCCACAGGGCGTTCAATAATATTATGCATTCCTAGTATTCCTGACTGGGGAGGATTAATTATAGGTGTTGAAAGCATCGAACCAAATACACCTCCATTAGAAATTGTAAATGTTCCCCCAGTCATTTCGTCAACGGTAATTTCACCCTCCCTAGCCCTTAAAGCTAGTCTCTTAATTTCCAATTCAATTTCTTTAAAAGTCAGTTTCTCAGCACCTCTTAAAACAGGAACCATTAAACCCTTAGGACCCGATACAGCAACACTTATGTCACAATAATCATATTTTATTTGAAAATCTCCATCAATCATTGAATTAACATCTGGGTATTGTTTTAAAGCAAAAACAACAGCTTTAGTAAAAAAACTCATAAATCCAAGACCAACATTGTGCTTCTCCTTAAATGAGTCTTTAAATTTATTTCTTAAAGAAAATATCTCGGACATATTAACTTCATTAAATGTTGTAAGCATTGCTGTTTCATTTTTGGCACTTACCAATCTTTCAGCAACTTTTCTTCTAAGAAGAGACATTTTTGATTTGTCAGAATTTCTCTCTATTCCTTTCGGAGGAGTACCCATTGAGGCTTTGGCGTTAATGGCATCCTCTTTAGTAATTCTTCCGCCCTTTCCAGAACCATGAATATCAATTGGTTTGATTCCCTTTTCGTCAAGTATTTTTCTGGCAGCAGGGGATGAATGATTAGAAGCGTAGGTTTTTTCAGTGATGATGGGCTCATTTTCAACACTTGTGTCTACTTTTTTTTCAACAATCTCACTTGAAGACTTAGGTTTGTGTTCGCCACCGGTAGCGTCTGTGTCAATTAGACAAACAACCTGTCCTACTTCAACGGAATCACCTTCTTCTGCTTTTAAAGTAATAACTCCACTGGCTTCCGCAGGTAAATCAAGGGTAGCTTTATCAGAATCAACCTCTGCGATAGCCTGATCTTTTTCAACAAAATCTCCATCTGAAACTAACCACTGAGCGATTTCTACTTCAGTTATTGACTCCCCTGGAGAGGGAACTTTCATTTCTAATTTCATACCTGTTTAGTTTCTCTTTTTTTTGTTTTTTTCTTTAGTTTAAAATTATCTTTTTTTTCATCAAAAACATAATCTATCACTTCATTATGTCTTTTATTAAACCTTTTAGAACTTCCAGCTGCAGGGGCACCATAAAACCTTCGTGATACACAACGAAACTCTTTTGCTTCCGGAAGATGCAGAAGTAAATGGCTCCAAACACCCATGTTTTTTGGTTCTTCTTGTGCCCAAACAATATCATTTACTTGAGGATACTTATCTAAAATATTTCTTATTTCTTTAATTGGTAACGGAAACAATTGCTCTATTCTAACAAATGCAACATCCTTAACTTCTCTTTCTTTCCTAGCTCTATACAAATCATAATAAAATTTTCCTGAGCAAAAAACTAATTTTTTAACTTGTTTAGAATTTGTATTGTGGTCATCTATAACCATTTTGAAATTTCCATCAGTAAAATCTTTTACTTTTGAAACCACAAGTGGGTGCCTTAGTAAACTCTTTGGGGTAAAAATTATAAGAGGTTTTCTATAACTTAACTTTATTTGCCTTCTTAAAAGATGAAATAGATTTGAAGGAGTAGAACAATTTGCAACAAACATGTTGTCCTTTGCACACAACTGCAAATATCTCTCAACTCTCGCCGAAGAATGTTCAGCACCCTGTCCTTCATATCCGTGGGGAAGCAAAAGAACTATACCATTTTGAAGCTTCCATTTATCCTCGGCTGCAGAAACATACTGATCTATCATTATTTGTGCTCCGTTTGAAAAGTCACCAAATTGTGCTTCCCATATGGTAAGGGAATTCGGGGTTGCCATTGAATAACCATAATCAAAACCTAAAACTCCGTATTCAGAAAGTAAAGAATTATAAATTCTAAATTTACCCTGATTACCGGATATCTTATTTAATAATATAATGTCTTCTTCTGAATCCTCAGCTTTAATTATCGCATGACGATGAGAAAACGTTCCTCTTTCAACATCTTGTCCTGAAATCCTAATGTCATGACCTTCCAAAAGGAGACTTCCGTAAGCCAGCATCTCTCCCATCGCCCAATCCAAAGAGTCTTTTTCAAAGAACATCTTTTTCCTCTCATCAATTAATTTTTTAATTTTTCTAAGGAATTTTTTTTCGGAAGGCAATTGAGTTATTGCTTTAGCAACTTTAATTAGTTTTTCACTTGAAACAGAGGTATTAATTGTGGTCAACATTTTAGACTCATCTTCCCTTTTGTAATTACTCCATTCGTCAGCCATAAAAGGTGTAATTTCGGTAGTATCTATTTTCTTTGAATCCTCTAAATCAGTTTCTAGAGATAGGCTGTACTTAGTTTCAATTTCTTTAAGATAATCCTCACCTATTACTCCTTCAACAATAAGTTTTTCAGCATAAATCTGTTTTGGGTTTTTATGATTTCCTATGGCCTTGTATAGTTGAGGTTGAGTAAATCTTGGTTCGTCTCCTTCATTATGACCATATTTTCTGTATCCTAACAAATCAATAAATACGTCTTCACCAAATTCCATACGATAATCTAAAGCAAAAGATACTCCGTGGACGACTGCTTCTACATCATCTGAATTGATGTGCAAAACCGGACATAGAGTAACCTTTGCCACATCAGTACAATAAGTTGATGACCTCGCATCTAAATAATTTGTTGTAAAACCAATTTGGTTATTTACAACAATATGTATTGTTCCACCTGTTCCATACCCCTTTAGTCTAGCCATTTGAACTATTTCATATGACAGTCCTTGACCAGCGATAGCTGCATCTCCGTGTACAATAATTGGTAGTACTTTTTTTGTGTCAAAATTATATTTCTTTTCAAGTTTAGCTCTAGAAATTCCTTGAACAACTGCTCCTACTGTTTCTAAATGAGAGGGATTTGGGGCTAAGTTTATGTTAATTTTTTTTCCATCTCCATTAGGATCAATTTTAGAAGTCCAACCTAAATGATACTTGACATCCCCATCAAAAACGATTTCATCATAATCTTTACCGTCAAATTCAGAAAATATATCGCGACTTGATTTCCCAAAAATATTTGTTAATGTATTTAGTCTACCTCTATGAGCCATCCCCATTACAAACTCATCTACTCCTTTATTGTCAGCTTGCGTTATTAATGCATCTAAGGCAGGAATTAATGATTCCCCTCCCTCTAGAGAAAATCTTTTTTGACCAACATATTTTTTATGTAAAAAATTTTCGAACGAGACAGCTTGAGTTAGTTTTTTTAAAATATGCTTTTTCTGTTCGCTTGTAAATCTTGGGTGATTATTATTTTTGTGTAATTTATCTTTAATCCACCTAACTCTCTTTGGATTTCGAATATACATATATTCAATTCCGATTGAATCACAATAAATTTCCTGGAGATGTTTTATTATTTGAGAAAGAGTTGAAGGTCCTATCCCCATTGTTTCCCCAGCCCCAACGACCTCATTCAAATCATCAACAGATAAACCAAAGTTTTTTATATCAAGATTTGGACTGTATGTTCTTCTTTCACGAACCGGATTTGTTTTTGTGAAAAGATGACCACTTTTCCGATAAGCATCTATTAACTGAACTACTTTGAACTCGCGTTCTAAATGCTTTGGAATTTCGTTTTGACTAGTTTTGGAATGCCCATTTTGGTTGTTTTCAATTCCAAAATCAAAACCTTGAAAGAAAGCTCTTAGGCTTGCTTCGACACTATCTGGGTCGTGCAAATATTTTTCATACATCTCAGCAAAATAACCAGTATGTGCAGCATTCAAAAAAGAATATTTATCCATTCTAATAGGACTTCAAATCTTAGATAAAATTACTATTTTTAATTATATGTTTGCATTAGTCGACTGCAATAATTTCTACGTTTCATGTGAGAGAGTTTTCCAACCTAGATTAGAAAATTCTCCAGTTGTTATTTTATCAAATAACGACGGATGTGTCATCTCTAGAAGTAATGAAGCAAAAACTCTTGATATACCGATGGGGGCACCTGCCTTTAAATACCTAAATATATTTAAAAAAGAAAAGGTGAATGTCTTTTCATCAAACTATCCACTTTACGGTGACATGAGTCAACGTATAATGAAAATTCTTAGTATGCACACGCCGAATATTGAAATTTATAGCATAGACGAGGCGTTTCTAGATTTTAGAGGATTCAAATATTGTGATTTAGAAAAGGAGGCATTTCTTTTAAAGCAAAAAATAAAACGTTGGACAGGGATTCCTGTATCTATAGGTATTGCTCCAACGAAGGCACTCGCAAAAATTGCAAATAAAATTGCAAAAAAATATGTCCACAAAACAAAGGGAATGTATTTAATAAAATCAGAAAAACAAATTTCAAGCGCACTCAAATGGACAAAAGTTGAGGACATTTGGGGTGTAGGAAGACAATATAAAAAGTTACTCATAAAAAACGGTATTACAACGGCAAATGATTTTTGTAAACTTCCTGACCAGTGGGTCAAAAAAAATATGAGTATTCTAGGTCTTAGATTAAAGAAAGATTTAAAGGGGTTCTCTTGTATCGGTCTAGACGAAGAAAACCCAGACAAAAAATCAATTGCAACCACTAGAAGTTTCAAAGAGGTAATAAAAAAATTTTGGGAACTGGAAGAACGTATAGTAACCTATGCATCGATATGTTCTCGAAAACTGCGATATCAAGATAGCGATTGTAAGTCCATTATGGTTTTCATACGGACCAGTTCTCACCTACCAGTCGATCAACAATATTATAATAGCAGTCTGGTAAATTTGCCTAATCCAACTAATTCAGCAATAACAATAGCAAAATATGCCACCATGGGTCTCAAACGAATATTTAAAAAAAATATTAATTACAAAAAAGCTGGAGTAATACTGACAGATTTGACACCTTCAAATTCAAAACAGTTAAATCTTTTTCAAAATACGGGTAATACACACGGGGATTTAATGAAGACTATAGATAAAATTCATTTGAGATTTGGAGAAAATCTCTTAAAGTTAGGCAACCAAGATCTAGATCAAACTTGGAAGATGCGACAAGAATACCTTTCATGTCGGTACACTACCGATGTTAGAGATATAATAAAAGTTAAATAACTAGAATGATAAAAAAATGAAGAAAGGTATATTTTTTTTTAAACCAAATTTAGATGAATCCCATTTAATCCCACTCACTAATAATAATATATCTGCTGGTTTTCCGTCCCCAGCTGACGATTTTAAAGAAATTAGAATAAGTTTGGACAAAGAGATTATAAAAAATGAAGAGGCTACATTCTATGCCAGAGTAGATGGAGAATCAATGCAAGGTGCTGGACTTAATGATGGAGATTTAATTGTAATTGATAGAAGTGAGGAGCCTAAAAATGGATCTATCGCAGTATGTTTTTTAGATGGAGAATTTACAGTAAAACGACTGAAACTAAAAAATAAAGAAATTTATTTAATGCCAGAAAATTCAAAATATTCTCCCATAAAAATTGGTGAGGGAAATGAACTTTCAATTTGGGGCATTGTAACCTATGTTGTAAAAAAAATGATATGAAAATTAAAATTCAAATATTTTTATTACTAGTTAGTTTTTTCAAAACAAATGCGCAGTACAATGATTACGATGAAGACGAATATGAAGAGGTTTATCTAGAACCCATAAATGACAAATCCGATGAAGGACAAAAAATTTTTGTAGAGGAATTACTCGACCTTGCTGGTTATATATTAGATGAAATAGAGATATATCAGAGACTACCCAATCATGCTAAAGTTTTTAGGGTAAAATATGATGAAAAATCTAAAGGGGGTTTTATATTTATTAGATGGGACAAAGAAAAAGAGGAAAACTACGTGGCAAATAAAATGATTGATCCTGGTCTATATTATAACCTTAAGGCAGCGAAAGAGATAATGAGGAAACAAACTGATAAAGATTTTTTCGGAGTAGAAGATGGTGCCCTACAGGCACCTGATCAAGAAAAAATAAGCACCGAAGATCTAAAAGGGTTAAGAGGTCTTTATGAAGAAAGGCAGGAGGAAAGAAAATTAAAAAAACAAGAGGAAGAAAATAAACAAAAGGTGAAAATAAATAGAAAGAAGAAAAAAGAAGAAAAAAGAAAAAAATAAATCATTTTGAAAAATACTAAGTTAAATTTCTTATCAATTCTCATCTGTTTCTTATTTAAGTTTTCGTTTTCTCAAAATCTTGGAATTTTAACTGGGAGAGTGGTTGACAGTAAAACTCTTTTTCCGCTTCAGGGGGCAACCATATTAATTGAAGGTGAGTCATTAGGAACTATTTCAGATGAAAATGGATACTTCAAACTTGAAAAAATTCCGTTTGATAGCTATAACATCCTTGCTAGTTACTTGGGTTATCAGACAGAAGTAATCTTTAATGTTATTGTAAAATCTGCTGGTTCGCCAGATTTACTATTTAAGCTAGAAGAGTTATCTGACCAGTTAGATGAGGTAGTTTTATTTAAAAGTCCATTCAAAAAGAAAAATGAAACACCTCTATCTATACAATCTCTGTCTGCTGTTGAAATAGAGACCTATCCTGGAGGAAACAATGACATAACAAAAGTTGCACAAAGTTTACCAGGAATTTCTCCATCGATTGGTGGTTTTAGAAATGATTTTATTATCAGGGGTGGCGCTCCAAATGAAACCGTATACTATTTAGACGGAATGGAGATTCCTAATATAAACCATTTTAGCACACAGGGAAGTGCTGGTGGCCCAGTTGGAATGTTAAATGTTGACTTTATAAGAGAAGTAACTCTATCTACATCTTCTTTTGGAGCAGAATTTGATAACCCGTTATCAGGTGTTTTGCTGTTTGAACAAAGGGACGGTAATAGAGAAAAATTTAGTGGTAAATTTAGGATTGGGGCTAGTGAGGCTGGAATAACAATAAACACACCTATCTTTAAAGGTAAAGAAAAGATTTCAAAAACGTCTTTGATGTTTTCATTAAGAAGAAGTTATCTACAGTATGTTTTTGAACTTGTAGGATTACCTATTAGACCCGACTATATTGACTACCAATTTAAAATTGACCATAGGATTGACAATCTAAATAGCATTAGCATCTTGGGTATAGGATCAATTGACGACTTTTCAGTAGTTGCTCCCGAAGATTTTGATGCTGAGCAAACTGCTGTTATAGAACAGGTTCCAATAATTAAGCAAAGAACAAATACTTTTGGAATTTCTTGGATTAAAAAATTTGCAAATGGAAATGGGAGAATTCTGACCACTCTAAGTTCAAATGAACTAAAAAACAATTTTAGCAGATTTCAGAATAATGAAAACGAATCTGGATTAATTTATCAAAATGATGCTGTTGAAAAAGAAACAAAAATAAGATCTCATATTACAAAATTTATAGGTGATTGGAAATTAGGGTATGGACTTAATTTTCAACTATCAAAATACAGAAATACTACGCTGGGTATTCTGGAGCAATTTGATTATGAGTCCAAAATTGATTTCGTTAAATATGGATTTTTTGGAAAAATTAGTAGATCTTTTCTAAATGATAACTTAAATCTATTTTTTGGAATTAGAACAGATAAAGACAGTTTTCTTTCCGAAAGTAATTTGATAGATAATCTTTCACCTAGAATGGGGTTTAGCTATTCAATTACAAAAAATAATACCTGGAAATTAAATGGGTCAATTGGTTGGTATAATAAATTACCACCATACACAATGATTGGATTTAAAGATATTAATAGTGTTTTTATTAATAGAGATGTAAATTACATCAGAAGTAAACATACTGTAGTGGGAATTGAATTTAATCGAACTCCGAAATCAAGGATTACTCTAGAAGGCTTTTTGAAAGAATATAGCAATTATCCAATTTCGATAATTGATCAAATTTCACTTGCCAATAAAGGAGGAGGTTTTGAAGTATATGGCAACGAACCAGTTATTTCAAACGGGATTGGTAATTCTTATGGGATCGAGTTTCTTTTTCAACAAAAACTCAATAAAAACTTTTACGGAATATTTGCGTATACATATTTTTTCAGCGAATTCAGTGATATAAATAATGATATGATTCCCTCGGTTTGGGATAGCCGAAATCTCTCATCATTTACTGGGGGTTATAAGTTAAACAGAAATTGGGAGATATCTATGAGATACAGATATTCTGGGAGAACCCCATATGCACCAGTTAATCAAACTCAAAGTAGACTTTCTTATCCAAGAATTATATTGGATTATTCTCAAATTGGACAAGAATATTTGGATGTTTTCAGCCAAGCTGATGTTAGAATTGATAAAAAATGGAATTTTAAAAAAACATCTTTGAATGTTTATTTTGAGATTCAAAATGTTCTTGCACAAAAAATACCTAGACCTCCAGAGTACGGTCTTGAGAGACAACCAGATGGAATTTTAATTGAGCCAATAAATCTAAAAAAAATTGATACGGATAGGTCGGATACTCCATTCCCGACAATTGGATTGATTTTAGATTTTTAAAAAAGATTTAAAAAATTCTTTGGTAATTCTACTTGTATTTGTTTTTTTTCATGACATACACTAAGAATTATGTCTTGATGTATTGGTATAAGTATTTCTTTTGAATTAGTATTTACAACCATAAGTGATTGAAAGGGCTTCTCTATAATTTCTAAAATACTTCCAATTTTTTTATTGTTTTTGTCAATTACCACAAAGTCTTTGACCTGAAAACCGTAAAAATCAACTCCTTTTCTTTCTGGCAAGAATTTTTTTGGAAGAAAACATTTTTTAGAAATTAGTTGCTGAGCTTTCGACTCACAGTCTATTTCTTCAATTAGTAATGTTAAATTGTTTTTTTTTTTATTTTTGATTTTTTTTAGTTTGTAAGGAATTAAAATTTTATCCTCTTCTATAAAAATTGTTTCAATTGATTTAAAATCAATCCTATAATTATTTATTAATTTAATTTTTATCTCACCTTTAAAATTGGACTTAGAATAAGTAAATGCGAATAAAAAAAAATCTTTTTTATTTGTTGAAATATCCATGATTAGTTACTAAGATCAAACTTTTAATTGGGAAGGAGGAACCAAAACATTAAATTAAACTCAAATTATTTAATTATTCTTATTTTTTAGCGTCGTCTTTAGAAATGTCCTTTTCTTCTGAAGATTCCTCTGCTGGAGCCTCTTCTTTTGCAGCAGACTCCTCTGCTGGCGCTTCCTCTGCTGGAGCCTCTTCTTTTGCAGCAGACTCCTCTGCTGGCACTTCCTCTGCTGGAGCCTCTTCTTTTGCAGCAGACTCCTCTGCTGGCGCTTCCTCTGCTGGAGCCTCTTCTTTTGCAGCAGACTCCTCTGCTGGCACTTCCTCTGCTGGAGCCTCTTCTTTTGCAGCAGACTCCTCTGCTGGCTCTTCCTCTGCTGGAGCCTCTTCTTTTGCAACAGACTCCTCTGCTGGCACTTCCTCTGCTGGAGCCTCTTCTTTTGCAGCAGACTCCTCTGCTGGCGCTTCCTCTGCTGGAGCCTCTTCTTTTGCAGCAGCTGCTTTGGCGGCATTTTCCCTATCTAAAACCCTTTTTTCGTTTGATTCTTTTTCAAGTTTCAACTTTTCAGCTTTAGATTTATCAATCTCTTTTGAAATTTTGTCTTGCTTGGCACTTATTTTAGATTCTTTTTCTGTAAGCCACGCTTGGAATTTTTCGTCTGCTTTTTCTTGTTTGAGTGCCCCTTTTAAAACACCTTTGTTAAGATGATACTTGAGCATAACCCCTCTGTAAGATAAAAGTGTTCGTGCTGTATTTGTTGGAATTGCACCGTTTTGTAACCATTTTAATGCTTCATCAACATTAACTTCAACCCTAGCAGGATTTGTGTTTGGATCATAAACACCTAATTTTTGCAAATATTTACCATCTCTTTTAGCTCGGGAATCAGCTGCAACAATCCAATAAAAAGGTTTTCCTTTTTTTCCGTGTCTTTGAAGTCGAATTTTTACTGCCATATCACATTAATTTTGATTGTTCTCGACAATCGATTATTAATTCAGGTCGCAAATGTAGTATTAATTTGGAAAAAAATCTATTTGAAATGATTTTTTATTAAAACTAATTTGAATATGGTTGTGCATTTGTAAACAAAATTTAAAACACTAATTTTGCGGGCTAACTCTTAAGAATGAAAATAGATCTTAAAAAAATAGATAAATTAAATTCAACCATCTCAATTTCAATTGAAAAAAAGGATTATGAGAATAAGGTTGATAGTGTTATTAAGGATTATAAGTCAAAAATTAATCTTCCTGGTTTTAGAAAAGGTCATGTACCATTGTCCTTGATAAAAAAAAAATATGAGAAAGCAATTGTTGTTGAAGAGACTAATAAAATTTTAAGTAAGTCTCTTAATCAATATATAGTTGAAAATAATCTGAAAATTTTGGGAAATCCAGTCCCAATATTAGATGAAAAATTTGATTGGAATATAGATGTTTTTAATTTCAAATTTGAAATTGGTTTAAGACCAAAAATAAAAGTCGATTTAAATTTTAAAAAATCTCCAATTTATCACAAAATAAATATTGAAAACAAGATTATTGAAGAGAGAATCGATTATCTCCAGCAACAATATGGGGAATTGAAAGACGAAAAAAAAATATCGGATGCTTCTGAATTAATGTTTGAATTTTCTTCCAAAGAAGAAAATATCGATAAAAGAATGACCTTAAAACTTAATCAGTTAAAAACTAAAAAAAATATTGATTTAGTTCGAAAATTGAATCTAAACGAGACTTTTAGGTTTGAATTGAAGGATTTTTTTAAGGATCAAACGCAATCAATAAGTCTTTCAAATAAAACAATTGAAGAAATAAAAACTTCAAACATTAATGTTGAAGCAAAATTATTATCAATACAAAAAAGAGTTAACGCCAGTTTAGAAGAATCTTTTTTTAAAAAGATTTATCCAAATAAATCAATTAAAACTTTAACTCAATTTAAAGAGGAAATTAAAAACTCCATCCAATCTCAATATGATCAACAATCAGATCAAAAGTTTTTAAATGATGTTACAAAGAAATTAATTGGAGAGGTAAAATTTGATCTTCCTAGAAAATTTTTAATTAAATGGTTGCAAAAAAGAAATGAAAAGGAAATTACTCTTGAAAATGCAACAGAAGAATTTGAAAATTCTGAAAAGGGTTTGAGATATCAACTGATTGAAGAGGAAATTATAAATCAAAATAATTTGAAAGTTGAGGAGAAGGAGATTAAAGATTTTGCTAAAAAGATTTTTTTAAGTCAATTTGGGCAAATAGGTAAAAAAGATGGTAATCAAGAAATTGAACAAATGGTTGAGAGAATATTGAGAAATGAAGAGGAAAGAAAAAGAATTATCGAACAAGTCAAAACAGAAAAGCTACTTGCGTTCTTCAAAAAAAATGTAAAATTTAAAACCAAAAAACTAAACCACGACTCTTTTATTAAAATCGCTTATCCAACTACACAATAAAAATGTTTAATTTTAGTTAATATTATCAATTATGAATTATAAAAAAGAATTTAAAAAATTTGCTACAAAAAAGCATGGTATTAACTCTATGTATTACGATCAGATAGTTAGTAGTATGACCCCATATATTATCGAAGAAAGACAGCTTAACGTTGCTCAAATGGATGTTTTTTCCAGATTAATGATGGATAGAGTGATGTTTTTAGGAACTGCAATTAATGACCAAGTAGCAAATATAATTCAGGCACAACTTTTATTTTTACAAAGCGTCGATTCGAAAAGAGATATTCAGCTTTACATTAATTCGCCAGGTGGAGGAGTTTATGCAGGTTTAGGAATTTATGACACAATGCAATATATTTCTCCTGACGTAGCCACCATTTGTACAGGAATGGCCGCCTCCATGGGAGCTGTACTTTTATGTGCCGGTGCATCAGGAAAGAGGTCTGCCCTTCCTCATGCTCGTGTAATGATTCATCAACCTCTTGGGGGTGCACAAGGACAAGCTTCTGATATCGAAATAACAGCTCGCGAGATTCTAAAGCTGAAAGATGAACTTTATCAAATTATTGCTAAACACAGCGGTCAAAAAATTGAAAAAGTTAATAAAGACAGTGATAGAGATTACTGGATGAAAGCCCAAGAAGCCAAATCATACGGCATGGTTGATGAAGTGTTAAAAAAATAATATTATGGGTGAAGAACTTTCATGCTCTTTTTGCGGAAGAATGAAAACTCAAACTGAAGTTTTGATTGCAGGACTTGATGCACATATATGCGATCAGTGTGTTGAGCAAGCCAATGGAATTATTATCAATGAAAGTAAAAATAATGAGACTACAAAGCCCTCATTCAATTTAGAATCACCAGTAAAAATAAAATCATATTTGGATCAATACGTAATTGGACAAGACTATGCAAAAAAAGTTTTATCAGTAGCGGTATATAATCATTACAAAAGAATTATTAATAAAGATATTAATGATTCTATTGAAATTCAGAAAAGTAATGTTTTAATTGTTGGGCAAACAGGAACGGGAAAAACTCTACTTGCACAAACAATCTCAAAGATGTTGAAGTTACCTCTTGCGATAGTAGATGCGACAATATTAACTGAAGCAGGTTATGTTGGAGAAGATGTGGAAAGTATTTTAACTAGACTTTTGCAAGCTGCAGATTACGATGTGGAGAGTGCTCAAAAGGGTATTGTTTTTATTGATGAAATTGATAAAATTGCAAGAAAAAGAGATAATCCTTCTATCACTAGGGATGTATCTGGAGAAGGAGTCCAACAAGCCCTTTTAAAATTACTAGAAGGAACTTTAGTAAATGTTCCTCCAAAGGGTGGTCGAAAACACCCTGACCAAAAATTCATAGAAGTTGACACCTCTAACATATTGTTTATTGCTGGTGGAGCATTTGATGGGATTGAGAGAGAAATAAATAAGAGATTGAATTTGAAATCAATTGGATTTAAGTCTAAGAAAACAACTGATCAAATTGATTTTTCTAATTTACTTGAGCAAATTAATCCGAAGGATGTCCGTTCATTTGGATTAATTCCTGAAATTATAGGTCGTCTTCCAGTAATTACTCATATGAATCCTTTAGATAAAAAGACACTCAGATCTATCTTAACTGAACCTAAAAATGCGATAACAAAACAATACACAAAATTATTTGAAATTGATGGTATAAAATTAGAATTTACTCCAGGAGCTTTAGATTATATAGTTGAAAATGCACTTTCCTTTAACTTGGGAGCTAGGGGGTTGAGATCTCTTTGCGAATTAATTTTAAACAATGCAATGTTTGAACTCCCAGGGTCGGTAACTAAGTATTTAAAGATTACAAAATCTTATGCTCACTCTCAACTTAAAAAGACAACATTACCTGATTTAAAAGCTGTTTCTTAGAAATCAATACTCAGAAGGTTTTCTATAAATTTTCTGTCATTTGATAACCTTTGAATCTTATGTTGACCTCCTACCTTATTATAATTTCTAAGCCATTTATCAAATAAGCCCTTCTGGGCTACGCTGATTTTTGGGCTTGTCATTGTTATGTTTTTATGTCTTTTAGCATCGTAATCTGAGTTCAACTCTCTTAATTTTTTATCAAGCATTTTACCAAACGTAATTAAATTTGTTGGAGCATCTTTAAATTCAATCAACCACTGATGTGAACCTCTCGAATTGTTATTGCACATGTATATTGGAGCAACAGTATAATCAACAATCTTAACTCCTGTTTGCACTGAAGCTTCTTCTATCGCTCTATCAGTATTTTCAATTACAACCTCTTCTCCAAATGCATTGATAAAATGTTTGGTTCTCCCAGTAATTTGAATTCTAAAAGGATAAAGAGAAGTAAACCTAACAACGTCACCAATCCTATATCTCCACAATCCTCCGTTAGTGGTAATAACCAATTCATATTCAACGAATAACTTTACATCTTGAATATCGATGATAGAATCTTGATTTTCACCAACTGGAATAAACTCATAAAAAATACCATAGTCTAACATAAGCAAAAGATCGTCTGAGTCGTTCCGATCTTGAATTGCAAAAAAACCTTCTGAAGCATTATATATCTCGTAGTAATGAATTGGATTAGAAGAAAATATCTGATTGTATTGATTTTTATACGGTCTAAAACTCACTCCTCCATGAAAATATACTTCTACATTTGGCCATATTTCAAATATGTCAGATTTATTCATCTTTGCTAGTCCTTGATTAAGAAGCACTAGCATCCACGAAGGGACACCTACCAAACTTGTAACATTTTCCGAAAGACATTCATTGAGAATTGCTTTTATTTTACTATCCCAATCTGGCATTAAAGAAACCTTCATACTCGGAGTGCTGTTAATTTCAGCCCATAATGGCATGTTATCAATTATTATAGAAGATAAATCACCAAAATAATTTTGTTGGTTTTGATGCAATTCTTGGCTCCCTCCAAGCCTTAGGCTTTTTCCTGTAAAAAGCTGAGTATTAGTGTTGTTATTTATATATAGAGAAAGCATATCTTTCCCAGCCTTATAATGACAATTTTCAAGTGCTTCAGTACTTACAGGAATAAATTTACTTCTAGAATCCGTTGTTCCACTTGACTTTGCATACCATTTAATTTTTGTTGGCCAAAATAAATTATCTTCTCCTTCTCTACTTTTATTGATATCCTTTGCTATTTCTTCGTAAGACCTAGTTGGAATTCTTTGTTTAAAGTCTTTATAACTTTTAATTGAGCTGAAATCGTATTGATAACCAATTTTAGTTTTTCGTGCAAAACTTATCAAATCCATTAAAACCTCTTGTTGAACTTCAACAGGATATTTTAAAAATAATTCAATTTGATGAATTCTTTTTTTTAAAAACCAACTAGCAATTGAATTAAATAAAGGAAAAGGCATATTTATTATATATTTAGGCAAAAATAAAATAAGTTATTTATGTTTTCTGGAGTTTTAAAGAAAATGTATACTGAAATTGACGAGGAGGTAAAATACTATTTGGACTTTGAAGACCATATAATCAACTTCAATCAATGCCTTGATAAAAAAATAAGTTTAAAATTTGATGGATATGAATGTCTTTCATGTCATAAAGAAATTGAAGTTTTTAGACAAGGTTTTTGTAAAAACTGTTTTTTTAAGTCACCCCTTGCAGGCGAATGGATAATGAGACCCGAATTGAGCAAAGCGCACTTGGACATTGAGGATAGAAATTTGGATTTTGAGAGAAAAATTCAACTACAACCCCACATTGTTTATTTTGCAATATCTAGTCATATAAAAGTAGGTGTTACAAGAAAGTCTCAGTTAATTACTAGGTGGATCGATCAGGGAGCCGATAGAGGTTTAGCTTTATTTGAATTTCCAAATAGATATCTTGCAGGCACTTGTGAGGTTTTACTTAAAAAGAATTTTTCGGATAAAACCAATTGGAGAAAAATGCTTTTATCTGTATCTGACCAAAGTCTGAATTTTAAAGAAGCTGAAAAATTTGTCGATAACAATATTGAAGACAATCTTAAAGTTTATCAACTTCAACCAAGGGTTTATAAAGAAATTAATTTTCCCGTTATCAAATATCCAGACAAAGTTAACAGCTTGAATCTGAAAAAAGACAAGCTTTATTCGGGAAAATTAAAAGGTATAAAAGGTCAGTATTTAATTTTTGAAGATTCAACAGTATTTAACATAAGAAGTAATGAGGGTTTGAGAGTTAAAATTAATATAGAATAATTTAATTATTTATTGAATTTAATTCATGACTTGATAAATGTCTCCATTTTCCAATTTCAACATCTAGTTTAATGTTCATAATTCTAATTCTTTTAAGACTAACTACCTTATATCCTAAAAATTCACACATTCTCCTAATCTGCCTGTTGAGGCCCTGAGTTAAAATTATCTTAAAAGTGGTAGAAGAAACTTTAACTAACTTACAATTCTTAGTTACGGTGTTCAAGACTGGAATTCCATTGCTCATCTGTCTAATAAAATCTGGGGTGATATTTTTATTAACCTCGACTAAATATTCTTTTTCTTTATTGTTTCTAGAGCGCAAAATTTTATTAACTAGTGAACCTTCATTTGTCAATAGGATTAACCCTTCAGAAAGTTTATCAAGTCTACCAACTGGAAAAATCCTTTCTGGGAAATTAATATAATCTATAATATTATTTTTTTCTATCAAGCTGTTTGTAGTACACACTATACCTCTCGGCTTATAAAATGCAATTAGAATTGTCTTTTTTTTTTGAGGTTTAATTAATTTATTATCAATAGTTATTTTGTCTCCTTCTTTAATTTTAGTTCCTAAAATAGCTATTTCGTTGTTAACTTTTACTCTCCTGGAATCAACAAGTTTATCCGCTTCTCTTCTAGAACAAATTCCGATTTGACTTAAATATTTATTAATTCTCATAAAATATATACTTTTTTAATCTATATCAATTTCATCATTTATCCCTAGATTAAATTTCTTTCGAATTAATCCAACTAACAAATATAATAGGGGTGTATCAATTACTGCTACCACAATTTTAAAAGTTATACTAGAAAGAACTAAACCCAAAAACAAATCCCAAGCTAAAATATCAAATATACATAGAAGGGCTATCACTGTAGTTGAATCAATTATTTGTGAGGAAAAAGTAGAGAAATTATTTCTAAGCCATAGGTATTTCCCTTGGGTTAATTGTTTCCAAAAATGATAAATCCTTATGTCCAAAAACTGAGCTATCAAATACGCAGACATAGAAGCTAAAACAGCTAAAGGCGAAGCAGAAAAAACTAAATTAAAAGTTTTATCATCAATAGGTGATGAACTACTTGCTGGCAACACATCTCCTAAAAGGAGAAGACCTATTGAAAAAATTGATGCCAAAATACCCATAACAACTACTTGGTTAGCTTTTCTTTTTCCAAATATTTCAGAAATAATATCAGTAATTAGAAAAGTAATGGGATAAGGAAGAACCCCCACGGATAACTCAAAAAGTTTTATTCCAAATACTTCAAAATTAAACGGATACCAAGAAAAAAATTTTTGAAAAATAAGATTTGATACTACTAGGGCAGTGATGAAGATTGAACTTAGAAAAAAATATAATTTCTGAGCTAGTAATTTGTTTTTAGAATTCAAAACTATCTTATATCTAAGTTAAAAGGTTGACTTGTAAAAATTATTGGTTTTTTTTCTTTATTTTTTATTGATTTTATAAGAGGATCTAAATCTGATAATTTTAAAAATTCTGAAACTGATGAATTAAAAGGAATCATAACTGATAAGATATCATTGATTTCGGGTTCAATTTTTGGATAAGAAGTAACATTAAAGTCATTCCCCAAATCTGCTAATTCTGCTGCGGCATTGATAGCATCTTTTATGTCTCCTTCTTCATTTGCAAGACCATTTTTCAAAGCTTGCCCTCCTGACCAAACTCTGCCTTGGGCTAGAGCTTCAACTTCATCCATAGAAATATTTCTTCCGTCAGAAACACGTTTTTTAAACATTTCGTAAATATTTTCTATATTTTTTTTTACATCTAATCTAAATTTTTGTGAAGGTTTCTCAAATGGTGTATAAAAAATGGAATTCTTATTAGTCTCCACTTGCTCTGAATTAATACCAATTCTTTTTGATAATTCAGTAACATTTGGAACCATAGCAAATACTCCGATTGAACCTGTAATTGTAAAATCATTAGCAAAAACTTTGTCAGCGACAGTAGATAAATAATAACCTCCAGAAGCAGCTACATTTCCCATAGAGACTACAATGGGTTTTTCCTTTTTTAATTCAATTAATTCATCCCAAATTATTTCAGATGTAAGAGCCACGCCACCAGGAGAATCGATTCTCAGAACTACGGCTTTAATTCTTTTACTATTTTTTATTTTCCTTATTGTTTTTGAAAATAGTTCTTGCCCTATGTTACTCTCATTCCCTTCTCCATATATAATTGGCCCCTGGGCATAAATAATTGCAATTTGATTTCGTGTTCCTTTTTTAAAATTGGAGTTATTTTTTATTTGCAGATATGAAACATTATTTAATTTTTCGTCTGACTTGATTCCTAATACACTTTTTAACTTATGTTTGTATTGAGTTTTTGAAACAATACCATCTACTATATTATTTATATACGCGTTTTCTGGAAAGGTAGCATCTAAATTATCAACGAGTTTATTGAAATTTTCTGAAGAGATTTTTCTTGATAATTTAATTTGATTACCAATACCGTCCCACATAGAATTCAAAAGAGACTTTATTTGATTTCTGTTTGCTTCACTCATTTTATCGTCTAGATATGGTTCTACCGCACTTTTATATTTGCCGTGTCTGACAACTTCCATTTTAAATCCATATTTTTCCTGTAGTTGTTTGTAGTAAAGGACCTCTGCCCCAAGACCTCTTAATTCAATATTCCCCATGGGATTTAAAAAAATTGAATCTGAAACAGATGCTAGGAAGTATCCTTTTTGAGAAAAAAAATCACCGTAGCTATAAATAAATTTTCCTTTATCCTTGAACTTTTGAAGTGATTTCCTTACTGTTAAAGCTTGGGACCACCCCATTTTTGGAGATTGGCTTTTTAAATTAATTCCATTAATATCTTTATTATTACCGGCTGATTCTATCGCATTAATTAAATCTAGGAATTTTATAATCTCTGGAGAAACTCCTAAAATTTCCTCAAATTCTTGAGTTATAGGTATATTGTCATATACATTCTTATCTAAATCTAGATTTAAAATACTGTTTGAAGAAATTTCATCTTGAAGTATGTTTTTGTCAAAGGTGGCAACTGATGCAATACCAGCCAATAAAAAAAATCCCAAAGATATTATCAGAATTAAAGCAGTTATTGATCCAAGAAAGGAAGCTAAAAAATTTCTAAAAAAATTCATTAATCAACTGAAATTTATATTGCTTATGGTAATAAATTTATGCAAAGATTAAGTTTTTTATTTAATATCAAATAAAACACAGTTTAAAATATTTATTTTTTAAAATTAATTTCAATAAATGATTTATTTATCTATAGGAAGTAATCTTGGAAATAGATTGAAATTTTTACAACTAGCTGTAGGGTTGATATCCTACAGAATATCGAAAGTTAAAAATGTTTCAAGAATTTATGAGACACCCGCAATGGGTTTCAGAGGAAATCCATTTTACAATATATGTGTTGAAATTAATACTGATTTACAGCCAAAATCTCTACTTGAAAAACTTTTAGATATTGAAAAATATCTTGGTAGAGTCAGATCATCTGACAGTAAACCAAAATCAAGAATAGTAGATATTGATATAGTTTATTTTAAAAAATTGATAATAAAGGATAAAGAACTGTTTGTCCCTCATAAAAATATGCACGAGAGAAACTTTGTGCTTTATCCTTTGCTTGATATCTGTTCTGACTTTAAAGATCCCAGAAATGGAAAGTCCGTCCAGACATTGTTAGATAATTCTAAAGATTCTTTCATTCCAAAAAAAGTAGAAGAAAAAGTATATATCCCAGAAATCAAAAAAGTAATTGCAGTAGAAGGATTAATAGGCATAGGAAAAACAGAGTTTTCAAGAAAATTATCGGATGCATTATTTGGAGAATTAGTGTTAGAAGAATTTGATGAAGTACTTCTAGAAAAGTTTTATACAAACCCTACTAAAAGAGCCTTTGAAACAGAAAAATCTTTTTTAGAACTGAGATTGAAGCAGCATAAAGAATATAAAACCAGAAAAAAATATCCACAAATTTTTGATTATTTGGCTCATAAGTCAATAATTTTTGCTAGGAAAACTATGACAAAATCAGAGTTTAATAAATTTCAAAGGGATTTTAATCATTTTTCAAGTTTCTTTATCAAGCCTGAAGTTGTAATCCTTTTAGATCAGGAAATAAATTATATTTTAGATAAGATTAAGAGAAGAGGAAGAAAGTTTGAAAAAAAAATTGACAGGAAATATTTAGATTTAATTCAATCAGAATACAATAATTGGAAAACCAAAACTAAATTTAAGATATATAATTTAGACTTGGATGATTCAGATTTTAAAAATAATCATTCTGTATTTTTAAATATTTTAAATTTATTTTTTAGGCATTAATTTTTAAATAAAAATCCCAACACAAAATTCCTGAAACTACAGAAACATTTATTGAATGCTTAGTTCCCTGCTGTGGTATTTCAATAACTTGGCCTATTATATCTATAATTTGTTGTTTAACTCCAAAAACCTCGTTGCCAAGAACAAATGCAGTTAATTTATTTTTATCCGGGCTATAATTTTTTAAATCTACTGATTTTTCGGTTTGCTCAATTGACCAAATATCACAATCATTGTTTTTAAGTTTGGTGATTAAATCGAAAATATCCTCCTTATATTCCCAATCTACAGACTCATTAGAACCTAAAGCGGTTTTCATTACCTCTTTATGAGGGGGAACAGGAGATATACCACATATATAAACTTTGGATATCAAAAATGCATCTGCTGTCCTTAAAATGGAACCTACATTGTGACCACTTCTAATATCATCGAGTATTAAAATCAATGGTGTTTTCTTTGATTTTAAATATTCTTTTTTAGATTTTCTGTTTAATTCCCGATTTTTTAATTTCCTATTTTTCATTTTGAATAAGAATAAGTTTTTTAAACTTAAATATGAATTATATTAGTGTCTATTTGATTTTTTAATGAGTTTGGATAAAAAGGTAAAATTAACACCACTGATGAAACAATACAACCAAATCAAGGTTAAATACCCTGATGCATTGCTTTTATTTAGAGTTGGGGATTTTTACGAGACTTTTGGAAAAGATGCAATAAAGGCATCAAAAATTCTTGGTATCATTTTAACTAAAAAAGGTGCAGGAAGTATGAGTGAAATTGAACTTGCCGGATTCCCATATCATTCTATTAATAATTACTTACCAAAACTCGTCAAAGCTGGATGCAGAGTAGCAATTTGTGACCAATTGGAAAATCCAAAACTCACAAAGAAACTTGTCAAAAGAGGTGTTACAGAATTAGTAACACCAGGAGTAGCGATAAATGACGATGTATTAGAGCATAATAAAAATAATTACTTATCAGCAATAACTTTTGGTAAAAATAAATCTGGGATTTCATTTATGGATATTTCAACCGGAGATTTCTCTTTTTTTTCTGGATCAATTAATCAAATTAAATTAATTATTGAGAAGTATGAACCTGCAGAAATTGTTGTTTCAAAACTTTCCAAAACAGAATTCCTTTCAAATTTTGGGACAGATTTTACTACATTTTTTCAAGAAGATTGGGTGTTTGATTATGAAAATAGTTATGAATCATTAATAGAACTTTTTGAAACCAAGTCTTTGAAGGGCTTTGGAGTTGAAGTTGATGACAAAGAGGGAATAATAGCCGCCGGAGTTGTTTTGCATTATCTCTCAGAGACACAACACAAGAAATTGGCTCACATCAAGTCACTGAAAAAAATTAATACTGAAAACTATCTTTCCTTAGATAGATTTACAACTAGAAATTTAGAGTTAAATTATTCAGCTAATGGAGGGGTTTCACTTATTGAAGTTATTGATTTTACATCAACTTCAATTGGAAGCAGAGTACTTAAAAAATGGTTAAACTTTCCATTAAAATCGATACAGAAATTAAAACTCAGACACGATTTTGTTGAAATTTTATTAAATGAAAAATATTTAACTGAGAATCTAATTAATCATTTAAAAGAAATTGTTGACATTGAAAGAATCGCCTCTAAGATTGCTACAGCTAAAGTCAATCCAAGAGAGCTGGTTTCATTAAAAAAAAGTATAGGTGAAATTCAAATGATAAAAAAAACATTTGAAAAAAATAATAATGATTTAATTATAAAAACCGGAAAAAAATTAGTTACATGTAAAACTATTTTCTCTAAAATTGAGAAAACAATTAAAGAAGATGTTCCTGTTTCAATTTCAAAAGGAAATTTTATTGCAGAAGGATTTTCTAAAGAACTTGACGAATTAAGAGGACTCATAAAACACGGGAAATCAATGCTTGATAAAATCCTTAAAAAGGAGCTACTCAAAAATGATATCCCGTCACTAAAAATTGGTTTCAACAACATATTTGGATATTATTTTGAAGTGAGAAATACTCACAAAGAAAAAGTTCCAAATGAATGGATCAGAAAGCAAACACTTGTAAATGCAGAAAGATACATAAATGAGGATTTAAAAAATTACGAAACGAAAATATTAGGTGCTGAAGAAAAAATACAAGAATTGGAACTGAGTTATTACTCCCAATTATTAAATTCTCTCCAAGAAAATCTTGATGGTATTATGGCAAATTCAATTTTAATTGGGGAAATTGATTGTTTTTTGAGCTTTGCCACCGCTGCTTCAAAATTTAATTTCTGTAAACCAGTTTTTAATGAGTCAAGTAATATTCAAATAATTCAAGGAAGGCACCCTGTTATAGAACAAAATCTTGAAGATGGTGAAATATTTATTCCTAATGACATCAAACTTGACCAAGAAAACCAACAGATAATGATGATAAGTGGTCCTAATATGTCTGGTAAGTCTGCAATTTTAAGACAAACTGCTCTAATAATTATTATGGCTCAAATTGGTAGCTATGTGCCTGCAAAAGAAGTAAATATTGGAATTACTGATAAAATTTTTACACGTGTTGGCGCCAGCGATAATATCTCTCAGGGGGAGTCTACTTTTATGGTTGAGATGAATGAAGCTGCTGCAATACTGAATAATTTAACTTCTAAAAGTTTAATTTTATTAGACGAAATTGGAAGGGGTACAAGTACCTATGATGGTATATCAATAGCATGGGCTATCACAGAATATCTTCACGAACATGCATTTAAACCAAAAACATTATTTGCCACCCACTATCATGAATTAAATGTAATGAAGGATAAGTTTGAACGAATTAAAAATTTTAATGTTTCTGTAATGGAAGGTGACAATAATATTCTTTTTTTAAGAAAACTTGAACCTGAGGGAAGTGAACACAGTTTTGGAATCCATGTAGCTAAAATGGCTGGACTTCCAAAGCAAGTGATTGATATAGCAAATCAAAAATTAAAGTTTTTAGAAAAGAGTCGTGATATTTCAAACAGAAAAAAATCTTTGTCAAACAAAAACAAAGAATTGCAGCTGAGTTTCATTTCACTTGATGACCCTTTAGTTGAAGAATTAAAAAAAGAAATTTCAGAAATTGATATTGACAATTTAAAACCCTTAGAGGCTCTTCTAATTCTAAATAAGTTGAAAAAAAAGTTGGACAAAGGATAAAAACATATTGTCTTATAATTAAAAATTAATTTTAACTTTGTTTGCTTTTGCGAAAGTAGCTCAGCGGTAGAGCGTCACCTTGCCAAGGTGAGGGTCGCGGGTTCAAATCCCGTCTTTCGCTCTTAGTCCAGCTCGGATGGTGGAATTGGTAGACACGTTGGACTTAAAATCCAATGGCCATTGCGGCCGTGCGGGTTCAAGTCCCGCTCCGAGTACTTTTATCAACTAGTCAATAGGCTTCGACAAATTTTTTCTACTCCGTAACGAACTGGATCTGTGACTGGTAACCCTGTTATTTTTGTTGTTTCATCAATTACCTTCTGTGCTTCTTTTTCATTTAATTTTGAGGTATTCAGTGAAACACCTATGCATTTTGACATAGGAAATGCACCGAAAACATGAGCGAGATTTTGGTTTAATTCAATAAACTTTTTGAGGTTAGGAATCCGAATATTTTCAGGATATCTTAAGTTTTGTTTTTCGGCCCTGTGACATAATACTAAATGAGTTGGACAAGACCCTCTTATTAGTGGTAATGTTGCGGTACTGCCAGGATGAAGTAATGAGCCCTGGCCCTCTATAATTATTAAATCATTTTCACTGTATTCCAATACTTTCCTTTCTACCGCTCCACAGGCGTGATCAACTTTAAAGGCGTCAAGAGGAATTCCATCCCCAGTTATGGTTATTCCAATTTGACCTGTTGCTATAAATCCACTTTTTAATTTATTTTGTTTTGACCATGTTAAAACTTCTAAGGCAGTGGTCATTTTACCACATGCCATATCAGTCCCAACCATCAAAAGCCTTTTATTATTTAATTTTGCGGCTTTACCTGTCGCAATTTCAGGAATAAAATTAGGGACTCTAACATCCCAAATCCATTGATTTTTTTTAGTGATTAGATTACTAAAACGATTTTCTAGAAGATCATGTAAACCATTAATTATTGATAACCCTTTTGATAATGCCAATTTTATGATTGGATACCAATCAGAAGGGACTTTCCCTCCGCTTGGAGCAATACCAAGTATCAAAACCTCGGCTTTTAATTGAATGGCAGATTCTAAATTATTGACAATGGGAACTGGTTTTAAATTAGGATAATGATCTTTAATATTGGAGTTAGAGAATTTAGAATCTATCACACATACTATTTTATTTTCTAAATATCTTAAGACTCCCATTCCCATTTTCCCGTATTCACTGTAAATGTGACCTTCCATGTAAATAGCTACATTTTGATTTTTTTTAAGCATAATACGTTTTTTTTAGTTCTCCACCATGCCCAGGATTTTCTAATAAGGAAGTTATTCCATTAATTAATTTAGTACCGGTTGAAGGGTCCGGATTTAGATTATAATGGGAATCTAAGTCAATATGATCAATGATGCCACTTATAGATGCAGAGGCAGCAATCGAAAGCGATGACTCGGACATACATCCTATCATAGTTTTTAGTCCGTGTGCTCGAGCTGTTTTAATAATTTTCAATCCTTCTGTAATTCCGCCACATTTCATTAATTTAAGATTTATTCCGTCTACGTATTTAGCCCATGTCGAAATTTGATTGGCATATCTACAAGATTCGTCTAGGTAAATTGGGAGTTTTCTTTTTTCAAAAATATATTTTAAATCGGACTCTTTCCCTTCTTTTAGCGGTTGTTCTATGTAATCCACATCACGATTATTTAACCAATCCATCATTTCAATTGTTTGGTTTACATCCCACCCTCCATTTGCATCGACTCGAAGTTTCACATTGTAGTTTTTTGAGATTTTATATACAGCTTCAAACATCTCTTTATCTGCATCAAGTCCTAGAGGATTTCCTAACTTGACTTTTAGAGATTTAAATCTATTGTCTTTTAAAATAATGGGGATCCTTTCTGTAATTACATCTACTGGATTTATACCAATAGTAACAGAAGTTGGTTGACTCGGTTTTGGTAAACCTAAATATTTATATAAAGGTTTATTTGCTTTTTTAGCCTTCAAGTCCCAAAAAGCCATATCTAATGATGCGTACGCACAAGGTGCAATTTTCATTTCCATAGCTCGATTGTAAAGATCATCGGTAGATTCATTTTCTATATCAGTTGAGATAAAATTCTCAAGTTGCTCTTTAACGATTTTAGCATTTCCAGCATTTTCACTTTTGCCCGGTGCTGATTCACCCCAAGCAGTGATGTTTTTGTCTTTAATTTTTAAAAATACATTCACAGATTGATCTTTTATTCCTCGACTTATCTGTAAAGGATATTTTTTTTTCAAAGGAACCGTATAAATCGAAAACTCCATCATAGTTATATAACTGTTTTTTGATATTTATTGTTTTTCACTATTCATATTATTACATTTAGTAATAATACTTTCCAATTATGAAAATAAATCTTTTTAATTTATTTATAGCTTCATTTGTTGTAATAATTTCTTGTTCCGATTCCGATGTAGAATTGAGTGAAAAGGAAAAGGAAGCGGACAATTTAGTTAATACCTTTATTGAAGAAAATAAAATTCCGGGGGTGTCAGTTACAATATTAAATGGAGACGGCAACATAGAATACTCTAGAGGGTTTGGATATGCTGATCTAGAGAAAAAAATTAATGTAAACCCTAAAAATTCAATATTCAGAATAGGAAGTTTTTCTAAAACTTTAGCTGGTACTGCATTGATGAAAATGTATGAAGAAAACAAAATTGAGATTGATAGTTCAGTTGGGTTTTACATAAAAGATTTACCAGCTGATAAAAAGAATATTACTTTAAGGCAAATTGCCGGACACCTATCAGGTATAAGACATTACGGAGATGGAGATGATATGAAACTAAATCTAAATTACGAAAATACCTCTGATGCATTAAACATATTTATTAATGACAGCCTGCTATTTGATCCAGGAACTAAATATAGTTATTCTACTCATGCTTGGACTCTATTAAGTCTAGCGATGGAAAAAGCATACGGTGAAAATTTCATTGAACTGATGAAAAACGAAATATTAAATCCGCTTCAACTTAACAAAACTTTTGCTGAAGAAATTGATTTAGTTTTGAATGACAAGGTTACATTTTATAAAAAAAATGAATCCGGAGATATTGTTCTTTGCCCAGATGTAAACAATAGTTGGAAGTGGGCTGGAGGTGGTTACGTATCAACTACACAGGATATGGCCGACTTTACTTGGAAAGTTCTTTACACTGATTTCCTTTTGCCTGAAACAGTACAGGAAATGACAAAATCACAAAAACTTCCAGATGATAGAAAAACCAACTATGGTATTGGTTGGAGAATTAGATATGATGATGAAAATAACCAATATCTAGGGCATACTGGCGGGTCGGTTGGAGGTACTACTTTTGTGTTTTCATCAAACGACAAATTCGTAGTTTCAGTTATGGCGAATACATCTAATGCCTCTTTTGGGAAACTCCCATATCAATTAATTAATATTTTTAAAAACTAACAAAATGTTCAATATTCAATTTTTAAAAACCACACTTTTAGTTCTTGCTTCTACTCAGATAATTTTCTCTCAAAAGAAAGATATGTCTATAATCGACTTTTTGAATATTCCTGGTATATCCAGTGTTTCTTTATCACCAAATGGAAACAAAATTGTTTATATTTTATCTGAAAGCGACTGGAAAGAAAATAAACAAATTCCTAATTTATGGTTGGCTGATTTAAATAGTGGCGTATCCCAAAAAATTACATTTGAGAAAAAAGGGCTTAGCAATCCCAAATGGTCACCAGATTCAAAGTGGATAAGCTTCACCTCCTCAAAAGAAGGGTTCATTGATGATGAAGACGATGAATTTGATTCTGGTAACAATCAAATATATCTGCTCCCAACCAAAATTGGTTCACCAAAAAAACTTTCAAATCACAGAACTGGAGTTAGCAATATTACTTGGTCAAATGATTCAAAATATCTTTATTTCTTAGCAAGCGATCCAAAACCAAAGGAACAAATCTTGGCAGAAAGAGACGGGTACGATGTGTATAGTTTTGATAATAATCGGACTCAAAAGCATCTTTGGAGAATAGATTTAAATGGAAATGAAGAAAGAATTACCGATGGAGACTTTTCAGTTTTAACCTATGATTTATCTGATGATAATAAAAAAATTCTCCTTCAAAAAGGACCTAATCCGTTTCTTGAATTTAGATCTCTTAGTGAGTTGTGGATAATGGACATGGAATTGTCAAAAGAAATCAAACTCACAAATAATTCAATTAATGAGTCATCGGCAAAAATTTCTCCCAATGGAGATACTGTATATTTTATTTCAGCATGTAATGGAAAATTTGAGGAATATTACAATAGAAATCTTTTTGAGGTTTCAACAGATGGGAAAAATACACCTAAAATTATTTCTAATGATTTTGGTCACGAAATTTACTCTTTTGAATTTTCTAGAAAAAAAGGTGAGCTATTTATTTTAGTAAATATGGGAGCAACTACTCAGCTTTGGAAAATGGATACTTTAAAAAGAGTTTTTTCTCAAATAACAAATGGAAATCACAGCTTGACCAATTGGGACTATAACTCAAAATCGAATCTGCATGTTTTTGGAATAAACACGATTGAAAACCCCGGAGATTTGTATTTACGCGGTAAAACCCAAAAAAAAATAACATCTCACTACGACTATATTAAAATGGAATTCAATTTACCAACCCAAAAAGTAGTCTCATGGAATGGAGAAGATGGAGTTAGAGTTGAGGGTATTTTATATTTACCTCATAATTTTCAAGAATCAAAAAAATATCCTTTAGTAGTCCAAACTCATGGTGGCCCCAGATCATCAGACAAATACGGTTTTTCACGAGGTTCAACCAGATATAATGCTGTTCTAACTGGAAAGGGTTATGTTGTCTTACAACCGAATTATAGAGGTAGCACTGGTTATGGTGACGCTTTTCTTAGAGATATGGTTGGTAGTTATTTTAATCAATCACACCTAGATGTAATGACTGGAGTGGATTATTTAATTGATAAAGGAATTGCCGACCCAAACAAATTAATCAAAATGGGTTGGAGTGCTGGAGGCCATATGACGAACAAAATTATCACTCACACAGACAGATTCAAAGCCGCCTCTTCCGGTGCTGGAGCAGTCAATTGGATTGGCATGTACGCTCAAAGTGATGTTAGACTAAATAGATCTGCTTGGTTTGGTGGGAATCCTTGGCAAAAAGACGCTCCTATAGACGTATTCTGGAATAATTCACCCTTAAAAGACATCCACAAAGTAAAAACTCCAACTTTGGTCCTAGTTGGTGGAAATGACAAAAGGGTTCCTCCACCACAATCAGTTGAATTATTCAGGGCTTTAAGAAGTTTAGGAGTCGAAACCAAGCTACTTATAGCTCCTGGAGAACCACACGGTTGGAGAAAACTAAGCCACAGATTAACCAAAATAAATTCTGAGTTAGAATGGTTTGCTAAATATGCACTTAACAAAAAATATGAGTATGAAAAATATGACCGGTAAAATACTTAAAAATAATTTCTTTATTCTTCTTTTAATTGCAGTAACTACTTATTCTTGTAATGATGGTGAAAAATTCAAGTTTGCTATAATTCAATTCTCACATGAAACGTGTACATTTTGCCCTGGAGGTGACACTACGATAGAAGATTGGAGCAAAAGAGTACCCTTCGTTTCTGGTGAAGAATTACTAAAATCTGGAGGATATACCGGAGGCTTCGTTCATCAGGCAAGTTTATTTAAAGATGTTGAGTTAATTGGAATTAATTCACCTGACCGTGTGTTTGGGGGATCTTCAAGGAGTTGGAATACCAAAAAAAGTTTTGAGCATTTTATGAAAATAATTCTTGATGATTTAAAATCAAAATTGCCTGTTGATGCAGTTCAACTTTCTCTCCATGGTGCAATGGCAACAAGAGATGTTCCAAGACCAGAGGCTGAAATTGCAAAAAGGGTTAGAGAATTAGTTGGCCCTGATATCCCAATCTCCGGCACTTTTGATCTGCATGGTAATGAAGACAGTGAGTTTTTAAAATGGGCTAATGCTGCATTTGTGACAAAACGTTTTCCTCATTATGATGCACCATTACAGGGAGAAAGATCAGCGAATTTTTTATATAGGTCTGTTAAAAATAAATTCAAATCAACAACTGCGACTAGAAAGCCTGGTATACTAACTGCAACTGTCCTTCAATGGACTGGAGCCGAACCTGCTTCAACGATTATGGAAAGGGCTAGAAGATGGGAAAATAGAAATAAAGATGTTTTTGTAAGTGTTTTTTTTGGTTTTCCATGGTCTGATGTGCCAGATATCGGTGCAACCATTCATGTGGTTACCAATAACAATCAACAACTTGCTGACTCAATTGCAGATGATATGAATGATTATTTTCTAAGAGTTAAAAAAGAATTTGCAGGTGGTTCTTTTTTAGTACCCAAACAAGCCGTTAAAAAAACTAAAATGGCATTACAAAACGGGAAAGGTCCAGTTGCATTAGGAGATTATTCTGACCGCCAAGGAGACGCAACATGGATAACAAAAGAATTAATTGAGCAAGATGTTGAAAAATTCCTAATAGCAACTTTAAGAGATGAAAATGTCTTGAAAGATTTGTCTCAAAAGGGCGCGAAAAAAGGTGATAAATTTGACTACAAAGTAGGAGGTTATACTGGAATTCAAGCTGGTGTACCTGTAAGGATATCTGGTGAGATACTTTTCTTTGGCTCGCACTTTGGATATGATAAAATAGCTGTCGTGAAATTTGGAAAAGGAAATGCTGTAATTATAGTTCCAACCTATGAACAGGTTATCAGGCCGTCTGAAATTAGGTTTGGAGAATTAAATCCAGACGATTTTGATGTTGTTGTTGTTAAATCAAGGGTTCATTTCAGGAGAGGTTTTGACGAAACTGGATACTCAAAGACAGTAATGGTTGTTGATGCTTTAGGAGATTTTGTTGGTACAACAAGATTGGACGCGTTAGATTATAAATATGGTCCAATAAATGAATTGTATCCCTTTGAAAAATAATATATAATGAATCTTTACAAACTCACATTTTTTTTCTCTGTTATTTTATTTTTGTGCTGTGAGAAGGATATTAAAAAGGGTCAATCCTTAGAAAAATACTCATCGTATGAAGAGGCCGGCTTTGATAGTGAAAAAATCCATCAACTTTCAAAGTTTATTGAGGAAAAATCAAATACAACTGGACTTTATGTTTTATATAAGGGGAAAGAGTTATTTCAATATGGCGACATCAATGATATAAGTTATATTGCCTCTTGTAGAAAAAGTATCCTAGCTATACTCATGGGGAAGTATGTAGAGAATAAAACCATCAATCTAGAAATGACATTAGATGAACTTCAAATAGACGATGTTGAAGGCCTTTTAGATATTGAGAAAAGAGCAAAAATTGATCATCTTGCTACATCTCGCTCTGGAGTATTTCATGTAGCTTCTAATGGGGGTTATGATGAAAAGAATATTTTACCCAGAGGGTCTAAAGAACCGGGGTCGTATTATGTATATAATAACTGGGATTTTAATGCTCTTGGATTTATTTTTGAAAAATTGGTAAAAAACTCCATTTATAATGAATTAGAGGATCAAATTGCCCAGCCATTGGGTTTTCAAAATTGGGATTTAAAGCTTCAAAAACGTTCAGGTGACTCAAAAAAGTCAAAATACTTGGCATACCATATGCACTTATCTACACAAGACATGGCCAAGGTTGGTCAATTAATGCTCAACAACGGCAAATGGAACGGTAATCAGCTGTTTTCAAAAAATTGGATAAGCAAAATAATCACTCCTGTCACTTCAAAAGATACCGTTATGAGCAGAACCGATAATTCAAAAAAACTGGTCCCAGATTTTGGGTATAGTTATATGTGGTGGACATTTGATTCTTTTAGAGAAAATAAAATTTATGAAGGTTCGTATTCTGCTAGAGGATTTGGTGGTCAATACATCACAATAATCCCAAAAATTGAACTCGTTATTGCTCACAAAACAAATTTGAAAAAATCCTCAGGAAATCACACTAAATTGAGCACATACTTTGAAATAGTTGATCAGATTGTCAAATCAAGAATCTATTAATTTATAGCCGATTTTAATCAATTATTCTCAATTTTTTTTAATTGTTATTACATTAATTGCATAAGGCAATTAATTAATATTTTTTTAGGCCTCTAAATTTTTGAGTTAATAATAAAATCTTCATATCTTGATGAATAATCAATTAAAATTATCGTTATTTATGAAAAATATCTATTTACTATTAATTTCTTTGATGACAACCTTTTATGGGTTTTCACAAAAGACTATCAATGGTACTGTTTCAGACGATCAAGGACCCCTACCTGGTGCGACCATAATCATACAAGGTTCATCAACTGGTGTAACTACAGATTTCGATGGTAACTATTCTATTGAAGCCTCAGAGGGAGACGTTCTTGAGTTCTCATACATTGGTATGGAAGGTCAAACAGTAACTGTTGGGAGTCAAGATACAATTGATGTCGTTATGGCATCATCTACCGAACTACAGGAAGTTATCGTAACAGGTTATGGGACTAGTAGTCGTGAAAAATTCACTGGTGCTGTAGCGGTTATTAGTGCTGAAACTCTTGAAATGCAGCCATCTGCCACATTTCAAAGTGCACTTCAAGGAGCTGCACCTGGTCTTCAGGTTGTTTCCAACGATGGAGCTCCCGGTGCGGGAATTTCAATTCGAGTTCGAGGTATTGGTTCTATAAGTTCCAGTAATGAACCTCTATACGTTATCGATGGAATGCCAATTACATCTGGATCTCTTTCCACAACTGACTTTTCTAACGGAGGAAGAAGCTCAAATGTATTGGGCTCAATAAACCCAAACGATATTGAAAGTTTGGTTGTTTTAAAAGATGCCGCCTCAACGGCTATTTACGGATCCAGAGGTGCAAATGGTGTAGTATTAATTACAACTAAGAGTGGAAAAGCAGGCGATCCAAAATTTACTCTAAGAGCTAGATATGGAACTCAAGAATTTGCTTACGATGGCATTTTAAGGGGGCTTAATTCTACACAATACAAACAACTTCATTATGAAGGATATATAGCAAGAGGAACTTCTCCAGACGCTGCGAGAGAACTTTTTGCTAATCAGTTTCCTTTAAATGATGCTGGGCAAAATTATAATACAATTTGGCTAGATGAGATGACCCAAACAGGAGTTGTACAGGAATACGACTTTAGTTTTAGTGGTGGATCAGAAAAAGTAACCTATTTTGGTTCTGCTAACTACTTTGATAATGATGGAATGGTTAAAAATAATAAATTCGAGAGATTCTCTTCTCGTTTGAATATTGATGCTCAGCTAACTGATAGATTTAAAGTTAGCAACAATGTTAATATTTCTACTTTTGACCAAAGAGGTATTACTGACGGTACTAGATGGCAAGCACCATTTTATCTAGCTTATTTAATGGCACCTACTGTTCCTGTGTATGATCAATTTGGACGATTTTATGGAGATCACAAAAACTTCTTTATGGGAGGAAATAATCCAGTTGGCCACCTTTACGATGACAGAAGAGAATTATCTCAAATGAGGTTAACAGACGTTTTTGAAGTTTCATATGAAATTATGGAAGGTTTAACTATAAAGTCTGATTGGAGTTTTGATCTTTTAAAAGTGGATGAGTATTTATATCAAAATGGAAGATATGGGGATGGTCGAAGAATTGGTGGTTACGCTAACGAAGGAGGAATATCCCAAACTAACTGGTTAGGTACCCAAAGTATTCAATTCACCCCTCAAGATACAGGAAATCATAATATGAATTTCTTCGCTGCTTACGAGGCTCAGAAAGTAATGACAAGAACTATAGAATTAACAGGTGAAGGGTTTTCTCATCCAGATTTAAAATATGCTGCGAGTGCTGCAAATCCAACTACAGCTTATAGTGCGAGATCGGATTATGCTTTTCAATCGTATTTTGCAAGAGCCAATTATGATTACAACAGTGAATATTTTCTTTCTATGTCTTTCCGTAGAGATGGTTCATCAAGATTTGGACCAGACCAAAGATGGGGAACATTCGGATCAATCGGTGTTGGTTGGAATATGACAAGACTAATTGAAAGTGTCGCTTTTGTTGATTTCTTAAAATTAAGAGGTAGTTTCGGGACTACTGGTAACGCTGGAATTGGAAACTTCGATTGGGCAGGACTATGGGGATTCACTAGAGACTATGATGGTAATCCTGGAGCTGCTCCATCTCAAGTATCAAATAATTTACTTACTTGGGAATCACAAGAAAACTTTAACATCGGTATTGATGCTACTTTCTTAAACAACAGAATTACTTTAAATGCTGAATATTTTGAAAGGTTGTCCTCTGATCTTCTTTTGGACAGGCCTCTTTCATTAACTACTGGATTTACATCTGTGGCTCAAAATATTGGTGATATGAAGAACTCAGGTATTGAGATTGACTTAGGAATTGATATTATTCAAACATCTGAAGCATTTTTAGGTGTAAATTTCAATACTACAACACTTAAAAATGAGATAACTTATCTTCCTGAACCAATAGTAGTATCTACTAAGAAAAGAGAACAGGGTAGAGATTTCCAAGAATATTTTCTTTTTCCTTGGGCTGGAGTTGATCCTGCAAACGGAGATCCTCTTTGGTATTTGGTTAATTCAGATGGGACAATTAACTACAATTCAACCACAAACCGTGTTGGTGAAACTGAAAGAGTCTATATGGAAGGCAAATCAGCAACACCAGATTTTTATGGTGGATTTAACTTGAATGCTTCCTATAAAGACTTTTCTCTTGGAATGACTTTCAATTATTCTTTCGGAAACTACCTGTACTTTAATCCTGGTTGGGTTATACATGGCGATGGAAGGTTTACACCAAGGAGTACAACAACCTATGCATTTAATAATAGGTGGACAACCCCTGGCCAAGCGGCTGAATTCCCAAAACACAGATGGGGAGGTAATCAATCCTCAAATCAAAGACCAAACAGTAGGTACTTATATGAAGGGGACTATGTAAGATTAAAATCATTGAACTTATCTTACGATGTTCCTACTGATTTGTTTGGAAATATTGGTATTAACCAATTTAAAGTTTATCTAGATATGAATAATATTTGGACATGGACTAAAGCTGATAATCTACCGTTTGATCCTGATCAAGCGATTGATGGAATCTATAACACAATGACACCACTTTCCAAAACAACAAGTTTGGGAGTAACCATTGGATTTTAATTTTTAAAAATGAATAAAATGAAAAATATTTTACAACGTAGTTTTTTGTTAGTGCTGTCGATATCATTGATTTCATGTGCAGATGATTTTCTTGATCTTCAGCCGCAACAAAATATATCAAACGAGGCTTTTTTGCAGACGTTTGATGATTTTAACACTGCTGTTTTAGGTCTTCATGACCAACTGCAAGGTGGTGGAAATGCTGCACTTTATGGCAGATATACTTTACTTGTTCCAGATGTGATGGGGGAAGATGTAAAACAGAATGCAAGTGCAAATAGAGCAAAAGAATGGGCTGAATATAATGGGAGTGAAACAGATTTTATTCCAGAAGATATTTGGAGAGAATTTTATGAAGCTATAAATATTGCAAATTCGGTTATTAACTCTGAATTTGATGCTGGGGCAGATCTAGCTGCAGATTTAAACACTCTTAAAGGGCAAGCTTACGGAATAAGAGGACTTGCTTACTTTATGCTGTGTAATTTTTATGCTCAACCTTATTCTTTCTCTGCTGGTGCTGGACACGCTGGAGTTCCTATCGTATTGGAGTTTGATTTTCAAAACAAACCTGCAAGAAGTACTGTCTCCGAAGTTTATGCTCAGGTTATATCTGATTTAAACCAGGCTGTGACTTTAATTACAACTTCTCAGAAGAACGCTGGTTACTTTTCTAAAGCAGCTGCTGAAGCACTTTTATCAAGGGTATATCTATACATGGAAGATTGGTCTAATGCCGAAGCAAAGGCAACAAGTGTAATTAACAATTATGGTTATTCACTTGTAAGTCGAGATTTATACCCGACTCAGTTTATTGATGGTTTGTCATCAGAGGCAATCTTTGAGATGATCTATAATACAACTGACAATACTGGCTCAAACCATATTGGAGGTATGTATAAGGTGACTGGATATGGAGATTATCTTCCCTCAAATGATTGGTATGCACTAATGGAAGACGGTGACATCAGAAGAACTATGATTACTTATGATAGTAATTTAATTGGAGATTTTGCTAAAGCGCCTCTTGGCCCAGCTAGAGTTGATAAATGGCCTAGTGAAGGTCCACTTAATGGTACAGATAATGTGTCTGTTATAAGACTTTCAGAGGTTTATTTAAATAGAGCTGAGGCAAGAGCAAACCTTGGAAATGATGCTGGCGCTCAAGCTGATGTTGATATAATTAGACAGAGAGCTAATCCTGGAATCGCAGCTGTCACCGCAACTGGTGCTGCGCTTATGACGGAGGTCTATAATGAAAGGAGAGCAGAACTGGCTTTTGAAGGTCACAGAATTTTTGATATTAATAGAAGAAAGCAAAGTTTAGCAAGGGTTTTAGACTGTACTTCAGTCCCTGAAGCATGTAATTTAAGCTACCCTAATAATCTTTTTATTCTTCCAATTCCTGACGGAGAGGTTAATTCCAATGAAGAAATTGCACAAAACCCAGGATATTAATAAATAAAGCAGATATTTTTTTAAAAAAAGGAGATCATAAGGATCTCCTTTTTTTTCCTTAAAACTTAAAATTTTAAAATGAAAAAAAAACTCATTCCCTCAATATTAATCTTAACATCTTTTCTTTTATCATCACAAGAAAAAACATCTTACCAAATTCCAAAGAAAGAACTACTAGAATTAATTGACGTTGAGCTTGCTCCCTCAGTTATTAAAGACAGTAAGAATGAAAATTTTGTTCTTTTATACAGAGATGCTTATAAAAGTATTTCCGATTTATCTCAAAAAGAACTTAGAATTGCCGGACTTAGAGTCAACCCATCAAAATATATTGGAAGTAGAACAACTTACTACAAAAACGTTAAAGTTTTAAACTTATCAAAAACTAAAGAGCCCTCACAATTACAAGGCTTACCATTAAATCCAAAGCTTTCAAACTTTAATATTTCTCCAGATGAGTCCAAAATTGCATTAACAAATACCACAAATAAAGGAGTGGAATTATGGATAGCTGATCTAAAGACCCTTACAACCAAGAGGATATACGGTTCAAACATAAATGCAACCCTTGGAAATCCTATTACATGGTTAAAGAACAGTAATGAACTTTTAATAAAAACCATCCCGGATAGTAGGAAAGCTTTGATCGATAGAAATAGTATTGTCCCAACAGGACCTACTATAACTGAAAATGAAGGACAAAAAGCTCAAAACAGAACATATCAGGATTTAATCAAAAATCCTGACGATGCATTTAATTTCACTCAGCTAAGTTTATCAAATATTGTTAAAATAAATCTTGAAGGAAGAGAAAAAAAGTTTTTAGAATCTAAAATGTACCGCTCAGTTTCAGTTTCTCCGAATGGTAACCTGGTTATGGTTAGTTTTATAAAAACACCTTTTTCATATTTAGTCCCCTACTACAGATTTCCAACCGAGTATAGAGTTTATAGTAATGATGGTGATTTAGTAAAAGTTATTCAAGACTCTCCACTTACAGAGGAACTGCCAAAAGGTAGAATGTCGACAACAACAGAACCTAGAAATATTGGATGGAGAAAAGATCTTGGCTCATCATTATATTTCTTTAAGGCTTTAGATAATGGAGATCCCCAAAATAAAGTTGAATATAGAGATGCTCTTTACCAGTGGGATTATCCATTTAATAGTGAACCCAAATTAATACTTAAAGTAAATAACCGTTTATCAAATGTTATTTGGGGAAATAATAATATAGCTATAGCAAATGACATTTGGTGGAACAATAGAAATGTAAAAACTTATTTATTCAATCCATCTAAAACATCTAAGAAAGCTTCGGTTATTGAAAATCGAAATTATCAGGACATTTATTCTGATCCTGGTAGCTTTTTAATGAAAAATAGTAAATACAAAACCAAAGTACTAGATATAAAAAATAATACTGCTTACCTTATAGGTTCTGGATTCACCGATAAAGGTCAGTTCCCTTTTATTGATAAAATAAATTTGGAGAAAAATTCTAAAGAAAGACTATACCAATCCTCTTTCACAAAAAAATATGAAAATATTATCGATTATGATCCAGAAAAAAAAGTGGCTTTTGTAAGAATCGAGTCACCAAAAGAATATCCAAATTATTACTTTAGGGATGTTAGCTTAAACAAGCTTAAAAGGATCACATTTTTTAAAAACCCCTTTAAAGCACTTGAAAAAGTTAAAAAAGAAATCATTACCTATAAAAGAGACGATGGTCTTGATTTAAGCGGAGTATTATATTTGCCTGAAGATGCATCTGTAGAAGATAAAAAACCTATGATTTTGTGGGCATACCCAAGAGAGTACAAAGATAAGTCTACTGCCTCTCAGAAGAGAAGTAATCCGAATACCTTCACTTATCCATCTATGCGAAATCCAATTTATTGGGCAACACAAGGATATGTTGTATTAGACAGAGCTGAGTTTCCAATTGTAGGAGAAGGAGATGAAGAGCCAAATGATTCTTTTAGAAAGCAACTAGTTGCAAATGGAAAAGCTGCTATAGATGCTGTGGATAAATTGGGCTTTATTGATAGAGAAAGAGTTGGAGTTGGTGGACATAGTTATGGAGCATTCATGGTTGCTAACTTATTAAGTCATAGTAATTTATTTGCTGCGGGAATTGCTAGAAGTGGAGCATATAACAGAACCTTAACTCCTTTTGGATTCCAAAGCGAAGAAAGGAGCTATTGGGAAGCTCCTAATGTTTATTATTCGATGTCGCCTTTCATGCACGCTAATAAAATGAAAACACCGCTCTTGTTAGTTCATGGTGAGGAAGATAACAACTCAGGAACCTATCCATTACAAAGCGTGAGATATTTTAATGCACTAAAAGGACTCGGTGCAACTACGAGACTTGTTATGTTTCCAAAAGAAAGTCACGGTTATAGAGCTAAAGAATCGATATTACATCTTATTTGGGAACAAGACCGATGGCTGGACATGCATGTAAAAAACAAAAAGAAGAAGTTAGTTAAAGAAAAAAATAAACCAAAGGGATAAAAAAATTGTATATTTAATATAAACAAACAGTTATGAATGAGATAGTTGCCGTATTTATAGCGATTTTTGTTCTTATAGGAGGTATTGTCGCATATGGGGTCATCAGCACCTCAATGGGTTACGAGGAGGATGAAAACCAAAATTATATTCCTGACCGTCTAGAACGTATGTTTGGTAAAGACCCAAGTGCAAAAAAAGGAAAAGAACAAGATAAAAAACAAAAAAAAGCTTCAAAATAAATTTAAAAAATCTGTAAAATTTTTTGATGGGTTTTTAAGACCAATTCAATCTCATTATTGTAAATTGTTATACTTAATTAAATTACCTTAATTCTATGGAATCATATATTTATGACGCAGTAAGAACAGTCAGAGGTAAGGGGAATAATAAAGGTGCCTTACTAGGTATAACCCCTACTGAACTTGTAAAACAAACCATGGTACATTTAAAAGAGAAACATAGTATCGATACAACTTTGGTAGAGGATATTATTCTAGGCTGTGTTACTCAAGTTATGGACCAGGCGGCAAATATTGCAAAATCTGCAGCACAAGCTGCTGAATATGGTGATCACTTGTGCGGTGTAACTTTGAATAGATTTTGTGGTTCAGGTCTTGAATCAATCAATCAAGCATCGGCCTATATAAAATCTGGTTACAAAGATTTAATTATTGCAGGGGGTGTTGAATGTATGTCTCGTGTGAAAATGGGTTCCGATGGTGGAGGTATGTTTATAGATCCCAATCTTGCAATACCAGGAAATATAATTCCTCAGGGAATTTCTGCTGATTTAATCGCTTCAAAATATGGTTACACTAGAGAAGACACTGACAAATATGCTGTTGAATCTCAAAAAAGAGCTGCTAAAGCTGATGAAAATAATTATTTTAAATCTAGAATATCCGTTAAGGACAACAATGGAATTGAAATACTTTCCACTGATGAAAATATTCGTCCTGATACAAATCTTAAGGGATTATCTAGTTTGATGCCTGCATTTGAAATGATAGGAGGAATGGGAGGGTTCAATGATGTTGCGTTAGATAAGTATCCAGAGGTTGAAAAAATTAATCATGTACATCACGCAGGAAACTCTTCCGCAATTGTTGACGGAGCCGCAATTACTTTAATTGGTAATAAAGATGCTGGTGAGAAATTAAATCTTAGACCAAGATTCAAAATTTTAACTGCCGCTGTTCAAGGTGTTGATCCAACAATTATGCTAACAGGCCCTGCACCAGCTTCAATGAAGGCATTGAAACAATCAGGTATGAAGTTAAGTGACATTGATCTTTTTGAAGTTAATGAGGCTTTTTCTGCTATTCCGATGCTATTTATGGAAAAAACAGGTATAGATCCTAGCGTCGTCAATGTTAATGGTGGGTCAATTGCTATGGGACATCCTTTAGGAGCTACAGGATGTATATTAACCGGGACCATAATGGATGAAATTGAACGTAGAGATTTGAATACTGGGTTAATAACCCTCTGTATAGGAGGAGGAATGGGAATTGCAACAATTATAGAACGTGTTTAAATATAATGAAAAGTATTAAAGATAAATTTTTGAGTTACTCTGTAGATAAAGATGGAGTTGCTTTAATCGAAATAAATCAAAAAGAGGAGCCGGCAAATCTGCTCACATTTGATTTTATTACCAGGTACTTCGAAATAGCAAAAATTGCCATAGAAGATAAAAATGTAAAAGGAGTAATCGTTACATCAGGCAGACCCATTTTTATGGCAGGTGGAGATTTGAGAATGCTCGCAAAACCTATAACAGATAAAAAAGAGTTTTTTGAAGGGATTATGTTTTTTCACAAAGGACTTAGAGAAATTGAAACTTCTGGAAAACCATTTGTAGCAGCAATTAATGGAACTGCACTAGGAGGTGGTCTCGAGCTTTGCTTGTCTTGCCACTTCAGAATATCACTAAGCTCAACAAAAATTAAAATCGGTTTCCCTGAAATAAAAGCTGGAATATTTCCAGGTGCTGGAGGTACTTCTAAGGCTCCGTATATCCTAGGCTTACAAAATTCTCTAATGTACATTCTTCAAGGGATTGAGGCAAGACCTCAAAAGGCTTTAAATGATGGATTAATAGATTTAGTTGTTGATTCTCAAGAAGAGATGATTACCAAGGCGAAAGAACACATAATAAATATTAAAAATCCTGTTCAGCCATGGGATAATAAAAAACATAAAATCCCAGGAGGAGGTATTTGGACACCTAATGGTGTTCAAACTTTAGCAGGAGCATCAGGGAATGTAGGTAAACTCACCCATGGAAATTATCCATCTGCTCAAAAGGTTCTCAAAGTTATCCATGATGGAATACAAATACCAATCGACAGAGCACTTGAAATTGAAGCTCGTTATTTTATAGAGGCAGTTACAAGCAAAGAGGCAAAAAATATGATTCGAACCGGATTCTTCGGGATTCAAGGTGCTGCAAAAGGAAAAGCAAGACCTGAAAACGAGGAGAAGTACGAGATTAATAAAGTTGGAATTTTAGGAGCAGGAATGATGGGTTCTGGAATTGCTTATGTTTCTGCTAGAGCTGGAATGGAAGTGATTTTAAAAGATGTTACTATTGATGGAGCAAAAAAAGGTAAATCATATTCTGAAGAACTAATTAATAAAGCAATTTCAAGAGGGAGATCAACAGAAGAAAAAAAACAAACTACTTTATCTAAGATTACACCAACTGACAATCCAAAAGATGTCGAAGGCAGCGATTTAATTATTGAAGCAGTTTTTGAAAATGTAGATTTAAAAGATAAAGTTACCAAAGAAACTGAGGCTGTTTTAGGAGAGGATAAAATTTATGGTTCAAATACTTCAACCATCCCGATTAGTTTGCTGGCCAAGTCTTCTAAAAGACCTCAAAATTTCATTGGAATTCACTTTTTTTCTCCAGTTGACAAAATGCCACTAGTTGAAATCATTGTTGGGGACAAAACTTCGGATAGAGCAATTGCAGCAGCTATCGATTACACAGTTGCTATTAGAAAAGTACCTATAGTAGTTAATGATAGTAGAGGGTTTTTTACATCTAGATGTTTTGGAACTTATGTTAGTGAAGGAATGTTTCTTCTAGAAGAAGGAGTAGCTCCTCAAATAATTGAAAGAATAGCTATTAAAAAAGGAATGCCTGTAGGGCCGCTTGCTGTTCACGATGAAGTTTCATTAACACTTAGCGCCCATGTTTTTGAAAGTGACCCTTCTGAAAAAAAGGATTCAGAAAAAAGGACTTACGACTTAGTTAAAAAATTAATAAATACTCATAATAGAACTGGTAAAAGAGACGGTGCTGGTTTCTACGATTATCCAAAAGGAGAACAAAAGAGATTGTGGGAAGGATTGAAAGAGGTATTTAATCAAAAAAAAGATGTGTTCTCAGAAAATACGATTTCAAAACGTTTATTGCACAGACAATCGCTCGAAAGCTTCAGATGTCTTACTGAAGGAGTACTTCGTTCTACAACTGACGGAGATATTGGTTCCGTTCTTGGGTGGGGTTTCCCAATTTATACGGGTGGAGCTTTATCCTACATAGATTATGTCGGAATAGATAATTTTATAGAAGATTGCGAGGAATTTAAATCTAAATTTGGCAACCACTGGGATGTACCCTCTGAACTTAAAAAATTATTAAAAGATAAAAAATCTGTTCACGATTTTAAAATCTAATTAGTTTGATTCAATAATTATTTTAAATATCTAAATAAGATTTTGATTTATTGTTTCTATACCTTGGTAGAGGATTAAATTGATATAAATACTACCAAAATTTATTTTCTAACATTGAAATAAAGGAAATTCCAGCCGCAGCACCTGAGACGAAAAGATTCCAATCACGGTCTTTTGCTTTAATTACATTTAGAAAGAAAAATGAAATTAAAATAATAAAAAATACAACTATTAGTTGTCCAAATTCAATTCCTAAATTAAATCCAAATAATGGTTTAATTATTGATGACTTATCTAAAATTAAAGCCTTAAAATAGTTTGAAAAATCCATACCATGAATAAGTCCAAAGAAAAGTGCCATAAAATAATTTTTACTCATATTAGCATATTCCCCTTTTAGATTTGATCCCATTACATTGTTCAAAGCAGTAATAAATATGGTTGTGGGAATAAGGAACTTTATAATACCTGAGGAGATGTTAAATAAATCAAATGAAACTAAGGCCAAGGTTATACTATGTCCAATGGTAAATGCGGTAACAAGAATAAGAATTTTTTTCCACTGTTGTATCCTGTAAACAGCACACAGGACTATTAAAAAAAGGATATGATCATATCCATTTAGATTAGATATGTGCTCGAAACCCAACTTAAGGTAAAATTTAAATGGATTCATTTCAAAAATTTAATTCATAAGTTGATGTTTCTTTATTCAACATTATACTTTTAGATTCATCATTCACATGAATATAAACTATATTGTTTTGATCATAAAATAAATCTGTAAAGACTGCATTTTTTATTTCCATAGAGTTAAATTTCCCCTCCACAGATTTTTCAAGGTATATCCAAAGGGCCGTATTGTCTCCCTGCCCACTCAGTTTTTTTTTCTTTATTTCTAGACCGATTTTTTTTTTATTAAATTTTACATAAAAAAATCTGTTTAGATAATCCATCAACATTTTATCTGCATCGGAGTGTTCATTTGGCTGACAAAAGGCCAATTCTTTACTGTATGGGTCAAATACTAAAGCTTCGTTGACATCAGTTAAAAAAAGTTTCAAATTAACGCTAAGTAGATTCTTTTTTGAGTAAAATTCAATTTCACACAAGGATAACCTTAAAGGATGAGCAAAAGTAACACTAGATGAGAGAAATAAAGCAAGAAACCATTGATACACGCTACCTTTCAATTAAATAAACTAGATTGAATTGGTTCTTACTTTTTCTGCGTAAGCTTGAACTTCTCTGAAGACACGTAATAAATTTCCGCCCCAAATTTTTTCAATTTGGGCTTCATTGTAACCTCGCCTAACAAGCTCAACTGTAATATTCTTTATTTCACTGACATCATAAACACCGTCAATGCCACCACCTCCATCAAAATCACAACCAATACCAACATGATCAATCCCAGCAATTTTGACTATATGATCGATGTGGTCAACCACGTGACCTACATTTGCTGATGGGTCAGGATATTGTTTGTTTATTAGATTTATTTTTTTTCTGTAATCATCACGCTCATCTACATTCATTTCTGAAACTGCCTTCATATTTGATCGAAATGCTGCTAACGCTGAATCACGCTTTATATTAGGCTTAGCTTCACGCAAATAATTACTTAACATTGTTAATTGAACCACTCCCCTATTTTTTGCAATTAACTTCAGCATTTCATCTGTAAAATTACGCTTGTGATTAGTTACCTCCCTTGCATTTGAATGACTTGCAATTATAGGAGCTTTAGATATTTTTATGGCATCATAAAAAACACTATCATTTCCATGGGAAACATCGACCATTATTCCTAATCTATTCATTTCGCCAATAACCTTTGATCCTAAATCACTTATTCCATTATGTTCCATCCCATCCGGATCAGTGGCTGAATCAGCGAGATCATTATTTGAAGAATGGACCAAGGTGATATAACGCACACCTTTATTGAAATAAAGTTCAACATTTGATATATCGCTGCCTATTGGATATCCATTTTCAATCCCTATATAAATGGCATGTTTTCCTTCCTTTTCTAAAGCATATGCATCGTCAGGATTTAATGCTAAACCAACTTTGTCAGAATTTCTATCAATAGATGTAGTTATTGAATCTATCATTTGTAAGCATAGTGATTTAGCTCTCCCATTACCATCATCATCTCTTATGTCTTGAGCAACGAAAGCAGCAAAAAAGATGGCATCTAAATCACCTTCTTTCATTCTTGGATAATCTACTTTAGAACCTGTTTCTTTTGGATCATGTCTGACCGACATATCAAAACCTGGTTCAATCATTCTAAGAGGTGTGTCGGCATGGGTGTCTAGAGTAAGAACCTTACTGTGTATTTCGTGTGCTCTTTTAATTAATTCCTCTTCCGACTGATTTTTATCATTGTTGCATCCAATTGCGAATACATATGATGCTGTTATAATTAGAAGTTTATTTTTCAATTTTTTTATTATTTCTGACTAATTTACAAATAAATCATTTGACCGTACCTTTGCAATATATAATATGAATAAAATCAAAAAAAGACTAAGGTATTCATACACAGCTGCTTTCGCAGGGTTTATATTTGGATTCGATACAATTGTTATTTCTGGAGTAGACCAAAAGCTACAAGATTTATGGCAATCCACAGATTTATTTCACGGGCTAGTGGTAATTGGGATGGCTTTGTGGGGAACTGTAATTGGTGCTATTTTTGGTGGCTTACCAACAAATTACTTCGGAAGAAAAAAAACTCTACTTTGGATAGGTTATCTTTACTCAATATCTGCAATAGGTTCTGCAATTTCGTCAGATCCAATAACATTTGCGTTTTTTAGATTTATAGGAGGAGTTGGAATTGGAATCTCTACCATTGCTGCACCAGCATATATCTCAGAAATTTCGGCTCCGAATGAAAGAGGAAAACTTGTAGGATACTATCAGCTCAACATTGTTGTAGGAATTCTCTTTGCTTTTGTGTCTAATTTTTTCTTAAAAGAATTTGGAGAAAGCAGTTGGAGAATTATGGTTGGAATTGAAGCAATTCCAGCGATTATTTATACGGTTATGATAATGTATATTTCTCAAAGTCCAAGATGGACTTATTTAAACGGTTATATTGCAAAATCTGAACATATTTATGAAGAATTGTTTTCAAATTCAGAAAAGGAAATTTTTATGAAAGAAATTTCCGAAACTAAAAATGAATTCCAAAAAGATGAAAGTATTTTTAACATTAAATATAGATTTATTTTATATCTAGCTTTTATGATTGCTTTTTTTAATCAATTTTCAGGTATAAATGCATTCTTGTATTACTCACCAAGAATTTTTCAGGAAGGCGGGTTAGGAGAAAATTCTGCGTTTTTAAGCAGTATTGGAATTGGAGTTACAAATTTAATATTTACTATCATAGGTATATCACTGATTGATAAAGTAGGGAGAAAAGTACTAATGATTATTGGATCTATAGGATACATAATTTCTCTTACTTTTATCTTTTTATCCTTTTTATTTTCTTGGGGTGGGATTATTCTTCCCGCAGCACTTTTTTTATTTATTGCCGCACATGCGATTGGACAAGGGAGTGTTATCTGGGTTTATATTTCAGAAATTTTCCCAAACCATATTAGAAGTAGCGGACAATCTTTTGGCACCTCCACACACTGGGTTTTAGCAGCTCTTATTCCGTCTATGATTCCATTTTTATTTAGTAGTATAGGTGCATCCTATGTTTTTCTTATTTTCCTAATAATGATGATTTTTCAGTTAGTATTTGTTGTTTTTTCAATGCCAGAAACAAAAGGTAAATCCTTGGAAACCTTGTCAAATGAACTTATAAAAAGATAATGTCTAAAGTAGTTAGTTTCGGTGAGGTTTTATGGGATAAATTACCATCCGAAAAAGTAGCAGGTGGTGCCCCTTTAAATTTCGGATATAGATTGAATTCCTTTGAGAAATCCATATCAATTATAAGCAAAGTTGGAGATGATGCATTAGGAAAGAAGCTTATAAAATTTTTAAATAAAAACGGTCTAGATACTGAACATCTCCAAATATCAAAAATTTATAAAACTGGTGAAGTTAATGTTTCAATTGATAAAAACGGAATTGCAGATTACGATATATTAAATCCTGTTGCCTGGGACGATATATCTCTAAATTCAAAAAATATTGACTTGACTAAAAATTGTTCAATATTTGTATTTGGTAGTTTAATATGCAGAAATATAACATCTAGAGAAACTCTTAAGGAACTTTTAAAAATAGCACCCTTTAAATTATTCGATGTAAATTTAAGATTTCCATATTACGACTTGAACTTAATAAAGGAATTGATGATGTGCTCAGATTTTATAAAATTCAACCACGAGGAAATCACAGAAATTTCTTCGATATACACTAAGAAAAAAACATCTTTAGAAAACATGATTAAGACAATTTCAGAGAAAACTAAGACCTATGATATTTGTGTTACTATGGGTGAAAAAGGTGCGTGTTATTATACCAACAATACTTTTTACTTTCAAGACGGATTTAAAATAAATGTATCAGATACTGTTGGTGCTGGGGATTCCTTTTTAGCGACCCTAGTAGAAGGAATTTTAAATAAAACGAAACCTCAGGAAATTTTAAAAAAGGCATGTGCAGTTGCTGCACTAGTTGCTTCTAAAAGAGGTGCAACAACCAAAGTTTCTTTGACTGAAATTAATAATTTATTAGGCAATAAATAAATTTTTAATTGGTTAGGTAAATTTTATAATTTTGAATGATTTTATGAAAAGTGAAGCTTTCGAACATATCTTTTTGATTTTAGACCCTAGCAAAACTCTGAGGAGCATTTATTTTGCAATATTCTCGTTTTTAATTATAAGTTGCTCCAAGGATTCTGAAGATAAAACTGTTGTAATCCCTGAGATAACTTATAATTATTTTTTTGAAAGGGTTCAATCAAAATATCAATTCACTTTGAATGATAGAAAGTTAATTATAAATTTTAATCTAAATGATTTATCGTTAAGTATACAGGAGAATAAATATAGCAAGATAAATTGCTGGCAAACAGAAATAATAAACCTAAGAGAAGATTTTAGATTATTACAAAATAATGGTGAGGGATACTCTTTTAAAACAGATTGGATAGAAGATTACAAAAAAAAAGGAGTTATTGAGTATTACCTTTTTTTTGAAAAAAACAATTTGTTTCTAACCAAAAGAAATATTTATGCTAATCCAGATTTAGAAGAAATAGAATCCACATCTCTTGGTTTAATTTTTGATTCATTTGAAATTGAACCTTGCCCCGAAGATGTAGACTACAGAATTGACCCTAACTATGAGGACCTTGATTTACAGGACCCGAATGATTATGCAACAGCTTTTTTTAGAGATGCGTCTGATTTAGAAGTGGAAATTGATTATAAAGAAATGATTATTTCCGTTATTAACGATGATGTATGGGAAAGAGGTAGTGCAATAGGTGTTGCAAAAAGAGTTTGCGATGATGATATCATTATAGAATTAAAAGAAAGCTACTGGAATCAGGAGTCTGTTATGAGAAGGTTTGACTTAATGTATCATGAATTAGGTCATGATGCATTAAATTTAAGACACGTTTGCAACAGATACGACATTATGTATACGTCCAACAGTGAGTTTAATGAAAGCTGTAGAGAAAATCTAAATTTAGTTGTTCCGGACTCTTTAGATCCACAAAAATATTATGGATTTAAAAAAGCATCCACTAGGATGTTTTTAGGTGTTAACCAAGTTAATTTTGACTGTGGGGCAGATAAGACAAGATATAGCATCATAGCTGACTAGGAATATTTTATTTTTAATTAATCTAAATATAAATTATTGATTAACAGTTATTTATATTTATTCTAAACGTTTTTGTAATTAGATTTGAATAAAATTTTAATTATGGAAGTTAAATCAATAACGTCTTGTTTAAATTGTGAAAATATAACTTCTACTTTTGATTGTTCAAAACATAATATAGAAGTAGATGTAGATAAAGTATGTTCTGATCACGTTTTTAAACAAGCTCTAACTAAAAATTCAAATTGTTCTAATTGTAAAAACTTCAATACCCAAAGTTGTCCAAATCCTAATTTAGCTGCTGAGGGAATGTTGTGTTTTTCCTGGGCATAAATTTTAAAATACATCCAGTTTTAGGTGTAACAAAATCTTCATAAGGGTATTCCTGTTTTTCTATTTTTTATAATTGGTCAAATAAATTCAAGATAGTTTGGGGGAATACCCCCTTAATTATTGTTTCCTATATAGTATAGTTTTTTATTATTTAGAATAATTCTAAATAATTTGCTTTGTAAAAGATTTTACAATATATTCGTGTCGAATTTATTTAGACTAATTATAAATAACATAAATATGAGAAACATGACAATAATGTTAATCTCCATTCTGACATTTTTAAATTGTACAAAAACAGAGGAGGTTATTGTAAAAGAATACGTGGACTTTCCAGTAGAAGTCCAGGTAGAAAAAATAGTTACAAATACAGTCACTGAAACTGTAAATGTGCTTTTCCCACCAGAAGATTACGGTTTCACTAGAAAAGGTAAGTCAACTGTGTTTTATACTGGACAGACTACAAGATTAGATCAAGCTACTGAGTTAAAAAAAGATATGAATGATGCGGCAAGCACCAAAACTCTACTTGATAATATGTTCAATAATGGTACTGGTTTTACCGATTCTTCCTTAGATGGGTCTAAAAAATGTGGTAACAAAACCGCTGCGTCTCCAATAGCATCGGCTACCGTAAAACCACTTTTTGACTCATGGATTACTGAATTTGCCGAAGTAGTTGCACCAGCTGTTAACAGTGGTACTACTGCGTCTGCCGGTGTTGCTGGTCTCTACACTGAATCTGATGGTTCAAGAGAAGTTAAAATAAATGGTAAAGGTTTTGAATTCAACCAGATTTTTTCAAAAGGTTTAATTGGAGCCCTACAAGTTGATCAAATCATTAACCAATATTTATCCGTTGGAAAACTAGATAGCGGAACCGCTAGAGAGGACAACGATAATGGAGTGTACGGTTACGCTCTTCCAGGTGAAACTGAATTAACAATCACTAAAATGGAACATTACTGGGATGAGGGCTTTGGATATCTTCAAGGACTAGATAATCAATTTGTTCCTGGTCTAGCAGCAGAAGGTGACAGAGCTCACTTAAATTATTATCTCAACAAAATTAATAGCCAAGGTAACGAGGACGGTATTACCAAAAAGATCTATGATGCATTTACCCTTGGTAGAGCTGCTATTGTTGCAAAAGATTACGATGAAAGAGATAAGCAAGCAGCAATTGTAGCTGCTGAACTTTCTAAAGTAATTGGGTACAAAGCATTCTACTACATTGAAAAAGGTTCAACGAGTATTGCTGCTGGAAAGTGGGCTGCTGCCCATCACGCACTCTCAGAGGCTTATGGATTTATTTTAGGTATGCAATTTACCAAAGCTGCCGATGGTGAGCCATACATGACCAATGGTGAAGTTAATACAATGCTTGATGCACTTGCAGCTGGAAATGGTTTTTGGGATAGAACTCCTGCAGAACTGGATGATATGGCAGCTCAACTTAAAGCAGCAACTGGTTTAAGTTCTCCATAAAAATTAAAATTAACTGTGTTTTTTAAAACTCTATATTCTAACTATAAACAAATCCTTTTATTACGCAGTTTAATTTTAGAAGACAATCGGTGGGCCATCTTTACCCACCGATTGTTTATTTTATAAAAAAATTTAAAAGTAAAAAAATGAGATTAAAATTTTTGTTAAAAATAATATTGATAATGCTCTTTATAAGCTGTGCTGGGAGTGATAGCAGTGAGAGCACTTCAATTAATTCGCCAGTAATAATAAATAACAATGCTTCATCAACCACTTCAAGTTCAACAACTAGTTCATCAACTACTACAGTACCAGCAGAGTTCGACAGAGGAGCCATGCTTACTTTTTGGGCAGATAAAATTATTATCCCTTCATTAGAAAGTTTTAATGAAAGTTTATTTCAACTTTTAGAAGCTACGAATTCATTTATTGACAATCCAGACCAAGAAAAATTATCTCAGCTTAGAGAAAAATGGCTCATATCCTATAAATCTTGGCAATTTGTTGAAATGTTTGATATCGGTAAGGCAGAAGAAATTTATTTTAAAAACAGATTAAACCTATATCCGGTTAACAGAGACAGAGTTGACTCTAATATAGATAGTGGTTCTTATGATCTTGACAAAGCAGAAAATTTTACCTCTCAAGGATTTGCAGCAATTGATTATTTATTATTTGGCATAGGGGAAAATGACGATAGTATAGTCTCTAAATATTTAGTTTCAGATAGTTCTCATTCCAAATACCTAAAGGATGTAGTATCTAAGGCGGTTGAGTTGACAAATATTGTCAAAGTAGACTGGGAAGAAGGTTATAGGAATACTTTCGTTGAGTTAACCGATAACACAGCTACCTCAAGTATAAATAAACTAACAAATGATTTTATTTTCTACTATGAGAAGGGGTTTAGAGCTAACAAAATAGGTATACCTGCTGGTGTATTTTCCGGTTCTCCACTTCCAGATAGAGTTGAGGCATATTATGGAAGAGTATATTCTAGAGCCTTGGCAATCGAAGCCGCTAATGCTGTTGATAATTTTTTCAATGGCAGGTCATATAGCGATAATGAAGATGTTGGATTAAGCCTAAAATCATATTTAGACTTTGTTGAAGGAGACGGAGTTTCCAGTAAATTAAGTGATGAGATTGATGCTCAGATCGCAGCTTCCATTGAAAGTATCGGTTCTTTAAAACAAAATTTTGTTGATCAAGTAAATGAAAATAACATCGAAATGCTAAAGACATATGATGTCATCCAAGCAGGAGTTGTTATGCTCAAAGTCGATATGCTTCAAAAATTAAATATTAGTGTTGACTACGTTGATGCAGATGGAGATTGATTTAATGATGAAAAATATTTTTAACCTTGACAAAGAATTGGTTTCTTAATTACATTAATAAAAAAAAAGCAGACCCTGCCCCACTAGCAGTTTTTAGAATTGGTTTTGGACTAATGATGGCCATATCAATAATTAGATTTTGGTCGTACGGGTGGATTGAGCTTTTATACTTAAATCCTAAGTTTCATTTTAAATACTTTGGCTTTGAATGGGTTAAAGTCTACGGGAATATTACCTATTTAATTTTTTTATTGTGTTTGATTTCTGCCATTTTTGTAGCACTTGGATATAGGTATAAGCTATCAATCGTTACTTTTTTCCTCACCTTTACCTACATCGAACTGATGGATAAAACGACCTATCTAAACCATTATTATTTTATTAGCAGTTTATCGTTTTTAATGTGCTTTCTGCCTGCGGGAAAATATTTCTCTCTTGATAATTACTTTTCAAAAAAAAATTATAAATCCATTCCAAAGTGGTCCATTGATAGTTTAAAGTTATTTATATGTCTTATCTACTTTTTTGCCGGTATTGCAAAACTAAATTCCGACTGGTTATTCGAGGCTCAGCCAATCTCAATATGGTTCAAATCAAAGTATGATCTACCTGTTATAGGAGAAAACTTAATGCAATTTCCTTGGTTTCATTACCTTGTTAGCTGGTGCGGAATGCTATATGATATTTTTATTCCATTCTTATTGTTATATTCTAGAACGAGAATTTTAGCCTTCATTTTTGTAATCATATTTCATGTTCTTACTAAAATATTTTTCCCTCCAATAGGAATGTTTCCTTTTATTATGATTGTATCAGCTTTAATTTTCTTCTCACCTAAATTTCATAACAAAATAATATCAAAATTGAGAAGACTTTTATTCGTTAAATCCTCCAATTTAAAAGAATTAAATTTGAAGTCATCCAACTACGCTCTTTTGATAGTTGCTTTGTTTTTAACACTTCAAACTTTACTGCCTTTAAGACACCTTCTATACCCTGGAGAATTGTTTTGGAATGAGGAGGGTTATAGATTTTCATGGAGAGTAATGCTAATGGAAAAGCGCGGATACTCGACTTTTAAAATTGAAGATAGTGTGACTAAAAAGTTTTTCTATGTTGATAACCAAGATTTTCTCACACCCTTTCAGGAAAAACAAATGAGCTTTCAGCCAGATTTTATTTTAGAATATGCCCATTTCCTAGGAGACCATTTTAAAAATCAAGGGCACAAAAATTTAAAGGTATATGTAGACAGTTTTGTTGCCTTAAATGGTAGGCCTAGCCAAAGATTTGTAGACCCAACAGCTGATTTATACCAAATAGAAGAATCGTTTAAACATAAAAATTGGATTATCCCTTTCAAGCATGAAATCAAAGGTTTTTAATATTATAATATTTATGTTTTGGATAAATGGTTATGCTCAATTCCAAGTTAATTGCGTTGTCAAAACCGATGAAGACAATTCTCTTGAGACAAAATTTGTCGATATCTTCGACCGTGATCAAGGATTTATTAAAAAAGCTCCTATTGGAGAAGAGTTTTCGTTTGAAATTGATAAAGAAAATATTTCGCTTGTTTTTTTAGCAGAGGGATTTGAAATTTTTGAAAAACAATTAGATGTTTCTACAGATAAGGATGTTTTAATTATCCTCAAACCTTTGGTAGAGGATTTATCAGAAGTAGTAATTAGTGCAAAAAAAAGGGAAATTTTCCAACTATCAAGACTAAAGGATTTTGAAAAAACTTCAATATATGCAGGAAAAAAAACAGAGGTTATATTAGTAGAGCAATCAATGGCAAATCTCGCATCCAATAATGCAAGACAGATATATAGTCAAATACCCGGATTAAATATTTATCAAAATGATGATGCTGGACTTCAATTGCATATTGGAGGAAGAGGTCTAGATCCTAACAGAACCTCAAATTTTAATACGCGTCAGAACAATTATGATATTAGTGCCGATGTGCTTGGGTATCCAGAGAGCTATTATACTCCCCCTTCAGAAGCAATTGAAGAAATACAGATTGTAAGAGGTGCTGCATCTCTACAATATGGAACACAATTTGGAGGACTTGTTAACTTCAAACTTAAATCGTCAACTACATATAAACCTGTAGAGGTTACAACTAGAAATACGTTTGGAACAAACAATTTATATACAAATTTTTCGCTTGTGTCAGGAAATATTAATGATTTTAAATATCTCACATTTTTTAATTTCAAAAGTGGTGACGGTTTTCGTCCGAACTCCACATTCAATTCATCCAACTTCTTTTTTAGTTTAAGTAAAAAAATAAAAGATTTAGAAATTAGTTTTGAAATCACTTATTTAGACTACTTAGCCCAACAACCAGGGGGTCTCTCAGATGAAATGTTTTTACAAAATCCCTTTCAAAGTAACAGGGCAAGAAACTGGTTTGAGTTAAATTGGTTTTTATACAACACAAAAATTGATTATCAATTTTCTGATAACTCAAATTTTAATTTTAATTTTTTTGGGCTTAAAGCACAAAGAAATGCGCTGGGATTTAGAAGCAACAGAGTAAGCCAGATAGACTCTAATGATGAAAGAGATTTGATCAAGGGTGATTTTCAAAACTTTGGCTTCGAGACTAGGTGGCTAAAAAAATATAAAATATCAAAATACAACTCGGTTTTTCTGGTAGGAAATAAATTTTACAAATCCAACAATACTTCTCAACAAGGACCAGGGTCGAATTCAAGTAGACCTGAATTTGATTTTAGATTGGATGAATATCCAAATTATTCACTGCAATCAAATTACAATTATCCCAATGAGAACATTTCATTTTTTACAGAAAATATTTTTTATTTAAATGACAAATTTTCAATAACTCCCGGAGCCAGATACGAGTACATAAAAACTGCAACTGATGGGGCTTATAAAAAAATAAATACAGATGCTGCTGGAAACGTAATCCTAAACCTTTCAATTGACTCAGCAGAAAGTAGAAAAAGGAGCTTTACGCTATTTGGTTTGGGTTTCAGTTATAAGAGGTCAGAAAAAATAGAATACTATGCTAACATTTCTCAAAACTATAGATCAGTTACTTTTGCAGATATCAGTATCATTAATCCAGCTTTTAGCATAAACCCTAATATAGCGGATGAAAAGGGATTCACAGCAGATTTTGGCCTTAGAGGAAATATTGATAAAATTGTTTCTTTTGATCTAAGTCTTTTCAACCTATCATACCAAGATAGAATTGGTTTCGTTCAAAGGGCATACCGAGATGGAAGTGTGAAAAGTGAAAGAGGAAATGTTGGTGATGCTAATATTTTAGGAGTTGAATCACTAATTGATCTAAATTTAAAAGAATTTTCAGGAATTAATAATAACAATTATTTATTGAACGTTTTTCTGAATTTTTCATTTATTGATTCAGAATATACAAAATCTGAGGAACCCGGGGTGACTGGTAAAAAAGTTGAATTTATACCTAATTCAAATATCAAAACAGGTTTGAGGTTTGGATATAAGAATTTCTTATTCAGTACTCAATATACTTTTTTATCTTCTCAATACACAGACTCTTCCAACGCTGTAGGCGGTAATCTCAGTGGTGTGATAGGTTTAATTCCTTCATACAAAATAGTTGATATTTCTAGTTCCTTTTTAGCAGGGAGATTTAAATTCGAATTAGGTATAAACAACTTGTTTGACAAAGCATACTATACCAGAAGAGCTACTGGTTATCCTGGACCGGGGATAATAACCTCTCCAAATAGAAATATATATTTCACTACTCAAGTAAAAATTTAATTAAAAACTATTATCATGTGCAATAAAATAAAAATTATAAATCAGACTAATGTGGGAACACTTTCTAGATGTGTGTGTGGACTCTATGTACTTCAATTCAACAATGTTTTTCTGGAATTTGACAAATACGAATTATTAAGTTTTAAAAAATATATATCTTTTGTAAATTCGGAATACTGGGATTCTCAAATTGATTCATGCAATTCTACAGTTTCAAGGAAAATACCCATTGTAACAAGACAAAAAAACTTGTTTTTAATTTTTAACAAAAGCGAATTCAATGCATTAAAGGATTTGTTGTTTGGAGAAGATTGTATTGAATTAGATGATTTGACCTGTAAACTCTCAAAAGATTATTTATTTTTAAACTAATTTTTCAATGAGATTAATTATACTTTTTTTATCCTTATTATTTTTATCTGGCCTTGGTAAGTATTATTCTGAGGATGTTTTATTAAAATGTAAAATAGAAATGATTGAATACAGAGGAGAGGGTGCTTACATAGCGGTGTCGCTTATGGATGAAAACGATAAATATTTAAAAACCCTTTATGTTCTTGGAGAAGATAAAACTTGGTTTTTTGACATGAGGCTATTTTGGGCAAATTTAAAAAGTAATGGGCTAATCGGCGATGATGCATACTACGCGCACGTTGACGGTATTACAGGTCCTACCATTGGAGGTGGGAAAAATCTAGTAGTTCCTCTCTTATTGAATAAAAGTGAAATTGGCAAAGGATACAAAATTTTATTTGAGACAGCAGTTGAGGATAAAGGATACTTTAGAGACGATTTAACATTTGAATTAACGGAAAAATCACTAAATGATAGCTTTGAAGGAACTGGATTTATTAAAACTATAAGAACCTTATCTAATTAAATTATGATACTATCCATTTGGAGATATTGTCACTTCAGTTTAGCAGCGGTTGCATCGATATTTTTAATTTTGGCCTCCATTACGGGTGCAATTTTAGCTTTTGAGCCAATAACCGATTCACTAAAAAATTATTCAATTAATAACTTAAATGAAATAAGTTTAAAAGAAACGCTTAGCGTTTTGGATAAAAAATTTAAAGAAGTATATGAGATCCAAATCACAAATGAAGATTTTGTTTCTGCCAAAGTTTTGACGTTCTCAAATCAAACTGAAGAAGTTTATTTAAATCCAATTAATGGTGAAATACTTGAAAAGGTGAAGCCAAAATCAAAATTTTTTAGTTTTTTTACAAATCTTCATAGATCCCTCTTTTTTAAAAAAATTGGAAGAGTTTTTGTTGGAATCATCTCATTTATTCTCTCACTAATCACCCTTACTGGACTAATGCTATTAATTCAAAGACAGGGAGGAATTTTGAAAATTTTTAAAAAAATAAAAGAAAATAATTTTTCAGAAAAATATCATGTTGTTTTTAGCAGGATTTTTGCTTTACCAATATTTCTAATAGCAATTTCTGGTGCTTACCTCACTTTTGACAGATTCGTGGTAGGTGATTTACGAAATTCTATGCTCCTTAAAGAAGAAATTTTATCTGATAACAAATATTTGAAATTTGATTTGATTGCACTCGATAAAGTAAAAAAAATAATTTATCCATTTTCTAAATCTCAAAGTGACTATTACGCAATTGAACTAGTTGACCGCTCTGTAACGGTAAATCAGTATACAAACAGAATTTATTCTCAAAGTTTTTATCCATTTAGTTATTTCACAAAAGAATGGTTTTACAATTTGCACACCGGAAAAGGAAATTTGTTGTTATCGATAATTTTGCTTGTCTCATCTATCAGTATTTTGTTTTTTATATTCACTGGATTTAAAATTTCGACAAAATCAACTCTTAAGAACTTAAAAATAAAATATTTATCATCTGAAAAAGACAGTAAATACATAATACTTGTTGGCTCTGAAAAAGGAAATACATTTGAGTTTGCTAAATTCTTGAGTACCCAAATTCTGTCTTTTGGAGAGAAAGTCATTATAAAACCATTAAATAGTTATAAAATTTATAATCAAGCAGAAACTCTAATAATTCTTACTTCAACTTATGGTGAAGGCGACCCCCCATCAAATGCAAATGATTTTGTGTCTCGTTTTAAAAAATTTAATCAACCTAACAAAATAAAGTATTCTATCATTGGTTTTGGTTCACTCAAATATCCAAAGTTTTGTGCTTTTGCTACAAATATTGACAGAATGATAAGACCTCTTGATAATTTTGAAAAGATTGTTCCATTGATGAAAGTTAATAGAAGATCTGTTGAAGAATTTAACAAGTGGATTAAAATGTGGAACTGTAGTAAGCTTACAAAAATTAAATTCAATGAGATGGAAATTGAAACTTAAGTCAAATAAACCCTTATAAGTATAAAAGTACCTTGGGTGGGAATCGAACCCACACTCTCGAAAGAACTGGATTTTGAATCCAGCGCGTCTACCAATTCCGCCACCAAGGCATTTTCATAAATGTAAACAAATAATCGCAACATTTAAAAATGTTGCCTTCTAAGTTACATTACGAAATAAATTTCTAAATTTGCAATCCATTTAAACTTACCAAATAAGCATGACAGAGGCAAAAATTTTTAGCTGTTCGCAAAGTCACGATTTAGCTTTCAATATAGCTAAAGATTTCGGTGCTAAATTGGGTAAAATTAAATTTTCCAATTTTAGTGATGGAGAATTTCAGCCCTCTTTTGAAGAGTCTGTTCGGGGGTCAAGGGTATTTATTATTGGCTCGACAAATCCAAATTCCGATCATCTTATGGAAATGCTTTTAATGCTTGATGCTGCCAAGCGTTCCTCCGCTAGACACGTTACCGCTGTTCTTCCTTACTTTGGGTGGGCAAGACAGGACAGAAAAGACAAACCAAGAGTACCGATAGGAGCAAAATTGGTTGCAAAACTTTTAGAAGCTGCGGGAGCTACGAGAATAATTACTATGGATCTTCACGCAGATCAAATTCAAGGTTTTTTTGAAAAGCCTGTTGATCATCTATATGCATCAACTATTTTTGTACCACACATAAAAAACTTAAGATTAAAAAACTTAACCATAGCTTCACCTGATATGGGAGGATCTAAACGTGCATATGCATATTCTAAATTTTTAGAGTCAGATGTTGTGATTTGCTACAAGCAAAGAAAAAAAGCAAATATTATCGATAGTATGGAACTTATTGGTAATGTTAAAGGAAAAAATGTTGTTCTAGTTGACGACATGGTCGATACTGCTGGAACACTTACAAAAGCATCTGATTTAATGATTCAAAGAGGTGCTCTGTCTGTTAGGGCTGTGTGCACACACGGTATTTTATCCGGTGATGCATATGAAAAAATAGAAAAATCCAATTTGGCAGAATTGATTATTACTGATACTATACCAATTAAACCAAAATCGAAAAAGGTTAAAATTTTAAGTTGTGCTGAACTTTTTGCATCAACAATGAAGAATGTTCATTTAAACAAATCAATAGACAAAAACTTTTTAAATTAAAAAAATGAAATCGATAACAATTAACGGGAGTACAAGAAAATCTCTCGGGAAAAAATCAACAAAGGAGTTAAGAAAACAAGATATGGTTCCATGTGTCTTATATGGAGAAGATGAACCTATACATTTCACTGCAAAAGAAATTGATTTTTCTAAACTCATTTATACTCCCAATGCCCACAAAGTAAAGATTATTCTAGAAAAAAAAGAATTGGATGCTATTTTACAAGATATCCAGTTCCATCCTTTATCAGACAAAATTTTGCACATTGATTTCTATCAACTCAACGAAAAGAAAGAAGTTTCAATGGAAATACCAGTTAAAACTGAAGGTTCTGCACCAGGTGTATTAATAAGTGGAGGTGTTTTAATACTTAACCAAAGGAGGTTAAAAGTAAAAGCCCTTCCTAAAAATTTACCAGACTTTATTAAGGTTGACATTTCAAACTTAGAATTAGGAGACAAATTTTACTCATCAGATTTAAAGACCGAAAATTATGAATTTCTTCATCCAGACAACATGGTAGTTTGTCAGGTTAAAGTTGCAAGAACTTCATTAAAAGAAATTGAAGAAACAGAAGCTGAAGTGAGTGAAGAAGTAGCTGAAGACTCAACTGAAGAGAAAAAAGATTCAGATGAGGTGAAAGAAGAAACTCCATCAAAGGAATAGTTTATTGCTTAAATTTAAAATAACTTAGATGTCTTGGTGGAACCCTTTTAAAAATAAAAAGCCTCAACCAAAAGACATTTCTAAAAAATTCTTGATTGTTGGTCTCGGTAATATTGGAGTAGATTATGCTTTAACGAGACATAATTTGGGTTTTGATGTATTGAATTATATAGCTAAAAGGAAAGAATTAAAATTTAGTGATTTAAGGTATGGTGCAGTCACAAAGTTCAACTTTAAGGGCAGAGTTTTTATTTTTTTAAAACCTTCAACATACGTAAATAAGAGTGGTGACGCTGTAAAATACTGGATGGCTAAAGAAAAAATAAATCTTCAAAACCTACTAGTTATCTGCGATGATTTGAATATCCCATTTGGATCAATTAGAATCAAAACAAAGGGAAGTGATGGAGGTCACAATGGTCTTAAAGATCTTGAATCTAAATTAGGCACTAGTAATTATGGTAGATTAAGGTTTGGAATCAAAAATGAAACTAAACAAAACACAACCCAATTTGTTTTGGATAAATGGAATCAAAATGAACTAGATGTTTTAGAAACTTATTTTATAAAAACAGAAAAAGCAATTTTTTCTTATACTCTACTTGGACCATCAAATGCGATGAATAATTTTAATAATTAAAACTTCTAATTTGCTAACTCAAATTTGGAAGTGACAGATGTAGAATTGTTATTTTCATTGTCCCTAGTAATTATTTTCCATAAATAAATATTCCCATTTTGAAGTTCTATGTCAAGTGCTTCAATCAAAATTTTTTCATATTTAATTTCCGCACCATTTGAAGCATTCTCAATAATTAAATCATAATTTTTAATATCTCCATCTAGATCATATCCTTCCCATTGAAATGTGACCATATTAACTGAATTCAAAATAGATTCATTCAAAGGATAAATTAGCTTTGCAGGAAATGGTATGTGATTCAACTGAGAAGGCCCTTCCAAATAAAAGTTTCTAGTCTCACTTAATGCAATATTATCACTTGAGTCAGATTTACTAACTACATACCAACTATAAGGTGCTCCCCTCTCAAGAGTAACTTGAGATGTTGTTAAATTTGTTGTTTTTGATATATTTTCATTAGTTATCTGATTTTCAATAATTAAATCATAGTTATCAGTATGTTTTGATTCTGTCCAACTAAATTCTACCTCCGCGAAATTTGAATTTGAATTTGAAAATAAACAAGTATTATTGTTTTCGGGATTAACTAATACTACCTGCTCGGGGTCAGGGATCGACTCTTTACAAGAGAAAATTAAAATAAGTACAAAAAATGAGATAAATTTTTTAATCATTTCTTTATAAACTTTATTGTTTCAAACCCTGAATTCGAATAAATCTTCAAAAAATAATTCCCAATTGGCAGGATAGAGATGTCCAATTTAAAATATCTAGATGCAAAATCTAATTTGATTTTTTTAGAATAGACAATATTACCAAAAGTATCGATTATATGTATTTCTGAATGCAATGAATCACCTCCAACTAAAATATTTAAATTGTCAGTTGATGGATTAGGATATATTTGTGACTTCGTGTCTATATATATGTATTCTTTATAAGTTCCTTGACAATCCAATGAGGTACTAACTTCTATAATATTAAGTCCCTTAGCTAAATTAAAATCTTTTTCGTTTTCATGAGTTGTAAATTTTTTGCCATTTATATTAACAATGTATTTTTTACTACCTTCAAAATTTAAACTTATAATTTTATTTGACTTGTTAATTTTACTTGTAACATTTAACGGTAATGGTTCATTTATCTCAGTAGTGTAACAAGTTTGAAAACTACTAATTCTTTCCATTACGCATATCTGATATGTCCCAGGGGTTAAGTTTTGAATTAATAGTTCTTGATTTGACATTGTAAATGAACGATAATAGCCATTACTTCCAGAAATTTCAACCTCATAATCAAAAACTGCTATTGCAGATATCTCAATTTCTCCATTTTGTTTTCCTCTACAAGTTGCATCCTTCTTAAAAATTTTGATGTTTCTTTGATCATTTAAATCACACAAATCTCCTATTCCATTATTATTAAAGTCAGCTTGATCAGGATTGGTTACAAAGGGGCAATTGTCCTCATCATTTGGAATTAAATCACCATCTGTATTAGATTTTATTTCACCACTTAGACATAGTTTTAATGCCAAAAATTTTAAAATACCAGTGTCAACTGGGTACTGATCAATAATTCTTAAAGTCCACTCTCCCCCTGAGTTTAAGTTGTAAAAATCCTTAAGATTTCCAATTGGTTTATATATACCCGTAAATGGAGGTGCACCATTTTGTATCGGGTTTGGTGACTCTGAATCAAAAATTGTGTTGGTGTAATTAATCCCTGTACCACCCAAATTTTTTGTTAAAATCACTTCATCTCCTTCAGGTGAAATCAGCATTATTGTTAAGTCTTGAATATAACTATGATCAATACTTAATTCTAAATCTAAGTCGATGATCTTTAAATTATCTAACACATTTATTTTTACCTCAGTTACCCCTTCCAGTGCTGAAGTTGCATCATTTAAATTGACAGGAATATTATCTGATGTATACGAATTACAACTTATAACAGTTGTAGAAAATTTTCTTGAATTCGATGGAGGACTATTACCGCAAATATTTAAAGCTGACACTCTCCAATAATAAGTCTCCTCTGGGTCTAAATTTGAAATTGAAATTTTATTTTCAAAAGTTCTTTCATCTTTAACAAGAGAAGAAAAATCCTCAACTGTACTTAATTCGAATCTATAATTATCCGCATAATTAACACCTGACCACTCAAAATTTTGATTGACGTTAGCATTGGCTAAATTATTATCTGGGGAAACTAATTCAGGTGAAGAGATGTTGTCAGGATAAAAACTTGCAATAAAAGTTTCTTGTTCAGTTGTATTATCGTGGGTCCCATTTAAAAAAATATTATAAGTTCCATAAGGTAATTCATTTCGATTTAGAGTAATACTTCCGAATGTTCCAGAAGAATTTAAACTAGTTGGAGATATATTATATGAAATTTGGTTTGGAAAATCTAAAAGTTCAAATTGAATTTCACCATTAAAGTTGTTGTATGTCTTTAAACTAAATTCGAAAGTTAACTCTTCATCTCCGCAACTAATTTTTTCAGGTTCAATAAAAGGGAAGGCAAAGTCTCTTTCTTCAATTTTAAATGGTGATGCGTTAACTGCAAAATAAATATTATCATCAGCTGAAATTTTAATTCTAGCTGCTTCGGTTGTTATATCCCCAGGTACAATTATGTAAGTCTCTCCGTTGTTTGGTATATTTTCAGCTAAAGGTATAGAAAAATTTTCTCCTCCATCAACTGATAAAAATATTGAAACTTTTTCAGTATTGATAGGTATCTTATCAGTATTAGCTACATCCCAAATTATTTTTTGATTAGATCCAGATTTCCAAATAATATCATTTGAATCATTTGATATAATTCTAAACGGACCTGCAGTTGCACTAACAAAAATTTTCTTTACATCTTGCGAAATCTGTCCCATACCGTTGGGGTTCGATTCACTTCTGTCCCTGGCCGTAACCCCCCATGTTAGAGTTCTTTCTACATTTGACACTGTCTCCCAAGATGAAAAAAGGGTCGGATTTGATGACACTAAATTTCCATTCAAGATTTGAGAAATACTGGGTATATACCTTACTTCTCTTTCAGAGGGAGAAATCGATCTATTTATACTTCCTGTAAGAAGGTCTGGTCCAAAATTGGATGCATCTACTTTTCCCGAATCGAGTTGCTCCCAACAATAAGTCAGATTATCATTATCGGAATCAAACCCATTTGCTTTAAGATAATATGCTGTCCCTTTAGGAATGTAAAAATCTTCACCTGCACTTACAGTAGGTTTTTGATTTGAAGAATTAACAATTGAATGACAAGAAACATTGTCTGTGTAAGATTCAATATCTTGTATACTATGATAATGAAAATAGGGATCACTATGGCGCTGCATATTTTCTCCAGAAACAAATCCTGCATATGACATAATAGTTGAACCGCTTCCCGGCTCTGATGAAACACCAAAAGGTTCAGGGTCGTAGGCATAAGTATGAGTAGCCCCAAATTGATGCCCAACTTCATGCAAAACAAAATCAAGATCAAAATAATCATTTAAAAAAACTCCGCTACTACCATTAGTAGCTGTAAAAGGGTGAGCAGAATAAGCTCTGTCTTTGCTGTCGTTGACACATACATTTCCAACGGAGCCTGCATCTCCACTTGCTTGACCACGATGAAACAAATGTCCCAAGTCATAATTTTCTTCTCCAACTAATGAAGATAAAGTAGAATGTATTTCATTTGAAAAATTTGAGTTGAATGGATCACTCGCCTTATCTTCATACATAAGAGATGCATCAGAAACAATAATAAGTCGAATTCCTAAATCTACTTCCATTATTTCATTAAGTCTATTAATTGTTGAGACAACTGCAGCAAAAGCATCTTCAGAATTAGTTCCGTTTTGATCATTGTTATCTCCCCAAAATTCGGTGTATTCCCCCGAAGCTGCAATTGCAATTTTAAAAGATTTAGGTGCTCGGTTTATGATTTTCCTTGAATTTCTTTCATTAAATTTTTTTTTCAAATAATTCATTTTGTATGAATTAGTTTTACAAAATAATTTTTCTCCTATGTAATTGTATCTGTTTGAACTATAAAAAATATGCTCTGTATTACTATCCTTTAGTGGTTGTAAAAAAACAAATCCTTTAGGTGTTCTAAGAGTTCCCGAAATACCCTGCGGTGAATAAGTAATTCTCAAAATGACATTCTTTCTTGTTTCACTAAAACCTCTAAAAGTTTTTATATTAGGGTATTTATTCTGAATAATTTGGGATAAAGTTTTTGTTTCTTTCAACGAAAAAAGTTCAAGTTCTCCTTTTTCATTTGGAAAATCTATTTTTATAAATTCATCATCTTTTACCCTCAGAATTTTGCTAGTTAAACTTTTGTTTTTTAAAGATATATTTTTGATGTTTTGACCTACATCAATTTTATCTTCATGTTTTGATAAAGTGTTTATTTTCCAGTATTTTTGGCAATAGGTGGATTGAAACGTTAATATAAAAAAAACTAAAATTAACTTTCTCAAAATCTGACTATTTAATATAAAGGTTTTGTATCTTTCTTGTTGAAAAATACATGCAATACTTTTAAATTAAAGATAAACTTTTTTCGTGAAGGTAATTTATGGTATCGATAATTACAAGCCATTAAACTCTTGTGCTTTAACCATTGGCACTTTCGATGGTGTACATGTGGGTCATCAAAAAATAATTAAGCGTCTTGTATCTGTATCGAAAAACAAGAATCTTCATCCAGTCGTTTTAACTTTTTTCCCCCATCCAAGAATGATTTTGCAAAGTGACACTTCTATTAAACTAATCGATACCCTTGAAGAAAAAATTCATTTACTTGAAAAACTAAATATTGGGACCTTAATTATCCATCCTTTTTCTAAATCTTTCTCCAGGATGACTGCGAACGAATTTGTTAGGGATGTAATTGTAAAATCTCTTTCGGTTAGATATTTAATTATTGGATATGATCATCGTTTTGGAAGGAACAGAGAGGCTACCGTAGATAATTTAATTAATTGCGGTTTTACTTACGGTTTTGAAGTAGAGAAAATAGAAGCCAAGGAAATAGAATCAGTGAATGTGAGTTCAACGAAAATTAGAAATGCAATTACAACTGGAGACATTAATAAAGCAAATAAATACCTGAATCGTCCCTTTAGAATAACTGGTAAAGTTGTAACTGGAAACGGAATTGGAAGAAAAATCGATTTCCCAACCGCAAACATTTTTATTACAGAAGATTTTAAACTACTTCCTAACGATGGTGTTTACTTTGTAAAATCTTCAATCAAAAATCGTTATTTCTTTGGAATGATGAACATTGGGTTTAGACCCACAGTTAATGGGAAAGTAAGAACAACTGAAGTGCATTATTTCAACTTTAATGAAAATTTGTATGATAAAAAAATAGAAATAGAAGTTCTAGATTTGATTCGAAATGAAAAAAAATTCAATTCTTTAGAAGATCTTGAAAAGCAATTGGTTAGTGATAAAAAACTTTGTGAAAATTTGATTCAAAAATTATAAAATCAATAGTTTATCTTTGAATAAGAAAAATGGTACCATTACAATTTTTAAGGGAAAACAAAAAGGCAATAATTCAAAGCTTAATGAAAAGAGGGATTGATTACGAACCAGTTATTGATAGGGTTCTTAAGTTGGATATTCAAAGAAGAGAGACACAAACTCAAATGGATTCAAGCCTCTCAGAGTCAAATAAATTATCGAAGTTAATTGGCGAACAAATCAAATCAGGAGACCTATCCCAGGTTAAATCACTTAAAGAAAGGAATTTTCAGTTAAAGAATCAAAATAAAATATACCTAAATGATTTAAATGAAATAAAGAAATCATTGTTAGAAGAAAGATGTAACATACCTAATCCACCTTTAAACAAAGTTGTAAAAGGTAAAAATTCAGATGATAACGAAATAATCAAAGAAGTTTTAAAATTAGACAAAACTCAACCTAAATTACTTTCTCATTGGGATTTAGGCAAAAAGTACGATATAATAGATTTTGAACTAGGTGTCAAAATTACAGCTGCAGGATTTCCAGTTTACAAAGGAAAAGGTGCTAAGTTACAAAGAGCATTGGTTAACTTTTTTTTGGATAAAAATACCAATGAAGGTTACCAAGAGGTTCAGGTCCCTCATCTTGTTAACTATCAGTCAGCATTTTCTACAGGACAGTTGCCTGATAAAGAAGGTCAAATGTATTTCTTAGAAAAAGAGAATCTATATTTAATCCCTACCGCAGAAGTCCCTATAACAAATATTTACAGAGGCGTTACGTTGGATGAATCACATTTGCCAATTACTCTTACAGGTTACACTCCTTGTTTTAGGAGGGAAGCTGGAAGCTATGGTAAAGACGTAAGAGGACTGAATAGGCTTCATCAATTTGATAAAGTAGAAATAGTAAGATTAGAGAAGGAAGATAAATCTTTAGAAGCCCTTTCAAAAATGGTAGAACACGTCGAAAAAATTGTAAATGAACTTGGACTTCCGTATCGTATTCTGAGATTGTGTGGAGGTGATTTGGGTTTTACATCCGCATGTACGTATGATTTCGAATTATTTTCGGCAGCACAAAACAAATGGTTGGAAATTAGTTCGGTTTCCACTTTTGAGAATTTTCAGTCAGAAAGATTGGGAATTAAATACAAATCGAAAAATGGAGTGAAAAAAAATGTTCACACTTTAAATGGAAGTGCACTAGCTATACCCAGGGTAATGGCATCAATACTAGAAAATTGTCAAAGTGAAAATGGGATCAAGATACCTAATTGTCTTATCCCATACACTGGATTTGAAATCATAAATTGAATTTCTCAAGATGGATTTTTTTAATCCCAAAAAAACTTTAGGTCAGCATTTTTTAAAAGACTTAAAAATTGCAGACAAAATAGTTCACTCTCTTAATCGAGATAAGAAAGACTTAATAATTGAAATAGGTCCTGGAAAAGGAATTTTAACTGAGAGATTAATTCAAAAATATTCAAATTTGTATTTAATTGAGATTGATAAGGATTTATTACCTCTTTTGAAATTGAAATTTCCCAAACTTGAAAAAAAAATATTAAATGTTGATTTTTTAAAGTTTAATTTCGATGACTTTTTTAAGAAAAAAAATATTTCAATAATAGGTAACTTCCCGTACAACATATCTTCTCAAATAATTTTTAAAGTTATTGATAACAAAGACCATATAGATTGCTTAGTAGGAATGTTTCAAAAAGAGGTAGCAAAAAGAATTTGTGAAAAACAAGGGTCAAAGACTTATGGTATAATATCTGTTTTGACTCAGTTATATTTTGATGTCAAGTATTTATTTACCGTATCTCCAGAAGTTTTCACCCCTAAACCAAAAGTGTTTTCGGGAGTTATATATTTAAAGAAAAAAAAGGGGAAACTAATTAGTTGTAATAAAGATTTATTACATAAAATTGTAAAAGCCAGCTTTCAACAAAGAAGAAAGACACTAAGGAATAGCCTTAAATCTTTTAGGATTCCAAAAAGTATCACAGAAGATAGTATATTTGATTTAAGACCCGAGAAAATTTCAGGGAAAGGCTTTATAGCACTAACCGAACTGATTGAAAATGGAAAAGCTACATGAAAATGACCTCTTTTTAGAGAAAATTAAAACCCTTATCAATGAAAATAAAAATGAAGTTCTTAAGAAAGAATTAAGCAATTTTCATTATGCCGATGTAGCAGAGATAATAAAGCAGATTTCGTTAGATGAAGCTATTCACATCGTAAAGCTTTTAGAAAGTGATATAAGTGCTGAAGCACTTGCTGAAGTTGACGAAAGTTTTAGGGAAAGAATTATACGTAAACTTTCGGCCAAAGAAATCGCTGAAGAGATAGAGGAACTAGATACTGACGACGCAGCTGATTTAGTTGGTGAATTACCAGAAGTCTTGCAAGAAAAAGTTTTATCAAAAATTGAAGACACTGAGCACTCTCAAGACATAAGGGAACTTTTAAATTATAAAGAAGGAACAGCCGGGGCACTCATGGCGAAAGAACTTGTCAGTGTTAACGAAAATCTAAGTGTGATAAACTGTGTTAGAGAAATGAGGAAGCAAGCCAAAGAGGTTACTAGAGTTCACTCTATTTATGTTATCAATTCAAAAAATAAATTACTTGGCAGATTGTCCTTAAAAGACCTATTAACAGCTAGCACAAACTCTAAAGTTAAAAACATATATATCCCTAACGTAGATTTTGTAAATGTTAATGAAGATGTTAATGAAGTTGCAAATATTATGTCAAAGTATGACTTGGAAGCAATACCGGTAGTGAATGATAAAAAACAATTACTTGGAAGAATTACTATTGATGATGTATTAGATATCATTAAAGAGGAGGCCGATAAAGATTATCAACTTGCTGCAGGAATCTCAAAAGAGGTTGAAGCCAACGACAACATATTTCAACTTACCCGAGCAAGGCTTCCATGGCTTTTTTTAGGACTCATAGGAGGATTAGGCAGTGTATTTATTTTAAAGGATTTTGAAGAAATTATGATAAAATCAGAACTTAGAAGTCTTTTTTTCTATACACCTTTGATTGCAGCGATGGCAGGTAACGTCGGGGTACAGTCTTCTGCAATAATTGTTCAAGGCATTGCAAATCAAGTTATTAAAGGCTCACTTATTAATAGATTATTTAAAGAAATAGGTTTAGGATTAATCAATGGTCTAATTCTTTCTATAGTTTTAATAATTTTTGGCGAAATAATCAATCAAGATATGCTCTTAAGTTTGACTGTAGCAGGTTCAATGATGAGTGTCATTATTTTATCCGCTTTAATAGGAACATTCGTCCCCATCATTTTACATAGAAAGGGTTTTGATCCAGCAATTGCAACAGGTCCGTTCATTACCACGGCTAATGATATTTTTGGAATATTTCTTTTCTTTTATATTGCAAAATCAATTCTAGGATTTTAATTCTTTAAGATGAAGATTTTACATTTAGACAGAAACCATGACTCTCTTATAAATGAGTTGAAAAATAGTGGTTATATAAATGTAGAAGGCTACAAAATGAAATTAGCTAAAGTTAAATCAATAATTTACAAATTTGACGGAATAGTTATCAGAAGTCGTTTTAATATTGATTCCGATTTCCTGAAAAATGGGAGAAAAATTAAATTTGTTGCCAGGGTTGGTTCGGGTTCAGAAAATATTGATGTTCGATATTTAAAAAAACGGGGGATAAAACTAATCTCAGCACCAGAAGGGAACAGTAATGCGGTGGGAGAACATGCTGCTGGATTAATTTTAAGTTTACTGAATAAATTGAATCTAGCAAATGATTCTGTGAAAAATAAGCTATGGATTAGAGAAAAATTCAGGGGATACGAAATCGAAAATAAGATAATAGGGATAATCGGTTATGGAAACACAGGAAAAAGTTTAGCAAAAAAATTAACAGGTTTTAATGTAAAAGAGATAATATTTTATGACATAATAAAAAAAACTAAGGACTCAATCGCAAGACAAGTTTCAATTGAAGAGTTACAAAAAAAAACTAATATTTTAAGTATTCACACTCCCCAAAATAAATTAAGCATTGGGATGATTAACAAAGATTTTATTGAAAAAATGAAAAATCCATTTTGGCTGATTAATACCGCAAGAGGTAGTGCAGTAAACACTAAAGACTTGATAGATGGAATTCAAAATAAAAAAATTTTAGGTGCTGGCTTAGATGTTTTAGAATATGAAAAAAAGAATTTTGAAAATACATTTGATAATAAGATTCATCAAAACTTTCTTGATCTAATTGAAAATGAAAAAGTAATTTTAACACCACACATTGCAGGTTGGACTCATGAGAGTCATTTAAAATTAGCTAAAATTATCGTTCAAAAAATCCAAAAAGATTTTCCTCTTTAAATTTTTTTGATAAAACCAGTTGAAGTGTTTTGTGAGTTCTTTGTTCAAGAAGAATGCTTTGATTTAATTTTTTGATATGCTTTAGTGAAATTTGATTAAAGTGTCTAACGGTAAATAATGAAACTTCTTTATCGACCGAAACCTTAAAGGTTTCCTTCAATTCATCTAAAAGTTCATCCAAACCACCATACTTATTGTTTAGAACTACTGAGAAACTAATAGCAGAATTTTGAATTAACTCAACTTTCATTTTATACTTAGACAACATCGAAAAAATCAATGAAATTTTTTTTTCTACAATAAATGAAAAATCCTTCGATGAAATTTTTAATAAAACTCTATTCCATTTTACAATATGTGAAGGGATATTTCTAACCGTAAAATCCTGTTTGGAAATAAGAGTTCCTTCCTTAGAGGGACTTAAAAATGACTTGACAAAAAGAGGTATGTTTTTTTTCTTTAATGGCTGCAAAGTCTTTGGATGAATAACAGAGGCTCCATAGAAAGCTAATTCTATGGCTTCTTCATAGGAAATTTTTTTTAATAATTTTGTTTTATTAAAGTACCTTGGATCTGCGTTTAATACGCCCCTAACATCTTTCCAAATTGTTACCATTTCAGCATTTAAAGCATGAGCAAAAATTGCAGCTGAATAATCTGAACCCTCCCTTCCTAAGGTAGTAGTGAATGATTTTTTGTTACTCCCAATAAAACCTTGCGATATATATATACCCTCACCTTTGATTTTTCTTTTAATTAATTTAGATGTTTTTTCAAAATCAACATTAGCGTCCCGATAATATTCATCAGTTATTATGCAAGACCTCGCGTCCACCCATTTTGATTTTAATCCAATTGAGTTTAAAAACTCATAAATAATAATCGAAGATAGGATTTCTCCATATGAAACTAATTGGTCATAAATAAAGTTATAATCATTCTCTTTGTTTAATCTTAAAAATTTATCAATTTCATTAAATACTAAATCAACTATTTTTAAAACTGACTGGTGATTTTTTTGGAACAAACCTTTAAGAATATCTGTATGGAAAGTTTTAATTAATTCTAATTTAGTCCTAAGATTTTTAAATGATTTTGTGTAAGATAAAACAAGATCTTCCATTGAATTTGTTGTTTTGCCCATAGCTGAAACAATAAGGATAATTTTGTCACAATTATCATTTCTGATTATATTAGCTAGCCTTTTTATACTTTTACAATCTTTAATTGAGGCACCGCCAAATTTGTAAACTTTCATTTTTTAATAAGGTAATTTTTTATGGATTTTTCGTCAATCTGTATGGTTTTCCAATCACTTAAAACTTTAGCACCTGAATTTTTATAAAATTTTATTGCATTAATATTCCAATCTAAAGCTACCCATTCCGCTCTCCTCACACCTTCTTCCTGTGCTATTTCAATAAATTTTTTGTAAAGTTGCTTTCCAATACCCTGTCCTCTAAATTTTTGTTTGACAATTAGATCTTCGAGATGTAAAGTTTTCCCTTTCCAAGTTGAATATCTTCCATAAAATAATGCCATTCCAACAACTTTTTTATTTTTTTCAGCTACTAAACACCTAAATTTTGGGTTATCACAAAATCCATCATTAATTAGGTCATCAACATTTATTGAAACTGACTTGGGTTCTCTTTCAAATTCTGCCAATTCTCTAATTAAACCTAAAACTGAAACCATATCATTTATTTCTGCTTTTCTAATCAATATATTGTTCATAAGTGCAAAATTATAATTAAAATCAACTAATTAAATAAGTGATTAATAATCTAACAATTAACCCCCGTAATGTTAAATTAAATAAGACTCTTGACTAATTTTTCAAAAATTTCAGGTTTATCATAATGAACCCAGTGACCGGCATCATGGACTTCATGCAGTGAATATTTTGGAAAACATTTTTTAATTAAATTTTTATCTTTTTCTAGAATATAGTCAGATTTGGAACCTTTAATAAAAGACGTTGATTTGTCAAAAAATAAATTTTCATGATTAAATGAGCCGATTTCTAATATTTTTTTTTCCAAAACTTGTAAATTGATGCGTAGTTTAAATTTTCCCTCTTTATCTCTATAAATATTTTTCATCAAAAAAGATCTGAGAAAATTATCTCTAACAAAAATTTTATAAACGTTATCTATTTCTGATCTACTTCTAAAAGAATCTAAATCCAGATTATTATACCCATCTATTATATTTTTAAAATCGGGATAATACATTTTTGGAGCTATATCAACAACAATTAGTTTTTCAACTTTTTCAGGAAATAATAATGAGAATTTCATCGCGGTTTTCCCTCCCATCGAATGTCCGATTATAATAGTTTTAGTGATTTTTTGTGAGTTGCAAAACAAGAGCAAATCTTTAGCCATATCTTCGTAACTCATACCTTCATGCCAAAAACTTTTACCATGATTTCTTTGATCTACCAAATTTATTTTAAATTTCACACCATCGAGTCTTTTAGCAAAACTCCTCCAGTTGTCACCCATTCCAAGAAATCCATGTAAAATGATAATATTTTTATCACCATTTCCAACTTGCTGAGAATTTAAAATTTTCACTTAAGAATTGTTTTGTATTTTGATATAACTTTCTCAAATCCATTGTACAAAGATTCTGTGATTAGTGCGTGACCTATTGACACCTCCAAAAGATTTGTTATTTTTTTTTTGAAAAAACCAATGTTTTCAAGATTTAAATCATGACCAGCGTTAATTCCAATTCCAAGTTTATTTGCTTCTTTAGCACATTGATAATATTGTGAAATGGCAGTTTCTTTATCTATTCTAAAATTATGAGCATAATGATAAGTATATAATTCTATTCTATCTGCTCCTATTTCAAATGCTCCTGTAACCATTTTGGGATCTGGATTCACAAAGATTGAAGTTCTAATACCATTAGATTTTAATTCTTTAATTTTTTTATATAAAAAATCGGAATGCTTAATTGTATCCCATCCTGAGTTTGAAGTTATATTGTTGACTCCATCTGGGACTAAAGTTACTTGAGTGGGATTAATTTTTAATACCAACTGCATAAAGTTTTCAATTGGGTTACCTTCAATATTGAGCTCACTTTTTACAATTTTTGAAAGCTCTATGGCATCTGAGTATCTTATATGTCGTTCATCAGGCCTTGGATGAATTGTAATGCCGTCTGAACCAAACCCCTCAATGTCTTGAACAACCTTTGAAAGATTAGGCATATTTTGACCTCTAGAATTTCTCAATGTTGCAATTTTATTCACATTTACACTAAGTCTTGTCTTCAATACAATTAATTTTAACAAATTTAATTAGGAAAAATACAAATACCTTAAACATTGGTTATTAAATTTGTCTAAATATAATTAACTATAATAATGGAAATAATTCTTATATGTCCATTCAAAAATGAAGTTTCAATTAATTCTAGTTTTGAAATTTTGAAACTATTGTTAAAAAAAAAGATATCCGTAAGCGTAGACAAGGATTTATTTAAAAAAATAAAAAATATTGAACAAAACATTGAAATAAATCATTATGATGATTTGAATTTATCTGCTGACTTTATTTTTTGTATAGGCGGTGACGGTTCAATGTTAAAGGCGGTATCATTTTTGAAACAGAATCAAATTCCAATTCTTGGGATTAATATTGGAAGGATAGGGTTTTTAACTGGTATTCAGAAAGAAAAATTAGAAATCGGAATTGATTCTCTTAAATCGAAGAATTATAGTTTAGTGAAAAGAGACCTTTTGACTCTTAACTTTAATTCAAAAGTTGATTTAGAGTTTCCATATGCGTTAAATGAAATTACTGTTTCTAGAAAAAATACTGCTTCCCTCATTAGTATAGAAACTACGATCGACAAAATAAAATTATCAAAATATTGGGCCGATGGATTAATAATTGCAACTCCTACAGGCTCAACTGGATATAATCTTAGCAGTGGAGGGCCCATAATGCTTCCTGAAACTCCAAGTATTTTAATAACTCCCATTGCCGCTCACAATTTAAATGTTAGACCTCTTGTAGTTCCAAATGAATCAATTATTGAATTAAAAGTTGATGGGCAAGGTACTGGTACAGAACATTTTTTAACTCTTGATTCAAAACTAATTAGTTTACCATACAAAACTAAAATAATTATTTCAAAGGCTTCTTTTAGTGTGAAGACAGTTCAATTTCAAAAAAATGAATTTTACAATGATTTAAGCGAAAAGTTGTTTTGGGGATTAGATAAAAGAAACTAAACAATAAATCTTACCTAATTCAGTTTAAATACTATAGTGTTCTTTCATGATTAAAATATAAATGAGAAGGTTTTTTGCTTTATTTTTTTTATTAACTACTCATTTAATAGGATTTTCTCAAATTCATGAAATGGGAATGTTTTTAGGTGGTAGTAACACAATATCAGATTTAGGCAGCACCCATTTTATTTACTCAAATTCACCGGCTTTGGGACTAATCTATAAATGGAATTTGACCACTAGATATGCCCTAAGAGCAAGCTTTATTACTTCAAAATTAAAGAGTTCTGATTATTATGCTAACGACTTAAGCAGATTTAATAGATTTTTTGAAGTAGATAACAAAGTTTTTGAATTTTCGGCTGGGATGGAGGTGAATTTTTTTGATTTTAATCTCCATGATCAGGATAGAGAATTTTCTCCTTATTTTTTTACTGGAATAAATTACTTTCAATATCAATTATTTACTATAAGAGAAGGACTTTCATCAATTGATGTAAATAAATATGATAGTGCCCTAGAATTTTCAATTCCGGCAATTGTAGGAATAAAATTTACTATAAATAATAGTTTTGTTTTAAGTTTTGAAACAGGAATCAGATATTCATTAACAGATAATTTAGATGGTTCTAATCCGATTGGCCAATTTGAAAATGATATTCAGGTGAAACATGGAGAATTATATAATAATGATTGGTATGTGTTTACTGGTTTAGCATTAAGTTATACCTTTGGTAGACAACCATGTTATTGTAAAGAAAGATGAATAATAGTTTAGATAATACTCCTAATCATGTTGCCATCATAATGGATGGTAACGGAAGATGGGCTAAACTAAAAGGAAAGAGTCGGCTTTTTGGTCACAAAAATGGAATTAAATCTGTTCAAAAGATTGTAGAATATGCAACAAAAATTGAGATAAAAAACCTAACATTGTACGCTTTTTCGACTGAAAATTGGAATCGCCCTAAGAAAGAGATAGAAACTTTAATGAGCATTTTAATTGATACTTTAAGAAAAGAAATTAGTAAAATGGTTAAAAATAACGTGCAATTTAAATGTATTGGAGATATATCTCAGTTACCTGGTAATGTTGTCAAAGAGTTAGAAGAAACAATAAAAAAAACAAGTAAAAATGATGGTTTAGTTTTAACTTTGGCTATAAATTATGGGTTTAAAAAAGAATTAATTTTTGCCATAAAAAATTTAGCCTCAAAGGTTAAAAAAAATTTAATAAGCGTTGACAATATTGATGAAAAAATTATAAATAATCACCTTTATAGTGGAAACTTACCTTCTGTTGATTTATTAATTAGAACCAGTGGAGAACAAAGAATTAGTAATTTTCTTCTGTGGCAAGTATCTTATGCGGAGTTGTTTTTTTCTGAGGTTTTTTGGCCTGACTTTGACGAAAATCATTTTGAAAAAGCTATTAAAAATTATAAAAAAAGAGAAAGAAGATTTGGAAAAACAAGTGATCAAATTAAAAATTAAGACTTAAAATGCGATTTTTAACATTAACTTTTTTTTTGCTATTTATTTTTACCTCAAAAGTTGTCTCGCAAACATTACCTCTACAAAAAAGGCAAAAATATTTAATAGATTCAATTGAAGTTACAGGACTTAAAAGTTTCAACCCACAAACCGTAATATCTTATAGTGGACTAAGAAAAGGGCAATCAATACAATTCCCTGGAGATCAAGTTAGCTCTGTTATTAACAAACTTTGGAATTTAGATTTATTTAGTGACATTAATTTTTATGCAAAAAACATAACGGAAAAAAGTATTACGCTTCAAATTGAAATTGAAGAACTCCCGACACTTAACGAGGTGAAGATTAATGGAATAAAAAAGAATAAGATTCAAAATATTTTGAAAGAAACCGAACTCGATAAGGGTAAAAAGCTATCTGAAAGCTTTTTGACTAATACAAAAAATTACATTATTAACAAATTCAAAAAGGAAGGGTATTTAAACACAAAAATTAATATCAGAAATATTGAAGATTCAACCCAAGTAAATACTCTCAACTTATTGATTAATATTGACAAAGGAGAGAGAGTAAAAATTAGAGATATTAATTTTAAAGGAAATGAAAAGTTTAAAGGAAAAAGTCTTGTATCTAAATTGAAAAATATTAAAGAAAAGAAGTTCTACAGGTTTTGGAAAAAATCAAAGTATATACCTGATGAATTTACTGAAGACAAAGAGAATCTAATTGATTTTTTTAAAGAAAAGGGATACAGAGATGCTAGAATTTTAAACGATACTGTAATAATAAATAAAGACAATACATTGACTATTAATTTTGAAGTTGAAGAAGGTAATAGATATTATTTTGGAAATATTGATTTTATAGGTAATGCTGCCTACACTGATAGACAACTTGCAACAGTTTTGGGCATCAAAAAAGGTGATACTTATAACGGAATTCTTCTAAAAGAAAGGATTGCTGACGACACTAAACCCGACGGAGAAGACCTAACAAATTTGTATCAAAACAGCGGATATCTTTTTTCAAATATTAATGCAGTAGAAGTTAGTGCTGAAAATGACACTATAAATTTTGAAATACGTGTGACTGAAGGAAAATTAGCTTCATTTAACAAAATTACAGTTGTAGGAAATGACAAAACAAACGATCACGTTATTTTTAGAGAACTTAGAACGAAACCTGGAGAACTTTACAGCAAAGATAAAGTAGTTAGGACAGTTAGAGAATTAGGGCAACTTGGATTTTTTGATGCAGAGCAAATTACACCTGATTTTAAAAATGTTGATCCCAATGCGGGAACTGTTGATATTGAATTTGGACTAGTTGAAGCAGGTGCTAGTCAAATAGAATTACAGGGAGGCTACGGTGGCGGGGGTTTTATAGGTACATTGGGATTTTCATTTAACAACTTTTCAATGAGGAATATTTTTAATAAGGAATCATATAAGCCAGTTCCCTCAGGAGACGGACAAAGACTTAGCCTAAGATTACAATCTAGTCAATTCTACAATACTTATAGTTTTACCTTTGTTGAACCCTGGCTTGGTGGAAGACAACCAGTACAATTTTCGACATCGTTATCAAAAACTAACCAATTTAGATATGATTTTTTTACAGGAAGGGCAGATAAATCTCAATCTTTTGAAATAAGTAGTATTTCAGTTGGACTTGCGAAAAGATTAACAGTTCCTGATGATTATTTCTTATTATCACAAGCCATTACATATCAATATTTCAATCTAAATAATTATTTTACAGGTTTATTTACTTTTGGGAACGGTGTCTCAAATAATATTAATTACACAGTTACCTTGTCTAGAAATAATACTTATACAAACCCTATATTCCCACTAGGGGGATCAAATTTTAGTATTAGTGGCAAATTTTCTCCACCTTACTCATTATTTAATAAAGTTGACTATTCTGCTCTTGAAAATGAAGCTGAGTTCCAAACAATTAATGCAATAGGTCAAAGAGTTCCTGACCAAAGTAAAATAGATCAAGAAAAATTTAAATTCTTGGAGTTTTACAAAATAAAATTTAGTGGAAGCTGGTTTACAAGAATAATAGACAAATTGGTTCTTAGGACCCAAATAGATTTTGGTTTTTTAGGAACATATAATAATGAAAGGGGTGATATACCTTTTGAAAGATTTTATGTAGGTGGAGACGGAATGAATAATACTTTCGCTCTTGATGGCAGAGAAGTAATATCACTGAGAGGTTATCCAAACTTCTCGTTATCGAGTAGGGAGGGATCTACGGTTTATAATAAGTTTACCGTAGAGCTGAGATATCCTATAACACTAAAGCCAAGCGCTTCAATCTACGGAACAAGTTATATGGAGTCAGGTAGAGGATATCAAGGCTTTAGAAACTTTAATCCGTTCAATGCTCAAAGATCTGCAGGATTTGGAGTAAGAATTTTTATGCCTGCGTTTGGACTTCTGGGCATCGATTTTGCTTATGGATTTGACAATGCCGATCCTTCAAATAGAACTCCTAATGGTTGGGAAACTCATTTTACAATTGGTCAACAATTCTAATAGTCAAATATGAATTACAAATTAAATTTTTTTTTAGTTTACTTGATTCTTTCAACAGTTTGCTTTGCTCAAAAGGGTGTTAGAATTGCATATATAGATTTTAATGAAATTATTGAAAAAATTGGAGATTTTAAAGAGGCAACCAAAAATTTAGAACGAATGGCTGAAAACTGGAACAAGGAGATTGAAATTAAAAAAATGCAATTAAAAAGTATGGAAGATCAACTTAACTCAGAGAAGTTTCTTCTTACTTCTGAGCTAATAAAAGACAGACAGGAGGAATTAGATATATACAGGAATGAAATCTTTACTCTCCAAAATAAGTACTTTGGAATTAATGGAAATTACATTAATCAAAAAAATAAGTTAATGAAACCAATTCAAGACAGGGTGTTATCTGTTGTTAGAGAAATTGCAATTGAAAAAAAATTTGACTTCGTATTTGATAGATCCTCAGATTTAATTATGTTATATTCGCAAAAAAATTACGATATTAGCGAATTGGTTTTAAGAAAAATCAATAATCAAGAAAAAATTAAAAACAGAAAAGAGGAAATTGAACGAAGAAAACAAAGTAGAAATAAAAAACCTTAATATGTTTTCTTAATAAATTTTAATATATGAAAAAGACAAAATACTTTATATCAATAATTTTCTTTATGGTAACTCAGATTTCAATTTATGCTCAAAGTAAAGTTGCTCATATTGATACACAAAAACTGATTAGTGAGATGCCAGAAGTTATTGCTGCTCAAAAACAGTTGGAACAACTTGAAAAAACATATTCTACTGAAATAGAAAATACATATAAAGAATTTCAGACCAAGGCTCAAACTTATTCGGCTGATGCTGCTAATCAAACTGATGTTACAAACCAAGCCCGTCAAAAAGAATTGGAAACTATGCAACAAAATATAAATCAGTATAGAGAAACAGCTGCTCAAGATTTACAAAAAAAGCAAATGGAAATGATGAAACCTCTATATGACAAAGCAAGAGAAGCGATTGAAAGAGTAGCTGCTGCTCAAGGTTTTGATTATGTTTTGGATTCTTCAACTGGTGGAAGTGTAATAATGGCCAAAGGAAAAGATTTAATGACCGATGTTAAGTCAGAATTAGGTTTCTAATTATTTATACCAATTTGAGTAAATAATATAGTTTTTTGCAATTCTTTCTATTTCTTTTTTCGATTTAGACTGTTCAATACCTTTTATTTTTTTTGCTGGAACACCACCGTAAACTGAGTTAGGTTCAACAAAAGTGCTTTCTGTAATTACACTCCCAGCAGCTATTATCGTGTTTGAACTTATTTTAGAATGGTCCATTACAACGCTTCCCATTCCTATTAAAACATAATCTTCTATAATACATCCATGGATTGTTGAATTATGACCTATTGAAACATGGTTACCAATTGATGTTGAGGCTTTTTTATAAGTAGCATGGACTACTGAGCCGTCTTGAATATTCACATTATTCCCAATTCTTATTTTATTTACATCACCTCTAATAACGGTATTAAACCAAATAGAACAAAAATCTCCAATGACTATGTCTCCAATTAAAGTAGCATTGTCAGCAAAAAAACAATCTTTACCCCATAATGGTCTTTTACCTAAAATAGATTTTATAAGCATAATTTAATTAAATGTAAATTAAACTTTTTAATTTCGCACTATGGATAAACTTATAATTGAATCCAAGATTGTTACTGATGATTTGGCATCATTTCAATGGAATTTAGATCTAGATGCTGATGACAAAAAATTTAATTCTGTAGAAGAAGCTAATGACATTCCTATAGCTAAAGAAATGTTTTATCTACCATTTATAAAATCTGTTTCTATCTCAAAAAATGAAATGGTACTCGAGAGATTTGATATAGTATCTTGGGAAGATGTCATAGATGAAGTTGAAAAAATCATTGAAAAAAAATTACAGTCAATTTTTTCAGATAAATTTAAAATGGATGAAAAAAAAGAAAATACCATTACACTCTACGCTGAAAGTACACCAAATCCAAAAGTGATGAAATTTGTTTCTAATAAACTTTTAACCAGAAAAATTTATGAATTCAAAAGAAGTAATTCTAATGTTAATTCGAAATTTGTAAAGTCCATTTTTTCATTTGATTTTGTTGAACAGATATTTTTAAACAATAATTATATATCCGTTACCTTAAATGAGAATTACAATTGGGATTCTCATGTAAATAATTTTAGAGAGTTTTTAAAAGAAAAATTAGATAACGAATTTGATTTTAGTGCTGTTGACAAAAATGAAGGTGGTGATAATAGTCCCAATAACGAATCCTTAGACAAAGTTTCCCGGCAAATAATTAAAATAATCGAGGAATATATTAAACCTTCAGTAGCAATGGATGGAGGAAATATTTTATTTAAAAAATATCATCCCAAAGAAAAATTAGTTGAAGTGGTTTTACAAGGAGCTTGCAGCGGCTGTCCATCATCAACAATAACTCTAAAGAATGGTATTGAAAATATGTTAAAAGAAATGGTCCCAGGGAAAGTGGAGATAGTATCTGCAATTAACGGATAGAGAACGTCTTTTTTAATTTTTTAAGTAATTATTTTTCAGATAAAGAGGTTCACAATACGCTAGATTTGCAAAATTTTTTTTTAAAAATTTAGTGTAAGAAATTTCACCCATTTCTTTTGAAGACGGGTTGGATATCTCAGTTATATATTCGAATCCGTCTAAATTGAAAATACTTTTACATTTTTCAGCTCCATTTCCAAAAATAACCTTTCTTTTATTTGGAAAGTCATGAAAAAAGTTTTCTGAAAGAATTCTTGAGGTTGGAGATTTTAATAGTTTGTGGTTTTTATCAAAAATCGAAAAATATACCTCCATTCTTCTAGCATCAAACATTGGAACTAAAATTTCTTCATTTGTTGTTCTATACTTGTGTGCAAGAATTTCAAGACTATTAATTGTAATTAAAGGTATATCTTTTGAATAACATATACCTTTTGCTGAGGATAGACCTATCCTCAGCCCTGTAAAGGACCCTGGCCCAATACCAACTGAGACAGCCATTAGTTGTTCATATTCAAGCTTTGAATTAACCATGGAGTCTTCTATAAATGAATGTAGAAATTCGCTATGCTTGTACCCTTCACCGTCTGACTCTTTTGTATATATTATTTTATTTTCATTTGATATGGATACTGAGCAATTTGTTGATGAAGTTTCTAAACAGAGAATATAATTTTTCATGAAATAAAATTACATACTAATGGGTATTCCAAAATAAAACTCCAATACTTTTAATTTAAAAATATAATCATATTTAGAACGTATTTCATCAGAAACTGATGTGTCATAAGACTGTTTAATTTGGAGGTAGTTGAAACTGTCAATTATTCCTTCGTCAAATCTATCCTTAGAATTGTTAAACGATGTTAGTCTTGCATCTTTAGTTTTTTTTGCTGCTTCATACAGAGTGTAAGCTCCCTTTGTGTCGTTAAAAGCTTGATTAATTGTGGTTTCCAGATCTAATTTTTGTTGCTCCATTAAATTTTTTGATCTTTCAAGATTAATTTTTGATTGCCTAAAATTGTTTCTATTTCTTAAACCATTAAATATTGGAATATTCAATTGAATTCCAAAATTATGTCCATCATTAATTCCCAACTGATCAAAAACTGGTAGAGGCCCAATAACTTCTAGTATTTCTCTATTGGTGTTAACAACCTCCCCACTACTCCTGACAAATCCTATCGGGATTTCTTGAAATTCTCCAGAGCCTCTAATCCTGTCTGCATATGATAATCTAGTGCTAAAACTATAAAAACCTACAAGTGACGGTAAAAGATTACCTTTTGCTAATTTAATATCTGCTTCTGCAATTTCAACATTTGCAATTGCAAGTTTTACATCGTTCCTAAATGATAAGGCTTTTTCAAAAATCTTCTTTGGTCCTTCTTCCATTATTTGTGAAAAAGGTACGTCCAAATCTTCTGTTAATATGTCAAAGTTTTCGTAATCCGTAATAAGTAGTAATTGAGCTAAGTTTATTTTAGAAAGTCTTAAATTATTATTCGATAAAACCAGATTTTGCTCTTGGGATGCAACTTCCGCGATAAGGTCTATCCGATCGTTTTCAATTAAAATTCCAGCTTCGACTAAATTTGTTGTTCTCTCCAATTGTGTTTTAACTAAATCTAGTTGGGTTTTCTGTACATTAACAATCTCTTTATTGAACATAATCTGCAGATACGCATTTGCGACAAGCAATTTGGTATCATCCATTATGTCTTCAATCTGATATTGTCTAGCTAGCAAAGCTAAATTTGATCTGTAGAGTTGAACAAAATTTTGTTTTCCTCTGTATATGTCAACTCCCAAACTTAAATTCCCTGATGAAAATTGAGTTGTCATATTCTCAAATAAACCCGTTGTGATGTTTTGGTTCAAACCAATATTCCATGAATGATTTGCATTAAAGTTTATTGTTGGTAAAAAATTTGCTTTAGCAGTATTTTTGTCAATTAATGCATCCTCATAATTTAATTGACCTTGTTTAATCGAAATATTTTTCTCAATCGCCAATTCAATACATTCTTCAAGAGTCCATATTTTTGATTGGCTGATCAATTTCTGGTGCATTAGAGCAACCATTAAAACAATTAATATTTTATTAGCTCTCGTCTTTATCATCAGCATCTATTTTACCTTCCGAGTTCTCAGATTGTGTTCTGTTCCAAACTTTTACTTTATCATTTAAATTGATTCCTGATATGATTTCAACATTTATTCCGTCAGAAATTCCAATTTCAATATTTTTTCTTTTAAATTTTTGATCTGAAGTTTCAATCTCAACATAAGGGTTGTCCGAATCTTTATCAAACTGAAGTAATGCTTCAGAAATACTTAAAACACTATCTTTCCTTTCAAGAATGAAGGATGCATTGGCACTATAACCTGCCCTAATCGTAAATTCCTTCTCTAACTTTAAATCCCCTTCAATCTTAAATTGAACAATGCCCTCTTCTTCATTCCCTTTAGGAGCAATAAATTTTAATTTTGCATCAAAAAACTTATCATCTATTGCACCTAAACTTACCATTAATGGCATTCCTAAAAACATTTTATCTACGTCGGTTTCATCTACTTTCCCTTCGAAAATCATTTTGTTTAAATCAGCGATAATAGCAATTGTAGTTCCATTGTTAAAAGAATTACTTTCAATCACCTGATCCCCTTCCTTAACAGGTATCTCTAGAACCGTTCCAGGTACAGTTGCTCGAACATCTGTGTTTGCGGTAGCTAATCCTCCAGCAGATCCAGATTTTATAATTTTAAAATCATTTTCAGCATTAAGTAAATCTTGTTTTGACCTGTTGAAGTTCAACTTTATGTCCTGAAATTCCTTAATAGATATAATTCCTTTTTTCATTAAATTTTGATTTCTTTTAAAATCAATTTCAGAGTTTTTAAAAACCAGTCTTGCATTTGCTAATCTACCTTTAGCACTGTTAAGTTGTCCTTCATCGGGAACAATTTTTATTTTAGCTATAATATCTCCTTGTTTAACAAAGTCTCCTTCTTCAACAAAAATTTGACTCAAAATTCCTTGTACTTGAGGTTTAATTTCAACTTCATCTTCAGGAATGACTTTACCAGTTGCTACTGTTTTTCTTTCAATATTTGTTATGAAAGGATTATTTGTTTCATATGTTATGTTCCCCTTGCTATTTGATTTTATAAAATAGGCAATAGAAAATAAACCTGAAAAAATGACAATAAATAATAATAAATAGCGGATAATTTTTTTCATAATTTGAATTTATTCTTCTCTTAATGCATCAATGGGTTTTATACTCACGGCTCTTTGAGCTGGAATTAAACCAATTAGTGTTCCAAGTGAAATAATGATTAATAATGCTGCCAAAATAAATGAGATCGGAACAGTTGGATTGGTGTAGGGAAAACTATCTATATCCATTGTGGCAATGTTGATAACATAAAGCACTAACCCTCCTAATATAATTCCAAAAATTCCTGATACCAAAGTTAAAAATACGGACTCTAAAATTATTTGAGTTTTCACCTCAGATGGAGTGGCTCCTATTGCTCTTCTAACACCTAATTCTTTAGTTCTTTCTTTAACTGATATCAATAATATGTTTCCAATTCCAATAACTCCTGCAAGTATTGTGGCTATTCCAACAATAATTGAGAGAAGTGTCATTCCTTTAGAAAACCCTTTAATTTTATTGAATATTTCTCCTAAGTTGAAACCGCTAATAGCTCTTTCATCTAAGGGATTTACGTTATGAATCCTTTTTAAAGTACTTTTTATTTGTTTTTCTACATCTACCACATTTGAGTCATCATAGGCTGCAATTGTAAACCAACCAACATTTTCTCCTGTATTATAAATGTTTTTAAATGTTGTAAACGGTATAAATATATCACCATCTGTCTCAAAACCACCACCTTGAATATATTTATGAACACCTATTATTTGAAAAAAAACATCATCTAATTTAATATATTCGCCAATTACTTTTTCTCCTTCAACAAACAATTCTTTTTTTGTTCTTTCTCCAATAACGCATACTTTTCTAGACAAATCAATATCTATTTGATTTATAAACCTCCCCCCTTTAAAAATTTTTTTTGTTGCAATTTTAGTGTATTCAGGAAAGTCACCATAAATATTATAATTACCAGATTTAGATTTTCTTACAATGGTCGCAGGAGGTGAACCACCAAAAACCCCTCTTGCATTTCTTGGAGCTATATATTGTATGTCTGGTACATTATTTAACAATACCTTCGCATCACTAATTTTAAGTCTAGGTCTCCTACCTGTTTTAAAACCCTTATAAGGCATACTTGTCTGCTGTGTCCATATAAACATTGAGTTCATAGCAATATTTTCAAACTCCTTATCAAATCCGTTATCCAAGCCATTTGATGAACCCGATAATGTTATATATATAAAAATACCCCAAAGTACTCCTATAACCGTAATAATAGTCCGAACCTTATTTTTCTTTATAGAACTAAAGATTTCCTGCCAAGTATCATAATCAAAAATAACTTTTAAACTATTCATCTCTTAATGCGACTATTGGTTTTATACTCGCCGCTCTTTTAGCTGGAACATACCCAGCAACAGCTCCAAACAAAATTAGTACTATTGTGGCGAAAAATGCTGTACTTAAGTTTATATAGGGATTTTTAATAAAATAATCTTCCAACTTGTTATCAATATTTTTTAGAATTAAAATCGCAAAAAACATTCCAACATAACCTGAAATAGTTGTAATAAAAATGGATTCTTGCAAAACCATATTTATAACTGACTTTGGTGATGCTCCTAGCGCTTTTCTGATTCCAAGTTCCTTGGTTCTCTCTTTGACAACAAAAACCATAATATTTGAAATACCAATTATTCCTGCAATCAAAGTTCCTATCCCAACAAAAGTGACAATTATTTGTAATGCAGATGCAAATTGCTGATTGCGTTTAAGATCATCCGATACATTTCTAATGAAAATACCTTTTGAATCTGAAGGGGCAATAAATTTTTTTTGCTTTAAATATTCACGAAGTTGTTTCTCAAAAGCTAGTGCACCAGAATTACCAATTTCAGGTTTGAAAGCCACGATTATTGAACCAATTTTTTTTGTTGCCTTTTCCATTTTTTGTCTTGTAGTATAAGGAATGTAAACAAAACGTTCCTCGTTATCGCCCCCGGAATCCTCAAAAACTCCTACTACTTTAAAAACAGTTTTACCAACATCAACGAATTTTCCAACTGGATCTTCAACACCAAATATATCTCTAGCAACCAAACGTCCAATAACAGCAACCTTTTTCTTTTGCTTAATATCAATATCATTTAAATACCTGCCCTTGATAACAATTGTTTTTTCTGCAAATTGGTGAGATGGAGCGACTCCTCTTGTGGTATAGTTTCCGTATTCGTTTTTATATTTTATTTTAGCTCCTCTAGTTATCCTTGGGGTTATGTACTCTAAATAAAAACTGAAAAATTTTTGTATATCATATAAATCTTCATTTTCAAATTCTATCCTTCTGCTTGCTTTGTATCCCTTAAACGGTTTTGATGTTTTACCAGATTCAATATAAAGTATATTCGTAGCGTCGTCCAAAAAAAACTCTTTAAATGAGTTTTTAAGTCCATTCCCAAATCCAAATAATATTATGAAAATAAAAATACCAAGTGCAACTGTAAAACCAGATAAAAAAGTCCTAAGCTTATTCTTTTTTATTGTTTCAAATATTTCCTGCCAACGATCTTTATTAAACATTTGACTTTATTAAATTTTGTTTAACTTTCTTATCCTCAACTATGATTCCATCCTTAAGTCTAACAATTCTTTTACACATTTTTGCGATATCTTCCTCATGGGTAACCACAAGAATTGTTTTACCGTCATTATTTATTTCTTGAATCAAATTCATCACCTCGTATGAAGTTTTACTATCAAGTGCTCCTGTGGGTTCATCAGCCAACAAAACCTTGGGCTCAGTCACCATTGCCCTTGCAATTGCTACTCTTTGTTTTTGACCTCCAGAGAGCTCACTTGGTAAGTGGTTTGACCAATCGCCTAATCCAAACTTTTCTAGATATTTCATTGCTTTTTTTTGTCTCTCTTGCCTCCCAATTCCCTGATAATAAAGAGGTAAGGAAACATTTTCGACCGCATTTTTATAATTTATTAAATTAAAAGATTGAAAAACAAAACCTAAAAATTTATTTCTATACTTAGCTGCTTTAGTCTCATTAAGATTTTTAATTTCTACATTGTCAAGTGTATATGTACCGTTATCCAGTAAATCTAGCATACCAATTATATTTAGTAAAGTGGATTTCCCAGAACCCGATGAGCCCATAATAGCAATTAACTCCCCCTCTTCAATATTTAAATTTATTCCCTTCAATACGTGGAGTGAGGAATTTCCAATTTTATATGATTTATGTAAACCTTCTAATTTTATCATTTAAATTTAATTACATATGGAACTAATTAGGAAAAAAAACTGAATTGAATCTGACATCAAACCTAAAAATAGTATAAAGAACTTATTAAATGTGGTAAAGTCTTGTCCTGAAAATTGAACAAAATTGGTGCTTTCAAAACAACTGATTACATATTTATTTAAAACAATTAATCCAAAACAAATTAAACCATTATTTTTTATACTTGTTAAATTATCGAAGAAAACTTTAAATGCCTTTTTCCCTTTATTCGTTATTTTACACAAGGTTAGAGGATAATTATTGAAATAAGTTTTATAGATTTTAATAAGTCCTTCGTTTTCAAGTTTTTTTATCTGTGTGCTAACATTGCCCTTTGAAGAATCTGTTATCTCCATTAGTTTTTTGAAATTTGCCTTCTCAACAGAAATCAAAAAAGAAATAATTTTTAATCGTATGGGGTTGAAAAGAAGTTTTTCTAAAGTCTTATCCACTATTTTTCATTCTATATAAAAATAAACCAGGAATAAGCATACCCAAGGTCACCCCAATCATATTAACAACTAAATAATTGATACCTGGATTTGTATCGTTAATTAAAACAAAAATGAACAAAAAAATTCCTCCAATAGTTAGAGGTTTAAATTTAATTATTAGTCCGTTCATAACAAGAACTAAACCAAGAAGAAAAAGAATTTGTGGAACAGGAGAATTTCCAATTAACAAAGAGGATATTAAAATAATTATCCACCCTAATCCAAAAACAGCCCATATAATTTTGATTGTCCGATCTAAAACTGTTTCGTATCCCCTTTTGATTCCTTTTTTGATATTCCACCTAATCATATATACCATTCCAAGAATTGGAATAATTATCCAATATAAAATGTAAGAATATGTAGAATATTCAACTATGGGCTTAAAGAAATAATGAAAAGCACTCATTAAATTTATAATTACTCCCCAAAAAATCAAGTTAAAACTTAAGGGTCTTAAGTTTTCTCTAGCCTTGTTTATAGTTGAGTTAATTATTTTTATTTGATCTTCCTTTGTCATTTTTAATTATTTTTTAAGTTTATAATAGTATCATTATCCATTATTATAAGAACTCTTTCTTTACTATTATTTTTTTTATAAGAATCCGAATTGATGTGAATCGAATTTTTATCATCAGTGATATCGACTTTAACTTTAGATAAATCAATAACTTCAATTTTATCCTCTATTTTGTCAACAGCTTTAAATATAAATCCACCAATGGCAAATGATATTACAAGTCCTAAAATAAGTTGAATTACAAACAGAGATAAAGCTACAATTCCTAATACTTGAAGTATTTTTTTTAATTCTATTTTCACAAATTAAAATTTTAAAATCTATATAAATTTAAACTAGTTTATAATATAAACCAAATTTTTAAAAAAATTATTTTTTATATGTTCTATAAACCATGTATCCTACAATAAAAACCAGGATATAAGGAACACTCATAAGGTATAGAATACCATCATTAATGCCTTTTGCAGTTGACATTCCTTTTTCTGACTCTAGAACTGCACGGCACATCGAACATTGAGCATTTAAAATCTCTGGGCTATAAATAACACAAAAAGTTAATAAATATTTTTTCATTAATTATAATAAGGAGAAATCATTAGATAAACAATTACGCCAGTTGTAGTTATATATAGCCAAATTGGTAATGTAATGCGAGCAATTTTTTTGTGATTTGAAAAATGTTTAGATATTGCCCTAACATAAGATATCAAAACAAGAGGAATTATTCCAACAGATAGTGCAATGTGGGTAATCAAAATGAAAAAATAAAGTGGTCTTAAAAGGCCCTTCCCGCCATAGGGTGTGGGGTCTGATGTCATATGATAAACAACATACATTACAAGAAAAACTAAAGAGAGAAAAATTGATGATTTCATCAATTTTCTATGCAAATTTATTTTTTTTGATCTAATGGCAAAGTATGCAAGGATTAAAAAAATGGTGGTTACAGCATTAATCGTAGCATAAATTTTGGGGAGAAAATCAAAACTATAAGTGACATCAATCTTAACTCTAAAAAGTATAGCAACCACAATTGGAATCAATAAAGAAACCGCAATAATTATTTTTTTATATTTAAGTGTCTCACCTGTAATCTCAACCTTATTGTTTTTCATTTCTATTCATTTAATAATTTTTCTATATCATAAATTAAATTTTCAATCCCATCATACGAATTACTTTTTTCTATTCCATTATAATAAACAATTGGATTCCCAAAATTATCTCTTCTTGATCTTATATAACCTTTTTTATCAATCAAAGCAAAGTATCCTTGATGTTCAAAACCCCCTGCAACTTTGGGGTTTACAGAAGCAAATATATTAAATCCCTCATTAGCTAGCTTATATATAGTCTCTTTATCTAGGGTTAAAAAATACCATGAGGAAAGGTCTCCGACATACATTTCAGAATATTTTTTTAAGATATAGGGACGGTCATGGTCAGGATCTATAGTAAAAGATGCAATTCCAAAATCTTTTCTTTCAACGAACTTGTCATAAATAATCTTCATATTTTGATTCATAATTGGACAAATTGTAGGGCATCTTGTAAAGAAAAATTCTGCAACATAAACTTTACCTAAAAAATCTTCATTTGTTATGTAAATGCTGTCTTGATTTAAAAAAGCAAACTCAGGCACCTTCCTCTTTATTCCGTTTAATTTAATATAATCTAAACTTTCATAACCAGGTTTAATTGTCCTGTTACTTGTAACAACATTTTTTTTAGAAATTTTGTTTATTATTTTGGGAATGAATAATACCCCAAAAACCAATACAACAGCGATTAAGCCAAATGAAATGTTTTTCATGTTACAAAATTATGAATTTTAAAAAAATTAAAGTTCTCTATCTAATTTGTATTTATTATTCTTCTTAAGAGCTAATCTATATTCAGCAAGAATAATTTTTATATCGTCGGTCATTTTTTTTGTTAACTCGGCAACAGAAGAAGAATTATATCCATAGAGGGTGCCTGTTTGTTTATCATCATCCCTCCCCCTTAAATTTCTATCCTTGTCAACTATAAAAACAAACGGGGTACTTAACTTTTTGTTTAGTTTTACGTCACTTCCTAAACTTGAAAAAAGTCCTTGAATTTTTAATTCATCTCCCAAAATGAATTTCCACTTTGACATGTCTTCTGAAGAACCTCTTTTAAGTTCATCTATTATTTCAAGTAATTTGTCTTGGTTATCATTCAAAACAACCATCAAAAATTGCAAATCTTTAAACTTATGAAATCTCTTGTATATTTTTTGATTCAAATTGAAAGCATCAAGTTTTCGAAGATCCAAATCACTACCCCAGAAACCAATAATCGAAATGTTGTTTTCAAGCTTAACATTTTTCCCACTAAAAGTCTCCCATTCTGAAATGTCAGCTATATTTTTTTTTAAAATAGGAAGCTTTGCGAAATTGTTAATGCCAGTTGCAAAGAAAAGATAGACGACGATAGGAAAGATAAACAGTATACCTAAAACTAAATATTTTTTAAGTCGATTATTCAAATTAGATTCTCTAGAAATTCCAACTTACAAAACCATCAACCATTATATTAAAAATATAATCCGCCTCGAGTAAGAGGATGAAAGCTAAATAAGGAATTAAAATTATGAGAGGCAAAACAACAGAACCTTTTAAAGAGTCTCTTTCATCCCTAACATGCATGAAATCCCATGTTATATAATATGCCTTGAGTATTGTGAGTATAATAAAAATCCAATTTAGAATTTTCATTCCAAAAAGCATAGTTAAAAGTGGTTGAGGTTTCAAAATACCTAATACTACTTCAACTGTAGTTATTACAGAAAGTACAAATAAAACTCCCCAAATCTTTTGAACATTAGATTTGAACTTTATTAAACCTCTAAATATTTCTAATTTATGTTCTCCTTCTTCCATGTTTTAAACTTATACCAAATAAAAAAATGTAAAAACAAAAACCCATACAAGATCAACGAAGTGCCAGTACAAGCCAACTTTTTCAACCATTTCATAATGACCTCTTTTCTCATAAGTGCCAATTATTACATTGAAAAAAATAATAATATTAATTACCACACCTGAGAATACATGAAAGCCATGAAATCCAGTTATAAAAAAGAAAAAATTAGCGAACAATCTGTTACCATATTCATTATGGATTAGATTTGCTCCTTCAACAACATTGACTGCATCTTCAATCTTTAAAGTGGATTGTTCTCTTGACAAAACTATTTTTTCTCCTCTATCATTAATTTTTTCACCCCTAATTAAAAGATTAGGATTTTTTAAAAACCCCTCTTTAACTTCTCTGAGGGAAAATGTGGGAAGAGAGGACTCATTTTGAAACCAAATTCCAGTGTTTTTTTGATGTGTTGTTCTTTGTGAACTAATACTTAAGGCAAATGAAGCCAAAGAAACTCTTTCCCCAGAAGACCCATCTACAAACTGCAATATTTGTCCTCCTTTTGTTTCCAATGCTCCGTATTCTCCTTTAATGAAGTTCTTCCATTCCCAGGCTTGAGACCCAACGAAAACCGCTCCTCCAATTATCGTTAAAAACATGTAAAATGCAACTTTATTTTTTTTCATGTGATGGCCAGCATCAACAGCTAAAACCATAGTAACTGAAGAAAAAATAAGTATAAAGGTCATCAATGCAACATAATACATAGGTGCATCTATTCCATGTAAAAAGGGGAAATGGGTGAAAACCTCATCAGCAATAGGCCAAGAATCAATATTTTTAAATCTCGAAAAACCGTAGGAAACTATAAAACCAGAAAAAGTTAAAGCATCTGAAACAAGGAAGAACCACATCATTAACTTGCCATAACTTGCATTTAAGGGCTTATTACCGCCTTCCCAAATTTCAGAACTAAGCTCAGAGTCAGAACTCGTTATATCCATCTTCAATAATCAATATTCTTAATCACAAATTTAATTTATTTTAATAATTAAATATTAAAAAAGAGAATAAAAATAACCACAAAAATCCTAGAAAATGCCAAAACATTTCAGCAAGATCAAATCCCAGAGTTTTGTACATCGTGTATTTTTTATTTAAGGAATTAAATAATACAACAATCAAAACAATTATGCCTGAAATTAGATGAGCAAGATGAAGCATTACAAGCACATAAATAAAAGAAGTTGATATTGAACTTTCAGGACCAGTAAAATAGTACCCTTGATTAATAATTTGTTTAAATCCATTTAATTGAAGAATAATAAAAATTACTGCTAAAATTAATGTTGAGAATAACATTAAATTTGTTTTTTGTATCTCTCCTTTCTTTAGCATTTTTTTAGAAATCCAAAATGTAAAGCTGCTAAAAATAATGACTATGGTACTCCAATAGAATAATATGGGAAATTTAAATTCAATATTCCAGTCCGGTCTTTGACTACTAACAACGTAAGCACTTGTAAGACCAGCAAATGTCATAGTCATGCTAATCATCCCTGCCCATAACATCATTTTCTTTGATTTACTATTTCTAGTATTATTCTCCTTCATGCTAAAAAATATTTATCAAATATGAATATTAATTGAACTAAACTTAAATAAAATATACTAACAATGATAAGTTTACTTGCAGCTTTATTTGATTTTTTTACCATTAGATCAATTGAAAAATATAACATTGTGATTCCTAATATTAAAATTAATAAAGCAGAATTTTGAGTTAAGCTTAGACTTCCTGAGTAGTGAGTATAAGGAATCAATGAAATAAATATCATCCAAAGTGTGTAAAATGTAATTTGAAAAGCGGTTTTACGATCTTTTCTACCTGTAGGTAACATTTTAAATCCAGCTTTTTGATAATCTTCATGCATTACCCAGCTTATCGCCCAAAAGTGTGGAAATTGCCAAAAAAATTGTAGCATAAAAAGTATACCCGGTTCTATCCCAAATTTATTTGTAGCCGAAACCCAACCAAGCATAAATGGAATAGCCCCGGGAAATGCTCCAACAAAAACCGATAAAGGGGTAATTGTCTTCAAGGGAGTATAAATAGAAACATAGATTAGAATTGAAAAAAAACTAAAAAAAGCTGTTTTTAAATTTAGATGATATAAAAGATAAAAACCCATGACTATCATTAAAAGAGAAAGAATCAATGCGCTTGAAATACTTATTCTCCCCCTAGGAATGGGTCGGTTTTGAGTTCTTTTCATAACTGCATCGTAATCCCTTTCAATAACCTGATTAAGTGCATTTGATGCGCCTACCATGCAAAAACCACCAATAAATAAATACATGATATGTAGAGTGTCAACAGTTTCTGTAGCTAAAAGGTAACCCGTAATAGATGAAAAAACTACACTTATTGATAAACGACTTTTTGTTATTTCAAAAAAATCTTTGAAAATTTTTGTATTTAAATGCTCTTCTTTACCAACTTGCATATCAGGTCTGGTAACTTTAAAAATTATTTTTTAAAAACTAATTTACTTTTATTGTAATCGAAATGTAATTGGTATACTGAAGGGAACTCTTACTGCACGACCCCTCTGTTTTCCTGGAGTCATTCGGGGAAGTTTGGCTATTATCCTTTGTGCCTCTTTCTCTAAATTTTTGTCAGGACCTCTCATTCTAATTGAAGTAATACTTCCATCCTTATCGATGACAAAATTAACGTATACTCTTCCTTGGATTCCCATTTCCTGTGCAATTTCTGGATAACGGAAATTTTTTCTTATATGCTTATTTATTTGTTCTTGAAAACAATCCCTTCTTTTCGACTTTGCAACTCTTTCACATCCAGGATAAATTGGAACATCTTCAATAACAGCAAAAGGGACATCTACGTCTTCAAATTCTTCTTCAACTTCCACTATCTCAACAATTTCCTCTTGATCGGTCTCAGTTGATTCAATAATTGTTTCTTCAATTTCTTCCTCGTCTTCAACTACTTCGATAATTTCAGGTGCGGGCGGTGGTGGTGGTGGTGGTGGCGGAGTTTTAATTTGTTCAGTGATGGGGATTTCTTCATCATCATCATCATCAATATTTAAGGCCTCATATCCATACCCCGACCTGTCATATGTCTTCCATTCAATGGCTCTCCATGATATAAAAAGTATTACAGCAAGACCTATTGCAAAGTATAAATTACTGTTCTTTGTAAGGTCAGCTTTAGGGTTCTTTTTAATCTGCATAATTTAATTTGATGCTAATTTAAAAAATTACATGATTAAGCTATAACTTTTTTAATAGTTTTTGACACTAAAACAAAAGTTAAAATTCCAGCACAATTAGAAAATAAATCTAATATTTCAAATGACCTGTGAATCAAAAAAAAACCTTGAACGAGTTCTAATGAAAAACCTACAATAAAAGAAACGAACATCGAAGTTAATTTTGGATTCTTGATATTTATTTCAACCAATAGGGATAGGTAAATTGAAATTGTGTATAGGAGGTAAGTTAAAAAATGTAGAAATTTATCAGGACTAAAAAAATTATTAACCTCAACTATTCTAATTTGTAGTGGTATAACTGAAAAAAAAATAATTAAAAAGGAATATAATAAAGTCAAATAGGTAAACTTATACTTAAGCACCAATTAATTTTTTATATTGATCAGAATTGAGAAGATCAGACGTGCCAGAGTTATTCAATTTAATTTTAATCATCCATCCTTGACCATATGGATCCTCATTTACTAGCTCAGGTTTTTCGTTCAGTTTCTCATTTATATCGATAATTTCTCCTGTGACTGGCATAAATAAATCTGAAACAGTTTTTACAGCCTCAACAGAACCAAAAACTTCTTCTTTTAAAAAATTTTCACCAATTTTTTCAATTTCAACATAAACAATATCACCTAGTTCTCCTTGTGCAAAATCAGTTATCCCCACGGTAGCTACGTCACCTTCAATAGATATCCACTCGTGGTCTTTAGTGTACTTTAAGTTTACAGGTATATTCATGGGTTTAAATTAAAAAACAAATATAAATTTTACTTAAAATAAAAAAAATTTAATTCCCAAAATTGTATTGAATGGAAATTCCCGAACGAATACTAGTTTGAGGGAAAGCAGTAGATATTGCGAATTTTGAAAAATTGTGGTCATAAAAAAACAGAGCGGTGAGATTTCTTGATAACATATAATCAGCAGTCACTTTGATTGACCAAAGGGTTTGTCCTGCTGTAACTTGATTATTATCAATATTGAGACTTCTTAAAATTGTTATATTATCTCTATATGACAAGTCTGCTTTAACATTTAAATCTCCCTTCATGGTTCTTCTTCTACCTCCAATATTGGTAGTAAACGGTATGTCTTTTAATCTATAACCCAGACCAAATATATATTCGTCACCTCTGGTTTCAGTCAATATATTGTTATCTAAACTTAATGATAAGGCTCTATCAGTCTTCAATTCGGTTAGAACTTTTAAAGAGTTTTTTAACTCTATATCCAGTCTGATTAAAGGATTAAATTGTTCTACCAAATTAATATTCCCAAAAAGTATATCTGATAGGTAATCTCCATATTGATTTTTTTGTTCAAGCTGACCTGGATTATAGTCTAAATTTGATTGGAATTGATTTATAGTATAACTCGATCTATAACCGTGAGAAATAGAAAATCTATTGAATAATTTTCTAATTGATTTATTATTCATTAGGCCTGTATATCTTATATTCCAATTTGGTATTGGTACATTTTTGATTGGATTTAATGACACATTATTGGGGTCACTCCCTGTATATGCAGAATAAAATGCGGCAATTATGACATCTTGTTGATTTTTAGAATATCCGGAAGGAAAAATATTTATATTATCTGAAATAGGTATACCTCTAGATTTAGCTAACCTATTTGCGATGATTATTCTGTTTTGTCTAAATCTACTAAAGTCAGAGCCTCCGCGCCTAGATCTTCTAAATGCCGTTCTTATCATAACTGTAGAAGTTCCATAATTACCGTAAATATTAGTATTAAACGGTATATATGTTTTGTCGCTCACATTAAAATTTTCGGTTATATTTTCAGAATAATCTCGTTCTGCATTGAGGTCTACTAAAAAGCTTTTACCAAACCTCAATTGTCCATTTATAGTTAGTTGGTTGTTTCGCACTTGTGAGAAGGGTTGATTAAATCCATCGAAATTGGTCAGCATTCCTCTCTTTGCAATTTCATATCTTATATCCGACTGACTACCAAAAGTAAAAGCTAAACTTGGATCAAAAGAGCCTAAAAATCCTATTGAGTTTAAGTACCCAGGTATAACTTTTCCATTGTTTTCAGAATAGGAAAACCTTAGTCTTTTAAATGAATTTAAGATATCTACTGTTGTTTTGAGTAATTTATTACTCCTAGTTTTATTTGAAATGGAATCATTAGATTTAGATAAATCATTATTTATTAATCTTCTACTTTTGTTTTTTAATCTAAATATTTCGTAAAGTTTATTTGTTTGAATAGAGCCATTTATAGTTTTTGTGTTTGCATTTTGAATTGTGTTAACAATTCCTAATTTTTGTCCTAAGTCATTTTCTACTTGTGATAAGATATCAGATCCTCGTAACCAACTAAAATCTCCAGAATAATTTAATTCAGAATCAATGAAACTTAACAATTTAAAAAATTTAAAAGGCAGTTTGTAGGTTAAATTAAAATTTTGAAAATGTCTATTTGGATCTCCTTGGTCGAAAATATTATACCATATATTTTGTGTTTTTTTGTAATCCGCACTTTGCTCGTCAAAACGATTTCTGATTATCCTACTAGTCGAGGAGGTGAAATTGACTCTGGTAGATTTTGTCAAATTGTATTGTAAATTATATGTGTTGTCAAATAAATAATTTCTCTGCACGAGGACTGGTAGAGCCAATAATGAATTTTCATTTTCAACATCCATATAAACATCTCTGAATTGTTGAGAATTTAGAGTTCTATTTATATTTGCTGAGAAGGAAAAACTTGATGGTAAAGGATTAAAATTAAAATTCCTTAACCATTCTAGGTATTTTTTATTTTTTAAAAATTTAATCTCAGAAAATGGAGATATCCCCAAACTTTGAAAATTATATCCATAATTTCCTTGCAGCCTAATATTTTTATTTTTTTGATTTGCGATCTCGTAATCATGATGATATATTTCATTAAATGAATAAGAAAAATCAAAATTTTCGATATTATAAAATTTTTTCTTATCCAAATTACTTATCCTTTTTATCCCAACAATACTTATGTTTTTTCGTTTTGTGTAGTCAATTGCTTGCTCCCTAATTTTATTTTTTTCTTCATTTGAACCAGAAGCGTCAATTCTGTCTTTTAGCTTTATATCCTGATAAAAAGGGTCAAATTCGGGTGAAATTATCACCTCACCAACACTATAATTAATTGGCATTTGAATTCCAAAGCTAGCTGGCAATAGTTTAGCTACATCTCCAGCAGTTGTAAAATCATACTGAAATAATTCTTCTCTAGTTCGTTGATTTGGGGATTGATCAATACTTCCAAAACCAATTGAGGAATATCTGGTGTTACCTGAAAAATTTAAAAAATCTGCCATATTTCCATCGATTGATCCTATAGAAGCCCACCCTCCATTGTTATCAATTCCAGCTATTCTCAATTCATTAAACCAAACCTCACCGCATAAATTGTCACCAACGATTGTTGACGGATTTTTTACCCCAATCATCATTGTCCGAATTGAACCTAGCGATGGATTTCCTTTAACTGAAATCCTGTAATATTTACTGCCAGATAACTTAGAAATTGCAGTAAATTCATCTACTTCGTTCATTTCTTCATCATAAAAAGAAGCCTCTGTTAAAGAATTTTTAGTTAGATACTTAGACTTAACTTTGGATAACAATTCGACAGGGAAATCAATTGAATTTGTATCTGGGTTCCAAACATCTTCTGCACTTATTCTATTTGATGAATTTTCAAGAAATTTTGAGGGTTTTAAAGGGACTTCAATTTGATAATAGTTGTCTTGATAATCCGTCCCTAGTCTTAAAAAAGCAACTAATCTTCTGTCATACTCATCAAAATTACCCTCGCCAGGAAGAGGATTGTTCCCTTGAATTGATTCGGCATGTATATACATCTTTAACTTTTTATACTGTCTTAAATCAACATCAACGTTTTTGAAAATTCCTCTATAATCCATGGGTTTAAGATTACAAACTCTAAATGACAGAGATTGTTCATTTTGTCTGACTATAGTGTTGTTATTGTTGATTTGTTCTCTTTGAATATCAGGAGGCAAAACGTAGTTAACTGGTATTCTATTTTCATTTTCTAAAATATTTACAGTGCTTATGTCTACAGTTGTATTGGAAGAATATATCAAATTTTCATTAAGAGACTTATTGTATCTTCTCCAGTCACCTCTAACTAAATCAAGTGTTCCAAATCTTAATATAACTGTAGATTCAAAGTCTTTAAGAATCATTCTCATAAATCGAATTGATCTCAAGTCCTCTATTCCATTAATGTTTTGGTAGTAGTTTTTAAAGTTAGTCTCAAGGTAATAACTCTTGTCGATAGGTACCTTAAACTGAATCCATCTTGTAGTTATTGATCTTCCATTAGGTAATGTCACGCTAATATTCTCCCTCACATCTGTTACAAATGGGTGATTTCCAACGTTCATTTCCTTTCTTATAGGGACTGTATATTCAAAATAACTGTCAATTGTATTCATAGTCTGATCCCTATTTATGTCCTCAGTATCTGGCTCAGTAGTACTCCCCCTATTTTCATCAGAAAAAGATATGGGAGAATTTCCTTCAGTACCATTATAATTCTTGTATCTATCAATTATACCACCTTGAGCCTGAAGAAAAAATTGATAATTATCTCCTGCTGGATCTTCATCTGGTCCATTTGGATAAAAAATCTTTTCTTCGTCATCATTAAGCCCATCTAATCCAACATCTTGAAGGTTTCTGTCGCTTTCAATTGAATTAAATGCATACAAAAGGGATTGAGAAGAAGGTGTTCTACCCCAGTTTGTTGTTTTTGTTGACGCTGTCTCAGAGCCTGGTAGTCCATTTTCAAATTGTTTTCTTCCATCTGGAAGAATATCTTCTGAAATATTTCCAAGATGAAAAATTAAATTACCCAAATCTTTACTTTCACCTTCAATTTCATTGAAAGTGTCTAATAACCAAAATTCAATAAATTCTACATTAGCTTGTTCAAAATTTGTAGAATTTATTGCTCTCATAATTCCACCCCAATTTGATTTTGTGTTTTCTTCAAATAATGATTTTTCTTGATTGTTGTATGGCCCCTTTTCACCAGGAAAAAATGACAAATCCAAAGTATTTTGGACAGTAGATTGACCCTGAACCAGATCCTGTTCAGGAAAAATTTCATTTATGAAGATTCTTCTGGTTGTGTTTAAAGAAATATCTGTATTAGAAATATTATCTGGTCTAAACTGTCCCGAATAAAATACGGGATCAATGGTGTACCAAGCCAATTTTGCTCTTTTATAGCCTGACTTGATGTTATCTTTGCCATAATTATTGTCATAACTTTTTTGCCTAGGTATACTTGCTAATCTCCATGCAAAAGATCCTTTAACATCAATATTTGTTTGAGCTCCTTCAAAGTCATCTAAATAAACATTTGCTTCTCCCTGCAATTGAGTGTTTCTGGGATTCCTTGCTAATAAACTGGCAACCTCCGCTCTTACAGATATTTTTGATTTTTCACTTGTCCTTATTGTTGGTATGTAGTTAACCAACTTTGTAAAAAAAGGAACTTCTGTAGAAAAATTCGTGTTCAGACCAATCATCGTGTTGTTCACAGGCTCTGTTCCATAATTTGCTTTTTGGGTAAGAGGGTTTTCACTCAAATTAATCAAAGTTCCCCCAATAATGGTATTTTCATTAAGTTGATGAATTAAGTCAAATCCTGAAAACCTCTTGTTTTGCTGTCCAAAAAATGTATTATTCTCAACAGATATTTTTATAGGAATATTTGATGCTTTCAACCCTAGATCAAGAATTTTAACCCTCCCAATTTGATAATTTACAGTATAATCAACACCTTCTCTTAAAACCCTACCCCCTGCAGTAACTTGAACCGAACCTCTTGGAATATTAAATGCTCCTATAGAAATTCCGTCAGAATTAGCAGTTTTATATCTTCCTTTTAATTGAAATTTGTTTTTTTCTGTAGACTGAAGAGCTGCGGCCTGTGTAAGCGCATACATTTCCCAGAAAACATATTTTTTTTGATTTAGGTTATAAGTTTCTCTATTTTCGTATTCTTCGGATGTGTGTTTTTCAGCTGATAACAAATCAAATAGTGTTTCACCAAATGGTTCTATAGTGGGGAAAATTATTCTTCCATACTTCTGATCAACAGTAATGCCAGGAATAAAATCAAAAAAACCATCCCCTTTGGGTTCGGGATCATTATAAATATTTAATTTATCTAATCCAAGAGTTCTTAATAATACACTACTACTTAAATCTTGAGGCCATATTTCATCATCTACTGATGACAAATAATTGATTGGTGAGGGGTCTGAATAAAGAATGTTTAGTCTAAAGTCATCCTTTTCAAGTTGAAAAGCACTTGTATTATATATGTTTTTCATCATTAAGTTCCAAACAGGCTGATTTACATTAGTTAAACTACTTTTTAATAATTTAATAATTAGATTATCTGTGTCGTTTTTTTCAGTAGTAATTGTAATGGTATTAGTCCCAACTTGTCCGCTATTGGCAAATTCTCCCACCTGAAAAACTTCCCCTCTATATGTGTATTGAAATGAAGCACCAAGAATTTCATCATTTCCCAATCTTTGATTTAAAGAAATATAGCCTAGCTGTGGATGGAAGGTATATTCCGATGGATCGAGTTTTCTTGCACTTTCTAGGATAGCATAATCGATGCCCTCCTGGACTATTGTATTTAGTTGACCAAAGGACTGAGAAATAGTTCCTTTGTCTCTTATGTTTGAATCAATGTACGCGCCTGATTCTATATTTTCTGGATTGAACTTGTTTGAACCATTTGACGGTAAAAAATACAAACTATTTGAATTGATAAAATTTTCATCAAATTCAGCTAACCTGGTATTTTTTGGATTACTTTCACCTATATCTTGAAGAGCAACTAAATTTCTTATATTATTGGTTTGAGCTTGACGATTAGTTATCCATACCTCAATCCTTGTAATTTGTATTGGAGAGTTAATAAAAGGGTAAGTCTTTAAAAATTTATTATAATTGTCTCTGAAATAATGTGACAAAAAAAAGTGTCTATCTGCTTCATAGTCTAAAGCAAAAATTGAAAATTCTTGGAGCGTACCACCTCCCTGAGAAACTACAGACTGAGATTGTGATCGTTGTTCGGCAAAAACACCAGTAATACTAGTTCGACCAAATTTAAGCTGTGCCTTAACTCCCATTAAGCTCTGAGCACCATTAATTAAAGTACTATTTATAGGCATATTTATGTTTCCAATATCAATATTTTGTAAAATAGCATCTTCAGTGACATTTTTATTTAAAAAATTATTTAGTCTATTTTGGTAAGCTCCTGTAAAACTTTCCAAACTGTTCGCATTGCTTCTTAAATTATTTAGCTCACCTCTTACTTTGTCAACAGTATTTTTTGAATCTGTAATTAGATTATCAACTCTGTCCATTTTATCTTGAATTTCCTTTGGAATATAGCTAGATATTTCTCTTGTTTTCGGAGGATTAAACTCTAACTTAACTAAATTTTGAAAATCAAAGGTCGACTCCGTGTCATAGTTTGCAGTTATTTGTAACCTCTCGCCAATATTTCCAATTAAACTCAGATTTATTCTTTGATCAAAATCAAATCCAAAATTTCTTCTATTCCTAGGAGAAAAACTAGGATTATCTGTTTTTTGATATCTGAAACCTAGATCAACTCCAATGGAACCTTGTGGTTTCACATCTAATTTGTTGCTTCCAAAAATTGATGAAAAGAAATTAGAATTAACATATAAGTCTGGTAAAAGATCTTTTTGAATTTCCTGTAATTCCTTATTATTTGATCCTATTGCACGAACCTTCTTTTTAAAATATGAACCTATTTCTTGCCTTAAAACTAGTTGGGAATATTCTTTAGGGGTAAGTATAAGTGGCAAATCTAATCTTATAGACTGTTTTTTTAAATCAAGAATGAAAACGTTTTTAATTGGGTTATAGTTATAAATTTCTGACAATTTTAGTTTTTCTGGATAAACTATTGAATAATCAGCACCCTCCGAACTTAAATTTTGAGCATAAATTTGTATATCAGAAAAAAAAGAAATCATGACTACACATAATACAAAGCCATAATCAGCAATAAAATACCTTAATTTTTCAATCAAAGATGTACTATAATTTATTCAAAGCCTGTTTGATAAGTTCTTCTACTGAACTTTCTGGATAACTTTGAATTATGTTATCAACTAATTTTTCAACTTGACGTCTTGGATAACCAAGGACCTCTAATGCTGATAACGTTTCATCTTTAATTGTATTGTTTTTTGGTAGCTCAATTTGGTCTTCTGTTTCAATTATTTTTAAAATTTTATCTTTTAGTTCAATTAATAGCCTCTGAGCCGTTTTTAAACCAATCCCTTTAACGCTTTTGATTGCCTCAAGATTTTGATTGAAAATTGCATCCTTGACTTGCATAGGAGTCATAGACGATAACATTGTTCTTGCTGTGTTTGGGCCTATCCCTGAAACAGAAATTAGGAGTCTAAAAATTGATCTTTCAACTGGTTTAAAAAAACCATAAAGAATATGTGCATCCTCCCTAATTTGTAGATGAGTATATAGCATTATTGCTTCTTCATCTTTTATTTGAGAGAAAGTGTTGAGAGAAATGTTAACTTCATATCCTACTCCGTTACAATCAATCACAACAGATGTAGGATTTTTTTCAATCAATCTTCCTTTTAATTGAGTTATCATTTTTTTTCTTTTTTTTTAACTTTTCCTTGTGCTGAGCATCTACAACGGCTACAGCCGACATGTTTACAATCTCATCTACTGTGGCGCCTAATTGTAAAATATGAACTGATTGTTCAAGTCCAAGCAAAATTGGTCCTATAGATTGGGCACCATTTAATTCCTTTAAAATTTTATAAGTAATATTTGCGGATTCCAGATTGGGGAAAATTAAAGTATTTACCTTCTTTTTTATTAATTCAGAAAAAGGAAATTTTTCTTTTAGCATTTTTCTGTTTAGAGCAAAGTCAGATTGTAAGGGCCCATCTACATCAATTTCAGGGTATTTTTTGTGCAAATATGAAACAGCTTTGCTTACCTTCTTGGCATTTGGATGTTCTGAAGTGCCAAAGTTACTAAATGAAAGAAGTGCTATAACGCTTTTGAATCCTAAAAGTTTTACTAACTCAGCATTTAAAATGGTTATTTTTGCTAACTCCATGTCTGAGGGATCTATATTTAAAGTAGTATCCGATAAAAAAAGTGGTCCTGAATCAGTAAGCATCATATTTGTTGCTGCAATTCGTGTGTTTTTTTTGCTTTTACTTATTATTTTCAAAACTGGTTTAATTACCGCTGCGTAATTTCTAGAATATCCAGATATCATTGCATCAGCATCATTATTTTTTACCATCATACATGCAAAATAATTTCTCTCCCTGAGAAGCGATGACGCTTCATACTGATTAACTCCTTTTCTCTTTTGAAGTTTCCAATATAATTTTGCATACTTATTTTTTATCTCTAAATGCTGTTTACTCTTAGGATCAATTATTTCAACAGGCTCATCAAAATCAATAGATTTCATTAAATCTACAATTACATCCTTTCTTCCTAGGAGTATCGGCTCAGCAATTTTTTCTTCTTTAACAATTTGAGCAGCTTTCAAGACAGATAACTGGTCTGCTTCGGCAAAAACAATCTTCTTAGGATTTTGTTTTGCCCTGTGGTGAAGAGCTCTTAGGACTTTTCTCCCACTACCGGTTCTATCCATTAAATTATCAGAGTACTTCTTCCAATTAGAAATTGGTTCTCTTGCTACACCAGAATCCATAGCAGCCTTTGCAACTGCGACTGGTACCTCTACTATCAATCTTGGATCAAATGGCTTTGGTATTATATATTCTTTTCCAAACATTAGTTTTCTTTTATTATAAGCTAAGTTTACCTGCTCCGGCACAGGTTTTTTGGCAAGATTTGCTAGAGCAACAACTGCTGCTTTTTTCATTTCTTCATTTATTTTTGATGCCCTAACGTCGAGAGCTCCTCTGAAAATAAATGGAAATCCAAGAACATTATTTACTTGATTAGGATGATCAGATCTGCCGGTAGCCATTATAACATCATCTCTAGTTTCAAGAGCATCTGCATAGGGAATTTCAGGATCAGGATTAGCCATTGCAAAAACGATTGGATTCTTATTCATTTGTTTTAGCATAAATTTGGAAACAATATTCCCTCTAGATAGTCCTATAAAAACATCTGAACCTGAAATTTCTTTTTCTAAAGTTGAGTCCGATTCGTGAATTGCAAAATATTTTTTTTCATCAGAAAGATTTTTTCTTCTCTTACAAAGAAGCCCCTTACTATCAAACATTTTAATATTTTTAAGCTTTGCCCCAAATGAAATATAAAGTTTTGTGCAAGAAATTGCTGAAGCACCTGCTCCGGATACGACGATTTTTACGTTTTCAATTTTTTTTTCTGCTAATTCAAGAGCATTTAGAAGAGCTGCACACGAGATAATTGCGGTACCGTGCTGGTCGTCATGCATAACTGGAATATCTAACTCATTTACTAATCTCTTTTCAATTTCAAAGGCTTCAGGTGCTTTGATGTCTTCAAGATTAATTCCTCCAAAAGTTGGAGAAATTGACTTGACCGAAGAAATAAAGTCGTCTACATTTTTAGCATCTATTTCTATATCAAATACGTCAATCCCGGCAAAAATTTTAAATAAAAGACCTTTTCCTTCCATTACTGGTTTAGAAGCTTCTGGGCCAATGTCACCTAACCCTAATACTGCTGTCCCATTTGAAATTACGGCTACTAAATTACCTTTATTTGTGTATTTATAAATATTGTTGATATCATTATAAATCTCGAGGCAGGGGGAGGCAACACCAGGAGAGTAAGCAAGGGCTAAATGTCTTTGTGTACTATATTTTTTAGTAGGAATAACTTCAATTTTCCCAGGTTTAGGTTTTGCATGATAAACTAATGATTCTCTTCTAGTTTTTCTTTCACTCATTCTCTTTGTAATTTATAAATAAATGTAGTCTAAGTATTTCGATTCACTATTTAATTATTAAAAAAAATTTATTGAATATTTGATTTGTCGCTAGTTTTAATGAGTAAAGAAAAGACACCTCCAATGATTAAAAAAATCCCAGCTAATTGAATAACTCTGATTGGATTTTTACTTAGTAAATCATAAACAAAAAACTGCATTGAAAAAATTTGAATAATCATTGGTACAACTATGAACATATTGAAAATTCCCATATAAATTCCCGTTTTATTACTAGGTATAGAATTTGCTAATATTTGATAAGGCATTGACATCATAGAGGCCCATGTTATCCCTAATAAAAAAGATATTAAATATAAGTTGGATATCATTATTCCGTCATTAATAGGAATTGAAAACAAAACAGAATTATCGCTTAGTAAGGGTAAACTTATAAGTCCTATACCGCCTAAGCAAAGTGAAAAAAAATGAAGTTTTTTCGGTCCAAATTTCTTTGCAAATGGAAGTAATAAAAATGCAATTGAAAAGCAAATTATATTATATGTTCCGTTGATATTTCCGGTTAAAAGTTGAGCTTTATTAAAAAAAATACTGGACTGATCCAAAGTATCAAAAAGCGACAACGATAAAGCTGAAGTAAGATATTGCCAATAACAAAACATTGCATACCAAGGAAAAAACATTACGGGGAAAAGTTGTTTCATTGTGGATGGCATTTCTTTGAAAGCAAAAATAATTTCTTTAACAGTATTGGATAAAATTCCAACTTTTTTGGATTTTTTTATTTGTTTTATTTCCTCTTCAGTTGGAGGATATTCAGATGTTGTAAAAACAGTAATCAAAATCGTTAAAGTGGAGGCTATAGCCCCAATTAAAAAAGCCCAAAGAGTGGTTAACGGAATTCCGTTTTCCATTTTATCACTTAATGCCAAAACTCCAAAAGACACTAAAATTACAGGGGTGAAATTTGCCATAGTTGTTCCTAAACCTGTGAAAAAACTTTGCATCAAAAAACCCAAAGAATACTGTTTTTCTGGTAACTTATCCGAAATAAAAGCTCTGTATGGTTCCAATGCAATATTATTTGCTGCATCTAAAATCCAAAGTAAACTGGCTGCCATCCATAATGAATTTGAATAAGGCATTAAAATCAAAGCAATACTTGCTATAACTGCTCCAATTAAAAAAAAAGGTTTTCTTCTACCAAAAGTGGGAGACCAAGTATTATCACTAATCGCACCAATAATAGGTTGAACTACAAGTCCTGTTACTGGCCCAGCAAGCCATAACATTGGTAACTCAGACTCATTTGCACCTAAATATTTATATATGGCGCTAAGATTACTTTGTTGCAATCCAAAACTAAATTGAACACCAAAAAATCCAAAATTCATAGTCATTATTTGAAAAAAGTTGAGAGATTTCTTTGATGTCATATCTTTCTATTTACTAGAGAAAGCAAAATTTATGTTCCTCTTTATACCACTATAACCAGTTCTTTTAATAGGGCTGTCTTTAAAGACCTTATCGAATACCTCTTTTGTCAAATCTTCCCACTGTTTTTTTGACATATCTGAAATATTTTTTTTATCCTCAAAAGAGGGTTCGTTGTGGTTTTTTGAAAATTTGTTCCATGGACAAACATCTTGGCAAATATCACATCCAAAAATCCATCCTTTCATATTGTCTTTAAATGAATTTGGGATGTTATTTTTTAGCTCAATTGTAGCATAAGAGATGCATTTGGTAGCATCCATCCTGTAGGGTGTAGCTAAAGCATTTGTTGGACAAGAGTCTATACAAGCTGTGCAAGATCCACAATGATCAGTGGTTGGGTGATCATATTCTAATTCTAAATCCACAATAAGTTCAGCAATAAAAAAAAAAGAACCCGTTTTTTTGTTTATTAAATTGGTGTTTTTACCAATCCATCCAAGACCTGATTTTTTTGCCCATGCTCTCTCCATTATAGGAGCTGAGTCAACAAAAACTCGTCCATTGACGTCTCCAACTAAATTTTTAATCCTTGAGAGTAGTTCTTTCAATTTTTCTTTAATTACAAAGTGATAATCTTTACCATATGCATACGAGGATATTTTGGGCTCATAATCTTTCTTAGCTTTTTTTTCTGTATAGTAATTGAACAATAAACTGATGACACTTTTGCACCCAGGTACCAGCAATCTTGGATCGAGTCTTTTATCAAAGTTTCTTTCCATATACCTCATCTCTCCATTAAAACCCGATTTTAGCCAGCTCTCAAGTTTGGTTGCCTCTTCTGATAAAAATTCTGCTTTAGAAATACCACATGACAAGAATCCAACTGATAACGCTTCTGATTTAATTATTTCTGATAATTGACACTTGTCTAACATTTTAAAAAAGGTTTTCTTGATTGCCTCTAATTTTACCTAAATGCTTGTATGCTAACTCAGTTACTTCTCTTCCTCTTGGAGTTCTAACAATAAAACCTTGTTGGATAAGGAATGGTTCATAAACCTCTTCAATAGTCTCACCGTTTTCTGAAACAGCAGTCGCCAAAGTTGTAATTCCCACTGGTCCTCCTTTAAATTTATCAATCAAAGCATTTAAAATTTTGTTATCCATTTCGTCTAGACCATAGTTGTCTACTTTTAAAGCTTTTAATCCATATTTGGTTATTTTCAAATCAATTCTTCCATCTCCCTTGATTTGAGCAAAGTCTCTTATTCTTCTAAGCAATCCATTTGCAATTCTCGGTGTGCCCCTACTCCTACTTGAAATTTCAATTGCAGCATCTTTAGAAATTTCAATCTCTAAAATGGATGCACTCCTTTTAAGAATTGACGATAATAAATCCTTTGAATAATAATTAAGCCTATTACTAATTCCAAATCTAGCTCTCATTGGGGCTGTTAAAAGACCAGATCTTGTTGTAGCACCAACTAAGGTGAAAGGGTTAAGTGATATATTCACCGTTCTAGCATTAGGGCCACTCTCAATCATAATATCTATTTTGTAATCCTCCATTGCCGAGTATAGGTACTCCTCAACTATTGGACTAAGTCTATGAATTTCGTCAATAAAGAGGATATCTCTGGGTTCTAGATTAGTCAAAAGACCTGCCAAATCTCCTGGTTTATCCAAAACTGGTCCTGAGGTTATTTTAATGCCCACCTCTAATTCATGAGCAAGCACGTTTGCTAAAGTTGTTTTACCCAACCCTGGGGGACCATGAAATAAAGTGTGGTCAAGAGCCTCTTCTCTTCTATTTGCCGCCTCAACAAATACTTTTAAATTTTCTAAAATAGATTCTTGCCCTACAAAGTCCGAAAAATTTAAAGGTCTCAAAGACCGATCAAATTCCTTCTCTTCATTTGATAAATTATTTATTTGTGGGTCAAGCGCTTCATTCATACTGACAAATATATAAGAAAAAAGGGGCACTGAAGCCCCTTTTTCGATTCATATTTGAATTTATATGTATTTAATGTTGTAGTTCCTCTTCTCCCTTTTCTAATGGTACAGTTTGAGGAACGTAATCATCCTTTTTGCCTGGTTTTGAGTAATCATAAGCCCATCTATAAACATGTGGAATCTCTCCATCCCAATTTCCATGCATATGTTCTATTGGTGCTGTCCATTCTAATGTAGTAGACTTCCATGGATTTTGAGTTGTTGGTTTACCATAATAAATACTGTGGATAAAATTATATAAAAATATAATTTGTGCTGCACCAGCGATAAAAGCAAAAATTGAAATAACAATATTGATATCTGCAATATCATCAAAATAAGGAAAGGCAGTATTTGTATAATACCTTCTGGGTAGTCCAGCCATTCCGATAAAATGCATTGGAAAGAAAACACCATAGGCACCTACTGCAGTAATCCAGAAATGAATATATCCTAGGTTTTTATTCATCATTCTTTTAAACATTTTAGGAAACCAATGATAGACTCCAGCAAAAAGACCATAAAGAGCTGATATTCCCATAACTAGGTGAAAATGAGCTACGACAAAATATGTATCATGAACATTTATGTCAAGGGTACTGTCTCCTAGAATAATTCCGGTTAAACCACCTGATATAAATGTAGAAACAAGAGCAATAGAAAATAGCATGGCTGGGTTCAGTTGTAAATTCCCTTTCCATAAAGTTGTTATATAATTAAAAGCCTTTACAGCTGAAGGTATAGCGATTAAAAGGGTGGTGAAAGTAAACACAGAACCTAAGAAAGGATTCATACCACTAATAAACATGTGGTGACCCCATACAATTGTGGAAAGAAAAGCTATTGCAAGTATAGATGCAACCATAGCTCGATAACCAAAAATTGGCTTTCTAGCATTTGTTGCAATAACCTCTGAAGTGATTCCAAGAGCTGGAAGAAGAACTATATATACTTCTGGATGGCCTAAAAACCAGAATAAATGTTCATATAGTACTGGGGAGCCGCCTTGATAGTGCAATACTTCTCCTTGAATAAAAATATCCGACAAGAAAAAAGATGTTCCAAAACTTCTGTCCATTATTAGCAATAAAGCCGCTGAAAGTAGTACAGGAAAGGACACTACCCCAATTATTGCAGTTATGAAAAAAGCCCAAATTGTAAGTGGTAGTCTGGAAAAGCTCATCCCTTTAGTCCTTAAATTAATTACAGTGACTATGTAATTCAATGACCCAAGAAGGGAAGATGCAACAAAAATTGCCATAGAGACCAACCAAAGCGTCATGCCAAGACCTGAACCTGGTTGAGCTTGGGGTAAGGCTGACAGAGGAGGATATATAGTCCATCCAGCAGCAGCTGGCCCAGCTTCAACAAATAAAGATGCAATCATTAAAACCGATGAGAGAAAAAATAGCCAATACGCTATCATATTTAGAAGTCCAGATGCCATATCACGTGCACCAATTTGTAAAGGAATAAGTAAGTTACTAAATGTACCACTTAAACCTGCTGTAAGAACAAAAAATACCATTATTGTTCCGTGAATTGTAACCAATGCAAGATATACATTTGGGTCCATAACCCCTTCGGGGGCCCACTTCCCTAAAAATATTTCAAAAAACTTAAATGATTGCTCCGGCCAAGCCAACTGAACTCTAAAAAGTAGAGACATAGCTATCCCTATTATTCCCATAAACAGACCCGTTATTAGATACTGTTTTGCAATCATTTTATGGTCTTGACTGAAAATATATTTTGTTATAAAAGTTTCTTTGTGATGATGTTCGTGAACTTCTTCCTCTGTAGTAACTGCTGTTGACATATTCTTAATACTATTAATTATTGTATAAATTGAGCAAACGTCTGCTGATTGCTCATCCATTTTTTAAATTTATCTTCTGTTTCAACTATAATCTTCATTTGCATGTTATAGTGAGAGGCCCCACAAATTTTATTGCATAAAAGAATATAATCGAATATATATGGTTCTAAAGGTTCTTCACCCTTGGAAACCAATTCTTCACTGTTTTTAGTTCGGATTTTATTTATTTTCCTAACCTTGGCTATCATTTCTGGAGTTTGCCTCATTTGCTCCGTTGTCATTATTGGTGTAAATGCAAACTCTGTTATCATTCCTGGCACACAATTCATCTGTGCTCTAAAATGAGGCATATAAGCTGAATGTAAAACATCCTGAGATCTCATTTTAAATATAATTTCTCTTCCAACTGGGAGATGTAGTTCTTGAACAACCACATCATCCAAACCGTTAGGGTCTGTAGCGTCAATGCCAACAAGATTTTTACCATCAAAATCATTTAAAAATCTGACATTTGCATCTCCTAAAACTCCGTCATTACCAGCATATCTTGCTTTCCAGTTGTATTGCTGGGCATAGAGTTCCACAATCATTGCATCTTCATTTTCTTCTACAGTCATTATATCTGTCCAAGTATACAATCCAAATAAAATTAGTCCTGCTAAAACAATCATTGGAATTATAGTCCAAATTGCTTCTAATCGGTCATTGTCAGCCAAGAAAAATGCTTTTTTGTTTTTTTCGCCTCTGTATTTGTAGGCAAAATAGTGTAATAATGCTTGGGTAATGGTTTGAACAAAGAAAATAACAGCAAATGTTGACCACATAAGTGAGTCATACAAATCTCCATGATCTGAAGCTGCTTTTGGTAATAAAACATCCCCCCATTGATAAAACGAAAAAAGTGTTAATAAATATATAAATACCAGAAAAGCAAACATTAGCTTTCCTTGGTAATCGTTGTCTTTGTCATCTGCAATCTCAGTGGTATTTACATTAGTTTGTGATAATTCAAACATCTTCGATATTTGCCACATCGATATGGATATCAAAATTAAAATTGTAAATATTAATAATATTGTCATTTGCTTTCTAAATTATTTAATAATGAAAACGTTCACTTTCGCCATAAAATGGGTCTCCTTTAGCTATTAAAGGGGCCTTCGTTAGTTCATTGAAAACTACATATATGAAAAGTCCCATAAAAAACATAAACCCTCCTATTTCTGTTATGCCAATAAACCACTGATCACCAACTGCAGAAGGCATAATCATATTAAAAACATCAATATAATGTCCTATAATAATAACAATACCAGTTGTTACAATAAATGTATTCATTCTTTTGTAATCACTATTCATTAACATAAGGAAGGGGAATATAAAGTTCATAACTACCATCCCAAAAAATGGTAATTTATAGTCTTCCATCCGGGTTATAAAATAGGTAACTTCTTCTGGTATATTAGAATACCATATGAGCATGAATTGAGAGAACCACAAATAGGTCCAAAAGACACTAACTCCAAACATAAATTTTCCTAAATCATGGATATGACTATCATTAACCTCTTTCAAATATCCTTTTGATTTAAGATATATTGTTACCAGCGCTATGGTTGAAATACCACTAACAAACATGCTTGCAAAAACATACCATCCAAATAATGTACTAAACCAATGTGGATCAATTGACATTATCCAATCCCATGACATAATGGATTCTGTAACAATATAAAAAACTAAGAAACCTGCGGAAATTCTAAAGTTTTTCTTGTGGTATTTATTATCCTTCGCTAAATCCTGAGCTAAAGAAAATTTTCTAGAAAAGTATCTATATAAACTCCACCCAGCAAGAAAAAACAATCCTCTAGCAAGAACAAAAGGTACATTTAAATACCCTTTTTTAGCAGAAATTATTTTGTCATGTGCTACTACTTCTGGGTCCATCCAAATAAAAAGATGGTTTAAATGAAGTCCTGATAAAAATAAAATGAAAATCACAATCAATCCTCCTGGTAACATATAGGCAGTTATACCTTCCATTACTCTGAAAAGAATAGGAGACCACCCTACCTGAGCTGCTCGATTAATCGCATAGAAAGCTAGGGTCCCCAACGAAATCATAAAGAAGAAAAATGCAGCTACGTAAAGTGCAGCCCATGGCTTATTACTTAGCTGATGAAAAACGTGCTCATCGTGGGAAGCACCATGCTCGGCTTCTTCCTTTTTAGATTTGTACATTATACTCAAGGAATTGATATCAATTTTATCTTTTTGAATTTTAGATTTATCAGAGTGATGTTCCCCATGGTCGTGATGAGAAATTATTTCTCTTGCCTCCTGAATATTTTTTGGGGCTGTTATAAATCCAAAAGATAAACCCATTAGACCCAGAATCATTAATGAAAATGATAGCAGTTTTAATTTGCGATTAAATGAATATCTTTCTTCTGCCATTACTTTAATTTACTTCTTAGTTCCATTACATACTGAGTTATTTGCCATCTTTCTTCTTCATTAACTTGGCTTGCATGTGATCCCATTGCATTTCGCCCATAGAATATTACGTGATAAATACTACCTTCTGTAATTTCTCTATCAGCATAACTTGGGACACCTAAATACTTTTCTCTAGTCATTAAAATACCTTGACCGTTGCCTTTGTTTCCGTGACAGACTGCACAATAGACAGCATATAATTCTTTTCCTTTCTTAAGGTTTTCCTCATTAAATTCAATGGGTGATTTAAGATTTATTTTTGCGGTGTCGTATCCTTCATTTGAATTTGGATAATCATAAGGAGTCCATCCTCTTGAAATTGTTCCATCTACCGGAATTTGAGCTTCTATCCCATTCCGAAAAGCCTTAGATTCCGCGTAAGCTTCATATCCTACTGGCTCATACATATTTGGAAAGTATTGGTAGTTTGGCTGACTCGAATCATAACATCCAACAAGTGTTAAACAGAAAAATATACCAACAAATAAAACTTTTCTATCTTTCATCTAATCTTCCTTTTCATACATGTTAATTTCCAAAGCCCCGGTCTTCTTTAAAAGTGTTTTTATTTTTTTGTCCTCACCGTTAGAATGAATCTCAATTAAAAATTTATCATCAGTAGTTGATGGGATAGGGTTTTCAGACTTTTTAAATGGCCACAATTTACTTCTTAGATAGAAAGTGATAACCATTAGATGAGCAGCAAAGTAAACTGTCATTTCAAACAAAACTGGCACAAAAGAAGGCATATTTTCAAAAAAGGTGAAACTAGGTTTTCCACCTATATTTTGTGGCCAATCTTCAATCATAATAAAATTAATCATTAAAATAGCAATCGATAATCCAACACATCCATAAATAAATGACATTATTGAAATTCTTGTTTCACTTATTCCCATAGCCTTATCTAAGCCGTGAACAGGAAATGGTGTGTAAACTTCGTCAATTCCAAACTTATTATCTCGGAGAGTTTTGACAGCATTCAAAAGAGTGTCATCATCGTCATAAACAGCGTGAATATATTTGTTACTTTCCACCATCTCTTAATTTTTTATAATTATCTCCAGAAGACTTCAAAATTGTTTTCACCTCAGCTTGAGCTATCACTGGAAATGTTCTTGCATAAAGTAAAAATAATACAAAGAAAAAACCTATAGTACCAATAAATATCCCAATATCAACAAAAGTAGGAGAGAACATTGTCCACGAAGAAGGCAAATAATCTCTGTGAAGTGAAGTCACAATAATAACAAAACGCTCAAACCACATTCCAATATTTACAACTATTGAAATTAGAAATGAAAAAATAATACTTGTTCTTAATTTCTTAAACCACATGAATTGAGGTGAGAAAACATTACAAGTCATCATTGACCAGTAGGCCCACCAGTAAGGTCCCGTAGCTCTATTTAAAAATGCGTATTGCTCGTACTCAACTCCAGAATACCAAGCGATAAATAATTCAGTTATATATGCAACACCAACTATCGATCCAGTAATCATTATAACTATATTCATGAGCTCTATATGCTGTATAGTAATATAATTTTCCAGATTACATACCTTTCGCGTTATAATTAGTAGTGTTTGAACCATTGCAAATCCTGAAAATACAGCTCCGGCTACAAAATAAGGAGGAAATATTGTTGTATGCCATCCAGGTATAACAGAGGTTGCAAAGTCAAATGACACAATTGTGTGTACTGACAAAACTAGCGGCGTAGCGAGACCGGCTAATACAAGAGAAACCTCTTCGAACCTTTGCCAGTCTTTCGCTCTTCCCGACCATCCAAAACTAAGTATAGAATACATTTTCTTCTGAAATGGTTTGATTGCTCTATCTCGTATCATAGCGAAATCTGGAAGTAGACCCGTCCACCAAAAAACTAGAGAAACCGATAAATATGTTGATATCGCAAAAACGTCCCATAAAAGCGGAGAGTTAAAATTAACCCATAAAGAACCATATGTATTTGGGATTGGAAGTACCCAATATCCTAGCCAGGGGCGTCCCATGTGTATAATTGGAAAAAGTCCTGCTTGGATAACTGAGAAAATAGTCATAGCCTCTGCTGACCTGTTAATAGCCATTCTCCATTTTTGACGGAAAAGTAAAAGTACTGCAGAGATTAAAGTGCCTGCATGGCCAATACCTACCCACCAAACAAAATTGGTAATATCCCAGGCCCATCCGACCGTTTTATTTAAACCCCAGACTCCTATTCCTGTAGAAATTGTATAGATAATACATCCTACTCCCCAGAGAAATCCAACAAGGGCAATAGAAAAAACAATCCACCACTGGGTATTAGCTTTACCTTCAACTTGGGCAGCAATATCTACAGTGACGTCATGATAAGACTTACCACCCGTTACTAGTGGTTTTCTAATTGCTGCTTCGTAGTGTGATCCCATAGTTAAATATTAAGTATTTCTAATTTTAGTTTGGTACATAACATTAGGTTTTGTTCCTACGCTTTCTAAAAGGTGATACATTCTGTCATTAGCTTTGAGTTCGGAGACCTTACTTTCCTTATCATTTATATCACCAAATACCATTGCTCCGGTTGTACAAGCGGAAGAACAGGCACACTTCCAATCACCGTCTTTTATAGGCCTACCCTCCAGTTTGGCATCAAGAATTGTTTTTTGAGTCATTTGTATACACATTGAACACTTCTCCATTACACCCCGCGATCTTACAACAACATCGGGGTTTAAAACCATTCTTCCTAAATCATTGTTCATATGATAATCAAACTCATCATTTTTATTGTAAAGGAACCAATTAAATCTTCTAACCTTGTAAGGACAATTATTAGCACAATATCTCGTTCCAACACATCTGTTATAAGCCATGTGGTTTTGACCTTGACGTCCGTGGGAAGACGCTGCAACAGGGCAAACGGTCTCGCAAGGAGCATGGTTACAGTGCTGGCACATAACGGGCTGGAAAGCTACCTGGGGGTTTTCAGAAGCCTTCTCCATTTTACCAAAGGTTGTTAAAGAATCTCCTATGCCAGATATTGCATCTTTGGTATCCACATCTTCTTCAAAGGAATCTTCGGAAGAATAATATCTATCAATCCTAAGCCAGTGCATGTCTCTAGATTTTCGAATTTCCCTTTTGCCAACAACAGGTACATTGTTTTCAGCGTGACAAGCTATGACGCAAGCTCCACAACCAGTACAAGCATTTAAATCAATCGACAAATTAAAATGATGTCCAATTGATCTATCAAAGCTCTCCCAAATGTCAACCTTTTTTGATGTAACTGCTGTTTCTATGTGATTCTTCGATACCTTCGGAATAGGGTTCCAATACTCTTTATCTTTAGTGTTAAAAACCTCTAAAGTAGTTTCTTTAATAATATCACCCCGTCCCATTAAAGTATTTTGGAGTTGTGTACAAGCAAACTCGTGGAAACCGTCAGTCAACTCAACTTTTACTCTTTGGTTTTTCTTAAAAGATTTGAAAAAAACAAATGCATTTACTCCAGTTTGCATCTCTTCTTGAATTCCTAATTTTCTTCCATATCCTAAAGCTAACCCAACTGACCCTTTTGCCTGACCAGGTTGTATTACTACTGGTACTTTCAAGGTACTTTCTCCGTCACTTATTTTGGCAAAACTCCCATTTAAGGCACCATCGGCAACATTGATATTTTTCAAGCCAATTCTATTCGCATCAAAAGAAGAGATAGTCAGATAGTTATCCCATGTTACTCTTGTTATTGGATCTGGAAATTCTTGGAGCCACGGATTATTTGCCTGCTGTCCGTCACCCATACCTGTTTTGCTATACAGCACAAGTTCCATATCGGATTCATCGTCGATATTAAAATCTTTATTGAGAACTGTTATTTTTTTAGGATTAAAATTTAGTTTTTCTTTTTTACTTTTTTTATAAAATCCGTCATGTAAAACTTTATTCCATGATCTTCCATTTAAAACATTTTGTTTCCAAAATGCCTTGATTGTTGCGTAGTAATCTTTACTTGAACCTATAACTGATAAAACAAAATCCTGAAATTGCATTGTGTTAAAAAGAGGTCTAATTGTTGGTTGCGCTAAAAAGTAGTGGCCTTCTTTAAACTCATAATCCCCCCAGGATTCTAAATAATGTGGTGCGGCAGCGATATATTTACAAACCGAAGATGTCTCATCTTCTTTCATTGAAAATGATAAAGAAAAGTCTAAATCACTTATTGCTTTTTTTATCTTTTCCCCTTCGGATAAACTGTAAACTGGGTTTAAACCTACAGTTATTAACCCACTTATTTTTCCATCCAATAGTTCCTTTATAAAAACCTCTACCTCGTTACCACTTTGAGTCCTTGTTAGTCTTGCAGAGTTTTCAATTGCTAGGCTTCTAATATGGTTGTTTAAATCTAATATCAAATCTTGAACATTCTTGTCATCTAAACCAGAGACAATGACAGCTTTGGAGCCAAATTTTTTAATGCCCTCTGCAGCAAATTTTGCATTTTCCTTCTGCTCTGGAGATAATTTAATTTTGCTGTTCAATCCTTTTACCTCTGAATATATATAGGATAAAATCCTTTTTTGCTCAGTTGGTGTAGCCGGTACTCTTATATCTGCATTGGCTCCAGTGAGAGTCATATTTGCTTCAAACTGGACATGTTTTGACATTCTCCCTTTTCCAGTTTTCCTGTCCGGTACTCTATTGCTGACATATTTTGTATCATAGCCTCCACCTTGCCAATCTCCAAGAAAGTCTGCATCAACAGAAACAATAAAATCAGATTTACTAAAATCGTAGTCCACAAGTCCTTCAAAACCATATGCATCTTTGAATGACTCTACGGAATAACTTGAAGGTACTGTGTCTAAGATTATATGTTCTATATTAGGAAATTTAGTTACTAAGTCTTTGATTATTTTGTTTGTGGTAGGGCTAGCAAATGTTTGGGTTAATAATACAACCTTGCCTTGTTTTTTTGACACTGCATCTAGATCTAACAAAACCTCAGATTTTAAGTCATCCCATGAAGAATCTTGTCCTTTAATTTTAGGGGTTTGTATTCTTTTAGTGTCATACAAAGACAAAACAGATGCGTGCACTCTTGCATTAGCGCCACAAAAATCAGGTGCATCATTATTACTCTCAATTTTTATTGGCCTCCCTTCTCGTGTTTTTACCAAAATACTGGCAAAATCAAATCCGTCAGCTATAGCTGTTGCATAATAATTGGCAATACCTGGTCTAATTTGCTCTGGCTGAACAACGTACGGAACAGATTTTATTACTGGTCCTTCGCAAGCAGCCAATGCAGCAGCTGTTGTACTAAAGCCAACATATTTTAGAAAATCTCTTCTGGTTGTATTATCTGCCTCAAGACCCTCCTGATCTAATAAAATTTTATCTACTGGAAGTTGGTTTGCAAACTCCTTGTTTTCAATATCTTTAATTAAGACTGATTTTTTGTCAATCTGCTCAACGTTTTTCCAATATGTCTTTTTCTTATTCACTATAATTTGTTTAGTAATGACATTTTCCACATTCTAGTCCTCCCATTTGGGCAACAGTTAACTTCTCAACTCCATACTTTTGCGATAGAGATTCATGTATTTTTTGATAATACTCATTATCCTCAAGCTTCAGATTTGACTTTCTATGACAATCAATACACCACCCCATCGTAAGTGGTGAATATTGATACATAATTTCCATTTCTTCAACAGGGCCATGGCAATTTTGGCAATCAACTTTACCTACGCTAACATGTTGGGAATGATTAAAATAAGCAAAATCCGGAAGATTGTGAATTCTTACCCATTTTACGGGTTCAATCTGTCCAGTGTATCTTTGGTTGTCTTCGTCCCAACCAACAGCTGCATAAAGTTTTTTTATTTCATTTGTATAAAAATCTTTAGTGTAGCCATTTTCTAAATCTTCTTCTCCATTATATTCTGCTATATTAACGTGACAATTCATACATACATTCAAAGAGGGAATTCCTGAGTGTTTAGAAACTCTGGCTGAAGAATGACAATAATTACAATCAATCTGATTTGCGCCAGAATGAATCTTATGAGAATAATGGATTGGCTGCACTGGCATATAACCTTGGTCGACACCAATTTGCATTAAATAGCCGTATCCAAAATATGCACTTGATAAAAGAAGAAAAACAACACTAACGAAAACTAAAAATTGATTTTTTACAAATGCCTCCCAAATTGGTGTTATATTTTTTTTCTTTTCCTCCTTGACAAGAACTACACCATTAGCAAGAGCAATTTTTTTAAGCGTTTTGTTGACTAAAACCAACATTGTGAGCAAAATTGTAAATATTAAGACAAGGGCGAATAATATTAACTGGTTTGAAACTGAATTGTCTTGAACAGGCTGAATCGGAGCATTGGAAACGGCAGCGACTGTTGGAGGTGGAACATAATCTGTGTAAGCCAAAATATTATCAATGTCTGTATTTGACAATTGAGGAAAATTATTCATTACAGATTTATTATATTCCTCCCATATTGCAATGGCTTGCGCATCTCCTGATTTAATCATAGCAGAGCTGTTTTTTATCCAACTATAAAGCCACTCTTTATCGTACTTGGCAGTAACTCCCTTGAGGGCAGGACCAACAGCCTTTTTATTTAGTTTATGACAAGCTGCGCAATTGGCATTAAATAATTTTTTCCCCGCTAAAGGGTCTGGATCTTGTCCGTAAGAAATGCCACAAAAAATAATTAAAAATGATAGTAAATTTTTCCTCAGCAACCTTTGTAAATTAAGCTCAATCTTCACTATAAAAAAGTTATAACAAATTTAAATAAAATATAATTAATTATTAACCAAAATCCGCAGTAAAATTAATACATAAACAGCACTTGAAAAAAGCAAATAATACCATTTGAGTTAATTTATAATGAATCTAAATAATGGTCGGTTTTGTTTAATTTTAAAATAATTATTTTTATAAAAATTATTTAACAATTATGTTCTTTTATAAGGGTTTTGGTGATTTCTTTTTAATACTGCTGATTTTTAATTGTTCAACATTTTTAGGGCAATCTAAAAATTTAGATATTGAAATTAGTGATGAAATAGAGAAACTTCTTTCATTAAAGATTTTGATCAACAAAAAAAACTACGAAAATAATTACTATGCAATACAGCTTTACAATGGAAATTACGAGAAAGCTAAAAAAATTCTATCGGAGTTTAAGAATAAGTTTCCCGAATGGGAATCAAACTTATCTTTTGAGACTCCTAATTACAAAGTTAGGGTAGGAAATTTTAAAGAGTTTATAGTAGCCAGTAAAAAATTGGATTTTATTCGAAGGTTGTACCCTTCAGCTTTTTTATTAAGACCTAATAATTTATAGTTTTTTTCTTACTTCTACTTCTTGGAATGCTTCCAATAAATCGTTTACTTTTAAGTCGTTAAAACTTTTAATCTGAATTCCACAATCGTAACCTTTAGCTACCTCTTTTACATCATCCTTAAACCTTTTGAGTGAGACTAAAGTTCCGGTAAATATTACAACCCCTTCCCTTATCAACCTAATTCCAGAATTTTTAAAAATTTTCCCTGAAGTAACCATACAACCTGCAATTGTTCCAACTTTAGAAATTTTATAGGTTTCTCTTATTTCAGCATTACCAGTGACTTCTTCTTTAAGCTCAGGTGACAGCATGCCTTCCATTGCGTCTTTAACGTCATTTATTGCATCATAAATTATAGAATATGTTCTAATATCAATTTTTTCTTTTTCTGACAAAGTCCTTGCATTTCCCATCGGTCTAACATTAAAACCTATAACGATTGCATCTGAAGCAGAAGCAAGAATTATATCTGACTCCGTAATAGCACCAACCCCTTTGTGTATTATTTTTACCTCAATTTCTTGAGTTGAAAGATTTTCTAAAGAATTAGATAATGCCTCTACAGAGCCATCAACATCACCTTTTAAAATAATATTTAATTCTTGAAATTCACCAAGAGCAATTCTTCTTCCAATTTCATCCAAAGTTATATGTCGCTGGGTTCTTACGTTCTGTTCTCGCTGAAGTTGAGTTCTTTTAGCTGCAATTTGTTTAGCCTCTTTTTCATCTTTCAAAACTTGAAAATTATCTCCAGCTTGAGGTGCTCCATCTAAACCTAATATTGATACAGGTGTTGAAGGAGGTGCTGCTTTCAGATTCTTACCTCTTTCGTCAAAAAGAGCCTTTACTTTTCCACTATTTTTTCCAGCTAAAATAAAATCTCCAATTTTTAATGTACCACTTTGTACTAAAAGGGTAGACACAAAACCCCTACCTTTATCAAGATAAGCTTCTACAACAGTTCCTTTTGCTGGTTTGTCAAAATTTGCGGTCAATTCTAATAATTCGGCTTCTAATAAAACTTTTTCTAGAAGCTCTTTGACTCCCTTACCCTCTAAAGCAGAAATATCTTGAGACTGTATTTTTCCTCCCCAATCTTCCACCATTAGATTCATATTTGCTAAACCTTCTTTAATTTTATCAGGATTGGCCGTTTCTTTATCAATTTTATTAATCGCAAAAACAATTGGCACACTAGCTGCCTGAGCATGGCTTATTGCTTCTTTTGTTTGCGGCATAATGTCATCATCAGCAGCAATTACAATAACCGCAATATCTGTTAACTGAGCTCCCCTTGCTCTCATAGATGTAAATGCCTCGTGTCCGGGGGTGTCGAGAAAAGTAATTTTTTCTTGGTTTTCCAGTGTAACTGAATACGCGCCTATGTGCTGTGTAATACCTCCCGATTCGCCAGCTATTACGTTTTCCTTTCTGATAAAATCTAATAAAGAGGTTTTTCCGTGATCGACATGTCCCATGACAGTTACAATTGGTGCACGCGGGGAAAGTTCTGATTCTTCATCTACAATTTCAGACTCAAAGTTATCATCTACGTCAGCTTTAGCAAATTCAACCTTAAAACCAAATTCTTCAGCTACTATTGTTAGAGTTTCAGCATCTAGCCTTTGATTCATTGTTACCATTATCCCCAATGACATACAAGCAGATATAATTTCATTGCCTGCAACCTCCATCATAGTTGCAACTTCTCCCACGGTGATAAACTCTGTTACCCTTAAGGTTTTACTTTGCGCTTCTTGAATGGCTTGCTCTTCTTCGGTTTTTTGTTTATGTTGAACTCTCTTATCTCTTCTGTATTTTGCCCCTTTAGATTTTGAGGATTTACCCTGAAGTTTTTCTAAAGTCTCTCTAATTTGTTTTTGGACTTCTTCCTCAGAAGGTTCAACTTTTAAATTTTGAATTTTACTCGATTCCTTCTTTTTAGGCTGATTTTTTTTTGATTGAATATTTTCAGCATTCGGTTTTTTTTGATTGGTTTCTTTGGTTACAATTCTTTTTCTTTTTTTCTTTCTAGAAGCTTCAACACTTTTTTCTTGCTCTTTAATTTTTTCCAAATCAACCGTCTCTCCAGTCTTAACAGGAGCGACAATTTTTTTATAAATAGTAGTTAATTTTTCATTATCTAGAGGAAGTTTTTCTTCATTACTATTCTTATCAATACTTGAATCTTGATTTGCATCTTTTTTTACTATTTTTTTGTCTTCATTTTCTTGTAGTGTTAAATCTTTAGATAGATTTTTTTTCGAATTCAAATCAATTTTCCCTACGGGTTTAAATTTTCTTACAGAACTACTAGCGGTTATTATTTCAGTATTTTTTTCTGTGTTGATGATTTTTTCTTGTTCTCTTTTTTCCTGCTGAATTCTTAAATTTTCCTTTTCCTTTCTTTTTTCCTCACTAATTTCAGCAGATTCATCCTTTTTTGACTTATCGACTTTAAATCCTTCTAATAACAATTCATAGGTTTCTTGAGAAATTTTTGTTGTAGGCCTTGCCTCAATCTCACAACCAACATTTGATAAATACTCCACAGCTCTATCTAGAGAAATGTTTAGCTCTCTTAAAACTTTATTTAATCGTAATGTAAGTGCTTTATCTGCCATAAACTAAAATCGATTTGATACTTTTTTAATTAAACTATTCTTCAAATTCTTCCTTTAAAATTCTAATTACTTCTTTTATGGTTTCTTCCTCTAGGTCGGTTCGTTTGATAAGTTCTGACTGATCTAATTCCAAAATACTTTTTGCCGTATCAAGTCCCACCTTTTTAAACTCCTCAATAACCCAATCATCAATTTCATCTGAGAATTCACTTAATTCCACATCTTCCTCCATACCCTCTCTATATACATCAATTTCATAACCAGTTAATTGTCCTGCAAGTCGAATGTTATTGCCTCCCCTGCCAATTGCTTTTGAAACCTCTTCTGGATTTAAAAAAACTTGAACTCTTTTGTTATCCTCATCAATCTTTAAGGAATTTACTTTTGCTGGCGAAAGGGATCGAGTAATATAAAGTTGTAAGTTGTTAGTGTAGTTTATTACATCAATATTTTCATTTCCCAACTCTCTGACTATACCATGTATTCTAGATCCCTTCATTCCGACACATGCGCCAACCGGGTCTATTCTGTCATCATATGAGTCTACCGAAACTTTAGCTTTATCTCCAGGAATTCTCACTGCTTTTTTTATGTTAATAAGACCATCAAAAACTTCTGGAATTTCCTGTTCAAATAATTTCTCCAAAAATTTAGGGGAGGTTCTTGTAAAAACTATTCTAGGTTTGTTTCCCCTTAGTTCAACACTCTCAATTATTCCTCTAACACTGTCACCTTTTCTGTAAAAATCAGAACCAATCTGTTTGTCCTTTGGCAATATCAACTCATTACCGTCATCATCCAATAAAATCACCTCTCTATTTCTTACATGATGGACCTCAGCTGTGTAAAGTTCTCCTTCAAGTTCCTTAAATTGCTTGAATACATTTGTAGAGTCATGTTCATGAATTTTAGATACCAAATTTTGTCTTAGTGAAAGAATTACTCTCCTCCCTAAATCTATTAATTTAACCTCCTCGGATACATCTTCACCAACTTCGAAATCTGGTTCAATTTTTCTAGCTTCAGTCAACTCGATTTCTTGGTTTGGATCCTCTACTTTACCATCATCAACAACAATCCTATTTCTCCAAATTTCTAAATCACCCTTGTCTGGATTTATGATAATATCAAAATTTTCGTCTGACCCATATTTTCGTTTCAATGTGTTTCTAAAAACCTCTTCGAGTATTACCATGAGGGTAACTCTGTCAATAAGTTTTTCATCTTTAAATTCTGAAAACGATTCTATAAGAGCTAAATTTTCCATATTTTTTTTAATTTAAAATTACATGGGCTTTTTTATATTCGCCGTAATTAAAGTTTTTTGACAGATCGACAGTTACCTTCCCTTTGCCAATTTTTTTTGGTTGTCTTTCTTTCCACTTTATTTCAAAACTCAAATTTGAAACTTTTGAAAGAACACCACTATATTTTTGGTCATCAAAGTCCGTTATTTCAATCTTTCTAGATATATTTTTTTTGAATTGTCTCATTAGTTTTAATGGATAATCAATTCCACAAGATCCAATCTCAACGGAATAATTAATTTCATCTTGGTTTAGATTTTTTTTAATATCGGAATTAATCGATACACAATCTTTAAGAGTTAAACCATTATCTCCGTCAAGAAATACTTTTACATCATTGTTAGCACCAAAAGTTATGTCTATCAAGAAAATTGATTCATAATTTTCAAGTACTTTACTCAAAATATCTCTAAATTTTTGTTCAAATTTCATATAAAAAAAAAGAAGACATTTGTCTTCTACCTCTCCCAAAAACACCACGAAATTACTTTAATTTTTTCATTATAGCAAATCTTATATCAATAGAAAGACAATTCATGGAGATTTGATTTAAAATATGATTAATTTTGCAACAAATATGTAAAATGATTAAAACCGATATTCTAATCATTGGTGCTGGACCTGTAGGCCTATTTGCTGTTTTCGAAGCTGGTCTTATGAAACTTAGATGTCATATAATTGATATCGTTTCAAGTCCAGGTGGCCAACTGACTGAGCTGTATCCAAAAAAACCAATATATGATATTCCTGGATATCCAAAGATACTTGCAGGAAAACTCATTGAAAATTTATTAGAACAGGCAAAACCATTCAAACCTGGTTTCACATTAGGAGAAAGGGCGGATTCATTTAAAAAAATTGGTGAATTTTTCGAGGTTACAACTAATGTGGGAACAAAACTCCAAGCTAAAGTTATTTTTATTGCTGGGGGACTTGGGAGTATGGAACCACGAAAACCTAAAATTAGTTTGATTGATAAATTTGAAAGGAAAGGTATTGAATTTTATGTGAAGAACCCTGATGCTTATTTAGACAAAAAAATATCAATATCTGGAGGAGGAGATTCTGCTCTTGATTGGGCAATTTATTTTTCAAAAAAATGTAAACACCCAATTAATTTAATACATAGAAGTAAAAGTTTTAGAGCCAATAAAGATTCAGTCGATAAGGTATTTGAACTAAACAAAGGTGGAAAACTTAACTTATATCTCGATTCCGAAGTTATTTCAATAGATGGTAAAAATGATCATTTAAATTCGTTGTCGGTTAAAGATAGAAATGAGACGAAGTATAATCTTGAGACAGATTATTGGTTTCCTCTTTTTGGATTGGTACCAAAGTTAGGGCCACTAGGGAATTGGGGGTTGGATATAGTAAAAAATGCAATTAGTGTTGACAATGCAAATGATTACAGCACCAATATAAAAGGCATCTTTGCAATTGGAGATATAAATACCTACGAAGGAAAATTAAAGCTAATCCTGTGTGGATTTCATGAAGCAACCTTAGCCGTTCACGGCGCATATAAGATAATACATCCAGATAAAAAGAAAACTTTAAAATATACTACCATTCAAGGGGTAACAGGATTCGATTAATTGAATTTTAACTATTTATTGGGAAAACATTATAAGTATTTTAACAAAAAAAAAATATTCTAAATGTAATTTTATAGGGAATATTTTTTCATGTAATTGACGATAATATTGTTGATAATCCCCCAAATTTTTATTTGGGGGTTTTTAATTTTTAAAAGTTGGCCCACTAGGGCTCGAACCTAGACTCTTCTGAACCAAAATCAGACGTGTTGCCAGTTACACCATGGGCCACTCGGAGGGCTCAAATTTATAATAATATTATCATTTGACAAAAACTGTATTTCGATAATAGGGCTAAAATTTATTTAAAAATTATCTCTTAACATTTAATTTATTCTTCATAACAATTACTAAACCATTCAATATATAATGTTTATTTTCGTGTTCAAATATGAATAAATTAAACTTCCGTTTTTTAAATAAAGTTATTGCTTTTGTAGTTTTTGTAATTGCTTTGTCTACATTTTCATTAACGGTTGAACCAACAGCTAGTTTTTGGGATGCGGGAGAGTATATTTCAACTTCTGCAAAACTTCAAATTGGTCATCCCCCTGGAGCACCATTTTACCAAATGATGGGTGCTTTTTTTTCGTTATTTGCGGATGGGGATGAAAATATTGCTTTGATGGTAAATTTTATGTCGGTTTTATCTAGTTCATTCGCTATACTTTTCTTGTATTTATCTCTAGTAATCCTAATAAAAAAATTCACAAAATTAATGGATTTAAACCCAGAAAATGAAAGGTTTTCAATTATGGGTTCCGCAGCAATCGGTGCTCTTTCTTTATGTTTTTCAGACAGCTTTTGGTTTAATGCAGTTGAAGCAGAGGTTTATGCTATGGCAACTCTCATTTTATCAGTTTTATTTTGGCTAGCTCTCAAATGGGAAGAAGAAATGAATACAGAATATGGAGATAAATGGTTGTTAATTATATCTTTTGTGATAGGCCTTTCGTTCGGAGTTCACTTTATGGGTCTTTTGACAATACCTGCTATAGGTATGATTTACTTTTTCAAAAACACAAAAAAAATTACACTTAAGAATTTTATATTATCAAATTTAGTTTCTGTTGCTATTCTACTCTTTATATTTAAACTCTTACTTCCATCTACTTTGGCGATTTTTGGAGAAGTCGAGGTTTTATTCGTAAATAATTTAGACCTTCCCTTTAACACTGGGACCATTTTTACTGGAGTTGTTATTTTATTATTCTTTTATTATAGCTTAAAATTTACATCCCAAAAAAATTGGGTTAATATTAATACAGGTATTCTGTGTCTATTTTTCGTTTTACTCGGATTTTCTTCATGGATAATGCTCCCAATAAGAGCCAATGCTAATACGGTAATAAATGAAAACTCACCCACAGACGCTAGACAACTTCTAGCCTACTACAATTTGGAACAGTATCCAGAAACTAAACTTTTTTACGGGCCGATGTTCTCAGACATGTATGCTGGACAAGATGACATTGAACCTTACATAGATGATAAACCTAAATATGAAAGGGACTATACTTTAAAAAAATATGTTGTTGTCAATAATTGGGAAAGAGCAAAAGTGAATTCAAATCGCAACCATAGGGGAATTCTTCCAAGGCTTTGGAGTCCTGAACACGCAGAAAATTACATAAACTTTACTGGCCCTTTAAATTTTAGATTGTCTTCCGAATACAAAAATAGTGATGAATTAAAATCAGTTGTTAGCGAATTTTATCAGCAACAATTAGATGGAGAGTTAACAGGAAAAGACTATCATAATTTCTATAAAAATATGGCAAGATATATAGTTATTGAAAAACCATCTTTCTTGTCAAACTTGTACTTTTTTATTACTTATCAGGTAAATTATATGTATGTAAGATATTTCATGTGGAATTTTGTTGGAAGACAAGATGATGTTCAAGGAAATTACGACGTACTACACGGAAACTGGATTAGTGGAATAAATTTTATTGATGAAATTCGATTAGGAAATCAGGCCAAAATAACCGACGATGCGAAAAATAACAAAGCAAGAAATACATACTTTTTTCTCCCATTAATTCTCGGTCTAATTGGTTTTTTCTTTACATACAAATATGACAAAAGTATTTTTTGGATTTTATTAATTTTTTTCCTCTTTACCGGTTTAGCGTTAAAGGTCTATTTGAACGAACGTCCTTTTGAACCTAGAGAGCGCGATTATGCACTAGTGGGATCTTTTTATGTGTTTGCAATATGGATTGGACTCGGTGCATATAATTTATGTTTAGAAATTAAAAAATATTGGAAATACAAGTTCGCTGATATTTTTACAATTTTTACGATTTTTTTATTGGTCCCTTTTTTAATGGGATTTCAGAATTGGGATGATCACGACCGTTCGAATAGATATACTGCTCAAGCTGTAGCCAAATCGTATTTAACTTCAATACAAGAAGAATCAGATGCAATGATATTCACAATTGGAGATAATGATACATTTGCTCTGTGGTATGCTCAAGACATTGAAGGATACCGAACCGATGTAAGACCAATAAATACCAGTTTATTGGCGACTGATTGGTATATCGATCAGATGAAAAGAAAAACATATGAGAGTAATCCTATTCCCTCCCAGCTAACACATAACTTATATGCATATGGGGTTAGAGATTATATAAAGTATGAACCCGTAATTTCAGATTCGATAAGATGGGATATAAAAGATTTTGTTAGATGGATAGCAAGTGACAGAAAGGAAACAAAATATAGACACCTAATAGAGCAATCAGGGGGTAATCCAAATCAATTCCCTATCGGTACTCAAGAAATGGTTTATTACCCTACCAATAAAATTAGAGTACCGGTTAATATTAAAAATGTAATTGAAAACGGTATCGTCAAAAAAGAAGATGAGGATTTGATTGTTCCTTACATAGACATTGATCTCCCAACCTCTGGAATATATAAGAATCAAATGATGATGTTAGATATTTTAGCAAATAATGATTGGAAAAGACCCATTTATTTCACGGGAGGCAGTTTTTCTGATTCAGAATATATATGGATGAAGGATTATCTTCAACTTGAAGGTCTAGTATACAAATTAGTACCCATAAAAACACCTCCCAATAGAAACAATCCCTATGTTATGGGAAGAGTAGATTCTGATTTGATGTACAACATTGTAAAACAATGGGAATGGGGAAATTCTAATTCAGAAAATATTTATCATGACCCAGAAACTAGAAAAAATAGTATATCCTACAGAAGTAATATGGCTCGTTTGGCCGAAGAACTCATAAATAAAGATCAATTCGAAAAAGCTGAAGAAATTTTGGATTTGGCAATGGAAAAAATGCCAATAGATTTCTTTGGTTATTATAGTCTATTATATCCAATTATAGATAGTTACTATAGAATTAAAAAAGTTGGTAAGGCAAGAGAAATTTTAGAAAAAGTAATGCATAAACATAAATTAAAATTAGCTTATTTCAATAGTCTTTCAGATTTTTTAAAGATTGATCTTGCAGAAGAAATTTTGACAGAAGTAGAAAGGTTTAGGTCATTAATTGAAACCTCCTTGAAAAACAAGGATAAAGAAAAAATGGCTGATTATATAAAAGCATTTCAAAAATCAAGTATCGACTTCTCATTTCTTTATGGTAAATACGACTTTTATACTTCCCAAGAAGAATTCATAGAAGGTTTTTACCTATCAGGAGACACATTAAATGCTAGAAAGTTAGTTGATGAGATATCATTAGTGTATGAGGAAAGACTAAAACTAATTTCAAATTTTGATTCAACTAGGCAAATAGAGTTAGAGGAAAGAATTATGGACGAGGTCAACGGATACAGAAGAATTTTATTTTATACTAATTTATATGATAATGAAGGGAGAGAGGAATTATTAGAAGAGAGAATTTATAATTCTATTAAAGATCTAGAAGTGTTTCAAAACTTAATAAAAATCTAATCAAGATACTCACTTATCAGACCAATGAGCGTATTTGCGTCTTGCTCACCGGTTTCTCTCCATACCATCTCTGATGATTTATAAATTGTAAACGTTGGGGCAGCCTTAATTCGAAGCGCTTCTGCTAACTTTGGGTTTTTCGATATATCTAATTTAATTACCTTCCCCCCATCTGCAATTGCTTTGGCTACATCCAGTAAAATAGGATGCATACTATCCTCTTCATTTTCAACATCCTCATAAAATACTAAAAGAATAGGTTTTTCTCCTTCGATTAAATCTCCAAACTTTGACATCTTTAATGTTCTGTTTCTTCTAATTTAGTTTTTTTCAAGCTTTTTTTTATGCTTTTTTAAGAGTTATAACAGATATTTCAGGAAAAATACCAACTCTACCTGGATATCCTAAAAACCCTAATCCTCTATTAACATTTATAACTTGTCCCTTTTCTTTATATATCCCCGCCCACTGTTTGTATCTCCATTTTGCGGGACTCCATTTTAAAAGTCCAGGAATTTCAATACCAAATTGAAAACCATGTGTGTGGCCACTAAGGGTTAAATTAAAATTATATGGATGTGGTAAAACTTGAGACTCCCAATGAGATGGATCATGTGAAAGTAAAATTTTAAAATCATTACTATTAATATTTGTGACTGCTTTTTTTAAATTTCCGGCTTTTTTAAAAGATCCCGAACCCCAATTTTCAACACCAATAAGAGCAATTCGGTCGTCACCCCTTTCTATAAAATAATTTTCATTTAATAATAAATTAAAACCCATTTCTTTTTGAGTTTTTAATAGATCATTAAAATTTTTTGTTTTTTCATCACTTGAATTCCATCTTACATAATCGCCATAATCATGGTTACCTAAAATTGAAAATTTCCCATCTTTGGCTTTTAAAGTTGAAATTATGTCTTTCCACCGATCAAGTTCATTAGCCCTGTTGTTTACCATATCACCTGTGAAAACAATAATATCGGATTTTTGACGATTTATAAGTTTCATGCAATAGGAAATTTCTTTTTCATTATCCAGACTTCCACAATGCAGGTCAGATATTTGAGTGATTTTAAATCCATCAAAAGATTCAGGTAAATCTTCAAACTCTAAAGTATAATTTAGAACTTTAAAATTATACTTCCCCTTATACATACCAATAATCAGAGAGGCAAAAGGGATGGTGGCAATTCCAATAGCCAGTGTAGATATAAATTTTCTTCTTTCAGCTATTTTAGTTGTTTGTTCACCACCAAAAATTGTTGACGATAGATAATTTATAATTCTAAATATGTCCTCTGCAAAGAGAAAGATAATAACAATTAAATCAAAAAGTAAAAGCGCTAGAAAGTATCCTAAAGAAATACTAAAATTGTAATTAAATCCAACTGCACGATCTAAACTTAATGTCTGATAAACAAAATTGATTATTATCAAACTTGATAAAAACCAATAAACAAATGAGTAAATCTTGAGATTGGAAATTGTTCGAAACGCCTGAAATGCATACCACTGAAATGAACCTATAAAAATTATGAAAACGAGCCACCTTGTGATCTGCATTATTTTTTTAATTTAATTTTTAAAATCTAAAATTAAATTAATTTTTGATTACGGGAAAGGAAGATATTCTTAGTCGTGATGCGCCCATAGGTACCAGTTCGATAATTTCCTCTTTTTCATTTGATTCAACCGGACTATCCATTAACTCCCCAACTAATTTGGTTTCACCAATTTTCCATGATTCTATTTTTTTAGCTCTTGCCTTTATATAAATAGGAGATGATTCATTAGTGAATGGGAAATTATCTTTGGGCCACTGTTTTTCTACAACTTCAAAAGCTTCATTTAAATCATCATTTAAAATTAAACCATAATTCCAAGGAGATCCAGGGTATATTTCGTAAGTAGGCCAGTTGTCCGTATCGACATCTTTTTGCCATTTAGAATCCCAAATAGCACTTTTATCACTACGCTTGTTTACATAATTTTCTTTAATCTTTAGAGAAAAAGTTAAAGGACCATAATTCAAGCTAACACTGCTGTGATTTTTCTCCCAAGTTTCTATAGATAGGGTTTTTGGTAGATTTAAATTTACCAAATCACCGTTTGACCACTTACGATTGATCCTCAAGTATTTTCCTTTCTCAGCTGTTACATTAATTTTTTTTCCGTTTATGAGAATTTCTGAATTTTCTGCCCAAGATGGAATTCTAAAATATATAGGAAAAACATCCGATTTATCCATTTTGAATTCAAATAACAGATTATCCTCGAATGGGTATTTTGTTTTATTATTTATTGAAATTTCTGTATCATCCCCAACTTTTGCATTTACAATTGATGGAGCATATACAACTGCAGCCAATCCATTGTCTGGAGTAGCCATCCACAGGTTTTCAGTAAAATAGGGCCATCCTTGTGTATGATTGTGCTGACAGCATCTGGAACTAAAAGGGTTAAAATTTAAAAAGGGTCCCCAGTTTGCAATACCTGGGCCATGACTTTCTGAGTCGCTTAAAACCATGTTCGGACTTGTGATATATCTAACGGCTTTAAAGTCTGGAGAGACGGTAGCTGGATACGAATTAAAAGCTATCTCTTCCAAATGGTCTGCCCAAAAAATATCTCCAGTTATTCTTAGTAAATGTTCATCGGAATTCATTTGTTCGACAACACCACAAAGCTCAATTCCCTGTCTCGGGTCATCATATCCAGGTCTAGCATTTTCATCGCCTCCAAACATCCCACCCGGTACTTGACCGAAATTGTCTCTTACAATATTGAAATTCTCATAGGTTGCATTCAGGTATTTTTCATCTCCATTTAAAAGATAATATTGAGCCGGAGTTCTAAATCCTTGGGCAATATTTACATTATGCCAATCAATAAGGTCTGTAAACCAATCTGGAAATTCAACTCCTTCTCTTTTGTCTTTGGGATTTTTTATATCATTTAAATCGTGCCCTCTACTTGTCCATGGCGCGGTTCTTCTGTATACCTTTTCAGCAAGTTCCAACAACCATTTTTCTCCAGTCCTATTATACAACCATATAACACTGTGTAAATTGTCACCTCCACGAATTCTATCCCAATAATGCTTGCCTGAAAGAAGTTCCTCTTCTTCAATATCAAGTTGAAATTTAAAATAGTTTGTCATAAGATCAATTACCCTTTGGTCATTGGAATATTCATAATAAGATTGAAGGCAGTAGAGCATAATCATATTGGGCCAAAAATCGATTGCTTTTCTTTTTTTCTGATCTAGTTCCCTGGTCCTTACATCCAAGGTGCCTGAAACATAAGGCTCGGGGCCAAAATAACCATCTTCCCGCTGACTATTTAGAACAGATTCAATCCATATTTTAGCCTCATCAATCATCTCTTTGTCCTCTGTGATGTATCCAATATTTGCATAACCTTTCAACCAGTACGGTACTTCTTCCCATCCCCACTTACCTTCACCACTTTTAGAGAGCCAAGCATTATCTTTTTTATCAAGCCAGGCGCTTATTTTTCCTAAATTTCCTGTGAGACCATTTTTTTGTCTATTAAAATATTCTAAAAGCCAACCTTCAGGCTTTACCGATCCCACTGGTAATTTTATCAGTTTACTTGGTTGAAGAGGTGCTCTGTTACTTACGTAATGACTATTTCTAGATTTTGTATCCGGAGAATCCACTATAGAAATTTCATCATCGCATCCAATAAAAAATAAAATTGAGACTAGAAGTAATTTGTATTTCATCTAATAAATTTAGAGATAGATTTTTAAAATATAAAAAATAATTGTGTTTTATACATTTATTCAATTTAATCTTTAAAGAGTAAAAAAAGACTTTTCCAATTGCATTGCTCTACTGTCTGACAAACTAGCAACAAAACATGCACTATTAAGAAACGTTTTGTAAATACTTTTTTTATCAATAATTGGATGATTTTTTGGAATAAGCCTCAAAATTAGTTTGTCATAAGAAGTCTCTTTGTTATGAAATTTATTTAATGCAGCTGTAGTAATATTTTTTAAAAGAGAGTTGATTATTTTGTATCCAATTATCTCTTTTTTAAGAACATTTTCAGAGCGATAAACTTTTTCTTTACTTATTGAAATAATATCTTCCATCTGAGCTTTGTATTTGCTCTTATCAAGAAGGGCATGCGGATATTGCCCGGTCATAATATTTTGATAATTTTTTAAAAATTGGTCTACCGAATCTACAATTAAGTTATTTATTGCAAGTGACCTTAAATAAGCTATTCTCTGAGAGGTGTGGATTAAAGAGTTGTACTTTTTAGTATCTATGTTGTCCTTCACTAGTTTTATAAAATATTCTAGAGCATAGTCTTCGGATATCCATCCCAAATTAATTCCGTCCTCGAAATCAATTATGGTATAGCAAATATCATCTGCGGCTTCAACTAAATAAGCAAGAGGGTGGCGTACAATTTCTCCACTAATTTTTAGTCCTAGATCGTCAATTATATCTTCAAAAATTGCTTCTTCAGATTTGAAAACTCCAAATTTTTTGTTCGCAACATGATTCGAATTTGCATTAGGATATGAAAACCTGGGATATTTTATATATGAGCCTAAAGATGCATAGGTTAGTCTAAGTCCCCCTTCATTTCCATTTAAAGACTCAGTTAAAATTTTTAAACCATTTGCATTCCCCTCAAATAGACAAAGGTCTTGGTACTGAACCTTAGTTAACATGGATTCAAATTCTTTTCCTTTTCCAGTTTTGAAAAATTGGCCAATCGCCTTTTCTCCACTATGCCCGAAGGGAGGGTTTCCAATATCATGAGCGAGTGAAGCAGCTGCAATAATTGCCCCAAAATCGTTAGCTTGATAACCATGTTCTTTTTGTAAATCAGGATTTACTTTTAAAATTTCAACCCCTGCCATTCTGCCCAGACTTCTTCCTACTACCGATACTTCCAAACTATGGGTAAGACGAGTATGAACGAAATCTGTTTTAGAAAATGGTATTACCTGCGTTTTATCTTGTAAAGACCTAAATGGAGAAGAGAAAACGATTCTATCGTAATCAACTTCAAATCCTAAACGTATTTCATTTTGTTGGTTTCTTATTCTTTTTTGCGTATCGCCAAATCTCTTTAACGAAAGTAATCTCTCCCAGTTCATGTAGCAAAAATAATAGGTTTTATAAGCATAATATAATTATCTAAATATAATATTAAACTAATGGTAACATTCTGCTAACATTCCATAATATTAATTATTTTATAATTGTGATGTTGTTCAGTAATTAAATTTTAAATGTTCACAAACATTAGCGTTTTTATTTCAAATAGACTAATTTCAAAAAATAGATATTTATATTTTATATTGCTAATAATGTTTGGTTTCACATCTGTTTCTCAAGAAGTTAGTGCCCCTAAATTTGGGAAAGGTCTTTTAAATATTCAGGGGAAAGACAGCACCTGGACTATGAATTTTTCAGCTAGAGTTCAATACTTGACATCAACAACTTGGAAAGAGGATGGTGACTCATATGGTAGCCCCGAGTCAAATTCGCTAATACGAAGATCTAGATTAAAATTTAAGGGCTTTGCTTACGATCCAAAACTTACCTATAAAATTGAATTAGCTCTTTCAAATAGAGACATTTCAGGTGGCTCCTTCTATACATCCGATACGCCTAGAATAATTTTAGATGCCAGTGTAAAATGGAAATTTTACAGAAATTGGAGTATTCAATTTGGACAAGCAAAATTACCTGGGAATATTGAAAGGGTTATCTCATCAGCTAAGTTAGCACTAGTAGATAGATCACTTTTAAATAGCAAATTCAATATTGACAGGGACTTTGGTTTACAATTAGGCCATAAGATTAGTATAGGTGAAAAATTCTTAATGAAAGAGACCTTTGCTATATCACAAGGAGAAGGAAGGAATATTTCTAGAGGAAATATTGGGGGACACCAATATACCGTAAGGGTAGAGCTACTCCCTTTTGGAGAATTTAAAAGTAAAGGTGACTACGAGGGTGATGACTTGGACTTTGAAGAGACTCCAAAACTAAATTTCGGATTCGCATATGATTACAATGACAACGCGGTCAAAAACAGAAGTAATATGGGTTCTTACATGGAAACGGATTACGGACTTTTTGAAACAGATATAAAAACTTTCTTTATCAATACACATTTTAAATATCAAGGGTTTTCATTAATGGGAGAATATGCAGACAGAAACTCAGATGATCCATTTGCTAGAAATAGTGACAGCACTTTAACTGGAGATATTGTAAATACAGGCAGTGCATTAAACTTACATTTTGGTTATGTATTACCATCAAAACTTGCAATTTCTGCAAGATATACAGGTGTCGAATTTGATGAGTTTGTGACCTCTAACAGTGACATTCAACAATATACATTTGGACTATCTAAATATTTTGTAAAACACAAGTTGAAAATTCAAACTGATGTAACTCAAGAAGACTCAAAATATTCAAATAATAAAATATTTTGGAGGCTTCAATTCGAAATTCACTTTTAAAATATGGAGAATTTATACTTATTATTAGTTATTGTTTTAGCGGTTTTAGCCATAGGAGATTTAATTGTAGGTGTAAGTAATGACGCAGTAAATTTTTTGAATTCTGCAGTTGGCTCAAAGGCTATATCCCTGAGGACCATCATGATACTGGCTGGTTTAGGTGTCGCATTCGGCGCCTTCTTCTCAAGTGGCCTTATGGAAGTGGCTAGAAAAGGTATTTTTAATCCCGGTGAATTTTATTTTGATGAAATCATACTAATATTTACAGCCGTTATGTTAACGGATATTTTGCTTTTAGATTTTTTCAATACCCTTGGAATGCCAACTTCAACTACGGTTTCTATTGTATTTGAACTTCTTGGAGCTGCCGTTTTCATGTCATTAATAAAAATCACTTCTTCATCTGGAGAAATTTCTGATCTAATAAATTATATAAACACTTCTAAAGCGATACAAATAATATCGGGTATTATACTTTCAATAATTGTCGCTTTAACTATTGGAGCTATAGTACAATGGATATGTAGAATATTTCTCACCTACGAATTTGAGAAAAAACCATTATGGGTAAGCGTTCTATTTTCAGGAATAGCACTTTCTGCAATTACGTATTTTATCCTTATGAAAGGAATCAAAGGGACTCCATGGGCAGGCTTAAAATTTGATATAATTGGGGGAATGAAGATTAAAGATTTCATTGAATTAGAGGTGTTAAAAGTAAGCATACTCAATTTTATTTTTTGGTGTGGTTTATCCTATAGTTTAATCAAATTTTTTAAAACGAATATTTACAAAGTAATTATTGGGATTGGAACCTTCGCCTTAGCGCTAGCCTTCGCAGGGAACGACCTGGTAAATTTTATAGGCGTTCCTATTGCGGCCTATCAGTCGTACGAAGCTTGGATATCCTCAGGAGTAAACGCTTCTCAATTCAGCATGGAGGCCATGTCGGCAAAAGTCCCTACTCCTGCTGCATTTTTGATTTTATCTGGTCTGGTAATGGTTCTAACCCTCTGGTTTTCTTCAAAAGCCAGAAAAGTGATGAAAACCGAGTTAGATCTTGCAAATCAAGGTTATATAAAGGAAAGATTTCAGCCCTCATTATTTTCAAAATTCATTGTTAAATTTTTTCAGAAGATATCTGCCATTTTAGAGGACCTATTACCAGAAAAATTAAAAAAGAAAATAGAACTTCAATTTTCTGGGTCAGCTGATCAGAAAAAGTTTGTAAATAACCCTGAGGCTCCATCTTTTGATATGCTTAGAGCCTGTGTAAATCTAGCTGTGGCATCTATTTTAATATCTGTTGCCACCTCATACAAATTACCTCTTTCAACAACATATGTGACTTTTATGGTAGCGATGGGAACATCTTTAGCAGATAGGGCTTGGGGAAGAGATAGTGCTGTATACAGAGTATCAGGAGTAATCAGTGTGATAGCTGGTTGGTTTTTAACTGCAATTACAGCCTTTATCGTTTCTGGAATTATAGTTTCGCTAATTCATATAGGAGGCTTCCAAGCTATAGCAATTATTCTATTTATTATTTTACTTATTGTTGGAAAGAACTTTATCGCTCACCGAAATGAGGAAATGGAAGTGGATAGAGATAAGATTTTAAAAGCCGAAAGTAAATCCATGAAAGGAGTTATGGAAGAAAGTTCAGGAAACATAATAAAGTTTTTCAAAAGAGTAGATTTAATATTTGGAAACCTAATTGAGGGGCTATCTAAACACGAAATAACTATTCTTAAAAAAGGTAAAAAAAATATTAAAAGGCTTAAAAATGAGGTCGAAGATCTAAGGGAAAATATTTTTTATTTTGTAAAAAACCTAGACGAGCCAAGTTTATCGGCGAGTAATTTTTACATTGTTTTACTGAGCTATATTCAAGATTTAGCAAGCGATCTTGACTATATAATTACTAAAAGTCACAAACATATCAATAATGACCACCAAAAATTAAAGTTATCCCAGATTAGAGATCTTAGAGAAATTCATGAGTTTACAAAATCTATTTTTAAGAACTCTATGGAAACATTTGATAACAATTCAGTTATAGAAATTGAAAAAATATTGGCAACCCGAGGGAAAATTAAAGATATGATTCAAAAGAAAATTAATGCTCAAATTGAACTTACTCGAAAAGTTGAGACTAGTCCAAGAAATACCACGTTATATTTTAATATACTACTCAAAACAAAAGATATTTCTAAAATTAAAGTAAATATAGTTGAGGAGTTTTACAACACATACAAACAGATCAATGGAGTTTAAATTTAGCTGGATCTATAACCACAACAATAGGTAATTAGCATGGTTCTGTATAAGATTCTTGAGGGTACCCCTATGTAATTTTAATTAAGATGAGGTTAATAAAATTTAACCCTCACAGCTTTCACAATCTTTCTTTTGTTTGAACTTTTGAGCAGCATTCATACTATGCTGGTAGTACAAAGATTTAAGTCCAAGTTTCCATGCTGTGATATGAATCTTATTGATTTCTTTAGTGCTGGTATCTGGATGTATAATAATATTCAAAGACTGGCCTTGATCTAAATGATTTTGCCTGTTCGCGGCTTGATAAATTATAGCCAACTGATCAATTTCAGAATATGTCTTAAATACCTCTTTTTCGTTTTCAGATAAGAACTCCAGATGTTGGACAGAACCATCTCTATCTCTTATGCTTTTCCATACCTCAGGAGTGTCCATGCCTTTCTCTTTTAGGAGTTCTGTTAAAAACGGGTTCTTAACAGTTACTTTAATTTTTGCGATATCTTTAACATAGATATTTGACCATATAGGTTCTATGCCTTGAGAAACCTGTCCTAAGATAAATGCAGATGATGTAGTTGGTGCTATGGCATTTAAAGTTGTATTTCTTCTCCCGTAACCTTTTAGTAGTTTAGGTTCTCCAAACTTGGTTGCCAAGTATTCTGAAGCTTTATATGACTTTTCTTTTATTGTTCTGAAAATCTCACTATTTAAATCATACGCCTCTTGGCTATCAAAGGCATGCATCTTAGATTGCAGCAAAGAATGCCATCCTAAAACTCCCATTCCAAGAGCTCTATTTTCTTTTGCGAAATTATACGCTCTTTCCATGAATAGAAATGTCTGTTGGTCATCTCTATTAGGGGAATTTTTATACCTATCTAATTTTTCTATAAACTCTGTAACTAGTGTATCTAAAAAATAAATCATTGTTTCAATGGCGTCGGTGTTTTTCCATTTGTCGTAATGCAACAGGTTTATACTTGATAAAACACAGACAAATGACCAATTGTGATCAGAGGGTAACATGATTTCTGTGCATAAGTTGCTAGCATATATCTGCAACTTTTTGTCCTTGTAAACATCTGCAGCACCATTGTTTGCATTATCTGTAAAAAAGATGTAGGGATATCCCATTTCTCCACGACTTTGTATGACTTTAGCCCAAACAGTCCTTTTTTCAACATCACCATCAATCATTTCTTGCATCCAGTCATTGGTGACGGTAACGCCATGGGTCAATTCTTGGATAGGATTACCTTCTGTACCTATTTCCAAAAATTCCATAATATCGGGATGATTAATTGGAAGATAGGGTGAGAAACGACCTCTCCTTACCGAACCTTGGCTTACGACATCAACCATAGATTCAAATAGTCTCATAACGTGAACTGCTCCTGAAGCCTCTCCATTATTTTTAATCTCCGCACCTCTGTGTCTGATTTTACCAAAATAACCTGAAGTTCCACCGCCTAATTTAGACATCATTCCTACCTCAGATTGAGTGTACAAAATATTTCCGATGTCGTCATCAATGTGAGAACCAAAGCAGCTAATTGGTAAACCGCGTTCTTTACCGAAATTTGACCATACCGGGGATGCAAGTGAATAATACCCTTCCGACATATAATTGTAAAACTTATCAGCAAAGCCGGGCATTTCTAAAATTTCCTCTGCTCTTTTAGCAATATTTGCAATGCGATCCTCAGCGCTTATTCCTTCTCCTAAATAACCAGCAGCTAAAAACTTTCTACTATTATCGTTCAACCATTCAAATGATTTTTTTGAAGTTAAATTAGACTCCCTGGCCTCTTTTCTGGCTTGAACTAAATGTTGATATGAATTTTTTTGTTCCTCCTTGGCTTTTAGTTTTTTCTGCATTATTTAGAATAGGTCATCACTCGTTATACTTTGTGTTCTTTTACTATAATTTATAGAACGTTTTACAAAAAAGTCTCCATGCTTGGTTCCTATGATTTCATCATCGAACCACTCAGTTTGGGAAACTAGTTCTTGGTCTATTTCGAAAGCTTTTTCAATTCCAATGCTTTCTAAAGAATTATTAAATCTATTTTTTAAAAACTCATTAACTACTGCCTTGGGTAAAAAGTCAAGTTCACCGTCTTCAAAAATCCAATCTACTACCTCTTTTTCTGCTTCATAAGCTTGTTTGCATAGCTCGTGTATATTTCTGTTGTAGTCTGAGGTAAACCATTCAGGATTTTCCTTTTGAAGAATTTTGATTAAATCAATTCCAAAATCGCCGTGGATTTGTTCTTCTTTGGAAGTTGCCTCTACAACATTTGAAATGCCTTTGAGCATATTTTTATGTTTGTTGAATGCCATTATAATTAGGAACTGCGAAAACAACGAAACGTGTTCAATAAATAGTGAAAACAGAAGAATCGCTTCCGCATATTCTCTATTGTCGTCACTTTTGGAATTTCTAAGAGCAGTTTCCAAATAACGAACTCTTTTCATTATTGCGGGTTTCTTCTTAAGCTCACTAAACTCTGAATTAAGCCCCAAAATTTCTAATAAATGGGAGTAGGCATCTGCATGACGAACTTCACTTTCAGCAAAAGTTGATCCTACAGATCCAACCTCAGGCTTAGGAATCCTGTGATAGAGATCTCCCCAGAAAGACTTTACTGCAACCTCTATTTGAGATATTGCGAGCATAGTATTTTTGATAGCATTTTTTTCAACTGGAGATAATCTTGATTTAAAATCTTGAATGTCACTTGTAAAATTAAACTCGGAATGAATCCAATAAGAGTGTCTTATAGCTGGAACATATTCATATAAATTTGGATACTCATATGGTTTTAAGTTGATTCGTTTTTCGAAGATATCGGTTTGTCTTTGTTGACTTCTTTTATTTCGATATAGAATATAGGCCTTTGCTACTTCTGGAAACTGACTTTCCATAAGTTTTGTTTCAACTGTATCTTGAACTTGTTCAATAGTTGGAATGTATTCAGGCTCTATTTTTTTTCTTTCAAGTAGTTTTTGATTTACCAATAAAGCTATATCCTCCGCATTCTTTTTATCACCAACTCCAACAGCGCCCATTGCCTTTTCAATAGCACCTGTGATCTTGTTTAAATCATAAACCCTGGTGGTAAAGTCTCTTTTTATTATATGTTCTATCTTCATCTTTTTAAAATTAGCTCCAAAAAGTAGCCCTTCAATTTTGATTAAATTGAAAAGAATTTTACTTAAAGAATTATCGACAATTTTTGTACTAACAAATATTTCGAAAATTTTATCAGAATTGAAAGACCAACTTTTCCACAATGATGCCTAGTTTTTAACAAAAAGCTGTTTTTTTAAAAAAAACCTCTTTTCTGAGGGTTTTTTTAATTGCTTAATACACAATGTTTTACAAATTTAATCCTCTGTGAAACCCCGTTTTTGTTAGAAAAGATGGAAATCGTCAAACTAGAGTTTTTTTAATTGCATTTTGAATTTAATTCTGTAGGTCGTGTTACTTTAAAATTCCAAAAAAAAATTATAAATTTTTAGTTGTCCCATAACCCGTTTTTTACGGCGATGATGAAATTTACAAATTTCAGAAAATAACATTCCCATACTTTCTTTTCAGTTTCTATGATTAATTTTCTTTTTAAAAATCTTCTCTAGTTTTTCATACCACTCAGATCCAAACTTTTTGGTAATGCTATTTTTTAAAAATTGGAACACATAAATTTTTTTTTTTTCTCCCAAACTACAAGCAGATTTGCAAATACTCCAATTGTGATAATTTATGGCTGTAAAAGAATTATATTTTTTAACTCTCAAAGGGTACAAAGCACAAGAAATTGGTTTTTCCCAATTGATTTTTTTGTCCTCAAATGATTTTTGAATTGAGCACAGTGCTGTACCTTTTTCGTCAAAAAAAGCATATGCGCATTCTTTACCATTAATTATTGGTGTCTCTAAATCTCCGTCTGAACCTCTAACATAAAGACCCGTTTTTTCAACTTCATCAATGCCTTTTTTAGTCATATATGGTTTGATGTGTTTGTAATTCTTTTTTAATTTTTTTATGTCCTCTTTTTCCAATGGAGCTCCTGCATCTCCTTTTACGCAACACTGCCCCTTGCAACTATTTATATCACAAATAAATTTTTTTTCTAATACTTCGTCAGAAACAATAACATCATCAATTTTAATCATACTTAAATAAAATTAAAATAATTAGATAAATTTGGAACATATTAAATGTAAGATGAAAAATTTGATTTGGGTATTTATTTTAATTTCAATTGGCATGCTGATCTTTAATGCTTTTTTAGTAGACTTTGATAATCCTCTTGTAAACGAAAGTTTAATCGCTGTAATTGGAGTTTTTTCTTCCCTATGTTCTTTTTTACTTCTTTTAATACTTCTCTTATCACTTAAAATAAAACGTCTTAAAAAGAAGGGGAATTAAACTAATACTATTTCAAAATTTTTGTTGCCTCAAATATATATGGGTCATTGGTATTGTTTATTTCAATCTGAGTTTTTCTGTCAAAAAGTTGAAAAACTAAAATAGATTTAATACTATTAATCATAGTTTCATAATCACTAGATTTCAAATCTATTTTGTTTTTTATAGAGAATGCATTTAAAAGTTCACTCCATTTTGATTTGTCTATAAATTCATCTTTTAAGACATCTTCTTTTTTTAGTTGAGAATAAAATTTACGGTTTTTATCCACCTCCTCAAAAACCATACGATTGAGCTGAATCCCAATTATTTCATAACTAATATTTACGGCTTTAGCTTCAGTACTGGGTATAATTTTATCAGGTAAAATTCCTCCTTTAGTAAATAATTTTTTACCACTAGTGCTATAATACATTACAGTGTCAATAGCTTGATTGTATTCCTTTTTTGAATCTTTTATCAAGTAGTCAATGTTATCATTATAGGACTCAAAGGGTTTTTGAATACTTCTACCAGAGGGTGTATAATATTTGGCTACGGTAAGGCGAATTGCGTCTTTACTTCCTAGAGGGAATTGATTTTGAACCAATCCTTTACCAAAAGAAGTTTCTCCAATTATAAAGGCTCTATCATTATCTTGCAGGGCGCCAGCTAAAACCTCGCTTGCAGACGCAGAGTTTTTATTTATTAAAATACAAATATTCCCGTCTTTAAATATTCCTTCCCCTGAAGCAAGTTTCTCTTTTATTTCACCTTTACTTGATTTAACAATCACGATTTTTTGATCTTTTTCCAAGAATATATCCGAAATTTTCTCAGCTGAGAACAAGTAACCACCGGGGTTGTCTCTTAAGTCCAAAATAAGTTTTTTAATCCCCTTTTCATTAAAATTTTCAATGGCCAACTTAAAATCAACATGCGTATCTTTAATAAATCTGTCTATTTTAATGTATCCTATATCATCTTTTAATTCGTAAAAAAAAACTGAACCGATTTCGACTTTTCCTCTCTCTATATTTACCTTAAATTTTTCAGCGGAACTAGGCCTGAAGATTTCAAGATTAATTTTTGAATCTTTTGGTCCTTTGATTTTATCTAAGATTTTTTGATTTGACAGGTTTTTACCATAAAGAGTATCCCTATCACTCATTAAGATTCTATCCCCTGCTATTAAACCAAATTTTTCAGCTGGACTGCCTTTCAAAACCCTTATGATAGAAACCGTGTCATTTATGAAAAAAAAGTTTACTCCAATTCCCTCAAAACTCCCCCTCATACTTTCATTGACAATAGGTAAGTCATTTTTTGAAATATAAAAAGAATGAGGGTCTAATCTTTTTACAACATCTTTTATAATTTCACTGGAAAGACTATCTAAATCTATTTTGTCTACATAATAATTTTTTAAGTAGTAATAGAAGTTTTCAATTTTCTTTTCAGGGTTATTGGAAGACTGAAAAAAATTATTCCCTAAATTTTTGAAATTATACATTAAAAGAAATGCACTACCTGCAATAATTATCAGATATATATAATTTCTCATTTATTTAATTACTTTAAAACGATTTGATTTACTATAACGCCGGCTTTTTTTAAAAATTCAACTCCAGATAAATCTTTGTAAGCCTCAGAATAAACCACCCTAGATATTCCTGATTGATGGATTAATTTAGAACATTCCCTACATGGTGAAAGAGTTACGTAAAGGGTTGCTCCATCACATGACTGAGTCGAACTTGCAACTTTTAAAATTGCGTTGGCCTCGGCGTGCAAAACATACCATTTTGTATAGTTCTCTTCATCTTCACAAACATTTTCAAAACCCGTTGGCGTTCCATTGTAACCATCAGAAATTATCATCCTATTTTTAACTATAATGGCACCAACTTGTCTTCTTTTACAATAGGAAAGTTTCCCCCAAGTTTCTGCCATTTTTAAATAGGCAATATCATATTTTTTTGTTTTATCCAATTAGTTTAAAATAATATTAAATTCAAAATCTTGAAAAAATCATTTGTACAGATGCTAAAATAACAATTGAAATTATTACAACTCTCCACATTTGAAATAATATTTCCTTTTTAGAAAAAATTTGATTTATTGAGATGACTATAAGAACAATCAATATTTGGGCGAACTCGATTCCTAAAGCGAAAGGCAATAAAGTTTCCGTTGAGTTATTAGATTGAAAAATGAATCCAAAATATTTACCAAACCCGAATCCATGGATGATACCGTAAGAAAAAGTTACTATGTTTTGGTATAAAAAATTATCATTTACTTTATTTCTCAAACTTGAAATTGCAGTTAAAAAGATTGTAATTGGAATTAAAAGTTCAATTATATAAGAGGAAGTTTCTATTTTATAATAATTCCCGAAAAAAAGTGATATTGTATGTCCAAGTGTAAAAAAAGTAACCCATACAAAAGTTTTCTTCCACATTTTAAATGTATGATTAATCACCAATACAACGATAAAAAATAAGTGATCTAAACCATCAAGGTCTAGTACGTGTTGAAACCCTAGCAATAAATTAAAATAAAAGCTATCCATTAGAAACCCCTCTCTTTTTGAATTTTTTCATATGCATCTTGTACTCTCTGAAATTTTTCTTTTGCCCCTTTTTTTAGCGCCTCATCATTTGATTGTATCTTATCTGGATGATATTTTTTAGCCATCTCTCTATATGCTTTTTTAACTTCTAAATCACTTGAATCAGGACTTACTTCAAGGATTTTATATGCGTTATCCGTTGATTTTATAAACATTGCTTTGATGCTCTCAAAATCTATACTGCTAATTCTTAATGAATCCGATATTTGAAAAATTTTTTTAACCTCAGAGATGTCAATTCTTCCATCTGCATTTGCTATTCCAAATAAAAAATGAAGAATTTGAAGTCTAATTTCATAAGGGGCGACTCTGACAAAATAATTACATAGATTTACAACATCTTGGCTATCTTTTTTCACTTCTTTATTAAATTTTGAAAAAATAATATCCGCATTCATTTTTCCATAACTAGATATAAAATAATTTCTTACGAAGTTCAATTCTCTATCATCAACCTTCCCGTCTGCTTTGATAACAATTGCGGCTAGAGAAAGAAGGTTTAATTGTAATTTGTCATCGGTAAATTTTCTTCGAAAATTTCCAGTACTATAGTACCCTCCCTTTAATTTGAGCGAGTTTTCTAAGATGCTGCCTAAAAAGTAACCAATAATCGCCCCAGCAAATCTGAAGTAGATATAACCAAATATTGCACCAATCCATTTTATCATAGACTTACAAGTATATTGCAAATATAAGTTTATATAAAAATGTTTTTTTATGCTAATTATAAATTGATAAAATATCTATATTTGAAAAAAAATTAAATGTATCCAGAAGAAATTGTTTTACCTATGCGCGAGGAACTAACTTCGGTTGGTTTTAAACAAGTAACTACATCATCTGAAATTGAAAGCGCAATAAAAAGTTCAGGAACCACATTAGTTGTTGTTAACTCTGTTTGTGGATGTGCCGCTGCAAATGCTAGGCCGGGAGTAAGACTTTCACTAGAAAATGAGGTTTTACCTTCCAAACTAACAACGGTCTTTGCTGGAGTGGACCGTGAAGCCACAGATACAGCCAGATCGCTGATGGTTCCCTTCCCCCCATCATCTCCCTCAATTGCTCTATTTAAAGATGGGGAATTGGTTCACATGATTGAAAGACATCACATAGAGGGAAGACCCGCAGAAGCAATAGCTGAAAATTTAAAATCTGCATACGACGAGCATTGTAAATAATTCAGAAATTCGGTTTTCGTTTATTCAAAAACGCGCTAACTCCCTTTTTAAATTCTGGATGGTCAAAACACTTTGAAAAATATTTGGATTCAATCTCACTGCAATTTTTTTTGCTATCCCTCCCACTATAATTAATTGCCTTAATTGCAGAATTAATTGCATTTGGAGAGTTCATCATAATTTGGTTTGCAACCTCTGTCGCTTTATCTAGTAATTCGTTTTTTTCTGTCAAATATGAAATTAATCCTATCTCTAAGGCTTCTTTGGCACTTATCTTTCTACATGTTAAAATCATTTCTTTTGCAATTCCTTTTCCTGCTATCTCAGCTAATCTGTATGTGCCCCCATAACCTGGAATAGTTCCCAAAGATGTCTCAGGAAAACCCATTAAAGCATTATTTGATGCAATTCGGATATCACAGGATAAAGCTAGTTCTAGTCCTCCTCCTAATGCATATCCATTAATGGCAGCAATAACAGGTTTTGAAAATTCTTCAATAAAATCGAATACTTTTTCTTTTCCTTTTTTAGAGAGCTCCATTGCTTCTTTGGATTTAAATTCTGAAAACTCCGAAATATCTGCTCCAGCTGCAAAAGCTTTTTCACCAATGCCTGTTAAAATTATTACCCTTATTTTATCATCTTTGGATATTGCTTTAAGAGCTGAATTGATTTTATTAAGCAAAGAAATATTCAAGGCATTGAATTTTTCTGGCCGATTTAAATATAAAAAAGCAATTTTACCTTTTCGTTTTGTTAATAATTCCTCGTGCTCCATTTTTATTTTTTTAAGGTTATTGAAAATTTAGTTCCCTTATTGGGCTCGGATTTAAAATTAATAGTACCATTTAATGAGTCGATAATGTTTTTTACAATGGCTAAACCTAGTCCCATCCCAGCAGACTTGGTTGTAAATTTTGGTTCAAATATTTTTAATTGGTCCCTTTTTACAATTCCAGTTCCGTTATCCTCTAAATTCATTTTAAGTTTATTCTTTTCAAGTAAAATTTCTAGATTAATTTTCGGTGTTCTGTTTTCAGGAACTGCTTGAATAGCGTTTTGAATTAGATTGGTAAGTACCCTAATCCACTGAGTCCTGTCAATAGGCCAAATTATTTTCTTCTTGGTTGTTTTAATTTTAAGATTAGCATTTTTGAAAATTTGAACTGCTGACTTTGTTATTTCAACTATATCTTGATCTTTTATTTTAGGCTTTGGCATTGTAGCAAAGTCTGAAAAGGTATTTGCGACCATACTCATAGTGTCAATTTGTTCTATTAGTGTCTTAAGAAAGGACTCCAATTTTTTTTGATAGTTTTTTTCATTGGGATTATTAAATTGCTGAAAACTCTGTATCGTCAGTCTCATAGGGGTTAAAGGATTTTTGATTTCATGGGCAACTTGTTTGGCCATCTCTTGCCAAGCTTGTTCCCTTTGTCCCCTAGCAAGCTTTTCAGCACTTTTTTCAAGTTCTGATAACATCTTATTGTAGGAACGAACTAAACTTTCAATTTCTTTCGTTTTGGTTTTAATTTTAATCCTATTGTTTTTTTCTAATAGCCCTGTTTTAAGAATTTTAGACCTTAACTTTTCTATTGGACGAGTTATAAAACTTGATAAGAAAAAGGCAAAGAATATTGTTGCAATCAACATCAAAGAATATACTTGTAGCAACCTAATTAGAAAGATATTGAGTTCTGTTTGACTAAATGATAAATCTTCGAAATACGGAAAATATAAAATTAGATATGGTTTCAAATCGTCTCCAAGAAGTAGACTGTAAGAGGACTGAAATTTACCCTTTTCGTTTATATTTTGTTGGAGTATCCTTGTGGTCTGATTTTTTGTGAGATCTTTTATGATGGTATCATTTATCTTTAGGTGGTCTGTTTCATCAAAGTCATCAACATATGAATAGTAGAGTGGTTTTCCATCGAGTGAATAGAGAGCAAATTCAACCTTATGAATGGTAGAGATAGGGTTAAACTCTTTTAAAAAAAAATCATAGTTTTTAGGAACAAATTTAATTGCGGTGTCCTTGATAATAATATTTTTTAAATGACTTTTTACTTGAGTCTCTTTTCTTATCAATCTTCTATTATTATAATCATCATTTTGTGCAAAATACTGGAAATAGGTGGCCACTACAATTAGTAAAAGCGAGAATATTGTTAGCAATATCATTGAAAAGAAAATTCTTACCCTTAACGAAATTTTACCTTTCATATCGTAACTATTTTCTGTATTTCTGATAAAGTTTAATTCCAATAAATAAGAAAATTATAAGTGAAATAAAACTTATAATCCCTGACAAAAGCGTCATTCCTTCCTTAAATGTTGCTAATAGAATTATTATAAATAAAATTAGAGTTGGTGCTTCATTCCATATTCTCATGAAAAAAGAAGACTTTTTAATTTCATCTCTTTGTAATTGTTTAAAAAAAACATGTGTTTTTAAATGATAAATAATTAATAGTGCTACAAAAGATAACTTAACAATCATCCACTTTTGCAATATCCACGAGGGAATGATTATCAGCATTAAAACACCAAAAAGTATAGTTAATATAGCCGAAGGCCAACTAATTATATACCATAATCTTCTTGTCATTATTTTCAGTTGTTTTGTAAGAATTTCTTTTTCTGGACTATCCCTTTTAGAGGCTTCAATATGATATATAAATAATCTAGGAACGTAAAAAAGGCCTGCAAACCAAGCCACAACAAAGAAAATGTGAAGGGCTTTAAAATAATTGTAATATGATTCCAAAATCTAAGTTTTACTAAAATTACAAAAAAGCATTTTTGGAATTGGTTATGTGCTTATTATTAATTTTTTTAATTCAAAATTCAAATAAATCCCAGTAAGTATTGTAGATAAAAGCTCCGACAACGGGAATGATATCCAAACACCGTATACACCATATATTTTTGAAAGAAAAAAAACTAGTGGTATTAAAAAAAATACTTGTCTTGAAAGTGTGAGCATTAATGCCGGAAAAGCTCTTCCAATTGCTTGAAAATATGCAGACCCGATTAACTGAATACCAATAATTGGTGTCGCCATAAACACTAGAATAAGTGCATCCGATGTTTTGTTGATTATATTTACATCGGATGTAAAAGCGTTTGCTACTAAATCTGAAAATGCATATATAAATAAAAATATTAATGTTGCCATAACCGTTGAATAAATAATAGCTTTTTTTACTGAATTTAGAACTCTATCTTTATTTTTTGCTCCAAAGTTATATCCTGCGATGGGAATGAATCCTTGTGTAATTCCTAAAATTGGGAATAACATAAACATCAACATTCTGCTAATTATAGCATAAACAGCTATCATAGCTTCACCTTGCAGTGAAAAAAGTATATTATTTACTACTAGAACAGTCAAACTAACGGCTGCTTGCCTAGAAAGAGTTACAAATCCTAGAGATACAGTTTCTTTAACTATGCTGATGTCAAATTTCAAATCACTTATGTTTAATTTCAAATCAGATTTTTTTAAGAAAAAAAACGACAATATATATATGCCACATATAAAGTAGGATAAGGTAGTTGCTAAAGCTGCACCATACATCCCCAAACCTAATTCATAAATGAATAAATAATCCAAACATAAATTTGATATTGAGGGAATAAACATAGCATACATAGCAATCTTGGGTTTTCCTTCAGATCTAATTGTATTATTTGACATCATACAAAGACCCAGAATGGGAACCCCAATCATTACAATTACGTAGTAAATTCTAGCTAAATCAAATAGTTCGCCCTTTCCGCCAAAAAGAGGTATTAAATCGTTTGTATAGTATAAACCTAATGACATAAAAAATATGGTCGATATCAAAGTCAATGAAACTTGGTTCCCAAATGTTTTGTTGGCCTTGTCATGATTTTTATTTCCAAGTGACCTTGAAATAATTGATCCACCACCTATACCGATTGACATTCCAATTGCAGCCACAAAAAATGACACTGGAAGAACAATATTAATTGCTGCAATTGCATTTGGACCAATCCAATGTCCGACAAGGACAGTATCAATGAGTATATTCAATGACATGACTAAAATACCCAGTGATGAAGGTACAGCGTGCTTAATAAGTAGTTTTTCAATAGGCTCAATTCCCATTTCAGAAGCAGAGCGATTCATATTTTTTCAAGTACCTTTTCATTCCACTCTGAGACCCATTTTGACAAGAGTTCTACCCAATCATCTCTGTCATTAATACATGGAACGACATGTAAGTTTTCACCTCCATTTTCCTCGAACTCCTCTACTGCCTCCATTCCAATTTCTTCAAGAGTTTCTAAACAATCTGATACAAAAGCTGGTGTTACAACAGCCATATTTTTTACACCAGATTTTGCAAAATTATTTATTGTTTTATCTGTATAGGGTTGTAACCAAGGATCAGGACCTAATCTTGATTGAAATGAGGTAGAGTAGGTACCTTCTCTAAGTTTGAGGAACTTTGCAACTGCTTCAGTTGTTTTTATACACTGATGACGGTAACAGAAATTATGAGCCTTTGACTTGGTATCACAGCAAACATCATTCATCCTACAATGTGATTTAGTAATATCAGACTTTTTTATATGTCGTTTTGGAATACCATGATATGAAAACAAAAGATGCTCCCAATTTTTATTATTTAAAAACTCTTTAATTGAATTCGATAAAACCTGTATATAGCTTTTGTCATCATAAAATGATTTAAAAGAGGAGAATTTAAGATGAGGATAATATTTATTCTTAATTTCTTCTGCTAATACTAAAATAGTTTCTGTAGTTGCCATCGCAAATTGCGGATATAAAGGAATAAGGAGTATTTCATTTACCCCTTTTTTCGATAAAGAATCCAAACCATACTTTATTGATGGATTACCATACCGCATAGCAAGTTCAACAGGGATATCAACTTTTTTTTCAAGCTTTTTCTTCAATCTTTTTGAAAGAACTATTAAAGGAGATCCTTCTTTCCACCAAATTTTTTTATAGGCCTTTGCAGATTTTTTTGGTCTTGTATTTAAAATAATTCCTTTTACCAATAAACTTCTAACAAAGTAAGGGAAATCAATGACTCTTTCATCCATTAAAAATTCTCTCAAATAATTTTTAACATCAGCTGGTTCAGGTGTATCGGGAGATCCCAAATTTACTAATAAAACTCCTTTCATATGTTATTGATATTTTAGAAAAATTGTCACGAAGATAATGAGAGTAAATATTTTTTTGGAGTAATTCCAAATTTCTTTTTAAATGCAGCAATAAAGTGACTGGCGGTAGAATATCCAACTTTTAGTCCAACTTCGTTGACGTTGTATTTACCAGAATCCAACATTCTTCTAGCTTCTTCCATTTTGTGAGTTAGCAAATATCCATAAACAGTATCCCCGTATAATTCTTTAAAACCTTCTTTTAATTTGTTTAAACCTATTTCAACCCTATTTGAAAGTTCAACCAACGAAGGTGGTTCAGAGAAATTTTGAAGAACAATTTCCTTTGCATTTCTTATTTTTCGTACGTTATCTTCATCAGCTAAAAAGGGACAATTCTCTACACTTGAATCTTCGCTTTTACTAAAACAAAGACTCAACAATTCATAGATTTTACCGGTTATATATAAAGATTTCATGTTTTTATTGACTTTAGCTTTTATGATTTGACTAATCACAAAATTCATACTTGGAGTAATAATCATCGACTCATAATACTTTTTTGAAGTGTTTTCATCACTTAGAAAAGGAATGTTTTCAGCATCGGATGAAAATAAGCTGTGAAATTTTTTTATAGAAATGATAATGGTAAGAATAGAGGACTTTGGATTCAAATTTAAATTTATAGGTAAATCCTTTTCTGGATTAAAAAGCAAAACAACTTTATTTTGATTAATTGGTAATAAGTAATTTCCATTATTAAAAATAAAATTAGCTCCCCCATTTACACAAAAATGGAATTGTATCAAACTTCTTTTTACATCTTTTGTACTAGTTTGCTGAAAATCCGAATCATTTTTGAAATGATACATGTAAAAGCCATTACTTAACTCAAATTTTTTTGTTAAACTTTTATCGTTATTTTTGACAGACATTGTTAAACGTATTATTTAGAATCAATCTATATAAGGCTGCCGTATAGTCTTTACAGCCAATATTTACCTTACAAGGTGCAAAAGTATACTCTTTCCGTTAATTATTATACTTTTATCGTTATTTTTTTAGTGTAAGTGATATTATTTTTGTGTTGTATTAGAGTTTTGAATGAATAGTTTTAATGATTTAACTAATTTTTATGTAATTGGAATTAGTTATAAGAATGCAGATTTATACACTAGGGGAAGATTCAACCTTTCAAGGCCCCAAAAAATTAAAATTTTAGAAAAAGCTAAAAGATTTGGAATAAGTGAAATTTTAATTAACAACACATGCAATAGAACAGAAATTTATTCTTTCGCTAAAAGCTCATCCGTACTTGTCAATTTATTATGTGAGGAATCTAATGGTAATCATAAAACCTTCGAGAATCTTGGCTATATTTTTGAAAATACAGAAGCTATAAACCACATATTTAACGTTGGTACTGGACTAGATTCTCAAATTTTAGGGGATTTTGAAATTATTGGCCAACTTAAAAATAGTTTTAATCTTTCCAAGGATAATCAGCTAATTGGAAGTTTTATGGAGAGGCTCACAAATTCTGTTATCCAAGCAAGTAAAAGGATAAAAACTGAAACAAAAATTTCTTCTGGAGCAACATCAGTAGCTTATGCAGCGGTTCAATTTATCATTAATGAGGTTGATGATGTATCAAACAAGAATGTCTTACTAATAGGAACAGGAAAAATTGGAAGAAATACATGCGAAAATTTAGTTAAACACACTGAAAATAAAAAAATAACTGTTATTAATCGCTCTATAGAAAAAGCTGAAATTCTTGGTCACAAATTTGACGTATTGGTCAAAGACTTTAGTGAAATTTATAGTGAAATGGAAAAAGCTGATATAATTGTTTTAGCTACAGGTGCTGATGAGCCTCTGATTCATAACAAAGTTCTTACAAAACAACGAAAACTACTAATTATAGATTTGACGATTCCTTCAAATATTCAAATTGATAGTAGTATGAAAAACGTTAAAGTTGTTAACCTTGACGATCTCTCTAAAATAACTCATAATACTCTTTCCGAAAGAAAAAAACATATACCAGAGGCAAAAAAAATTATCGAAGAAATACAACAAGAATTTTTACAATGGATTTATGATCGGAGATATGCTCCAGCTTTGAAAGCTCTGAAAAATAAATTAATAGAACAGCAAAATGCCGAAATTGGTGCAAGAAAAAGAAAAAATGGGGTTATTATTAATGATCCTTCTCTTTCTTATGAAATGATTCATAAAATAACAGGGCAATTTGCATTTTATCTTAAAGAAAATCCAAGTAAGGCCAACGATGCTATGAACATTTTTAACGAAGTGTTCCAACTCGACCTTCAAAATCATGAGTAGACGAGTTGTATTGGGATCAAGGTCCAGTAAGTTGGCACTATGGCAAACCAACTTAGTTAAAAAAAAACTGGAAGATTCAAGCATAGAATGCGAAATCAAAACAATTACTAACTCAGGAGATATTGACCTTAAAACTCCAATTTATTCAATGGGAATTACAGGGGTTTTTACAAAAGAATTAGATCAAGCATTATTAAACCAAGAAATAGATATCGCAGTTCACAGTTTGAAAGACGTTCCAACAAGACTAGCTGAAGAAATATGTATTGGAGCGGTTTTAAAAAGAGGGAAATGGGAAGATATTATTTTATGGAAAAATATTGAAAGTAAATCAAAAAAAGTTAGATCTGTTGCAACTGGTAGCCTTAGGAGAAAATTTCAATGGAAACTAAACTACCCTAATGATAAGATTATTCCTATAAGAGGAAATATTTCTTCAAGGGTTGAAAAGTTAAAAACTGATCCTAAAATCGATGGAGTTTTAATTGCAAGTGCGGCGCTTTCTAGGTTAAAAATTTATGATAAAAATGAGGAAAATTTAGACAATTTTCTTCCAGCTCCTTGCCAGGGATTTATTGTAGCAACATGCTTAAAAAAAAACAAGTATATAATTGAGAGCCTAGATAAAATAAATAATAAAAAATCTAGTATCTGTTCAGAAATAGAGAGAGATTTTTTGAGAACTCTTGAGGGAGGTTGTTCCGCCCCAATTGCCGCAGTTGCAGAGATAAAAGGAAAAGTTATCGATTTTAAGGGTGGGGTCTTCTCAATGAAAGGAAAAGAACCCAAAATCATTGAAGCCTTACTAAAAATTGATGAGAGAAATGGAGTTGGGGAAAGGTTAGCAAATGAGGTTTTAAAAAATGGAGGTAAAAAGTACATAGAAGAGGCAAAATTAAATGAAAAATAAAAGAATCTTATCAACCAAAATTTTAAATAAAGATGAATTAAGTCAACTTGACTTAGATGGGCATGAGGTTGAACAATGGAATTTTATAAAAGCTGAAGAAAAGAAATTTTCAATTAAATTAAAAGAAGAAATACTTATTTTTTCCTCCCAAAATGCGGTTAATTCGTTTTTTTCACAGCTTCAAAATACAACAAGAAGAGATTGTATCTGCGTAGGTGAAAAGACCAAAGAGCTTCTGGAAAATAAAAAACAAAATGTTATCAATTTTTTTATGAGTTCAAAGGATATGGTTAAATTTTTAGAACGAAACCTCGTGGGTGAAAAGTTTATTTTTTTTACCGGTAATCAGCGCATGAATAATATCGAAAACTTCTTCGATAATCAAAATGATAATTTCAGAGTTGTTGAGGTTTACAAATCGTATTGTAATTCTAAATTTTTTAAAAATTTTGATATTGCTTTATTTTTCAGTCCCTCTGGTGTTAGATGCTTCGCAGAATTTAATTCTTTTGAAAACATAGACTGTTTTGCAATTGGAGAGTCTACAGCTAAAGAACTTAAAAATTATACTAAAAATATCCATATTGCAAAAAAACCGACGATCAGTAATTTGATTGATACGGTAAAACTTTTACACTAAACTATATGAAAAACGACTTGCTTCTTAGAGCTTTGAAAGGCCTTCCAGTTGAAAGACCTCCAGTATGGATAATGAGACAAGCTGGAAGGTATTTGCCAGATTATATTAAACTTAAAAATAAGTATGATTTTTTTACACGCTGCAGAACTCCAGAGTTAGTCTCTGAGATAACCCTTTTACCAATTGATCAAATAGGAACTGATGCTGCAATTATTTTTAGTGATATTTTGGTCGTCCTCCAAGCCATGAATATTGAAGTAGAAATGAAACCCAATTTTGGACCATTTATACCTAATCCTATAGATTCAAAAGAAAAAGTGAAAAATTTAATAACCCCAAATGTTATGGATAAACTTGGATATGTGTTTGAGGCTATTAAAGTAACGAAACGGAATCTAAATGAAAGGGTTCCTTTAATAGGATTTGCTGGGTCTCCTTGGACTCTTTTTTGTTATCTAGTTCAGGGCAGTGGTTCGAAAACTTTTGATAAACCCAAAGGGTTTGCCTTTGCTAATCCAAAAGAAACTGGAATAATGCTTGAAAAGATAACCCTGACAACCATTGAATATTTGAAGGGACAAATTGATGCAGGAGCAGATGTTGTTCAAATTTTCGATTCATGGGGGGGGCTTTTATCACCTTCTGACTACAGTGAATTTTCTCTTAAATATATACATAAAATAGTATCAGCTATTAAGAATTATGCTCCTGTTATTATTTTTGGAAAAGGATGTTGGTTTGCTTTAAACGAAATGGCTAAAACTGGAGCTACTGGTCTAGGAATTGATTGGAGTTGCTCTGCGAGAAATGCACGATATTTATCTGGTGGGAATATAACTCTACAAGGGAACTATGACCCAGCCAAATTGCTTTCCCCAATTTCAAAAATCAAATCAGATGTGCACCAAATGATTAATGAGTTTGGTAAAGAAAGGTACATTGTGAATCTTGGACATGGAATATTACCAAATATACCCGTATCTCATGCTAAAGCATTTGTAGATGCTGTTAAGGAATATCAAATCTAGTACAATGAAGGAAGAATTTTACAATTACATACAAAATCTTCAACTGTCAATAACAAGAGAACTTGAAAAGTCTGATGGTAAATCAAAGTTCAGCAATATAAACTGGCAAAGATTAGGTGGCGGTGGTGGTGTTACTAAAATTATTGAAAATGGTAATGTTTTTGAAAAAGGGGGAGTAAACATATCTAATGTGTTTGGAGAACTACCAAAAACCATGAAAGTTTACTTAAATACTAAGTATTCCCTTTTTAGCGCCTGTGGACTTAGCTTGGTGATTCATCCTAAAAGTCCACTAATTCCAACTATTCACAGCAATCTTAGATATTTTGAACTTTACAACAACTCTAAAATGGTTGTAGACCAATGGTTCGGAGGAGGAATTGACCTAACACCGTACTACATTGACGATGTCGATATTAATCATTTTCATAAAGTCTGTAAAATTTCATGTGATGAACATGACAAAAATTATTATGATATTTTTAAGAAAAATTGTGATAAGTATTTTTGGAATAAGCATAGAGATGAAGCGAGAGGAGTCGGTGGAATCTTTTTTGATTATTTAAAACCAAATGGTAAATCAGTAGATGAACTATTTAATTTTGTAACTACAGTTGGTAATAATTTTTTGAACTCCTATTTACCAATTGTAAATAAAAACAAAAAAATCAACTTCTCAGATAAACAAAAAAAATGGCAAGAAATTAGAAGAGGAAGGTATGTTGAATTTAATCTTCTTCATGATAAAGGAACCCAATTTGGAATCAAAACCAATGGAAGGATAGAGAGTATTTTTATGAGTTTACCTCCAACTGTTAGATGGGAGTATGATTTTCAACCAAAAGAGAACAGTTTAGAAAGTGAACTGGTTAGTATATTAAAAAAACCAAAAGAATGGATTTAAATTAAAATATATGTTCCCAAAACAAAGAAAAAGAAGACTTAGAAATTCTGACTCGATTAGAAAAATTGTCAGTGAAATCAACTTAACTGTTAATGATTTAGTAACTCCCATTTTTTTGACAGAAGGGGAAAAAGTAAAAGAGGAAATTGAATCTATGCCTGGCTACTTTAGATTGTCGCTTGATTTTTTAGAAGAAGAAATAAATTTATTATGGAAATTAGGCCTGAAAGCTGTCCTACTTTTTGCAAAAATTCCAGATAAAATCAAAGATAATAAAGGAACTGAAGCTTTAAATGAAAATGGATTAATGCAAAAAGGCATTAAATTAATTAAGTCCGTTAATCCTGAATTTTTGGTAATTTCCGATGTTGCACTTGATCCATACTCATCATATGGCCACGATGGTATTGTTTTAGATAATAAAATTCTCAACGACGAGACCAATAAAGTTTTATCAAAAATGGCTCTTTCCCACGCCAAAGCTGGAGTTGATTTTGTATCTCCAAGTGATATGATGGATGGGAGAATCGGTGAAATTAGAACAACTCTTGAAAACAACGGATTTAATAACACTGGTATTATGAGTTATAGTGTGAAGTATGCATCAAATCTTTATTCTCCCTTCAGGGATGCATTGTCATCCAATCCAGGGTTTGGTGATAAAAAAACATATCAAATGGATTTTCACAACAGAAAAGAAGCAATTAGTGAGACTTTACTTGATATTGATGAAGGGGCCGATATTGTAATAGTTAAGCCTGGAATATTTTATCTAGACATAATTTCCGATTTGAATGCAAAAATTAATCAACCAATAGCTGCCTACCAAGTCAGTGGAGAATACGCTATGTTAAAAGCTGCAGAGTCAAAGGGTTGGATAGACTACGATTCTGTAATTTATGAAAATTTAATAGCATTCAAAAGAGCTGGTTGTTCAATGATAATTACCTACTGTGCTAAAGATATGGCAAGGATTCTCAATTCTAAGTAGAATTAGTTTTTTGATAAGCTTGAGGCTATATATTTTGAAATTTGATCTTCTAGTAAAGGAAGAGTAAGAGTTCCGTTTTTTAGTATCGACTCATGAAAATCTCTAATATTAAACTTGTCTTTTAATTTTTTTTCTGCCTCCTTTCTTAATTCAATGATTTTTAATTCTCCTATTTTATAAGACAAAGCCTGCCCTGGCCAAGATATATATCTGTCTACTTCCGTATTAATTTCGTGTTCAGACAAAGCAGTATTATTTAACATGTAGTCTATTGCTTGATCTCTAGTCCAATTAAAAGAATGTATACCCGTGTCAACTACCAACCGACATGCTCTCCACATTGAGTAAGATAGTTGACCAAATTTTTCATAAGGGGTGGTATAGATACCCATTTCCTCTGCCAAAAGTTCACTATATAATCCCCAACCCTCACCAAATGCTGATAGATATAAATCTTTTCTAAATTTAGGAATAGACTCTGGAAGTTCCTTGTTTAGCGCACCTTGCAGATGATGCCCTGGCACAGCTTCATGTGCTGTCAGAGCTGGGATATTAAATAAAGGTCGACTAGGGAGATTATAAGTATTTACCCAGTAGAACCCAGGGATAGTCCCATCTTTTGGAGCGGGAATATATCTTCCACCAGTATATTTTGGTGCTATTGATAAGGGTACTGGAGCAACACCATAGGGCTGTCTTGGTAGATGTTTGAAAAATCTGGGCAGCTGTTCATCTAATCTTTTTGCTATATCTCTTGCGTGGACTAATAATTCTTTTGGGGAAGACGCGTAGAATTTTTTATTAGTTCTAAGAAAATTTAAAAATTCTTTGAAATCTCCTTGAAATTTCACTTCACTAATAACCTTAAACATTTGCTTTTTTATTTTTTCGACCTCTGCAATACCTAAATTGTGAATTTCTTGCGGTTTAATTTCAAGAGTTGTATAGTATCTAATTCTACTTTCATAGTACTTAGCTCCATCTGGGGTTTGAGAAACTCCAATTGAATTCCTTGTTCTGGGCAAGTACTCTTTCTCAAAAAAATGTTTAATTTTTTTGAAAGAGGGAATAACAGAATCCATTATAATGTTAGCCGCTAGTAGTTGTAGACTGTCTTTTATGTAATTTGGGATCGAGTTAGGCAGTTTTAAAAAAGGGGAGTAATAAAAATTATTTTTGTAAGACGGTGTAATATGTTTGTTATAAGTTGTGCTATAACCTTCAAAAATTATTTTAGGTTGGGATATACCCATATCAAGACCCCTAGAAATTAGTTCAATGTTTTGTTTTACAAAATTTGGAATCTCTCCCAAAGTTTTGATATAATCGTGAGCCTGATTGATACTTGAAATTTTTTTTACTCTATAAACTAAGTTGTTATGAAAACCCGCATCTGATAAGATAGGATTATAGTGGGTTTTAAAATTAAAATCAACTATTTTTTTCTTAATTATAAAAGTTAATAGTTCATGGGAAATTTGATCTTGTTCTGAAAGGATATCTTTATCTACCTTAAACAAACTTTTATATATTTTTTTGTAAAATAGATTTTCTCTTTCAAACCTTTCCTTGCTAAAATCTCCGAGTAAATATTTAGAATCATCAAATGGCTTAAAATTCTCAAAATCTTGAATGATTTTCTTGAAAACCTTAGAGTCGTCCTGTTTCAAGCAGGATGAAAAAATCAGGAAAAATAAAAATATTGATCTTATGTTTAAATTCATGAAAGAAATTGTCTTTTAAAAAATATTAAATTATCTTATTTGAATACAAAATTATGAAATCAGCATTAATTTCATTTTCAGTAATAGTATCTTTAATAATTTTATTGTATTTAAGTCCTATAGGATATGTAATACCAGGGGTTTTCAAAATTTATGGAACCGGTCACACCACAGCTTTCCTAGACGATTATAAGATATTCGATAATGTCGTAGTTAAAAATGGATTGACCAAAACTAAGTGGGAACATCACAATCTATACAATCAAATCCCACTATCAAAAGAGTTTGATTCAATTATTAAGAAATATAAAACCGTAGCTTATCTTATTTTTTATAAAGATAGTTTACTGCATGAATCTTATTATTTGGGTCATAATTCCAAGTCTAAAAGTAATTCATTTTCAATGGCGAAAAGTATGGTCACAGCTATGCTAGGAAAAGCCATAGAGCAAGGTCACATATCTAGTCTAGATCAAAAAGTAAGCGTTTTTTTTAAAGAATTTTCACAAGGTCTTGCTTCAAAACTAACTGTTGGTGATTTAGCTTCAATGTCCTCCGGTTTAGATTGGACAGAAAAATATTACTCCCCTGTAAACATAACTACTGAATCTTATTTTACGAAGGATTTAGAAAAATTACTATTGTCAAGAAAAATCACTGGACAACCGGGTAAATTCTTTAAATATTTGAGTGGTAACACTCAGCTCTTAGGAATGGTTATTAGAAAAGCAACGGGTAAGTCTTTATCAGATTATTTTTCCAAAAACTTTTGGACCCCAATTGAAGCTGAAGAAGAAGCTCTTTGGCAAATTGATGGTTTAAAAAACAAGATGGAAAAAGCATTTTGCTGTTTTGCTTCAAATGCAAAAGATTTCGCCCGATTTGCTAAGTTATTTAAAAATAAAGGGAGATGGAATGGGCAACAAATTATAGATTCAAGTTTTGTGAATCTAAGTTTAAATCCAAGATTTGAAAATAGTCCTAATTACGGTTATGGTTGGTGGCTTACATATAGAAATAATGAAAAAGGATTTTTAATGAGAGGTCATCTTGGTCAATATGTGATTGTATTTCCAAAATCAGATTTGATAATCGTGAGATTGGGTCATAAAAAAGGTCCAAAAAATGAGGGTTATTATATTGATGAGGCATTCAAAATGATAAGTGATGTTAAAAAACATTAATTTATCTAGAGTTCTTTTTTTGGACATAGAAACAGTTCCTGAAAAATACAATTATAAGGAGCTAAACAGTAACAAGAAAAAAATATGGAAAGAAAAATATGGAGGAGAGAAGGAATATGCAAAATCCAGTATGCATGCAGAATTTGGTAAAATTATTTGCATATCTGTTGGCTTTTTTAATTTAAGAACTTCCAAAAAAAGATCATTCAGAGTTAAAAGTTTTATAGGAGAAGAAATAGAAATTCTTGAAAATTTTAAAGACCTCTGTGACTCACATTTTCATTTAAAAAGTAGTCTTTTGTGCGCTCATAACGGAAGAGAATTTGATTTCCCATTTATAGCAAGAAGAATGATAATAAACAAAATTAAATTACCCAAAATTCTTGATATGCATGAAAAAAAACCTTGGGAAATCCCTCATTTAGATACTCTTTATCTTTGGAAATTTGGAGACTACAAAAGTTCAATATCACTTAGACTTCTTTCCGAAGTTTTGGGGTTGAGTTCAAAAAAAATTAAATTACAGGGGAAAGAAATAGCTAACAAGTTTTACTTAGAAAAACAAATAGATAAAATTGTTGAATACTGTGAAAACGATGTTTTGGTTTTGTCGCAAGTGATATTGAGATTTAAAAACGATCCCCTGCTGCAAGATGAAGAAGTTGTTTTCTTATAAAATTAACATCAAGACTATGGTGCTGGATCTGGATATTTGGAATGTACTTTCTCTATTAGACTTAAAATTTCAGTTGACAGTGATTTGTTAATTGAATTAATGTTTTCACCTAGCTGATTTAAGTTTGTTGCTCCAATTATGTTGCTCGTAACAAATTCTCTAGAATTAACAAAGCTAATAGCCATTTCAGTAAGAGTGAGACCAAAATTATTTGCTATTTCGTAATAATCATCTGTAGCGTTTATAGAATTTTCACCACTAAATCTGGCTAAATTAGGAAAGAGTTTGAATCTTGACTTTTCAGGCATTTGTCCTTTTCTGTATTTGCCAGTTAAACGACCAAATGCTAACGGGGAGTATGCTAGTAGACCAACCCCTTCTCTCATACAAAGTTCTGAAGTTCCAATCTCGAAAAGGCGATTTAGTAAATTATATGGATTTTGAACCGTGGTGATTTTTGGTAAACCCTTTTTTGCTAAATTTAGAAATCTCATAATGCCCCAGGGATTTTCATTAGATAGACCGATAGACCTTATTTTACCCTCTTTGATTAAGTCATCCAGAGTGATTAGAATTTCTTCAAAGTTATCCGTCCATGGGTCTTCTCTAGGTGAAAACTTATATCCTCTAATGCCAAAATTGTTGGTCTGTCTCTCTGGCCAATGCAATTGATAAAGGTCAAGATAGTCTGTCTTGAGTCTATCGAGACTTTTATCTAAAGCTCCTCGCAAATTATTTGGACTGAAATGGTTAGTCTTTCTTATATGTGCCGTATATGAACCAGGACCTACAATCTTAGATGCTAGAACAATTTTTTCTCTTTTGCCACTTTTTTTAATCCAGGAACCTATAATTTTTTCTGTATCAGCATAAGTGGAATGGTCAGCTGGTACAGGATATAATTCTGCTGTATCCAAAAAATTTATACCCTTCTCCAAAGAAAAGTCAATCTGAGAATGTGACTCAATCTCTGAATTCTGCTTACCAAATGTCATTGTCCCTAAACATATTTTGCTTACGCTAATGTCAGTATTTGGTAGTTTGGTATATATCATAAACTCATTTTAAATTAAATTAAAATTCAAATCAATCCCTATTGGGCAATGATCAGATTGATAAGTATCCGAGAATATATTTGCATTGATCAATTTATCATCTAAACTATTTGAAACCAGTATATAGTCTATTCTCCATCCTTTGTTATTTGCTCTCGCGTTAGCACGATAACTCCACCAAGTATATTTATCCTTTTCATTAGAAAACTTTCTAAATGAATCAATAAATCCATTTTTCATAAAGTTATCTAACCATAGTCTTTCTTCTGGTAAGAATCCAGACACATTTTTATTTCTAATTGGATCGTGAATATCTATATGCTTATGACAAATATTATAATCTCCACAAATAATAATATTATTTAAGTTTTTTTTTAATTCACTTATATAGTTTTGGAAGTCATCCATGAATTTAAATTTATGACTCAGTCTTTGAATATTTGTACCAGAGGGTAAATAAAGGCTAATTACAGAAAACTTATCGTAATCAATACGAATTACCCTTCCTTCCTCGTCAATATGATTTATTCCAGTACCATATGTTATGTTTTTTGGTTTCCTTTTTGTTAAAATTGCTACTCCACTATATCCTTTTTTCTTCGCAGAATACCAGTAATGATGGTAACCTAATTTTTCAAATACTTCTGTTGGTATTTGATTCTTCATAGCTTTAATTTCTTGAAAACACAAAATATCTGGATTTACACTTTCAATCCAATTAATTAGATTTTTCTTTAAAGCAGCTCTAATACCATTTAAGTTGTAAGAAATTATTTTTATCATTCAAAGAGGGTTTTATTCCAAAATTCGATTCCAAATTAATTAGCTTTTAGCCAATTTCTCAAGTTAAGTTTTTCATTTAGAATATTCTCAAGAGAGGCCAAGGGAATCCTTTCTTGTTTCATTTGGTCTCTATCTCTTAAAGTTACTGTGTCATCATCAAGGCTAGTATAATCAATTGTTATGCAAAGTGGAGTACCAATAGCATCTTGTCTTCTATATCTCCTACCAATGGCATCCTTTTCATCGTACTGTGCAGAATAATTTAATTTCAAATCATCGAAAATCTTTTTTGCATATTCAGGTAAACCATCTTTTTTAACTAAAGGAAGTACAGCTAACTTTATTGGAGCCAAGAAGGCTGGAAATTTTAAAACTTTCCTTATTGTCCCGTCAGTTAATTTATCTTCTCTTAAAGACCAGGATAAAATAGCTAAAAACATTCTATCAAGCCCGATGGATGTCTCAACAACATATGGGATATAATTCTTTTCAAGTTTTGAATCAAAGTATTTAAGATTCTTCCCAGAAAACTTTTCATGATTGCTTAAATCAAAATCGGTTCTAGAATGAATTCCTTCAAGTTCTCTAAATCCAAAAGGAAATTTAAATTCAATGTCACAAGCTGCATCAGCATAATGAGCAAGCTTTTCGTGGTTTTTGAACCTATAATTTTCAGAACCCATTCCAATCGACTTGTGCCATTCCATTCTTTTATTCATCCACTTCTTGTACCATTCTTTTTGGGTTCCTGGTGGAACAAAAAATTGCATTTCCATTTGTTCAAATTCTTTCATCCTAAAAATGAATTGTCGTGCAATTATTTCATTTCTGAACGCCTTACCTACTTGGGCGATTCCGAACGGTACTCTTAATCTTGAAGTCTTTTGAACATTTAAAAAGTTTACAAATATACCCTGCGCGGTCTCTGGTCTCAGGAAAATTTCAGTCATGGATCCTGAAGTAGCTCCGAGCTTGGTTGAAAACATTAAATTGAATTGCTTAACATCAGACCAATTTTTTGAACCTGATTTTTCACATGCAATTTCGAGTTCAATAATTAAATTTCTAACATCTTTTAAATCAGACTTTTCTAAAGAGTTATTGAGTCTGTTTAAAATTTTTTGAACCTTCTTTTTAAGCTCACTAACTTTTGGATTTGTTTGAATGAATTTTTTTTCATCGAAATCTTTTCCAAATCGTTTTTTAGCTTTTGAAATTTCCTTTAAAATTTTATTATCCAACTTTTCACAATATTCTTCAACTAACGAATCAGCACGGTATCTTAGTTTTGAATCTTTATTGTCTATTAATGGATCATTGAATGCATCTACATGCCCAGAAGCTTTCCATGTAGTTGGATGCATGAAAATTGCAGAATCAATACCCACGATATTTGAATGGAGATCAACCATGGCTTTCCACCAGTAATTTTTAATATTATTTTTAAGTTCTACACCGTTGTGAGCGTAATCATAAACTGCACTTAACCCTTCGTAAATGTCACTAGAAGGAAAAATAAAACCATACTCTTTGGCATGAGAAATTATTTTTTTTATTTCCATAATTCACCAAAAATACTTCTTTTTATATAAACAAAGAATTAAGTAATATAAAAGACAAGAGATTTTATAAACTAATTAAATTGTGAATTAATGATGAAATATTTACAATTATAATTTACTTTTATTTATAAATAACTCTTCAATTTTTTTCTGTGCTAAAGTGGCTTTTGATTTTTTTAATTTTTTTTGAAAGTTTAACCCTTATTAACTGTGCAAAAAGAGGAATACTGACTGGTGGTTTAAAAGACACCATTCCCCCCGTTTTAATTAGTGCTAACCCGCCAATAAACAATTTAAATTTTAACTCAGAAAAAATTACTCTCAACTTTAATGAATACATAGAATTAAAAGATATTAATGAACAACTCATTATTTCACCTCCTCTTGAAAGGAAAGATTACAAAATAATTCCGGAAAATACTGTTACAAAAAAAGTTGAAATTGAGATTAATAATCAACTTAGGAAAAACTCTACTTTTACATTTAATTTCGGTTCTTCCATTGTTGATTACAACGAAGGAAACCCTTTACCTTTTTTTAATTATACTTTCTCTACAGGAGATTACCTCGACTCATTGAAAATTTCTGGATTTGTTAAAGACGCTTATGAAATTGATTCTTTGAATTTTGTCTCTATACATTTATATCCTATAGATTCTGTTTTTAATGATTCAACAATTTATAATCAAAAACCTTTTTATGTCGGTAATACACTTGATAGTATTTATTTTGAATTAAATAGTCTTGCCCCAGGGAAATACGAATTTATTGCAATTAAAGACAAATCAAAAAATTACTATTTTGATCAAAGCTTTGATAAAATAGGTTTTTTTGAAAATCCAATTGAAATTCCAAAAGATACTTTTTTTCTTCCTGTTCTATTCAAAGAAATTACAAACTTTCAGTGGGGTAGAGCAAAAATAATAAATGACCATCACATAGAATTTCCCTATTATGGAGAATTAGGAGACAAAAGAGTAAGAATAGTAAATAAATTTGAAAAGGGCACAAAGAGTTTTTTTACTAAAGACCGAGAAAAAGATACACTTCATTTTTGGTTTACTCCTCAAAAAAAACTTGATTCCGTTATAACAGAAGTAGAGCTTAAAGATAGTACCACAGTAGTAATTTTAAAACCTTTTAAACTAGAAAAAGATTCCTTAGTTTTAAAAATTTTTCCATCTAATGGAAGTAAAATTGATTTTCTGGATACATTAAAGATAAAGAGTAATATACCTATATCAGAGGTAAACGAAGACTTAATTCAGATTTTTGATATCGACACCCTACAAATTCCATTTTCGACTAAAATTGATAAAAATCTTGATTTTGTCTACCTAAATTTCGAAAAACTCCCCAATGACTTATACCAAATTCAAATCCTTCCTAATGCAATAAATGATTTTTTAGGATCAACGAATGACACTATTTTTCATAAAATCAATACTACTAAGACTGAAGATTATGGAAAATTATTTTTGAATATAAAAAGAGAAAATTATCAGAATAAATATATACTAGAACTTATCAATGGAAAAGGAGAGTTAATTAGGAGAATACAAAACAATCTTGAAAACTTTTATACTATGGAATATTTACCTCCTGGAGAATATCAAATCAGAATAATTAAAGATGCTAATGGTAATGGCAGATGGGATACTGGTGACTATTTAAAAAAAATACAACCAGAAGAAGTTCAATATTTAAAAGCACCCATAAATGTTAGATCTAACTGGGAGTTAAATGAAACTATAGAAATTTAAAATCAGCTATATCGTCTAAAAATTTTAATTCTTTTCGAGTATATATCATCTCCTCTTTACCAAATTTATGATTTATAATATTGTTTTTTTTTTCATAACTGCATGCAAGCTTATCACCTAAATAATTCAGAAAGGTTGTGTGTCCAGGATAACTTTTTTTATTTCCATCCATCCCTACCCTGTTTACACCTAAACAATAGCACATGTTTTCAATTGCCCTTGCCTTTAAAAGCGTATCCCAGGCTTGAATTCTTTTCTTGGGCCAATTGGCAACATAAATTAAAAGGTCATAATTATATTTATTCCTTGACCAAACTGGAAATCTTAAATCATAACATATTCTTAAGCAAATCTTCCAACCTTTGTATTCAAAAATTCCCAAATTGTTTCCTTTGTTATAATATCTATTTTCATTAGCTAGAGTAAAAGTATGCCGCTTATCGTAAAAGAATATCTCCTTCTCAGGGGTTACAAAAACGAAGCGATTATAAATTTTAGAGTCTTCTGAAATGATGATGCTTCCACCTATAGCTGAATTTAACTTTTTGGACCACAATCCCATCCATTTGATGGTTTCACCGTCCATTTTTTCGGAAAATTTTTCAGCTTGCATTGTAAACCCAGTAGTAAACATTTCTGGTAATAATATAATGTCAGTTTCAGAAATTTTATCTAAGAATTTTTCAATAATCTTTAGGTTTTCATGCTTTGATTCCCATTTAATATCGAATTGAATCGCGGCAATTTGAAGACTATTTTTCAAAACTTGAAAAATTAAAAATTAGGGTTTAAGTGTTGATGACAGGTATTCGCTATTCATTCTAGCCACATTTTTTAAAGAAATTCCCTTCGGACACTCAACTTCACATGCCCCCGTATTAGTACAATTTCCAAACCCCTCATCATCCATTTGCTTGACCATGTTTAAAACCCTTTGTTTTGACTCGACTTTACCTTGCGGTAGAAGTGCATATTGAGAAACCTTAGCAGATACAAATAACATAGCAGAAGCATTTTTACAACTAGCGACACAAGCACCACAACCAATGCATGTAGCGGCATCAAATGATTTGTCTGCATCATCTTTTTCAATAGGAATAGAATTTGCATCTTGAGTATTACCAGAAGTATTAATACTGATAAAACCTCCCGCTTGCTGAATTCTGTCAAATGCTGATCTGTCAACTACCAAATCTTTGATTACTGGAAAAGCATTAGCCCGGAAAGGTTCAACAACAATGGTGTCACCATCCTTGAATTTTCTCATATGCAACTGGCATGTTGTTACAAGGCGGTCCGGTCCGTGAGCCTGTCCGTTTATAAACATAGAGCACATGCCACAAATACCTTCTCTACAGTCGTGATCAAAGGCGACGGGATCTTCTTTTCCTTCGGATATAATCTTACTGTTTAGAACGTCCATCATTTCAAGGAATGACATGTCAGGAGAAACATTTGACATCTTATATGTCTTCATTATCCCCTTAGAATTGCTGTTTCTTTGTCGCCAAATTTTTAATATTAAATTCATTTTATTTGTATGATCTTGTTTTAACCTCAATTTCTTCGTATTCTAGTTTTTCTTTGTGAAGAACAGATTTTCTTGGTTCCTTATTAAATTCCCATGCTGAAACGTATTTATAATCTTTATCATTTCGCAAAGCTTCACCTTCTTTTGTCTGGTGTTCCTCTCTAAAATGTCCTCCACACGACTCTTCTCTTTCGAGTGCATCTTTGGCAAATAATTCACCAAGTTCAAGAAAGTCTGACACTCTTGTAGCTTTCGAGAGTTCTTCATTGAATTCATCCAATTTTCCAGGTATTTTTACATTCTGATGGAAATCTTCTCTAAGATTTTTTATTTCATTTATTGATTCCTTAAGTTCATTTTTATTTCGAGACATCCCACATTTGTTCCACATAATTTTACCAAGTTTTTTGTGATAATAGTCAACTGAATTTTTGCCTTTTCTATTTATTAACTTTTCTAAAGATTCTCTAACATATTTTTCTGCCTTCTCAAATTCAGGACTATCAATGGAAATTGGACCAGTACGAATATCATCAGATAAATAATCTCCTATTGTGTAAGGTAGAACAAAATAACCGTCTGCTAGTCCCTGCATTAATGCTGACGCACCAAGTCGATTGGCCCCATGGTCAGAAAAATTAGCTTCTCCAATTGCGTAACACCCAGGGATTGTTGTCATTAGATTATAATCAACCCATACACCTCCCATTGTGTAATGTACTGCAGGATAAATCATCATTGGAGTTTCATATGGATTTTGATCCACAATTTTTTCGTACATCTGAAATAAATTCCCATATTTCGCTTTAACAACTTGTTTTCCTAACTTCATTACTAATGAGGCATCTTTTTCATCAAGTCCCAAAACTAAAGCTCTCTCTTTTCCATATCTTTCAATCGAAGAACTAAAGTCTAAATAAACTGCTTCTCCTGTCTTATTTACACCATATCCAGCATCACAACGCTCTTTAGCAGCTCTTGAAGCAACATCCCTTGGAACCAGATTCCCAAATGCTGGATACCTTCTTTCTAGATAATAATCACGATTCTCTTCTGCGATTTCAGTTGGACTTAATTTACCCTCTCTAATCATCTTAACATCTTCTAGTTTTTTGGGTACCCATATACGTCCATCGTTTCTTAGTGATTCGGACATCAGGGTTAATTTAGATTGGTGATCTCCAGAAACTGGAATACAAGTGGGATGAATTTGAGTAAAGCAAGGATTCGCAAAAAGAGCACCTCTTTTATGTATTTTCCATGATGCAGAAACATTACTACCCATCGCGTTAGTAGACAGGTAAAAAACATTCCCATAACCACCGGAGGCGATTACAACAGCATGAGAAGAATGTCTGTTAATTTCACCAGTAACCAAATTTCTGGTTATAATTCCCCTTGCTTTTCCTTCAACGATAACGATATCCATCATCTCATGTCTATTATACATTTTAATTTTTCCTCTTCCAATTTGTCTGTTCATAGCTGAATATGCACCTAACAAAAGTTGTTGACCTGTTTGACCTTTGGCGTAAAATGTCCTGGAAACAAGTACTCCTCCAAAGGATCTGTTATCTAAAAGACCTCCATAATCACGTGCAAATGGAACTCCTTGAGCAACACATTGGTCTATTATATTTCCTGAAACCTCTGCTAATCTGTAAACGTTAGCCTCCCTAGATCTATAGTCTCCACCCTTGATAGTATCATAAAAAAGTCTATGTATTGAATCACCGTCTCCTTGATAATTTTTAGCTGCGTTTATACCTCCCTGGGCAGCTATTGAGTGAGCTCTTCTAGGGGAATCTTGAAAACAAAAAGTTTTAACATTGTACCCAAGTTCTGCTAAGGTAGCTGAAGCTGACGCGCCTGCTAAACCAGTACCAACAACTATCACATCGATTTGACGTTTGTTTGCAGGACTTACCAGATTTATTTTACTTTTATGATTGGTCCACTTTTCAGAAAGACTTCCCTTTGGAATTTTGGGATTAAGAATTTGACCATTAGTTTTAGTGTGTTTATAAAGTGATTTTTCCCATTCTATTGCTAATAAGTTTGCTTTTTGAATATATGCCTCATTTTGATTTTTTTCGTCTGTAGTTTTAGGGTCAGTAATTAAATGAAATGGCAGGGTTTTTATAAGTCTTTTTGCCTTACGCTTACCATTCACAATTTCATAGCCAGAAAAAAAATTTAACCTAATTGATGAGGTTCCGTTTGAATTTGGTCTATATCTTATTTTAACTGTTTTTTTCAATTTTTTTTATTTTAAGGTGCACAAATTAATCAAGGTGCACAAAAAAGGTGAACCAATGAAATTTTTAATTTCTAAATAAATTGTTTGGGTTAAATCAATCATATTGAATTTGTAAAATGAAATAATGCTATAAAAACAAAACCTAATGGAACTCCAATTGCAAAAAGTTTTGTCAAACCTCTAATTGAAAGAATGTATTTATTGTTTACTCCAACAGATTGAAATGAGGAATTAAAACCATGTAAAAGGTGTAACCCAAGAAAAAGAAAAGAAAATGAATAAAGACTAACTCTTATTGGACTTTCAAATTTGTGAGTCATTTCGAAGTAATATCTATCGGGATCTAACGGGTTGACTTCAACATATTTGTAATTCATTTCTGGTATCCAAAAATCATAGAAATGTAAAAACATAAAAAGCAAAACAACAATTCCCGACAAAATCATGTTCCTAGACATCCAAGAAGAATTTGAACTACCTTTAACGTAATAGTATTTTACGGAGCGTGATTTACGATTTTGATAATCTAGTACCATCCCCATAACAAAGTGAAAGACTACACCAAAAATTAAGATTGGTTGTAAAATAAATTGGACTATTGGATTATTCCCCATGAAATGGGAAATACTATTAAAAACTTTTTCAGAAAACACAGAGGTTAGGTTAATAGTGAAATGCTGAAATAAAAATAAAATCAAAAATAGACCAGATATAGCCATCGCGTACTTTTTAACTAAAGAGGAATTAAATAGTTTGAACATAACCTAACAATATTTCTAACTTTTAGCTAAGGTACACAATTTTTTTAAGGTACACCAATTATTAGAGATTAAGAGAACGAAAAATCATTATTGTTCATGTTTTATTTAATAATAAGAGCTAAATAATAAACAAAAAAATATTTATTTAAATTTATGATTTAAAAGAAAAAAATTAAATCTATCATATGAGATATAGACCTATAAGCAGTCATGTTTACAAAAAAAACAGAGATAAGTTCATGAGTGAGATGAAAAAGGACAGTATTGCAGTATTTAATTCTAATGATATTTATCCAATCGGAGCAGATTCAACATTTCCATTTGAACAGCACAGAGATATTTTTTATTTGACTGGAATTGATCAAGAAGAAACCATTCTATTACTTTCACCTGAAGCTAAAGAAATAAAAAATCGTGAAATCTTATTTGTTAAAAAAACAGACAAAAATATTCAAATTTGGGAAGGGCCAAAACTATCAAAAGAAGACGCAAGATTGATTAGTGGCATTGAAAAAATTCTATGGTTAAATGAATTTGAACCCACACTCAAGGAAATTACCTCTCAAAACAATGGAATCTATCTTAACAAAAATGAACATTACAGAAATAACTCCGAGACTCAGACAAGAGAAGATAGATTCATTTCAAAGTTTAAGAAAGAATACCCAACTCATTCTGTATACAGAAGTAATCCGATATTGCAGCACCTTAGATCAATTAAAGACCCATTAGAAATAAACCAGATTAAAAAAGCTAGTGATATTACTGAGATGGGATTTAGAAGAATCTTAAAATTTATCAAACCGGGTGTTTGGGAATATGAAATTGAAGCGGAACTACTACACGAATTTATTTCAAACCGTTCTAAAGGATTCGCTTATTCTCCTATCATAGCAAGTGGAAAAAATGCCAACATTTTGCATTACATAAAAAATAATTCACAGTGCAGGTCTGGAGAACTTATTCTAATTGATTCTGCTGCTGAGTATGGTAATTATTGTAGTGATCTCACTCGTACGATACCTGTTTCTGGAAGGTATAGTGTTCGTCAAAAGGCTATTTACAATGCAGTCCTAAATGTAAAAAAGGAAGCTACAACTCTTTTGAAGCCAGGTAATTTATGGAAAGAATATCATGAAGAAGTTGGAAAAATTATGACTGCAGAACTTCTAAAGTTGGGATTAATTGACAAAAATGATGTAAAAAAACAAAACCCTAAATACCCTGCATATAAAAAATATTTCATGCATGGAACATCGCATCATCTTGGATTAGATACTCATGATTATGGACTTTTAAGTGAACCCTTTGAACCTAATATGGTTTTCACTGTTGAACCAGGAATCTACTTGCCTGATGAAGGGTTTGGAATACGTATTGAAGACGTCGTTGTAGTTCAAGAAAGTGGTGACCCTATAAACCTGATGAAAAATATACCGATTGAAATCGATGAAATTGAAAGTATTATGAATAGTTAATGACAGTCACAGTCGGTATCACATGATTTATCATTTGCTTTTAAAAATTTATAGTATAAAAACCTAAGTGATAAAAAAATACAAGCTATAACTAAAAAGTACTGGATAAAAGAATTCATGATAAAGTCTGATATACAATTAGTGCGGAAATATAAGCAATAATTGTCATAAATGTAAATTGTATTGCCGGCCACTTCCAAGAATTAGTTTCTTTTTTAACTATAGCAATTGTACTCATACACTGTAGTGCAAATGCATAAAAAACCATCAGAGAAACTCCGGTTGGTAAATTAAACAATAGTTGACCATTTTGTTTTCTTTGATATGACATTTTCTCATTTATTGTTTCCACGTTTTCACTACCAACACTAAAAATGGTTGCCAAGGTTCCAACAAAAACCTCTCTTGCTGCGAATGAGGTTATGATTGCAATACCTATTTTCCAATCATATCCCAAGGGGTTTAAAATTGGTTCCAGTATTTTTCCTGCGGTACCGATATATGAGTTTTCTAATCTGTAAGATTGAATCTCGTAATCCAATTCCGTTATATTTTTTTTGTTATCATATTTCTCCAAGATAATTTGCTCTGCATATTTGAAATCGTCTCCGGGTCCATTAGAAGCTAATATCCACAAAAGAATCGATATAGATAATATTATTTTACCTGCTTCAAAAACAAATGATTTTGTTTTTGAATAAACAGTAAATAAAACGTTTTTTAAAACAGGTATTTTATAGTTTGGCATTTCAATCATAACATAATTCTTAAAATTGGACTTAATTATTTTACTAAATACGAAAGCTGAAATTAGAGCCATTAAAACAGCAAGTAGGTATAACCCTAAAAGGGTCAACCCTTGATAATTAAATATGAAAAAATAATTATCTGGAATTACAATAGAAATTAGTATTAGATAAACCGGCAACCTTGCAGAACATGTCATAAAAGGTACTATCAATATTGTTGTTAGTCTTTGTTTCCAATCCTCAATATTCCTAGTTGACATCACAGCTGGGATAGCGCAAGCTACTCCTGAAATTAATGGTATTATACTTTTTCCACTCAAACCATATTTTTTTAATCTTTTATCAAACAAAAAAACCACTCGACTCATATATCCCGTCTCTTCAAGAATAGAAATGAACATGAAAAGAAGGGCTATTTGGGGGACAAAAATAATTACACCACCGATTCCAGTAATGATTCCCTCTGCTAAAAGATTTGTAAATACTCCTTCAGGCAGAACTGCTTTAGTGTAATTCGACAAATTCGAAAACATTTCATCAATAAAATCCATTGGATAACTACTCCAAGTAAAAATTGTTTGGAATATTAAAGCTAAAATTGACATAAAAATAATTGTACCCCAAAAAGGGTGTAAAAATATATTGTCAAGTTTGGATCTTAGATCGTAGGCTTTTTTTCTATCAATATTTAGAGTTTTATTTAATTTATTATTTATAAATCTGTATCGATGAACCGCTTCTTTATGTTTAATTTTTTTTAAATCATCTGAATTTGAAATTTTATTTATTTGCGAAAGCCACATTCTATATTGTGAATTAGAATTGTTTTTTTTATTAATTTTTTGAAGAGTTTCAAAATCCATGAAACTGTTATCTAAGAGTGTTGAAGTATCTGTATCTAATATTTTAGGTATTTCATTTAATAAATTATTAATCCCAGTGGAATTTCTTGTACTAATTAAAAAAATTTTGGTTTTTAATTCTTCCTCTAAACTACTTATATCTATAGTTATGCCTCTTTTATCCATAACGTCACACATATTAATAACTAGATATAATGGAATTCCTAAATCTTTAACTTGGGTAAACAAAAGTAGATTGTGTTTAAGATTTTCAATATCTGAGACAACAAGAGCGGCATCAGGTGAAATTTGATTTTTTTCAAGTAGAATATTAGATACAACTTCTTCCTCCGGGGAAAATGAATTAACACTGTACGTTCCCGGTAAATCAATTACATTGGCAAAATAATTATTTTTAAAATTAATAGTCCCTTCTTTTTTTTCAACTGTAACTCCGGGAAAATTTCCTACTTTTTGGTTTAGACCAGTTAATTTATTAAATAATGAAGATTTACCAGTATTTGGATTACCTAAAAGTAAAAGGTTGAAATTTTTTTTCATTAATCTATTTTTTCAACCTCAATTTTTTTTGCGATTTCTTCTGTTATTGCTAAATAAAAACCATCTAAAACAATATATAGCAAACCATTTTTTGAAGGGGGTCTCTCTAATGCTATTTCGGCGCCAGGTATGAATCCTAGTTGAACAAATTTTGTCGGAACATAGTCTGTATGTACTTTAGTAACTTTAACAGTCTGATTTAATTTTATTTTATCTAAAGTCATTAAATTTAGGATGGATAACATAGTAAAATTAATCTAAAATGATTGGTTTGCAAAAATGATTTACAGACTAGTTATATCCTTCAATTAAAATATCTATATCTTCTTTAAGTACTTCTATATCTTCATCATCAGTACCATTATAAAAACCTCTGATTCTTTTTTCTCTGTCGACAAGAACAAAATTTTCTGTATGGATCATATCATGAGAATTACTTTCTGCATTTTCTTTAACAACTAAAAATGATTTTCTAGCAAGGGAATAAATTTTTGACTTGTCACCTGTCAACAAATTCCAATACTTGTCATCCACCCCTTTTTCAATTGAATATTCTTTTAGAACTTGTACTGAATCTATTTCTGGAGTTACTGAAAATGACAATAATTTAACTTTTTTCTTATCTTTAATATAATTTTGAATTTTCAACATGTTGTCGGTCATTATGGGACAAATTGATGGACATGTTGTGAAGAAAAAATCAGCAACATAAACGAACCCATCGTAATCCTTTTCTGATATTATTTCTCCATTTTGATTTAAAAATTCGAAACTTTTAATTTTGTGAAATCTCTTCACGTGCTGAATGCTACTATCTACAAGTTCATTATTTACATCATTTGGCTGAAAAATTGGTAATTTTTTTTTTGGCGTTAATGCATTATAAAAAAGGTATAGAATAACAAATGCAATTGAAGTAAATATGGCTAGAAATAATTTGTACTTATGTATTATTTTATACATTAATTATCTTTTGTAAAGCATTTAAAATGTTAAATCAAATATAAATTGAAATATAAACAATACTAAAAGTTTGAAATGTTTATTTTTGTGCCTCAATAGGAAAAATTTATGGAAACTTTTCTAATTAAAGCTTTTCAATTTTTATTAAGCTTGTCTTTAATCGTAGTATTACACGAACTCGGTCATTTCATCCCCGCAAAAATTTTCAAAACCAAGGTTGAAAAGTTTTATCTTTTTTTTGACATTAAATTCTCTATATTCAAAAAGAAAGTTGGCGATACTATATATGGAATTGGGTGGTTACCCTTGGGAGGTTATGTGAAGATTGCTGGTATGATTGACGAGAGCATGGACTTAGATCAAATGAAAAAAGATCCTCAGCCATGGGAATTTAGATCAAAACCGGCATGGCAGAGATTGATTATTATGTTAGGGGGGGTTACTGTAAACATTATTTTAGGGTTTCTTATTTACATGATGATATTATTTATTTGGGGGAAAGACATTATGCCATACACCGACATGCCTGACGGATTTAATGCTTCACCTGTTGCAAAGTCAATTGGTTTTAGAGATGGAGACGTAGTACTTGAAGTTGACAATAAAGAATTAGAATTAGTAGTTGATATCAATCGTTATCTTTTTCTAAGAAATTCTAAGAAAGTTAAAGTTAAACATACTAGTGGGAAGATTGAGGTAATTAATATTCCTGAAAATTTTGCCTCTAGGCTATTTGAAGCTGGTGAAATAATCCCCTTATCACCAAGAATCAGTAACACTGTTGACAGCATTGTTAAAGGTGGGCCCGCTGATCTCGCAGGAATTAGACCAGGTGATAAAGTTATTGCTCTTTTTGAAGAAAAAATTTCATCTAGGAACGATATTTCGGTTGACAAGTATTCTAAAAAAGATTCGCTGAAATTTACAATTCAAAGAGAGGGAAACTCAATCGTCAGGTATGTATATCCAAAGGAGAATTCATTTTTTGGAGGATATTTTAAGCAAAATTTTAAATTAACTCATGTTGGCTTAACATTCTCCGAAAGTATTATTCAGGGCTTTAGTTATGGGTATTGGACTCTTTATGAATATATAGCTCAATTCAAATATATTTTTACAAAAAAGGGAGCGTCACAACTAGGTGGCTTTGGTGCAATTGGCAGCTTGTTCCCCTCAAAATGGGATTGGAAAGGGTTTTGGTCTAGCACCGCCTTAATCTCAATTATACTTGCATTTATGAATATCTTACCCATTCCAGCACTGGATGGAGGACATGCAATGTTTCTGATGTATGAAATTATTACTGGAAGAAAAGCGAATGATAAAGTGCTTGAGTATGCACAAGTAATTGGATTCATTTTTCTAATCACATTAGTTATTTATGCAAACGGAAATGATCTTTACAGATGGCTTTACACATAAAATATTTTTGTCGTTTTTTTTTCACTAATAATTGTCTTTTCTATATTTGGGTTATAATGATTAAAAAATCTATATGAAAAATTTATTTTTTTTATGCTTTCTTTTACTGTTTGTCAATATTTATTCTCAGGAACAGAAAGCTAGCATTGAAGATTTTGTTGCCGAACATCAAGGTCTTGAAGAAAACGATAGTGGTGAAATAACTCCAATAAACGATAGAGAAATCAACAAAAAAATTCGTTTTTTTATCGAAGAGAGATTTGTAAACGTCGAATTTACTCGAAACATAATTTGGGACAATTATCAAACTTTTATAAGTCCTTATGATAGATACCACTACCATACTTTTATAGTTCAAGTTAAGGTTCAAGGGCATGATAGGTTGAAATATCTTGAAGTCACATATTATCCTAGAACTCAAAAAGTAGAGAGTGGATTTGAGTGGGATGATAACTCAATGGAATTTGAAGATAAAACAAAAGTAAAAGAAGTAGAAGCTATTAACTCGTAAAAGTTTATTTTCTATACTTTTATTTGTTTAATTTTTCTTTTACTTCAATAATTTCCCTTTTTGTTATTACAAACACCTTATCGTTGTTTTTAATTTTTGGAAAGTGCATTCCAGTAAAACCACCAAAAGAAGGTAATATTATTTGATTTTTGTTATAAATAAAACATGGCAATTTTATTAATTGTCTTCCTTTTCCGATTAGTTTTACTCCTGGATGGATATGTCCAGAAAAAACAAAAAAATCATTTATTTTTTTAGGATGATGTGTAAAAAAAAACTTTTCAATTGTTAAATCTTCATAAGATTCAATTCCTATTTGTTTGAATTTATATTTTGGAATGATATCATGGTTCCCCCTTATTAAAATAATTTTTAATGAACTTTTTTTAACCCAATTTTCAAACAAAAACCATTCATTATTAAGGGAGCTATGAAATAAATCTCCCAAAAAAATTACTCTGGAAAAATTAAGTGAATTTTTTAGTCTAGAAATCTTTTCATAAAAAACTCCTTGAGCTTTTCTAGGAACAGGTATACCACTTTTCCTAAAATGTCCTACTTTGCCCAAATGTATATCCGCAAGCAAAAGAGTATCTTTTTCCTTCCAAAATATTGCCCCGGTTTTATGTAAGTAAAAGTGATTTTTAAAAATGATTATTTCTTTCATTTCATTGACATTTCAAGCTTTAAATACATTTTTCTAATTCGGTCCTCAACGCTTTCAGATGATAATTTACTTCTAATTCTATCAGTAATTAACGGAAATGATAATGGTGTTGGGTATTTACAGTCTTTCCAAACTATTTTTAGATTTTCAATTTTTTCAAAAGTCCTCTGTATTCTTGGACTTTCTATGCCATGATCAAAAGTTTCGTTTATGGCTTGCAGATAAAGTAAGTTCTCGGGTTCGTGTTCTTTAAATACATCATAAAATAATTGAGATCCCGACTGAAGGTGCTTTGTTTTAACAGGTCTTCTAGGGTATCCCTGAAAAACCAATCCGGAAATTACCGCTATTTCTCTAAATTTTCTCCTGCTCATTTCAGAAATATTTATACTTTTTGAAAGGTCATCTAACAAATACTCCTTTGTTAATAAATTATTTTCTAGAAAAATATTTCTATCAAACTCTTGATCTGATAAAAGCTCAAATCCGTAATCATTAACGGATATCGTAAAAGTTATGGGTTTTAGTAAGCTAATTCTATATGCAAGTAAACTTGATATTGCCTCGTTGACTGCATAACCTTCAAAAAGATAAAATAAAGTATGAAAACCCTCCCTAGTTTTAAATCGCTCAATAAGTAATTCATCACTGTTTGGTATTTTTGATTCTCTGTTTTGTTGTTTAAAAATACTTTTCAGAGCTTTGAACTCAAGTGTTGAGTAATTTTTTTTGTTGTGAAAAGTATTTTTTAAAAGGTCACTTAAATTAGAACTAAAACTAAATCTTCCTCCAATCCAAGCTGGTATTTTAGCTTTTTTTACTTTTGATTTTCTAACTATAACTTCCATCCCATTCAGGGTTAAAAGTTCTAAATTTCTCCCTGCAAATGTAAAAACGTCACCCCTAGATAACTTTGATATGAACCATTCCTCAATTGTACCTAAATATTTACCTGTTTGGTATTTGATTTTTAGTACCGAATCACTAACAATAGTACCCATTGAAAGCCTGTGCCTTAAAGCAACTCCTTTGTCAAGAACGGTCATCATTCCATCTTCTGAAATATGCACTTTTTTGAATTCATCATAATATTCTAGAGATTGGCTTCCTTTAGTTAAAAAATTTAGAATCCATTTCCATTTATTAGAATTGATTGCATGAAAACTAAATGTTTTTTTTATTATTGGAAAAATTTGGTCAGGAAAAAACCCTCCTCCAACCGCAAGAGTAGTTAAAAATTGTAACAGTACGTCATAGGAATTAATATGTGGTAGTCGGTCTTCAATCATTTGTTTTTTAATTCCCTCTTGTAGGGCTACAGATTCAATTAATTCAATTGCGTGGGTGGGAAGAAAATAAATTGTACTAGGATTATTTGGTTGGTGTCCACTTCTACCTGCCCTTTGAATAAATCTTCCAACACCTTTGGGACTTCCGACTTGAATGCATGTTTCAACTGGGCTAAAGTCAACTCCCAGGTCAAGACTAGAAGTACATACGACAACCTTTAATTTCTTTTCTCTAAGACCATTTTCTACCCATAGCCTTATTTTTTTGTCTATACTTCCATGATGCATTGCAATTACTCCAGCTAATTCTGGATAAGAATGAATGATTTTGTGATACCACATTTCACACTGCGAACGCGTATTGGTAAATATTAAAGTCGTTTTACCTTTTCTAATAATTTTTATAACCTCATCTATCAAATGAGTACCTAAATGACCTCTCCACGGAAATCTCTCCATACTTTTTGGAATTATGGATTTGACGTTTATTCTCTTTTTTATTTTAGATGTAATGGTTTTAAAATTATTCCCCAATCCCATTAATATTTCGCCAGCAAGTTCTTTATTCCCTAATGTTGCAGAAATACCTATTGTTTTGAGTTTTGGTATTAGAAATCTAAGGTATGAGATAGCTAATTCTGTCTGAACACCTCTTTTTGTTCCTAAAAGCTCATGCCACTCATCAACTACTACGGCTCTCAAATTTTTAAAAAAATCTTTGTGTTTTTTTGAACTCAGAAGAACATGTAGACTCTCAGGAGTGGTAATTAAACCAAAAGGAAAGTTTTGGTTTTGTTTTATTCTTCTACTTTGTGGAGTATCTCCTGTTCTTAAGTCAACTTTTATTCCAGTTTTTAAATCTGAACTTAGCTGTTGTGTGGATTTTTGGATTTCAACAGCCAAGGCTCTAAGTGGGGTAATCCATATAATATTTATCCCTTCTTTAATTTCTTTTAATTCAAAATATTCATTCAATATGCCTCCCCAAATAGCATATGTTTTTCCTGTCCCGGTTGGGGCATGAAGCATTAAATTTTCTCCTTTATTGTAGTGTTCCCAACATTCAATTTGAAAATCCTGAGGTCTCCAACCATTTGATTTAAACCATTTTTCAACAGGAGTCATGCTAACAACTTTTTTAAATCTTCAACGGAATTAGCCTCGGCAATTTTTTTGTCATGTCTTTGTCTTAAAATCCTAGGGAAACGTACTGAAACTCCGCTTTTGTGCCTTGACGACAATGAAACTCCTTCAAATGCTATTTCAAAAACTAATTGAGGTTTCACTTGTCTTACTGGACCAAATCTATTTAATGTATTTTGCTTCACAAATCTATCAACCTCTTTTATCTCTCTATCATTTAGTCCTGAATATGCCTTAGCAAAAGTTACCAACTCTCCATTATTCCATAATGCAAAAGTGTAATCCGTATATAAATTTGTTCTTCTTCCGTGACCTCTCATTGCATAAGTCAAAACAGCATCAATAGTTTTTGGGTCAGATTTCCATTTCCACCAATTCCCCTTTATTCTTCCAACTTCGTATATTGAGTCTTTTCGTTTTATCATCAGTCCTTCGCTCTTTTTTTTACTAGCATTTTCCCTCTCCTTCTCAACTTCGTCCCAACTTTCAAATTTCATATGATTGGATAATCTAATCGGAGATGAAAGTTTTGAATTACTTTTTAAAATGACTTCTAATTTTTTTTGTCTCTCAAACAAAGGTTGAGTCCTTATATCTTTCCCTCCTATTTCAAGAAGATCGTAAGCCATTATAATGATAGGATTTTCATGCAAATCCCTTTTGGAAATATTTTTTTTTCCAATCCTTTTTTGCAAAGTGTTAAAATCTCCAATTACTCCATTTTTAAAGGGTAATAATTCACCATCTATAACCGTTCCATTTGGAAGTTGTTCTGATAAAATTTTTAGTTCAGGGAAATTTTTTGTTATCAAATCTTCACCTCTACTCCATAAGTAAAAATTGTCATCTCTAACAATTAATTGCGCTCTCATGCCATCCCACTTATGTTCTATATGCCATTCACTTACATCCGATTTTGAAAATAAATCTAAATCTATTGGGTAAGCTAGATAAAATGGGTACGGTTTTGATAATTGATCTTTTGGATTAGGATTGATTATTAATTTTTCAAGAGTCGTTGACTGTGGGTCCCATTCTCCCATTAAACGGTGAGCAATAATATGTTCTTCGATATTTACTGCTTTGGACAAGGCTCTGGTCATCAATTTTTGGCTTATCCCAATTCTAAATCCACCAGTTAAAATTTTATTAAATACAAATCTTTCATAGTTATTAAAACCCTTCCACCTTTTCAAAATATATTTTTTTTTCTCTTCATCTTTTTTATCTTTTAACGATATTATTTCTTTAATACACTCAGTTAAAGATATTTTTATAGAAGAATCATCTTGAGTGATTAATAAAGATATTGTCTCAGCAAGATCTCCAACTATGTGATATGATTCTTCAAAAAGCCACTGAGGCAAATTACTCTCCTCTGAGGCCCATTGTCTAAGAAGAGTCGTCGTCAATGGCCTTTTAGGTCTTCTGTGAGACATTAGAGCGATAGCCCATAGCATATCCTCATTTGAAGATTCTAAAAAATAATTTGATAAAGCTTCAACTTTAAGATTAGTCTTATTTGTGCTGTCAAGAGTTTTAATTAAGCTTGCAAATTTTCTCACTTTAGATTTTCTGTTTCTGGTGTTTCTTGTTCGTATTCTGTTTTTTCTGACAGCGCATTTAGTCCTTGTTCATTTAAATACTTCGCAAAAATATCGGTATAACCATGAGTAGTAATTACATTCTCACATTCTGTTGAATTGATTGCAGATAACAATCCATCCCAGTCTGCATGATCAGATAACACAAATGACCTGTCCACAGCTCTTCTTCTTCTTGCACCTCTTATAGCCATCCATCCCGACGCATATCCAGTGGATGTAATTCCAAATTTTTTACTCCATGCACTTCCCAAAACAGCAGGTGGTGCAAGTACTAGGTTACCCTCAATTTCCTTTTTTGAGGTATCTCTTGTGATGAGGGTCGTTTTGGGAAAATCTATTTTGGATCTTAAAACTTCTGTCATTTTTTCAGTGGCTCCGTGTGTGAAAATTTTTCCAATTTCAGGCTCTAAATTTTTTAACAATCTTTGAATTTTTCCAAGGGAGTAGCCCATTAATAAACTGGTAACACCATTTGATTTATTTTCAGCCCACCAATTGTTTATTTGATCATGAACTACTTTTGGTTTTTCCCACTTATAAACTGGTAATCCAAAAGTACATTCTGTTATGAATGTATTGCATTTGATTGGTTCATAAGGAGTAGAAATTTTATCATCCTGGGTTTTAAAATCGCCTGTGAAAACCCAAACTTCACCTTTATATTCTACTCTTATTTGCGACGAGCCGGGAACATGTCCAGCAGGATGGAATGAAAAAGTAACACCATTGATTTGAAATTTGTCTCCATATTTTTTTCCCAAAACACTAATATCTCCTAACCTGTGTTTTAAAATAGGGACATTATCGATTTGGGTTATATAACTTTTACTACCCCATCTTGCGTGATCAGAATGCCCGTGAGTAATTATCGCTTTTTTTACTCCCCTCCAAGGGTCTAAATAAACATCAGCCTTAGAACAATAGATACCATTAGATGTAAATTCGAGTAATTTCATTTAATAAATATTTAATCATGAAAATGCTTTTAAATTTAACCTTTCCATGTTCCTCCATACATATAACTATCATTTCTAGGTTTTACAATCAATAAGCAAACTTTACAAATAAAAACCCAATCCTTATTAGAATAATGTTTTGATAGATATTTTACTCTATAAAGGCTGTTAAATTCATTTTTACATTTCTCGCATTTCTTCATTTATTTCAATATCCTATTTTTGTAGTTTATAAAATGAGAGCTATAATCCTTACAGTTGCCATATTTTATCATTGTGCTAAAGATAACGATTCACATGATTGTATCGATGAATTAAAAATTTCTAATACTGTTTGTATAGAAATATACGATCCAGTCTGTGGTTGCAATAATAAAACATATTCAAATGATTGTTATGCAAATGCTAATGGAATTACTTATTATACTAAAGGAGAATGTAAGGTGAATTGATGATGAGAATTTTAATCTATTTAACTTTTCTTGGATTTCTTTTTTCATTGAATGCCTGTAAAAAAACTGATGAATCTTTTTCGGAAGAAACCTCGTCAAAAATTGTAGAATACACTTATCCGAAAAATGACGGCCCTTATAAAAATCCATTAAAAGGGTGGAATACGGGTTGGTGGAAAGATTACGATTATGCATCAGTTGGTTTTCAGTACATCAAGTGGAAAAATTTTGAGCCAACAAATGGTAATTTCAACTATGATTATATAGAGGAAGTCATCAATAGACCTGGGAGTGCCGGCAGACATATAATTTTGAGGCTTTATGCTGATTGGTATGGAGAGAATGAAGTTTCAGATGGCGGTCCGGGCTGGCTTTACGATGAAATTGGTGTTGAAAGATTGAGAGATGAAAATGGTAAATACATAACTAATTTCAATAATGAAAAATTTATTTCTGAAGCTCAAGAGGCTATTAAAGCTCTTTCTATCAAATACGACTCTGATCCTAGAATTTATGCCTTTCAACTTGGCGTAATTGGATATTGGGGCGAATGGCACAGCTATGGTTATTCTCAAGATTTTTATCTAACCAATGAGACAAAAAATAAAATACTTGACATTTATAAAGATAATTTTAATAACAAAAAGCTAATGGGTCGTTACCCATGGATAGAGCCCCTAAAATCAACTGGAAATATTGGTTTCCATAACGATTATTTTGGACCAGTCCCTCATAGTGACGAATTTGACGAAGCTGTTTTTGAGAGTAACAAATGGATTGAAGGGCCCATTGGAGGAGAATATCCACCGCAGATTTCTGAAAATGAATTTAATCAGATTTATCTAACTGGGTTAGGTGAGACAATGATTAAAAAAGGACATTATTCCACAATGAAAGTAATTAATGCTTGTGAAAATGAAGATGATGAAATATGCAACGTTTTTATGAAACTACATAGATTAATGGGATACAACTACCAAATAGAAAAATGTAGATTTCAAGAAAGAATTTTAATTGATGAATTACTATCCATTGAGCTTGAAATAACTAACATTGGTGTTGCTCCAATGTATTACGATTGGGACGTTGAATTTGGTATTTTAAGTAATGAAAAAAAACTGTTAAAAGTCTTTGAGACCGATTATAAAACATCTAGTATTTTACCTGGTGACAAAATTATTTTTAGAGTTGAAAAGTCCTTGGCAAACTTATTAAAAGGAAAATACAACATAGGTGTTAGGATAGTTCAGCCTAATTCTCAAAATGAAAAATCAGATGTGTGGAAATTAGACTCTAGAAACACGTATATCCTATTTTCTAACGAAGTTGAGGTAATTAGTGGATATTGGGATTCGCAAAATGCCTTAGAGGGTGGGTGGTCAATTTTAGGTGAATTTGATATTGAATAATTAACTATTGATAGTTAATATCTTATGAATTTTTTAACATAAAATTTCTATCAAAATTATGTAACTTTAAGTAAACCTATTTATGAAAAAAATCGATTCCACCTATCTCAAGAAAAAAATAAATAAGCTTAACAAAAAAATACACAGAGCTGAAAAACAAGGAGATGAAAATAAAATTTGGTGGAGAAAGATGAAACTTGGAAAATTAAAAGATAGGCTTTTAAAAATTTCTGCCTAAACCATTTCAAAGTGTCAATCAAAAAAAAAATTGACCCAAAAAAATATTATATTTGTCCCACTTTTAATCCTCCTTAGCTCAGTTGGTTAGAGCATCTGACTGTTAATCAGAGGGTCCTTGGTTCGAGCCCAAGAGGAGGAGCAAGCGTAGCCGCTATGCTACACTTATGATGACAACCATTTAAAGCCCTTCATTTAATGAGGGGTTTTTTCTTTTAATGTCTTTGATTATAAGATTTAATAGTTGACCCTCTTTAGGTTTAAGGACAACTTTGTATATTGTATTTTATTAACTATAAACTTATTAAAATGAAAACCTATTTTCCTAATTTACTTTTTACATTGCTTGTTTGTGGATTTACCTTCAGTCAGGATTTAACAAACCCCAAAGGAGGAGGAGTGTTAGATATTATTACTATCATCCCAGGTGATGGATACTCCGATATGACTTTTGAAGGTCAGATAAGTGGATACGGGAGCGTCTATGTTGCCTTTAAATTGACCTCAATTAATTCTTCAAAAAATAGTGGTACTCTTGATGGTCAAGGAAGAACGATTTTAGAAGATGGAACTCTTATCACCACACCATTAAAAGGAACTTGGAAAAGGATGGGAGCAGAAGTTAAGTTCTATTTTACAGATGCAATCAACAATGGTGCAATGAATTTCGTAATTTGGGATGTTAACCTTTTAAATAAAAAAGCCGTTGTTAAGTATTTTGAATTACACAGCGCAGATAACTAAATCATCGACATATCCTCCTATTCAAGTTCAGAGACTAATTTGTATATTGTTTATTATTAATTTGAAATCAGTTAAAATGAAAAAAATACTTTTTTTAACGTTGGCCGCTATATTCATTTCTTGCAAGAACAAACCTGTCAAATCTCAGCAAGAGATTCTAACTGAAAAAACCAGAGAAATTGTTTTAAAAGCATTCAATGCACAAATGGATGGAGAAATTGATATAATGAAGTCAATGCTCGCTGACAACTTCACTTTCACCTTAACCGGTCAGTTAGATATTTCAAAAACTTATAGTTGGGAAGAGTTTTTAGAGTTTGCAGGTTATTTTGGTACCCTTCTTAAAGGGGATGTTGGAGTTGAATACAAAGGTATAATAGCCGACAAAAGAACTGCTATTGTTTTTGCAGAAGGAAGAATGGAGGGAGTAGGAGGAAAATACGAAAACGATTACGCTATTAAATATACACTAAATAACAGCGGACAAATAGTTGAGCAAAAAGAATATTTAAGTGATATTTTATTGGCAACTCAACTTTATGGACAAGAAATTTGCGGTGAGAAGAAGTCTTTATAAAACAGGGATATCCTCTTTTTTAAATTCAGGAATTTATAAACCTGATGTTTAATATTTCTCACTCATCTTGATCATCTTTTGAGACAGGTCTGCAATCGCTTTAGCATATCTATTGTCCCATTCTTTGAGTTTTTTAGTCCTTTTTATGGCCAGTTCGTACTCAATGCCTGGCAAAATCCAAGACGCGTACCCTGAGAATGGATCTGATGAGGCATAAATTGATTTAAACCAATCCCCATAATACATGCCTTTTTGGTCAATAAAACTCTTTTCTAGCGCTATCAATTGGCGATTTATAAATTGAATTTCTAATGAGCTAAGACGTATATCATTCACCCTATTTAATAAACTTTTTGTTGCAGTAGTTGCAGCCTTGCTCAAACCATCAATTGCTTTTCGTGTTTTTTCAAATCCTTTAAACGCTGGTTTTAGTTTTCGTACCTTTTCTTCAACATTGTCAAAATGTAATTTTAAGTCATTTGGATATCTGTTGAGTTCATAAGGAATTAACGTTGCATTTGCCAGTCTCAAACTCATAATACCCGCAAATTTTTCAATCGTTGCTCCCATTTGAAATTCGGGATCAACAAATCGTTCGTAATAACGAAATGAGTCATAATTTGAGTGGTATACTGTAGTGCCTCCGGCCCCACCGCTCATGGAAGGAATTCCAACATGCATATAAAAACCAATATGGTCAGAACCTCCTCCTAAATTTCCAATTGAAGGTGCTTCTTTATTACCTTTCCAGTTGTCATATAATGACATTTCTGAGTAAGGATAATCGATTTCCTTAGCAGTATCCAAAACCAACTCTTTTAAACTAGGTGAAGAAGATGCTCCAAATCGTTTTCCAGAAACAGCACCGTCAAAATTCATATAGGCGACAGCCTTTGCTTTAAGTTCATCTCGCATCTGTTCGACCCACTCAGTAGAACCTATAACTCCATGCTCTTCAGCATCCCAATGTCCGATTAAAATTGATCTTTTTGGGCCTTTCCCTTTGATAACTAATTTGCCTAAAGTTTCACTTAAACTCAAAAGCATAGCTGTCCCGCTACTCGGGTCTGTAGCTCCAAACCCCCAAGCATCTAGGTGACAACCTAGTATGACCCATTCATCCGGATACAAGCTACCTTTTACAGTACCTATGACGTTATTAACACGAACAAATTCTCTTGGCTGATTTACTTCTAGAAATACTTTCAGGGCAGACCCACCCTGCAATCTATAAGTGAACGGGAGGCCTCCCTGCCAACCTTCTGGTACTACATCACCTTTCATCTGAGCTAAAATTTCTTTTGCTGCACCGTAACCAATCGGTGTTACTGGAATACTGTGCAACTTAGCATCATTGGGTTGTTTACGTTCTATTTTGATCTCACTGTCTAAAGGTAAGGCAGGTTCATATGGAGTAAGAGGGTCTCCAGTAAAATCTTCAGTCAATAAGGATCCCCTTTGTATCGTACTTTCGGAATAATAAGGTCCCTCCGGATATCCCAACCCTTTGAAATAACCGCTGTCTATGGGGTCCGTGTATATTACAAGACCAGCTGCTCCAGCAGCCTCGGCAAACTTTGCTTTATATCCCCTAAAATTACCTCCATATCGTGCAATAACGACTTTACCACTGATATCAATTCCCATATCCTGAAGTTTTTCAAAGTCTTCTTTTCTCCCATAATTGGCATAAATTACCTCGGCGGTCACTTCTCCAGACCCCGAATAAGCGTTCCATCCTTTCCACAGATCTTTATCCGAAGAATAAGGATCTTCTTCAAGTACGTCTTCCATCATTGATAAAGGCTGTCTTTTGGGCTCCACAATTTCAAGGTAAGACTCTCCAGGTGCTTTAGACATATAAATGTCATATGGGTATTTCTTAACTGATAGACCAGCATTATTCATGGTTTTTGCAATGTAATCAATAACTTCATTGTTGGACTTGCTACCGGCAACATGAGGTTTTTTAGTTAATTCTTTAAGGTGTATTTTAAATCTTGCGTCATCAATAAGATTGTTGAATAGCTTTTCAGTCTCGAGCTGATTTTCCCAATCTAATTTTGTAAATCCAGTTTGTGCGATAGCATTAAAACTCACAAAAATCAAAAGAAACAGGTATTTTTTCATAGTATAAATATAAAGGAATTTATAAATCATTAGAAATCTAAAACCCTTGTGTGTCGAATACCATATAAAAAACTAAATCACTATATCTTAAAGAAAAATCCTAATTTATTTGAGTTTATTTTCTATTAGATTTTTATGTAATCAATTATTAATTTTAGAATAAAATGAAAGTTATTAAAGATGACTATGGTAAAGAATACAAAGTTTCAGATTTTGAGGCTTTCAAAAGACACATAAGGCTATACCACTCAAAGAATGGAAAAGGAGATAGAAGCATTCATGAAGAAAATGGTTATTGGTTTAAAGTAACTGAAGAATTTTATGATTACATAATGAACTTGTAGCATGTTTAGAGGTATTTGTATTTTATTATTCAGCGTAAAAATATTTTACGGACAAAGTACGAACAAGATAACTGCATTAAAAGTTCATAATGAAGCGAGAAAAGAAGTTGGTGCAAAGCCTTTAGTGTGGTCTAATAATCTTGAAATAGATGCAAAAAAATATGCTGAATTTTTAGCATCTAAAGACATGTTTAAACATAGTGAGAATCTAAATGAAGTAGGTCAAGGAGAAAATCTATATTCTACTGCTTACTTTGCTTTTCAAGAAAACGGCGAGAAATATTTTTTTGAAAACACAGATTATCTTGAGAATGCATCAATTTCTTGGTTAAGCGAAAAAAAAGATTTTAAGTATGCAAAAATTGGAGACAGAAAAAACAACTTTAGTAAAGTAGGACATTATACTCAAATGGTTTGGATTCAAACCACCCAAGTCGGTATTGCCTACTCAAAATCAAAGTCAGGAAAGGTTTATGTTGTTGCAAGATATTATCCTGCTGGAAACATAATTGGTCAATTCCCCTACTAAATAATCGATATATCTTCTACCAGTTTGGGGACATATTTGTGTATTGTTAATATTAATTAAATGTAAATAATCCCCCCTAAAGAGGAGGGATTAAAATAAAATAATTACATTTTTAGATTTCCATTTTCATCAAGCCACATAACTCGTTCCCAAAGGACTTGTTTGTACCATCCGTCAGGCATTGTTTTTTGAATCGCATCAAAGTCAACACTACTCCAATCAGGATATTTTTGTCCTTCATTATTAAAGACAGCGTCTAAAGAATTATATCCGTCAACACTAAGAACGTTCCATTTATATCCATTGCCAACAGGGTTTAATCTAGTTGCTGGAGCCCAAATCTCTTGCTTTATTTTGCCATTATTCATATTCTTTTTTATAAATGGACCGTACTGTTCAATTTGAGTATTTAACCACCCATTTCTGTCAGGAACAAGAGCATAGTTATGCATAAAGTACTTAAATCCATCAGAGTTTTTATTTGTAATTACCTCTGGTCTATAGTAAGAAGCAATAAATCTAGTATAGGAATTATGATTCTCTAAAGCCCTATTAATTAATGAAGGAACACCAGACTCATTTTTTACCTCATTAATTGCCTTACCCATTTCACTACCTACCTTTTCTAATTTATTTAAATCATCTACCCCAATATACCAATAGAAATTTGGTTCAGATTTAGCGCCATTAACTCTACGCATTATAGCCCATCCATTGATAGCACCAGATTTAAAAGCCTTGATGGCAGCTTTACTGAAAAGTTCAGATTCATTTTGAATGTAATGTTCAACTTCATCACCTGGTACGATATTAAAACCGTAAACAAAGTACTGAGCGTTTGTAACGAAGCTTAGTAAAAAAGCTCCAAGAAATAATATATTTTTCATTTTAAATTTAATTTATGGTTAATAAATAAATTTAAGAAAACAATATTTAATCATTTAGAAAAAGATAAAAAATTAAAGCATTTAAAAATGCATAAAATATTGCAGGCATAGTTTTTAGAAGCCCATCTTTTATTTTAAGTCTAACAATAACTCCCAAAATCATTAAAATTGTTAATCCAACTGAAGCGATTACAGCAAGTTGATCTATAAATACTCCAATAATAAGAGATACCCCTCCTAAACTTTGAAAAAAACCAGTTGTTTTTCTAAAGTTTGGTATACCATAGCGAATGAATTCATTTTTAAAATAAAGAGAGAAAAAACACAAATACCCAAATATTAAAAATGATAAACCAGAAAAGATTACAAGAAATAATTTTATATGCTGAATCATATTAACCAAGTAAATACTATGTTAATTTCTGTTAATTAATTAACTAATTTAATCCTTTTGGAGATGCTTTTTCATAAATTCTAAGGCAAATGGGTAGGAACTTTTGCGTGCTTGTAAATTACCCCCTATATCAACACCTCTTTTGACACAGAACAAAAATCCAATTTTCTGTAGTATAGAATTTGACATAGGAATTTTCAAGTAGTTCATTAAAATATCTCCATCCTCAGTTAAATCAAAAAGACATTCTTTAAAACTATATCCATTTTCATTTCTATGCACAGGTTCCTCACTATCAAATCCGTGATGAGCATTAGGGAAGAGTGTCAATTCAATATTTGTTTTTTTGGAAAGTTTTTCAACAAGAGTTTTACATGGCTTAGCAGGAGTCCAATTATCGGATTCTCCAATTAAAATGTGTATCGGGGCATCTGTAAAAGGTAAATATTTTGGATTTATAAAACATGGAGGATAAAATGCCAAATGAGCAGCAAAACTATGTTTTTTCGTAATTGCATTTTTTACCGGTTGCCATCCTGAAAAAAGAGTTACACCTCCACCCAAACTCCAGCCTGTTATACCAACTCTTTCAGAGTCAACATTAGGGTGATCAGAAAGCTTCTCTAGTGCACGGTATGCGTCAAGAATAATTGCTGCTGTTGTCACTTCGACCTGAGACCCAACAGTAGAGCTGATATCCCTGCTTTTAAAACTGTTAAGTTCAAAAGTTGCAAAGCCATTTTTTTGATACATATTTATATATTCCAAGTGATGTTTCTTCCACCCTCTGCTACCAGCAACACCAATAATTAAAGGATACTTTTTATTAGCCTCAATGCTATCTAATGGTATTGTCAACTGACCAAAAACCTCTTGCTTATCTAGTTTATTTAATTCTTTTATGATATGGCTTAGTGAAAACGGGTTTGCACTTTCAAAATGGATTTTTTCCTTTTTGAATTGCGATTTTATACTTGCGTTATTCAAGACAAGGAAAAAAATAAAAATACTAAAAGTCCTCAAGCCCAATTTCTTCGTTTAATTTAAAAACAGATTCCGGATTAAAAGTATCAATTGATAAAATTTCAAGTTGTTTATTAAGTAGCTCAACTTTTTTTAAATATGATTCTATCCATTTTGATTTTATCCAATGATTGCTATCTTTCATTTGATCAGATAAATTTTGCATGGCACTAAAAACAGCTTTTATTTGATTTGGAATCCATGAAATGATAGGTGTCCCTCCAGTAGCTTTTGCATATTTAGTGTTTTGCATTATGTATTTTTGAACGAATTGCCAATGTCCATTTCTGAAAAAATAAATTTCCTCATATGCCGACATTAAGTGATACATACCCAATTGATTGTCTGTTTTAGTTAGTCTTTTTAACAGTGGCGCGCTGCGCATTTCTTTTGTCAAAATTTCAAAAAAATTTTGAACACATATTGGTCTGTACTTTCTTAAATCCAAAAGATATTTTGTGAGTTGGTTTTCAGGATAGAAATTGATAACTCCAGAGACTATATCTGCTGTTGGAATAATATTGTCCTGAGCACCTGTTTGACCTCTAAAATATTTAGGCTTATCCCATACTCCCTCGTATATTAATCCATTTGGAAAAATTTCCTCATTCCCTTTTATACCCATAATAAAAACTCTAAAGTCATTGTAATGTTTCCACCTAGACGCCTCCCACATTACCCTTCGTCGTTCATTAATTTTTTTTAATGTGTTTGCAAAAAGTTTTAAAGATTTATTTAAAGAAGATTCATTGTTTTTTGAGTTAGCAACACCAAAAGCTGATTTTACTAAATCTGGTGAATGTTGATTAATATCTACATGGAGCATAATAAACCCTCTTTCATCATCCATCCCTGAAAATTTGGCTGCCATGGAAAGGTTTGACCAATTGAACCCCTTTTCCTTGTCGATTTTAAAATAATTACCTAATGAATAAGCATAATGGTAATCCAGCCAGGGATACACCCCAAGAGAATTTGATATATATACAAATGGTTGCGATATATTTGAAGGTAGCCTATCATTAGCCATTCCATATTTGCCAGTTTTTAAAAATTTGTGATGAGATGGTGACAAAGTGTATGCTGATGCCAAAAAAGAATAAGCTCTAAAAAGAGCTGCATTAACAAAAGAATCTTTTTCCAGTTTCACTAAATCGAGATAATTTGGTAGAATTTTTATAGCCTCCTCTATAGAACCGTGATTTGCTAAAATTCCTGGGGTTCCATCTTCTTTTAAAACTGGCATTTCATCAATTAATTGCTGCAAGGTCTCATATCTAGATGGTAGATTTCTTAATGGTTCCTTGATTGGTAGGAATCCATTTTTTGAATCAATAGAGAAAAACCCATCCGATAAACTTTTCATACAATTAATGTATGAAAATTAATCTCTTTAACTCACTTATTATCAGGTTTTTTGATTTTAATTTTTATCTATTTTTATTTTTATTTAATTCAATTCAAGCTTTATATTTACAATGAAATGGAAAAGATTTTTATTGTTTTTTTATTATTTCTTTCAATATTGAATAGTTGTAATGAGGTTGTGAATTTGAATCCTGAGGATGAAAAAAAAATATCACAAAAATCTGAGCAAGAAGTCAGAGATTTTATTGCCAATCAATACAATTTCTTTAGTGTTGGAAGTATCGACGTTGCCAAAAAAACATTTGCCAAAGATGCGATTATTATCGGAACCGATGAGTCAGAGTTTTTAGTTGGATGGGATAAAATTAAAACGTCTCTTACGGGTCAAATTGAAGTAATTGAAAATCCAAAATTTGTTACCAAAGACTTAAAAATAGTTATGAGCGATAACAGCGATATGGCTTCATATTCTCAAATCCTAAATTTTAGTTATAGAACTCCTACCACAGAATCTAGTTCAGGAGTCAAATATGAAATTAATGATATCCGAAATAGTGGTGTGATTAAAAAAATTGATGGGAATTGGAAAATTGTTCAAATACATTGGTCCATTGGAGTGAAAGGACAGGTGATTGAATATGAATTTCAAAAATAATTAAAGAACATCAAACTGCTTTAGATGAAAAGATGTGTGTCCTCGTACAACTTCTTTAAAAGTTTCTCTTGTAATTTTTCCGTGCATAGGGTTTATAATAAATTTTTTAGTGTATTTATTTACCATTTTTAACCTTTCAATAAGTTCTTTTTTTTCATTTTCAAAGTCTATATCTTTTGCTCTTGCCGGATCAAAAAATTTGAGAGTGGGAGTATTTTTAGGGTATTTGTCATAATCCCATTTTATAATATGTCTTAAAAAAAACATGTGCATGTAACCAAGTGTTTTGGTCATCAAAGTAGGAGAATAATTTTTCTCATTTTGATAGAAAATTATAAATTTTTTACAGTGCCAAATCATTTGAGTTGCGCTCATTTTCCCCCATTTTGGTTTTGCTTCGGGAGTCAACCTGTTGATTGCGCGTATTAACGTATTAAGTTCCATTTTTTTTAATCTATTAAAAATTATTTCTTGAAAAATTTTAATAATTATGAAATTAATATTCCATAAATTTAAATTATTAGAAACTTTAATTTATGATTTTTAAAATATTTCTTTTTACATATTTTTTGTTTAATTCATACCAAAAAAATGAAATTGAAGGGGTCTGGATAACCCAGGATGATGAAACCGGTAAAAAAAAATCAGAAGTTCTATTATTTCAAAATGAGGGTAAATTGTATGGTAAGATTATTAATTTACTTCTGAAAGAGGATAAGGGTAAATTATGTGCTAATTGCAAAGGGGAAAATAAGAACCTCCCAATCGAAGGTATGACCATTGTAGAAGGTTTAGAGCTTAATGACAAAACATGGGAAGATGGAACCATTCTTGACCCTAAGTCAGGAAAAATCTATAGCTGTTATATTACACTTGAAGATGAAAATACACTAAAAGTTAGGGGCTACATTGGGTTTTCTCTTCTTGGAAGAACTCAAAAATGGATACGAAAAAATTAATGTTTAAGTAGTTTTCTTTGTATCATCCATTTATGGCAAATATCAGGCCAGTCCTTTACAGATCCTTCATTTTTAGCTAATCCATATCCATGACCTCCATCTTCCCAAATGTGAAGTGCTGCTGGAATTTTAAATTTTCTAAGAGCTAAATAATAATTTACACTATTCTCTACTAAAACCACTGAATCGTCATCTGAGTGAATCAAAATAGTGGGTGGCGTGTCAGCTTTAACTTGTAGCTCATTTGAAAAATATTCTACCATTTCACTTGATGGCATTTCACCTATTAAACTTTTTCTCGACCCCAAATGAACATAGGGACTTTTCATTGTCACTACTGGATAAATTAAAATTGAAAAATCTGGCCTACATCCTGTTTTTTCTATTTCTAAATTAGATTTTTTAAGCCCTTGATCATGATGAGTAGAAAGCGTAGAAGCAAGATGTCCTCCAGCAGAAAATCCTAAAACCCCAATCTTTTCAGGATCAATTCCCCATTTTTTTGCATTTTTTCTAATAATACGTATTGCCCTTTGTGCATCGGAAAGAGCTACTTCACTTCTGCATTCCTTTCCTTCCCAATACGGGATTCTATGTTTCAAAACAAAAGCAGAAATCCCCAATCCATTAAACCATTTTGCAACATCAACTCCTTCTTTATCTATCCAAAGAGCTTCGTATCCGCCTCCTGGTATTATCAAAACAGCCGTTTTGTTATTACCGTTTTTTAATTTTTGCGTTGGATAATACCAAATTTGTGGATTTGCTACTTTCCTGAATATTCTTCCCGATTCGTCATAATCAATTTTTGGTTTTAGAACATTTAAACAATCTATCCCCTCTGGGTATAAATCAATTTTTGATGATTGACCATTGATATTTGCTGATAGGACTAAAAGAAATATAATAGCTTGGTTTTTAATTTTTTTCATTGGAATAATTTAGTTTTAATTTACTAATTAATAAGTAAAAGTAGTTCTAGATAATTATATTTGAATTTTAAAAAGGAAATAGATTAGTATTCTTTTTTTGTTTTTAGTCAAATCCTTTAACTATTCAATTCACTTATGTAATATGCAAAGACTTACAAAATTTATTTGCTTTTTAATCCTAGTTGCAGGCTGCAATAGTCCTGATAATTCAAAAACTGAGAACTGGGAAATCCTATTTAATGGTATTGATTTGAAAGATTGGAAGATTAAATTTGCGAACCAAAATTTAGATACAAATTATAAAAATACTTTCCAGGTCGTAGATGGCGTTTTAAAAGTAGTTTACGATAACTACGACAAGTTTGATAATAATTATGCACAGATATATTACAAAAAACCTTATTCATATTATAAGTTAAGATTTGACTATAGATTTACTGGAAGTCAAACAAAAGGGGGCGCTGGATGGGCAAAAAGAAATAGTGGTATCATGATTCATTCTCAATCCCCAGAAAGTAACGATTTTGGTCAATCTTTTCCTGTATCAATAGAGGTACAGCTATTAGGGGGGCTATCAAAAGGTGTAAGACCAACAGGAAATTTGTGCACCCCAGGTACTGCCGTAATAATGAACGAGAAAATAAATTACAATCATTGCATACTTTCTAATTCAAAGACTTACAATGGAGATCAATGGGTAAGTGGTGAGATAATTGTTCATGGTGGTGAAACAATAACCCATATAATTGAAAATGATACTGTTTTGTCATATAGCAAACCACAAATTGGAGGGGGCTTTGTTGATAGTAAATTGGGAGATGTTGATTGGACTTCAAATGGAGTTAAAAACAAAGAATATTGGTTGTCTAAAGAAGGTGAGGTTTTAAAGTCTGGTTACATTGCCTTGCAGTCAGAAAGTCACCCAGTTGATTTTAGAAATATTCGTCTTCTTAATTTATGTGGTTGCATGGACTCTGAGGCGAAGAATTACAAAAACTACTTCATTAAAGAAGATAATTCTAAGTGCATTTATTAAAATTCGCTCCCTTTTTTTTGACATATTTAAAAGTTGTGCTATTTTAAGTAAAGTTAAACGGATGTATGAATAGTTATGACGCAATTGTTGTGGGAACTGGAATTAGCGGCGGTTGGGCTGCAAAAGAATTGTGTGAAAGTGGTCTTAAGACACTTGTTTTAGAAAGAGGCCCAATGCTTGTACACCCAACTGATTACAAAAATGTTGATAAGGACCCCTGGGACTTTGAAGGAGGAAATACCATAACTGAAGAAATTAGACAAAGACAACCTAAACAAAGTAGAAGTGGATATGTTAATACTGAGGCGACAACTCACCTTTTAGTTGACGATTTTGAGCACCCTTATAATGAAGATAAAAGATTTGACTGGATTAGAGGTTACCATGTAGGAGGAAGGTCATTATTATGGGGAAGATTAAGCTGGAGACTAAGCGATATAGATTTTAATGCTAATGCAAAAGAAGGAATAGCAGTCGACTGGCCCATAAGATACAAAGACCTTGCTCCATGGTATAGTCATGTGGAAAAATATATTGGGGTAAGTGGTGAAAAACTTGGTTTACCACAACTTCCCGACGGTGAATTTCTTAAACCAATGGACATGAACTGCCTTGAAAAAGAATTCAAAAAATCAATTCAAAAAAATTATAATGATCGTTTAGTTACGGTTGGTAGAATAGCAATTATTACAGAGGGGACTAAACCTGGATTAAATAGAGTCCAATGTCAATACAGAAATCGATGTAGAAGAGGGTGTCCATATGGAGCTCCATTTAGCAGTAACTCCTCTACCCTTCCGGCAGCTGAAAAAACAGGTAACATGACACTGAGGCCTAATTCAATTGTCTATGAAGTTATATATGATGAAAAAAAAAATAGAGCTACTGGAGTTAGAGTTATAGATTCAGAGACTAAAAACGTAACAGAATATAAATCAAAGGTTATCTTTTTGTGTGCTTCTACAGCACCTACTACTTCCATTTTATTGCAATCAAAATCAAGTAGATTCCCTAATGGCTTGGGAAACGATTCAGGAGAATTAGGGCACAACTTAATGGACCACCACTTTTTACTCGGTGCTGATGGAGTATATGATGGCTTTGAAGATAAATATTATAAAGGAAGGCATGCTAGTTGTATTTATATTCCTAGATTTAGGAATTTAGGTGAATCTACAAATCATAAAGACTTTTTGAGAGGTTATGGTTTTCAAGGTGGAGCATGGAGAAGTGACCATAGAGAATTGATTAAAAAAACTGGTTATGGAAAAGAATTGAAAGATGCCGTTTTAACACCTGGAGGTTGGGGTATGAATCTTGGGGGATTTGGTGAAGTTCTTCCCTATCATGATAATAAAATCTACTTAGATTACAATAATACAGATAAGTGGGGACTGCCCACTATAACCTTTGATGCTGAAATCAAGGAAAATGAAAAAGCAATGAGAAAGGATATCAAACAGCAAGCTGCTGAAATGCTCGAATCTGCTGGTTTTCGTGATGTTCGAGAATATGATAATGAATATGCAATGGGACTAGCTATTCATGAAATGGGTACTGCAAGAATGGGGCATGATCCAAAAACTTCTTTACTAAATAAACATAATCAACTACATTCTGTACCAAACGTTTATGTTACGGATGGTTCAGCAATGACATCCTCAGGAAGTCAGAACCCTTCGCTTACTTACATGGCTTTAACTGCTAGAGCAGCAAATCATGCAGTTAAAGAATTAAAAAAAATGAATCTTTAATCATAATAAAATGGATAGAAGAAAAGTATTGAAAAAAATTGGATGTGGGAGTGCTGCGATAGTTGTTAGTCCACAAATTATAAACATACTCCATAGTTGCAAATCAAATGTAAATAAATATTCACCTTTTTTCTTTACTGGTGATCAATATCAATTTGTTTCAAAAATAATGGAACTTATTATACCCAAAACTGATATCCCTGGTGCTATTGAATTAAAACTACCAGAATTTTTAGATAACTATATTGTTGTTGTAATGAATCAAAACGATAAAGAAACTATTTTAAGGAGGACAAACAATTTTATCAAATTAATTCTAAATGAAACGAAAAAAAACAACTCTATGGAAATCAATTCAGATGATCTTAACACCCAACTAAAAAAATATCTTCTAGCAGGTAATGAGCAAACTGAGAGTTGGGAAAAACACCCTAAAAGTCTAGAATCAGAAGTTTACAATTATTTAATTCATATTAGATCTCTAACCTTAAATGCATTTAGATTAAATGAATACATTGGAGAAAAAGTATTGGCTTATGACCCTATCCCCGGAGACAGAAAGGTTTGTCTTGACCTAAAAAAGACTACAGGGGGTAAAAGATGGTCACTGCTTTAATATCAATTATATTCCTCTAATTTTTAATTGAATAAAATGTGGTTATCCAGCAAATTTAATTTTGTAGTTTTAAAATCTTGATAAGAATTTTCATGTGAAAAGTAAGTTTTTAGTTGGTATAATTTTATTTGTTTTTTTTGTTATTTCGTTTTTAACAAATATCATTGGCCCTCTTGTCCCCGACATAATTAATGCATATAATTTGAGTTTGTCGATGGCTGCCTTTCTACCCTTCTCATTTTTTTTAGCTTACGGTGTTATGTCGATACCCTCTGGATTTTTGGTTGAATACATAGGTGAAAAAAAAGTGATGATCTTGGCTTTTTTAATTTCATCTATTGGAGCACTTGCTTTTTCAATAACCCCTAGTTATTCGTTCTACATCCTATCGTTATTCCTTATTGGCTCTGGTATGGCTATGCTCCAAGTATCAATTAATCCATTATTGAGAAAGATTGGTGGAGAAAAAGAATTTGCATTCAATTCAGTTTTAGGTCAACTTTTTTTTGGACTTGCCTCCTTCATTAGTCCACTCATCTACTCTTATTTAATAATCCGTTTATCGGTTTCTATTGAACCTTCGAACTACATAATTTTATTTTTTAAAAAAATAACCTTTCCAGGCCTAAGATGGGTATCTCTTTATTGGATTTTTGCCATAACCTCTTTTTTGATGTGTGTCACATTAATATTTACAAATTTCCCTGAGAAAAAAAAACCTGGTAGAGAAACTAAAGAAAAACTAAATAATTACTTAGCGATAATTAAAAATCCAATGGTAATCCTTTATTTTTTTGGGATTTTTTCCTACGTTGGGGTTGAGCAAGGTGTTGCAAATTGGATTTCAAAGTTTCTTGAAATTTATCATTCAATAGATCCTCAAATTTTAGGTGCTAAAATTATTTCGTATTTCTGGGGTTTGATGACCCTTGGTACTATTTCTGGTCTTTTTTTATTAAAGTTAATTGATAGTAGAAAAATATTAATTTTTTTTACATCAGCTTCCATCATTTCTTTTTTATTAGCAGTTTTTGGTCCATTAAAAGTCTCATTAATTTTATTTCCGTTGGTTGGATTTTTTATATCAACAATGTGGTCAATTATTATTTCTCTTGCTTTAAATTCTACCTCAAAAGACCATGGGGCTTTTTCAGGAATATTAGTTTCTGGTATTATTGGAGGTGCTGTTATCCCTCTAATAATTGGAATCCTAGCTGATTTTGTAGGTTTAAAGTTTGGCATGACCATACTCTTAATCCCCCTTTTATTTATTTTGACAATCGGATTTTGGTCTAGCCCATTGATAAATAATAAATAACTCCCTCTATTTTATAATTCAAATAACTATTTTGAAATTAACGAAACATGTTATTAATATTCAGTTTAATGTAGTAATTAAAAACTATCCTGCTGCTGAAATATTTATAAAAATTCATAACTTATATGTCCCAATTTAATTTATGTGATATGAAAACAATGAAAATGACCATTTTGACTTTAATGTTAACCCTAATAATTCCAGAAATCAGTGATTTAAAAGCTCAAATAAATACATCGATGTCTAAAATGCTTGAAAACTATAATTGGAGAGCAATTGGCCCTGCTAATATGGGCGGAAGAGTAACGGATATAGACGGGGTTCCTGGGGATCCATCCACTTTTTACGTCAGTGGTGCCGACGGGGGTATATTTAAAACAACAAACGGTGGAGTAAGCTTTAACCCTATTTTTGAAAACCAAAGAGCATATTCAATTGGTGCACTAACCATTGCTCCTTCAGATAATAATATTCTTTGGGTTGGTACTGGTGAAGGAGATCCAAGAAACAGCGTTGGATATGGTTGGGGTGTATATAAGTCCATTGACGGAGGTATGTCATGGAAGCATCTGGGTTTAAAAAATACAGAAAGAATAAAGCGAATAGTTGTTGATCCAAAGAATCCTAACATTGCATGTGTATGTGCACTTGGTAAAGAGTGGGGTCCAAATAAAGAAAGAGGTGTCTTTAAAACAATAGATGGGGGAGAAACATGGGAGAAAATTCTTTACATAGATGAAAACACTGGTTGTGCAGACATAGCAATGGAGGTAAATAACCCACGAATTATGTATGCTGGAATGTGGACATTTAGAAGAAAGCCTTGGAGATTTGACGATGGGGGTAAAAACACAGCATTATACAGAACAATGGATGGTGGTGAAACTTGGAAAAAAATTATGAACGGTCTTCCCGATAAAGATATGGCTCGACCAGGTGTTCACATTGCACAAAGTGAACCAAACATTATTTACTTAATGACCGAGTTTGAAGGAGGTGGGACCGCATTTAAATCAGAAGACAGAGGTGAGAATTGGGAAATGGTAAATGATGATCCTAACATAAATTTTCGACCCTTTTACTATAGTGATGTTAGAGTTGACCCTAATCAACCTAATGTACTTTTCTCAATTTCAGGTAGATTAAGTCGTTCAAAGGACAGCGGTAACACATGGGAGCAAATTGCTAAAACAGTGCATGGTGATCATCAAGCATTATGGATTGATCCAACTAATTCAAAGTATATCCTCAACGGAAGTGATGGGGGCTTTCAACGTTCCTTTGACGGAGGAGATAGTTGGGAAATAATTAACAATATTGAGTTATCCCAATTTTATCAGATGGAAATAGACAATAAAAAACCTTACAATATTTATGGTGGTCTTCAAGACAATGGAACTTGGGTGGGACCTAGTAACTCTCTATATAAAGCGGGAATTTTAAAACGACATTGGAAAGGACTTGCTTATGGTGACGGGTATTTTGCAGTACCAATTCCTGGTGAGGAACATTTTGTTTATACAAATCTTCAAGGAGGGGTCCCTTTTTTAGTAGATAGTAGATATGGGAATGTGCAGACCATTCATCCCTATCCAAAAATCGTTGGAAGTGCAGGAGATGCGATAGAAAAACATAAGTATAGATTTAACTGGGATTCTCCAATTATGATATCACCTCATGACCCAGAGACTGTGTATGTTGGCGGAAATGTTGTATTTAAATCAAATAATAGGGGAAAAAGTTGGGAAGTGATTAGTCCGGATTTAACAACAAATGACAAAAGTAAACAGAGAAGTTCTGGTGGAACAATTTATCAGGACAACACTGCTGCTGAATTTCATTGTACAATCCTATACCTAGCTGAATCTCCAATTCAGAAAGGAGTTATATGGGCTGGAACTGATGACGGAAATATCCAAGTTACTTTAGATGGGGGAAAAAATTGGTCTAATTTAAAAAATAGGATAAAAGGATTGCCTCAGTTTTCATGGATTTCAAAAATACATGCCTCTGAACATAATGCTGGTACCGCAATTATAGTTGTTGATCAGCACCGAATGAACGACTTTAGACCTTACATCTTTATGACTGAAGATTTTGGAAAATCATGGAAGAAAATTACTTCAAACCTCCCATCAAATGACTACGTGAAAGTTGTCAGACAGGATCCACACAACCCGAATCTTCTTTTTGCAGGAATGGAACATGGTGTTTTTGCTAGCTGGAATTTGGGTAAGAGTTGGGAGAAAATAAACAATAATCTTCCAAATGTGTCGGTAAGGGATTTACGTATCCAGGCAAGAGATCGTGATCTGGTGGTTGCCACACATGGCAGAGGTGTTTTTATTCTGGACGATATTCGTCCAATTGAAGAGCTAAAAAATTCAATAGGAAAGCCAATTCATTTGTTCCCAATTAGAGAAGCAACTTTATGGAACATGTATTGGAGAATAGAAAATTTGGGTGATAGAACTTATGCGGCTAAAAATCCAGAATATGGAACTTATATTAACTTCAGCCTTCAGAAAGATGCAAAATCTCCTGTTAATATTGACATATTGGATAAAAATGGCTCATTAGTAACCTCACTTGAGATGAAAGATGCTAAAAAGGGTGTAAATAGAGTTGTTTGGGATCTTGGGTACGACGCTGCTGTAACCTTAGAAAATAAAATTGAAGAGGGATTTAGTTCTAATGAAATAAGACCAAAAGTTGTACCCGGTGAATATACCGCTAGGATTAATTTTGAGGGTTTAAAATTAGAGGAAAAAATTACTGTTGTAGGAGACAACAGAATTAAAATGCCGACTGATGACTATAGAAAAAAATTAAAGGCTCTACTTACCCTTCGCGATTTATTAAGCAAAACTCACAAACTAATTGACAAGGTTTCTTTTTCAGCTGACCAACTTGAAGATCTTATTAAAAAATTAAACGATGAATCTTCAGAAGACACAAAAGATGCAATGAAAATTCATAAGAAAATTGTAGAACATAAATTCGAATTTTTAATGCGACCTCCTCCTTCTATGACTTACAGACAAAAACCAAGATTGCGAGAAGAAATTCGTTCCTTAATGAGTGCTATAGATAATACTACTAATCCCCCTACTGCACCACAAATTGAGAGAATTGCAAGTTTAATAAAAGAGGTAGACGAACAAGAAGAAACTATACTCTCTAACGAAAGTGATCTATTGAATCTAAATAGAAAATTATCGTCTTTACCCCAAATTCTTTATTAGTTTTGTCAAAAAATTTAACAAATTTTTATAAATGAAAATTTTTAAAACTTTTGATATTTGAAAAAAATTAAAAAATGAGAAGTCACTTATCATTACGCTCTGGAAACCCAGTACTAACAAAAGAAACCTTTAACACCCTTTCTTCAAGTTCTGGTCAGATGACAATTGAGGGTACGGTAAATAAAACGGCGTTAAGTTTATTTTTACTAATTGGTACAGGTTATCTAACCTTCGACGCAATTAGTCCAGCTATCATTTTTACTTGTGGTATTGGAGGCTTTATAGTTGCTATAATCACCGTTTTTAAAAAAAATTGGGCTCCAATCACAGTACCTATATATGCCATTTTAGAAGGTGCTCTTCTAGGAGGTGTCTCATTTATGTACAATTCTCTTTATGATGGTATTGTTACGAATGCAATTTTTTTGACAGTTGGAATCCTTCTTGCTTTACTTACAGCATACAGGTCAGGTATAATTAAACCAACTGAAAATTTTAAACTCGGTATTTTTGCGGCAACTGGTGGGATTGCACTTGTTTATTTTGTGAATTTTATAATGGGATTCTTTGGTTCATCTATGGGGATAATGCAAATTGATAACGCTTCTCCACTTAGTATAGGTTTCAGCATAGTAGTTGTTATAATTGCTGCACTTAATTTAGTACTAGACTTTGATTTTATTGAAGAAGGTTCTGAAAACGGAGCTCCAAAGTATATGGAGTGGTATGGTGCATTTGGTCTTCTAGTCACTTTGATTTGGCTGTATTTAGAAATTCTTAGACTCTTGGCTAAATTGAATTCTAGGAGATAAAGCATTATTACCATATATAGCTTATGAGAAAATTATTTATTGAAGGTATAGTCATATTCATAAGTATTTTAGCTTCTTTATCTGTTGACAATATGAGGGAGTTAAATGATGAGCAAGAAATTTTAAATGAAGCAGTAACTACCCTTGGAGATGAAATAAATTCCAACATAAAATATACTAAAGAACATATCAAGCAGGTTAAAAATATGTTTCATCTAACTTCCAAAACGGTTGATAATTTTAATGAAATAACATTTTCTCAAGTTCTAAAAATTCACTCTGAAAAACCATATATGCATTCAATCGTTGTAGACGGAAAGGTTGAATATATAAAAAGATACGATATTGAAAATTACAATGTTTTTATATGGACAAACGCTTGGGAGCCAGAAGACGTTTTTTTTCAGTCTATGCTATTTTCAGGGAAATTGCTAGAAATTAAAAATAAAATTTTGAGAAAAAAAATAGAATCCATATACACAAATCAAGAAGAAAGAATAAGTGGAATGCATAAAATTACTGGTGTCCTTGCCCAAGACATTTTGAAATGGTTTGATGAAAAAGAAAATGAATTTAATGAGGATGTAAAAATATCTCAAGTTTTTAATACCCTTAAAAATCAAAAATTAAAAAACTCTTTAAAAAGAAGAAGGAATCAATTGTCTCAAAGAATTATAGATCTTGAAAACTATTTGCAATCTTTAGAACAGGTTGTTTCATTAATCAATAATGAGTTCAAAGCTATAAATTAGTTCGATTTTACTGCGTATAATTTATAGAACCCTCCTTTAGGAAGTGCATCCCATAAATAAAATAATAATTAGAATATTTTTAATAATTTTTTCAAAAGCCAATTATTGAATACTTTAAAATCCAAAAAACAGCTCTTATACCGTTTAATTTAATCATCTTATCAACCTTTTCCTTATTGTGTATTTTGGCAAATAAATTATGAATAGGAACAATAAAACCGAATGTCAATATCCAAATCAATATTAAGATAAATAATGATGTTAAATATATTTTGGATAGATATTTATAAACCAAAAGGATAGAAGAAAATAATTCTACAAGCATTATTGGAGCCGCTATGTAGAACATTTTTTTTGTATAATTCAAATGATAAGTCCTAAAACTTTTGAAATTGGATTTTTTAAAAGAGGGATAAATTATGAATTGAGCCAAAAGTGAAACACCAATCATTAATGCATTAGCAAACTTGTTGATTTCTAATAAAAAGTCCCACATGACCGTTTAAAATATTTTAAAATAACTTTTAGCCAGAAAACTCAACAAAATTTCTAGGCGTTTCATACAAAATAACTGTTAATTTACAATCTATTTTAAAGGCGTCATAGAGCTTTTTCCATATAAAAATTGCGAGATTTTCTGTAGTTGGGACTACATTTTTAAAATATGGTATATCCAAATTTAAATTTTTGTGATCTAAAACATCTTCTACTTCTTTTTTTATAATATCCTTCATTCTTTTAAGTTCAAATACCATTCCGGTTTCCTTATCTAATTCACCATAAATTTTTACAGTGAGTTCATAATTGTGACCATGAAAATTTTCATTACTACAGATTCCAAAAACCTTTTTATTCTTTTCTTTGGACCAATTATTATTGTACAGTCTGTGCGCTGCGTTAAAATGTCCTTTCCTACAAATTGAAACTCTCATTTTCTTTTAAAGATTAAAAAATATTAGGCAAAAGTAAACTTATTGATAAAATAATTATGAAGTATAAAATTAATTTTAGAATATCTACAAACTTAGCAAAATAAACAATTTCGTAGGTTTGACTCACATTATTTGTTAATAGATTGCTGACAACCAATCCAACTGAAAAGGTTATAAAAAATCCAATAGCATTCCACCAAAACCAAAAAATACTTGGCACGTTAAGCCACAAGAAAATATTAAAAAAAACACCTGTCAAAATTCCAATATTTGCTCCTATAGCACTGGTTTTTTTTGTCATTATAGCTAAAACAAAAGTCCCTATAATAGGTCCATAAAATACTGATCCTATTTTATTTATAACTTCAATAACTGTTCCTTCGATCTTTCCTGTAAAGAATGCAATGAAAAGGCATAAGAGGCCCCAGAAAACAGAAATAATTCGGGATAAATAAACATATTTCTTGTCAGAAATATCACTGGAAAACCTTTTAACAAAGTCCTCCATCGTAACTGCTGACAGGGAATTTATTGTTGAACTCAAAGATGACATGGCAGCAGACATAATTGCAACAATTAAAATCCCAATAACTCCAGATGGTAAATAATGAATAATAAATACTGGGACCATTAAATCCGCTCTTTTACCCTCTAGTGAGCCTATATTGGTAGTATATACAGACTCTATCATTGCTTGAAAGGAAGGGTCTTGATAAAAAAGGGTTCCAAGTACCAAACCCATTATACAATATGTCAATGTGATTGGAAATCTAAATATAGCGTTAGCTAATAGGAGTTTTTTTATAGTATCCATATTTTTTGAGGACAATAATCTTTGTGATTGTGTTTGATCTGTTCCGTAATATGATGCGTACAAAAAAAACCCACCAATCAGCATTGGCCAAAATCCAAATTCGTCATTTTTAGAAATATTGCTAAATCCCAACTTGTCAAAATTTACTACTTCTAATCTTTCTTTGTCTACAAGTTCAAAGAATTTTTCTATTCCTCCCAATTCACTCAACCCAAAAAAAAGACAAATTACTATACCTAAAAACAAAATTATCATTTGAATTACATCTCCCCATATAACTGCTTTCATTCCTCCTTGAAATGAGTATATCAGCGTGATTATGCCAATTAAAAGGATTGATAACCAATAGTCAATACCCACTGTAGCCTGTAAAATAAGAGCCATAGTGTAAATCATTACCCCTGTTGCTACGGATCTACTTATTTGAAAAACAAAACTTATCAATAATCTTGAAGATGCATCAAATCTGTTTTCTAAATATTCATAAACGCTAACAACGCCAGATTTATATAAGGTTGGAACAATCGCTATCATTAAAAATGCCATCGCGAGTGGTACCCCAAATTCAAATGTCAGCCACTGCATTCCTCCACCATTTTTTAGTCCCACAAATGCTGGTGCTGAAATGAAACTAATAGCAGAAAGTTGTGTGGCCATTGTTGATAATGTAAGTGGTCCCCAGCCTATAGATCTACCACCTAAAAAATAATCCTTGGAACTTTTATTTTCTTTAAAGAAGAATCCAATTGCTAAAAATGTAGTTAGATACAAGAAAATAATTATATAATCAATAAGTGTCATTTTATAAAAATTTAATTCTTAGTTCCCCTCTTATAAAAATCTAAATAAAGCGCAGCAGTCCAAGAAAAATTGTTACTCCCACATGCCCTTTTTTTATTTTTATCGTTTTTGTTTGTTGGGTCAAAATACTCATAAAACCCCTCATTCTCAATCAAATCTATTGAATCTTTTTTTATTTTTTGAGATATGTCAATAAATCCATATCTATTAAAACCATGAAAAAGGATCCAGTTTAAATTTAACCAAACTGGACCTCTCCAATATTTTTTAGGATTAAAATTCTCACTTAAGGTGTCAAATGAGGCACATATGTATTTATCTTCTAAATTAAATTTTTTATTAAATGTTTTTTTTAGTTGGTTAGAAATTCTCTCATCTGGTGCCCCACAAAACAGTGGGGAAAAAGATGAAGATGAAATCCCATTTAATTTTTTACTATTTCTTAGATCATAATAAACATATGCTCCAAGTTTTGAATCATATAATTTTTTATTCAGTGAGTTTATTCCAAGGCTCTGTTTATTTTCTAAAAATTCAATTTTCTTTTCTTCTCCCCCAATAATTGAATATAAATTAATTAGTGACTGATTTGATTTTAAAAGTATTGAATTAAATAGTGGATCTAGAACTAAAAATGGAGAAAACTCAGTAATTTTTTTGTCATCATATTTGTAATTTTTTGCTATCTCAAGAAGATGAATGTAATGATCATATTCCCTTTTAGTTGGACGTTGAGTAGAATCAACGTGATTTGTATCCTTTCTTACAAATTTATAATCTGGCGGATTCATAGTTTTCCATATACTGTCCCACAAAGGAGAGTTATCTGTACCCGACTCCCAGTTATGATATATGTAGACAAGACCTTCGTTGTTTACATCTCTATTTTCGTAAAAGTAAACATGGTTAAAATACACCTTATCAATTTGAGTTTTTATAAATTTTAGAAAATCCTTTTTATCATCTACAATTTGGTAAATCTTTTCTAAAACAAATCCAAAAACAGGTGGTTGAGTAATTCCAGAAGTTTTAAATTTTTTTGATGAAAATTCACTAAGCTCGGATTGAAAGAAATCAGGGCCTGGGAAATATGTGTCTGCTTTAGTATGAAAAACAATATGAGGTATGAAACCATTATCCCATTGAGCATTGAGTATGCTATTAATTTCACTTTTGGCTTTTTCAAGATCAAAATGGGCAAACCCTAATGCTATAAATCCAGAATCCCACATCCATTGAAATGGATATAATTTTTCAGTTGGGATTGTAAATCCACCTTTTTGATGGTTATTAAGAAGTATTTTTTGTGCCTTCTCAATCAAAGGTTTGCTCATAACAATATCTGATTAATTAAATTAAATATATTCAGAGATTTTCAACTTTATCATATGGAAATGAATTCGGATTTTGAAAACTTAAATAAAATTATTGTAAGAGAACAAATTAAAATACCCCCATCCTTTAAAAGGGGTATTTGGTACTCATTCAATAACTATCCTAGTGTGACTCTCACTTCTGTAGACTAAACCATCCCATTCTTTCCAAATGAGGTCTATATCCCCAAACATTTCTTCTATTTTACTAGAAAGCTCTTCCCAGTCATTTATATTATTTTCATTTTTATCCCAATTATCTTCTTCAGCAATTGATTTAAGAGGAAAAACAACATAAAAATCTGCATCTCCTGGAATAGCTTCGTGAGGATAAAAAATATGTTTCGAGTAGCCAGACTCCATTGCTTCCTCTGCAAGTTTAAATTTGTACATGATTTTATTAGCTTTAGCCCTTTCATAGCCATTATCGTTAAAAAATTTAAATCCTATTATTCTATAAGCTTTTGGAGTAATTTCTTTTTTTGAAAATACAGAGAGTGGTACTGCATGTCTATAAAAGTTTGTTTTTGACTCAACAATTAATGGTGAAATGTTTTTTGACCAATATTGATCACGACCATCAGCATTTAAATTTTCATTTACATAATTAAAATCCATCGGACCTTCAATCCACATATATTTTCCTGAGTCTTTTCCTGAAAGGATAAATCTTAAAAAAGCAGAAGTACCTTCTACTTTATTATGGTACAAAGAATTGTATTCTTTTAATTTTTCAACAAGATCAGAATCCTTTCCAGGAAGGGGTTTCATTGTAACTGATTCGTATAAAGGCTGAGGTTTATCCCCCCAGTCAATTTTCAATTCAAGAGGCTTCCAGTCTTCACAAGAAGAAAGTATTAAAATACCTAAT
>CACKBL010000003.1 GCA_902598305.1 uncultured Bacteroidota bacterium
AATGCTTCTTTAAAGCTTTAAAATCTTTCGCCTCCTGCCTAAATGTGGGAGGTTTTTTTTTTAAACTGCCAAAAAATATTTAAAAATTTTAAAAAAAACATTTGGAGTTTAGTAAGAATACTTATATTTGCACTCATATGTTAATCATAAAAATTTAAAAAAAAGCATTATTAACTAATTATTTATCTAAAATGAAAAAAGGTTTATTAAGTCTTTTGGCGGTTGCACTAACGGTTGTTGGCTGTCAAAACTATGATGATCAGTTCGATGAACTGTCAGATCAAATTACTGCTCTTTCGGGCACTGTACAGGGTTTATCCTCTGTTGCAGATCAAATTACAGCGTTATCAAGCACTGTTAATGGTTTAGCCACTGCGGCTTCCGTTTCCGGATTGCAAGGTGACATTACAACTATTAAAGCTGCAGTTGATGCACTTACAGCTTCTTTAGCTGACGTTGCTACTGCCGCCGATTTAGGAATTATTTCTTCGACTTTAGCTGATGTTCAAGCTGATGTTAAAGAATTATTAGCTGCTAACGCGGTTATCAATCAAAATATAACAATTAATAACGTTGCTACTTTAGAATATGTAGAATCATTAATTAGCACTGATGCTGATGATCCTAACGTGATAGTAAATGGTACAGTTATTGTAAGTGTTGATGAAACAGATTTTTCTGGTGGTGCTGCACAGATTGCCAGAATTAAGGCTGTTACTGATAAACTTGCTACTTCGCTTAAAACAGTTACTATTACAAACACATATTCACCTTCAACAGTTTTGTCTTTTGCTAATTTAGCTTTTGTTGATAACGATCTTGTTATTAACGGAAACACTAATTTAGCGGATGGCGATGCATCGAATGATGTATTAAGAACTGTAACAGGCGATCTTACAATTTCTAATATTACTGGTGATATCGATTTAAGCTTACTAACTTCTGCAGATGACGTTACCGTACCAGGTGGTGCTGGCGTTACTGCTCTTAGAATGGGTTCAATTACAGCTGCATCGCTTTCTACAGCAGGTGCTGTTAAAGGTCACTTAAATCTTGTTAGTGCTACCCAAGTAGATGCTGGTCTTTCAAAAGTTGCTAGTATAGTTGCTGATTATGCTACAGATATCGATTTTTCTGCAGCTGCAACAGTTACTGTTCAAGCTGCTAGAGCTGCTACTATTGATATTGCAGGAACAACATTAACTGGTGACTTAAATGTTACTGCTTCAGCTACAACTGTAGTTAAGGCTGTTGCTCTTACTTCAGTAGGTGGTTCTATTGTAACTGGTAATTTAGCCGAACTTCATTTAACTAAGTTAAGTTCAACTGGAACTATGACGTCTGGTGCTAAAGTTATGGACTTGAGTGCGCTTGCTTCTCAGAAAGCTACTGGAGCCTCAAATTCAGCTACAGCTGGTTCTCCTATAACATTATCGAGAATCACAAACTTTAACGCGCCTAAGCTTGATACTTCTGGAGTTGTTTCTATTGTTGCAGCCACAGATATAACAATTAAAGACCATAGTGCTAGATCTAACATTTATGCGCTTGCTGCGAAGAATATGACTATTTCCGCTCTTGCGGCAACCAATAGTGTTTCTTTTGACAAGAGTGCTACCGCTTTTCCTGCACTTGTTGATTTAAATGTTACTGGTGTTGACGCTGGTTCTGGACCATATATTACAAAGCAGACCAACAGTGTTTCCATCACTTCAGATGTTTTAACAACATTAACTACAGCTGGGTCTATAAACGATGTAAGATTACACGGTGCTGCTAAGTTGACTTCTTTAAGTACTTCAGGTTACATTAGAGATTTCGAACTTATAGGAGCTACAACTTTAACTACTGCTGGTATTGGTCACGACCACATTGAGGGTTCAGATGCTGCAAGTTTAAGAATTTCAGGTGCTTCTAAGCTTACTACTGTTGCGCCTACGGCTCTTGATGAAGTAGGTACTGTAATGCTTACGGGTTTACCTAAGATGACATCTTTAGACCTTAGTTCTATGAAAACGCTTCCAATTTTAGGTGCATACACCATTACTATTAGTAGTACGGGTCTATCTGCATCTTATGGAATAGCAACTGCTGCTACGACAACTACAGATGCGTTTTCAGATAAGATTTATTCTGATGATTTAATGACGTTGAAGCCGTTAATGACACTTGCAGCTGCTACTAGTGCAGTTACATATACGTTAGCTGGAGATATGATTACAAATGTATCTACTAGAACTTTTGATGCAAACGGAGTTGCAGGTACTGCTTCCACTTCAACTGCAACATTAGAACAAGTTCTTCATGCATTAGGAGGTCAATTCCGAGCTGCTACAGCAATTACAACACCTGTAAGCGAAGAAGATTTCGCTCATGTTGCTGCTGAATAATTTAGATAACTAATAAGTTTAAAAAACCCTCGTATTCCGAGGGTTTTTTTTATTTTTACCTTTAACTAAATAGCTTATTTAATGCAAAAAAGTTATAGAGATTACAAGCAAATTGCAAATTATCTATTTGTAATATTATATATTGTTACGGGATCTTTATCTAATTATGGCGCAATAGATATTCTTGCGCCCCAGTGGATATATTTCGGTAGTATAAATATATTAGTGTGTTGTTATATTTTATTTTTTTCTTCAAACGACTTTAAAGAACCCTTTGTAAAGTTATTCTCCACATTTTACATCTACTTTTACATATTCTATTTCCTTTGGAATATGTTTTCATATTTCTATGCTGTTAATCCAGTTGAGACTTTGATTAATCTTCCACGTTTAGGTAATACTTTTTTTGCAGTTTTCTTCTGTTATTTATTGATTTCAAATATTAAAAACAAACTAAATTTCATTTGTTTAATCTTTTTCTTTTTTCTTTTAGCTGAAATGATATCCTACTATTACGATTTATCAGAGGTTTATCCAGTTCAAGGTTTAAGGGTAATTGCTATAAAGGGTTTTGCAGGCAATAAAAATATTACTGCAGCCTCTATTGCCTTTAAAATCCCATTCGCCATTTATTTATTAATAACATCCAAAAAATTGGTATTCAGGGTAATAACATTTCTTATTTCAGTTGCTGGAATTCTCGCAATCTCACTAATTGAAGCTAGAGCTGCTATTCTTAGTACTGTTATTGTATTGTTATTACTAATCTCCTTTTATGTTTATAAAATTATTTACGAAAAAATTAATTTTAAAATTGCTTCAAATAAAATTTTGACAATCATTTCGCCTTACTTAATCGCCTTTCTATTAAATATTTTTGCCACTAGTTTTGCTAACGATAAATACAGGAAAGTTGCAATCACAGATACGCTTGGAAAAATTTCTTTTACCGAAGAATCTTCCAATGGTAGATTTAATTATTGGGGAGATGCATGGCAATACATAAAGCAAAATCCCATATTCGCCTCTGGGTTGGGTAACTGGAAAATTGAATCTATTGAGAAAGGTAAAGAACATATATCAGGATATACTGTTCCATATCATGCTCATAACGATTTTATACATGTTTTTACGGAAACCGGAATTTTTGGTGGTTTATCCTATTTGGCATTATTTATTCTTATAACATATTATGTGTTTTTAATTTTCAAGAACGAGCACAATCATGAATCCCCATTTTCTTTACAAAAATTTATTTTAATTTTACCTCTAATTGTATATGGAGTTGATGCATTATTAAATTTCCCAGTCGCGAGACCATTAATGCAATCCTCTTTGGCTATCTATTTAGGACTTATTTTAGCCATTCATGTTAAAAACAAAGTGTTTGTAGAATCAAATAAAAATAATTCAAACAGTACCTTATTTACAAAAGTTTCTTTGTTTCTAACTCTTACTTTGCTCATTCCTGGACTGGCTATTCATATTATATCATACAAATCCTTAACTCAACAAGGTAGATTATTATATGAATTCAACAATGCACAATATACCTATACTAGAGCCGAATTAGATGAAATATCTCATGATTTCCCAAATCTTACCGAAACGGCAATGCCAATAAAAGCAATGAAGGCAAGATATTATTGGCTATCTGGGAATAAGCAGGAGGCGCACAAAATGGCTTCTTTAGGCTCACTAGATAATCCTAAAATACATTTTGCAGATAATTTAAAAGCAACGTTTTTTCTTGAAGAAAGTAAAATAGATAGTTCATTTTACTATGCCAAAAAGGCTTTCGATGGACTTCCTAATAATATGCCACACTATGATATTTATATGAGAACACTCGCTTATAAAAGGGATGCTCCTGCTATCAATGAGGCATTTGAAAGAGTTCGAAAATTAGCTGGTGACACTAAAGGAATATGGACGATCTATTTGAGGACTTTAGCTCTAACAAGAAGTCTTGGAGATCCTTTTTCAATGGCCAAAGCTCAAGAAGCTTTCAATATGTATCCAACAGATGATAATGTATTTCAACTTTACAGAATTTTGACCTATGGACAAGCTAGGATTGCTGAGGCAGATAAATTGTCAGCAGATGCAAAGATTCTTTTTGATAAAGGTGAATATATGCAGGCCTCGATTCTTTATATCCAAGCTTTTGATAAAGATCCGTTGAGATATGAAATATCTCTAAATGCAGCCTTTTCATATTATAATTCGAAAGATTACATTAATGCCCTCAAATATTTCGGTTTGTCAATCCAATCTAAAAATCCTGAGACAATTCAAAAGGGTATGAGATATAAAGCTTTAACCCTTTTAAATCTTGGTGATGATGGCGCAGCCTGCGCAGAGTTTATTAAATTGATTGGCAAATTCCCAAAAAGAATGTATCAGCAAGAATTTAATAAATATTGTAGACGAAAAAATTAATGAAGATTCGTCAAATTTGTTGTATAGGAGCGGGTTTTGTTGGTGGTCCAACAATGTCGGTAATAGCCCACGAGTGCCCTAATTTAAAGGTTATTGTTGTGGACAGTAATTCGGATAAAATAAAATCCTGGAATTCTAAATCTCTTGATAATTTACCAGTATATGAACCAGGGCTCAAAGAAATTATAAAAAAAACAAGAAATAAAAATCTATTTTTTTCTCATAAAATTGATGAAGCTATTTTAAACTCCGACATAATTTTTATGGCAGTAAATACCCCTACAAAAACAAGCGGAAAGGGTAAAGGTTTTGCGGCTGACCTTACTAACGTTGTTGAGTGCACTAAAAAAATTGCACTTGTTGCAAAAAGCAGTAAAATAATTGTTGAAAAGTCAACATTACCAGTAAAAACTGCTGAAAAAATAAAGGAGATTTTGACCCTTTATAACAAAGAAACAAATTTTGATGTAGTTTCAAATCCTGAGTTTCTTGCTGAAGGTACTGCAATTGAGAATTTATATAAGTCTGACAGGGTTTTAATTGGTGGTGAAAACACAATTTCAGGTAAAAAAGCTGTTGATGCAATAGTCAGTATTTACAAAAAATGGATACCAGAAAATAAAATTTTGAAGACAAATATTTGGTCTTCTGAACTAGCAAAGCTAGCCTCAAATGCCATGTTGGCTCAAAGAATATCCTCTATCAATAGTCTTTCTGCATTATGTGAAAAGACTGGAGCTTCTATACAAGAAATATCAAAAGCTATTGGAATGGATTCCAGGATAGGTCCAGAATTTTTAGAGGCATCTGTAGGTTTTGGAGGTAGCTGTTTTAAGAAAGATATTTTAAATCTTGTGTATTTAGCTAGATTTTATGGTTTGAATGAGGTAGCAGATTATTGGCATGCTGTTGTTAAAATTAATGATTACCAAATGAAACGATTCACTAAAGAAATTCAGAATAAACTGAAAAATATTAATGACAAAACTATCTCTATTTTGGGGTGGGCTTTTAAAAAGCAAACTAATGACAGTAGAGAATCCCCATCTATTTATGTGTCTAAAAATTTAATTGAAAGTGGCGCCAATTTAAAAATATATGATCCAATGGTACCTCATCATAAAATTATCAGTGATTTACAAAATTTATTCGTTATATCCGGTTATAAAAAAAAGCAAGTAAAAAAGTTACTAGAAAAAATTTCTATTAGTAAATCATTAGAAGAATCACTAATAAAATCTTCTGCCATTGTAATTATTACAAATTGGGATGAATTTTTAAATTTTAACTGGGAAAATTATCACCTAACAAATACACCAAAGCCTATAATTTTTGATGGCAGGAATGTTATTAAAACTAGTGGATTTGATAACATGTACTCTTTAGGTAATTAAAAAAAGTAAAAAAAGTACTTGTTTTTAATTTTATTTTTGTAATATTGTACCAGATAATAATTATAAATATTGCTTAATAAGTTAATTACTTCCAAAACCCGGTTGCGCCTATTAATAAAATTTTTCATTAATCAGGCCAACCGTGGTTATTTGAACGGTCTAGCTGCAGAATTTAATGAATCTACGAATTCAATTAGAAAGGAGTTAAATCATCTATCTGAGGCTGGATACCTTGAAAAATATAAAGACAATAACAAAATAGCTTACAAGGCTAACATTAGGCATCCAATGTTTGAAATATTACAAAAAGTTGTGCTTAAACATTTAGGTTTGGAAGAGATTATTGATCACGTTCTAGCCCAAATTGGTGAGGTTAATGAAATTCATGTCCTAGGTGACTATGCAAAGGGTATCGATACAGGTTTAATTGAGGTCCTTTTAATTGGTAACGAATTAAATACAAAATATTTAACCAACCTAGAGGAGAAAATAGAAAAATTGATTGAACGAAAGGTTCAGTTTATAATTAGTAACCGAAAATCATCCGAGCAACACTCTATTTTATTATATCAAAAATAAAAAATGTTAGACAATAGCAAAATCCTTATTACTGGTGGGACTGGTTCATTCGGGAAGTGTTTTGTAAATATGACTCTTAAAAGATTTAATCCTAAATGTATTTTCATTTATTCTAGAGACGAAATGAAACAATGGGAAATGGCTGAAGAATATAAAAATGACGACAGGATTAAATTTATAATTGGTGACGTAAGAGATAAAGAGAGACTTTCCCGCTCCTTAGATAGTATTGATTATGTTGTTCATGCCGCTGCAACCAAAATTGTTCCAACTGCCGAATACAATCCATTTGAATGTGTTAAAACAAATATAAATGGAGCAATGAATGTTATTGATACTTGTATCGATAAGAAAATTAAAAGGGTAGTTGCTCTTTCAACTGATAAAGCTTGTAATCCAGTTAATTTGTATGGTGCTACAAAACTCGCATCTGATAAGTTATTTATTGCAGGAAGCTTAAGTCATAATAATTCTAACACCAAATTTTCGGTTGTTAGATATGGAAATGTTATGGGTTCAAGAGGATCAGTAATTCCTTTTTTCTTAAATAAGAGAAAAGAGGGTCAATTACCTATTACAGATCTTAGAATGACAAGATTTATGATTTCGCTGGAACAGGGAGTAAATCTTGTTTGGCATGCATTTGAAAACATGTTGGGAGGAGAAATTTATGTAAAAAAAATTCCCTCTATAAAAGTCACTGATATAGCTAAAGTAATTGCACCCGAGGCTAAAATTAAAGTCATTGGAATAAGGCCAGGTGAAAAGTTACATGAGCAGATGATAAATTACGAGGATGCACCTCATACATATGAGTATGAAGACTATTTCAAAATTTTACCAGCGATTAATAGTTTATCAAAAGATAAAAAGAGGATAGGAAAAGGAGTAAAGGTTGTAGAAGGATTTACTTATACATCTGATAATAATGATGAATGGATGGATAATAAAACGCTGTTGAATTGGTTAGAATCAAATATTAATAAAATTGGTGCTATTTAGTTATGAAAACTATACTTTTTGCTGGCGGAACCAGTCTATTAGCATATTCATGGACCCTGAAATCCAACCATAATTATAACTATATTCTTGCTACACACAAAAGGAAAATAAAAGAAAATAAATATAAAACACTTGATTTAGATTTTTCGCAAGGATCTGTGCTTTCCAGAAAAATTGAGGACAACGATATTGATATTATTATAAATTGCATTGGATTAACAAATGTTGAGGATTGTGAATCAAATATTAAAATGGCAGATTATGCTAATATTCAAATTGCAAAATCCTTAGCTAGCACATGTAGCAAAAAGAAAATCAAGTTTATTCATATTTCCACAGATCACCTGTTTGATGGTACAAAGTCCTATTACACAGAGAATGACATCAAATCACCCCTTAATAACTATGCGAAAACAAAAAGTCAAGCTGAGGACGAGATATTAGCATTAAATAAAGATGCTCTTATCATTAGAACTAATTTTTTTGGTTGGGGACCTAGTTATAAGAATTCATTTTCCGATAAAATTCTTAAGTACCTAGAATCAGATAAAAAAATAGAATTATTTGAAGATGTTTTCTACTCTCCAATTTCTGTAGATGAGCTTAAAAATCAAATTTTTAAACTTATAAAATTAAATGCCAAAGGAATTTTTAATGTAGCATCCAATGAAAGAATTTCAAAATATCATTTTGGACGTCAAATTGCAAAAATTTTTGGATATTCTGAAGATTTAGTCTTCAAAGCCAGCATAAATAACTACAAGAATTTGACAAGAAGGCCCAGAGAAATGAGTTTAAGCAATCACAAATTAAATACATTCACTGGCGGTACGGTTCCATCAATTGAAAAGCAACTAGAAAAATTAAAAAATGAAAGAAATTATGACGAGGAAAGACACATAATTCCCTATGGGCGACAAGATATCTCCCAAACAGATATAGACTCTGTCATTAAAGTTTTAAAGTCTGATTTTGTAACTCAAGGGCCTATAATACAGCAATTTGAAAATAAAGTTGCAGAATATTGTAACTCAAAGTATGCATATGCATGTAATAGTGGAACAAGTGCATTACATATAGCCTGTTTATCTTTAGGAGTTAAGAAAGGTGACTTAGTTTGGACAAGTCCAATATCGTTTGTTGCCTCTTCAAATTGTGCTCTTTACTGTCAAGCAGATGTTGATTTTGTAGATATTGATTCCCAAACTAACAACATGTCACCAAAATTTTTAGAAGATAAATTAAAATTAGCCAAAAAAAGTGGGAGGCTTCCAAAGGTTGTTATACCTGTTCATCTCTCTGGCCAAAGTTGTGATATGAAAAAAATTCATAAGTTAAGTATTGAATATGGTTTTAAAATCATTGAAGATGCTTCACACGCCATTGGGGCAAAATACGAAGGTCATCCCGTTGGTGACTGTAGGTACAGTGATATAACTGTTTTTAGCTTTCACCCAGTAAAAATAATTACTACATGTGAAGGTGGGATGTGCCTAACTAATGACCCAGAATTATCTGTCCTCATATATAGATATAGGAGCCATGGGATAACACGTCAGCCATCTCAAATGACGAAAGTCCCGGATGGTCCCTGGTATTATGAGCAACTAGAACTTGGTCTTAATTATAGAATGAATGATGTTCAAGCCGCTTTAGGTCTTAGTCAAATGTCTAGATTAGATGAATTTGTGGAGCAGAGACATTATATTGCTAACAGATATGATGAATTACTTTCAGATTCCATAGTTGAAACACCAAAGGTTTTTAAAGATTCAATTTCTTCGTGGCATCTTTATATAATAAGACTAAAGGCAAACAAAAAAACATCACATAGGCAACTATTTGAAAAATTTAGAACAGCTGGTATATTAGTAAATATCCATTATATACCAATCTACAGGCAACCATTTTATAAATCTCTCGGTTTTTCAAAAAGCGATTATCCTGAGGCAGAGAAATATTATAGTGAGGCTATTAGCATTCCTATTTTTCCTGGTTTAAAGGAAACTGAACAGGATAAGGTTATTTCTTTAATAAAAAAACCAGTAGGATTTCAAAATTTATTTTGATGAGAAAAATAGCAATTATTCCTGCCAGAGGTGGAAGCAAAAGGATTCCTAATAAAAACATAAAAGATTTCTTTGGAAAACCTATTATATCATATGCAATTGAAACCGCTATAAAATCTAATTTGTTTGATGAAATAATGGTTTCAACTGACTCTGAAGAGATAAAAAAAATATCTATTTTAAGTGGTGCTAGTGTTCCATTCATGAGGTCGAAAATAAACTCAACAGATAATTCAACTATATACGATGTAATAGTTGAGGTAGTTAAAGAATATTCTAAAAAGAATATAAATTTTGATTATGGATGTTGTATTTTTCCAATTTCTCCCCTAATTAATAGCGAAATATTAAACAAATGCTATAAAATCTTAACCAATGGTAAATATCACTCAGTTCTTCCTTTGTCACACTCTGATCAGCCAATCGAAAGAGCTCTAAAATTGGATAAAAGCAATCGCTTAAAATTTGACAACTCGGAAGTCTTCAGAAAAATGGGACAAGATTTTGAGCCATCTTATTTTGATACGGGACAGTTTTGTTGGTTTAATTTTAATCAAACAATAAGTGCTGGCTCACTAATTTCGTCAAATTCTACAGGAATAATTTTAAATCGATTTGAATATCAGGATGTGAACACCTTGGATGAATGGGAAATGCTCAAAATGAAGTATAATCATATGTTAAATAAAAATGATAAAGAGGCCTAAAACTAAAATACAAGACTCTTCTCCTATGTATGGATTTGATCCTAAAATTGGCTTCTGGGGTCTTAAAAACCTTAACCATAAAGCATATTTTGATTATGAGATAGAGAATCCAATAGATGTATATCATAATAATGAGGGATTAAGAGAAGATGATTTTAAAGAATCAAATAAAGGGTCTATAATTTGTTGTGGAGGATCTCATACATGGGGAGCTGGAATTGAACAAAATAAAAGATATTCGGATTTACTAAAATTTAAACAACCATTTGATGTAGTAAACATGGGACATTGCAGTTTGGGTTTAGACCAAGTTATTCTCTCTATAATTGGAAAAACCGAAATGTATAAACCTAGAATAATTATTATAGAACAATATACATGGGCCTTACACAGAGTGATTACAAAATATGTTTCTGGTTACATAAGACCAAATTTTTATTTTGATAAAAATGGTGATTTTAAATTAAATAAGATTCCATTTTATTTGAAGTACAAAGTATTGAGAAAGGTAGTAGGAGATTACTACAATTTTAAAAAAGAGATGCAAGAATTTCGTTCAGGAATTGATTTGAAAGAAAATTACAATTTAAAAGAAGATCCGATTTTTTTGAGTTGGAAAAATAGTTCTTATAGAGAAATGTATCGAATTGTAGATAGTCTTATAGAGACAATAAACTCTTATTGTAATCAAAAAAACATAAAACTTATATTTTGTTTAGGCCCTTTAAAAAACCAACTAGATTTTAAAAAAAAATCTGATTTAATTGATTACGATTTACCTCACAAGAAATTTATTTCCATTTTAAAAAAACACAGAATAACTTTTCTTGATACTACAATAAAGATGAAAAAAGCGCACAAAAAAAAGAGAGTAATTTTTAAAGATGGCCATTTAAATGAACACGGACATAAATATATGTCAGACCTTCTTCTTGAAAAAATTAAAAGTTTAGAATGGATATAACACAGCTAATCAAAAAAGTCACAAAAGAAATCGTAAAATTTAGTATGAGCAAGAAAAATTATAGAAGCAAAATGCTATATCTAATTAAAGGGTTCTTTTATCTGTTACCATTGATTTTGGAAGAAAACAAAAAAGGTAAAGCTAATACGGATGACGAATTGCTTGGCGATGACATATATCCTTTATTTTAATAATGAAAGATTTTAATCCATCTATATTAATTCTCAGTGATTCAACTAGCTCAACTGTTGGCCTTGAAAGAAAAATCCACCACATGGTAATAGCAGATAAGAAAATTTGGCCGAAAGATACTACCATTCTAAACTTTTCAATTCCTGGGACGACAAGCGCAGATGCATTGGCATATCTAAGATTACTAAAGTCAAAAACAAAAAAATCATTAAAAGCTATTTTTATATACTTAGGTAATTGTGACACTATTTCAACCGAAAACCCAAAGGGATATTATAGCTATTATAATCATATAAAACATATCATTAAAAGAAATGTAAATAGTGGGTTCACTAAAAAAAGAATAAAAAATAAAATTCTTTTTTACCAATGGAATAAAAAAGTTGATTTAGCTATTGAACAACCTGAGACTCCAGAAAACTTTGAAAAAAATTTGAGCAAAATATGTTGTTTAGCTGAAAAATTTGGGATAGAAATAATAATGGTGAGAAGTGAGGCAAATAAATTTTTCATTCCCGGATTAGGAAAAGGTAATTTCATATTTTACAAATTCTTAGGAATAAATGACAAAATTTCAGAAAGTATAGAGTTCCCTGATGAGAGACTTAAAAAAGCTCTTTTTTTTCATGAAAATCAAAATTATAATAAAACTTTAGAACTCTACAAAGACATTCTAGAAAATCCCCTTGAAGAAAACTTTGGAAGTGAGTTTAACTTAATGATTTTAAACAATTATGCAGTCGCCAAAGCTGAATTTGGATATTTAGATGAGGCTAAACATCTATTGAGAATATACCTGCATGAAAGATTTGCAAGAAAAGAAATAGGATACTTCAATCTGGCACAAATTGAAAAAATAGTTGGTAACCAAAGTACATACGAGGATTTAATTTTTAGATCTTACGAAAATGATAAATTCTTATACAGAATCAGAAAACCCTATCAAAACATTTTAGATGGTATTAGTAAAAAGTTCAAAAACATCATTTATTTAGATATGAAATCTGCAATAAGCCGAACAGATTATTTGGATCACTGTCATCCGCTTCCAGAGGGACAAAAAAAATTAGCAAAATTGATTGAAGAAGCATACTCAAAAATCGGATTAACCGGTAATGAAAAAGCAACGATTGTTAATGATTTGTATAATCCAGAGCTGGCTAATGGTAACCAATCTCCTTTCAATTTTTATTTCAAATCAATTTCGGATATTGATGGAAGCAAAATAAGAGAGTTATTTAAAAAATATTTCAATCTTGTTGAGAAAGAAATTGTTGCGGATTATGATTTAAAAATAAATAATATTCCAAATGAAATTCAGAATGCATGTCAATATTATTTAAAACACCCTTTGTTTACAAATTTTGATGATATCAAGGAAATTCAACAATTTGAAGCAAGTGATATTGGTAGGTTCCCAGAAAATTTTATATACCGATTTATTATACCTATTTTAAAAAAAATTGAAATTCGTCAACCTCAGCTTTTAGAAAAATTTAATAAATCACAAATCTTAGTGCATTCATCGGATTCTTTTAAAAGAATATTAAAAGAACAAACCGGGGTAAATTTTGACTTGTTAAAAAATATAAGATGTAAAAATTTTGGATTGAATAGAGTAAAGAGAATAATAGCCAAAATCAAGACACTAATTTTAGAAGATTTAAATAGAGGTAACCAAATATACACACGTTTAAAAACAACAATGTACTGGTATTTCAGGGAATCATTAAGGTTTGGGAGTCACTCAAGGAATTCAATGCTTTATAATAGAGTTCTTTACGAATATGTATGCGAGGCACTTATTATATCTTTTTTTTATAATAAAGAAAATAAATATGGTTTAGAAAATGACTTAGCAAACCTATATAACAAGGTTCTGAAGATTATTTATACTCATGATTTTTATTGTCAAAAATTCAAAATCTATGATAACACAGAAAAACTTTTAGCTGACTATAATAGTAAAATAAAAGATTTAATTAAAAATTTTTAGTTTATGTATATCCTAGGAATTTCTGCTTTTTATCACGATAGTTCAGCTTGCTTGGTTAAGGATGGTCAAATATTATTTGCAATTCAAGAAGAAAGATTTACCAGAATAAAGCATGATCAGTCGTTCCCAATGAATGCAATTAAAGCTTGTTTAAATGGGGCAAATATATCAATTGGTGATATTGATTGTATAACATACTACGAAGACCCTAAAAAAAAATTTTCTAGGTTAATAAAAACTTATATATCAGAAATACCTAAAGGATATAAGTCTTTTCTCCGAGCGATGAGGTTATGGATAAATGGTAAATTATGGATAAAAAAAATTATTAGGAAAAGGCTAGGTTTCAAAGGGGAAATAATTTTTGTTAATCACCATAAATCACACGCAGCAAGCGCATTTTACCCTTCACCCTTCAAATCATCTGCAATATTAGTAATGGATGGTGTTGGTGAATACGATACGACGTCTCTGTGGGTTGGTAAATCAAATAAAATTAAAAAACTGGATTCTATTAAATTTCCTCATTCATTGGGATTACTATATTCAGCTTTCACTTATTATACCGGATTTAAAGTAAATTCTGGTGAATATAAATTGATGGGACTTGCACCTTATGGTAAACCAATTTATAAAGAATTGATTCTAGATAATCTGATAGATTTAAAAGAAGATGGATCATTTAAATTAAACATGAAATACTTTAATTATGCATCTGGATTTACAATGACAAATAAAAATTTTAGTGAACTTTTTGGACGTAAACCAAGAGAACCTGAGTCAAAAATAACAAAATTGGATATGGATATCGCTGCTTCTATTCAAAAAGTAACCGAAGATATTATTTTAAAATTAGTCAAACATTTAAAGAAAATTACGGAAGAAGATAACCTTTGTCTGGCCGGAGGGGTTGCTCTTAATTGTGTTGCTAACGGCAAAATACTTAAATCTCAAATTTTTAAAAAAATATGGATACAGCCAGCTTCAGGGGATGCTGGGGGATCTATTGGTTCATCTCTATATTACTGGTATGATACTCTCAATAATGATTTGAAGTATGTGGAGAATTCAGATTCGCAAGGTGGATCTTTATTGGGAGCTGAATATTCAAATCATGAAATAAAGGAGTATATTGAAAAGAACGATATCAAGTATAATTTTTTAAAGCCTAAAGAATTAACCAAAAAAGTTGCTAACCTACTAAATCAGGGTAACGTAATTGGTTGGTTTAATGGCAGGATGGAATTTGGCCCTAGAGCACTTGGTTCGAGAAGTATCTTGGGTGACCCAAGGTCAAAAACAATGCAATCACAAATGAATTTAAAAATTAAATATAGGGAGAGCTTTCGCCCTTTTGCTCCAATTGTGATTAAAGATAAATTATTTGAATGGTTTGATTTTGGAGAATATAAATTAGACAATTCTTTTCAATCACCTTATATGCTATTGGTTGGTAACGTAACTTCATCCAAAAAATTAAATGAAGATAATAAAAGATATGCCGGTTTAGAAAAATTAAAAAATATTAAATCTGATATACCAGCTGTTACTCATGTTGATGGTTCAGCAAGGATACAGTCGGTTGACCAAAACACTAATAGACCCATTTATGATTTGTTAATCGATTTTTACAAATTAACAGGCTGCCCCGTATTAATAAATACATCCTTCAATGTTAGAGGTGAACCTATAGTGGAAAGCCCTGCAGATGCATACAGATGTTTTATGAGAACGGAAATGGACTATTTGGTTTTAGGTGATTTCCTCATCAGCAAGAACAATCAACCAAATTATATTGAATCGAAAGATTGGATGAAAGAATTTAAACTTGATTAGATGAAAAACTTATTTTTAAATATAATTTTCACTTTTATATATTTTTTTATTTTTTCCCCTTTAGGTTTTTTATTAAAAATCCTTGGTAAGGATATTTTAGACAAAAACATAGATAAAAGTCAAGATTCTTATTGGAAATATAAGAAGGATGAATAAAAAGATTATATAAAATAATTCAGTGATGAGTAGAATAAAAATTCTCAAGAAAAATAATTATTCGACAAATGAAATTTCAGTTTGTTGTTTGAGGTACGAAGATATTATGCCTATAAGGGATTGGAGAAACTCTCAGATTAAATTTTTAAGACAAACAAAAAATATAACAAAAATTGAGCAAGAAAATTACTATAAAAACGTAGTAACAAAAGAACATTCTAAAGTAAATCCGGATCAGATACTTTTTTCAATCTTAAAAAAGAGTGTTTGCATTGGATATGGAGGTCTTGTTCATATAGATTGGGATAATAAAAATTCTGAAATATCTTTTCTTTTAAAACCCGAATTATATGGCAACAAAGACTCATATTCTAAGTATTTTTGTGAGTTTTTGAATCTTATAGAAAAAATTTCAAAAGAAATTGGATTACATAAAATCTACACATTTGGATTTGATATTGAGGAGTTTCGATTTTCACCTCTTAAAAAAAAGAATTTTCTTTTAGAAGTAAAACTAAAAAAACACGTATTAATTGAAAAGAAATTAAAAGACATTTTAGTTTATTCTAAAATTTTATAATATGGAAATTAGATTGAAAGAGATAAATTATTCGGCTGCTTCATATATTTCTAAATGGAAATTAGACTCCTTCCTTTCAAAAAAATTGATGAAAAAAAAAGAAAAAATAAACCTCAAAGAAGCAGAAAAGTGGATTGATATAAATAGTAGTGATAAAAATCAAGTCTTAAGAGGTATTTTTTTGATTAAAGAAAACAAAAAGATTTTGATAGGATTGGCAAGACTAATGTTTATTGATTATAAGTCAAAAGTTGCAGAATTAGGAATTTATATCGGAGAAAAAAAATACATTGGATTGGGTTTGGGCACAAAGGCAATAAAATTATTGATTATTAAAGCCTTTTTAAAGTTGAAACTTAGAAAAATATTTCTTAGAGTAAATAAAAAAAATCGTGCTGCAATTAAATTATACGAGAAAATGAATTTCAAGATAGAGGGGATTATGTTCCAAAACTATTATAACAGAGAAAAAAATTTTTTTGAGGATGTAATCTATATGTCACTTTTTAATGAAAAATTATTTAAATGAGGTGTTCGATTATGCAACCTACTTATTTACCATGGATAGGATATTTTAATTTAATCAAAAATGCAGAAATTTTTGTTGTTTATGATTCTGCTCAATTTTCAAAACAGTCCTGGCAGCAAAGGAATAAACTTAGATCTAAAGATTCAGAATTAATTTTAACTATACCTGTGATTAAAAATTCAATAAACACAAAAATAAATGAGATATTAATTAGCGATGAAAAAAGAGTCTTGAAAAAACATTTAAAGACAATAAAACTGAATTATTCGAAATCAAATAATTTTGACAAATATATAAGTGAAATTGAGAATATATATGATCGAAGTTATGGCAAACTTGTTGAATTAAATCTTGAAATAATTAGATTTGGTTGTAAAGTTTTTGACATAAAAACTAAAATTGTTCTATCATCAAATATCGAATACGAAGGTTTTAAAAATGATGCATTAATAAGTATGTGCAAACAATTAAATATTGATACTTACATTTCCCCTGAAGGAGCCAAAGGGTATATTGACACAAAATTATTTGAAAAGAATAATATAAATTTAGAATTTCAGAAATATAATCATCCAGTATATAATCAATTAGATTACAACGATTTTATAAGTCATTTATCGTTTATTGACTTTTTGTTTAATAATAAAACTAAAAATTTTAAAAAATGGATTTAATAAATAAATTTAATGAAGATGGGTACATCGTAATACCAAATTTAATTTCAGAACATGAAATTAAAAATTATAAAAAAATGTTAGAGTCATATCATAAGAAATATTCTCCTCACTATCCTCACGGATTTAAAAAGACCTCTCATGGGTTAAATGATAAAACCAATGAAAAAGTAGTTTATAATCTACATAATAAAGATTTAAAATGGTACGACTTAATAGCACATCCTAAAATTTTACCCATATTGGATGTGATTTTAAAAGAAGGATCATATAAGAATTCCGAGTTGTATTATATGAATAATAATTCAGCTAGAAACCCACTTCTTAATAACCCTGGTCAACAACTTCACTCAGATAGTAGACTACCAGGTATTAACTATTGTTTAGTTGCAAATGTAATTTGGATGATAGACGACTTTACAGATACTAACGGAGCAACTAGAGTAGTTCCAAAGAGTCATAAGATAAGGGAATTTGCAAAAGACGGAGAAAGTCATAAAGATGAGATACTTATCACTGGAAAAAGGGGAAGTGCTCTTATTTTTAATGCAAACTTATGGCATGGGGGCGGACCAAATCATGATGGAACAAGCAGATGGGCTTATGCACTTGGATACGCTAGATGGTTTATCAAACCAAGTTTCGATTATATGCGTAACACCCCATCGGAAATTTATAACGCTTTAGATGATAATCAAAAAAAATTAATGGGATTTTATAATGTCCCACCCAAAGACGAATTTACTCGTCTGAGAAGAATTTCTCAAATCCCTGAAGTACCTTTTGATTATAATTTACCAAATTTTTAAAAATGATGAAAAAAGTAATAAAGGATAAACAATACGATTTTTTAAGACTGGATCCAATCCCAACGAAAAAAGATGTTGATGAATATTATAAAAAGGAATTTTATGCTGCAAACTCAAATTTCTTCAATAATTCTTCTCTAGAGGTACAAAAGAAGCAATCAGATTTCTTTAATTCAAGATGGGAGAATATTTACGATTACTGTAAAAAAAAATTTAATGGTGATATAAAAGGGAAAAAAATTTTTGATATAGGTTTTGGTTTTGCACAATCTCTTTTATACTATAGAGATAAAAAAGACTTAAGGGTTTCTGGGATAGAACCCTCAACAGAGGGATTCAATTATGCTAAGTCAAAAGGTATTGAATGCTTCAATCAGGGGATAGACGATCTTAAAGAATTTGATGTATCGGCTGACTCTGATATTGTAATGTTGTTAAACGTTTTAGAACATCTTAGAAATCCTGCTTTAACTTTGAATTTAATCAAAGAAAAACTCTTAAAGAAAAATGGAATCTTGGTTGTAGAAGTACCAAATGACTTTAATCATTTTCAACAGGTGGCTAATAAGGAGTTCAACTTAGAAGAATGGTGGGTAGTTTCTCCGAATCATATAAATTATTTTTCACCCGAAAGTTTAATGAATCTGATGAGAAGATGTGATTATGAAATTTTTGAATATCACACTTCTTTCCCATTAGAAATTTTTCTTCTTTTCGGTGAGAACTATATTAATAATAGGGAGATAGGAACAAAATGTCATGAAAAAAGGGTCAAATTTGAAAAATTGATGCTAAAACATGGCAAAAAAGATGTATTAAACCAATTATATAAATCTTTGGCATCTATCGGTCTAGGGAGAAGTTTAACAGTTTATGCAACTCCAAAAAATGTTTGATAAGGTATTTATAGTTGCGGAATTGTCTGCTAATCATAATGGTAGTTTGGAAAATGCCATTAATACTATAAAATCAGCTAAAAGAGCTGGTGCGGATGCTATCAAGCTGCAAACTTTCACTCCTGATTCTATTACATTGAAATCAACTAATGAAGATTTTTTGATAAAAGGTTCAATTTGGGCGAATCAGTATCTATACGATTTGTACATCAAAGCACAAACTCCCTGGGAATGGCATGCTAAGTTATTTGAAGTATCTAAAGAAGTTGGATTAAAATGTTTTTCATCACCATTTGATAAAAATGCAGTGGATTTTTTAGAAGAGTTAAATTGTCCGTATTATAAAATTGCTTCACTAGAAATTACTGATATACCTTTAATTGAGTATATTGCTTCCAAAGGGAAACCTATATTTATTTCTACTGGCATTGCTGAAAAAGAAGACATAGACCTTGCTATTAAAACGTGTATGAAAGTTGGTAATAAGCAAGTTGTATTACTAAAATGTACAACTAGCTATCCTGCTGATGTTTCTGAAGCAAATTTAATCATGATAAAAAAATATTCTGAGGAATATGGGGTATTAACGGGTCTATCCGACCATACTCTAGGTAGCACATCTGCAATTATGTCTGTCGGATATGGAGCTAAAGTTATAGAAAAACATTTCACAATTGATAAAAGGAGTGATGGATTAGATACAAGTTTTTCTGCAGACGAATCAGAATTTAAAAAGTTAGTTATCTCAATTAGAGAGGCTGAGAAAGCTATCGGGAAAATCTCATTTAATTTGTCAAAAAGTCAAATTAAAAATAAATATTTATCACGATCCCTTTATGTGTGTAAGGATGTTCAAAAGGGGGATGTAATATCTGAGGATAATGTAAAATCTGTTCGTCCTTCTTATGGCCTACACCCAAAATATTTACCTGAAATTATGGGCAAAAAATTTAATAAAAAAATCAGTTCTGGTACAAGAATGGATTTAAAATTCATTGAAAAAAACTAATTAATGGGATTAATTTTGAAAGACTTTTTAATAAAAAAGGACAAAGCTTATATAAGGTCCTACATGAGAGGCTATCAAATACTTAAAAAGCAGAATAATTTGGGTTTTTTAAATGAAGTAAAGTGTTTTTTAACTGAAAAGACGATACAAAAAAATAGAATTAAATTTTCATTTGAAGAAAAAGAAAATATTTGTTTGACTCAATTTATGTTGACTAGAATTTTAGACTATGATTTTAACAAAGCTCTGCTGAGCGCAATCTCTTCTCCAAATAGAGAAATAAAATTTCATTTACCAAAAAATTGGAGGTTACTTCTTGAATCAAAAGGTTTCAAAGCCAATACCAAATCAAATTATCTAAGGTGGATTTTTTTTACCTATAAATGGTATATAATTGGGATTTTGTCGGGCTTAGTTGAATTTTCAAGATTTTTTTTTTCAAAATTCAAAGCAAAAAAAAATTTCGCCTATTTTCATAATTTAACACTTAATAATTTACCCTATGAGGATTCAAAAACTAGTGATAGAACAATAATTGGTTGGTATATTAAGAAATTTAAATCTAACGAGAAGGAAATTTATCACACAGTAAAAGGAGTTTCAAATTATAAGTATAAGGAGAGGAGAATAATTTTTACAGATAGCCCGATACCTTCACTAGATGAATTTAAATCTTTATGCAAGTTTTCTTTTTGGTTTTTTTTAAATACTATATTTTCAATTTTCTTTATTCGAAGAAGACTTCTTTTTAGAGAAAGGGTTTTGCAAAATGTATACACTTATTATAATTCAAATTTTAAGCCTAAATATTTTTTCCATAATACAGGACCAATTTTACGTCCCTTGTGGACTTACGATGCTGAAATTAAAGGGGCCGAAATCATTTTTTACTTTTACTCTTTAAATTATCAAGAAATTCAAGAAAAAGGTAAATCAGAGGTTAAAAATTATTTTTGGCAATCCGTCTCTTGGCCAGAATATTGGATTTGGAATAATTATCAATTAGGGTATTTAAAGTCTAAAATTCAATATCCCTCCAAATTTATCAATGTTGGACCTATTCCTTTCTCAACTGGGAGAAAACCGAAATTTTTTAAAATAACAAAAAAATCAATAATTGTTTTTGACATTCAACCTAAAAGAGATTATTTCTACCAGTTTCTAGGTGTCAATTTTGAATTCTATGACACAAACTTTTCAATAAGATTTTTAGAATCAATCAATTCAATAGCAAAAAAATTTAATCTTAATGTAATAATAAAAAGAAAAAGGGAAAGTCTCAAAAATCTTGATTCAAAGAAGTATTTTAACTTTTATAAAAAGTTAATCAAAAGTGAAAATTGGATAGAATTAGACCCAAATCTAGATGTTTATTCTGTTTCGAAAAGTAAAAACATCGTTGCTTCAATTGCAACACCTTTCACTTCTGCTGTTCACTTTACAAAAAAAAACAAAATACCTACTATATATTTTGATCCAACAAATAAAATGATTGAAAACCAAACTGCTGCTCAACAATTTGAACTTATTGGTTCTGAAAAAAAATTATTTCATTGGATGGAAAAAGAACTAAACAAATGAAAGGGATTAAAAGTTTTTTTTGGTATTTAATTCCTTTTTCTTTAAAGAGTTTAATTCCGATTATTACTCTTCCCATCTTTACGAGATATCTGAATTCTAATGATTTTGGATTGTATGCTTTGTCAATTTTTTTTGGAACCTTTCTCTCAGGTATTGCAAATTTTGGCCTATTGGTGGTTTATGAAAGAAATTTTTTTGAAAGTAAAAAAGACAAACATCCTGTAAATTTATTATTTACCAATATTAACTTTATTATAGTTAACCTATTCATTGTTTTATTTTTTTCATCTCTTTTTAAAGAAACAATTGCGAATCTATTTTTTAATAATTCAAAGATTGAAGATTTATTGATTTTTGGTCTGATTTATTGTGGTTTGAAATCTTTGAATGAATTTTTTTACATGTATTTAAAAAATGGTGAAAATGCAAAAAGATTTTCTCAAATATCATTAATGGAAACTTTTCTAAGTGTGACTTTGTCTTTACACTTTGTCGTAAATCTTTCTTATGGTATAGATGGTTTCATTTTAGGTCAAATATTATCAGTAGGTTCAATATTTTTGTCTTTATATGGGTATTTATTTTTTGTAAAAAAGCCTTCTTTTAGTTACGAAGAATTGAAAAAAGCGCTAAAATTAAGCTTTCCTTTGACTCCAAGAACCTTTTTTTGGGTTATAGGCAGTCAATTTGATAGATATATGCTAGGATATATAGGTAATTTATCCGGGGCTGGAATTTATGATATAGGATTAAAGATTGCCAATGTTGGCAATACTTTTTCAACTACACTAAAACAAGTTTTTTCTCCAAAGGTTTATCAAAACCTTTTTTCAGATGACAGCGACAGGCTTGTTAAAATAGGGAAATATTTAACTCAATTTTTTTATTTATCAGTTTTGGTTTCCTTAACGACTTGTCTTTTTTCATTTGAAATCATTTCAATATTAACTCCTAAAGAATTTCATGACGCCGCAATAATCATTTCGATTTTATCAATTCTAAATGTGTTTTATTTTTTTGGAAAGCAAGGGCAATTAATTTTTGCTAAAAAATCTTTATTGATTTCAATTTTGTCTTTTGGCGCCATATTGCTCAATATAATTCTTAATATACCAATGATTTTATATTTTGGTGCTGTTGGAGCAGCATGGGCAACTTTAATTTCTGGAGTTTTATCCGCAATAATCACTTTTTATTTTTCTCAAAAATATACCCCTATAGTCTGGGAATATAAAATAATTTATTACTTAACCTATATATTACTGTCATTTACATTCATACTTGTTATGCAAAGTTTGGAAATTGTTTATTTACAAAAACTATTATTTAAACTCTTAATTCTAGTGATATATTTATTTATGGGCTACAGATTTAACATGTTTAATTCATTACTAAGATTAAAATTTTTCAAAAAGTTAAATTGAGTAATTATAATGTATGCTTTAATGCACATTATGAATTTCTTCTCCGCGAAAATTAAACATTTCAAGAAGATAGTTAAATTGTTTTTTTAGAACGTGTCTCTTATAAAGGTCTTTTCTTAGCTTGGAAATTTTTTTTAGTATGATAGGTTCTATTTTGATATGCTCACAAACTTGTTTTACAAAATCAAATTTATTGTATATGATGCAAATGACTATGTATTTTTTCAAAACCGTTTCATCATTATATTTTTCAACAATATACTCAGGAGTTCTTAAAAAAAGAGCGTCAGCCCAAGTCATTTGTCCAAGAGAAGAATACAAATTATCCCTTTCCCATCTGACAATTCTGGGGAAATCAATAAAAACGAATTCTTTACTTTCTAAAAATTTAAATATTTTATCAAATAAAGGCTGATTTTTATATATTTCTACAAATTCAACTTCAACTTCTAATCCCAATGTTTTGCGAAGTGTTTTTTCAGAACCCTTTAAAGCCTCTAGTTCTCCTCCTTGGATGTCTAGTTTAATGAAATCAGAACTTACTAAATTTATGTTGTCAAGTGTTGTTGTTTTTATAAATATTTCTTTTTTGATTTCAAATCTTTCAGGAAAGGGGAAGAACTTGTAAACCAATTCGTTTGGCTTATAAGTAGAGGAGTTTTGAGGATTTTTACATAGATAAATTTTTTTTTCAGATAATTTGTTAGAAACGATTTTGTCATGTATTATGTATGATTTACAATTGTTTCCTTTCTTTAAAAGTTTATCTCTAGATCTTTTATCTGGTTCAAACCCATGATAAGTCAAATATTTTTCTATTCTTTTCCACCTAGGTATAATATCACCTGCTGCGCCAACATCAATTAAAGTGATATTTTTAAAATCGAGTTTTTCTAATATGTCGTTTAGTTTAAAACTTAATTTTTTTTCAGATTTTAAAACAAAAAATTTATATATTTTTCTTAACATAATATAACTCTGAAGTACTGCCAAAATAACTCTTTTTATATTAACTTGAAATTAATTTTTGTAATGAATGAAAAACTTTTTGAAAAAAATTTCGAGTTTGATAGGGAAAATGCTTTTCCTATTCATTAATAACAAGATTGGAATTTTTATTTCTGACTCTTTTCTTTTATCAATTTTAAATAATAAAAAAAGAATTAAATATGGGGAGAAAGTATTTTATTTGCATGCCCCAACATTTTTAACTAGATATAGATGGAAAACTTTTTTTACTAAGGAACCAGAAACCCTTGATTGGATTGATAGGTTTAAAAAAGAATCTGTCTTTTATGATATAGGAGCAAATGTAGGTTTATACTCCATTTACGCTGCTAACGGGAATAGCCAAAGAGTTTACAGTTTTGAGCCTTCATTCTTTAATCTTGAATTATTATCAAGAAATATTTATTCCAATAAATTAAATGATAACATTACAATCATTCCTCTACCTCTTAATGATAAAATTTCTGTTAGTAAATTTGATTTGACGTCTACTGATTGGGGTGGTGCTTTATCAACATTTGAAAAAGGTATAAATGATTCAGGAAAAAAAATTGATTCTATATTTAGTTATAATACTTTAGGCTTTGACCTTGATACAATCGTCAAAATTTCATCCATTCCAAAACCAGATTATATTAAAATTGATGTTGACGGATTGGAGCATTTCATTCTCTCAGGAGGAGAAAAAACAATAAAAAAGGCTAAAGAAATTTTACTGGAAGTAAATGATAAATTTTCATCTCAAAGAGACCTAACAAAGTTATTTTTAAGTCAAGCAGGTTTCTTTCTGGAAAAAAAGGTTTTTGCCTCAGATAAGTCCAGCGTTGCAAATCAAATATGGAAAAAGAAGAAGTGAATCTTTCCTCAAAAAAGAGTATTTAAAAACCATCATTTTTGTTTACTAAAAAAAAAGTAAAAAAAGTACTTATTTTTATTTTTTTTTCTAAATTTGTATATATAATGGAAATATGTCTGTTAGAGAAAGAAAATTTACTTTAGGATCCTGGATAACTTTGGGTCATCCTTCAATAGCAGAAGTTATGTGTGAAGCTGGTTTTGATTGGCTTTGTATTGATATTGAGCACTCCCAAATCAACATCGACAATTTGTTGAACTTAATTATAGCAATACAGGGAAAAAAAATGAAGGCGTATGTAAGAGTTGGTTCAAATGATCCATCAACTATAAAGCGTGTTTTAGATTCTGGTGCAGATGGAATAATTATTCCTCAGATAAATACTTTAGATGAAGCCAAAAGAGCTATAAAGAACGTTAGATATTCTCCTATGGGGGAGAGAGGACTCGGTTTAGCAAGAGCTCAAGGTTACGGTTTTAATCTTGAAAATTATTTAAAGGGAAAAGCAAGAAACATTGAACTTATTGTTCAAATAGAACACCATAAGGGAATTAAAAACCTTCATCAAATATTATCTCTCGAAGGATTAGATGGTTCATTTTTGGGTCCTTATGATTTGTCCGCCTCAATTGGTATTCCAGGTAAATTCGATTCAAAAAAATTTAAAGATCTAGTAACTGAGTATAATGATGTGACCTCAAAATTTACAAAGAAGAAAGGTTTTCACGTTGTATCTAAAAATATTGAAGATGTAACTCAAAAAAAATCTGAGGGATACGATTTTTTAGCTTTTAATTTTGATGTCTTTTTTATGGGCCTTTCAATAAGAGAATTTTTAAAAAAAATATAAATTTTGAGTAAACTTAAAATCCTTGGAATAATTCCATCAAGAATGAAAGCAAGTCGTTTTCCAAATAAACCAATGGTTAAAATACTTGGAATTCCTATGGTTGCTCATTGTTTTGAAAGAGGTCTTTTGGCAAAATTAGTTGATGAAGTATATGTCGCTACATGTGATAAAGAAATATTCGACTTTTTCAAATCCCACAATGGGAAGGTAGTCATGACGCAAGACACTCACAATCGAGCATCAGAAAGAACTCATGAAGCTTTACATTTAATCGAAAGTATTGAAAAAAAGACATATGACATAATTGTGATGATTCAAGGGGATGAACCCACTCTAAATCCTAATATGATTGATGAAGTTGTTAAGCCTCTTGTAGATGAAAACAAAAACTTAGTCTCAAACTTGATGGTAAAATTATCAAATATTGAAGATATAATAAACCCCAACAACGTAAAAGTTGTAACTTCAAAATCCAATAATGCACTTTACTTTTCAAGAGAGCCAATTCCTTCAGGAGGACTTGAAAAAGATAACATATTTTATTTTAGACAACTCGGTTTAATCGCGTTTAGAAGAAAGTCACTTATCGATTTTGAAAGTCTCAAGCCAAGCATTTTGGAAATTTCTGAGTCTATAGATATGAATAGATATTTGGAAAATGGTTACCCTGTTTATATGATGGAGAGTAAGTTAAATTCGAAATGTGTTGATGTCCCCGAAGATTTAGAAGGAGTTATTAATGATATGAGAAAAGATTCTTTTTTAAAAAATTACAGTGCTAAGTATGAAAGTTAGAGTTTGCAATATATCGTTCTCAAAAAATACAGTTTTAGTTAACAAAATTAAAAAGCACTTCAATGATGTAATTATTAATCAAAAAGGCATCAGATTAGAGGGGCAAAATCTAATTGATTTTTGTAAAGACGCAGATGCAATAGTTGTAGGAGTAGAAAAAATAGACGCTTCAATTTTAAAAAAACTACCTAATTTAAAATACATAGCCAAGTACGGAGTTGGTATTGATAATATTGAAATTGAATCTTGTAAAGCGAGGGGAGTTCTCGTAGGTTGGACAGGAGGAGTAAATAAAAGATCTGTTTCAGAGTTAACCCTAGGTTATATGTTAATACTAATGAGAAACATTTTTTCATCTTACTCGAATTTAAAAAAATTGAAATGGATTAAGGATGGGGGAAACTCTCTTTGTAATAAAAAAATTGGAATTATTGGAGTGGGCAATATAGGTGAAGATTTAATAAAACTTTTAAGTGTATTTGATTGTGAAATATTCGCAAACGATATTTCAGAAAATCCGTCACTTTCAAAAAAGTTAAAATTTAAATATGTTTCTAAAGATTTTTTGTACAGAAATTCGGATATTATAAGTATTCACGTTCCTTTAAATGCTGAAACTAAAAATATGATTAACATGGAGGTTTTTAATAAAATGAAAAAATCTTCTATATTGATAAATACTTCAAGAGGTCAGGTTGTTTCTGAAAAAGATCTAATTTATGCTTTAAAAAATAACAAAATCCATTCTGCAGCCTTAGATGTTTTTGAAAATGAGCCTATCGAAAATAAAGAGTTAGTAAACCTATCTAATATTATTTGCACTCCACATATAGCTGGAAATTCAAAACAGGCTGTAATTGAGATGGGTAACTCAGCAATCAATCACCTTATCAATTTTAATGATGAAAAGCATAACCAAAATTAAAAAATATAGAGTTGGAATTGCTGGATATGGTGTAGTAGGAAAAAGACGCCATGAATATCTGATGAAGCACCCAAAAGTTGATGTTGTGTCAGTATGTGATCAAAATTTTGTTCAACCCGCAGTACCTTTAAATAAGTCAGTTTCAATTCACAAAAATTACAAAGAACTTCTAAAAGAAGACTTGGATATTCTATTTGTATGTTTAACTAATAACATTGCTGCAGAAGTAACTATTTCAGCGTTAAAACATAATCTTCATGTTTTTTGTGAAAAACCCCCAGGAATGAATGTAGATGATATCAAAAATGTCATATCAATCGAAAAAGAGAATCCAAATCTAAAATTAAAATATGGTTTTAATCACAGATATCATGAATCTATCGAAACAGCACTAGAGATTATAAAATCGAGAAGACTTGGTAAAATAGTCAACCTAAGGGGTGTATACGGCAAAAGTAAAATAATTCCATTTTCAGGTGGGTGGAGGTCTAAAAGAGAACTTGCTGGTGGGGGAATTTTATTAGACCAAGGGATACACATGATTGACTTGATGCGTCTCTTTTGTGGAGATTTCATTGAAGTGAAAAGTTTTATTTCAAATGATTATTGGAACCATGATGTTGAAGACAATGCTTACGCCTTATTAAAAGACAAATTTGGAAGAATTGCAATGATTAACTCATCGGCTACACAATGGCAACATAAATTTAATTTAGAAATATCATTAACTGAGGGTTACATTGAACTAAGTGGAATATTGTCAGGTTCAAAAAGTTATGGAGAAGAAAAAATAGTTTATGGAATTAGAGACAATAAATCAATTGATGGTCAAATGAAAAGTCAAAGTTCAAAATTTCTAAAGGATAATTCTTGGGAAAAAGAAATCTTTGAGTTCATAGAATGTATTTCACTAGATAAGCCAATAATTAATGGGAACAGTATAGATGCATTAGAAACAATGAAGCTCGTTTTCAAAATCTACTATAATGATGAAATTTGGAGAAAGAAATATAACATAGAAATATAATTATGAAAAGTCTAGATAATGAGTTAAAACATACAAAAAATAAGCCTGAAAAATTTAGCGAGAATTACATAAACTATCTTATTGGGTTATTGAATAAAATTAATTATTCTAAAATTGCAGAATGTATTGATAAGATTGAAGAGGCCAGAATAAATGATAAAACAATTTTTATTATGGGAAATGGAGGTTCAGCCTCAACTGCTTCTCATGTTGCAAATGACTTTGGCTTAGCGGTTATGAAAAAATCTAAAAATCCGAATTTAAAGTCATATCGTGCCCAATCAATTACTGATAATATGTCAGTAATTTCAGCAACTGCCAATGATTCAGATTACAAAAATATTTTTTTAGATCAGATTAAGATTCACTACAGAAAGGGGGATATTGCAATTTTAATTTCAGCAAGCGGGAATTCACAAAATTTAGTAGAAGCCGCGAAATGGATTAGGTCAAACAATGGATTTGTTATATCATGGCTTGGATTTGATGGTGGAATATTAAAAAGTAATTCAGACTTAAACATAATTATCGATACTCCAAAAGGTGAATATGCTCCTGTAGAGGATATCCATTTAATTATAAATCACGTTATTGTAAGCTGGATGCATTACCATATAAGTTCTTTGTAATAAAAATTGTAATGATTGAAATAGCACTTGATGCAATTAAAAAAGCCGAAAAAGAACTCCTTAATTTTAGGCACAATCCAATAATAATAAGCGAAGAAAAAAGGGATATAAAAACAAAAGCAGATTTAGCCTCTAACAAAGTCTTGTATGATATATTGTCAAAAACAAATATATCTTTGATTTCGGAGGAAATCCCATCAAGTTTTAAAAATATACCCGAAGTTTGTTGGATAATTGACCCCTTGGATGGCACCTACAATTTTTCTAGAAGATATCCGTTTTATGCTATTTCGGTCTCTTTATGGAAAAAAGGTACTCCTTTTTTTGGCATCGTAAGAGATTGTGCAAATAAAAAATCATACGTTAGTCAAAAAGGAAGAAAGACTAATCTTAATGGTAAAATAATAAGTGTATCTGACGTAAAATCAATCGATCAGGCAACTATAAACACCGGATTTCCTTCAGGATTTAATCTTAATAAACAAAAAATACAATCATTCATTAAACAACTTTTGGTATTTAAAAAAGTAAGATCTATTGGTTCTGCGGCCATTATGTTGGCTCAAGTTGCAGAAGGAATATGTGATGTTTATTTTGAAAAAGAAATATATTTATGGGATGTAGCCGCAGGTTTGTCTTTAGTCAAAGAGGCCGGGGGGTCTATTTTTTGGATTCATAGAGGAGGATGGAAATACGATGTCATTGCTACAAACAAGCATTTATTTGAAGAGGTAAAGAAAAATTTTCTCGATGATTAATTTAGGGCCCACTTTTTTATCCTTTGAACTAAATGAAAACTCTCCAGTTTATGGGGGCAAGGACGATAAATTAAAAATTTTAAAAACTAACCAAATTAAAGAGGGCAAAACTTCCAATAATTTGCATCTTTCTTTTCCCAACCATATAGGAACCCATATAGATTTTCCAAAGCATTTTTCAGATAAAGGTAAAACACAATCAAACTATTCGGCATCCTTTTGGATATTTAATAAAGTTGGGTTTTTAAACTGCTCAATAGATAAAGTCCCAAAGATGATTAAAACATTAGATAAATCTCTTGAAATTTTAATTTTAAAAACTGGGTTTGGGAAAAATAGAGGTAAAGAAATTTATTGGAAAAATCAACCGGTGATACCGGCTTACTATGCATCTTTATTAAAAAAACAATTTCCAAAAATAAGAGTTTTCGGTTTTGATATGATCTCTCTAACTAGTTTGAATAACAAAGAAGAAGGCAAAAAAGCACATGTTAATTTTCTAATAGATCACGATATTTTAATTCTTGAAGATATGAATCTAGCTAAAATTAATACAACTCCTGACACTATTATTTTATCACCTTTGCAAATAGAAAACGCCGATGGAGTTCCTTGTACAGTAATAGCAAATTTTGATTAATGTTGACAGACAAGGATAATTTTGAAAAATTGCTTAAAATCCTTGATGAAATTTTAAAGGAAAATAAAGAAATGAGTGTAAGGGCAATTGCATGGCTTCATTTCATTCGATATCATCCCGTTTTTAATTCACAATACCAAATCTTATTTTCTGCTAAATATAAATTTATTTTCTTTTTAATTATGCTCTATTTGAAGGGAATAGTAAATATTATTTTAACCTTGTTAAAATCAATACTTGTAGGGCACTCGTATAATTATTTACATGAACGAAAAAATGTTGATATTTTTTACGTATCTCATTTAATCAATCCTAATGTAGATAACAAAAAGGATTTTTATTTTGATGATATAATTTCTAAACTAGGCGATAAGGGATTTTCTATTGCAGGACTTCTAATAAACCACTTAAAAACAAGTTTAACTGATGATATCAAAAAGAAAGTTAGAGGGAAAAACAATTATATACTAAATGATCATCTGGATTTTAAAACTGAAATAAAATTTGCCACCGTGCAAATAAAGGTTTTTTTGATGTTTCTTTTTAAACTCGAAAATAATCAACTCAAAAGGAGAATAAACCTTTTGATTTCCGGATATTCTATCTCAAGGTCAACTTTTCTAAACATTAGATTGTCTTCTGTATTCAAAAATTTAATTAATTTCCACAACCCTAAGCTTGTTTTTATTACATATGAGGGCCATGCCTGGGAGAGAATTCTTTGCAATATCATAAAAATTAATTTTAATAAATCCAAGATTATTGGATACCAGCATAGTTATATTTTTGAAAATCAGCATGCAGCTTTAAATTCTTTTGATTTTAATTTTGACCCACATTATATCTTAACATCAGGCGAGATATCTAAGGAAAGAATAATTAAATCAAATATTGCAAAAAATATCAAAGTGGATATTCTTGGTTCTAAAAGATTTGGAGATACTAATGAGTTAAAAATAAAACCAAGCAAAAAATTCAGTAAGCGAATCTTTGTTATACCTGAAGGAATAGAGAGTGAGTCTAAAATTTTATTTGACTTTTGCTTGAATTACTCATCACAATGTCAAGATTTAGAATTTGTATTTAAATTACATCCCCAGATGAGTTTAGATTATTTTATTTCCAAAAACCCAGAGTATAAAAAAATGCCCAAAAATTGTCATTGGTTTACAAATCATTCATTTAAAAGTTCTGATTGGGTACTTTACAGAGGATCTACTTTCATTGTAGAACTCCTTAAAAAAGGCTTGCAACCCATTTATCTTTCTCATAAAAGAGATTACGGTTCAATAGATATTTTTGAAGGCAAATTTAATCATAGAAAAATTATTTCCTCTACAAAAGACTTGGATTTACTCATAAAAAAAGAAAGCATTGGTAAATTGACCAACGATAAAGAATTGAATTCACTTTTGGATTTTTCAAATAAAATTTATTCCCCCGTTAATAGTTCAGTTTTAAATAAAATAATTAGAGAAGTAAGTTAATATGAGGTTTTCAATTGTAATTCCAACTAAAAATAGACCAGAGGAGTTGAAAAAAATATTCGCTTCTATAATGATTCAAACTAAATTACCTGACCAAATTGTAATCATTGATCAGAGTAGCCGCGATAAAATAATTAAGAATGAACTTAAGGCTGTTTTAAAAAATAAAAAAATTGAGTTAAATTATTTATGTAATAATAAAATTAAAGGATTAGTTGAGGCAAAATTTTATTCTCTCAATTTTTGTAAGTATGAAATAATATCATTCTTTGATGATGATATAGTACTTAAACCTGATTACATTGAGAAAGTTGATTTTGCATTTGAAAAATATCCTAAAATTATTGGAGCTAATGGATTGATATTAAATATTCCAAAAAAAAATTTTATACAAAGATTTTTTTTTAAAATAACGCACAAGGGCATTTTTAGTGACAATAGATATGAGGTGATTAGTTCAATAAATAAAAAAAACCCTCAACCCCTTTTGGTAAACACATTAAGCGGAGGTTTGTCTTCATGGAGAAAAGAGGTTTTTAAAAAAGTTAGTTTTGACATAAATAATCATTTTCACTCTTATGAAGACAAGGAATTTTCGATTAGAATAAATAAAAACTATCCAAATGGCATGTATATTATACCAGAAGCAAAACTAAATCATTTCCATTCAGAAATAAATCGAGAAGTTGCAATCAATTTAATTAAAATGAATGTTTTTGAAATTATAATTATTTATAAGAAAAACAAGGACATTAGCTTTTTCGGATTGGATTTACTACTCTTACTTTTTTCACTTATGATAAAAGCATTTTTAACGTCTCTTTTTAACTTTCATATTGGAGAAATAAAAAGTTTTCTTTTAGGTTTCAAAGATGGATGTTATCACAAAATTTAGGCAGATGGAAGATAAAGTTGGAATTTTAGGGACAGGTTACGTTGGACTTCCTCTAGCTGTCATTTTTGGAGAAAAATATGAGGTTGTTGCATTTGACATAAATAAATCAAGGATAAATGAATTAAAACAAGGTTATGACAGGAACAAACAAATTAAGAAAGGGAAACTTAAAAATAAGAGGCTTTTATTTACCAATTCTGAAGTGCACTTAAAAAAATGTAATATCTACATAATTACAGTTCCAACTCCAATTTTTAAAAACAAAACTCCAGATTTAAGATATATTTCAAGAGCGTCCAAGTTGACGGGGAGACTTCTATCACATAACAACATTGTTGTGTATGAGTCAACCGTTTTTCCTGGTGCCACAGAAGAATTTTGTGTACCTATTCTTGAAAAGATATCGGGTCTGAAATTTAATAAGGATTTCTTTGTTGGATATAGTCCTGAGAGAATAAATGTTGGAGATAATGAAAATACAATAGACAATGTTTCAAAGATTGTTTCGGGTTCAAATAATAAAACATTGGATAAATTATATTCTCTTTATAAATCAGTTTTGTCATCAAAAATTTATAAGGTCTCGTCGATTAAAGTAGCAGAAGCTTCCAAGATAACCGAGAATGTTCAAAGAGACGTTAATATAGCACTCATTAACGAATTATCAATTGTATTTAATAATTTGAATATAGACACAAACGAGGTCCTAAAAGCAGCATCAACTAAATGGAATTTCAACAAATATCAACCTGGACTTGTTGGAGGTCACTGCATTGGAGTTGACCCTTATTATTTGGTTCATAAATCTAAATCTCATGGTTTTAAACCGGAAATTATATCAAATGCTAGAAACTTAAATGAAAAAATGCCGGGTAAAATATGTGAAATTTTAAAATCCAAGGCTAAACAACATGGTTTAGAGCCTAAGTTTTGTTCAGCTCTTATTATGGGAGCTTCATTTAAAGAGAATGTGAAAGATATAAGGAATTCAAAATCAATAGATTTATACAAAAAACTTTCCTTGATTTTAAATTACGTAGAAATATTTGATCCAATTGTAGAAGCAGAAAATAAAATAGAAGATTTAAGAATTTCTTCAAAAATTCAAAATAATAAGAAATTTGATATAATTGTACTATCCGTGGCACACAAAATTTTTTCAAAAATTAATCCCTTAGAATTAATTACTAAAAGCGGTTTTGTTTATGATATAAAGTCCTTTTATAAAAAACATCCAAAAATTTATAGACTTTAAATTTTTTAATCTACATTATTAAAATAAAAATTTTCCCATTCTAATAAAATTTTTTCTTCTGAAAAATTTTCTTCAACGTAATCTCTACCATTGCTACCCATTTCTTTCATTTTTGTCTTATTGTTTATCGCATAAATTAAAAGAGTTTTCAATTTTTCTATATCCCCTGCTTGAAATAACAAACCGGTTTTTTCTTTAACTACAGTATCTTTAAGGCCGTATATATCGCTTGATATAATAGGTTTTTTTAATGAGGATGCCTCAATTACAGATACCCCAAAACCTTCTCGATAGCTTGGAAGACAAAAAGTATCACATACCTGAATTATTTCTTCTGGTTTGTCATTGTGTGGTAGGAATAGGATTCTTGAATCAGAATTGTACTTTTTTTTCAAATTTTCTTCGTCATCGCCAACCAAAAATAGTAATGTGTTTTTTTCTTTTTTGATTTTGAGAAAAGCTTCAATTAAGTCTATAATACCTTTGTCTTTTTTAAGTCGACCCAAGTACATAAAAACCCACTGATTTTTGTTAATGTTAAATTGTTTTCTCAATTTGTCTCTAACTTTATTAACTGGATTAAATTTTTTAAGAGAAACACCAGAAATCGAGCCTTTGCCCAAAACCTTTGCTTCTTTATCTACAATTTTATTTTTAATTAAAAATTCAAGTTGGGACCTGCCGTCTGTTAAGACCAAAGTCGAAAGTTTAGAGATTAATTTATCTATAAATTTCAGAGCACTTCTTATGACCCCTTTTTTAGTGACCCAAACTTGGCCAGTAAAGGTATGAATCCTTATTTCAATACCTGATATATAACCTCCAAGCATAGCAATTAATCCTGCCTTTGGAGATACACTATGGATTGCATGAAATTTATTTTTTTTGAAAAAATAAATCATTTTAATCAAGCACATAATATCCCTAAAAACACTAATATTTCTTATAATTTCAAAATGAAAAACTTTTTTCACATTAAGTTTATCAATTAAATTATTGTGTTTATTATTTAGGTTAACAATCAAGTAAACTTCATAGATTCTAGAAAGTTTATTTATGGGACCGTTTAAGAATGAAGAGGCTGTTAAAGGGCTTGATACAATGAAACAGATCTTTTTCATCTCCTATTTTTAGTGTAGTTATTTAAAAAATTGTAATAATCTGAGCTTAATTTCTCTCCCATTAAAGATTCAATTTTTTGACATGAGATTTTACATGTATTATTAAAAAATCTTTTTATATCATTGTTTTTTTTCAGTAATCTAAAAAGAATACTTAAATCAATTAATTTAAAGAAAAAATTAAAAGACAAATTAATATATGTTTTTCTTTTAATAACATCACTAGTTTTTAATAAAAAGTCCTCCAATAAGATGTCAGAAGAAATATTGTAAGATTGACATAAAGCTTTTTCCTTTTCAAATATTTTAGAAATTATTTTTACTACATCATCCAGCAAAACAAAATTAGCTATGGTTTTTTTTGAAAACTTTATTTTAATCCCGAATCTAGTTAATATAATCAGATAGTCAATTATTTTCGATTTCATTTTAAAATCCAGGATTATGGATGGTCTTAGAATAATAAATTTTGTATTGTACTTCTTTTGAGACTTGAAAATATATTGTTCACTTAAAAATTTAGTTTTTTCATAAATATTTAATTGTTTTTTATAGCTGTTTTCGTTAATCTGTTTTGATTTAACAAAATCAAAAACACCAATACTTGATAAGTAAATTAAAGGGATACTTTTATTTTTTATGCTATCTACAAGAATCCTTGTGCCATGATAATTGGTTTTCATCATTTTTGATTCATCATTTAATTCGGAAGCTAAATGAAATAGAAACTTTATACTTTTTATAAAATCAGCTAAAATATTTTTATCTGGATTTAACAAATCGATTTTAAAAAATTTTACTTTAGGTTCTTTTTTAAAATTATCAGGATTACGTGTTAGTATATGAATAACATATCCACTTTCAAGCAGATTTTTGCACAGTTTTGACCCTATTATTCCCGATGCACCAGTTATTCCGAGGGCTATTCCTTTCATTTATTATTTTAAAGTATTTTAAATATAAAAACACATCTACTTATTTCACCTAATAATTTTCTAAATTTGAATGAATTTTTAATAGTAAATGTTCAAATACGTTTCGTTTAAATATCTTTTTGACTTTTCTTTTTCATTTGTAATATTGATATTAATCCTTCCATTTATATTATTAGTTTTAATTATTTTAAGTATTGATTTAAACGAAAGTCCTTTTTTTATACAAAAAAGGCCAGGTTTTAAAGGAAAAGTTTTTAGTTTATATAAATTCAAAACAATGAGAACTATGTTCGATGATAAAGGTAATCTTCTTTCAGATAACGATAGGCTGACATTGGTTGGAAGAATTATTAGAACATTATCAATAGATGAATTACCGCAGTTGTTAAATATTTTAAAAGGAGAAATGAGTTTTATTGGCCCAAGACCTTTACTTTTAGATTATCTTCCGTTATATAGTTTTGAACAGATGAAAAGACATAATGTTATTCCTGGTATTTCTGGATATGCCCAAGTGAATGGTCGAAATTTAATTTCTTGGAAAGAAAAATTTAAACTGGATTTGTATTATGTTGAAAATCAGAGTTTTTTTTTAGATTTAAAAATATTAATCTTAACATTTAAAAATGTTTTTACAGCTTCGGGTGTTAATTCCGATATAAACATAACAATGGAAAAATTTAATGGGAAAAACTAGTTATTTAATTTACGGCGGGGGTTCACATTCAAGGGTTGTTATTTCTATCCTTGAAAAGATGGATATACAAATTTCTGGGATTTTTGATACAGACAAAAAGATAAAAACAGTTTCAAAAATACCCTTCTTGGGCAATTATAATTCCAAAATTAATTCAAAATGCAAGCTGGTAATTGCAATTGGTGATAACCATATAAGAGAAAAAATAAGTCGAACTATCCAACATCCTGTAGGAACAATAATTGACTTTGATACAAAAATTAATAAAGACGTCAAAATTGGCGAAGGTTCACAGATTATTACATCTTCCACAATTAATGTCGGGACAACAATTGGGAAGCATTGTATAATTAATACAAACTGTTCAATAGACCATGATTGCAATGTGAACGATTTTGTACATATTGGACCGGGAGTTACAATGTGTGGAGGAGTTTCTATCGGAAAATCCACCCTAGTTGGGGCTGGTGCAACCATACTTCCAAATATTGTGATAGGAAAGAATGTGATTATTGGTGCAGGAACTCTTGTAAATAAAAATATACCCGATGAAACAAAGGTTTTAGGAATACCTGCTAAAATTATTGATGATGAAAAGAAATAGAATTTTCTTATCTCCACCTCATCTAGGTCATTTAGAAGCCAAAAATGTGTCTAGTGCGTTCTCCAGTAATTGGATTTCTACCACCGGACCTTTCATAAATGAATTCGAAAAAAAAATTGCAAGATACTGTCAAAGAAAAGATGCATGTGTTGTTCAATCTGGTACTGCAGCAATACATCTTGCAATCCGAGTTTTAGGAATTTCTGAAGGAGATACCGTTTTATGCCAGTCATTTACATTTATAGGGAGCTGTAACCCAGTAATTTATGAAAGAGCAAATCTTATTTTCATAGATTCAGAAAATGAAACTTGGAATATGTGTCCTAATTCACTAAGAAACGCTTTGGAAGATTGTAGAAAAAGGAAAATAAAACCAAGAGCTATTATAGTTGTCCATCTGTATGGAATGCCAGCTAAAATGGATGAGATTCTTTCAATTGCAAATGAGTATAAAGTTGATGTCATTGAGGATGCTGCTGAGGCATTAGGTTCAAAATTAAATAATAAACCATGTGGATCGTTTGGAAGGTTAAGCATTTTAAGTTTTAATGGAAATAAAATTATAACAACTTCAGGAGGAGGTGCTTTAGTTTCTAATAACTCAAATGACATTGATGAGGCCAACTTTTTATCGACCCAAGCTAAAGAGAATAAACCTTTTTATGAACATAAAAAAACAGGGTACAATTATAAGCTTTCAAATATTTTAGCATCTATAGGAGTTGCCCAACTTAAAGTTTTAGATGACAGGGTAAATAAAAGAAGAAAAAATTATATGTTCTATTATGAACTTTTAAAAGGGATAAAAGGTGTAACTTTTTTAAAAGAGCCTAAGGGTTATTTTTCAAATAGATGGCTAACATGTATAATTATTGATGAAAAAGCTTGTGGTACTTCGGTTAATCGAATAATTTCTGAATTTGAGGAGGAAGGAATAGAAACTAGACGTTTATGGAAGCCAATGCATATGCAACCAATCTTTAAAAATAATCCCTTTTATGGGAATGGAGTTTCAAATTTATTATTTGAACAGGGGATATGTCTGCCTTCAGGGAGTAATATGGGTGACGATGATAAAAGAAGAATAAAACTCAAACTAACCAAAATTTTTTCAATAAAGTAATGTTCCAAAAAATTTTTAAAAAACATTATTCAAAAAAATATGCGTTTGTAATGGACGCTGTTTGTTTAACACTTGCAATGGAATTACTCAATTTTTTAAATGGTTCTATTCTAGTTTTAAGAGGATGGCAAGATAAAATAACATTTTTATTTTTTTCTCTTATGTATATCCTTTTTTTTAAAGGATATAGTATGTTTCTTAGATTTACGACTTTCATTGATATTAGCAAGTTAAGCCTTGGTCTAATATTATCAATTGTTAGTTATTCAATTTACATAGGCGCAGACACAAGGGCTCACTTTAATTATTTATTATTACTCTTTTATTTTAGTTTATCTCTTTTGGTATTTTATAGACTTATCGTTAAGATTTTATACAATAGGACCACTAAAGATGACATGCTTTTAAGTACATTACTTTACGGAGCAGGAACAAACGGAGTTAGAGTTAAAAGAGCTTTGGATGATAGCAATTCAATAAAGGTTGTTGGTTTTTTGGATGATGATAAATCTAAAATAGGTAGAACAATTGAGGGTTTACCTGTACAAAGTTTAAATAACAAACTTCAAAAGATTAGTAATAAAGGTTCAGGAGTTAATCAAATAATTATTACAACAAATAAGCTCAGCCAAAAGAATAAAAACTCACTATTTAATTTTTTTAAGAGTAAAAAAGTTAAAATTTTCAAGGTTCCATCAATTGATAATTTAGCTATAAATAAAGGGGTGATTAATGATTTAACACCATTTAAAATTGAAGACCTATTGAAAAGAGATCAGATAAACATTGATCAAGACAAAAACAAGAAACAATATTTTAAAAAAGCTATTCTTGTCACTGGTGCTGCAGGTTCAATCGGAAGTGAGATTGTCAGACAACTTCTAAAGTTTAGTCCGAAAGAAATAATATTATTTGATAATAACGAGAATTCTCTTTTTAATATTAAAAAAGAACTTGAAAACAAGAAGTCTAAAACAAATTTCCATTACTTATTGAAAAGTGTAACCGATTTAAATTCAGTGGAATTTTGTTTTTCTAAGTTTAAAATTGACGTTGTTTTCCACGCAGCTGCATACAAGCACGTTTATATGACAGAAAATATGCCTCGAGCTACAATACTAAACAATATATTAGGGACTAAAAATATTATCGATACGGCAATAAATAGAGGCGTTTCTACCTTTGTATTTGTTTCAACCGATAAGGCTGTTAACCCTTCCAATATCATGGGAGCTTCCAAAAGAATTGCTGAGATGTATGTCTCTGGGATTTCCTCGGAAAATAAAACAAAAATAATAACGACAAGATTTGGAAATGTTTTAGGATCAAATGGGTCAGTTGTTCCTATTTTTCAAGGTCAGATAGCTAAAGGGGGACCTGTAACGGTAACTCATCCAAAAGTCACTAGATTTTTCATGACTATAACCGAAGCGTGTCAATTAGTTCTTGAGGCGGGTGCAACAGGAAATCACGGAGAGATATATGTCTTTGATATGGGAAAACCAGTAAAAATTATTGATTTAGCAATTAATATGATTAGATTGTCTGGTTTAATTGAAAATGAGGATATTGAAATTAAATTCAGTGGTTTAAATGAAGGAGAAAAACTTTATGAGGAGTTACTAACTGATCAAGAAAATCTTAAAAAGTCACACAATAAATTAATTTTTATAGCTGACAAACAAAAAATTGATATAAGTGTGAAAACAATGATATTACAATTAATTGATGATGCTTCAAACTCAAAAAGCACTAGTTCTCTAGTCTCGTCAATAAAAAATATTGTTCCTGAGTTTAAATCAACAAATTCAAATTATAAAAAGTTGAAGTAAAATTTATTCAGAGGGAATAATTTTTATATTTCTTAAGCAAACATTGAAAGGATAAGCCTGTCTTCCATTTGCATTAACTACAGAGGGATATTTTGTAAAACTTAAATTAAAATTAGAAATTAAAGGGAGAGGAATAATAACTTGTCTAAAGTCAGTAGATTCATTTGAAAAATTTGACCATAACTCCCCAGCCTCAATAGTAATGCTTGATGATGAAGATAAATTTGGAGTATATCCGAGGGAAATCCTTTTTAAGTTATTAGAAATAGCTGGCAGAACAATGAAATCAATTTTATATTCAAAAACTAAATTTTTTTTACTTGTCCCGAAATTTGAAAATTCTTTTGTAATATCGATTGGTTCCGTAAGTGTAAAATTGTCATTGTCATAAAAGCCAACAATTGAATTTTCACAGACTGAAAAAGTTGCTGTTGATGTGTCTGACGGACTATACCATAGTCCGGATGTATTTGTCCATCCATCAGGGTTTGAAGAACTTTGAACTTTAAGGTTGTCCAAATATTCATAAGTAACATAATCTGACTTAGTATTTACATCAAAACTAGCAGAGTTAGCCACCGCATGAGTAACGTCATATCTACCAAAACCGTCACGATATTCAACCAAAACTCCTATTTGGCTTGATGTACTTGGATCATTGATATTCCCTTCAACAATTGTTGTACCACTTGATGTAGTACTTGAGCCAGAACTACTGACATATCCACCTTCAAAAACCCATTTGAAAATATCAAAATTTTGAGCTGTAGAAACATATGAAACAGAAAATGTATCAGAACTCATTGAACTTTCTGAAAATGTAAAGTTATTTTCGGAAGACAAAAATGTAGCTTCAAGTTCTCCGACTCTACCATCTGGATCACCAGTCGGGGATATAATTCCAGATTGATCCGCACTTGAATCTAAAGTTGGTACATACTCAGGTGTACATCCAATAAATATTAAAAAATGCAATAAAAGAAATTTAATTTTGATAATTAGTATTTTAAAGGTTAAAAAGCAAAAGGTAAATTTAGAAAAAACTTTTTGTTAGTGCTTTATTCTAATTAAGATTTAGATAAATATGCTAGGTTCCTAAATTAAATTAAGTAAATTTGCAATCCAAAGAAAAAAATGTTTGCAGTAGTAGAAATTTTAGGCCAGCAATTCAAGGTTCATAAGGACCAAAAATTAATAGTTAACAAGCTTGATGAAAAAGAGGGTTCTGAAGTTTTTTTTGAAAATGTCCTATTGATTGATAACGGTAAAGAATTTAGTTTAGGAACTCCTACAATAGATGGATATTCTGTAAAAGCAAAAATCATCAAGCATCTTAGGGGAGATAAAGTTATTGTTTTTAAGAAGAAAAGAAGAAAAGGTTACAGAGTTAAAAATGGGCACAAACAACACTTGTCTGAGATTTTAATTGAGTCTATTTCTAATATTAAAACTGTAAAAAATAAAAATTTAAAAAAAGCAACTCCAAGTGAAAGCAATTCAAGGAAGCTAAATACTAAAGAAAATAATGATAAACCTGATTTAAAATCGAAAAGTTTGCTTGAACTCAAAGATATCGCAAAAAGGAAAAAAATTAGCGGTTATTCGTCTATGAAAAAAAACGATTTAATCGAGACTATAAACTCTTTAAATTAAATATAAATGGCACATAAAAAAGGTGTAGGAAGCTCAAAAAACGGACGAGAATCGGAATCTAAACGATTGGGTGTTAAAATTTTTGGTGGCCAATTTGCTAAGGCAGGAAACATAATAGTTAGGCAGAGGGGAACAGTTCACAATCCTGGAACAAATGTCTATATCGGTAAAGATCACACTCTGCACGCGCGGGTTGATGGATTAGTAAAATTTACCAAAAAGAAGGACAACAAATCTTACGTTTCAATTGAAACTTAAATATTTTGAACTCTAATTAACGCTAGTATCTATAATAATCAGGCTTGTAAGGTCCATTTTTGTTAACACCTATATATTTTGCCTGATTTTCAGATAAGCTTTCTATTTCAACCCCTAGATGTTTTAGGTGGAGTTTAGCAACTTTCTCATCCAAATGTTTAGGTAAAGTGTAAACATTATTTTTGTAGTTTGCATGGTTTTTCCAAAGCTCTATTTGAGCAAGCACTTGGTTTGCAAATGAATTACTCATTACAAAGCTTGGATGTCCTGTGGCACAACCTAAATTAACAAGTCTGCCTTCAGCCAAAATTATAATTTCTACACCATTATTAATTTTATAAAGGTCCACTTGTGGTTTTATTTCAACTTTTTGGTGAGAAAAATTTTCTTCAAGCCAAGAAATATCAATTTCATTATCAAAATGACCAATATTACACACAATGGTTTTATCTTTCATTTTTTTGAAATGTTCTCCAGTAATTATGTCCTTGTTACCGGTTGCTGTAACTATAATATCCATTTTTTCAATCACTGAGTCGATTCTTTTGACCTCATAGCCGTCCATGGCGGCTTGAAGGGCACAAATTGGATCTATCTCAGATACTGTTACTATAGCACCAGCTCCAGAAAAGGATGCCACCGTTCCCTTACCAACATCTCCATAACCAGCTACTAAAACTCTTTTACCTGCGAGCATAATATCTGTTGCTCTTCTTACAGCGTCAACAGCACTTTCTTTGCATCCGTATTTATTGTCGAACTTTGATTTTGTAACAGAATCATTAACATTAATTGCGGGTAATGGTAGTGTTCCATTTTTCATTCTTTCATATAATCTTAAAACACCTGTCGTAGTCTCTTCCGACAGACCCTTAATTTTTCCAACAAGTTCTGGATATTTGTCGAGTACCATATTAGTTAAATCACCTCCATCATCTAATATCATATTTAAGGGCTTTTTTTCGTCACCAAAAAACAGTGTTTGTTCTATGCACCACTCAAATTCTTCTTCATTCATTCCTTTCCAAGCAAATACGGGTATCCCTGCGGATGCAATCGCAGCGGCAGCATGATCTTGAGTAGAAAAAATATTACATGAACTCCAAGTCACTTCTGCTCCCAAGTCAACAAGTGTTTCAATCAATACAGCAGTTTGAATTGTCATATGTAAGCACCCGGCTATCCTTGCTCCTTTTAAAGGTTTTAATTTAGAATACTCCTCTCTTAATTGCATCAATCCGGGCATTTCAGCCTCAGCAAGATTGATTTCTTTTCTTCCCCATTCAGCCAGACCAATATCTTTCACTTTATATTGGAGCGTTTCTATCTTGTTGTTCATAATAATTTTTATTTTAGTGCAAAGCTACTTACTTTATTTTAATTTTCAAATGCCGTTTATTAAAGAAATTATAGTAAAAAAAAATATCAGAATTTTGATATGGAAGATTGATGAAACCTACACGGATTTAAAATCCTTAATTCAATTAACGGATGACCAAGAGAGGGAATTGGAAAGAAGGAAACAGATTTCACATAAAAAACAATTTTTAGCATCTAGAAAACTCATTGAAATGGCTGGATTAAATGAACTAAATAGTATTTTTTACGAATCTCTACCTTTTAGAAAAAATGTTTACTTTTCAATTTCTCATACAATTAATTATGCTGTGGTTGGCATAGGTTTTCAAAGGATTGGAGTAGATGTTGAATTTTATCGTCCAAAAGTTTTAAATATCAAATCAAAATTTATCAACATGAAAGAAAAATATTTTATGAAATCTGATGACGTTAAAGTCATTACTAGGCTATGGACTTGTAAAGAAGCCATTTACAAGTGTTTATTTAAAAATAAATTATCATTAAAAGAAGAGATTGTTTTAGACAAATTTGATATGCAATCAAAATATGGTCATGGTCAGGTTCATTTAAATGATAAAAAAATTTCAATTAATTTACATTTCATTAATTTTGAAAATCATCAATTAACTTTGTCTTATTTATGAAAATTTCAGTTGAAATTACTTTAGCACCACTCGAAGAAGAGTACAAGGATAAAATTAAAAACTTTATTTTATTAATTAGAAAATCAGGTTTCAAGTATGATGAAAATCCGTTAAGCACTCATATCTACGGAGAATATACCTCATTAATGTATTTTTTAACTAAGTCAATTCAAGAATGCTTTGAAGAAATAGATGCTGGCATTATTAGTTTGAAAATATTTAAATCCGATAGGAGTAAATATATTCCATTTGATTGAAAATTCCATATGATTCAATTTTTAGAACAGATTAGCTTCGATTTAGGGCTTGAGTTTTTTGCTGCAGTTCTTGGTGTTTTAAGCGTATGGTATGCAAAAAATAATAAAATTTTAGTTTATCCTACAGGTATAATTTCAACCTTAATTTATGTATGGATACTTTTAAAAAACCAGCTTTTAGGAGATTTAATTATTAATGCATATTTTTTTTTAATGAGTATATATGGATGGTTTTTTTGGAGTAAAAAAGATGAAGGAATTTTTCAAAATAAAATCTCAAGACTGAATTTAAATGAATTAATTTTTGGTTTAATTGTTTTCGTTTTCGTGTTTATCACCGTAAAGTATATTTACAACATATCAAATTGGGGGAAAAGTTATGTTTCGTCTATTGATACTTTAACAACTGCTATTTTTTGTTCTGCAATGTGGTTTATGGCTAGAAGAAAAATTGAACACTGGATATTGTGGATTGTCGGAGATATTATATCTATCCCCCTATATTTTCATAAGGGTCTTTATTTTACATCGATTCAATACCTTACTTTTACTATTATTGCAATTTTAGGATTTTTTACATGGCTAAAAGAATTAAACAAAAAAAAACTAACTGTAAAAGAATTGTAATTTATGGACCGGAAAGTACCGGTAAAACCACTCTTGCTAATGATTTAGCTAATCATTATGAGACAAAATGTGTGCCTGAGTATGCAAGAGAATATCTCCAAAAAAAATGGGATTTACATAAGGGGAAATGCAATTTGAATGATTTAATCAATATTGCTCTAGGTCAAATAAATTTGGAAAATAAAATGATATCCAAATCAAAAAAATTTATTTTTTGTGATACAAATATTTTAGTTACAAAAGTATGGTCTGAAACTCATTTTAATGGGTATTCTTCACCAGAAATAAAAAATATTTTTAAATCAGTTAAATATGACTATTATTTTTTAACCAATATAGATGTTCCATGGGTAAAAGATGATTTAAGAGACAGACCAGATAATAGAGATGAAATGTTTAGTTACTTCAAGAAGCAACTGGAGATTAATAAAATTAAACATTCTGTTGTTAGCGGTGACAAGAAGGAAAGATTAAAAAGAGCTATTTTAATTTTAGATAAAATCTTTGACTAATTAGAATTTATTTTTCTAATTTTAGAACAAATCAGGGGGTGCTTTAAGAAGCTGAGATTATACCCATAGAACCTGGGCGGGTAATGCTGCCAAGGAATACAGCGTATTTATAGTTTCCCTATTTAATTTTTTTAAAATGAAAAATACGCTTTTAATATTATTCTCCATAATTCCTCTATTCTGTAGATTTTATTCTCAGGAAAAAGAAAAAGATTCTTTAAATTTTCAGCTTATCTCTCTTGAGGAAATTAACGTTACTGCTATTAGAGCTTTAAAAGAACAACCATTTAGTTTTTCAAATATTGATAAAAGCAACTTGGAACCAAGAAATCTAGGACAGGATCTACCTATTTTACTGAATTTTTTACCATCTGTAGTAACATATTCAGACGCAGGGGCAGGTATCGGTTATACAGGAATTAGGGTTAGAGGTAGTGACGCCACTAGAGTGAACGTGACAATAAACGGAATTCCTTATAATGACAGTGAATCTCAAGGAACTTTTTGGGTTAATTTGCCAGATTTTAGTTCTTCAGTTGAAAATATTCAACTACAAAGGGGAGTGGGAACTTCAACAAACGGTTCCGCTGCGTTTGGTGCAAGTTTAAATATTCTAACTGATGCAATTTCTAAAGAAAAATTTATAGAAATTTCAACTAGTTTGGGTAGTTTTTCAACTTTAAAAAATACATTAAGATTTTCAACTGGTGGAATAAATGACAATTTTCAAATTTCAGGGAGATTTTCTAAGATAGTTTCTGATGGATATATAGAAAGGGCATCCTCAGATTTAACATCCTATTTTTTACAAACCTCTTTTTCAAATAAAAACACATTATTTAAAGCATTACTTTTCGGTGGACATGAAGTAACTTATCAGTCATGGTACGGGGTAGACTCTGAAATGCTTAACAAAAACAGACGATACAATCCCGCTGGAGAAATTTATGACGAAAATGGGGATTTTCAAGACTTTTACTATAATCAAGTTGATAATTATAAGCAAGATCATTTACAATTTCACTGGAATCAAATTTATAGCGATAAATTATCATCTTCTTTGGGTCTCAATTATACTTATGGAAGGGGCTATTACGAAGAATTTAACGACAAATGGTATGATGAAAATTATGCCTTCTCTGGAATGACTTCCTTTTCCAATCTGGGGTTAGACAGTATATCTTTTGAAAACCAAGTTATTTCAGGAGCAGATAACGTAACAAGAAAGTGGCTGGACAATGATTATTATGTCATTACCGGAAATTTACAATACAACAGTCAGATTGTAAAAATGGCTTTTGGATTTTTAGCAAGCAACTATGATGGAGATCATTTTGGAAAACTAAGGTGGTCAAGATTTTCAAGCCAAGTAAATCCGAATCATGAATTTTACAGAAACAAGGGAGAAAAAAATGAATTCTCAATTTATAGCAAGTTTACAAGTAAAATTTCTCAGAAACTCACAGGTTTTCTCGATCTGCAAATAAGAAATATAAATTATAAAGTGGATGGGGTTTTGAACGGACTTGTCCCAATAAATGTCAGTGACAACTTCGCTTTTTTCAACCCCAAGGCAGGGATTACTTATAGAGTAAAGGACAATACCGATTTATATCTTTCTTTTGCAAAGTCACACAGAGAGCCAAACAGAACAGACTATGAAAATGGAAATCCACTTCCAGAAAAATTGAATAATTTTGAATTAGGTTTAAGAAAAAGGAATTGGTCATTAAATCTCTACTATATGAGATACAAAGACCAACTTGTTTTGACTGGTGAGATTGATGAGGTAGGGTCCCCAATTAGACAAAATGTAGGAGACAGTTATAGATTGGGAGTAGAATTTGAAAGTAGCTTCAATATTTCAAATAAAATATCCTGGAATCCAAATTTATCATTCAGTGAAAATAAAAATATAGATTTTTATTTCAAAAGAGATGGTGTTTTAAATAACATAGGCAATACTAACATATCTTTTTCACCTAATATCATAGCGGCATCAGCGGTTCAATATGAACTAAGTGAAAAGGCCTTAATTTCAGTTCTAACAAAATATGTTGGAGAACAATACATGGGGAATATTGACTCTGAAAACTCAAAATTAGATGCTTATTCAACTACAGACATTAATCTAGTATTTCAACCTAATAATTTCCCCTTTTTTAAAGATATCAGACTTACAATTCTATTCAATAATATTTTTGGATTGAAATATGTATCTAACGGTTATTTTTACACTTTTGATGATGATTATTCTGTACCAGGAATTATCAAAACAATAGAAGGTGCAGGTTATTATCCTCAGGCAGAGAGAAACTTTTTAATAGGTATTAGCACAAGATTTTAATTGTAAATGACAAGATTATTACCTGAAACCCTTACACCATAATTAATCATCGCATACGGATTAGTATCATTTGGTGAAGGATTAATTAATTGACCAGTTGCAAGGCTGTATTGGTAATTTTCACACCCGCATACGGTTAAACTACCATTTATTTCTGTCTTTGAGCAAGAGTTAGGTTTATGGTTTGGGCAACTAGCTTCCCAAGCTAAATAGTTATTGTTATTTAGGTTATAAAGAATAATTCCCTTGTGTCCAAAATTGTTTATCAATACACTTCCACCAGTGAATTTGAGGTTGTTGTAAAGAGGAAGATTTATATTAATTGAAAATTCGAAATCTAATTCAGCAAGAAAAGGATTTCTAATCACAGAATTTTTATTACAAGAAATAAAAACAAAGATTATCAAAATGGATAATTTCTTGATGTTTTTAAATCTAATTGCATCCATATAACTCAAATTCATATATTTGTAAAAAGGACCTTCCGTTAATGGAAGGTTTTTTATTCTTAACGTTTAAATCATGAGTAAAGTATCTTACTACACAGAAGAGGGTTTGAAAAAACTAAGGGATGAGCTTAACCAATTAAAGGACATAGAAAGGCCAAAAGCTTCACAAGCAATTGCTGATGCTAGAGACAAAGGAGACTTAAGTGAAAATGCAGAATACGATGCAGCAAAGGAATCCCAAGGGCTATTAGAACTAAGAATATCCAAATTAGAAGAAGTATTATCTAACGCTAGAATTGTTAACGAATCAGACATAGATCATTCTAAAGTTTTGATTTTATCAACTGTAGACGTAAAAAATTTATCAAGCAATTCAACTATGACCTACACCCTAGTCGCTGAAAGTGAAGCAGATCTTGCAAAAGGTAAAATTTCTGTTAATTCTCCAATAGGTAAAGGTCTTTTAGGCAAAAAAAAAGGGGAGAAAGCAATCATATCTGTACCAAGTGGAAAGATTGAATTACAAATAATGAAAATTACTAGATAATTTTGGAAAGCATTTTTTCAAAAATAGTAAAGAAAGAGCTAAAATGTTTTAAAGTATTTGAAGACAACAAACACCTAGCTTTTCTTGACATAAGACCAAATACCGAAGGGCATACGTTGTGTATTCCCAAAAAAGGGAATGATTATATATTTGATTTGTCTGAAACTGAGTTTCTGGACTTAATGAGATTTGCTAGAATTGTTGCTTTGGGAATTAAAAAAGCGATTGATTGTTCTAGAGTTGCCATTTCAGTTGTTGGACTAGAGATAAATCATACCCATATTCATCTTATTCCTATAAAATCAGAAAAAGACGTAAATTTTGAATTTAAAGTATCTTTTTCAGAAGAAGAGATGGATAAAATAGCAAAAAAAATCAGTGATTCAATTTCTTATTAAGAGAAATTTCGAAAGTTGTCCCCTTCCCAAATTTTGTTTCTTTAATTATTACTTTGCCTTTGTGAAAGTTTACAATTATTCTTTCAACTAAAGATAATCCAAGACCCCATCCACCTTTTTTAGTTGTATATCCTGGCTCAAATATTTTACTAACAGCATTTTCTTTTATTCCAACACCGTTGTCAGAAATCAAAATTCGCACTAAGTTATTTAAATTAATTAACTCAATTTTTATTTCACCCTCGCCTTTTATTGAGTCTATACCATTTTTTACAATGTTTTCTATAGTCCAACTAATCAAAGTTGAATTCATTGGGATATTAATAGCTTTTTTTGGAGGATTCCATTTCCAAGTGACTTTATTTCCAGACCTTTTTCTTAAATATTCAAGCGTTTTTGAAATTAAATCAATTATATTTTCATTTTCTAGCTTTGGAGATGCTCCTATTTTGGAAAACCTTTCTGCTATCAATTCAAGACGATTTATGTCTTTCTTGATTTCAAGAATAGAATCTCTTTTTATTTTTTTTTCCTTTAATACTTCAATCCATCCCATCAGTGAAGTTAAAGGGGTACTGATTTGATGAGCAGTTTCTTTAGCCATACCAACCCAAAGTTTGTTTTGTTCCGAATATTTATTTGTTTGAAATAGAAAAATTATCAGAAATGCGAATATGAAAATAATAAGCAGCAACGCTATCGGATAAATTTTTAATTTTTTTAAAAGAGGTGTGTCACCATAATATAAAGTTTGGTTAATTATGTTTTTGTATATTACTTTAATAGGATTATTTTCACTTTTAAACTTTTCAAGCTTAGAATACAAACCAACTGAATCCTTGTCTAGTTCCTGAATCCATTCAATATTTTTATAATCTATTATTTTTCCTTTTTTATCAACCTGTATGACTGGTGTAGAACCAATTTTTTGAAGTACATCGAAAGCTAAAATTCCAAAATCTTTTTCTAAGTTTGGGTTTTGAGCAAGCTCTTTCTGAGCTCTTGCCCAAAGCTCCATTTTTTTTCTTTCTTCATTTTTCATTGATTGAAATAACACGTAGGTATTCCAAATAATAAATATTACAATGATAAATGAACCTAATAGAATTAAATTTTTAATTAGTCTATTTGAACCCAAGGGAATTTTCTTATTTAATTCTAATTTATGAAATTCAATTTGAATGATTATTTTTGAATTAAAATAAATAAAAGTGGAAGTATCAGGAAAAATTAAAGTTTTAGGAGATGTAAAAACATTTGGTGACAACGGTTTTAGGAAAAGAGAAATTGTCATCACAACACAAGAACAATATCCTCAACATTTATTAATAGAATTCGTTCAAGACAGATGTGAATTATTGGATTCTTTTAATGTTGGAGAAAACGTAAAAATAAGCATCAATCTTCGAGGAAGAGAATGGGAGAATCCAGAAGGAGATGTTAAATATTTTAATTCAATACATGGATGGAGAATTGAAAAGGAAGATTCAATGGAAAAAGATAAGATTCCATCGCCAGACCAAGCTCCAGGTTTTGAGGAAAAAACTGACGAAGACAGTGAAGTAGAGGATGATTTACCTTTTTAAATAGATTAATTTTTCTTACCTAATTGGGAATAAAAAATTAATGTATTACATTTGCACGCACTTAATTAATAAGATTTTCAGTTTGAAAAAAAATATTTTGTATACAAAGTCGGTTAATTCTTCAAACATAGAAAAAAAGTGGTTATTGGTAGATGCCACTGATATTTCTTTAGGAAGACTTGCAACAAGCGTTGCTTCTTTAATTAGAGGAAAAAATAAACCGTATTTTACTCCACATGTTGATTGCGGGGATAATGTTATTGTAAAAAATGCGGAAAAAATAAAACTTACTGGAAATAAATTGAAACAAAAACTATACATAAGGCATACTGGTTACCCCGGTGGTCAGAAATCATTGACTGCAGAACAAATTTTATCCAAAAATCCTTCAATATTAATAGAAAAAGCTGTTAGAGGAATGCTTCCCAAAAATAAATTAGGTTCTGCAATTTTCAAAAATCTGAGAGTTGTTAATGGAGAAAACCATAAGTTCGAAAACTTAAATCCAGAAGAATTTAAAATAAATATTTAATAATGGAAAAAATTCATGTTACGGGAAGAAGAAAGAAATCAATAGCTAGATTATTTATTTCTAGTGGTAAAGCTGAAATAAATATTAATTCTAAGAGTTTCAAAGAATATTTCCCAACTGCAGTATCTCAGTTCAAACTATTACAACCCTTAAGTCTCACAAACAACCTAAATCAATACAGTATAAATGTTAACGTTGTTGGAGGAGGTGTTAACGGTCAGGTAGAGGCAATCAGGCTTGCACTAGCCAAAGCTCTTTGTGTATTGAATGAAGAAAACAGAAAAATTCTTAAACCCGAGGGATTACTTACTAGAGACTCAAGAAATGTCGAAAGAAAAAAATATGGACGAAAAAAAGCAAGAAAAAAATTCCAATTTTCGAAACGTTAATCAAAATGCAAAAAGTTGAGATAAAAGACCTTATTGACTCAGGTGTTCATTTTGGCCACCTAACAAGAAAATGGAACCCAAATATGTCTAATTATATTTATTCTGAAAAAAATGGAATACATATAATTAATCTTTATAAGACATCTGCTAAATTACTAGAGGCTTGTGAAGCATTAAAGAAAATTGCATCCACAGGAAGAAAAATTCTTTTCGTGGCAACAAAAAAACAGGCTAAAGATATCGTATCGGAATTAATGAAAGGTATAAACATGCCATTTATCACTGAAAGATGGCCTGGAGGAATGTTGACAAATTTTGTCACTATCAGAAAGGCTGTAAAAAAAATGGCTTCGATTGATAGAATGAAGAAAGACGGTACATTTGAAACGCTTTCTAAAAAAGAGAGACTACAAGTAGACAGAAATAGAGCTAAGCTTGAAAAAAATTTAGGCTCAATCTCAGATATGACAAGATTACCTGGAGCAATTTTTATAGTAGATGTGAAAAGAGAAAATATTGCGGTTAAAGAAGCTCAAAAGCTTAAAATACCAATTTTTGCAATGGTTGATACAAATTCTGATCCTAGAGATATAGATTATCCTATCCCCTCAAATGATGACGCTTCAAAAGCCATAAAAAAAATATTAACTATTGTTGTGGATGCCATCAAAGAAGGTCTCGAATTAAGACAGAATGAAAAAGATGCTGCAGCCAATTCTGAGTCAAAAGATTCCTCCGATAGTCCTGAAATTGTGCCTGAAATGAGTGAAAAAAGTAAAAGCGTTGACTCTAAAAATAAAGGCAAAGAGGAAAAAGAAAATAAATAATTTATTAGGTATGAAAATTACTGCAACTGAAGTCAATGATTTAAGAAAATCAACTGGAGCTGGAATGATGGATTGTAAAAAAGCTTTAGTAGAAGCAAATGGAAATCATGAAAAGGCAATTGAAATATTGAGAAAAAAAGGTCAAAAGGTTGCTGCAAATAGAGCAGAAAGAGAATCTACTGAAGGTGTTGTTTTGCTAAAGATTAATGAACAAAAATCTGAAGGCGTTATCGTTTCTTTAAATTGTGAAACGGACTTTGTCGCTAAGAATAAGGATTTTTTAAATTTTGCTTCTGAAATTTTAAATGTTGCTGAAAATGTAAGTTCTATGGAAAGTCTTCTTAATTCAAAAAATGGTGATTTAAGCATATCAGATAAATTAATCGAACAAACTGGAATAATTGGAGAAAAAATAGAAATTGGAAACTTCAAAAAATTATCCGGAAAACATATTGGAGGTTATGTACACGCCGGAAATAAAATTGCAGCTATGGTTGCGCTTTCAGACTCAAATCCAGTTGCCGAAGAGGTATCAAAGAATGTTGCAATGCAAGTAGCAGCTATGAATCCATTGGCCTTAAATGAAAATTCAGTTGACTCGAGTATAGTTGAGAAAGAAACCGAAATTATAAAAGAACAGTTAGTTAAGGAAGGAAGGCCAGAAAATATAATTGATAATATTATAGTTGGAAAACTAAAAAGATTCTATAAAGATAATACACTTGTAAGGCAGTCATATATAAAAGATTCAAAGGTTTCAGTTGAAGATTATGTCAAGTCCATAGACAAAAACCTTAGTATTACTTCATTTATTAGGGTTTCTCTAGTTTAAAATTAATGAGCTTCAAGCCAATTTTTACCTATTCCTAAGTCTACAACAAGTGGGACTTCAAGATTCAAAGCATTTTCCATTTCCGTTTTAACAATTTTAGATAGTACATCTTTTTCCTCTTTAGGAACATCAAAAACCAGTTCATCATGAACCTGAAGAATCATTCGGCTTTGTAAATTCTCCTTATAAATTTTTTTATCGATCTGAATCATAGCTAATTTAATTATATCGGCTGCTGATCCTTGGATAGGGGCATTTATAGCTGTTCTTTCTGCAGCACCTCTAACTATTGCATTTTGAGAGTTAATATCTTTTAAATATCTTCTCCTTTTGAGCAATGTCGACACATAACCATTTTCTCGTGCAAACTGAATTTGTGATGACATGTATTCTTTTAATTTTGGATAGTTTTTATAATATGTATCAATCATTTCTTTAGACTCGGCTCTATTTAAATCTGTTTGTTGGCTTAATCCAAAGGCTGACACACCGTAAATTATTCCAAAATTCACAGTTTTAGCATTTGACCTCTGCTGTCTTGTAACCTTGTCCTCTGGAATATTATAAACTTTTGAAGCTGTTGATAGGTGAATATCTTTACCTTCTTTAAATGCTTTAATCATATTTGAATCATTACTTAATGAAGCGATTATTCTTAGCTCAATTTGAGAATAGTCTGCACAAATTATAAGATGATTTTTATCTCTAGGGATAAATGCCTTCCTTATTAGTTGACCTTTCTTAGTTCTAATAGGAATATTTTGTAAATTAGGCTTATTCGATGTTAACCTTCCTGTAGAGGCAACAGCTTGATTAAAAACAGTATGAATTCTTTTTGTTTTGGCATTTATTTCTTCAGGCAATGCTTTTACGTAAGTAGTTTGTAATTTGTTTATAGATCTCCAATTTAAAATGTCTTCAATTATTTTATGTTTTTTACCAAGAAATGAAAGTACTTCTTCTGATGTAGAGTATTGACCTGTTCTAGTTTTTTTAGGTTTATCAACTAAATTCAATTTCTCGAACAAAATTACACCTAACTGTTTTGGTGAGGATAGATTGAAAACCTCACCAGAACTTTCAAAAATTATTTTTTCAAGTTCTTGTATCTCCTTATTTAAATCAATTTCCATTTGTCCCAAAAATGTCGAATCCAAATTAAATCCCTCAGACTCCATTTTTGACAATACATTTATTAATGGGAATTCAACTTCATTTAAAAGTTTTTCACTTTGAATATTTTTATCCATTTGATCGAAAAAATCTTTAAGTTGTAATGTTATATCTGCGTCTTCTACGGCATATTCTTTTTGATCTTCAATCAAAACATCTTTCATGTTTTTCTGATTCTTACCCTTAGGGCCAATTAAGTCAGAAATCGGCTTGCATTTATAATTTAAATACCTTTCAGCTAAAAAATCTAAATTGTGTCGTCCATCTGGATTTATTAAATAATGAGCAATCATCGTATCATAAAGAGGCCCTTGTACATAGATAGAATAATTGGATAAAACTTTAATGTCATATTTTAAATTATGACCAATTTTTTTAATTTTTTCACTTTCGAAAAAAGGCTTAAGTTTTAAAATAAGAGTTTGGCATTGACTTATATTTTCAGGAAATGGCAGATAATAGCCTGTTCCTTTTTTCCATGAAAATGCAATACCAACCAATTCTGCATTTAAAGCATCTAAACTAGTAGTTTCTGTATCGAATGATACAATATTTTGTTTTAATAATTTACTCAAAAACAAGTCAAAACCCAAACTTGTATTTATTGTTTGATAAAAATGTTTTTGGGTATCAATATTTTTTAATTCACCATTTTTTTCTTCCTTTAAGTTTTCAAACATATTTGTTTGTAAACCTTCTATTGTTTCAGTTTTTTTAATTTCTTTTAAATCAACAATATCTTTATTTGAAACAAAAAATAATTTTTGAGTAGTTTCTTTAATTCTCTTAAACTCAAGTTCTTCAAAGATTTTATTTAGCTTATCAGAATTGGGATTTTCTAATTTAAATTTTGTCTTTTCAAAATCAACGGGAACATCTAAAATAATCCTAGCAAGCTTTTTTGAAAGCAATCCTAAATCTTTATTGGCCTCAATTTTTTCTCCAAGTTTTCCTTTTATTTTGTCTGTGTTATCTAATAAATTTTCAATGCTCCCAAATTCTTTAATGAATTTTTTTGCTGTTTTATCTCCTACACCTTGAAGACCGGGAATATTATCAACACTGTCCCCAACCATTCCAAGATAATCAATTACTTGTTTTGGATTTTCAATTTCAAACTTTTCATTAACTTCTTTTATGCCCATTATTTCTACGTCATTACCCATACGTGCAGGTCGATATATAAATATGTTTTTAGAAACTAATTGTGCAAAGTCTTTATCTGGAGTTACCATGAATACATTAAAATCATTTTTCTCTGCTTTTTTAGCTAAAGTTCCAATAATGTCATCTGCTTCATATCCTTCTATTTCTATTGACGAAATGTCCATTGCATTTAGAATTTTTTTAATGTAAGGAATTCCTAAAGTTATAGCTTCAGGAGTTTCAAGACGATTTGCTTTATAATCTGGAAAAATTTCAGATCTACTTGCTGAACCACCTTTATCAAAACAAACCGCAACGTATTCTGGTTTTTCTCTTTTAATTAAATCAAGTAAAGAGTTCATAAATCCGTAAATTGCAGAAGTATTAAATCCTTTAGAGTTTACAATAGGGTTTTTTATAAAAGCATAGTATCCTCTAAAAATTAATGCATAAGCATCGATAAAATATATTTTTTTCTTTTCTTGCATTAATAAGTTTTAAGTCGAGTTACCTAGTTATTATATTTATATCAAGTAGTTCTAATTATAGACGAGTTTTTGTCTCTAAATTAATCTAAATAACAATAATTTTTTTTAAATGAGTGATCAATTTTTAAAAGATAAATTTTTTATGACTAAAGCTTTGGAAGAAGCAAAATTAGCTTTTCAAAAAGAGGAGATACCAGTTGGGGCAGTAATTACGATAAAAGATAAAATAATTTCAAGGGCTCATAATATGACTGAGCAGTTAAGTGATGTTACAGCTCACGCTGAAATGTTAGCCATTACTTCTGCTTCAAATTATATTGGAGGAAAATATCTAATAGGGTGTACTATTTATGTCACACTTGAACCGTGTGCAATGTGTATAGCCGCGCTTAAATATTCACAAATTAATCGTATAGTATACGGAGCATCTGATACTAACAAAAAAATAGGATTTAATTCAAAAAAGTTCTTGCCTAAAAATATTTCCACAAGTGGTGGAATTTTAAAGAAAGAATCAGAAGAGTTACTAAATCGTTTTTTTGAAAAAAAACGAAATTATAATAATCTAAAATTAAACTAATTGAATATTCGTCGCGGTTTTCCCTCTTTCCCCTTCTTCAATTACGTATTCAACTTTATCACCCTCATTTATTTTTAAACCATTTAATGATGTAACATGAACGAAAACGTCTTCACCAGTTTCATCGTCTATAATAAATCCGTAACCTTTAGAGGAATTAAAAAATTTTACTTTTCCTAACATTTAAATAAATATGAAGTACGAATATACGCTAATGAATTGGTATCTTTAGTTATGTTTTTAATAAATTTATTATTTTAAGCAATTTTTATTAAAAAAGCCTTTATCACTAAAATAATTCACATATTATTTAATATTATTCTCTTTTTCTTAATTTTTTATCGTTGAAAGTATATTTTGAAAGGTCCTTTCCTTTATATCTGTGATATAAAAACAGTGGTAGATACAAAAAACTAAGTGCTAAAACTGAAAAGCCAATTAAAATTTCACTTATATCATTGGCAAATCTTTCTTTAAGATATAAGCCAAGAAAAAGAGATGATGTTAAACTCCAAAATAAAATATTAAGAAAAATCCTCATTTATTGTATGGTTTATTAATTTTTAAACCTAATTCTTCAAGTTGTTCTTTACTAATTGAGGAAGGTGAATTTAACATAATGTCTTTACCCTGATTATTTTTTGGAAAAGCTATAAAGTCTCTGATTGACTCATTTCCATTTAGAATGGCTACAAGTCTGTCAAAGCCAATGGCTATTCCACCGTGGGGAGGTGCACCATATTTAAATGAATTTATTAGAAATCCAAATTGATCATTAGATTCCTTTTCAGAAAGACCAAGAATTTTAAAAACTTTTCTTTGTATATTTCCATTATGAATTCGAATAGATCCGCCTCCAATTTCATTTCCATTTAGAACCAAATCGTATGCTTTTGATTTTACTAGATTTGGATTTTTGTCTAATAATTCCAAATCTTCATCTTTAGGTGCTGTGAAAGGATGATGAACAGAATCAAATCCATTTTTTTCTTCGTTCCAATTAAATAGGGGAAAATCAGTTATCCACAAAGGGGCAAACTCTTTATTATTTTTCAAATTTAAACGATTCGCAAGCTCTAATCTCAATAAAGATAATTGTTTATAAACTTCGGTTTTCTGACCTGAAATAACAAGCATTAAATCACCAGGTTTGCAAACTAAAATCTTTGCCCATATGGACAAATCTTTTGTGTTGAAAAATTTATCAACAGAAGACTTGAAAGTTTTGTCTTTATTATATTTCACCCAGACGATACCGTTTGCCCCTTCTTCATGAGATTTACTAAATTCGATTAAACTATCAATTTGTTTTCGTGAAAAATTGGCTCCATTTGGTACTGATAGTCCCAAAACTACTTCTTGAGAATCAAAAATTTTAAAATTTTTTCCTCTGGCTACTTTAGTTAAATTACCGAACTCCATACCATATCGAATATCAGGTTTGTCAGATCCGTATTTTTCAATAGCTTCAGAATATGTCATTCTTGTGAATGAATTCAATTCAGTGCCTTTAAATTTTTTAATTATAAATTTTATAAGTTCTTCAAATTCATTTAAAACATCATCTTCACTTACAAATGACATCTCACAGTCGATTTGAGTAAATTCAGGCTGTCTATCGGATCTTAAATCTTCATCCCTAAAACATTTTACTATTTGGAAATATTTATCCATACCAGATACCATCAATAGTTGTTTGAAAGTTTGAGGTGACTGTGGTAAAGCATAGAAATCGCCTTTATTCATTCTTGAAGGAACAATAAAATCTCTCGCACCTTCAGGTGTAGATTTTATTAAATATGGAGTTTCAACTTCAACAAACTGCTTAGAAACCAGGAATTTTCTTATTTCTAGGCTAAGATTTGATCTCATAAGTAGATTTTTTTGAATCACTGGTCTTCTAATGTCCAAATACCTATATTTCATTCTTAGCTCTTCACCACCATCTGTATTATTTTCTATTGTAAAAGGTGGTGTGATAGATTCATTTAAAATATCTAATGAGCTTGCTAAAATTTCAATATCACCCGTCTTAATATCTGGATTTTTAGATTCTCTTTCGATTACTTTTCCTTTAATTTGAATTACATATTCTCTATGGATCTTCCTCACTTTATCCATAAATTCAATACTTGATCTTTTTTCATCAAAAATAATCTGAGTAATTCCGTACCGATCTCTTAGATCAATCCACAAAACAAAACCTTTATCTCTTATACGACTAACCCAACCAGCTAGGGTAACTATTTCACCTACATTAGAAATAGTTAAATCGCCACAATTTGATGTTCTAAACATATAAGAGGTTTTACTTGCAATTTAGTTCATTTATAATTCTCTTAAAGAATAAAAATATAATTTGATTCTGTAAACCAGATAAAAACTTATAGGCACTATAACGAGTGTCAGAAAAGTAGCAAAAGTTAATCCAAAAATAACTGTCCAACATAAAGGCCCCCAAAATACAACTGTATCACCTCCAACAAAAAAGTTGGGATTCCATTCAGAAACTAGGGTAAAAAAGTTAATGTTTAAACCTGTTGCTAAAGGGATTAATCCTAAAATGGTTGTTATAGCAGTTAGTAAAACAGGTCTTAGCCTTGCTGCCCCACCGCTAATTACAGAATTTTTAAAATCTTCGATTTGAAGAGGTTTGTCAGCCTCGATTCCTAAATCTAATTTCTTTCTTTCAACAAGCAGATTGGTATAATCAATCAAAACAACTCCATTGTTTACAACGATCCCTGATAAGGAGATGATACCCATCATAGTCATCATAATTACAAAAGGCATATTGAAAATACTTATCCCATAGAGTACGCCTGTGAAACTTAAAAAAATTGATAAAAGTATAATTAGGGGATTTGAAAGCGAATTGAATTGAAGAACAAGAAGAAAAAGAATTAAGCCCAATGCGGTAAAAAGAGCGCTAACTAAAAACGACATGTTTTTTTCTTGTTCTGCAATTTCACCAGTAAATGAGTAACTAACGTTATTTTTAAAACCCTCAAAACCTGTTTCAATTGCTTTTTTAACGTTTAAAAATACTTCGTTGGCATTATAACCCGCTAAAATTGGAGAATAAACTGTTACTACCCTACTCAAATCTTTGTGTTTTATTGCACTAAACGAATTAGCATTTTTTAACTTGACAGTTGCGCTTATGGGTACTTCTTTGATTTTTCCATTTGATTGGTCACGAAACACAATATATTGGTCAAGAAGGCTCTCAGAATTTTTTCTGTATTTTTCATCAAATCTAACATTTATATCATAATCCTCTCCATTTTTCTTGTAAACTCCGGCTTTAGCACCAAATAAAGAGTTTCTTAGCTGCTGTCCAATTTGTCCAGCATAAACGCCCAAACTTCCGGACTTTTTTCTATCAATCTCAACTTCAATTCCTGGTTTACTTTTGTTCACATCTATTTTTACTTGTTCAACGCCAGGGATGTTTTCATTATTAATGAATTGCCTTAATTCCTTTGCAATACTTATTAATTCATTATAATCATTGCCCTTTATTTCAATATTTATAGGATATCCTGCAGGAGGACCAGATGCCTCTTTTTCAACTGATATCGCAATCCCAGGGAACTTATCTTTAAGAATTATTTGAATGTCCTTTCTCATTTCTTCACTAGAAAGGCCATTTCTTAACTTGAACTCACTCATTGTTAGTGTTATCTTTGATTTGTGTGGCATATCTTGGTCACCTCCTCTGTCAGTCTCAGGATTTTGTGCCCCTAAACCGACCATAACAACATTTGAATCAATCATAAAATTCTTACCACCCTTATAATATTTTTTGTCATAGATAATTTTTGCCACTTCCTTTTCAATTAATTTGCTTGTTTGATTAGTTTTTTGAATGGATGTTCCTTCTGGATATTCTATATAAACAAAAATTTGTTGAGGTTCATTTTCTGGGAAAAACTCAACTTTTGGAGAAGCAATTCCAAGAATTATGAATGAGGAAAATAATAATCCAATAGTTCCAAATAAAAAATAAAAGGGTTTTTTACTGGACAAAGCAAAAGTCAAAAATCTTTTATATTTAGTTTCAAGTTTATAAAGAAACACTTCTTGAAAATATATTGTCCAGTCTTTAATTAAATACTTATACACCCATAATAGAATAGTAGATAAAATCATAATCGTACCAACTGCCCTAAAAACACCAACATTAAAAATTAAGATTATCCCTAGTCCGCCCAAGATCAAACTGAGTCTTTTAAGGCTTTTTAATGATATTTCATTTTTATCAATTTTCATGAATTTTGAAACTAGCATTGAGTTAAAGAAGATGGCTACAACAAGAGAAGAACCCAGAACAATTGAGAGCGTGATAGGAAAAAAAATCATAAACTCACCAATAACTCCTGGCCAGAAACCTAAGGGGAGAAATGCGGCTACTGTAGTAGCTGTTGAAATAATTATTGGATATGCTATTTCACCAATCCCTTTTTTTGCAGCCTCAATGGAATTCATTTTATCTTTTTCCATTAACCTATATGCATTTTCAACCACTACAATTCCGTTATCGACAAGCATCCCAAGCCCCATGATAAGACCAAAAAGAACCATAGTGTTAATAGTTTCTCCTAAAAAACCAATTACAACAAAAGACATAAGCATTGACATTGGGATTGCAAAGCCTACAAACAAAGCATTTCTAAAACCAAGGAAAAACATTAGTACAGTTATTACCAAGATAACCCCAAAAACAATATTATTAGCTAAATCAGAAACTAGATTTTTTGTAATATCAGACTGATCATTTGAAATAGTTATATTTATTGAGGATGGGAATTCATCCTTTTTCACTTTTTCGACTAGTTCTCTTATTTTTTCTACGCTTTTGATCAAATTTTTTCCAGATCTTTTCTTTACATCCAAAACGATTGAATTTTTACCGTTTGATCTAGCGTAGGAATTAATCTCCTTTTCTTTAAAAGTTATCTTAGATATATCCCCAAGAAAAACCGTCCCGTCTTGATTTTTAACCACAAAGTTTTCTAAATCTTCAGGATTTTTAATTTCACCTATTACTCTGATATTTCTTCTAAGACCGTTACCTTCAATATTACCTGCTGAAATAGTATTATTTCCTCTTTGTATACAATTTATAACATCATCGAAAGAAACGGTTGCCGCAACCATTTTGATTAAATCTAATGATACTTCTACTTCAAAATCTTGAACACCCCGTAAGGAAACTTCCTTAATTTCGGCCATTTGCTCAATTTTGTCCTTTAAAATCTCTCCATAAATTTTCATTTCTTTTCGAGGAATATTCCCACTTAATCCGATATTTAGAATAGGAACTTCTTCGGAAATACTATACTCAAACACAGCAGGTTCTATTTTTGCCCCATTAAAAATTGGCCAATCAGCTTGAGCAGTTACTGCATCAACTTTGTCTTGGACATCAATTTTTGCTTTCTCTTTTAAAATATTTTCATCAAACTCTATGGTTATTAAAGAAATATTCTCTTGAGATGTTGATTTAATTCCAACCAAATTTGAAACACCCTTCAGTTCTTCCTCTAAAGGGTCAGTGATTAATCTTTCAACGTCCTCAGCAGTATTCCCGGGATAAACTGAACTTACGAAAATAACATTGCTATTTATTTCTGGGAAGTTCTCTCTTGGTAAGCTTATATATGATGAAAATCCGAGTATAAAAAAAATGGAAATTAAAACATAAACTACAGTACTATGGTCAATAGCCCATGAGGAGGGTAAAAATTCTTTAAAGCCTTTGTTCATAATAAACTTAAATTTTGGTAGAAATTACCTTTACAATTTGCCCATCTTCAACTTGCCTAAGACCATCATTAATGATTAAATCATTTTCTTTCAAACCAGAATTAATTTCAGTCATATTATTGTATGACTTTCCTTTTTGAATCATCACTTTGTTTGATTTATAATTTTCATTGCTGTCAATAACCAATTTATATACGTAAAAATTTCCTTCTTCATCTTCTAGTATATCTTTAGATGGAATTAGGATGGCACTCTTATTTTCATAATCATTGATTTCTAAACTAACCGTCATATTTGGTTTTAATTCATTTGACTTGTTCAATAATTTAATTTCAATACTAAAAGACCTATTATTAGGATTTATGAAATTACCAACAGATGAAATTTTGCCTAAAATTTGTTTATCCAATATTGGGACATAAATTTTAACATTTTTATTCTGTTTAATGTAAGGGATGTGTATTTCAGGTATCTCTGCACTAACTTTCATTTGCTCAATATTAATTATTCTCAAAATTGGGGTTAAGCCTGGTGCCAAGTTACTTCCAATATCAGCAATAACGTCGTCTATAGTTCCGTCAAATGGAGCTAAAATTCTTGTTTTGCCTTCTTGATCTCTCATTTGAGAAATTTTTTTCTCCAAACCTTTAAAATTTGTTTCTGCTTGTAAATATTGTATTTCGGAACCAATTTTTTGATCCCATAATTTTTTTTGTCGTTCAAAGGTTGTTTTAGCCAGATTTCTTTGAAGTTTTAACTGTTCTAATTGATCAGTTAAGCCATTATCTGAAATTTTAGCGATTATTTGCCCTTTCTTTACTTTGTCTCCTTGTTTAACGTAAATATTTTTTAAAAGACCAGGCAATTCAGGATAAATAACCACATTTTGATCTGTATCTAATGAACCTTGAAAATTTAAATAGTGGCTAAAGTTTTTGTGTTTCAATTTAATTGCAGAAACTAAAAATAAGTTTTTATCGGTATCAATTTTTTCAAGCACATTATCCAACCTGTTTAGTTCAAATTTTAAATCATTTATTTGGGTTTTAATTTCCCCCTTTCTTTTTTGAATTAAAGTATAATCATTAGTTGCTAAAATTTCTTCCGTTGATTTAGAATTTTTTGGTCCGCAACTAATAACTAATATTATACTAAGACTTAAAATAAAATTTTTCATATACATTTTAATTTTTGTTATTTAAGATATTTTCAAGATTTGTTTTCTCAATTATCACAGCACGCATACTTTGAATTTTACTTTGCTGAGCCTGGTAAAGCTGTTGTTGGGCTTGTGTCAATTGAAAGCTTCCACTAACTCCTTCAAAAAACTTTATTATATTCTTTTTTTCAATTCTTTCAGCTAGCTTTAGATTATCAATAGCAGTTAAATAATTTTCTTTAGCTAGATTAAAATTGTTTTGAGCCTTTCTCATTTCGACATAAACTTTGGATTTAACCTCAGTTAAATTCTTTTCAGCTTGTTGCAAGCTAAGCTTGGCTTTTTGTGACTTCGCGTGTCTACCAAATGAACTAAAAATGGGAACTTCTAATCGTAATCCAAATGCCGAAGAACCAAACCATTTTTGTTCTTTATCAGTGAATGTAAATTCATTACTATTTCCCACATAACTTCCATTTAGAAAGGCGCTCAATGAAGGTAAGCCTTTTGCCTTTTCCAATCGAAATAAAAACTTCTCTTCTATGACTTTATTTTCTGCTAGTCGAATGTCTATGTTGTTTGAATAGTTACTGTCAATCGATTCATAATTCAAGTTTTTCATAGTCAAATACTCTAAAGAGTCTGAGAGGTTTACTTTATGGTCAAGTTCAACGCCTAATAAAAGTTTTAAAATATCAAAAGATAGTTTGTAAGATTCTTTTGCATATTTAAATTGGGTTCTAAGCTTAGAAATAGTTAGTTTAATTTGTTCTACGTCTTCCTCTTCACTAAATCCATTTTTGTAAACTGCAGTTATCTCTTTTAAATTTTTATTTAATGCTGATAAATTCTTCTCAATAACTGAAATATTTTCTTCAGCTACTAGTGTGTTTACGTAAGCAATAATTATCGATTTTTTAATTTCTATTTGTGATTTTTCTAATACATTTTTTGCTGTATCTATATAATGTTTTAATCCTTGCACACCAATTATATATGTACCATCAAATAGTAATTGATTTATTTCAGCAAATCCTATGGCTGTTTGCTCAGTTCCAAAAACCACCTCAGCATAATCACCTTTAGTACCTCCAAAAAATTCAGCTGGTATAAGTGAAACAGGTTGTTCTAAAAAGTTTTGATAGCTTAAATTGGCTCTAATTTGAGGTAAGCCTATAGAAATGGTTTTCCATTTTTCCTTGTATGCTTTTTGCAATTCCAAATTGGATTTTTGAATGGTTTTATTATAATCCATGCCCCATTCGATAGCCGAACTAAGAGTAAAAGAATTGGGTATATCTTGACATGATAAATAAAAATGTATCAGCACAAGAAAAACAGATATCGGTGTTTTTATCATTTCACAAAGCATTTTTAGATATAAATTTGTTTAAAACTGAAAGACCTTTATCTGTTACAATAGCCCTTGCATGATATTCTAAATAACTCTCAATTAAAATTTTAATATCAAAGTTTTCAGGAGGGAATACATCAATATCGCGAATTCCTCTCATTCCGTTCATATACAGTCTTGAGACAAAGTCTATATCAATATTTTTTCTAAACAATCCAGTTTCAATTCCTTCTTTTAAACTGGATTTAACTAAAAATCCAAGTCTTGTATATTCCTTATTTTTAATATCATTATAAATTTCAGGATAATATTTTTGCATTTGATAAACCGGTGAACTTTTTTCATTTTGAAAATACTTTAGAACTTCAGATTTAACACAATATAACTCTTCAATAGGGTGCTTTGCTGATTTTTTAATTCGTTCAATATCATTACAAGCATTTTCGAAAATGAGTTGAGTACTTTCTTTAACGAGTTCATATTTATTTTTAAAGTAGGAATAAATTGTTTTTTTTGAGATACCCATTTTTTCAGCGATGTCATCCATCGTAACGTTTTTAAATCCTATTTCTAAAAATAGCTGGCTTGAAATGTTTAGTATATTATCTTTCATTTTAAGGGTGCAAATATAAAATGGAAACTTTAAATACCAAAAAAGTTTCCTTAGTTTTTTTTATTAAAAAATCTTTTTTAAATTATTTTTGTTTCAAAAGAAAGTTTTGTCAAGCTCAATTAAAGAAATTTTTGAAAGTTTTTTAGAAAGTGAAATTGCTGAATATTCATCCAGCAGTTTGTTTGAACCCATTATATATAGTATGCAAAATAAAGGTAAAAGAGTTAGACCTATATTAACTCTAATGGCGGCAGACTCTCTTGCAAATAATTTTGAAAAAGCTCTACCTGCAGCTTTAGCAATAGAAATCTTTCATAATTTTTCCTTAGTTCATGACGATATAATGGATAATGCATTGTATCGACGGGGTAGATTATCAGTTCATAAAAAATGGAATAGAAATAGTGCTATTTTGTCAGGAGATGCTATGCTGATATTATCATACAAGTCACTTGAAACTTATAAATCAGAGACTTATGTTAAAATGAATAAAGTATTAACAGATAGTGCATTGGATGTTTGCAAGGGGCAGCAAATGGATATGAATTTTACAGATAAAATTGATATTAGCGAATCGCAATACTTTGAAATGATTAAGTTAAAAACTGCTGTATTAATTGGTGCTGCACTTAAAATGGGTGTACTCGCAGTTGGTGCTGATGAAGATGTAAGCCGATCCTTCTATGAATTTGGATTGAATTTGGGAATTTTGTTCCAATTACAAGATGATTACTTAGATGTATTTGGCGAGGAAAACATTTTTGGAAAAGTCAGTGGTGGAGACATAAAAGAAAATAAAAGAACACTCTTTTTTATTCACTCTATTGAAAACGGATCTAAGGAAGATGTAAAGTCTCTTCTAAATTTATATAGTTCGGAATCTAAAGATTTTGAGAAAAAAAAGCGCGAAGTCGTCAACATTTTTAAAAAAAATAAATCTGACGTTTATTTAAGAAATATTATTGAAAATTATAACCAGAAGATTTTAAATTTAATAAATAACCTTCCTATTGAAATAAAAAAGCAAAAACAATTTTTCGATCTTTTTAAAACTATATTAAATCGAAAATTATGATATTGAAAAGTTTTTAACTAAGGCTTTCACAAATTTACCTATCGGAAATGATAACATAAGAAGCACATCCTCAGCGAAACTAGATTTCTCATCTAGAAATCTAAATATTCTTTGAGGGTTATTTTTTTTGAACATCCCTGAAAAAAGCGACATTCCTTTCTCGTTGTGGTGATATAGAACATCTAAAAAAAGCAAATCATAAAAATCAAATTTTGTTTTATATTCAAACTTATCAAGAGGCTTATTACTTTTTAAATACAGAATCAAATGTTCAATTTTATTTATAGACTTTTTAAAAGTAAATCCGGTACTCGCTTTCGTCCATCCGCCGGATGTTCCAATATGAAGGAGAGTCGATTTATTATGTTTTGAAAAGTTGTACCCCGTCATAGGAATCGATCCTGCTTCTTTTTCAACAATCTTAAATGCACCTGCATTTTTATCCTTTAAATATTTTTTAATATTTTCTTCATATTCTTCTTTTTCAAGTATTTTTTTAGAAAATAAAGTATATTCAACAAGTGCAAAATTTTTATCAAAAGGTAAAATATACATGAACCTAGTGTTGCCTTTTTGGGGAACACTAAAATCCATAAAAATTAATTTATTTGGGTCAAAAATTGAATTTTCTGTTTTAACAAACCAACCAATAAAATGTTGTTGTAAAACAGGAATAGATGTTTGATTTTTGTATTCTAAGTTTGGAATACTAGAGAACACTCTGGGTGCTTTATATTCTTTATTTAATGTTTTAACATAACTAAAGCTATTATCTGACTTAATGTTTAAAATATTATCCCTTATTATTTTTAGGTTGTTTTTATTGTTTAAACTTTTTTTGAAATGATTGTAAAAGTCTATCCCTCGAATGGTTTTATAAGTGTAAGGTCTTAGTGCAAAAGAAGATTGATATTCATCTGAAATAAAATTTGCATTTTTCCAACTACCACAAATAATACTATCCCATTCTCCTTTACCTTCCTCCCAAAAGCTTATAGTTCTATCGTTTTTATTTTTCTCTTCTTTTTCAATTAATGCTATTTTATGATTTTTAAAATAGATATCATCGGTTAGTTTTTTGGCTAACAATAAACCTGTGATACCACCGCCACAAATAATTATATCATAAAAATTTTTTTCACTCATGGACTCAAAATTAAACATTTGCTTTTTAACTTATTTTAAATTTTAAATAAGTTCCTTAGATTAAAATAATTTTTTTAGTTTTGCGGTGGTGAACTTTTTAGTTTTGTATGAATCATATAATTAGTTTTTTTGAAAATCAACACCCAATTACTGGAGCCTTTTATGCTACAATTTTCACTTGGCTAATGACAGCATTGGGGGCATCCTTGGTTTTTTTTGTTAAAAAATTAAATAGAATGGTGCTTGATGGATTACTTGGTTTTACTGGAGGAGTAATGGTTGCTGCAAGTTTTTGGAGTCTTTTATCCCCTGGAATTGAAATGAGTCCCGGTGAAGGATTTATAAAGGTATTACCTGCATCAATTGGATTTGCACTAGGGGCATTGTTTATTTTTTTGTTAGATAAAATACTCCCCCATATTCACATTAATTTTAAAGATAGTGAGGGTATTAAAACTCCTTGGCATAAAACAACATTACTAGTTTTGGCGATTACACTTCACAATATTCCTGAGGGTTTAGCAGTAGGGGTTTTATTCGGAGGAGTTTCCTTAGGTTTACCTGAGGCTACCATATCGGGTGCTGTTGTATTGGCCTTGGGAATCGGAATTCAGAATTTTCCAGAAGGGGTTGCCGTTTCAATGCCAATGAGAAGACTTGGAGCCAGTCGTATTAAATCTTTTTGGTATGGTCAGTTATCCGCAATTGTAGAACCTATAGCTGCTATACTAGGAGCATTTGCTGTAACTTTTTTTTCACCCTTATTACCTTACGCGCTGTCATTTGCCGCAGGTGCTATGATTTTTGTTGTTATCGAAGAAGTAATTCCTGAGACTCAACAGGACAAATACACCGATTTTGCAACAATGGGATTTATATTAGGGTTTATAATTATGATGTCTCTTGATGTAGCGTTGGGTTAAATTTAGATTTTTGACCAACCTTGTGCTGTTAAATCAATAGCCTGTTCTAAACCAGTGATTAACTTATTACCATTTTCAATTTTTGTTACATGACCGATAATGGTTACTAATTCGCTTTTTTCAACTAAATCATAATCTGACTGATCGATAGTGAACAAAATCTCATAGTCTTCACCTCCGTTAAGAGCAGCTGTTATCTCATTTAATTTAAATTCTTTACAAATTTTAATAGTCTCATTGTCTATAGGTATTTTATCTTCGTAAATATGAATACCTACTTTAGATTGTTCACTTAAATGTAATATCTCAGAGGATAAACCATCGCTAACATCTATCATGGAGGTAGGTGTAATTTTATTTTTTTTAAAAAACTGAAAAATATCATACCTAGCCTCTGGCTTAAGTTGTCTTTGAATGCAGTAGGTATATTTATCAAGATTAGGCTGTGATTGTGGATTAACTTTAAATACTTCCTTTTCTCTTTCTAAAATTTGAAGACCCATATATGCAGCTCCAAGATTACCTGTTACTGCAACAAGGTCATTTTTTTTTGCACCTGAACGATAAACCAATCTATTTTTTTCAGAGGAGCCAATTGCCGTTAGCGATATTATTAAACCTTTCTCAGAAGATGTAGTATCTCCTCCAACTAGATCAACTTTGTATTTTTCGCATGCTATTTTTATTCCACTATATAATTCATCTACTGCCTCAAGTGTAAATCTGTTTGATACAGACAAACTAACAGTTATTTGTTCTGGTTTTGCATTCATAGCAAAAATATCCGATAAATTGACTACAACAGATTTATACCCCAAGTGCTTTAATGGGACATACATCAAATTAAAATGTATATTTTCAACTAGCATATCCGTAGATACAACGGTTTCATTTTTATTGTCTATAACAGCTGCGTCGTCACCGATACCAAGTATACTAGACTTATTTTTTAAATCAAAATTAGATTTGATTCTGCTAATTAATCCAAACTCACCAATCGAGGATAAAGGAGTGTAATTATTTTTTTTTTTGGACATTTTGAAATAAAGATTTAGTTAATTTAACATTAACTAATGATAAAGTCCGTAAAAGTTAGGTATATATTCTCTAAAATTGAAATAAACTCAATTATCAATTTTATTCTGTTATTTATGTTTACTCAGTGCAGTAAAAATGATTTATCTACAGATAATTTTGAAGAAGTTGAGAGAGTTCAAGAAGAAAATCAAAATAACTCAGAAAAAAAGGTATTTAATTTTGAGAAAATAGCTTGTGATGGAGGATTTGCAGATGAGTTTCCATGTAAAGAATATGATCTTTTAAATTGGATTCCGTTGTCTTTTTTTGATAGTGAATCAGCAAATGATAATTGGGGATGGACCGATTCTAAATCAAAAAGAGAATTTGTTTTACAGGGGTTAAACGATGGATTGGCATTCTTGGATATAACTGACCCACAAAAAGTAATTTATCTGGGTAAACTACTATCAGCGACTGATCCGAGTGATTGGAGGGATGTAAAAATATATGGTGACCACGCATTCATTGTAAGCGAGGCATCTAACCATGGCTTACAGGTATTTGATTTAAATAATCTCCTTGCGTCAGATGAATTTAAAACCTTCAATGAAGATTATATTGCCAATGATTTCGGCAATGCACATAACATTGCAATAAACACCTCCTCGGGGTTTGCCTATGTTCTTGGTTCTGCATTGTATAAAGGAGGCCCGGTTTTTTATGATATCTCAATTCCCCAACAACCAATTTTTAGTGGTGGTTTCTCGGATACCTCTTATATTCATGATGCTCAAATTGTAACCTACAAAGGTGAGGACCAAAACTATTTCGATAAAGAGATATTATTTGGCAGCAATAGTGATGGTGGGGAAACCAACCAACTAATTATTCTTGATGTGACAGAAAAAACAAATCCTGAACTTATTTCAACAATATCTTACAGTTATGGAGGATATACTCATCAAGGATGGATTGATGAGAATCATCGATATTTTTATTTGGGAGACGAGTTAGACGAATTAAGGTATGGTAACAAAACAAGAATTATAACTTTCGACTTAAAGGATTTAAAAAATCCTAAAATACATTTTGTTTATGAAGGGAAAACTGACGCAATAGATCACAATCTATACGTTAAGTCCAACAAGCTTTATTTATCTAATTATACAGCTGGATTAAGAGAACTTAATATTGAAAATATTGAAAATAAAGAAATTATTGAAGAAGCCTTTTTTGATACTCATCCAGAGAGTGATGATGCTTCTTTTGAGGGGGTTTGGAATAGTTATCCTTTTTTTGAAAGTGGTGTGATTGCTTTGAGTGATATTAAAAGGGGGTTGTTTTTAATCAAAAGAAAATAATAATGCTAAGAAATCTATTCATCTTTATTTTTTTTTGTGGATGTGTAAAAAGTGAATTTATCATTACCAATAAAAATTACGAATTAGATAATATTAAAACTTTTGGAGGAAGTGATGACGACGAAGCAAATGATATTATAAATACTTCAGATGGCGGGTTTATGGTAATAGGAAGCTCTAAAAGCAATGATGGACTGATTCAAAATAAAATGGATTTAGAATCAGATATTATATTAATGAAATTTGATAGCGACAAATCCATAGAGTGGGTTAAAAATTATGGTGGCTCAAGAGATGACAGGGGTCAATCTGTTGTTGAAGTTTCTGGGATTGGATATGCTTTATTAGGGTACTCTATGAGTAATGATGGAGATGCATCCCGTAATGAAGGTTTTCACGACAATTGGGTTATATTGATTGATTCAATTGGTAATATTATTTGGGAGAAGAGCTATGGTTTTTCTGGGCACGATCATGCTTACAACATAATTAAAACAAAAGATGGTAACTTATTTTTTAATGGTTTTTTGGATGTAACTGCCTCAAGGGGTTTGGGATCTACTGAAAAAGTGGAGAAGTCTATTAAACATGGAGTTGGAGAATTTTGGTGTCATAAAATAGATTTAGATGGAAATATTTTGTGGAGAAAATATTTTGGCGGAACAAATAATGATAGGTCATACGATTCAATTGAGACTGCTGATGGTGATTTTATAATAGTGGGATCGTCAGAAAGTAGTGATAATGACATTAGCTCTCCTAAAGGAAGTTATGATATTTGGGTAATTAAATTAAGTTCAAATGGAGATTTTTTATGGGAACGTTCATATGGGGGGTCAAAATATGAGACAGCAAATTCAATAATCCAATCATCGGATAAAAAAATTCATATTCTTGGAAGCACTTTAAGTGATGATAAAGATATTTCATTTCAAATGGGGAGTTCTGATGTTTACTTACTGACAATAGATTCAGATGGCAATTTGTTAAGTGGACAAACTTTTGGAGGATCAAATTTTGATATGGGGAAAAAAATAGAAATAGACAATAAAGATAATTTATGGTTAACGGGTTATAGTAGGAGCTTAGATTTTGATTTAAGTTTTAACAAGGGGAAAAATGATGCAGTATTGATTCAGTTATCAAAAAATAGAATTCTTAAAAAAGTTTTGGCAATAGGAGCAGAAGGAGAGGATATTGCTAATTCACTTATTCATTTTAATGAAAATGAAATTATTGTAGCTGGATATAGTGATAGCAGGGGAGATTATTTTGTTGAAAACAAAGGTGGGAAAGACATTTTTTTGGCCTTTTTTAAATAGATTTCCTGAATAATAATATTAATTATATCTATGATTTCGCTTGATTAGAGCTTTAATTAAAATTATATTTGCATAAAAAATATAATTGATTAAAGTTTCAAATATTGCTAGAGAAAGAGTTTCTACACTTATGAAGGATGACGGTTTTAACCCAGTTCAAGACTTTGTTAGAGTTGGTGTTAAAAGTGGAGGATGTTCAGGGTTATCTTACGAATTAAAATTTGATTCGAATCAACTAAATGAAGACCGTTTATTTGAAGATAACGGTGTAAAGATTTTAGTCGATAAAAAAAGTTTGCTTTATTTAGTTGGTACAACTTTAGATTATTCAGGTGGCTTAAATGGGAAAGGTTTTGTTTTCAATAACCCAAACGCAAATAGAACCTGTGGATGTGGTGAAAGTTTTTCTCTTTAATAATTAATTATGGCGTATACAGAAGAAGAACTAAAAAAGGAATTAGAGACCAAGGAATACGAATATGGTTTTTATACAGATATAGAGTCTGATACCTTTGCTAAGGGCTTAAATGAAGAAATTGTTACTGCTATCTCCAAAAGAAAAGAAGAACCTGATTGGATGCTTGAGTGGAGGATTAATGCTTTTAATGCATGGAAAAAAATGGAAGAACCTGATTGGGCCAACATAAAATACAAAAAGCCAGATTATCAGAATATATCTTATTATTCCGCACCTAAGAAGAAAGAAAAATATAAAAGTTTAGATGAAGTGGACCCTGAGTTAATTGAAACATTTAACAAACTCGGAATATCCATCGATGAACAAAAAAAGTTATCTGGTGTTGCTGTTGACGTTGTAATGGATTCTGTCTCTGTGGCAACTACTTTCAGAGACACTTTGGAAAAAAAGGGAATAATTTTTTGTTCAATATCTGAGGCTATTAAAGAACACCCAGAACTAGTAAAAAAATATTTGGGAACTGTCATTCCTCCGAAAGACAATTTTTTTGCAGCTTTAAATTCAGCTGTTTTTTCAGATGGCTCTTTTTGCTACATACCCAAAGGAGTTAAATGCCCAATGGAATTGTCAACCTACTTTAGGATAAATCAAGCTGGCACTGGTCAATTTGAGAGAACCCTTGTAATTGCAGATAAGGGTAGTTATGTTTCCTACCTTGAAGGATGTACGGCCCCTTCAAGAGATGAAAATCAACTTCATGCTGCGTGCGTTGAGCTAATCGCCCTTGATGACGCTGAAATTAAGTATTCAACTGTTCAAAATTGGTATCCTGGCGACAAGAGTGGTAATGGAGGTGTTTTTAATTTTGTCACAAAAAGAGGTATCTGTCACAAAAATTCAAAGATTTCTTGGACTCAAGTTGAGACCGGATCAGCTATTACGTGGAAATATCCATCTTGTATTCTAAAAGGCAACAACTCCATAGGAGAATTTTATTCAATTGCAGTTACCAATAATTTTCAGCAAGCTGATACTGGAACAAAAATGATTCACATAGGTAAAAACACTAAATCTACGATAATATCAAAAGGTATTTCAGCTGGAAAATCTCAAAACAGTTATAGAGGATTAGTAAGAGTAAATCCTGGTGCAAAAAACGCTAGAAATTTTTCGCAATGCGACTCACTGTTAATGGGTAATTCTTGTGGAGCTCATACTTTTCCCTATATTGAAGCTAAAAATAATTCAGCCCAAATTGAGCACGAAGCAACTACTAGTAAGATTGGTGAAGATCAAATATTTTATTGCAATCAAAGAGGAATTGATACTGAAAAAGCCATTGCTCTTATTGTAAATGGATTCAGTAAAGAAGTTTTAAATAAATTACCCATGGAGTTCGCCGTAGAGGCACAAAAGCTATTAGAAATATCATTGGAAGGGTCTGTAGGATAAAATTAAAATATGCTTGAAATAAACAACTTGCACGCTAGTGTAGAAGACAAACAGATTTTAAAAGGGATAGATTTAAAAGTATCCCCTGGTGAAGTTCATGCAATAATGGGTCCAAACGGATCAGGTAAAAGCACACTATCTACTGTTATAGCTGGACATGAAGATTTCGAAATCGATAAAGGTGAGATATTGTTTGAAGATGAAGATTTGGTTGATTTTAATACTGAAGAAAGAGCACACAAAGGAATCTTTTTGTCATTCCAATATCCAGTTGAAATTCCAGGAGTAAGTGTAACAAACTTTATTAAAACTTCGATAAACCAAATGAGAAAAGCCAATGGTTTGGACGAAATGCCTGCTAGTGAGATGCTAAAAAAGATTAGAGAAAAATCAGATTTATTAAAAATTGATTCAAAATTCTTATCTCGATCTCTCAATGAGGGTTTTTCCGGAGGTGAAAAGAAGAGAAACGAAATTTTTCAAATGGCTATGTTGGAGCCTAAACTTGCCATATTAGACGAAACAGACTCAGGTTTAGATATTGATGCATTAAAAATTGTAGCCAACGGGGTCAATATGCTGCGAAATGACGACACTGCAGTAGTTTTAATTACTCACTACCAAAGACTTTTAGATTATATAGTTCCTGATTTTGTCCATGTTTTATCTGATGGGAAGATTGTAAAGTCTGGTAACAAAAATCTTGCCATTGAACTTGAAGCAAAGGGGTATGATTGGGTTAAATAATATTTCCTATGGATTTTAAAGAAAAACTAATTTCCTCTTTTATGGTTTTTGAGCAGGATATTGATTTATCAAACCCAGTTCATGAAATAAGATCTAAAAGTCTTAAAAATTTTGAAGAAAAAGGATTTCCAAACAAAAAACAAGAAGCTTGGAAATACACTTCTTTGGCAAAAATTTTAAAAAGCGATTATGGAATTTTCCCCAAAAAAGAAGTTGCAATTGAATTAAAAGATGTTCAAAAATATTTTCTGTATGAAATCGACACATATAAAATTGTATTTATAGATGGCATTTATAGTCCCTTTCTCTCCGATACCACACACGATGGTTTAGATGTTTGTCTTTTGTCGGCAGCACTTACAAAGCCAAAATATAAAAATCTCATAAATAAATATTTTGATAAAATTTCAGATAAAAAAGATTCCCTAACATTACTGAACACATCCTTTTCATTAGAGGGAGCATATATTTATCTCCCAAAATCAGTTACTTCGGAAAAGCCGATAGAAATTATGCATTTTTCAACTGGTAAACAAGGTGATTTTTTTCTTCAGCCAAGAAATTTAATTATTGTTGAAGAAAATGCAGAAGTTCAGATTTTAGAGAGGCACCAAAGTTTAAGTAATCATAAATCATTCACAAATTCAGTTACTGAGATTTATGCTAAAGATTCATCAAGAATAGATTATTATAAAATTCAAAACGATAGGGAGGAAGCATATCTAATAGATAATACTTATATATCACAAAACACAAAATCAAATGTGGATGTACACACATTCTCATTTGGTGGAGAAATAACCAGGAATAATCTTAATTTTTACCAAAATGGAGAAAATTGTAACTCAACATTAAATGGTTTAACAATTATAAATGCTAATCAGCATGTAGATCATTATACGCTTGTTAGTCATGCTCAACCTAATTGTGAAAGTCACCAAGAATACAAGGGTATTTTTTCTGACAAATCAGTTGGGGTTTTCAATGGGAAAATTCTTGTAGACAAAATAGCTCAAAAAACCAATGCTTTTCAACAAAACAATAATATTGTCATAGACGATAGAGCTACAGTAAACACAAAACCGCAGCTAGAAATTTTTGCTGATGATGTAAAATGTTCACACGGATGTACAATAGGACAATTAGATGAAGAAGCACTTTTTTACTTAAGAACAAGAGGTATTCCTATAAATGAAGCTAGAGGTCTGTTGACATACGCTTTTGCCAATAATGTATTAGATTCTGTAAAAATCCCAAAGCTTAAATCAAGAATAAACCAAATAATATCTTCCAAATTAGAAGTTAAAATACGACATGAGCTCTAATATTTTTGATGTTGAAAATATAAGATTGGATTTTCCAATACTTGATAAAAAAGTAAATGGGAAAAAGCTGATATATTTTGACAACGCAGCCACCTCTCAAACACCCAAACAAGTTATAGATGTTATTAGTGATTATTATTTGAATTACAATTCAAATATTCACAGAGGCGTTCATTTCTTGAGTCAACAAGCAACTGAGCTATACGAGGGGGCTAGAGAGAAGTTAAAAAATCATTTTAATGCTAAATTAAATTCTGAAATAATTTTTACATCTGGAACAACTCACGCTATAAACATTGTTTCGTCCGGATATAGTGAAATTCTATCTGAAAAAGATGAGCTCATAGTTTCCGAACTTGAACACCACTCAAACATTGTCCCATGGCAAATTTTGTGTGAAAAAACGGGTTCAAAACTTAAGGTGATTCCGATGAATGATATCGGTGAATTAGAGCTAGATAAATTTGAAGAATTGTTAAATGAAAATACCAAGTTAGTATTCGTTAATCACGTTTCGAATGCACTTGGTACTATTAATCCAATTTCAGAAATAATTTCAAAAGCGCACAAATACGGCGCAAAGGTTTTAATCGACGGGGCTCAAGCATCCGCTCACTTTAAGATTGATTTGCAAAATTTAGATGTAGACTATTATGTGACCTCAGCTCACAAATTATGCGGACCTACTGGGGTAGGAATGTTATATGGAAAAAAGGAGTTGTTGGAAAAGCTACCACCTTACCAAGGTGGGGGTGAAATGATTGATCAAGTAACTTTTGAAAAAACTACTTATGCAGATTTACCTCACAAATTTGAAGCAGGAACCCCAAACATTGCTGGCTGTATAGCCTTCGGTGCAGCGATTGACTATATTAATTCTATTGGACTAGATAGAATTAATAGTTATGAAAATCGTCTACTACAGTATGCAACTGAAAAACTCAATGGCATTGAAAATGTAAAGATTTACGGTGAATCCGCTAGTAAAACATCAGTCATTTCTTTTAATGTAAAAGGTATTCATCCATATGATATAGGTAGTATCTTGGATAAAATGGGAATTGCCGTCCGAACAGGTCAGCATTGTGCTCAACCCATTATGGATTTTTTTAAAATTACAGGAACTTTGAGGGTTTCTTTTGCATTTTACAATACTGAAAAAGAGATTGATATTCTAATAGATACACTAAGAAAAGCTATTAAAATTTTGTCTTAAATTTACAATTATGAAAATTATTGATATTCAAAGTCAGATAATTGACGAATTTGAAATTATGGATGATTGGATGGAAAAGTATGAATATATGATTAGTCTTGGGAAATCACTTCCTTTAATGGATAACGATTTTAAAAATGATTCCAATCTAATTAAAGGTTGTCAAAGCAGAGTTTGGTTACATGCTGAATTAAAAAATGATAATATATTTTTTCATGCAGATAGTGATGCAATTATTACTAAAGGAATAATATCAATTCTAATAAGAATTTACTCAGGACAGCCTCCAAAGGAAATCTTAGATTCCAGTTTTGATTTTATTAACAAAATTGGTTTAAAAGAGCATTTATCTCAAACCAGAGCAAATGGTCTTTCATCAATGATAAAACAAATAAAGATGTATGCTCTTGCTTTTCAAACTAAATTGAATTAACATGGGTGAAAAGGTCTTTGATCCTCAATTGTTAGGAGAGAAAATTATAAAAGTTTTAAAAACTATTTTTGATCCTGAAATCCCTGTAGATATTTATGAATTAGGTCTTATTTATGATGTTTTTGTAAATGAAGATTTTGATGCTAAAGTTTTAATGACCCTTACTTCTCCTAATTGCCCAGTAGCTGAATCTTTACCTGCTGAAGTTGAAGAAAAAGTTAAATCTATAAAGGGAATTAATCAGGTTGAAGTCGAAATGACTTTTGATCCTCCTTGGACTAAAGATTTAATGAGTGAAGAGGCAAAACTAGAACTTGGCTTTTTGTAATGGAAAAAGAAATTATAAATAAAGTTGCTAAGAGTCCGATTGTAACCTTTGATCTTGAGGAATATTATCCTAATGGAGAAAGAGTAAAAATTGATATTTCTCAATGGCTTTACAAAGGAATTGTTTTAAAAGAAAAAGAATATAGATCATCATTAAAGTCATATGACTTTTCAAAATTTAAGGATACTTATGTGGCAATACATTGTTCTACAAATGCAATTCTCCCATCTTGGTCAATAATGTTATTATCAACATATTTAAACCAATATGTGAAAAAATGTGTCTTTGGTTCAATATTAGAACTAGAACAAAGCATATACGCAGATATTTTGCATAATTTAGATGTAACTCCATTTAAGAATCGACCATTAATCATTAAAGGTTGCTCAAAAAAAAATATTCCCGAAACAGTTTTTTTATTAGCAATAGAGAAATTACAGCCTCATGTAAAAAGTATCTTTTATGGCGAGGCATGCTCTTCTGTACCTCTATTCAAGAAGAAAAATGATTAAAAAACTTGATAAAAAAGGTGGAGTTATCATTTTAACATATTATTGGCCACCCTCCGGTGGGTCTGGGGTGCAAAGATGGATGTATTTCTCAAAATATTTAAAGGAATTGGGATGGAAGCCTTTTGTAATTACAGTTGACCAAAAAAAAGCATCTTATCCTGTCTTAGATAATAGTTTAGAGAAGATTGTAAAAGATATTAAAGTAATAAAAACTTCAACTAACGAACCATTAAAATTTTTTTCCTTCTTAACAACAGGAGGGTTTAGAAAGGGAATACCTCAAGGGGAGGTTAAAAATAGAGGGTTGTTTAACAAACTATCTAACTACATTCGTTCAAATTATTTTATCCCAGATGCAAGACTAGGATGGGTAGATTTCGCCTATAGAGAATGCAAAAAGCTAATAATTAAAAATAACATTAAGCATGTAATAACTACTGGACCCCCTCATTCAACCCATTTAATTGGATTAAAAATTAAAAAGGACTTCGAAATCAAATGGACAGTAGACTTTAGAGATCCATGGGTCAATATCTTTTACAACAAAAAGTTTCTGTTCACTAAAAAGTCCATTAATAAACAAAAGGAGTTGGAGAAAAAAGTTTTAAATAATGCCGATTTAGTTTTGACTACCATAGGTGGAGACTTAAAAAAACAGCTTCAGTTAAAAGCTCCAAATCAAGATTTTGCTATAGTCCCTAATGGATATGATGATGTTTTAATTAATAAAATAAAAAGCGAAAAATCTAAAAAGTATTTCCATATTGTTTACACGGGGCTTTTAACAAAAAATCATCCTTATGCTTCTTTATTAAAAAATCTAAAATATAATTTTGGTAACACAAACTTAAAATTATCTCTAGCTGGAAATATATCTAATGAAATAATAAATGAAATAAAAATCTTCTTGCCCCAAGTAAAAGTGAAGGATTGCGGATATTTAAATCATGAAGATTCAGTTAGATTAATTAAAAGTGCTGACCTGCTTGTCAATTTTTTCTTTATTGGTGCTGAAAAAGAAATGATTTCTGGCAAAATAATGGAGTATTTGGCAACAGAAATACCTATTCTTAGTATAGGCGATCCCAAAAGTGAAGCGGGAAAAATTTTATCTAAAGCAAGTTGCACCAAAATGATTCTAAGGGATTCTGACAAAGAAATAGAGCGTTTTCTAAAGAGAGTAATTCTTAACAAGGGGAAACTAACAAATAGATTTCCAAACCTAAATAATTGGTCAAGAAAAAAAATAACATTCCAATTAAGCAAACTTTTGTCTGATTTATGATTTAATGAAATATTTATTTTTAATAATATATTCAAAAGATTCTTTGGGTAAATATTTTTTAACATCAATTCCCTTAGATATATAATCTCTAATTTTCGTCGACGAAATATCAATCTTTGGAGCTGTCCTTAAAATTTTTAAATTATTATGAATTATGAAATCACCAACATCTATTTTTTCATTTCTGGGATAAACGTAAATTGAGAAGTTGTCAAGTATATCAGCACTATTTTTCCATTTTTTAAAGGAGTGAAGGTTGTCCTCACCTAATATTATCTTGAATTTATTTTTGGAATATGTTTTTTTAAAAAACTGTAAAGTCGAAATAGTGTAGTTTGGTTTAGGTAGTTTTAACTCGTCGAGACAAATTTTTATCTTTTTCTTATTCGAAATAGATTTTTCAATAATTTTTATTCTTTCATAAATATTCAGTATATCAAGATTTTTTTTTAAAGGATTTTGAGGAGATATAACGAGCCAAATCTCATCAAAAATACATTCATTTAATAAATAATTTGCCATGAATAAATGACCATTGTGAAAAGGGTTGAATGTTCCAAAAAAAAGACCTACTTCTTTCATTTACTATCTATAAATTCACTAACTATTCGAAAAGCCTCAATTTTAGTTTTATCTAGATCTTTATTCTCTAGAATGACATCGAACTTGTCTGCATAATCTAATTCAAATTCTGATTTTTTTAGTCTTTCCTGGATACTTTTTTGGGTATCAAGCGCTCTTTTAGTAAGGCGGTTGTCTAGTGACTTTATTGAGGGTGGTTTAACAAATATTGAAAGAGCTTTTTTCTTAAAAATGGACTTAATTTTAAGTCCACCCTTTACATCCATGTCTAATAAAACTGTTTTACCGTTTTGCCATATTCTATCTATCTCAGAATTTAATGTTCCATAAAAAACATTATCATAAACTTCTTCAGATTCAATAAAATCATTGTTTTCAATTTTTTTTTTAAATGAATTAACAGATATAAAATAATAATCTATACCATTTTTTTCGTTCTCTCTTGGTTTTCTTGAAGTAGCAGATATTGAAAACTCGGTAGATAAAATTTTATCCAATAAATATTTTATAATTGATGTTTTCCCAGCTCCAGATGGTGCAGAAAAAATAATGAGTTTTCCATCCATTTTTAGAGTACATTTAATAGTTGTTCTTTTATCTTTTCCAACTCATCTTTCATTTCAACAACGATTTTTTGAATTTTTTCGTCATTTGCCTTTGAACCCAAGGTATTGATTTCTCTTCCAATTTCTTGAGAAATAAAAGTAAGTTTTTTTCCGTTTGGAGCCTTTTCATTCATTATTTTCTCAAAATATTTCAAATTGCTTTTTAGTCGAACTATTTCCTCATTAATATCGAGTTTTTCAATGAAGTAAAAAATTTCTTGCTCCATTCTTTTATTGTCGATTTCTTTCAAATTTTGTTTAGAAAGATTTTCAATTTTCTTTCTAATTTTATCTTTTCTTTTTGGAGCTAACTTATCTACACTTTTCACCAATTTATAAATAGTCTTAATCTTACTTTTGAAGTCTTTTTCAATTGATTTACCCTCAGTAATTCGATATTGATTTAATTTTATAATTGCTTTATCAATTATTTTAAACAATACTTTTTTTTCTTCTTTTGAAATATCTTCCTTTTCAATTTTGATAGATTCAGGAAGTCTAATTGCCATTTTAAGAAGGTCCGATTCAGATGAATCGGATATTTTTTTTAATTCACCAATGTACTTTTTAATGACCGTGTGATTAAGAGATGATATTTTGTCTTCATCTTGTAGGTCAATGCCGATTAATAAATCAATTTTTCCCCTTGATAATTCTCCGTTAATTTTTGCTCTAATTTTAGATTCTATCTCTCTATATCTGTTGGGGATACGTAGATTAAGATCAATATTTTTACTATTTAATGATCTTATTTCTGCATTTAATTTTTTTCTCTGGAATTTGGTCTCTGATTTACCAAATCCCGTCATAGAAATAATCATATTTTCTTCTAAAGTCTTTTAATTTTGATATTTCTAAACGAAACTCTATCTCCATGATCCTGAAGTCCAATTTTTCCAGTTTTATACTTCCCAAATTCTGGGGCCTCCGTATAATTGTATGTACTTTTATCTCTGAATTTACATGTTGATATTAATTCTTCCCATTCTGGTCCATTTATTGGGAATGACACTATTTCAGTTCCATTTAGCTTAACATTTGCATTATTTATTTCGTGATTAACACTTAGAAGAAAATGGTTCCACTCTCCAGCTGGGTTACATACATCCTTTGAGGGTTGAACTATGTCATATAATGCTCCTGCCTGATGATATTTAGGCTTCATAAAGGCATCGGAATGTCTCTCATTATCTAGTATCTGTATTTCTGGGCCAGTCAGGTATGGAGAAACAAATCTCTTATCCTCTTGAACCCCCCAAAAAAGACCACTATTTCCACATTCAGCAATTTTCCACTCAATAGATAAAACGAAATTGGTAAAGTTTTCGTTGGTTACAATATCAGACTTTTGGTCTTCTTCTTGGTTTCTTGGGTCAAAAGTTAGCACCCCGTCGTCTACAGTCCATTCACCCCCTAATTTTCCTCCATTGTAGTAATGCCAACCTTCCGTTGTTTTCCCATCAAAGAGTGAAATCCAGTCATCTTTTTTGGAATCTACCGATTTTTTTTCTTCTTTTTTTGTTTGTCCCGAGCATGAGCTTATTACAAAGCTCAAGACGGTCATATAAATTAACTTATTCATTTTAAATATTTAATATTTTATTAATCTGCTTTTTATCTGTGTCACCACCAGCAAAATCGTCAAATACTTTCTCGGTAGCTTCAATAATATGCTCTTGTATAAATTTTGCTCCTTCAGTCGCACCTTGTTCAGGGCTTTTAACACAACATTCCCATTCCATCACAGCCCAAACATCACATCCGTATTCAGTAAGTTTAGTGAAAATTGTTTTGAAGTCAATTTGACCATCTCCAGGTGATCTGTATCTTCCAGCTCTATCCTTCCATGTTCCGTAACCTCCAAAGGCCCCTTTTTTTCCGTTTGGTTTGAACTCTGAATCTTTTACATGAAAAGCCTTAATAAATTCATGGTAATGGTCAATATAGGTTACGTAATCAAGTTGTTGCAAAACAAAATGACTAGGATCGTAAAGTATATTCGCTCTTTTGTGATTGTTTGAAGCTTCTAAAAACATTTCAAATGTTTCTCCGTCATGTATATCTTCACCAGGGTGAACTTCAAAGCAAGCATCGACATCGTTATCTTCAAAAACATTTAAGATTGGAACCCATCTTTTTGCTAATTCTTCAAACCCAGCTTTAACAAGTCCTTTGGGTTGTTGAGGCCATGGATGCCAATATGGCCAGAGAAGCGCACCACTGAACGTGGCGTGAGATTTGATCCCGAGATTTGAACTGGCTTTAGCTGCTTTTTTGACTTGTTCGATCGCCCATTTAGTTCTTTCTTTGGGTTTATTTCTCAACTCTTTGGGTGCAAAATTATCAAACATCAAATCGTAAGCTGGATGTACTGCAACAAGTTGTCCTTGGAGATGTGTTGAAAGTTCAGTAATCTCAAGCCCATAGGAATTTATCTTTCCTTTATACTCATCGCAATAGGTTTTACTTGATGAAGCTTTATCTAAATCAAATAGCCATTTATCTAGAGTTGGAATTTGTATCCCTTTGTAACCCAGACTGGATGCCCATTCACATAATCCATCGAGAGAATTAAATGGTGGTTTGTTATCTATAAATTGGGCTAAAAAAATAGCTGGACCTTTGATTGTTTTCATAAATTTTAATCTAATTTAATCCATTTATTTCCATTCTTGTTGGACTCCAAAACTTTTTCAATAAACATCATCCCTCTCACTCCTTCGTTAATTGATGGATACGAACCATCACTTATTTCAACTTCGTTTAGAGCTTTTGCCACTCCGTTATATATATTCCCCATAGCATCAAAAAATCCCTCTGGGTGTCCAGGAGGTAATTTGGATGATTTTAACGAAAAATCAGATAAGTATGAATTGCCGGGTTTTAAAATTTGTATTGGTTTCCCCTCAATGAGGTGGTAAAGATAATTAGGGTTTTCTTGGTTCCATTTAAAACAACCATTTTCTCCATAAATTTGAACTGTAAAACTATTTTCCTCTGCTGTAGCAATTTGGGATGCTCTAATAACCCCTTTACAATACTCTGAGAAACGAACAAGTATCGTACCATCAACATCCATTTCATTGTCAGGGTAAAGATAATTCAAGTCAGCAAGAATTTTATCAATTTTCATACCTGTTAGAAATTCTGCCATATTAAAGGCATGTGTTCCAATGTCACCAATGCAACAACTTAGCCCTCCTTTTTCAGGATCTAATCTCCAAACTGTTTTTCTCAGTTCAGGATCTTTAATTATTGGATTAATCCACCCTTGGTAATATTGCAAGTCAATTTTTTGAATTTTTCCAATTACCCCGTCTTTAATCATTTGCTTCATTTCTCTAACAATTGGATATCCTGTGTAGGTATAGGTTACCGCAAAAACAAGATTTTTCTTTTTCACCTCTAATTCTAATTCTTGGGCTTCAGAATATGTTGTTGTTAAAGGTTTTTCACATATTACACTGAAGTTATTTTGAATCAGTTTTTTAGCCATAGGATAATGAAGAAAGTTGGGGGTTAACACAGAAACAATTTGAATTCTCTCATTTTTTGGTAGAGAAAGTTCAGCCTCTATCAAAGATTCAAAATTATCATAGATTCTTTTCTCATTAATTCCTATTTTAACACCAAACTCTTTATTTTCGTTGGGATTAGGGTTAAAACAACCTCCTACCAAATCAAACTCATCGAACATCCCAGATGCGATTCTGTGAACAATCCCAATAAGAGAATCTCCACCCCCTCCAAGTATTCCAAGACGTATTTTACTCATTTTCTAATTTTATTTTTTCGTCTTTAAACGTTAAAATGAAAAAAATCAACACAATGAAAGCAAAACCAGAGGGGATTAACCAAATTTGTGTCCAATCGTGCAATGAACCTATTGAGTAAATATCGGTGATTTTTCCAGCTACCCTAAAACCAACTAGCATACCAAGTCCATAAGTGGCAAGAGTTATAAGTCCTTGTGCAGAACTTTTAAATTGACTTCCAGCTTTAAAATCGGTATAAATCTGACCGGAAACAAAAAAGAAATCATAACATATACCATGTAAAATTACACCTAAAATCAACATCCAAATTCCTCCTCCTACATCTCCGTATGCAAAAAGAATATACCTTAAAACCCAAGCAATCATTCCAACAACAAGGGTAGTTTTAATTCCATATCGTTTTAAAAAAATTGGTAATAATAAAATAAATAGGGCTTCTGAAATTTGACCTAGGCTCATAACTGCAGCAGCTTTTGGCATACCAATTTCATTTAAAAATTGATTGGCATGTTGGTAATAAAAAGCTAGCGGTATACATATCAAAATTGACGAAATAAAAAAGATTAGATATTTTCTATTATTAAGAAGTGAAAGTGCATCTAATCCTAATATTTTACTAATACTTAAATTCTCTTTATCCGCTGTTGGTGGAGTGTTAGGTAATGTGAAACTAAAAATCCCTAAAATCAGCGAAGCAGCTGCCGTCAAATAAAAAGTATTCTCTAAAATTTTTTGTGATTCCCATCCTAAAAATCCAATCGTAAGACCTGCAATAATCCAGCCGACAGTACCAAAAACCCTAATGGGCGGAAACTCTTTAGAAGGATCTTCCATTTGTCGGAATGCTACTGAGTTAACCAAAGCTAATGTTGGCATATATAGAATCATGTACAGAAAAATAAAAGGATAAAAGGATACAAAATCATTTTGAACGCCTGCCTGGAATAAAAGAAAAGCACCAATTATATGTAAAAAACCAAGAATTTTTTGAGCAGAAAAATAACGATCAGCAACAAGCCCAATAATAAATGGTGCGACTATAGCGCCAATGGATTGTGTTTCATAAGCCTGAGCAAGTTGGGATCCGCTCGCACTAAAATTTTGGGATAAAAAAGTTCCCATAGTCACAAACCATCCTCCCCAAATAAAAAACTCAAGGAACATCATAAAAGAGAGTTGTATTTTAATTTTATTATTCATGATAGTATTAAGAAATCAATTTACCTTTATTTATAAGCAAGTTTTTTGTAGCTAGTATTCCATCTATTTCCGATAACCCAGTTCCTTCATATTCAACACCTATATAGCCGTTGTATCCAGAATTTTTTACAATTTTAAGCATTTTTAAATAGTCTGTATATACCTCATCTCCTTTATTGTTAAAACTATTTGATTTTGCACTTACAGCAAATGCTTTTGGCATCATTTCCTTTATGCCTTTGTATCTGTCATATTCCTTAACACAGTCAGATTCATATAGATCACCTTCTACTCTTTTTATACAAAAGTTTCCAAAATCAGGCAATGTGCCACAATTTTTGAGATTCACGTTATTTATTACTTGCATCAAAAGTTCTGCATTTGATGATAAGCTCCCATGATTTTCAACAATTACATTAATATTGTAATCTTTAGAGAATTCAGAAAGACTTGTAAGGCTGCTAGAGGAATATTCCATCCACTTCTTTTTTTGTTCAACGCCATATAAATTGACCCTAACAGAATGGCAACCCATTTGAGATGCAGCATCAATCCACTTTTTATGATTTTCTATAGCAGCATTTCTTTTTCTAACATTAGATGTTGCGAGATCACCCTCACCATCTATCATAATCAATAAATTTTGAATACTGTTACGTTCAGCTTCATCGTTATTTTTTTTAATAAATTTTTTAATGGCTTGATGCTTATTTCTTGAGTCCATTACATCACTGTAAAGTTGATTAACATATTCTAAACCACTAAAACCTAGTTCTTTGGCTGTTTTAGCAAAATTATAGGGATCAAAGTCCCCAGAATAAATGCCCTTATTAAGTGACCACTGGGCAAGTGAAAGTTTAAAAAATAAATTATTATTAGTTTCATTGATAAGATTAAACCCAAAACCTTTTTTGGGAATTGCTAATAGAGCAAATCCTAAACCTAATTTAAGTTGCCTTTCGATAAACTCTCTTCTTTTTATCATAATTAAAAATGATTAAAATTTACAAACCTTTTAAAAAATATTCTTTTATATTGTTAAATATAAAATATATACCATCTAAAAATACACATTATATAATTAATAATTAATTTTATATAACAAAGGATTAGAATTATAGAGTTTTATGGAAAATATTGAAAATAACTACGATGCAATAGTTATTGGAACTGGAGTTAGTGGTGGATGGGCAGCAAAGGAGCTAACCGAAAAGGGACTCAAAACACTTGTTTTAGAGAGGGGAAGAATGGTCAAGCATATTGAAGACTATACTACTATGAATATGGATGAATGGGATTTTCCTGCAGGTGACGTAAAAACCGCTGAAATAAGAAAAAGACAACCAGTACAGACTCGAACAGGTCAAGTTAAAGAACACTCAAAACATTTTTTTGTCGATGACCTAGACCATCCTTACAATGAAATAAAACCTTTCAATTGGTTAAGAGGCTATCATGTAGGGGGCAGATCTCTAACATGGGGTCGACAAGTTTATCGACTAAGTGATTTTGATTTTGAAGCTAATGCAAAAGAGGGTATTGCTGTGGATTGGCCAATCAGATACAAGGATATTGCCCCATGGTATGACTATGTGGAAGAATATATCGGAATTAGTGGGGAAAAACTAGGTTTAGCACAATTACCGGATGGTAAATTTTTGAAACCAATGGAAATGCATTGTGTTGAAAAAGATTTAAAAAAAGCTCTTCATGAAAATTATAATGACAGAACCCTAACTATAGGTAGAGTAGCTCACATTACTGAAGGAACAAAAAAAGGTTTAGGTAGAGTTTCCTGCCAGTACAGAAATAGATGTAGAAGAGGTTGTCCATTTGGATCTTATTTTAGCTCAAATTCATCGACTCTTCCAGCTGCAGAGCAAACTGGAAATTTAACTCTCAGACCCAATTCAATTGTATATGGAATTATTTATGATGAAAATCAAAAAAAAGCAACTGGAGTCAAAGTAATTGATACAGAAACCAAAAAAACTTATGAATATAAGTCAAAAGTTATTTTTTTATGTGCATCAGCAATTGCCTCAGCATCGATTCTCATGCAATCAAAATCAAATAGGTTTCCAAACGGGATGGGTAACGATTCAGGAGAGCTTGGACACAATTTAATGGACCATCATTTTCAAGTAGGAGCTAAAGGTGTTTCAGATAAGCATGAGGATAAATATTTTATTGGCAGAAGACCAAATGGAGTTTATTTGCCCAGATTTCGTAATCTCGGTGGTAAAACAAACAGTAAAGACTTTTTAAGAGGATACGGTTACCAAGGGGGAGGAAACAGAGGTTCACATAAACCATCATCAATAGAAAGCGCCTATGGGACTAAATTCAAAGAGGAATTATTAAAACCTAGAGAATGGGGAATATCTCTTGGTGCTTTTGGAGAAATACTGCCGTATCATGATAACAAAATGATGCTGGATTACAATAAAACTGACAAGTGGGGGTTACCAACAATTTCGTTTGATGCAAAAATTAGGGAAAACGAATTAAATATGCGAAAAGATATGAAGGACCAAGCTGTTGAAATGCTAGAAAAGGCTGGGTTTAAAAATGTAAAGGGACATGATAATAAATATGCTATGGGTCATGGGATTCATGAAATGGGGACAGCAAGAATGGGACGTAATCCTAAGACTTCTGTGCTAAATGGGAATAATCAAATTCATAGTGTACCAAACGTCTATGTAACAGATGGTGCCTTTATGACTTCAGCTGGATGCACAAATCCCTCTATTACATATATGGCGATGACAGCTAGAGCGGTAAGTCATGCTGTAAAAGAACTTAAAAAAATGAATATTTGATTATGAATAGGAGAAAAGCACTTAAAAATATTGGATTTTCCCTCGGAGCTGTTTCTGCAACTCCTACTTTGGTTAGTCTGCTAAGTAGCTGCCAAAATGAATCAAACTGGAGTCCCAAACTTTTGTCAAATTCCCAAGTTGATTTCATTTCTAATTACATTGAACTTATAATCCCCAAAACAAAAGATATTCCCGGGGGTATAGAGCTTGGATTGCATAAATGGGTAGATATTTGCGCCAAACTTATATTAAACAAAGAATCTCAAAGAAGTTATTTGTTTAGCCTAGATTGCCTAATTAATGATACTCTCAACTCAGCATTAAAAAATAAAATAGGGGAATTAAAAATCAATGATTACGAAAATCAGTTGAAGAAGTTCTTACTAGCTAAAAATTCTATAAATAAAAAATGGAATAAGTCAGCAAAAAAATATTGGTCAAAAAGACCGAAAGATTTAAATTTTTTAGATGCTCCTCAGGAGGCACTTGCATATTCTTCTTTAATAACCCTCAGACAGTGGACTGCTAAGGGATACAGATTTAATGAATATGTTGGTAAAAACGTGCTCGATTACAGACCTGTTCCTGGTGAACAAAAAGGATGTGTTGATTTAGAAGAAACTACTGGAGGTTTAATTTGGGCAATTTAAACTAGCTCACGATTAGAACACCTTTCATCAGTCCATAATGTCCAGGAAATGTGCATATATAAGTATAAGAGCCTTTTTCTGGAGCCGAAAAAGTAATTGTATCGCTCTCACCACCTCCAATAAGTTTTGTGTAGACAATGGTTTCGTCTCCATCAGGGATATATTCATTTTCTCTAGCAAGCATAGCTCTTTGAGCAAAATCATTCAAGTCAGTTTCTTTCTTTAAAAGAACAAAATTATGTCCCATAATCTCCTTACTCATTTTACCTGTATGGTTTAGAGTCAAAGTTATTTCTTGCCCTTCAAAAACTCTTAGTTCATTTTGATCAAATTTCATCAGATCACTCGAGTTTATAATAATGACAGCTTCTTTAGACTTTTTATCTGAGTTGATACCCTTTTTTTCTATTTTTTTGTATTCAAATTTGTTTTTTTTATTGTCGGCATTTTCACCGCATGAAACAAGAACAAAAACTAATAAAAAGAAAATTATTTTTTTCATAAAAATTATTATCTGCAATTTATGAATTATTCGCTAATTTTTTTTTTCTTTTTGTTACTAAATAAACACCTGAGAAAACCATCAAACAAGAAAAAAATTTTATCCAGTCCAATTTATCATTACCCGTAACGGAAGCATAGCCGACTGCAATAATTGGTTGAAAATAAGTAAATGAGCTAATGGTTGTTGCTTGGAGGTATTGAAGCGCAAACATGTTAAAAAGATATGCTAAAAAAGTAGTGCAAATGACAACAAAGCCCATTCTCCAAATTGCATGAAAAGGTAAATTGAACCAATCAATCAACATAAATTCATTTAAAGTAAAAGGAAGATTATACAAAATGCCTAAAGGAAACATCCACTTCATTAAAGTAATCGTATTATATTTTTTAACAAGAGGTTTGGATATAACCAAATAAGTTCCAAAGCTTAATGCGTTGCAAACCATCAATGTATTTCCTAAGGGAATGTTTGGGGCATTTAAAGTAAAAGAGTTTCCATATGCAATAAGTGTTACAGCTCCTGCAAATCCCAGAATAATTCCTCCAAATTTTGTAAATGTTATTTTTTCTTTAAGTAAGATTGCAGATATAATTAATACAAAAAGAGGGGTTAAAGTAACTATAACAGCCCCATTAATTGGTGTCGATAAACTAAGCCCTTTGATAAATGCTAGCATGTTTACACACATTCCGAAGATCGAAGCTATAAAAAGCCTTGGGTAATCGCTAAATTCTATTCTCTCACTTTTTATAAATAAACTTGCAATCCAAAATAGAATGGTTGCTCCAATAACACGAAGTAATACCAATCCAAATGCTCCAATGTAATTTGGCATGATAACTTTCGCAATAGTGTGATTTAGTGCATAAATGGTTGTTGCTCCAAGTGCTGCTAAAAAAGCAAAACGCCTCATATTCATTAAAAAATATTTTTAATTGCCTCTATATTTTTTTTACTATTGCCAATTAAAAGTTGACCATTGAAATGAAGAATAGGTCTTTTTAAATAAGTGTAATGTTCATTTAATAATGAAAAAACTTTTTCTTCGCTTAAAGTTTTTTTGTCAATATTTCTAAGTTTTTGGGCTCGATTATTTAAAAGAGATCGAAAATTTCCAGTAATATTCTTAAATGATTTTAACTCACTTGGTTTAAGAGGAGTTTTCTTTATATCTCTTAGTATTATCTTTTTAGGAAGATTAACCTCTTTTAAAATACGCTTACATGTATCACAGGAACTTAGATATATAAATTGATTCATTCTGTTTTTTGAATCCACAAATTAAATCAATTTTATTTAAATCAAACAATAATTAAGGTATTGTATTAACTTTGTACATTAATCCAAATGGTGAAGAAAAAGCTAAAGTTTAATTCAAAAACTATTCACGGCGGACAGATATTTGAAAAAGGATACGGAGCCGTTATGCCGCCAATTTATCAAACCTCAACATATAAACAAGAATCTCCTGGGGTTCACAATGGGTTTGAGTATAGTAGAACACACAACCCAACTAGAGAAGCATTACAAAACTCCTTAGCTTCAATTGAAAATGGCAAGTATGGACTTGCGTTTGCTTCAGGGTTGGCTGCAATTGATGCTATAATGAAGCTTCTTCAACCAGGAGACGAAATTATTTCTACATATGATCTTTATGGGGGTTCATACAGGCTATTTCAAAAAATATTTTCCAGATTTGGATTGAAATTTCATTTTGAAGATCTAAGCAGGGTAGAAAATTTAAAAAATAAAATTAATTCTAAGACCAAGTTAATTTGGATTGAAACCCCAACAAATCCGATGATGAATATAATTGATATTAAAACAGTTTGTAGACTAGCCAAAACTAAAAATATTTTAACAGCCGTTGATAATACGTTCGCTTCACCATATATTCAACAGCCTCTTGATCTGGGAGCGGATATTGTAATGCATTCAGCCACTAAGTATCTAGCGGGACACAGTGACTTGATTTTGGGATCAATCGTTACAAATAATGATGAAATAGCAGAAAAACTTTCCTTTATTCAAAATGCCTCTGGTGCTGTTCCAGGGCCTATGGATTGTTTTTTGACTTTAAGAGGAATAAAAACTCTCCATGTTAGAATGCAAAGACATTGCGAAAATTGTAGAGAAATTGCAGAGTTTTTACAAAAACATAATAAAATTGATAAGGTTTATTGGCCAGGTTTTAAAAACAGCAGGTTCTTTGATGTTGCAAAAAAACAAATGAAAGATTTTGGAGGAATGCTTTCATTTATCCCAAAAGGAGCAAATTATCAAATGGCTGAACAAATTATAAAAAAAATGAACGTTTTCACCTTAGCAGAATCTTTAGGAGGTGTTGAAAGCCTAGTTGGTCATCCCGCAAGCATGACTCATGCTTCTATTCCAAAAAAAGAAAGAGAAAAAAGTGGATTACTAGACTCTTTAATAAGGCTCAGCGTTGGAATTGAAGACATTGGGGATCTTATTGATGATTTAGATAGAGCACTAAATTAATTTTCTAGATAAAAGATGGAAAATAAAATTGCAATACCAAAAGGAAAGAAAGTTTATTTCGCCTCTGATAATCACTTAGGCGCTCCAAATGTAAATGAAAGTAAAATAAGGGAATCACATTTTTTAAAATGGTTAAATTATGTTGATAAAGACGTTGGGGCTCTTTTTTTACTCGGAGACTTATTTGACTTTTGGTATGAATATAAGACAGTTGTTCCAAAAGGTTTTGTAAGAGTACTAGGGAAAATTGCTGAGATTTCTGATAGAGGAATCCCTGTATATTTTTTTGTTGGGAATCATGATCAATGGATGATCAATTATTTTGAAGAAGAATTGGGAATCAAAGTGTTCTACCAAGCTAGAGAGTTTCAAATTGAAGGGAATACATTTTTCATTGGTCATGGAGATGGGCTAGGTCCTAACGACATTGGTTATAAAATCATGAAAAAAATTTTTAGAAATTCGATTTTTCAAACAATATTTAGATGGGTACATCCAGATATAGGAATGAAATTAGGACATTATTTTTCGGTTAAAAATAAAATCATATCGGGTAGGAGAAATGAAAAACTTCAAAAAGAGGAGAACAACTGGTTAATTGATTATGCAAAAATGAAAAATAAATTAAAAAAGAGAGATTTTTTTCTCTTCGGACATCAGCACTATCCCTGTGATATAAAAATTGATAAATTCTCTAGGTACATTAATTTAGGAGATTGGATAGATCACTATTCTTATGCTGAATTTGATGGTTTTGAATTAAAATTAAAATACTGGGATATCTAAGATGTTTGACATCAATAAAAAATCACTAGAAAAAGTCATTATAGTCGGATTAATAAAAAAAGCAGATGACTTTAATCAAGCGATTGAATACCTTGACGAACTTGAATTTTTAGTTAAAACAGCTGGAGGAATAGTTATAAGAAGAATAACACAAAAAATGAGAGTTCCTAATCCCAAAACATTTATTGGAAGTGGCAAATTGCATCACATCAAAAGTTTAATTAAACTTAATGAGGTTTCAAGTGTTGTTTTTGATGACGAGCTCTCTGCTACTCAACAATTTAATTTGGAAAAATTATTAAAATCTAAAATTATGGATAGAACAGCTTTAATTTTAGATATTTTTGCACAAAGGGCTAAAACAAGTTACGCTAGAACTCAGGTAGAGCTCGCACAATACGAATATTTTTTACCAAGATTAAAAGGGCTGTGGACTCACCTTGAAAGGCAAAGAGGAGGAATTGGAATGCGAGGCCCGGGTGAAACTGAAATAGAAACTGATAGAAGAATAGTCAGAGATAAAATCTCCATACTTAAAAAAAAACTAATCAGTATTGACAAGCAAATGAAGACACAAAGGAGTAATCGAGGAAGCGTAGTTAGGGTTGCTTTGGTAGGCTACACTAATGTTGGAAAATCAACTTTAATGAATATATTATCAAAAAGCAATGTATTTGCTGAAAATAAATTATTTGCTACTCTTGATACTACTGTTCGGAAAGTGGTTATTGAAGATATACCTTTCTTATTAAGCGATACCGTGGGATTTATCCGTAAACTACCTACTCAGCTAATAGAGTCTTTTAAAAGTACTTTAGATGAAATACATGAAGCGGATTTATTATTACACATTGTTGATATTTCTCATGATTGTTTTGAAAACCATATTAACTCAGTTAATTTAATTCTTAAAGAAATTGGATGTAGCGATAAAAAAATTGTTTTGGTATTTAATAAAATTGATGCATATGTCCCAGAAATAATTGAAAAAGACGACCTAGTAACATGTAAGACCTCAAAGCATTATACAATTAAAGAATGGGAAAAAACATGGATGTCTAGAATAAATGGTAGAGCTTATTTTATATCTGCATTAAAAAAGGAAAAAATTGATGATTTGAAAAAAAATATTTTCGAAGAAATTAAAAAAATTCATATTAAAAGATATCCGTTCAATAATCATTTTTTAAATTAAAATGAATAAAATATATAAATACCCCAACCCTAAAATAAATCCAAAATATCTCTTTGTTTTTATAATTACATTTTTTATCGGCTGTAGAAATGAGGAAAATAATTATAATTTAAAAGATTTAGAGTTAGAATTTGGTGTAAAGGCATCGGTTTCGAGAATTGATGATAATTCTATCTTTTTTGAAAATGTTGAATATGGAGAAAAATCTAGGAACAAATTGGACATTCACATACCAGATTTAGTAAGCCCGAAAGGCCTTTTAATTTTCTTCCACGGAGGTGCATTTGTCGAAGGAGACAAATCAGATATTTTTGAAGAATATTTATCAAATATTTTTTTAAAATTTGTAAATGAAGGTATAATTATAGTGAGTGCTAATTATTCTTTTCTTGACTCTTATGGGTCGAAGGGAGTACTAACCTCTCTTGAAGATGGTAAAAATGTGGTTTCATTTTTAGAACAAAATAGAAATTTGTTAAACTTAAATGACAAAGATATTATTCTCTCCGGAGTTTCAGCAGGTGCTGGGATTTCACTTTGGAATGGTCTTAGAGACAACAAATTTGAAAGTATTTCAGGTATCCTAGCAATAGAAGCTCAGTCTTCCTATAATGTGTACACATGGGAAAAAGTTTTTAAAGGATTCAATATTGACGAAATGAGAAAATTGTATTCTGAACTAGATGAAATTTATTTAAATCTTTACAAAGGTAAACCAGACGGGAAATTATTAGAAATGCTGGACTATTCATCGATGATAGACAAAATGGACCCACCTTTTTATATTTCAAATAGGGCTGGAAAAGATCTTATAAATTCAAATAATGAGATAGATTTTGATGTACTCTATCATAGTTTTTTGCATGCTGACTATCTAAGAAAAAAAGCAATTGATGCAAACTTAAAGTTCTCAGGAGTTTATCAAGAAACCCCAGAGAATTTTGTTTTAAGAATGCTTGGAATTAAGTAAAAATTATTTTCTGTTAATTATTGTTGCATTTGCTTGATCTGTAGCTAAAATTGTGAGATCAGAAATGGTAACTCTTAACGGAACATTTATCATATAATTGATAGCATTTGCTACATCAAATGGATTTAACGGTATAATATCTTTGTAAACTTTTTTCGATTTTTGCACATCACCTTTGAATCTCACCATTGAAAATTCTGTTTCTACAAGTCCAGGATGTATTGCACAAACTCGAATATTAAATTTATTTAAATCAATTCTCAAACCTTTTGTGAATGCATCAACTGCAAATTTACTCGCACAGTAGATATTACCCTTTGGATAAACCTCAAACCCTGCAATTGAACCCATATTTATTATTTGGCCTTGATTTCTTTTTGTCATTATAGGGAGTAATGCTTTAGTAACGTACATAAGACCTTTTACATTTGAATCAATCATAGCATCCCAATCGTCAAGATCTGCTTCATGTGAAAAATCCATACCATGTGCATTACCAGCATTGTTTATCAATACGTCAATATTTTTTAGTTTATCGGGAATTGAAGATATAGAGTCAAATACTGATTTTTTATCTCTGACATCAAAATTTAAAATGTGTACTTCACCATTAATTTGAGATCTTAATTTTTCAAGACGATCTTTTCTTCTTCCACAAATTATAAGCTTGTTTTTACCATCCCCTAGGACTTCTGCTGTGGCTCTACCAATTCCGCTGCTCGCGCCCGTAATTAAAATAATTCTTTCCTTCATTTTTTAAGGTACCCTTTCTCCTTTTTGAGCTTCAAAAATACTAAACCAGTCTTCAATATCTAAATTAATCTTTAATGAATCACATGCATTTTCAATCCTCTTATCGATTGTAGTTCCAATTATTGGGTGAATTCTTGATGGATGTTTTAAAATCCATGCTAGTAGAAGATTTTCTGAATTTGTGCCATATTTTTCTTTTAAACTTTCAAATATTTTCTTTATTCTTTGATTTTCTGGACTATCTATTTTAAAAAAATCACCGAGTGGACTCCAAGCCATAGTACCTATTCCATTGATTTGGTGAAAGTCGATTGTACCGTCGAGCATTGGAGACGAATTTGAAATTGAATATTCAATTTGATTCCAAGAGATATTTATATTTTTTGAAAGTAGTTCAATATGCGATGGTTTGAAATTTGATACACCAAAATCTTTTATTTTTCCTTGTTTAATCAATTCATCAACTGTGTCTGAAATTATGTCTGTATCCATTAAAGGGCTTGGACGATGAAGTAATAATAAGTCTAAATAGTCGGTATTTAAATTAGATAATGAACTGTTAACAGAATTAATTATGTGCTGCCTTGAGTAATTGTAATGTTTAATGATATAATTTTTTGAATCACAAGGGTATTGTATACCACATTTACTTATAAAAAAAAGACTTTTTCTACTGATACCTGTCAATTTGAAAGCTTTTCCAAACTCACTTTCTGTGGTATAGCCACCATATATATCTGCATGATCAAATGTGTTTAGTGCGTGATCATGGCAAAATTTTATTTTATCAGACATTTCTTTTATTGAAAGATTTTTCCCCCATTTTCCCCAAGTCATAGTTCCAACTATTATCCTATTCATCGTATTTAGTATTGTTTAAGGTTTTAGTTTAAAATAAAATAACCACTTTTAATTTTTACGAATTAAAGACTTTTAACCAATTATTAACAAGATAAACTTAAAAAAAACAAGAATTTTGTTCCGCTAAAAATAAATTATGGTTTCAAAGAAAGACATTGATATTAAAAAAATAAATGAAAAAATAGAAAAGGATAGTGCTTTTATCGACTTGTTAGTACTAGAAATTAATAAATCAATTGTTGGTCAAAATAATATGATAGAGAGATTATTAATTGGTCTGTTGGGGCAGGGTCACATTTTACTTGAAGGGGTTCCAGGTCTTGCAAAAACATTGGCTATTAATACACTCAGTAAAGCAGTTAAAGCTGAGTTTAGTCGAATACAGTTTACACCTGATCTGTTACCTGCTGATGTTGTGGGTACAATGATTTACAATATTAAAGAGAATGATTTTTCAATAAAAAAAGGGCCAATTTTTGCCAATTTTATTTTAGCAGATGAAATAAACCGTGCACCAGCAAAAGTTCAGTCTGCTCTCTTAGAGGCAATGCAAGAAAAGCAGGTTACCATTGGTGACACCTCATTCAAGCTGCAGCAACCATTTTTAGTTATGGCGACTCAAAACCCTGTGGAGCAAGAGGGAACGTATCCACTACCAGAAGCACAAATAGACAGGTTTATGTTGAAAACTGTTATAGATTATCCGGATATTAAAGACGAGCAAGATATAGTAAAACAAAATTTGGATTTAAAACCAATTTCTATCAAGCCTGTAGCTACAACAAAGCAGATAATTACTGCTCAACAAACCGTTAGAGAAGTTTATATGGATGAAAAAATAGAGCGTTATATATTAGACCTAGTTTTTGCTACTAGGTTTCCTGAAAAGTACAATCTAGAAAAATTAAAACCATTAATTAACTTTGGAGCATCTCCTAGAGGAAGTATTAACTTAGCTGTTGCATCAAAATGTTATGCTTTTTTAAAGCACAGAGGATATGTTATCCCTGAAGATGTAAGATCAGTTGTTTACGATATATTTCGACATAGAATAGGACTTACTTATGAGGCTGAGGCTGAAAATATTTCTTCCGAGGACATAATTTCAGATATAATTAATGAAGTTGAAGTTCCTTAGTAAACATTTTTTTAAAATTTATGGATACCAAAGAACTACTTAAAAAAGTTAGAAAAATTGAAATTAAAACTAGACGTTTAAGTGACAATGTCTTTGGTGGAGAATACCACAGTACTTTCAAAGGAAGAGGTATGACTTTTAGTGAAGTTCGCCAATATCAATATGGTGATGACGTTCGTTCAATAGATTGGAATGTTACTGCTAGATATAATGAACCCTATGTAAAAATCTTCGAAGAAGAACGTGAGTTAACCCTCATGCTTTTAGTTGATGTAAGTGGTTCGGAATTTTTTGGAACAAGCACGCAATTCAAAAGAGATTTTATCACAGAAATTGCAGCTACTTTATCGTTTTCAGCTCTTCAAAATAATGATAAAGTAGGTCTAATTCTCTTTTCTAATCAAATAGAGCTATTTATTCCACCCAAAAAAGGTAGATCACATATACTTAGAATAATTCGAGAACTGCTTGAGTTCAAGCCTTTAAATAAATCTACAAATATTTCTGTTCCTTTAGAGTTTATATCCAGTATACTTAAAAAAAAGGCTATAGTATTTTTGTTATCTGATTTTTTGGATGATAAGTATGAAAAAAATTTGAGGATCGCATCTAATAAGCATGATTTAACTGGTATTAGAGTTTTTGACAAATCTGAAGAAAGTATTATTAACTTGGGATTTGTTTCTTTTTTTGATATAGAGACAGGCAAGAATAGATTTATAAATACCAGTTCTAAAAAAACACGTAGTGCTTTTTCAAAATATTTCTATGAAAAACAGTCTGAATTTCTAAATATTTTTAAAATGAATGGTGCCGGGACAATTAATTGCTGTGTGGATGAAAGCTATGTAAAAAAACTTTTAGCATACTTTAAAGCTAGAGCATAAAATGAAAATTAAAATCGTTTTACTTTTAATATCAAATATTGTAATTGCTCAGAAGAGCAAGGAAATTTTTACAACTATTGATTCCACAAAGGTTAAAATTGGAGAAGAAATTAAATATGGTATAAAAATAAAATCTGATTCACTATTCTTTGTTGAATTTCCTGCTAAACCTTTTTTCACCCCTTTTGAAATTATTGATGAAAAGCCAATTGATACCTTAAAGCTCAAAAATAAATTTATTTTAACTAAGGAATATTCACTTATAAACTTTGATTCCGGAAGATATTGGATTCCTCCTCAAAAAGTTTTTGTTGATGGTAAGTCTTTTTTTTCAGATTCTCTTCAGGTACAAATAGCCAATGTCAAAGTAGATACACTCAAGCAGCCATTATTTGATATTAAGCCAATTGTAGAAGTGAAAAAATCTTATAAAGGTTTAATTGAAAATATATTTTTAATCATATGCCTTATTGCGTTAATTCTTGTACTCTATTTTTTATATATAAGATTCCAGAAAAAAATGGAAGAAATTATTGATGAACAGCCTCCTTTTGAAAAAGCAATTAATGCATTAAAAAATATTGAAAAAGAAGACCTTGTAAAGCAAAAAGAATTTAAGATTTATTATTCCAAAATAACAGAAGTACTAAGGAAATATTTAGAGGAAGATGCAAAAGTATCTGCTTTGGAAAGTACAACAGGCGAATTATTAAAAAGTTTGCGACAGCAAAAAAAAGAAGGAAAATTAGAATTGAAACCTGAGACACTTGAGACCTTAAAACATGTTCTTGAAAATGCTGATTTAGCAAAATTTGCTCTTTCTCAACCCAAAAGTGAAATTGCAATTAATGATAGAAATTTAATAGAAAAAGTTGTTTACGAAACCAAAGAAGCTATCCCTGAACCAACTCAAGAAGAAATAGAAGCAACCGCTGCATTTAAAAGGGAGCAACTAAAAAAAAGAAGAAAAAAAAGATTTCAATTAGTAGGTCTGGGATCTTTGATTGTATTGGTGTCAATTTCAATTGGCAGTATTTTATACTTTGGATATACTCCAATTAAAGATACTATACTTAGAAAACCAACTAAATTATTATTGGATGGCAACTGGATAAAAAGCCAATATGGCACACCGCCAATTTCTATAGAAACTCCGAATGTTCTTCTAAGGGACGAATCTACAAATAAAGAATCCACTATCTATTTTTATGGTAAAAACTATGATGATTTCAGAATAAATCTAGCTTTTTTAGAAGTTGAGAAACAAACTGATGAAAAAAAATCAAAGGAGGAGCAAGAGGCCTTACTAAGAAAGATAATGGATTTTGAAGTAAAATCACTCGAAGAAAAAGGAGCTGTTAATTTATTAGTGCAAAATGATACATTTAAAACCTTAGATGGAACCGAAACCCTTCGATTGTTTGGTTCTATGGACTTGAAAAATGGAAACTCTTTTGACAGATATCGTTTTGTTTCGGTTGTATTTCCTTTAGACGAAGTAAAAATATCACTGCAAATTATTTTTTTACAAAACGATATTTATGGTGAAAAGATTGAAAAGAGAATTTTTGATTCTCTGGAAATAATTAGAAAGATTTAAAATGGAAGATATATATTTTGCTAATCCCGAATTTTTGTGGCTTTTAATACTTATTCCTCTATTATCTTTGTGGCATTATTACAACAAAGGAAAAGTAAAAGCTAAACTTAGTATTCCTACACTTAAAGCTTTCGAAAGTTTTCCTTCACTCATAGAAAAGTTACACCCCATTTTATTTATTTTTAGATTAATTGCATTATCGCTACTAATTCTAGCAATATCAAGACCGCAAACTGTGGATGTTTCTTCTAAAACTAAAACAAATCGAGGAATTGATATTGTTATGGCCATTGATGTATCGTCAAGTATGTTGGCTCAAGATCTAAAACCAAACAGACTAACTGCCTTAAAAAATGTTGCAAGTGACTTTATTAATCAACGCACGAATGATAGAATAGGACTGATTGTTTATGCTGGCGAGAGCTACACTAAGACTCCAATAACGAGCGATAAACAAATGGTAAAAAACACTATGAACAAAATTAATTTTGATGGCGTTATTGATGATGGTACTGCAATTGGTATGGGTCTTGCTACTGCGGTTAACAGATTAAAGGACAGTAGGGCAAAAAGCAAAGTAATTATATTATTGACAGATGGTGTGAACAACTCTGGTTTTATTGATCCAAAAATTGCTGCTGAATTGGCATCGGAATTTAATATTAAAACCTATACCATTGGAATTGGTAGTAATGGAAACGCTAGAGCTCCAGTTGGAATTTTACCAAACGGAAAATTTCAATACGGAATTACCAAAGTTGAAATAGATGAAAAATTGCTAAAGGCGATTGCCGACAAAACAGGAGGTCTTTATTTTAGAGCAACGGATAATTCAAGTTTGGAATCGATATACAATGAGATTAATAAACTTGAGAAAACTGAAATAAATGAATTTAAATATTACAATTATAATGAAAAGTATAGGATTTTTGTTTTGATAGCTTTAATTATAATATTTACTGAATGGTTATTGAAAAACACATTATATAAAAGCTTTATTTAAAATGTATCAATTAGACGAGCCAATTTATTTTTATATACTCTTCTCAATCCCTTTTATTTGGACGATTTTCTTCTTTTTGTCTTTATGGAAAAAGAAAACACAAAAACAATTTATTTCAAGCAAAATGTTAGAAAAACTTAGTCCTGAAAAGTCCAATTTTAAAGGTTTTTTAAAATTAATTATAATTTCTTTGGGAATTATTTCAATTTCATTTGGACTTGTCAACCCTAAAATAGGAACTAAATTAGAGACGGTAAAAAGAGAAGGGGTTGACATAGTGTTCGCAATAGATGTTTCAAAAAGTATGCTTACTGAAGATATAGCTCCAAACAGAATTGAAAAGGCAAAAAGATTGGTTTCCGCTTTATTAAACCAATTGGTTAGTGACAGGGTTGGAATTATAGTATATGCAGCTAGTGCAGTTCCGCAACTTCCCATAACCACTGATTATGGTGCAACAAAAATGTTTTTACAATCAATAAATACAGACATGTTATCATCTCAAGGCACAGCAATAGATGATGCAATAAAGTTAGGTATTAATTTTTTTGATGATGAAATGCAAACAAATAGGATACTTTTTATCCTATCTGACGGGGAGGATCATGCTGGTGAAAACACCATCAATGTGGCACAACAGGCAAATGCAAAGGGTATTAAAATTTTTTCAATTGGAGTAGGTACAGAAAAAGGTGGACCTATACCTATTAAATCTAATGGTGTTGTAGAAAGTTATAAAAAAGATGAAAACGGAGAAGTTGTTATTTCAAAAAGAAGCGATATAATTTTGACTTCAATTTCGGAATCAACAGATGGGGTGTATATAGACGGTAATGACACAAATTACGTTATTGATAAAGTAAAGGATGAGCTTCAAAAAATTGAAAAAAAGGAATTTGAGGCGAAAAAATTTGTTAGTTATAAGGATAGATTTCAAATTTTTCTCATACTTGGATTTATTTTAATATTTATTGATCAAATTATTCTAGAAACCAAAACCAAATGGGTTGCAAGGTTAAACCTTTTTAACGAAAATTAACATATGAATTGGAAATACATTTTTATTATTATTAGTTTCTCTTTAAAGGCCCAGGCAGAGAAAGAGAATAATTATATATCAAAGGGAAATGGACTACATGAAAATAAATCATATGTAGATGCAGAAGGGGAGTTTAGAAAAGCACTTTCTATAAATCAAGACAATCCAATAGCAAATCAAAATCTTGGGAACACTCTTTATAGGTCTGAAGATTATGACCAAGCAAACCAAAGATTTTTCAGGTCTCAAAAGGATAATCTAGATAAAAGCCAAAAACATTTAGCCTTTCATAATATGGGCAACGTATTCATGAAAAAGAAAGATTATCCAAAGGCGGTTGAAGCTTATAAAAATGCTTTAAGGAATAATCCTAAAGATGATGAGACCAGGTACAACTATGCACTTGCTAAAGAAATGTTAGAGAAAGAAAAAAAAGAGGATAAGAACAAGAAAGATCAAAATAAAGATCAAAATAAAAATCAAAATAAAAATCAAAATAAAGATCAAAATAAAAATAATGAAAATAAACCTAATGAGAATGAGGAAAAGAATAACTCAAAAGGTGATAAAGAAAACAAAGGAGATAATAAAAAAAATAAATCTGACAAAGAAAACGAAAAAGAGGATAGCAGGGATAACACAAAGAAATCACAACCCAAAAGAAATCCTGGACAACTTTCCAAAGAGCAAATTAAGAGCTTATTAGAGGCAATGAATCAACAGGAAAAAAATGTACAGGATAAGGTAAATGCAAAAAAACAAAAAGGTATACCAATAAAAAAGAAAAAGGATTGGTAGAAATTTAATATGAAAAAATTATTCTACATATTGATTTTATTTTATACCACTCAATCTACATTTATTTTTGGGCAAGTTCAGTTTGAGACTGAGTTAAGTAAAAATCGACTTGGATTAAACGAAAGATTACGTGTTACTTTTAAAATGAATAAAAATGGAGATAATTTTCAGCCACCTTCTTTCAATGGATTTACTTTGGTAGGAGGTCCAAATCAGTCGGTTAGTAACAGTTATGTAAATGGTGTTAGAAGTTTTTCAAAGTCATATTCTTACTTTTTAACTCCTAATAGGAAAGGCAGTATTGAAATAGGTCAGGCAAGTATTGAAATTGACGGAGAAGTCTATAAAACCTCTCCAAAGAGGGTGGAAGTAACGGAGGCTGTCAGTAAACCGAATAGTCCCGAGTCTAAGGCAAATGCCATTGTTGACCAAAATTTACATTTGGTAGCTGAGATTTCCAACCAAAGGCCTTATCTAAATCAATCAGTAAATATTATTTATAAACTATATTTTTCTTCTGAAATTAGTATTTCAAATGTAAATGAGGTTGAAATGCCAAAATACTCTGATTTTTGGAGTACTCTACTTCCAATTCCAAAGTTAGAAATCAAAAGAGGAGAATACAAAGGACAACCATATAATTATGTTGTGTGGCGAAAGGCTGTTTTATACCCTCAAAAAACAGGTAAACTTTCAATAGAGCCCCTAACTTTAAATGTGTCAGTCGATGTTCCTACAAATAGAAGAGATTTCTTTGGTAATAGAGTATATCAAAAAACCCCTAAAGTTGTAACTGCTGGTAAAAGAATATTGAATGTTAAAGAACTTCCAATTGATAATAAGCCAAAAAACTTCACAGGTGCAGTTGGACAATTTGACTTCTCTGTAGATTTTAATAAAAATAAATTAAAATCATCTGAATCATTTCAAGCAACTTTAAAAGTGAGTGGTAATGGGAATCTTAAATTATTCTCTTTACCTAAACTAACAGCCCCTAGTTCCTTAGAAATTTATGATCCTGAGCATAAGGAAAATGTAAAAACAAATCTTTCTGGGATGAGAGGTAGCATTGAGGACATATATACGGTTGTTCCTCAATTAAAAGGAAACTATCCAGTTCCATCTATAAACTTTTCTTTTTTTGATCCTATTAAGGAAAGATATGTCACTTTAAAGTCGGATGAAACACTTATAAATGTAAATGAGGGGCCAACAGACTTAATATCAGAAAACCAGACTTCCAACTCAAGAAATAGCATCTCAAAAAATAGTGAATCCTATTTTAATTTCATTAAGACCAAAACAGATTTAAAGAAAATAAATTCAAAATTATTTTTTAATTCAAATCTTTTTTGGATTTTACTCACCCTGCCAATTTTGATTCTAATATCAGTAATTTTAATAAAGAGAAAAATTGAAAATAAAGTAATTAACCCTCTTGATGAGAGGAAAAAGAAAGCTAACTTTTTAGCAAAAAAATATTTCTCCGAAGCAAAAAAACTGATTGGTCAAAAAGAAGAGTTTTATAGTTCATTAGAAAAGGCTCTTCACAATTATATGAAATCCAAACTTAATGTTGAAACTACAGATTTGTCAAAGGATGTAATTTCAAATCTACTGCATGAAAAAAAATGTGAAATTTCTAGTATAGAGAGTTTTATATACATGTTAAAAAAATGCGAAGAAGCTAGATATTCTCCAATTTCACAAGAAAACATGGGTCAGCATTATGAAAAGGCAATAGAAACAATAACCATTATTGATAAGCAAATATGACAAATAAAATAATAATATTTCTGCTTTTTTCTCTTACAAGTTTATTTGCTCTTGATAAACCTTCTAATTCACTTTTTGAAAAAGGTAACACTCTTTATAACAAAGGAGACTATCAAAATGCAATCGAAAGTTATTTAGGAATAATCGAAAACGGCTACCACAGCTCGGAGGTCTACTATAACCTTGGTAATGCAAATTATAAAATTGGAAATGTAGCCGAGGCAAATTTTTATTTTGAAAAAGCTAAGATGCTATCTCCAAACGACAAAATGATAATAAACAATTTGGAGTTTGCTAAAAACATGACAATGGATTCAATTGAAACCCTTCCCCAAACTCAAATAAATATTTTTTTTAACGACCTATTAGCACTTATGACTACTGATAATTGGAGTGTACTAACCATGTTGACATTATGGATAGGATGCATTCTTTTTTTGATCTACAGTTTTAGTAAGTCTATTTTTACAAAAAGGATTTTTTTCTCATCTGGGATACTTTCATTTTTAATTTTTATATTTTTTATTTATATAACTATTTCAAAGGATAGACAAGAAAATATTAAGAAAGGAATTATTTTTAGTAAGGAGATTGGAGTTTGGACTGAGCCCAATCAAAGAACGGAAGTTTTATTTTTTCTTCATGAGGGAACAAAATTTGAAATTACAGATGAGCTAGAAGGATGGTTAAAAATTTTAATTTCAAATGGTTCTGAGGGATGGATAGAAAGCAATTCTACTAGATTGCTAAACTAATTTCTCTGGAATTTTTACCTCACTGCTTTCCAACAGTTGTAAAATATAATAACCTACATTTTTTAAAGATTCAAACATAACAGACCCATCTAAAATGTTTGATTCAAAAAACTCGAACATAAATGAAAATTGATCTACAAAAACGAACAAAAAACCAATCAAAAGAATATACTTTGAAACTCCAAAAACTCCTCCCAAAATTTTGTTTATTCCTCCAAGAGAAACCAGTTTTACAAACTTCGTTAAATTTCTTGCAAAAAAGTTAACACCAATAACGATTATGATCAATGAGGCAGTAAATATTATGATTGATGAAGGTAATTTATCATCGGTAAGAAAATACGACAATAAAGTTTCTATAATTGGTGTAAAAGTAAGTGCTCCGAATATTCCTATAATTATTGACAATAGAGATGCAGCTTCTATAATTAAACCTCTTGTAAAACCTTTGAATAATCCATAAAATAAAACTAAGTTTATAATTATATCAAGATAATTCATAGATTAAAGATAAATAATTTCATTTCACCAAAATCAAATTTTTATTTTCAAAAAATCAATTTTAAGTGAGATTAATTTCAACCAAATAAATGTTGGAAAAATCATTTAAATATATTTAGTAATTTTAGACAACAATGATTGAAATAATAAAAAAACATATTAGGGAGGTAGAAAATTTCAATGCTAAAACCAAAGAAAATTCTGAGTCGTTTAGAATAAAATACCTCGGTAAGAAAGGAATTCTTAATGAGCTCTTTAAAAAATTTAAAGATATTGATGCAAATGAAAGGAAACTAATTGGGAAGGAGATAAATATTCTCAAATCACAAGTAAAGAAAAAAATACTTGAATTTCAATCAGAAAAAAAGGAATCGGGGAACAATTTAAATGAAGACTTATACAAACCAGGTTACCCTATAGAGTTTGGTTCGGAACACCCTTTAAATATTGTAAGAAAAAAAATCATTGAAATTTTTGAGAAAATCGGATACTGTATTTCAGAAGGACCGGAAATAGAGGATGATTGGCATAATTTTACCGCATTAAACTTACCTAAACATCACCCTGCAAGAGACATGCAAGATACTTTTTTCATAAAGAGAAATCCAGATATTTTATTACGCACACATACATCATCTGTTCAGATTAGGTATATGGAAAAAACCCCTCCACCTATAAAAACTATATCTCCTGGTAGGGTTTACAGAAATGAGGATATATCTGCACGTTCACATTGTCTTTTTCATCAAGTTGAGGGGTTATATATTGACGAGGATGTATCCTTTGCAAATTTAAAACATACCATAGAATATTTTTGTAAATCCATGTTTGGAAAATCTCAAATCAGATTAAGACCTTCATATTTCCCTTTCACTGAACCTAGCGCTGAAGTAGATATTTACTGGGGTCTTAAATCAGAGACTGATTATAGAATAACTAAAGGAACAGGGTGGTTAGAAATCATGGGTTGTGGGATGGTTGATCCAAACGTTTTGAATAACTGTAATATTGATTCAGAAAAATATTCTGGCTTCGCATTTGGTATGGGGATTGAACGAATTGCAATGCTAATGTATCAAATTAGTGACATTAGATATTTTTTCCAAAATGATTTAAGATTTCTAAAACAATTTTCAAAAATAAATTAATGTCATTGTAATTTTAAAAGTATTCTATGAAAAAAAAATATATTTTAATTCTAGTATTTGGTTTTCTGATTTCGTGTTCTGAAGATAAGAAACAAAATGTTGACTTCTCAATTGTGATTCATGGAGGTGCAGGAACTATGGAAAGAGAAAAAATGTCAATGGAGAAGGAGTTAGAGTATAAAAAAAAGTTGGAAGAAGCACTAAATAAAGGATATGAAATTTTAGAAAACAATGGAAGCAGTGAACAAGCAGTGATAGAAGCTATAAAAGTAATGGAGGATTCACCATTATTCAATGCAGGTAAAGGTGCAGTTCTTGACGAAAGGGGTGAGGCTTCTCTGGATGCCTCTTTCATGAGCGGTAAGAATTTAAATGCTGGAGCTGTTGCTGGGGTTAAAAAAATTAAAAATCCAATAATTGCTGCATATTCTGTTATGAAAAACACTCCACAGGTATTGCTCATATCAGAAGGTGCCGATAAATTTGCAAAAGAACAAGGGCTTCATATGGTAGATAACTCGTATTTTATTACTCAAAGAAGAAAGACTCAATTACTTAAAAATAAAAATCTGGTTCAACAAAAAAATAAAAAAGATTCATCATCTTCAATTTCTAAGTTTGGTACCGTTGGTTGTGTGGCATTAGATAAAAATGGAAATTTGTCTGCAGGGACCTCCACTGGTGGTAGGTCTAATAAAAAGTGGGGGAGAGTTGGTGATGTTCCAATTATTGGGGCAGGGAATTATGCTAACAATAACACTTGTGCTATTTCGGCTACTGGATGGGGTGAGTTTTTTATTAGAAATGTTGTAGCCCACGATATTTCCTCGTTATTAGAATATAAAAAATTAGATATAAGACAGGCGGCAAAAGTAAGCTTAGAAAAAGTGAAAAAATTAGGAGGTAGTGGAGGTGTAATTGCAATTGACAAATATGGCAATTACGCTATGGAATTTAATACTAGGGGAATGTATAGAGGTGTGAAAGATAGTAATGGTAATTTTAAAGTTTTGATTTTTAAACATGATTAATACAGTCTAATTAAATTATTTACTTCATAGTCAGTCAATTTTGAAAGATGAGAATTATAGAAAGTCTTAACTCCAGTTACTTCCTCCCCAACCCAGTCTGGTAAATAAATTTTTTGAGATTTTGAATTTAATTCAATTTCAGCTAGTATTAGGCCCTCTAAAAAACCCTCGAAAACATCAACTTCTAAAAGTTGATTTTTATATTCTATTAAATATCTTTTCTTAAAAATGATTCTCGGTAAACTTAGTTTTAAAAGCTTAGTACCTTCAATTAAACTTATTTTTTTTTCAAATTCAAACCTACTAATTCCGCTTTTACAAGTTGGCCCCTTTATGCATAAGTAAGCTTTTTTATCAGAAATTCTAACTCTAACTGCTAGATTATTATCCTTTGACAAATAGCCCTGCTTTATATTTATCACTTTGTGAGAAAAGGAAATAAATTTTTTTGATTTGACTTTAAATTTTCTTTCTTTTTCAATCATATATTGATATTATAAATTTTCAATATATGTAAATTTATAAAATGGCTGTAACTCGAAAAATTATCCATGTTGATATGGATGCCTTTTATGCATCAGTTGAACAACTTGATAACCCATTAATTAGGAATAAACCGGTTGCAGTTGGTAGTTCTGACTCACGTGGAGTGGTCGCGGCCGCTAGTTATGAGGCTAGATATTTCGGGGTAAGAAGCGCTATGAGTAGTAAATTGGCTAAAAAGCTGTGCCCTAATTTAATATTCGCTAAACCAAGATTTGAAAGATATAAAGAGTTGTCAAAAATAATATCAAAAGTTTTTTTTTCATATACTGATTTAGTAGAAACTCTATCACTTGACGAAGCTTATCTAGATGTTACTCAAAATAAAAGAGGAATTATTTCGGCTTCAAAAACTGCAAGACTAATAAGAGAGGATATTTTTGAAAAAACAGGTTTAACTTCATCAGCCGGGATTTCTGTAAACAAATTGGTAGCTAAAATTGCTAGTGATTACAATAAACCAAATGGTCAAAAAACAATCCCTCCTGAGGAAATTACAGCATTTATGGAGGATTTAGATGTTAGAAAGTTTCATGGTATTGGTAAAGCAACTGCTAAAAAAATGTATCAAATAGGAATCTTTAAGGGCATTGATTTAAAAAAAAAAGGAGAAGATTTTCTAATTCAAAAGTTTGGTAAATCTGGGAGTTACTATTTCAACGCAGCTAAAGGAATAAATTTGAGTCCGGTTTCTCCAAAAAGAAATTCAAAGTCGTTGGGTAGTGAACAAACATTCTCAAAAAACATTTCAAGTGAGATTTTTTTATTAGAAAAAATCAATACTATTTCAGATAAATTGTCGGATAGGTTAAAAAGACTTGGTATTTCAGGCAAGACAATTACATTAAAAATAAAATATAGTGATTTTATTACTCAAACACGTTCAATCACAAAGCAGTTTTATATTTGTGAAAAAAGTTTAATTAGCAAAACATGCGAAGAACTTTTATACAAAGAAAAACTAAGGGACTCAGTAAGGTTAATTGGAATAACTGTTTCGAACTTCAAACAATTAAAAGAAAAAAAAATTATAAATAATTCAATAAAAGCTCAACTTAAAATTGATTTTTAAATCATCGAAATTCTCAAAGTATTCACCATACCCTTTTTTTTGACGGGCATAGCTGCAAGATTAATTAACATATCTCCTTTCTTAATAAAATTATTTTTGAGGGCTATATTATTTACTTGCACAACTGTTTTGTCAGTACTTTCAAATTTATCATAATAAAATGCTTTGACTCCCCAAAGAAGATTTAATTGGGTTAATATCAATTCATTAGAGGTAAATACTAAGATATTTGCACTAGGTCTCCATGCTGATATTTGGAATGCGGTATATCCACTATTTGTTAGGGTGCATATGGCGGTGGCATCTATTTCATTTGCCATATTTGCAGCGTGGTAACATATTGACTTCGTAATGTATCGTTCACTCCTTACAGAAGGAGGTGATTGGGGTACCTTTATTAAAGGAGAATCCTCGACTGTTTTTAATATTGAAGACATTGCAGCAACTACTTTTATGGGATACTTACCGACGGAGGTTTCTCCAGATAGCATTACCGCGTCTGCTCCATCCATTACTGAATTTGCAACATCATTTACTTCAGCTCTAGTGGGAGTTAAACTATTAATCATACCTTCCATCATTTGAGTTGCAATAATTACTGGAATCCGAGACTTTTTTGCCTTATTTACTAGTTGTTTTTGAATTAATGGAACTTTAGCGGCCGAAACTTCAACTCCTAAATCTCCTCTTGCAACCATGATTCCATCTGAATTTGAAATAATTTCATCTATGTTATCAAGAGCTTCAGGCTTTTCGATTTTTGATATAATAGGTATTTTATGATTGGATTTTTCTGTAATTATTTTTTTTAATTCATTCAAGTCACTTCCATTTCTAACAAAAGAAAGGGCAATCCAATCTACTTTTTGATTTATTGAAAAAATAGCATCTTCGAGATCTTTTTCTGTTAGTGCAGGTAATGAAATTTTGGTGTTAGGCAGGTTAATTCCTTTTTTTGAAGATAGAGGTCCTCCCTGTATTACTCTGGCTTTTACATTATAAATATTATCAGTTTCTAATATCTTAAAAATTAATTTTCCATCGTCAATTAGAAGTGTTTCTCCAATTTTAACATCTTTGGCGAATCTCTTGTATTTGACATAAACTCTTTTACTATTTCCAATAAATTTTTTTTCAGAGCAAAATTTCACAATTTCATCTCTTACGATATTTACACCTTCTTCAACATTTCCTATTCTTAATTTTGGTCCTTGTAAGTCTGCTAAAATCGAAGTGTATAAATTATTTTTTTTGTTGAGTGATCTAATTGTAGAAATTACTTTTTCAATTTCCGAATGGTTAGCATGAGAAAAGTTTATTCTAAACACGTCAACTCCACTTAACATCATTTCTTCAATGGTAGTTGGCGAGGAACTTGACGGGCCCAACGTTGCTATAATTTTTGTTTTTCTTATTTTTTTCATCATTCAAAAATTAAGTTTTGAAGATTGTTTAATATTCTTTTATCAATTTCATAAACTAGCTGAATTCCTTCAATTTTTCTAATCTTCTTTACCCAATCGTTTATGATCTTGGATTTTGGAATTTTGAAGAAAAAATCCACAGAATTAAAGGTAGGGATTAAACTTTTTTTATTCATTTCGTTTATGTTAAAAAGTAAGTTTTTTTTGGTAAAAATTTCGTCATTTTCGTAATGATTTGATATTAATTCCCAGGTGTCTTTTGATATTTTTGATACATATTTAAATCTAGTATAAATATCACCAATAGATTTTTTTTCGGAATTATGAAGAAGGCATCCAAGATTTTTATTCAATCTATAGGCAACTAAATAGGCTTCCAAATTTGTATGAATAGCAACAACTGAAAAATCATCAATATCTTCAGGTTCTATATTTAAAAAAACTTTTTTAGTCTTCATTTATGTCAGCGGTTTTAATCAAATTTTTTGAAAACTAAACATGCATTGTGACCACCGAACCCAAAGGTATTAGAAAGAGCTACTCTAACATTTTTTTCTTGAAATTTATTAAAAGTAAAGTTTAATTTAGGATCTATATTTTCATCTTTTGTGAAGTGATTTATTGTGGGTGGTATTTTGTTATTTTTAATAGATAAAATACAAGAAATAGCTTCAATTGCTCCAGCTGCACCTAAAAGGTGACCGGTCATTGATTTTGTTGAATTAATATTTATAGAATAAGCATGGTTTTTAAAAACGTCAAGAACAGCTCTAGTTTCTGCGATATCTCCTAGAGGAGTTGATGTCCCATGCATATTTATATGATCAACTTCATCAATATTTAATTTGGCATCCTGTAAACAATTTTCCATTACTTTTTTAGCCCCATTCCCTTCGGGATGTGGTGCTGTCATGTGGTGTGCATCTGCAGATAATCCACCGCCTGCCAGTTCACAATAAATTTTGGCATTTCTTTTAATTGCATGGTCCAAATCTTCTAAAACAATGCATCCTCCTCCCTCACCTAAAACAAAGCCATCTCTATCACTATCAAAAGGACGAGATGCTTTGTCGGGCTCATTGTTTCTTGTAGATAAAGCATGCATTGCGTTAAATCCTCCTATTCCTGCACATGTGACAGCTGCTTCAGACCCACCTGCTATAATAATGTCTGCGTAACCTAATCGAATATAATTTAAACCATCTATAATTGCATTTGAGGAAGAAGCACAAGCAGAGACTGTTGTGAAATTTGGCCCCTTAAAACCGTATTTTATTGATATAAGGCCTGGTGCAATATCAGCAATTAGTTTAGGAATAAAAAATGGATTAAATCTTGGTTTTTTATTTGAGAAAAAATTTTCCATCTCATTTTGAAATGTTTCAATTCCTCCAATTCCTGCTCCCCAGATAACTCCAACTCTGTTAGAATCAAATTTTGAATTTATAAGACCTGAATCATTAATTGCCTCTTCGGAGCAGATAGTAGCATATTGTGAAAATTTATCCTGTCTTCGTATTTCCTTTTTCTCAATAAAATCAAGGACGTCAAAATTTTTTAATTCACACGCAAACTTTGTTTTAAAATCCGATGTGTCAAAATAAGTAATTGGAGCAGAACCACTTTTACCATCTATAAGACCTTCCCAATATTCTGAAACAGAATTACCTATAGGTGTTAATGCTCCCAATCCGGTAACAACTACTCGTCTTGGATTCATTTAAAAATTAACTAGCTTGTTCTATATACTGAATAGCTTGGCCAACGGTTGAAATATTTTCAGCTTGGTCATCTGGAATTTGAATATCAAATTCTTTTTCAAATTCCATTATAAGTTCAACAGTGTCAAGGGAATCGGCACCAAGATCATTTGTAAAGCTAGCATCAGCAACAACTTCACCTTCATCAACACCTAATTTATCTACAATAATTGCTTTTACTCTTGAATTTATGTCAGACATAGTATTTTGGTTTTAAATTTTGTTTGTCAAAAATAACAAATCTTTGGACGATTTCACTTGATAATATGATTAAAATGTAATTTAAATTTCAAAAATCTATACCATAAACTTATTAAACCATTTATATTAGTATGATTTTATTTAAAAAATAATATCTATTATACAATGAAAAAAGTATTGATATTAGCATCAGGTAATGGCTCAAATGCTGCAAATATTTCTAAATTTTTAAAAAAAACTGATTCAAAAAATAAGATTAAAGTATTATGTAACGTAGAAAAAGCTGGCGTCTTTGAAAAAATGAAAAAATTAAAAATTCCTTGTATTCTGGTTCAAATAAGTAATAGTTTGTCTTTGCTTAAAGAATGTCTTAATTATCAGCCTGACTTAATAATATTGGCAGGATATTTAAAAAAAATACCTGCTGAACTAATTGTTGTTTTTAAAAAAAAAATTATAAACATACATCCTTCGCTTTTGCCAAAGTATGGTGGTAAAGGGATGTACGGTGATAATGTTCATAATCAAGTTCTAATGAACAACGAAAAAGAAACAGGAATAACCATCCATTATGTTAATGAAAAGTATGACCAAGGAGAAATTATTTTTCAAAAAAAAATTAATTTAAATAAAAATGAAACTTTAAGTACAATCAAAGCGAAAGTCAAAAGTTTGGAAATGAAGTACTTTCCAATTATAACATATCAGTTACTGTATGGAAGCAAGCATTAATATTTACACAGACGGCTCTTCACTGGGGAATCCTGGTCCTGGAGGTTACGGGATAATTTTAGAATGGAAAAATAAAAATTACATTAAAGAATACTCAAAAGGATTTAAATATACTACTAACAACAGAATGGAACTACTTGCAGTAGTAGTAGCACTTGAAAAAATAAAGATACAAAGAGGGAATGTTAAAGTTTTCACTGATTCAAAATATATTGTTGATTCGGTTGAACTTAAAAGAATATTTAAATGGAAAAATAATAATTTTAAAAATATTAAAAATCCAGATTTATGGATTCGTTTTTTAAAAATGAATGAAAAGCATAATGTCAAATTTAATTGGATTAAAGGGCATAATAATCATCCACAAAATGAGAGGTGTGACGAGCTGGCGGTAAAAGCAGCAAAAAATAATTCTACTGAACATGACTTATATTATGAAAAACTCAATAAAAATGTAAATTAAAATAAAAACTGTTTAAAAAATAATAATTCTATTCATGAACAAAAAAATTTTAGTAATTGGCACTTTAGCTTTTGATTCAATTCATACACCTTCTTTAAATTCTGGAGTAATTTTGGGTGGAGCTGCTACATATATTTCTTTTGCAATTTCTAAAATTTCAAATAATTTTGGTATTGTATCAGTCGTTGGAGACGATTTTCCCTTAGAATATTTGAATAGAATAAAATCAACTGGTGCTGACATTTCAGGGGTTGAGATTATTAAAAATAAAAAAAGTTTTTTTTGGAGTGGAAGGTATCATGTGGACATAAATAAAAGAACAACATTAGACACTAAACTTGGAGTTTTGGAAAACTTTAATCCTATTATTCCAAAAAAATTTAAAGACAGTAATATTGTTGTTCTAGGAAATTTACATCCTTCTGTCCAAAATAAAAGCATCAACCAACTATCGGGTAAAAATCAATTTTTGATATTGGATACTATGAATTTTTGGATGGACAATAATTTAGAAGATTTAAATCAAGTTATTTCAAAAGTAAATTTAATATCTATAAATGATGAGGAAGCTTACCTTTTAACTAAAGAAAGATCTTTAGAAAATTGTGCTCACAAAATTATTAAAAAAGGGCCTCAATATGTGATTATTAAGAAGGGAGAATTGGGTGCAGAATTATATAGTAAAGACGAAAAATTTTCTTTACCCTCGTTTAGAGTTGAACCAATTGACCCAACCGGTGCTGGTGATACTTTTGCAGGAGGTTTGGCAGCCTGCTTGTCTGAAATTAGGAAGGTGGATTTTAACAGTCTAAAAAAAGGACTTATTTTGGGAACAATTTTAGCCTCTTTCACGGTTGAGGGTTTGGGGACCAGTTCTATAGAAAAAATTGTCAAAAAAAACATTATAGAGAGATTGGAAATATTTATAAATAAAAATAAAATTGACCTAACTTTGTCGATATGAGTGATTTTATTAAGCACGAATGTGGAATAGCACTTTTAAAACTTAAAAAACCTCTTGAATATTTTCAAGAAAAGTACGGTTCAGCACTTTTCGGGATAAATAAAATGTATCTGATGATGGAAAAACAGCACAATCGAGGACAAGATGGTGCGGGTTTTGCCAGTATAAAGTTTGATATGAATCCAGGAGAAAGATTTATGAGTAGAATTAGGTCAAGTGAACAACAGCCTATTTATGATATTTTTCAAAAAATCAATACTACCATATCAAATGAAATAAATAAAAATCCTAGTCTCTCAAAAAATTTAAAATTATTAAAAAAAAGAGTTCCCTTTCTTGGGGAGTTAATGTTGGGACATGTCAGATATGGAACGTTTGGTAAAAATAGTATTGAGAGTGTCCATCCGTTTCTTCGACAAAACAACTGGATGCACAGAAATTTAATCGTAGCTGGTAATTTTAATATGACCAATGTAGGAAAATTGTTTTCAAATTTAGTTCAACTTGGACAGCACCCCAAAGAAAATTCTGACACAATAACTGTGATGGAAAATATTGGTCACTTTTTGGATGACGCAGTTGCTAAAATTTATAAAAATTTAAAAAAAGAGGGGTTTAGTAAATTTGATTCGTCACCTTTAATAGCAGAAAGACTAGATATTTCTAAAATTCTCAAAAAAGCATCTAAAGACTGGGACGGTGGATTCACTATTGCTGGAATGATTGGTCATGGCGATGCTTTTGTTCTTCGAGACCCTTGTGGGATCAGACCAGCTTTTTATTTTGATAACGATGAATTTACTGTAGTTGCTTCTGAAAGACCAGTAATTCAAACGGTTTTTGATGTCAAATTCAACTCAATAAAAGAAATACCTCCGGGGAATGCAATGATTTTAAAAAAATCTAATAATATAGACATAGTTAAAATTTTTAGAGAAACTGAAAAAAAGCAATGTTCTTTTGAAAGAATTTATTTTTCTAGAGGTAGTGATTCTGATATTTATAAAGAGAGGAAAAAATTAGGATATCTTCTGTTTGGTCAGATTATGGAATCTATAAAGGATGATTTAAAAAACACAGTGTTTTCATATATTCCTAATACTGCTGAAACCTCTTTTTATGGACTTATAAGTTCGGTCCAAGATTACGTAAGAAATAAGGTTAGTGGTAAGCTAAACGAATCAAATTTTGATTTAATTGAGATTCAAAAAATTTTAGAGTTGAGACCTCGAATTGAAAAAATTGCAATTAAAGATGTAAAATTAAGAACTTTTATAACTGAAGATAATTCAAGAAATGAGTTGGTAAATCATGTTTATGATGTTACTTATGGCATAGTAAAGCCCTCTGATAATTTAGTAATCTTAGATGACAGTATCGTAAGGGGAACAACTCTTAGAGAAAGCATTTTGACAATGTTAAATAGATTAAACCCCAAAAAGATAATAATCGTATCTAGTGCACCACAAATTAGATACCCTGACTGTTACGGCATAGATATGGCCAAACTTGAAGATTTTATTGCGTTCCAAGCTGCTATTAAACTTCATGAAGAAAATGGAACATCAGGTATGGTCAAGGAGGTTTACGATTTATGTGTCAACTCTTTTAAAAATAAAAAAGCAGAAGTTGAAAATCACGTAAAAGACATATACAAAAATTTCTCAGACAATGAAATATCAAATAAAATGTCCGATATGTTAACTAGTAAATTAAATAATATTCCTTTAAAAATAATTTTTCAAAAAATCGATGGACTGCATAAGGCGTGTCCTAATCACAAAGGTGATTGGTATTTTACAGGTAATTACCCAACACCTGGAGGAAACAGAGTTGTAAATCAGTCTTTTATAAACTATTTTGAAGGAAAATCTTCAAGAGCGTACTAATTCAAATTTTTCAAAAATAAACCTAAAATAGTTTCTAATTATCAACATAAATAATAAATTTAAGATACCAGAACATAATTAGGTTAAGTTCATGGTGAAATTTGGGCAAAAGGAGGAATTTGTTCCTCCTTTTTACTTTCAAGTTAACCAGTCGCTTCCTTATAGAACTTATCAACTGACTCCCAATCTATAATGTTAAAAAATGCTGATATGTATTCTGGCCTTCTATTTTGGTATTTTAAATAGTAGGCATGTTCCCAAACATCAATACCTAAAATTGGAGTCCCTTCACAGCCAATATTTGGCATCAGGGGGTTGTCTTGATTTGCTGAAGAGCATACCTCCAAAACACCATCATTTTTAACACATAGCCATGCCCAACCTGAACCAAACCTTGAAGCGGCAGCTTTAGAAAATAATTCTTTAAATGAATCAAAAGAACCGAAACACTTGTTAATTTCACTTGAAAGGTCTCCAATAGGTGAACCTCCTTTATTAGGTCCAATTATTGACCAAAAAAGTGAGTGGTTATAAAAACCACCACCATTATTTCTTAGAGCAACATTATTCATATCCATTGACTTTAATAAATCAATTATATCCATTTTCTCAAAATTTGTCCCTTCAATTGCATTATTTAAATTATTTGTATAACCTGCATGATGTTTTGAATGATGAATTTCCATTGTTTTAGCATCAACAAAAGGTTCTAGATCACTATATCCATAATTTAAATCTGGTAGTTTAAAAGCCATATTTTTTTTATTTATAATTTATATTGTAAAGCTAAAGATTAATTACATTTATTTAGTAATGTCAACAGTAAATAATTTAAATGCATTTCTAATATTAAACGCTTCGGCTGGTTCAGGAAAAACTTTTTCAATTGTTCAGAACTATCTAGTTCATCTTTTTAAGGATAAATCTGATGAAGCTTTCAATAAAATGTTAGGAATAACCTTTACAAATGCTGCTGTTTTGGAGATGAAATCAAGAATTTTAGAACAGCTTTACAAATTTTCTAATAATAAGTTTGATAATATGGCCCAAAACATAATCAAAGAAGTTGATTTTGATAAAGATGAGTTGGCCAAAAAATCAGAAGTCATTCTGAATAAAATTTTAAATAACTACGGAACGTTTGATATAATTACAATCGACAGTTTATTTCACAGAATAATTAGAGGTTTTGCAAAAGAGCTCGAGTTGAGTTATAGCTTTGATGTTGAAATTGAACCTGAAATTGTTTTAAATGAGTCTGCAGAGTACTTTATAAAAAAAGTAGGAGAAGACAAACAAATTTCAAATCTATTAGAAAGATTCACCTATCAAAAGATAAATAATGAAGAAAATGACTGGAGATTGAAAGAAGACCTAGTGGACGTTGGTAGGCTAATATTAAATGAAAATGACCAACTTTATGCTACTCAACTAAGAAAAATTAATCTTAAAAAAAGAGATTCACATGAAAAGTATTTAAAACATGAATTAAATCTTTTAAAGAATAAAAACAAAGAAATTTCAACTAAGCTATTGGAAAAATTAGGATTAGAAGGGCTTAATGCAGATCTATTTACCTATAAATATGTCTATAAAGAATTAAAGGGTCTTTTAAATAAAGATAAAGAAATATTCGAAAAATTTTTAAGGTTAAATGATAAACTAAATGAGAAGAAACCTTTGCTTAAAGCTAGTGTAACAGACGATTTAGTCAATAAATTCAATCAAATTATACCATATCTTAAATCAGATTTAACCAAGATTACAAATAACCTAATCTCGATTGACATAATTGAAAATATTCTTAGGGATTGGGTTCCTCTTACTCTTTTGTCAAATGTATCTTCAGTAATTGATAAAATTCAGTCAGAAAAAAATAAAATACTCATATCAACTTTTAGTAATAGAATACTAAAACAACTTTCAATTAATCCTTACCACAACATTATTTTTGAAAAATTAGGAAATAAATATCATAATTTCTTCATTGACGAATTTCAAGATACATCGGAGTCTCAGTGGATAATTTTAAAATCTTTAATCCAAGATTGTTTGCAAAACTTCGGTGAAAATAAAAATTATGGAACCTTAACTTTGGTGGGAGATTCCAAACAATCCATTTATAGATGGAGGGGTGCTAAACCTGAACAATTTATTGAGATACAAAAATCTAAAGATTTACTTTTTTTAAAACCAAAAATTGAAGACTTAAAAACTAATTACCGAAGTCAAAAGGAAATTGTTGAGTTTAATAATTTTTTCTATTTAAAATTAATCGATCAGTTAGAACACGAGCAAACAAAAAAAGTCTACAACAAAAGCTTAGTTCAAAATGCAAAAAATAAACAGGGAGGTTATGTACAAATAGATTTTTTAAATAATAATGAAGACATAGATTCAGTCTACCTAAACAAAATCATTGAAAAAATTAAAATTAGTTTGAAATCAGGATTTGATTATAAAGATATAGCTATTCTGGTAAGATATAATCGCGAGGCCAGAGAAATCAGTATTAAATTCCAAGAAGAATCTATTCCACATTTTGTTTCGGATGCTTTATTATTTGCGGATTCTAACCAAGTCCAATTTTTAATTAACCTAATAGAATTATTTTTAAATCCTAATGTTTTATCGCTAAAAATTCAACATCTAAAACTTTTGTATCATTATCTAAATAAAGATGAAGAGGTTCATTACTTTTTAAGTAAAAATTTGAATAAATCTTTTAATCAAATTTTCAAGGAAAATAATTTGAATTTTAATTTCGACGACTTTAATAAATATTCTTTATTTTATTGTATAGAAAAAGCATGTTTTGACTTTCCGTGGATAGATTTAAAAAATACTTTTGTAAATAGTTTTTTGGATAAAATTCTACATTTAGAAAACTCGGAACAAATTTCAAATCCACTTGATTTTTTAAAAATTTGGCAAGCGAATATTTCAAAATGGTCTGTTGCTTTGAATGATGAAGTAAATGGAGTAAAAATTAGTACTGTTCACAAAGCAAAAGGGTTGGAATTTCCGGTAGTTATCGTTCCTTTCTCAGATAAACAAATATATAATCGACAAGCAAAAAAAGTTTGGTTTAATAGCTCTGAATTTTTGGAAACTGATGTCGGATATGCAAGGATAAAATTTACAAAAAAAACATCCCAATTTGGAAATTATTGGAAGGGTATCCATCAAAAAATAAAGGCTGATGAGGAAACCGATGCCTGGAATTTTTTTTATGTAGCAACAACCAGAGCAGTCAATCAACTATTTATTATATCTAGCAATAAAAATCAAAATTCATATTCGTTTTCCAGGGTCATAAAAAACATATTGCAATCAAAAAAATCAAATGAAGAGGGAATGTTTGAATGGGGTAAAATTAAAAATAAAAAAAGTTTAAAAAGGAGTAAAGCTAAAATTGTAACTGAGGAAATAACATATGATGTAGAGAAGAGCAATTTTGAAGAAAAACTTTTTTATCCCAACACTTCAAACAAAAATTCTAAAAAAGGGTCTAGAAGGAAAGGAGATTTGATTCATGAATTGTTATCTCATATTTACTCTTTGGAAGATATTCAAATTGTTTTGGACAAGTATTATTTAAAAGGGAAAATTGATAAAGTTGAAAAAGAATATTTTATAAAAATTTTCAAAAGAATTCACCTCCATCCCATGATTAAAAAATATTTTTCAAAAAATTATTTGTCAATCAACGAGAAAAGTATACTTCTGCCAGATAAAAAAATTCTAAGGCCAGATCGCATTTCTTATGACGATAAAACATGCGTTGTAATCGATTATAAAACAGGATCAAAAAAGGAAAAAGATAATCTGCAAGTGATTGAATATATGAAATATATGGGGGAAATTTTAAATAGGGAAACTTTGGGTTTTATTATTTATATAGGAGATAATAATCTGTCAGTTAAACAAATTGATTTTCAAACTAATAAAAATTAAAAATTAAACATTTTGAAAACATTTTTAAATGAATGTATTGCAAGAATTTTAAAAGAGAATAAAGACTTAAGTAAAATAACTGTAATACTTCCTACTCAAAGATTATGTTCGATTTTTGTTAGCTTGTTAAGTAAAGAAATAAATTCCCCGCAATTTTCTCCAAATATCTATTCTATAAGGGACTTTGTTTCTAATTTGTCTGATTTAAGCAAGGCTTCCAAAACGGAAGAATACTTAAACCTCTACAAAGTTTATAAGGAGGTTTTTAAAAATAATGCTACTGAAGATTTTGAAAATTTTATAAAATGGGCACCTACATTAATTTCCGATTTTAACAAAATAGACTCCAACATGATTGATTCTAAGTTGATTTTTAAGGATCTCTATGAGTATCAAAAAATGGAGAACCTTTTTGAAAATAATTCAGATGGAAATGATTTAGGCTTTTGGAATTTAATTGACAAGCTTCATCAAGAATTTTCTAAAATTTTGCTTGCTAAAAGAATAGGTACTAGCGGAATTTTATATCGTGAGGCAGTAAAAAAATTTAAAAACTATATTAAAAATAAAAATCAATTTTATTATATGATTGGTTTTAATGCTCTTAATAATTCAGAAAAACTGATTTTTCAAACATTATTAGATACTAAACAAGGTTCTGTTTTGTGGGATCTTGACAAATATTTTTTTGATAAAGACTCACATTCGTCTGCCAAGTTCATAAAAGAATATCAAAGGGAATGGAATTATTATAAAAAAACCCCTTTCATTTTTAATGCTAACAATTACACTCAAAACAAGAGAATTATTTCCATATCAACTAATACAGATTATGAACAAGCTTTAAAAGTTTCTGAAATAACGAGGAACCTAAGTGATAATACCGTAATTGTTTTAGGTGAAGAAGGAATTTTATTTCCACTTTTATCCAACTTAAAGATTGCGGATAAAAAGTGGAATGTTACAATGGGATACAAATTAACACAGTTACCAATTGTAAGGTTTTTTTTAGCATATTTTAATTTACATTCAAGCTCCCCAAACAATAATTTGAAAACTATCCCTTTGTCTCAAATAATTGGTAGTCCATTCTCTAAAAATCTAATTTTTAAAAATGAGATTGATAAAATAGAAAATTTAAATAGAATTTTATTTTCCAACTTCGATGAAATTAGTTTTGAAAAAATTAAGAGTTTGTGTAACACGGAAATATTACTTAAAGTTTTACATCCAAAAGAAGACGCTTTTATATGTATTGAAGACTCAATTTCGATTTTAAATTTTATAAGAAAAAATAAAAATTTAGATGAATTCAATATTTCAGTATCAGAGATTTTGTTAGACACATTTGAAGAAATGAAGATTAAATCTGAAAGCAATAACTTCAAAATTCCAAAAGATGCACTGTATTATATAATGAATGAGTTACTTAAAACTAAGAAACTTGACTTTAAAGGAGATAAAATGAATGGTATTCAAATTATGGGGATTTTACAGACTAGAGCACTTGACTTTGAAAATGTAATAGTCACTCATGTAAATGAGGGTACTTTTCCACAGAGTAAACGTGATGAGAGTTTTTTGCCATTTAATTTAAGAAAAGCTTATGGAATTCCAACTTTTCTAGAGAAAGATTCGGTAAACTCCTATCATTTTTTTAGAATTCTTCAGAGAGCTAAAAATATTTTTCTCCTAAATAATGGATCTGCAGGAGTCGGATTTTTACGTGAAAAAAGCAGATATATAAGACAAATTTCATTCTCAAAAATTCCATCTCATAATTTTCAAGAAGTAATTATAAGTCAAAATATTAAAAAATCAGTTATCAAAGAACCAAGTATTAATAAAACAAGTGAAATAATTAAAAAATTAAAATATATTTCAAAAAATGGATTTTCAGCTACTTCACTTCGAAAATACCTAAGCAATCCAATTGATTTCTATAGTAGGTATATTCTAGAAATTCCCGATTATATTCCCCAAACAAATACTTTAAATGATATGGAAAGAGGAATAATTATTCATAAGACTTTAGAAGAACTCTATACCCCATATCTAAAAAAGCAAATGAAAATTCCATATTATGATAAAATTTTAAAAAAAATTAAATTCACCCTACATTATTATTTTAAAAAGTATTATGGCAATAAATATGACTTAACTGGCGAGAATTTTTTGATTATTTCTGCATATGAGAGAGCTATTAGACTATTTATAAACAAAGAAAAAAAACTAGTTATAGATAATAATCGAATTTTCATCTTAGATATTGAAAAGGACTTTAAAGTAAATCTAAATTCAAAAAATGAGGTGTTTTTAAAGGGGAAAATCGATAGGTTAGATAAATTTAATGATGTATATAGGGTAATAGATTATAAAACCGGATATATGAACCCTGATTACTTAAAATACACAAGCGATTTTCAGCGTTTTAAAGGAGATTATAAATTACATAATCAATTTCAACTCTTAATATATTTGTTAGCGTTAAAAATTGATGGGGAAAAAGTTGAAAACTTTCAAGCCGGAGTAATTTCATTACATTCACCTTTAACAACGATCATCCCATTAAAGAATAAATCAGCCCCAAAAAATAAAGGAGATAATTCGTTAGACCCATATATATTGGATGAATTTCATGAATTTTTAAAGTCAGTTATTTTAGAAATATTTGACAAAAAAAAGTCTTTTGTATCTTTGTAAATACTTAAAATCAATTAACATAAATAAATGTCCAACAAAGAAAAAGGAGTAAAAAAGGAAAAGGTAAATTGGTTTCTCCAACTAATTACCCTAGGAGACCGGTTTTCCTGGCGCGATTTTTATGATAGATTAAAAAAAGGTATTGTAGATTTTTCAATCGTTTTTTTTGGTGTTTTGCTTTCATTTGGTGTTGAACAAAAAGGTATGAGAGATGATGAAAGAGATGATGGAATTGAGAATTTGTACAAGTTGAGAGATGAAATAGAGGAAATGATTCAATACACTGATATTTATGCTGATGAATTAAAGTGGGTTTCAGAAATTTTTAGAAAACAATTTTATAGATGGGAAAAAGATTCTGACTCAGCTTTCATTGATTGGTATGAAGAGCCAGAGGATGAAAATGGAGGATTTTATTTTACTCCAATGGCAAATTACAACCAAAGAAACCCTTTTGACCCACCAAGAACAACTTTTGAAGCCATAAAACTTGATGGAACTTTTAGGCTTTTACCTGACATAGTTGGAAGAAGAATGACAGATGCATACGAGGGACAAGATGTTAGGTATTTGATAGAAAATACCGGTAAAAATGGCATAGAGGAAAGATATGTAAATCAATTTATTGATAGGGTAGCTACTAAATGGGTTTATGACCTTCCTCCATTTGATTTAAATGAAATAGAATTTTGGATTGAACACAGAAAATATATCCAAGCCGACAAATTTTTAAGATATAATTTATTTAAAAGAGTTGAAATGTGGGATTATGATGTAAGATTACAGGTTGATAAGTATAAGGAATTTCTTGAAGGCAGTTATAGAATGTTAGATTCTGTTATTGCGGCTAGAGAAAGAGAATATAAAATTATTTATTGGGTAATAAATCCACAAACATAAATTTTAAATTAAATCTGATACAATTTTACCAGATATTATCGAGGGAGGTACACCAGGGCCAGGTACCGTAAGTTGCCCTGTGAAATAAAGATTTTTAACCTTTTTACTTATCATTTTTGGACGAAGAAAAGCTGTTTGTTTTAATGTATTTGCTAGACCATACGCATTTCCTTTGTATGAGTTGTATTCTTTTTCAAAATCTTTGACACAGAAAGATTTTTTAAAAAGAACATGGTCTCTTATAGATTGATTTGTCAGTTTTTCAAGTCTGTTAATTATAATCTCAAAATATTTTTCTCTTGTCTTGTCAGAGTCAACAATTCCCGGCGCTATAGGGATTAAAAAAAAACACGCTTCCTTACCATTTGGTGCCATTGAAGAATCAGTAATCGATGGAAAATTCCCGTAAAAAAGTGGTTTTGATGGCCATTTTGGATTGTCATATATTTCAGTTGCATGAAGATCGAAGTCAACATCAAAAAAAAGTGTATGATGGGATACTCTCTGTATTTTTTTATTTAACCCGACAAAAAATAACAAACTTGACGGAGCAAATGTTTTTCTTTCCCAGTAACTATCTTTGTAAGATCTAAACTTTTCTTCTAAGAGACTTTCGGTATGATGATAATCAGCACCACTAATTATGACATCACAATACTTTTCTTCACCGTTAACAACTATTCCAGTAGCACAATTTCCATTTACTATAATTTTTTCCACATTTTGATTTGTTTCAAATGAAACCCCAAACTCTTCTGCTAATTTTTTCATTCCTTCAATCACACTGTACATTCCCTTCTCTGGATGCCATGTACCAAGTCCAAAATCTGCATGATTCATGAAATTATAAAAGGCAGGTGTATTAGAGGGCTTTGCTCCTAAAAAAAGGACTGGAAATTGTAAAATTTGAGAGAGTTTCTCATTTTTAAAATACTTTTCTACTTCTTTTTTTATATTTGTCAAAAAGTACTTTAATCTTACAATGGTTTTTTTATTAACTAACTCTAGGGGGGAAATTCCTGGTTTATAAACCATATCTTTTACGGCTATTTCGTAGTGTTTTTCCGCTTTTTCCATAAAAGATTTTAAAACAACTCCACTACCTGGTTCAATCCTATCAAATTCTTTACATATCTTTTCTAATGAATTACCAATTTTTACAGAATCAAGCGTGTTGAAATAAACCTCGTAAGCTGGATTTAATTTTTCCAACTTATAATAGTCGCTTACTTTTTTACCAAAGTCGTTGAAGTAGCTTTCAAAGACATCTGGCATCCAGTACCAAGATGGACCAATATCAAAAATGAAACCATCCTTTTTAAATTGTCTAGCTCTGCCTCCAATAGTTGAGTTTTTTTCAAAAACCATAACATTATAACCTTTCTTGGCGAGATAAGTTGAAGCGGAAATAGAAGAAAATCCCGAACCAATTATAAATACTTTTTTCATAAAAAAATAAAATAGAATTATTGATCCTCTTTTCTTTTGAGTCTTTCTTTGTAAATCTCTTCAACGAAAGACGCGCTAATTACTCCAGTAGGTATAGCAACTACACCAATTCCTACAAGAGAAATTATAGTTGCAAAAATTTTGCCTCCCACAGTTATAGGATATACATCACCATAACCAACAGTTGCAAGTGATATTGTTGCCCACCAAACAGACTCAGTAATACTTGAAAATTTATCTGGTTGAGCTTCATTTTCTAAATAATAAATCGCAGAGGCTGAAAAAAGAATTGTAAGAGCAGATAAAAACAAAGTAAATAATAGTTGTTCCTTTACAGAAATTAAAGCTTTAGTAAATAGTTTTAATGAATTGCTGTCTCTTCCAAATTTAAAAATCCTTGTTAATCTAAAAAGTCTGAGTATTCTTAAAAATCTTCCGTCTAGATTAATAAATTGATTTAAATAAAAAGGTAAAATAGAAATTAAATCAATTAATCCAAAAAAACTAAAAATATAGCTTATCACTCCTTTTGAACCATTATTGGCAAAAGAGTACAATATTCTATATAGATATTCAAAAGAAAAAATTACAATTGATATAAGTTCAAAAAAATTAAAAAAATAACCGTATGACTTTCTCACACTTTCGTGGGATTCAAAAATCATGGCAGTTACATTTAAGAAAATTAAAATATATATAAACCTATCAATAAAAAGGTGGACTTTTTTCACGTGTTATTTGATCATGTCTTTAATGATAAAAAAGCAAACCACAATCGTTGTAAATAAAACAAAATATGCAACAAATCCTGGTGTCATAGAAGAATTTTCATAAAAATAATCAAATCTATTGAATATGTAAATAATAAGGGATAGACTATTATAAATTTATATATAAGTTTTTAAAATAATCAAATTACAAAAACCAATTTTGTTTAATTTTTTTTTAATATATTTAAACAATTTAATTCAATTTGATTTTAAACACCTCTGTTTTCTTCAAAAGTCAAATTCTAAAATCCTAATAGCAGAGGTGTTTAAATTTATAGTTTTTACACTTTCAATCATAATTTTAACTTATCGCTAACTTCATAGCTTTTTCTCTTTTTAATTTATGTTTGGATTTTTATATGGGCAACGTAGTTAACTTTTATATTTTTAAATTTCAAAAAAATAAATTTTGGGCTTTCTCCAAAATGGGAACTTACAGGCAATACTTAAAGAATGTAAAAGGACTTAAGTTTTACAGATTACTTGGAACAGGTGGAAGCAGCGGGTTTGGTTTATACCCGGATTTTAAAACTTATTGTTTTTTATCGGTTTGGGAAAATAATAATGATGCAAATTATTTTATTAGAAAAAATGAATTTCTCTTAAAATATTTAAAAAAAGCAGATGAAATTCGCCTATTATCTTTAACTCCTTTTCAATCCAGAGGAAAATGGGCTGGTATAAATCCTTTCTCGAATAATCTTGATGTTCCAAAAAAAAAAAATCTTAAAATAGCCATATTAACTAGAGCTAGGATTTCTCCAATTAAACTATTTAGATTTTGGAGAAGTATTCCAAAAGCAAGCCGTGAAATATCTAACGCTAAAGGTGTATTTTTTTACAAGGGCATTGGTGAAATTCCCTTTCTAGAACAAGCTACTATAAGTTTATGGCATAGCATCGAGGATGTTAAAGAATTTGCATATAAAAGCGATGTTCACAAAAACATCATTAGAAAAACAAAAAGTGAAAGTTGGTATTTAGAAGAACTGTTTTGCCGTTTTTATGTTGACAAAGATTATTGTTTAAAATGATAAAAAAAAAGGTAGGTATAATAGGCTCTGGCGTTTCAGGTCTGTCAGCATCGATTCGCTTATCAAGTATGGGATATGAAGTTCATGTATTTGAATCAAATGAATACCCAGGGGGAAAATTAACATCTTTTAAACTTGGGAATTATCGTTTCGATGCAGGCCCACCACTGTTTACTATGCCTGAGTACGTTGATGAATTATTTCATTTGTTTAACGAAAATCCTAGAGATTTTTTTAACTACAAAAAAAAAGAAATTATTTGTAAATATTTTTGGCAAGATGGTAAAAAACTTGTTGCTTACGCAGATAAAGATAAATTCTTTGATGAAGTAAACTCAGAATTTGGTGTAAGCAATAAAATCCTAAAAAAATACTTAGATAAAGCAAAAAAAAAATATGATTTAACCTCAGATTTATTTTTAAAAAAATCGCTCCATAAACTAGATACTTTTTTGACGGTAAAAACAATAAAGGCCTTGTCAAAGTTATCAATTTTTGAAATTGGAAAAACTTTATCTGAGGTAAATGAAAAGTCTCTCAAAGAACCCCATTTAATTCAATTTTATAATAGATACGCTACTTATAATGGTTCATCTCCTTACTCTACACCAGGAATAATGACTGTTATTCAACACTTGGAATCTCATTATGGGACATACATTCCTGACGGAGGAATGCACAGTATAACAAAAAGTTTGTATGAACTAGCTAAGAGACAAGGTGTCATTTTTAACTTTAATAAGTTTGTAAGTGAAATAATTTTAAAAGAAAATAGAGCTATAGGATTGGTTGTGGATGGTAGAAACTTATTTTTTGATAGGGTAATATCAAATATGGATGTCTACCCCACCTATGAAAAATTGCTTCCAAAAAGAAAACTTCCGAGAAACATAAAATATCAGGAAAGGTCGAGCTCAGCTATTATATTCTATTGGGGGATATCCAAAAGATTTGATAATTTGGATTTACATAACGTTTTTTTCTCAAACGATTATCGTAAAGAATTTGATTCAATTTTTAACCAAAAAAGTGTTTATGTTGACCCTACAATATATGTCAACATAACTTCTAAAGAAATTCCGACAGACTCTCCTGAAAACTCTGAAAATTGGTTTGTTATGGTCAATACTTGTGAAGATAACGGGCAAAATTGGAATTTAGAAGCTAAGAAGTTAAAAAAAATAGTTCTCGAAAGACTTGAGAGTATTTTAGGTGAGTCAATAGCCCCTTTCATTGAAGAAGAAAAAATATTTACACCAAAGACTATAGAAGAGAGGACAAAATCCCACAAAGGATCATTATATGGTACATCAAGCAATGGTCTTTTTTCAGCTTTTTTGAGACATCCAAATTTCTCAAGAAAAATTAAAAATCTCTATTTTTGTGGAGGAAGTGTTCACCCTGGTGGAGGTATTCCACTTTGTTTACTATCCGCTAAAATAACGACTGAGCTAATTAATAAAAATTGAATCTAAAAAAACACAAAATATCAAGTAATTTAATTTGCATTCTTATTATTTGGGTTTTTCATCTGTCTGGTATCATCGGAATTTTATATGGAGATTCTGAGAGGTTTATATCTCTAACCCCTCTCAATTTATCTGTTTCATTTTTTCTTCTAGTTTATATTAATAAAAGTCATTTTAAAACAATAGTATTTATATTTTCCTGCTTTTTCACTGGCATGATTTGTGAAATCTTGGGAGTAAATCTTGGAATTATTTTTGGAGATTATGAATATGGAGGAGCATTGGGCTACAAGGTTTTTGATGTGCCATTACTAATTGGAGCTAATTGGGCAATATTAACTGTTTCATGCTCAGCTTTATCTGCAACTTTATTTGATTCAGTAATCAATAAAATAATAATGGGTGTTTTTCTTATGGTAATGCTAGATTCTGTTATTGAGCCTATCGCTCCCATATTAGATTTTTGGGAATTTGATGGGGGTAAGGCTCCTTTGAAAAATTATTTAGGATGGGTTTTAGTAGCCTTTCCATTAAATTGCATGTATCACATTTTTAAATATAAAAGTAAATGGGACTTTTACACATCACCTAATTATTCTTAATATTTTATTTTTTTCGATACTTTTACTTCAATTAAATACGCTTAAAAATTTAATATAATCAGTTTGAAATATCTTTATTCATTTTCTTTATTGATTTTTTTCTCTTGTCACAGTCCAAATGATTTGAAAAAGAAAAAAAATATTTCTGAAGTTCAAGAAATTTCTTTGGACAATAATTTTCAAATTTACATTCCTAAAAAAAACTCCTTTGTAGATTCAATAGTCAAGTCTGTTTCTGAATTGAGAGATTTAAAAATTTCAATTGAAGATTTAACAAAACTAAATCCAAATGGCATTGAATCATTTTTAGATGAAACATTGAATAAGTGTGACAATTTATTAAACCTAAAAAATAATAAATTTGTCTCTAGACCAGAAATTAGAGGTAGATTAAAAGTTTTGAAAACAAATATTTTAAAGTGTAAATTTAATAATCATCAAAATGATATTGCCAACTTAAACGAAAGTCTTAGAAAATTATTTATAAGTTATAATATTCTATTCGAAAGGTTGGATGGTTTAAGGTAGATTAGAATTTATCATTTATAAACATTTTTTGTTTTACTTCAACACTATATGATTTGTTTGCTTTGATACTTTCAGAAATTTTTTTTAAATGTTTTTTGTATAGTTCTATTCTATTTTTTTTATTGTCAATTTTAACAAGCTTTAATAGTATTTCTTTTAATTCGATATCTTTTTTTAAATTTTTGTAGAATAAATCTTCTTTTTCTCTTTCAATTTTTGTTGACATAAATTGTTTTATATCAGGTCTTTTAAGAATTACATCTTCCACTTCAACTCCAATTTCTGATAATATATTTGAAATATTAAAAAACATATTATTACGTATAATTGCCTGACGATTAAAAAAGCGATTAAATGAGGGTTGATAGTGACTGTCTGCAGAATTCAAATATGATATTTTATTTTCTCTATAGCTGTTTAGAAGACTTTCGAGTAAAAACCGAATATTTTTATCTATACCCATATTCACCAATATACATTTTATAACAAAGTATTTGGAGTTGATACAAAAATTTATTTCAACAAGTTTTTAACTTTTTAAATTTATGGTTATGAGCTTATAGTTTAAAATATTTTAGATGCAATTCTAAAAGTATTTGAATGAGCTTCTAAAATGATCTTTAATTCTTCTGAATACCCCCCGCCCATACTACATTGGACAGGTATTTTCCTTTCGAAACATTTATTAAGAACAATTTCGTCTCTTAACTTACATCCTTTTATTGTCATATTTAGTCTCCCAAGTTTATCTGTTTTTAAAATGTCAACACCTGCTAAATAAAAGATGAATTCTGGTTTTATTTTATTAAATATCATATTCAATTTTTCATTGAGAATATCTAAATACTGTTGATCTTCAGTTCCATCTAAAAGTTCAACATCTAAATCACTTTTTCTTTTTTGAAAAGGGTAATTTTTTTTTCCATGCATAGAAAAAGTAAAAACTTTTTTATTTTTTTTAAAAATTTCAGCCGTTCCGTTACCCTGATGTACATCTAAGTCAATTATTAATATTTTCTTTAAATTATACTCATTTAATAAGTATTGAGCTGCGATTGCCTGGTCATTTAATAAACAAAATGCTTCTCCTTTATCGCTAAATGCATGATGGGTACCCCCAGCTATATTTAACGATATACCATTTTGAATCGCCTTTATACAACATTCAAGAGTTCCACCAGCAATCGTCATTTCTCTATCTATTAATTTTTTATTGAAAGGAAACCCAATTTTTCTAACTTCACTATTATTTAAATTGAGATTTAGTAATTTTTGCACATAATTCTTATCGTGAACTTTTTCAATAATCTTTCTATCTATTTTTTTCGGTTTAAAAAAGTTTTCATTAGAAAATGAGCCTTCGTAAATAAGTTGATCCCTAAGCATGGGATATTTATCCATTGGGAAACGATGGCCCAAAGGTAGTTCTAGTTTATAACAAGGGTGATATGAAATAAAAATCATTTTCAGTTACTAAAAAATCACATAAATAAAGGAAATTTTTATTTTTTAGTTTTTTCTAATTTTTGATATTGACTATGAATTTCTCCATCTTCAATCTTTTCAAAGAGGAAAGATCCTCCATTTATTTGATGTCCTGATTTAATAATATTGTTATTAAGTATTTCATTCCATTTAATTTGTTTATTAATTCTAAGAATCCCTTTAAGTTTTAATGAAGTAAAGGGAAGGAAAGGCTCACTTAAATAAGCAAGAGCAGAAACAATTTGAATTGATACAAATAGTATTGTTTTAGTTCTTTCAGGTTCATTTTTAATTTTTTTCCAGGGTTCGTTGTCAGCAAGATATTTGTTTCCAATTCTTGCAATATTTATCATCTCAGAATTTGATTCCCTAAATCTAAATTTTTCTATTGTTAAACCAATCTTGTCCCTGGCAAGTTTGATAGATTTTATTGTTTTTTCGTCTTCCTTTGTTAGTATTTCTGGGGTTGGGACTTCACCCATATAATATTTATTTATAAGCACAATTACCCTGTTTACATAATTACCGTAAATAGCAACAAGCTCATTATTATTTTTAGCTTGAAAATCTTTCCAAGTAAAGTCACTATCCTTAGTTTCAGGCATATTAGCAACTAAAACATACCTCATTACATCCTCCTTGTCAGGAAAATCCTCTAAATATTCATGAATCCAAACTGCCCAATTTTTAGATGTTGAGATTTTTTCTCCTTCAAGATTTAGGAATTCATTAGCAGGAACATTTTTTGGTAGAATATATCCTCCATGAGCTCTAAGCATAGATGGAAAAATAATACAATGAAAAACAATATTATCTTTTCCGATAAAGTGCACTAGTTCAGTTTCATCATTTTTCCAATAATCTTCCCAATTTTTTTTATTTTCTAGTGCCCACTCTTTAGTTGACGAAATATAACCAATTGGAGCATCAAACCATACATACAAAACTTTCCCCTTTGCTTCTTTAATTGGCACTGGGATGCCCCAATTCAAATCTCTTGTAACAGCTCTTGGTTTTAGACCCTCCTCAATCCAAGATTTTACCTGACCGTAAACATTTGTCTTCCAGTCTTCTTTGTGTTTATCTAGTATCCAACCTCTTATAAAATCTTCATACTTGTTTAGGGGTAAGTACCAATGTTTAGTTTTTTTTAAAATTGGTTTCTCACCAGATAAAGTTGATTTAGGATTGCCTAAATCAATTGCGTTCAATGAACTACCACATTTTTCACATTGATCCCCATAAGCATCTTTATAAGAACATATTGGGCAAGTTCCTGTAACAAATCTGTCTGCAAGAAATTTTTTAGAAGTATCATCAAAAAGTTGATCAGAAGTCATTTCAATAAATTTTTTACTTGAATTTAATTTTTGGAAAAATTCTGAAGCTGTGTCATAATGAATTTGTCTCGATGTTCTAGAGTAATTATCAAAGGAGATTCCAAAACTTTCGAAAGATTTTCTAATAATTTTATCGTATTTATCTATAATAGATTTTGGAGTTGTTGTTTCCTTGGATGCTTTAATTGAAATAGCAACACCATGTTCGTCACTTCCACAAATAAAAATAACTTCTCTACCACACAGCCTTAAGTATCTTGCGTAAATATCGGCAGGTATATAAACTCCTGATAGATGACCAATGTGAATAGGTCCATTAGTGTAAGGTAAAGCTGCCGTTATTGTGTAGCGCTTCATTTAAGATAGGATTTATACAAAAATAAGATTTATATACCCAATTTTCTTCAAATATTAAGTATTAATTAATTTAAGAAAATGTTATATTTATAACACAGTGTGAAAAAAATATGAAAACTATTTCTTCTGTAGTAGAAAACTACATTAAAAATAAACCATTTCTGTCAACTGCTTTGTCTGAAGGAATTATTAATCTAACTTCTTTATCAAGAAGGATAAAACCCGAAATCGAGTTAGTGCTTAAAAAGCAAATAAGAAGTGGGGCAATTGTAATGGCTTTAAAGAGAATTTCAAATAGTTTAGAATTTGTTTCAACTCACAAAATTTTAAAAGTATTAAAAAATATCGGCGACATTACGGTGAGGTCCAATTTGATAGATTATAGTTTTAAAGTTTCAGATTCCTTATTGTCTTGTCAAGCAAAATTTTTGTCTGAAATTGATAATCCTCAATTAATTTTTTACACCTCATCCAGAGGAGTTACTGAGTCAAATATCATTATTAGTAGCGAAATGAAAGAAAAGATGGAGGCTTATTTTGAAAAAGAAATTTTAATTAAAAAAACAGATAACTTATCCTCAATTTCAATTAAGTTGCCAGTCGAGAACGTTTCGATACCAGGAATATATTATTTCATATTTCAAAAAATGTCATGGGAGGGTATAAATATCATTGAAGTAATATCAACATCAAACGAATTTACAATCGTTTTAGATGACAAAAATGTGAATGATGCATTTAAAATAATTAAGAATTTGAAAAGTTTATAAGGTTTAAAATATCTAGAGCTTTCGAAATTGAGGATATATTATTGAAAATAATCTGAAGTTTTAATCCAGTAGGAGTTTTTTTCTCTTTAATATTAACCTTTTCTGGATTAGAAAGAGTCCAATTTAAAATAGAAGAAAAAATATTTTTTTTAAAAAAAGAATTTGATTCATCGCCAATAAAAACTCCTATCATAACTCCTTTTTTAATAATCAATTTTTCAATACTTAATTTTTTGGCTATCCATTTGATTTGAATGAGCTCAAAAAGATTTTTTACCTCATCAGGAATTTTACCAAATCTGTCTTTTATTTCTCTTTTAAATTTTTTTAATTCTACTCCATTTTTTATGAGATTAATTCTTTTGTAGAGATTCATTCTTTCAGAAATTATATTTACGTAATCGTCTGGAATCATAGCTGAGAAGTCAGTCTCAATGTTTACATCATTTAAATTATCAAGCAAAGAATTAGACTCAATTTCTAAATTTTCAAATTCTTTATTTGATAGTTCACTTATAGCTTCTTTTAGAATTTTCTGATATGTTTCAAATCCAATATTGTTTATAAAGCCACTTTGTTCAGCTCCAAGTAAATTACCCGCACCTCTAATTTCCAAATCTTTCATTGCAATTTTAATGCCCGAACCTAATTCAGAATATTCTTCTATAGCTTTTATTCTCTTTCTTGAGTCATCCGATATTGATGTTAAAGGTGGAGTAATAAAGTAACAAAATGCTTTTTTATTACTTCTACCAACTCGACCTCTCATTTGGTGTAAATCACTAAGACCAAAATTTTGTGCATTGTAAATAAAGATTGTATTTGCATTTGGGATGTCAAGTCCATTTTCTACAATTGTGGTTGCCAGGAGAAGATCATATTTTCCTTCCATAAAATCAAGGAGGTTTTTTTCGAATTTTTTTCCGTCCATTCTTCCGTGCCCCACTCTAATTTTAATATTTGGCAATAAACGCTGTAATTTACTTTCAAACTCATGGATATTATCTATTCGATTATGTATAAAATAAATCTGCCCTCCTCTTTGAACTTCAAAAGCTATAGCTTCTCTTATAAAATTTTCGTCAAACCTAATAACCTCCGTTTGAATTGGAAATCTATTTGGAGGAGGAGTAGATATAACTGACATATCCCTAGCAGACATTAGACTAAATTGTAGTGTTCTTGGAATAGGTGTTGCGGTAAGAGCAAGTACATCAACGTTGGTTTTAAATGCTCTAAGATTTTCTTTGATTGAAACTCCAAATTTTTGTTCTTCGTCAACTATTAGAAGTCCTAAATTTTTAAAATTTATTTTTCTATTAACAACTTGATGAGTACCAATCAAAATATCAATTTCGCCTTCTTCAGTTTGTTTAAAAATTTTTGTTCTATCTTTTTGAGTTCTAAATCTATTTATATATTCAATTTTTAAGGGGAAATCCTTTAGTCTCTTTTCTAAGTTTTTAAAGTGTTGAAAAGCTAAAATTGTTGTTGGTACAAGAAATACAACTTGAAGGCCGTTGTCTACCGCTTTAAAGGCAGCTCTGATTGCAATTTCAGTTTTTCCAAATCCAACATCCCCACATATAAGTCTATCCATGGGAATATCACTTTCCATATCTTTTTTTACAGCTTTAGTGGCTTCAACTTGATCTTTTGTGTCTTCAAAAAAGAAAGATGCTTCCAACTCACTTTGTAAACTACTATCCTGATTACAAGAAAAGCCAATTTTTTTTCTTCTTTTTGCATATAATGAAATAAGGTCAAAAGCTATTTCTTTCAATCTTTTTTTTGTTTTATCCTTCAATATTTTCCAGCTTCTTGAACCTAATTTGTGAAGTTTAGGATTGACGTCATCTTTTGATTTAAATTTTGAAATTTTGTGCAGTGAATGGATGCTCACGTATAAAATATCTTTATCTGCATATGATAATTTTATTACTTCTTGAATTATTCCATCATTATTAATTTTTTGCAATCCAGAAAAAATTCCAATTCCGTAGTCAATATGAGTTATAAAGTCACCTTTTTTTAAATCAGAAATTTCCCCTAATGTGAGAGCTTCATTCTTTTTAAATTTTGACCTACTTCTATATTTGAAGTATCTATCAAAAATCTGATGGTCGGTTAAAATTGCAATTTTAAGTTTTTGATCTTCGAAGCCTTGATAAATTGGATAATAAATAATATCATAACTTAATTTTTGTTTGTATTGCTCAAAAACATTTTCTAAGCGCTTACCCTGTTCCTCTGTTGACGCGCATATGATATTTTTAATATTATTTTTAGAATTTACCTTTAGATAATTGATAATTAAATCAAATTTTTTATTAAACGACGGTTGAGGACTTTGTTGAATCTTTAGATTGAAATTGGTCTTTAGGAAATCATTGTTTGATAAACTGATAAAAGATTTAGTATTAAAATCTTCAATAATTTCATTTTTAGAAACAAAAACATTTTTTGTTTTGTTATCAAGTTCTTTGATTTTAAAATTAGTATGACTTTTTTCTATTAGGTGGATTAAGGCGTCAAGGTTTTCAATTACGCAAATATTGTCACTTGGAAGTGATTTAATTAAACTATCTGAATGATAATTATTGAAAAATAATTTGCCGATATTTGGAGATACATAAATTGTATTATAGTTCTTAATTGATAGTTGGCTTTCAACATTAAATGTTCTCAAACTCTCAATGATCTCGTCATAAAATTCTATCCTGTAAGGATACTGATTTGAAAATGAGAAAACATCAATTATCCCCCCTCGAACTGAAAATTCTCCCGGCCTTGCTACGTAATCAACTCTTTCAAACTCATATTCGAACAAAATCTCATTTATAAATTCAATAGATAATTTGTCTCCTATGCTAATTTTTTGAGTTTTATTTTCAATGATTTTCTTTGAAATTATTTTTTCTGAAACTGCTTCAGGATATGTTATTATTATCTTTTTTTTATCTTTTTTCTTTGAAAGAACTTCATTTCTAATAAGTAAGTTGTCATTATTAATGTCTTCAACGTTTTTAATAGAATTGAAACTGGACGGAAAAAAATAAATGTTATTTTCAGGGATAAAGGTTTCAAGATCATTTAAATAGAATTGAGCCAATTCTATACTTTCAGCAATAAACAGAATATTCCTAGGATTTGAATTATATGACCATGCTAATCTAAATGTTAAACCAGAACCAACAAGCCCTTTAATATTAATGGAACTTTTTACTTCATTAAAAAAGTTATTAATAATTTTTTGTGAATCGTCTATCTTAAGACTTTTGAAAATATCTTTCAACTTATTCGTGTAGTAGTTTATTTTTATGAAACACTAAAAAAAATAATTCAAGTTAATAACTTGGAACAAAAATAATGTATATCAAATTAAGCATTTATTTATTTTTGACAATATGTACTTAATTTTCGATACAGAAACTACTGGATTACCAAAAAAGTGGAATGCTCCTTTAACAGATAGTGATAATTGGCCAAGATGCGTGCAAATTTCATGGCAGATTCATGACCAAGGTGGAGGATTAATTTCGAATAGGGACTATTTAATAAAACCAGATGGATTTAAAATTCCGTATGATTCTGAAAAAATACATGGTATTTCTACTGAACTTGCCACTCAACAAGGTGAAGAGATAAATAATGTTTTGAATTTTTTTCAGGACGATTTAAATAAAGTTCAATATATAATAGGGCACAATGTTAATTTCGATAGAAATATTTTAGGAGCTGAATTTTTAAGGAAAGGCCTAGATGATCCCTTCCCATCTTTGAAAATTATTGACACTTGTACAGAAGAGACTGCAAATGTGTGCCAAATAAAAGGTGGTCCACGAGGGAGATTTAAACTTCCTACCCTTACTGAATTATACTTCTTTCTTTTTAATGACAAATTCCAAGAGGCTCATAATGCAACCGCAGATGTTGAAGCTACAGCAAGAGTATTTTTTGAATTGATAAGGAGAAAATTAATTAAACCAAATGTTTTTGATAATCAAAATTTCCAAGCCAACCAAATTACGGATATCCAAAATACTATTGCACTTTATGGGATTAAGCACAAAAACTTAAGATTAGAATCCCAAAAATTAAAAAGTCCGTCTACAGATAAAAAACCACCAATTTCAAAGCAATTAAATTCACTTAAAGATTATTCATATGTTCACCTGCACAATCACACTCAATTTTCCGTTTTACAATCTACTACAAGAATTAGTCAATTGGTCGATGCTACTATCAGACATAATATGACGGCAGTTGCTATAACTGATCATGCAAACCTAATGGGAGCATTTCATTTTATAAACTATACTGAAAGAAGAAATAAAGATTTAAATGAAACTCAGAAAATTAAACCAATAATTGGATGCGAATTCTACGTATGTGAAGACCTCAACGATAAAAGCCATAGAGACGATGGATATCAAATAGTTTTTCTTGCTAAGAATAAAAAGGGTTATCACAATTTGGCAAAAATGAGTTCAATAGCACATACTGAGGGGTTTTATTATGTTCCTAGAATTGATAAAAAAACTATAGAAAATCATAAAGATGATTTAATTGTTCTATCTGGAAATACTTATGGAGAAATACCATCAAAAATTTTAAAGATTGGAGAGGATAAAGCTGAAGAGGCACTAAAGTGGTGGATAAATACTTTTAATGAGGATTTTTATATTGAGCTAATGAGACATGGTGAGGAGCGAGAAAATATAGTTAATGAAGTGTTATTAAACTTTTCAACAAAACACCAAATAAAAACGATTGCGACAAACAATACTTATTATGTAAATCCAGAAGAGGCCAATGCACATGATATTCTTTTATGTTTAAAAGATGGAGAAAAACAAAGTACCCCTATTGGTAAGGGAAGAGGATTTAGATATGGACTCAACAACAAGGATTATTATTTTAAGTCAAGTGATGAGATGAAGACACTGTTTAGCGATTGTCCTGATGCAATAACAAATATTAAACAATTGGTTGATAAAATTGAAATCTATACTTTGTCTAATGAAATTCAGTTACCAAGATTTGAAATTCCGCAAGAGTTCATGGTTTTGAATTCAGATGATTCTAAAATAGGTGAAAATAAATACTTGAGATATTTGACCTTAGAAGGAGCAAAAAAAAGATATAAAAAATTAGACCAGGAGACAAATGAAAGAATTGACTTCGAATTAAAAGTTATTGCTAACACAGGTTATCCAGGCTACTTTTTAATTGTTCAAGACTTTATAAACAGTGCAAAAAAAATGGGAGTGTCCGTAGGGCCTGGGAGAGGTTCTGCAGCAGGTTCAGTTGTTGCCTATTGTTTAGGGATTACAAATATTGATCCAATTAAATATGATCTTCTATTTGAGCGTTTTCTGAACCCTGAAAGAATATCTATGCCAGATATAGATATAGATTTTGACGATGAAGGTAGGTCTAAGGTAATTGAATACGTAATTCAGAAATATGGTTCTAAACAAGTAGCTCAAATCATAACTTATGGGACAATGGCCGCTAAATCTTCAATTAGAGATACTGCTCGTGTTTTAGATTTGCCCCTAGCTGATGCAGATAGAATTGCTAAACTAGTACCTAACATTAAATTAAGTCAAATTTTTTCTCTAACTGACCAAGAGATTAATAATAATTTTAGAACTGACGAAATAGTCAGAATTAATGAAATTAAAAAATTATCAAATGAAAATTCATTAACTGGACAAACAATTAATCAAGCAAAAGTTTTGGAAGGTTCTTTAAGAAACGTTGGAACTCATGCATGTGGAGTAATCATTACTCCCGATGATATAACTCAGTTTGTTCCAATCTCTACTGCTAAAGACAGTGACTTATACGTAACTCAATTTGATAATTCAGTTGTTGAAAGCGCAGGTTTATTAAAAATGGATTTTCTTGGATTAAAAACTTTGTCATTAATAAAAGATACTGTGAATCTTGTAAAGAAAAGGTATAATAAAGATTTAAATCCAGAAGATTTTCCACTTGATGACATAAAAACATATGAATTATTTCAAAGAGGTGAAACCGTAGGTATTTTTCAATATGAGTCTTTAGGAATGCAAAAATATCTTAAGGATCTTAAACCTACTGTTTTTGCTGACTTAATTGCAATGAACGCACTATATAGACCAGGCCCATTAGAATATATTCCGAGCTTTGTGAAACGTAAAAATGGTCAAGAATCGATATCCTATGACCTTCCAGAAATGAAGTTATATTTAGAAGAAACATACGGAATAACAGTTTATCAGGAGCAAGTGATGCAGCTATCACAGGTGCTTTCAAATTTTAGTAAAGGTGAAGCAGATATTTTGAGGAAAGCTATGGGGAAAAAAGATTTTTCATTACTTCAAAAATTGAAACCTCAATTTATAAATGGTGGAAAGTCAAATGGACACAATGAAGAAATTTTAGAAAAAATTTGGAAAGATTGGGAGGCTTTTGCTGCTTACGCTTTTAATAAATCACACTCAACTTGTTATGCATTAATTGGATTTCAAACTGCGTATTTAAAAACTCACTATCCGGAAGAATATATGGCTGCAGTTCTATCAAATAATATGAATGATATTAAGCAAGTAAGTTTTTTTATGGAAGAGTGTAGGAGGATGGGTTTGATGGTTTTAGGACCTTGTGTAAATGAATCTGATTTTAAATTTACGGTCAACGAAAAAAAACAAATCCGTTTTGGGATGGGTGCTATAAAGGGTGTTGGGCAAGGTGCCGTAGAGACTATTATTGAAAATAGACAAGAGTCAAATTATGTATCAATTTTTGATTTAACACAAAAAATTGATCTAAGACTTGCAAATAAAAAGGCACTTGAAAATCTGGCTTTGGCTGGAGGATTAGATTCATTAGGGCAATCTCACAGAGCACAATTTTTTAATCCCGACGGGGATGGAATTATTTTTTTAGAAAAAGCAATACGTCGAGGTGGAAAATATCAAGATTCATTAAAATCATCACAAATTAATTTATTTGAGGACCAAAAAGATATTCTTTCAGATGAAATTAAAATTCCTGATTGTGAAGAGTGGAGAAATCTTGAAAAGCTAAAAAAAGAAAAAGAGGTTGTGGGTATATATCTCTCGGGACACCCATTAGACGATTTTTCGAGAGAAATGAAATTATTTTCTCCAAATTCATTAAAACTATTGTCTGAATTGGAGACTATTGTAAATAAAGAACTAAGCTTTTGTGGTATTGTAAGTACAGTAGAACACAGAGTATCTAGAACCGGCAAAGGTTGGGCAACATTTCAATTAGAGGATTTCAAGGACGTATTTGAGTTTAAAATTTTTGGAGAAGAATATTTGAGATTTAGACACTTTATTGTAACAGATCAATTTATTAGACTGAAAATTAAAATTCAACAAGGATGGATTAATAGGGAATCAGGAAGATTGACTGAACCAAGAATAAAATTCATCAATTTTGAAAGTCTTCATGATGTAATAAAAAACAATTCTAAAAAGTTACAAATACAGTTGGACTTAAACACTTTAGACGAACATAGAGTATCAGAAATATCAGAAATTGTAAACAAACATAAAGGAGAAAAAACTCTAACTATTCAAGTCTTTCATGAAAAAGAAAAAGTTAATTTGCCCTTAGTAAGTAGAAAATATAAAATTGATGTTTCAAAAGATTTATTAAATAAGTTAGATTCCGTAGATTTGCCATATTTAATAAACTAAATCTATTGATGTTTATTATTCGTGTTAACAATATTAATTTATGAACTTAATTAAAATTTTATAAAATGGCTTTAGAAATAACAGATAAAAGTTTTGAGGATGTTGTTTTAAAATCAGATAAACCCGTTATGGTGGACTTTTGGGCTGCATGGTGTGGTCCTTGCAGAATGGTTGGTCCAATTATAGAGGAACTTAGTGCTGATTTTGAAGGACGAGCTGTCGTAGGAAAATTAGATGTTGACGCGAATCAAGAGTTTGCAGCAAAGTATGGTGTTCGAAATATACCTACTGTTCTTGTATTTAAGAATGGTGAAGTTGTTGGTAAACAAGTTGGAGTTGCTCCCAAATCTACTTACACTCAAGCTCTAGAACAACATATTTAGATTACAATTAAAAATATCGAAAACATAAAGTTTATTTATGTTGTTTATTGGTCTGGTAGTTCAGTTGGTTAGAATACATGCCTGTCACGCATGGGGTCGCGGGTTCGAGTCCCGTCCAGACCGCAAAAGAGTACTTAAACCCCTAAGGTTAAACGCTTTAGGGGTTTTTTAATACCAAATAGGGATGATTTTAGGGATGTCCATTATTGATATAATCCCAAAAATCAACCTCCACCGTCTCCCCCACCTGCATCTCCACCTCCAGCATCTCCACCTCCCATGTCGCCTGCAATAAAAGCTGAATCCCCTGAAGAACTTGACGAAAAAGTATTAATATTTATTTGAAACTCGTCTACCATTGCAGATATAGATTTATTATCTAGACCTTTGGGGAGTTGTGTTTCACTTTGTGCTCCATTACTCATGTTAATTTTAAAAGCTTTTCTTTTAGAAAATGCATAAATATTTTTATCAATCAATGCGATTTTAGGAGGTGTGCTATCCCAAGACCAGAGACCTGTTGATGCGACTTTATATATTTTTGTTTTTTTGACTATGGAGTAGCATCCAATTTCCTTATCCTTATTTATAAAATATAACTTATCGTCGTAAATAAGAAGTGATAAAATATTTTCCTCAATATCCAAAACCACCTCACCAGACGAAAAATTAATAAATTTAGAAAACACTTTACCCCACCAATTATAAGATGAAATCAAGACTAAATCATCAAACCTAGCGATGCCACCAATTTTATGTTTGATTTCTATAGACCATTCTTTTCTCAATAATTTAGTGTCATATAGAAAAACTTCTTTCTTCTGAGAAACTATTATTTTATTTTTAGATTTCATTTACAATCTATATTGTATTCTGCAGTGCTATCTTTAATCCAAGTTGTTGGAATACTTGATAATTGGTTTTGATTAACTACAACACAGTCCAAATTGGAATTTCCAATAATGTTAAGAGATTCTAAAATTATGAATTCTGACACATCAAGTGATTGAAGTTGGTTAAAGCTCAAATCTAGTAACATTATATTATCAAGATTATTGTAATCAGAGGTTTCTAAACTAATTATTTCACTGTGAGTAATTTTTAAGCTTGTTAATTTTGAATTCAAAGAAAAATCAAGGCTTGAAATTTTAGCTGTGATTTGAGGGATTTCGGCTATAAATTCTCCTTGATCATTAATTAGTCTTGTTCCTGCGCTTCCCCCGATAGATAAAACTTCAAGGTTTAAATTTTTTGAAATATCTATGGTTCTAGTTTGTATTGGATTTCCCAGAATGTTTAAACTTTTCAGGTTTTCATTTTTCGAAATATCAATGCTCTTTATATCATTATAATAGATAGAAATGGTTTCAAGATTTAAATTTTTAGAAAAATCGACAGAATCAATTAAATTTAAATCAGCCGAAAATTCTTTTAAACTTCTAAAATCATCTAGTCCAATTAGATTCTTAATTCCTTTGTTAAACAACTTTATTTCACTTTCGCTTGTTCCTAGTCTTACGATTCCTGATATGTTTTGAGTAAGAACATAATCATCTAGTTTGTCATCAAATCCAGCATCAATTATTGATTGTTCGAAATTGTCATCAGGTATATAGCTTAATGCTTCTGGATCTGATAGAGGGTCATAATCTTTCACTCTGTCTGCATCTAAATCCAAATTGCAACTGTCATTAAGTTCTGATGAAAAACTAATGTAGTTCTCTGTTAATATCACATCTCTCATTACCCCGTATGGATTATCAGATTTCACAAGATTGATATTACCCTCAGAATCAATGCTATATTGTCCAGTAACTTTGGAGTCACTCCTAGTGAATGTAAAAGAAGAATTACTTCTAAAAATTATTTCATATATCTCACAGTCAACAAATTTTCCAGAGTTTTCTCTGTTACCCCCTTTAGGACGTCTAATTTTCCATTTCCCAACTCCTATAAAAATGTTATTTTCATCAACAAGATTGAAAAGCTGTTTTTCAAAAACGGCTGTAAGATACTTACCGCTATTCATTGTTATTTCAACTTCACTAAACGTAGATGTTGAAGAGCCGGTCCATCCTATAAAAACGTAACCATCATTTGCAAAAGCACTTACAGATACTAAGCTTCCTTCTTCGTATTCACCACCTGTACTGCTTACATAACCTCCCTCAGAAGCATCAACAATTAGAGAAAATATAGTTTTTGTTTCTCCATCATTCTTGGAACACGCAAATAAAACTAGAAGTAAAAGCGGAAGAAGTTTTTTCATATTTCAAATTTAATAGAAATAAAATAATTTCACTTAGTTGTTAATTTTTAAAGAAATCGTTTATTTAAAATATATGTAAAATACTGTTTGTTAATATTTTAATTAATTAACTTTATTAAATAAGAAAATAAAAAATGAAAAAAATATTATACTTAATAAGTTTTTTCCTCGTTATTTCATGTTCTAAGGACAAGGATGAAAATGAAGAAATAGTTGCTGATGAGAGGATGGCCGATTCAGCAATGACAAATATTTATGCCTCTGGAAAAGTTTCCGAGCAAACTGCAGCCGAGGCAAAACAAACAATTTTCGGAAAGTGGGATGTTGGTGGGTCCTCTTCTAAAAATATTTCTGGTTCAAAGAGTTTATCTGAATGTACATTCAATTTTATTGAGTTTACAGATAAATCTTATATAATGAGTTTAAGTATAACTGGACCAGACGGACCTGAAAGTGGAAGTATTTTTGGGAATTATGCATTAATCGAAGCGGATGGCCTTGTAACAGAAGTTCGCCTTTATTTCTCAGTTTCGGGAGATGATATACACATTGCAACGCTATCTAATATTGAAGTTGTAGAAAAAGCTTCCGGTGGTTTTGATGCCACTTTTGATATCAATTTTGAGATTGATCTTGGTGATATTGACATAGTATGTGCTGATTTAGGAGGTTCTTATTCTGCCGACAAAGAACCTGCAATGGAAGAAACTCTTTCTGCTGGTGTAGACTCTAATCATTATAAAGTGGTAAGAAATTGGCAGATGACCTCATACGCAGATTCAGATGGACTTGTACTATCTGACATATTACTAGATTATTGCCTTCGTAATCAATATGATCCTGTGATGGGCGAGTATACGGAAGTTTTAGATCCTGACTGCATAGTACCATCAACATTTCAAGTAAATTTATCAACCTTCGGAACCTACGTTACTATGACTTTAGACGAAAGTGGTTCACCCCTTGAGATTCAAACCGGTACTTGGACCTGGGCAAATGACGAACAAACTCAATTTTATGTTGATGACGATTGGACAGGAAATATTTCAGAACTGTCAACTACAAATTGGCAATTTTATGAGGTTCACGACACCACAGATTTTAGAGCTGATTACATCTTTGATGCAGTTCCTTAAAATAAAAAATAGTTGAAATCAAGAAGATCAAACTATCAATTAATAATTGTTATTTTGATCTTCTTTCCTTTTAAAACCTCAGCCATAGGCCGCACATCTGTTTTTGACTGCATAGATATTCGAACTATCCCCTCACCGTAACTGAAATATGTAAAAGAAGGAGCTTGATCTTCATCGTTACATGCTAAACAATATTGTGGGAATTGACTCCATCTCTGAGGGTTATTTTCCCCAGCTGGTCTTTCAAGATAGGCAATAAGTGTTCCATTAGCAGAGATATCTTTTGTGATTTCATTTACTTCAAAAACAAAATTTCCGTACAAATTGTCTTCTGATATAAATGAAGGCTTATCAATTTCCAAAAATAGAGTTTTGTTTTGAGACTCTTCTTGATTCAAATCATTGTTATTAGACCCAATGCCAACACATGAAATTAAAGTGGTGTTTATCATGCACACTGAAAAAAGAAAGAGTAGGGTATAAGAGTTTTTCATTTGAGTTAAATTAAATTTATTCAATATATAAAATTTTATAAAATACCAATTAGTAGGGATATACCGAGAAGAATAAGAAGTAAAGCAACTATTTTTTTTATTTGCTGAATTGTAACTTTTTTTAACAACTTGTTTCCAATAAAAGAACCTGCAACTGCAGAGACGACAGAGAACAACCCTAACTGATAGAAATCTGAATAATTGAGATTCAAAAAGTTTGTGCTGTAAACGCTCAATCGAGTTATGTCAACAAGTGAAGAAATAGCCACAGTTGTCGCCACAAAAACGCTTTTTTCTAGTCCGTGCTTAACCAAAAAAGCACTTCTTAGTGCTCCTTGGTTTCCAGAAAGCCCTCCAAAAAATCCACTTAAAAAACCACCAACAGGAAGATATTTTTTGTCAAAATGTAGATCCTTTATCTGGGGGATTAAATCAATAATTGCAAAAATTATCAGCAAAATAGAAATCAAAAATTTAACTAGTATTACATCTATTTTTTTATCAAAAAAATAATATGAGAAAATAACAATATTGTCGTCAATTAACACTAAAAGGTAAGACCCAATTAATGCCGCTATAACTGATGGGAGTCCAAATCGAATTAATACCTTTTTATCGATATTTTTTCCCACTAAGAAAAACTTAAAAATATTATTGGAAAAATGGACGAGCCCTGTAAATGCAATTGCTATTTCGGTTGGAAAAAAAATCATCATAACAGGAGTTAAAATAGTCCCCAGACCAAAACCCGAGAAGAAGGTAAGTATTGCAGCTGAAAAAGTTACAATCGATACTACAAAAATCTCAAACATAAAAAAAATGGATTACCATCTAAGTCTTAGTTGTCTTTGTCATCTTCTTCGCTGGAGCTCTCATCGTTTGACTTTTTAAGCGCTTTAGATGTTCTAAACTTAATAAAAATCTCATGTGACTTACTATTAGCTGATGCATTCCAACTTCCCAATTGCGATGTAAATGAGTATCCCAACATTAGAGATGGAAGTAACTTGAACCCAGTTATAAAACTTAGATTCCCACCATTCTTACTTGGGGATGTAAAACTTTTATTTGTTGACCCATAATTAATCCCGAACCAAAATGAATCTTCGTAGAAAAGCATAGTTGAAAAATCCAAACTAGAAGGAGCATTGGAAACTTTCTTGATTAAAAAATTTGGATTAATTGTTAATTTTTCACTGATTCCTTTTTTAAAACCCCCTGAAAAATAAAAATGTCTTTTTTTGTTGATGATACTTGGCTCAAAAAAATACGGGATTGAAAACCCTAGGTAAAATTTTTCCGAGTAGTAATACAAACCAAACCCAATGTTGGTAACGAAATAACTGTCTTTTGAACCTGCATTTGGATCCGATAGATTATCAAACTCTAAGCTACTTAAACTTATGTTATGGTCGTTACCACTTAGTTTAAGACCAAGAGAAAGTTTTTTGGAATTGTTCAATTCTAGGTGGTAAGCGGCATCAATTGCTATAAAATTACTGTTTAATGGTCCAATCTTGTCACTTAAAAGTTGCATGCCAATTCCTAAATTATTTTTTAAATTACCATCTAATAAAATCGAATTGGTGGTTGGATTTCCGTCAAACCCAATCCATTGTAAGTTATTAATTGAACTTATTGTTAAGTTATCCTCTAAACCCACAAAAGCAGGATTAAATAATTGTGAATTAAACATATAGTGGTTAAATGATAATTCTTGTTGACCCTGAACTTTAAATAATTTCAAGAACAACAAAAATAAAATTAATATGACTCTATATTTATTCATCGTTCATTCTTGTTAAATAGATGTAGCCCTTTTTGATTCTTGATCCATCCCCATTTAAATCTAACACATAAAAATATGTACCTACAGGCAAGTTGGTATTGCTTCCACCGTTTAAGTTTCCGTTGTAACTTCCATCCCAATCGTTATTGTATCCAGTTGATTCAAAAACTTTAATCCCCCATCTGTTAAATATCACAAGTTTATTATTGGGGTAGTTTTCATTTAATCCTCCTCGTATCGTCCATTTATCGTTAATTCCATCTCCATCGGGTGAGAAGGCATTGGGTATAAATAAATTTGTAACAACCAATTCGCTAGAATCTGAAAATGTTTCACCTCCACATATGTAGCAAGGAGAAAAAGCCATTACCCTGTAACTCCAACCCTCCATACTATACAATGGATTTGAAATTGTTAATTTATTTGTTTGTGTACCATTGTACATATTATCATCAACAAGATCAATCCAATTATTTGACTTAGAAGAAACAGACATTGAATTTTTATTCACCTGCCATTGATAAAATATTGTAGACTCAGCAGTAGCTAAAACTGAAATTTCAATTTTTGAATCCCTAACTATAAGTTTAGTTTTAACAGGTTGTTCGTATATTTCTACCGCAGATCCAACTTCCAAAAAGTCGAATGTCCCATTTTCATCGTTGTCTGCAATTTCTAAGTAACCACCACTTGATAAAACTCTACCCTTGGGACCTACTTCGGTATCTCCAAACCCAAGTATTCCGTCGTTATCGTCATCACTAAAACCAGCCTCAATAGCATCATAACAGCCATCATCATCTGAATCAGGGTCAACCGAGTTAGGTAGACCATCTCCGTCAATATCTTCATCCCCTTCCAAAATATCTAAAATACCATCGTTATCGTCGTCCAAATCCATATTGTTTCCAACTTTATCACCATCAGAGTCAAACCATTCTAATTTGTTGTCAGGAAATACATCTATTGAATTTTTGTAGGTGTCTCCATCGCAGTCTAAATCCTCCCATTCTTTTGTAACAGGAAAGTCTCTAAATTCGATTTTAAAGTCACACCTGTCTTGAGGGTCGGTTTTACTATTTACAATCTCTTGGAAGTTGGTAAGACCATCTCCGTCGCAATCAAAACCTTCTTTAGGTTTAACGGTAATGCTTTCAAATTCATAATTACATCTATCAAAAACATCCGTTCCATCTTTTATCTCATTTCCGTTTAGGACCCCATCTCCGTCACAATCACGTGCTTTCCAAGCATCACTTGTTTCTGTACTAACACTACTGAATATAAAACTACAGCCATCAAGGGGGTCCGTTTTATCTAGGGCCTCTTTCGCATTTGTAACACCGTCTCCATCGCAATCTTCTTCAGATGTAACCGTTATTGTTATACTATCTACATTTAAGGAACAACTGTTTGATGGGTTCGTATTGTCAGCCAAAATTTCGTCAGAACCCAGAACTCCATCTCCATCGCAATCTCTTCCAATGACTGAAATGCTTACAGTTATGCTTTCCTGTTTGTAACTACATGCGTTTCTTGCATCTGTGTTGTCATCTAATTCATCTCCATTTAATACTCCATCTCCGTCGCAATCTAGCTTTTTCCATTCTGGAGATATGTTTCCAAAAATGACACTTGGGAAAAAATAATCGCAAGGGTCAGTACATAATGTACCGTATAGTATCTCGTTAGCACAACAAACCCCGTCACCGTCTAAATCACAAGAGGGTGTACAGTCATCTTTAAGAATTATTGTTGAAGAAGCAGTTGAGTTCCCACAAAGAGAGGGAATTTCATACAAAATTTGATAAGTCCCACCACTTGATCTTGTAAAATCAATTCTTCCAGTTGTAGGATTTATATCCAAGCCAGCGGGTGAGCTATAAAATGTACCAGACACTGTTCCAGTTATAGAGGGTCTAATATCTGTATCATCAGGACAAAATTCAGTGCCCTGTGGGTAACCATAGTCAAAAGTTCCAGTATTGAGGGAAGATATAGTTACAGGAATAGTTGTACTACTAACACAGCCAAGGGTTACAGCTGGGGCAGGTAAAGTTGCCGGAGCTGCGGACTCACTTGCAAATAATGCAAGAACCTCGGCATCGGTCAGGGCATCGTTCCACAACTTTAGATCGTCCGCTTCACCTTCAAATAGGGATGTCCCTAGAGATTGATTTCTATACCCTCCTCCTCCAATAGAAAGACCGTGGTCTCTTATGTTAAAGATGTTACCAGTCCCAAGAAGATTATAAAAAGGAATAACCACACCATCTACAAACACTCTTCTACCTATGTTTCTATTGTAGACAAAAACCATATGATGCCAATTATTATCTGAAAAATTACCATCTAAAAAACCTTGCCTGCTACATCCGTTAAACTGACTTTGTCTATTATCTCCAAGTCTTATAATCACACCCCTTGTGGAGTTAGAACAGCCATAATTTCCAATTGATAAAAAATCTCTTCTTGAGGTATCATATCTAACCCATAAACTAATTGAAAACGAATCTCTATTATCAGGAAATTCTTGAGCTTGTGCGTCACCAAAGTATATAACTGTATTTCCATTAAATTGATATGCTGAATTTGGATTACCAAATCTGTCTGCTACTAAAACAGGTTCTGATGTTGTTGGTAAAACCGTACCATGGTGATTTAGCCCTGAAACATCCCCGTAGTTTCCATCAAAGGGATAATGACCAACAATATTTGATACTCTAGGTGGTGGAGAGGATAAATTCATAGCAGATGGGGTTGTATAGGTAATATCGTAAACCCCAATATTAGATAATGATGGATTAATAATTCCTGTTACTCTATCGATTGACAGGCCAGTTGGGCTAGATGTGAAGGTTCCACCTGTGGTGAAAATAGTAGGTGAAAAAACATTAGTGTTTTTGATACAGAAAAGATCAGAGGAGTAACTAAAATTGGAACTATCTACAGCTTTTATTTCAATTGTTGATGAAGAGGTGTCTTGGCAATCACCTGCTGTAGTATATTCAATAGTATAGCTTCCAACAGTTGACAAACTAGGATTTATTATTCCAGTAGATAAATTTATACTAAGACCTGCTGGATTTGAAACAAAAGTCCCTCCAGGTGTTACAATAGTTGGGGTAACAGTAGATATATCGTTTACACAGTATGTTTTTGCTGGATATTTAAATTTGGGATCATTTTTAAAATCGTTAATTGTCAAGGTAAACGATGCTGTTCCAGGGCAAATTCCAGAAGAGGTATACTCAATAGTATAGGTGGCAACAGCAGAAAGATTTGTATCTATTTCACCGCTACTAGAGTCAATACTGAGCCCGGAAGGACTAGAGGTAAAGGTTCCTCCAATAATGGAAAGGGTGGGTGTAACAAGTCCTATGGTCCCTTGACAATAAATATTTTTTGGGTAACTCAATGTAGGGTTATCACTAGGTTTAATACTTAGTGTAAAGGTAGATGTTGCAGAACACGCACCAGAGGTAGTGTACTCAATTGTATAGGTTCCAACACTTGAGCTTGTCGGAGATACATTTCCTGTAGATGAATTTATATCCAATCCTGTAGGACTAGAGGTAAAGGTTCCTCCAATATGATTTGCAGTAGGTGATACAATACCAGAGGTGGATTCACAATAAAAGCTTTCAGGATAAGAAAATGATGCATCATCCACCTCAATAATTATTATAGAGGCTGATGAAGTTGTTGAACACACACCAGGAGTTGTATACTCAATTGTATAAGTTCCAACTGATGAACCTAATGGCGTTATTTTACCGGTTGCTAAATTAATATTCAATCCTGTTGGACTTGATGTAAAAGTACCTCCGGGTGTTCCTAATGCTGATGGAAAAAACCCAATAGATTCACTTTCACAATGGGTTATTTTAGAGAAGCTAACTGAGGAATCTTCTGCTTGCAAAATCTCTATACTTGTAGAAGAGGTTGAAGAACAGTCCCCAGCTGTAGAATATTCCACTACATAATTTCCTGGAGTTGAACTCGAGGGAAGAATTTCTCCATTTGAAGAATTAATTGAAAGGCCACTTGGACTAGAGGTAAAACTACCACCAGGTGTATTTATGGTTGGACTTACTGAACCAATAATTAATTCACAAAACGAACTATCGGAGTAACTAAAAGACGAATCGGTTGTGAAATCAGTTATTGAGAGGGTGAAAGATGAAGTTGTTGAACAGTCTCCACTTAATGTGTATTCAATTGTATAGGTCCCTACTGAAGAGGTAGAAGGGGTAACCACACCCGTTGAAGCGGCAATGCTTAATCCGATAGGTGAAACGGTAAAAGTACCTCCTGAGGCTCCAGTTATTGTTGGAGAGACAACCGAAAGAAGGCCTTTGCAGTAACTATTTGAATCGTAATTAAAACTTGAATCCGATTCTTCCACTACAATTGAGCATGTTGCAGTATGAACGGTATTTCCTAAAGTTTCAGACCAAGTTACCGTAACAAGATATGTTCCTGGATTGGAATTATCTACATCAATTATTCCATCGTTTGCTCCAATTGAAAGACCCGAAGGAGATGAAGTGTATGAGTCAGCAAGATAACGTGGAGCGAAAGAATCGAAATCGTATTGGACCTGGCTTGGAGAAATGGGATCATTATAGATTTTAATTGGACCAAATTGACCTATAAATGCTCTGTCATCGTCTGCATTATTTACACCTACTTGTTTTCTTCCAAAATGAATATCACCTCTATCGTCTAATGTCCTGTTGTCGGTTCCAGTTTCTGTATGCTTTAATTCTCCGTTTACATAAAATTTTAAAATCGCCAGTCCATCAGGGCCGTTTGTTTGTCTTGTTATAACAAAATTATACCACTGATTGTTGTTAGGAAGAAAATCACCCATTTGATAACGGCTATTGTGAATTCTTATCTTTGGAACACTACTTTCATAATAAAATTCTACTTGCCCATTATTCATATCACCATTAGCCCAACTAAATATTTGAGTATCATTGGTCCAATCAGTCTCATTTACCCATACAGACACTGAAAAAACAGTTCTTGGAAAAAATTTTCTTAAGTTACCACCACCAGAGTTGTTTATTGAATTTCCTTCATCATTAGTGTTGATTTTCCATGAGTATCCAGGGATATGCTCCACATCACCAGGATTGGCTAAAAGTCGAAAATCGGGGTGATCGTTTGAATTGTTTGTAGGATTTCCACTCCAATGACTATAGGCACTGTTTGTAGTCATATTTGTAATTGGAGATCCATTTGAAGCGTTGCCTACATCAGCATAGCTATTTATATTTCCAGGGTCCAAATAAATTCTTGGAACTACACTATGAGTTGTTGCTGGAATAAGTGTTGGTCTCAAAGTTCCCCCATCAGAAAGACAAACAGTGGTGGGTGAGTAGGTCAACGTATGATCAATATCATTTACAGATCTTATGGTTATAGACATAGTAGAGCTGTCACAGCCTATGGTATGAGTAACATTATAAGTTCCAGCTAACGACGTAGATGGTGATATAGTTCCTGTTAACGAATTAAAATCTAAATAATAATCCCCCGAGGCATAATTCCACTGGAGGGGATCTTGTATTGTTATGTAGGTTGGAGTAAAGGTAAAAGATCCTCCAGATTGATTTATTGTAGGATTAACCGAGCTAACGGATTGACTTAATATTGAAGACCCAGAATAACCAATTGAGGTGTCATAAACTCCAGTGTTATTAACTATTGAAATTTTAAAAGGATCTCTAGTATTATCTGAATCAAGTTCATATATCCTTATCCTTCCCCTATCGGTTCCCCCAGTTGTATTATTATTTGGAGCTCCTATAGCAATAATATTTCCTTCAGCATTAATATCTACTGACCATCCAAAACGACCTTTGTTATCATTACCTACAATATCGGACCCTATTTTTGTCCATGTTGGTTCTTGCACACCACCAACATTTTTACTTATTTGTCTCCAAACATTGACCCTGCCTATTTTGTTTACATTATAAGTGTCGGGGGAGCCGATAACAGCTGTGTTTCCAGAAGCATTTAGAGCTACAGACCAACCGGCTTTTCGTCCATTAACAGTCTCACACAGTACACAATCGTAAGCCCAATACTTCCATTTGTCGTCGCTCTCATTATATAAATACGCGTTAGTTCTACCCTTATTTGAAGAATAATGGGGTTGACCTACAAGTATCATATTTCCTTCAGCATTTATGGAAACGTCATGACCAAATAAAACAGGATTATTTCCATTTTTCGTATTTCCTTTTTGGGTCCAGTTTGGAGCGTTATATTCATAAACTATAATCATACCTTTGTTATCGTGCTCATTAGCTCCAATTACAATTGTATTTCCTGAAGAATCTAAATCAACACTTGTTCCCCAGTTTGGTGTCGAATCTCCAAGGTCTGGAGGATTAATTTTACCTGTACCACCTTTAGGAATCCAGTTTGTTCCGTTGTATTCATAAACATGCACCATTCCTTTATTTGCTCCAGCTGTATCATTATCAAGGTCCCCAATTGCAAGTACGTTTCCAGCAGAATTTAAGGCGATCGAACGACCAAAATTTTTAGAATTAACTGTAGTTCCAAAAATTTCATTCCCTAATTGACTCCATACACCATTTCTTCTTTTAAAAACAACCACTCGACCACAATTAGCGCAAGAAGGTAAATCGTGCTGTAGGTGAGACATTGCTATGATATCACCACTGTCGTTTACTGCTATATGAGAGGAACTAGTTTGATGCCAGTCATTTCCTCCTTGTGCTCCTTTACCTCCAATATAGTGACCAATGGCCTCCCAAGAGCCGTTATTATTATAAAAAGCTCTCATTTGTCCTGCTTTAGATCCATTATTATTGTTACCAGGAGCCAGGGTTGTTAAAACATTTCCAGCAGCATTTAATCTAACAGATATTCCCAACCTATTTTTATTTTGAATATTTCCACTTGTTCCTATTTGTGCATCTATCTCACCTATTTGATTCCAGGAACCTATGGATGGATTTCTGGAATAATAAATATCATAATCACCAACAGTGGAAGAAGCGGTATTGATTACACCAGTGTCATTATCCATATCCAATCCTGGCGGATCAGAATAATAAATTCCACCTGCTGGGCCAGTTAGAGTAGGCGTTACATTACCATCTGTGATGCAATATGCATTTTGAGGGAAATAAAAATCTAATGTATTGGTAGCTTGTATGCTTATTGTTCTTGAAGAGGAACTAGAACATGAACCTGGGATTGAGTAATTGATAGTATAGGTTCCCTGGGTTGAAGCGGAAAGATTTATTTCACCAGTTGAAACATTTAAAACAATTCCAGCAGAGGAATTAAAATTCCCTCCAGCCGATCCAATGATGGTAGGAGTAGGATTTTTTTCAGCTTTGCTATAGATACTCTTTCCGTATACAAAGTTTGTCAACTTAATGTTATTTGAAGTAGCTACAGTCCCAACAGCCCCGTTTTTCTCATACCAAGCAATAGTGTCATCAAGATAACTAGCAGATACAATATCCATATCCCCATCCCCGTCCATGTCAGCCGCATAGACAGAAATTGCACCATCTGCACTTGTTGCTATATCAGAAGCCGTCCATGTAGGATCTGCAGCCCCGTTATTCTCATACCAAGCAATAGTGTCATCAAATTTTGAAGCTGAAACAATATCCATATCCCCATCTCCGTCCATATCTGCTACATATACATCCCTTGCTCCATCTGCACTTGTTGCTATATAGGCAGCGGTCCAAGTAGGATCTGCAGCGCCGTTATTCTCATACCATGCAATGGTGTCATCCACTGTAGAGGCAGATACTATATCCATATCCCCATCTCCGTCCATATCTGCTGCATATACAGAGCATGCACCATCAGCACTTGTTGCTATATCAGCAGCTGTCCAAGTAGGATCTGCAGCTCCATTATTCTCATACCAAGCTATAGTATCATCATCATAAGAGGCCGATATAATATCCATATCCCCATCTCCGTCCATGTCTGCCGCAAAGACAGAATATGCATTATTTGCACTTGTTGCTATATCAGCAGCCGTCCAAGTAGGATCGGCAGCCCCGTTATTCTCATACCAAGCAATGGTGTCGTCATTAGCAGAAGCCGATACGATATCCATATCCCCATCTCCGTCCATATCAGCCGCATAGACATCCCATGCACCAGCTGCACTTGTTGCTATATCAGCAGCAGTCCATGTAGGATCTGCAGCTCCGTTATTCTCATACCAAGCTATAGTATTATCCTCCTTAGAAGCCGATACAATATCCATATCCCCATCTCCGTCCATATCTGCTGCAAATACAGAGTATGCACCATCAGCACTTGTTGCTATATCAGCAGCGGTCCACGTGTTATTAAGGGTTCCATTGTAGGTGTTACCGTAGGAAGAATTATTTATTAAAATTGTTGAGGTGACCGTCTCCATATCATAATAAGCTATTAAAGATGCGTCTAGGGTTGGAGCGTTGTGCATATCATTTTGAATTTGAGCAAAAGTTCTTTTTGAATTCCAAATTCTTAATTCATCAATTTCTCCTTTAAAAAACTGGGTGCCACTATTGTTTTTTCCTAAGTAAAAAACCCCGTCGTTATTAGAAGCAACACCATCTGCAATAAGGCTACTAGTAACGCCGTCTGCTTTGAGTTTATTTTGTTGAATCCCATTAAAATACCAATAAAATGTTCCTTCATCAACGCCATCATTTTCATCTGTATCGTGAACTAGGGCAATATGTGTCCATTTAGATATTTGTGTTCCCTGTAACATCCTTTTCTCTGCTCCAGTTAGATTTGTTTCGAAAAAAATTTCCCTAGGTGCTGCACCTCCTTGACCTCCAATACCTATTATAGATCTACCTGTCTCACCTGGTAAATTTCCATCAGCTTGAGATAGAATTATATCCTTCGAACCGGTTCCGTGTACTTCTTTTTTATACCAAAAACTAATTGTAAAATCTTGATTTGGATCAAATATAAATGGTAGCTCTACGAAATCGTCAACCCCATCAAAAGACAGAGAACGATTGCTTTCATCTACCGACGGTGGGCACCATTGAGAGAACAATAGACCTGCACAAAAAAAGGTCAAAAGAAAGACAAATTTTCTTAAGTGATTAAAAACAAACATATTAGCTAACCGATTGCAAATTTAAGGCATTTTTTAATATATGAATCAAAACTAAAATCGTATCTCCAGTTGTAAGTTTTTTTGAGTAAACCCTAATTTTTTATAAAAAGGTATTGTTTTAGAATCTGTGTTTAAAATGGTTTTATAACAACCTTCTTTTTTAGAAATAGAAATCAATTGACTAACCAGGGTTGAAGCAACTGATTTGCCTCTATATTTTTTAAATACAACTACATCTTCAATTAGGCCAACTTTGCGATTGATTTTTTCGATGATGTGAAGAGAAGAAGACCCCATTATTTGACCTTTTTCACTTTCAGCTACTAGACAAAAAATATTCTTATTTGAGAAAAAACTTTGAGAGAAACCATTATTATCTTCCCATCCAAACCCCTCTTTCATTAACAAATACAAACTTTCAGCGTCTTTTTTATTTACTCCTCTAATTAGCATTTATTTTTTAAAAATTGCTGAAAAGCCACCACCTCTTGACATTGAAATATTTATTTTGGATTTATTATTTAATATCATTTTTTCAAATTTATAATCCATTGCGTTTCTATCGGTGTTGACTCCATCTTTATAGACTTGAACGTTATAATTTACATTATTATCTAAGAATGAAAGATCAACTTCAAAGTTCCTAGCTGTCCAATCTGTCATGGCAGCTAAATACCAGTTCTCACCTTTTCTTCTGGCAATTACAATATAGTCGGAAAGTTTTGCTTTAATAACAACGGTCTCATCCCAAGTAGTTGGAATTTGAGTAATAAAATCTACTGTTTCTTGTTCCTTTTTATAGATTGTAGGAGATTCGCACATCATTTGCAGTGGTGACTCAAAAACAGTATACATTGCTACTTGATGAGCACGAGAACCTGGAACCATAGGTCTAGTAAAAATTGCACTAATATTATTTGATTTTTTTAGTGGATTTCCTGATCTGTCAAAACCATAAGGACTTTTATCAGATGGATCCCATTTGTAATCATAAAGATTTACGTTGGTCATCCCACCTGGAGTGTAATCTAATGGGCCAGCTGCCATTCTTATAAATGGAATCGTAAGGTTATGCTCTGGGTCGACTGCTTGTGGATCGTTGGAATAAGGAAAATTTCTAATATTCCACTTATTCTGTTCGTTTCCCATAACACCTTCATAAGTAAGTAGATTAGGCCAAACTCTTTCAATCCCAGCTGGTTTAAAGGCACCGTGATAGTCTACTAAAAATTTATATTTGGCTGCAATTTCCGCTATCTCCTCATAGGACTGAACCATGTATTGGTCGTTTCGTTGCATAAAATCTACTTTAACCCCAACGGCTCCCCAGCTAGAATATAGTTTTATAAGCCCTTCTGTATCCTCATTTAGAGGTTTCCAAAGCACCCATAATAGTACACCAACATTTTTTGATTTAGCATAACTTATAAGTTCTTTTATTTGGATATTTGGATTGGCTTCATAAATTTCCGTTGTCGACTTTGTCCACCCCTCATCTAAAAGTATGTATTCAATACCATTTTCTGAAGCAAAATCTATATAGTATTTATATGTTTCTTGATTTATACCTGCTTTAAAATCTACTCCATAAATATTGTTTGAATTCCACCAGTCCCAGGCAACTTTCCCTGGTTTTATCCATGAGGTATCTTCAATTTTTGATTTTTCTGAAAGTATGGTTACTAAATTACTTTCAACAAATGTTCTATCATCATCAGATACAATAAATACTCTCCACGGAAGATTTCTGCTACCACTTAATTTTGCTATGAAATTTGCTTCTTCAACGATATCCTGAGTTCGGTCAGACCCTTCACCATTTTCCGTGTCATAGCTTCCAGCCGGAACGGCCTTTAACACATAATTTGGAAATTTTGATATTAGATTACTGTTTTGTTTTTTTTCTAAAAACATACCGGGGTAGTTGTGTAAAGATGATTCTGTAAACACAACTTTTCCGTTATCCGTTTCAATTAAAACTGGTAGACTGCAAAAATCTGCGTCATTTAATTTCGAAATTTTTATGTGGTTGTAAAGTCTTTCATTATGTGAATACATTGACTCCTCCCACGGGAAATATGAGGAGGCATCAGCTGGAAAATTAAGAGTCATTTTCTCATAAATCACATTTTTTGGTTTATTCCTTTTGTCATATATTCTATAGGCAACACCATCATTGTATGCTCTAAAAATTACATCGAAGTTGCTAGTCAATGAAATTGTTATCTGGTTATATGTAGTTTCTATTTTTCTGTCTTTATTTGGAATGGGAACATTTACGATTTGATTAAAAGTTTCTCGCTTGATATTTCTGACCTTTGATTTGGGTCCAATTGATCTCCCGTCACTCATTTCGATTCCAATAGCTACATTTTCAATAATTACATTATTTTTTAAACTTACTTGAAATTTTAATTGATTTAAGGTTTGAATTTTGATTTCAATCAGCTTATTAGGAGATGATAATTTTAAATTTTGGCTTTGTATACTTTTTGAGATCGAAAAGAAAAATATTAAAACAAATAATTTTAGACAAAGTTGTTTTTTATTCATTGGTTTTTTTTTAAAATAAATGTGGTTTATACAAATATTAGCTTTTATAATAGTTAAGAATTTTAAAAGTATGAAAAAACACCTATTTTTATCCAAAATTTAAGCTTTGTTTTTTTTAAAAAAATATAAAAAACTATTACTAGTTGCATCAATTATTTTTTTTATTTCATTGATTTTTAATTCACTCAGACCTAAAAAAATAATAAGTTACACTGCCGATGTCAAGCCAATACTAAATAGTAAGTGCATCTCATGTCATGGAGGAGTAAAAAAAAATGCAGGGTTAAGCTTTCTTTTCCGGGATGAAGCTATAGCAGTTACACAATCTGGAAAGCCGTCTATCATTCCTGGGAGTGCCAAAAAAAGTGAACTTATTAAAAGACTTCACGAGACCGATTTAGAGGAAAGAATGCCCTACAGAAAGCCCAAGTTATCAGACAAAGAGATTGAGATTTTAACCAAATGGATAGATCAAGGCGCAAAATGGGGTACTCATTGGGCATATATTGCTCCTGAAAAGCAGAATATACCTAAGCCGGGGAAAAGTTTTGAGGAATTAAATTTCCTATATAATCCAATAGATCACTTTGTGGCTGCGAGAATGGAAGATGTGTCACTGTTTCCAAATAAACCTGCCCCTAAAAATCTTGTTGCCAGAAGAGCGGCTTTTGACGTAACAGGACTACCTCCAGAAAAAAATATTTATAATAATTTTTTGGAAAATAAAATAAGTTATGAGCAGTTCATAGACAAGCTATTTGACAATCTTGGATATGGAGAAAACTGGGCAAGTTGGTGGCTTGATTTTGCTCGATATGCCGACACCAATGGTTTTGAAGCAGACAGAACAAGGAGTATCTGGAGGTACAGGGATTGGGTTATTAATGCTTTAAATCAAGATAAACCATTTGATGAATTTACCATAGAACAATTGGCAGGCGATTTACTACCAAATCCTTCCGTAGACCAGTTTATTGCTACAGCTTTTCATAGAAATACAATGACAAATCAAGAGGGAGGAACTGATGACGAGGAATATAGAGTAGCCGCAATTATTGATAGAGTTAATACCACATTTGATGCACTTCAAAGTACAACCATGAGTTGTGTTCAATGTCACAGTCACCCATATGATCCAATTCGTCACAAGGAATATTATGAGGTGATGGCTTTTTTTAACAACACCGTTGATTCAGACCACAATCATAATGAACCAAGACTTAGAATTTTAGATGGACAATTAATTAATAAAAGTGATAAGATTTTAAAATGGATTTCGAAATACGGAAATAAAGAAGAAAAAAAAATATTTGAACGTTTTATCACATTCATCGATCCTGTTTATTATGCTAATCAATTTGAGGTAAAAGATAAAGAAACTGCATTTTTCTTGAGTTCTTTCCTAGGTTTTAGAAATGGGGGTGAAGTTTTGCTTAAAAATGCTAACTCACTTGAAAATAGAGTTTTATACTTTAGTAATTTTGTTTATCAAAATGGGGTTACAATCACTTTTAGAAAAAATTCTTCCAATGGAAGGATTATCGGAAAAGTAAAATTGGATAAAGATAAAAATCCCGATATATGGACAGAAGGGTACGACGATCAAAAAGTTACAGCCATCAAGATACCGAAAATTGAAGGTTCCTTTGATTTGTATATATCAGCTAAGACATCAGAAAAAATAAAAAAATCTGACGTCTTGTTAGATTTGGAGTGGATTTCATTCCTTCCTGAAATCCCAGGTAAAAACAAACCTGGTTATCCAAGGATTAAAAAACAATTCATTGAACTATTAAGTGGTACTAAATTTTCTGATCTCCATCCCGTTACTCTTGAAAATCCCGAGCATATGAGTAGAAAAACTTTTATGTTTGATAGAGGAAATTGGATGACCCCAAAGGAAGAGGTAAAGCCAAATGTTCCGTCTAATTTAAACGGGTGGGATAATAAATGGGAAAAAAATAGGCTAGGCTTTGCAAAATGGATAACAAGTAAAAAAAACCCTCTTACAGCTAGGACAATTGTAAATAGAATTTGGTATCAAATTTTTGGGAGGGGAATTGTAAATACAATAGAAGACATGGGTACTCAGTCTGAACCACCTTCGCATCCCGCACTTCTTGATTGGCTCTCGTATGAATTTATGAATTCGATGAATTGGAGTTTAAAAAAATTAATTAAAACTATACTTTTATCTTCAACATACAGGCAGAGTTCAATTATTTCAAAAGAAAAAAGTATTAAAGATCCCGACAATGTTTTTTATGCAAGAGGACCAAGATTAAGACTTACCGCTGAGCAAATAAGAGATCAAGCCCTTTTTGTATCAGGTCTTTTAAGTAAAAAAATGTTTGGTCCGGGTGTTATGCCACCACAACCTGATGGAATTTGGGAGAGTCCTTATAATGGTGACCAATGGGTTGAAAGTAAAGGTGAAGATAAATATAGAAGAGGACTTTACACTTTTGTAAAACGAACAAGTCCGTATCCTTCTATGACAACTTTTGATGTAAATATGAGAGAAGTATGTTATGTGAAAAGAATTCCGACCAATACACCACTTCAAGCACTAGTTACTATGAATGACCCTGTGTACCTTGAAGCAGCTCTCGCGTTTGCAAACCTTCATTCAAATAAACCTTATGAAGATGCTATAAAAGATATGTTCGAATTTGCAACGTATAGGGAATTAAGTGAAGACAAATTAAATTCTTTGATAAATTTATATAATGAGTCAAGTGATTTTTACACTAAAAGCCCAGATGGACTAAATGATTTTTATTTAGAGAATAAAAAAGTATCTAAAAAAGTTGCATCTTTAGCGATAGTGGCAAGTGCTATTATGAATCTTGATGAATTTTTAACGCATGGATAAGATAAAAAAACTACTTGAAGAGAAAAACATTGCAAATGCAAAACTCAATTCGAGAAGACATTTTTTAAAAGATTGTACCCTAGGCTTAGGTGGTATGGCTCTTGGTTCTTTACTCGGGTCATGTTTTTCTGGAAAAGAGAGTTTAGGTGTATCAGGTGTTGAAAGATTACTCAACCCTTTGTCACCCTCTGCGCCTCCTTTTTTGCCAAAGGTAAAAAGTGTAATTTATCTACATATGGTTGGAGCCCCGTCCCAATTGGAACTTTTTGACTACAAGCCTGAATTAGTTAAATTGAATAACAAACCATGTCCGGAATCTCTTTTAAAAGGAAAAAAGTTTGCTTTTATCAGAGGAGTCCCGAAAATGTTAGGTCCCCAGGCTAAATTTTCTAAGGAAGGTAAGTCTGGCAACTGGGTATCAAATAATTTACCTCACTTTAAAAAAATCATTGATGAAGTTGCATTTTTAAAAGCAGTTCATACAGACCAATTTAATCATGGACCTGCGCAGACCTTTATGTTTACTGGAAGTGCAAGATTGGGAAGGCCCAGCCTTGGTTCATGGGTAACATACGGCTTAGGTTCAGAAAACGCCAATCTTCCTGGATTTGTAGTTTTGACATCAGGTGGTGCTGCTCCAGATGCAGGAAAAAGTGTATGGGGTAATGGTTTTTTACCATCCGTTTACCAAGGTGTTCATTGTAGATCAAAAGGAGACCCTGTTCTTTATTTGTCAGATCCAAAAGGTGTAAATAGAGACTTAAAACAAAAACTTATAAAATCGATAAACGATATAAATCTTAAAGAACACGAAAAGTTTAATGATCCTGAGGTACTAACTAGGATTAATCAGTACGAAATGGCATATAAAATGCAGGTTTCAGTCCCTGATGTTATGGATATTAATAACGAACCAGAATATATAAAGGAAATGTATGGCGTCAAACCTGGGGAAGAATCATTCGCTAACAATTGTCTTTTAGCGAGAAAGATGGTCGAGAAAGGAGTAAGGTTCGTCCAACTTTATGATTATGGTTGGGATGCACACGGAGATCTAGAAGCGACTAGTTTGACAGCTGGGTTCTTGAAAAAATGTCAGATGATGGATAGACCTGTCACCGCATTAATTTTAGATTTAAAACAAAGAGGGTTACTCGATGACACACTTGTTATCTGGGGGGGCGAATTTGGGAGAACACCTATGCAAGAAAACCGTATTGGAGTTGGAAATCTATTTGTAGGTAGGGATCATCAAGGGGATGCATTTACTATGTGGATGGCTGGTGGAGGCATTAAAAAAGGAGCTGTTCATGGTAAGACGGACGAGTTAGGCTACACCGGAGTTGAAGGTAGAGTTTCAGTACACGACATTCACGCAACAATACTTCATTTACTTGGTTTTGACCATGAAGAATTTACCTATCAATTTCAAGGAAGACCCTTTAGATTGACTGATGTTGAAGGAAGAGTTATTAATGAAATTTTATCTTAATAAAGATGGGTTTTATCTACGATCTAATAGGTAGATTCCATCCACTATTTGTCCATTTACCTATTGGTTTTATAATAATTGGATTGATGCTGGTTATATTTTTTAGAAATAAAAAAGAACATTTACCCGTCTTAAGCTTTATTTTTTTGTGGGCTTTTATCACATCAATTTTTTCAATTATTACGGGTTATTTACAATATGACAGAGAAGGTTATGCCTGGGAAAGCGTTCAATGGCATCTTATAATGGGAATTTTCACAATGGTTTTTTGCTTTCTGTTTTACTTAAAACTTAAATACGAAACTTTTAAGAGTTTACCTAAAAATTTCCTATTCGCTGGTCTATCAATTTCTCTCGTAGTAACAGGGCATTTGGGTGGAAATATAACCCATGGTAGTGATCATTTAATTGAACCTTTACCGCCAGAGATTAAAGGTTTATTTGGGTTAGAGTATCAAAATAATGTCATTGAACTTGATCCTAAAAATTATAAGAATGCTGTATTTTATACCGATATTATTCAACCAATTATTACCCAGAGGTGCGTTTCATGCCATAATGACAAAAAAACAAAAGGTGGACTTAAGATGAATAGCTACAATGCCATTATGAAAGGGGGGAAAAATGGTTCAGTTTTAATGATTAACAATTCAATGGAAAGTAAGATACATAAACGAATGAATCTCCCGATCGAAGATCGTTATCATATGCCACCAAAATCTAGAACTCAACCCAGTAAGGAAGAAATTGAATTGATTAAAATTTGGATTGATAATTCCGCATCCAAAAATGCTTTGGTTGGTGATTTACCTATACCTAAGAAAATGTTAGCTTCTTTTTTTCCAGACAAACCTAATGGTATTTATCCAGAAAAAGACGAAGAAGTGGTAAATAATATCCAGTTGTCTAATTTAAGAGATAAAGGGTTTTTAGTTGTAAATATTTTTGAATCATCACCTTTTTTAAAGGTCTCGTGCATTAATATTAGTGATTTTAGGGATAAATCAGTTCAACAGCTCATAGATATTAAAGACAATATTGTCGAATTAGATCTTAGTAATACTGAGGTTACAGATGATGTTTTTGAATATATTAAAGATTTTAAAAACTTAACTATTTTAAAATTAGACAACACTAACATTAGCGGTGAAAAAGCGAATATTTTATCAAATTTGACCCATTTAAAAAAAATAAGTCTAGTAAATACCCTATTTGATTTAAAGTATATTTCTAACTTTTATAAATATCCAAATTTGATTAACGTTAATTTATTTAAAGCAGGCGAACAAAATATTCAGAAAATTTTAATACCAGATAGTTTAAAACAGATTTTTAACTTGGGTGATTTGAAACTAGAAAAAATAAGCTCCGATGATATTGTCTACCCTTTCAAAGTGTATGGAGAGTAAATTTAGAAGGTATGTCTTTTAAATGCTTCTATTGCCTGGTATTCAGTTAATCCTAATTTATTGAATGTTATTGCAGTATTTCGATTTCGCTCCTCTGCTCTTAGCCAAAAGTCACGCTTGTCCTGTCCTTGGTACATTACTTTATCTTTCTGAGATTGATGAGATAATATGGAATTTCTTTTTTGAATCACTTGTTCTGGACTCATTGGGACTGCCATATCAATTTCGTTAATATCCCACTCTTGCCAAGCACCTCTGTAAAGCCATAGCCAGCAATCTTTCATGAAAGATTTATTTTTTAATTCAGAAATTGCTTCGAATAGAATATCCAAACAAATTTTATGAGTCCCGTGGGGATCTGCTAAATCTCCAGCGGCAAAAATTTGATGAGGTTTTAATTCCTCAATTAGTCCTTTAACAATATTTATATCTTTTTGAGATGGATCTTTCTTCTCAACTTTACGGGTTTGATAAAAAGGCAAATTAAGAAAATGTAAACGATTTTCTTCTAAATTTAAAACTCTAGCTGACGCAAAACATTCACTTTTTCGAATATCTCCCTTTAATTTGTTTAACTCATTACTATCAATAGTACCCTCTTTTTTGTTGGTTAACTCTAATTTAAGACTATTCATTTTTTTTGAATCTCCACTAGTTGCAATAGATACATCAACATACCTTCTAGCGTCTTCATCAGAAACCGCAATATTCCCAGAGGTTTGGTAAGCAACATAGACCTCATGATTCTGATTAATCAACCTAGCCAAAGTACCTCCCATTGAAATTACATCATCATCTGGATGTGGACTAAAAACAAGAACCCTTTTCTTTGTAGGCAATGCTCTTTCGGGTCTATTTTCATCAGAATGATTTGGTTTTCCTCCTGGCCATCCGGTAATTGATCTTTGAAGTTGATTAAACATCCAAATATTCAATTCATAACCTGAACCCTCAGTTTCCAAAAGATCTGACAATCCGTTTTCATTGTAATCTCTTTGAGTCAACTTTAATATGGGTTTTTGTAATTTATTGCATAGCCAAGCGATAGCTTTTTTTCTTAAATTATCGTTCCATTTGCAATCCTTAACTAGCCATGGAGTTTTATATCTAGTAAGTTCTGAACTTGCTTCTTCGTCAAGTATAATAGAGGTGTTACTATGGGCCTGAAGAAAAGAAGCAGGAACCATACTTGAAATAGGACCTTCTATAGATTTTGCAACTTTCTCCGATTTTTTATGACCCCATGCGAGTAAAACAATTCTTTTTGCTTTCATTATAGTATCCACCCCCATGGTAATGGCTTTGTCAGGGACATTGTCTATTCCGTTAAAGTCTCCTGCTGCATCCTCTTTCGTAATAAAGTCTAACGAAACTAATCTAGTCACAGAGTTTTTATTAGATCCTGGTTCGTTAAATCCAATGTGACCTGTTCTTCCAATCCCAAGTAGCTGGAAATCTAAACCGCCAAGATCATTTATTTTTTTCTCATACTCATTGCAATAACTGTAAATATTTTTTGAAGAAATATTTCCTTTAGGAATGTTGATGTTTTCCTTAGGAATATCGATATGATCAAAGAGATGGTAATTCATAAAGTGGTTATAGCTAAGCAGGTCATTTTTTTCAATGGGAAAGTATTCATCTAAATTAAAAGTGACAACATTTTTAAAACTTAATCCTTCTTTTTTATGAAGAGAAACCAGTTCTTTATATACTCCTATCGGAGATGAACCTGTGGCAAGACCTAAAATATAGGGCTTTTTTATACTTGAACGAATCCCGGTGGCAATCTCTTCAGCGACTAACTTTGACGCTTCAGCTGCGGAAGGAAAAGTAACATTATGGATTCTTTCAAATCTAGTATCTTGAAATTTGCCTGGAGCATCATAAAAAATATTTTTGCTTCCCATAGATTAAAGACTGAGATACAAAGATAGTAAATATAAATATCTAGTAGCCTGCTGCGTTTCCATCCTTTCTTGATTCAGACGCTCCATAGAAAACTTTATTTTTTTTATCTACTTGAATTGCTTGATATCCTCCGAATGAGCCAAGATCAAAACCGACTTCGTGACCAAATTTCATTAACTTTCTTATCGATTCATAATTAAAACCACTTTCTAAAAAAACTTTACCCCCATCTAACATTTTTCCACCTGTAGGCTGCTCATCTGAAGAATGACGAATTCTTGGAGCGTCACCAGCCTCTTGGAGATTCATTTTAAAATCTATTAAATTCATTACAATTTGTGCGTGACCTTGTGGCTGCATAGCACCCCCCATTAAACCAAAGCTTACCCATGGACTACCATCTTTTGTTATAAAGGCAGGTATAATAGTATGAAAAGGTCTCTTTCTAGGCTCGTAAACATTAAAATGTCCTTCTTCCAAAGAAAAAAGCTCACCTCGGTCTTGGAGCATAAAACCAAGTCCGGGAGGAACCATACCTGAACCCATACCTCTATAATTACTCTGAATTAAAGAAACCATGTTACCTTCTTGATCCGAGGTGGTAAGATAAATTGTATCTCCATTTTCTAACTTTCCTGGGGTTACACTTTTTGAGGATTTTAGAGTGTCTATTTCTTTCCTTCTTTTTTCCGCATATTTCTTAGATATCAAGTATTTAGTTGGAATTTTGTTAAAGTCAGGATCTGCGTAATATTTAGCCCTATCAGCATAAGCTATTTTTTTAGCTTCTACAAAATGATGTATATGTTCTGCAGAACCAAAACCCATTTTTTGAATATCAAATCCCTCCAAAATATTTAAAATTTGAAGTGCAGCTATCCCTTGGCCATTAGGAGGTAATTCCCAAACATCATAACCTCTATAGTTGGTTGAGACTGGACTAACCCATTCTGATTTGTGATTTTGTAAATCTTCTTGGTCAAGAAAACCTCCTTGATCCTTTAAAAATTTAGAAATTGTTTTAGCCACAATACCTTTGTAAAACCCATTTCTGCCCTCTTTACCAATTATTTTTAAAGTATTCGCAAGGTCTGAATTTTTAAAAATTTGTCCTTTAACAGGAGTTTTTCCATTAATCATATAAGTGTCTTCAAAATTTGGATAATTTTTAAATCTTTTTGAGGCGGATAACATATAATATGCAACAAGTTCAGTAACAGGGAATCCATTTTCTGCGTATTCAATAGTAGGCATCAAAATTTCAATCATTGGTTTGGTTCCAAACTTTTTATGTAGTGAAAACCAACCATCGACACAGCCAGGAACTGATACAGGGAGTGGTCCATAGGATGGTATTGATGCCAACTTTCTACTTTTAAAATAATCAAGCGTAAGATTTTTCGGTGATCTCCCGCTTGCATTTAATCCATAAAGTTTTTTTTCTTTTTCAATCCAAACAATTGCGAATAAATCTCCACCTATACCGTTACCGGTTGGCTCCATCAATCCCAAAGCTGCATTGGCAGCAATAGCGGCGTCTATCGCGTTACCTCCAGTTTTTAAAATATCCAAGCCAATTTGCGTTGCTAGAGGGTGGCTTGTGGCAACCATACCATTTTGGCTAATCACCTCTGATCTGGTAGAAAAAATTTTCCCGGTTATTCTATCTTGACCGTAATTATAATTGAAAGATAACTTAACAACAATAATTAAAAAGTATAAAATATAACCTCTCATCTACTTATTTTGTTCCCACTTCCAAGCCGAAAGAATTGCATCTTCAAAACTCATCTTGGATGACCAATTTAATACTTTTTTAGCTTTTGAAGTATCGGCAAAAGCTGAAATAACATCACCTTTTCTCCTAGAACTAATTTCATATTCAATTTTTTTACCAGAAACTTTATTGAAAGAGTCAATAACTTCTTTGACTGTTTTGCCCTCACCTGTGCCAATGTTAAACACATCATAAATATTATCTTTCTTATTTGAAAAAAGATACTCCAAAGCAGATATATGGGCATCTGCAAGGTCCATTATATGAATATAGTCTCTAATACAAGTTCCATCTTTGGTTGGATAATCATCTCCGTAAATAGTTAATTTTTTTAATCTACCAATAGCAAACTGAGTGATTATAGGGACAAGATTTTGTGGAATATTTCTAGGATCCTCTCCAATTAAACTTGAGTGGTGAGCACCAATTGGATTAAAGTATCTTAAAACAACAGTGCCAAATTGAGTTTCTATTTTTGTTTTATCTTCTAAAATATTTTCACAAATTTTTTTTGTGTTACCATAAGGCGACTCAGGTTTTTTTAAGGGTGTTTTTTCAGTAATGGGTAACTTTTCTGCCTGTCCGTAAACAGTGCATGATGAACTGAAAATAAATTTGATATTCGTATTTATATGATTTAGAAGATTTATTAAACTTTGTATGTTATTATGATAATAATCCAGCGGTTTTCTTACACTTTCATCTACAGACTTTTTTGCGGCAAAGTGAATAATCCCGTCAAAGCTATTATTTTTCTTTAAAAATTTTTTTACCCTCGAAGAATCGGTTAAATCAAATTCAAAAAAATCTGGTGAAATATTTGTTATTTTTTTAATTTTTTTTAGCACATCTATAGATGAATTAGATAAGTCATCTACAATAGAAACTTTATATCCTTTCTCAATTAGCGCAACTGCTGTGTGTGATCCAATGTATCCAAGCCCTCCTGTAACAAGAATAGATTTCTTATTCATTAGAATTTGGGATACTTTTTATAATGGTTAATATATCTTTTGCTGAGGTAAGATCAGGTATGTGTTCATAGAAGGGTAGCGCATAAAAACTATTTGGAAAATCTTTAATGTAATTCCTAACAGCCTCGGGAATTTCTTTTTCTTTTCTTTCAGGATGTAGAGGGCAATTTTTTATGAATGGATAAATGGTTGGACCAAAAAATTTAAAAATATTCATACTAACCCTAATTTTATTTAGTTTGTCTCTAAAATTATCAACCTCTTCGATAGGTGGTTTTTCAATAATGTTTACAAGGTGATTATCTTCATTAACGTTAATCAATGCAAATTTTGTTAAGCGTTCATGCGGAAAATTAAGAGCATCCCTATCATAACTAATTAAAGCGTGTTGTTCTTGATCTAATTCAAAAAGCGAATTTAAAGATTTTACGGAATATAAATTATCCCCATTAATAATGACAAAACTTTTGCTTTTCAATACTTCGTGTTGATCCATGGCTTGCATTAATGCATCTGATGTTCCTAAGGGTTTTTCTCTATCATCAGGTTTGTATTGAACTGCAAAATTCATATTTATATCTGAAAAATTGGATTTAAAAACTTCTGATTCAATAAAATCTTTAAAAGCAGAATTCTCTGGAGATGTAATTAAAAAAACATCTCTTACTCCTGCAATTAGTGCATTTTGAAGGATAAAGTAAAGAAGTGGTCTTTTATCATCTCCGAGCGGAATCAGTGTTTTGTGAGTTCGTTTAGCTATATCGAAAATATTTTGATCCAAATTAACATCGTTAAGAGATTTTTTTAGTCTCGAAGATGCTCCCCCGGCTAAAATTATAAGAATTCTTTCTTTACTTTTCATACTAAATTAAGTTGACAGAAAATGCACTTCTAGCACCTGCACCGATTATTGAATCTATAACTTTTTGCTCACTTTCCAAGTCAGTCATAGCAAAAAAACAGCCTCCCCCTCCAGAACCTACAATTTTAACAGCTGATGCACCTGCGTTTTCAGCAGCCTTCATCATAAAAATCATTTCTTGTGGAGTATTGTTTAGCTTTTTGTCAAGAATTTCTTGGTGAGCATTTACAAGGTTAGCAATTTTTGTTATATCTGGAGTTGGGTTTTCAAGTTCTAATATTGCATTTTGAGTAATATCGTAATTAAAAATGGCAGCATAAAAGTATGGATGAAGTTCAAAAGGCAGATTTTTTCTTAAATCATAATAATCTTGCTTTTTTGCATTATGAATAGTAAAACTAGGATTGTCCCTTTTAACAATATCTATGGCTTTAAGGGCATTGTTTTTTAATCTTGATAAGATATCTTGAGTGTTCTTTTCGACGCCTGAGTCTCCAATAATTATAGTTCCTAGGGAAGTTCCTAATCGTTTATAACTTGCATTACTAGTATTGATGTAAAGCATACCACCAATTGAGATTGTATATTGATCCATTAAACCTCCAGCTTCATTGAATTCTAACACTTCACTTTCATATGCCCACTTAGCAAATTGCTCATCATCAAATTTATTATTACTAGCAGCTTTTACCAAAAATCTTAACCATGCTACTGTGAGAGCTGACGAACTTGATAAACCTGCTTTTATTGGAATGTCTCCTTTTATTTCAATGTCATATCCTTTATTGATATCAATCCCATTTTTTTTTAAAACCCTTATGGATGATCTTAAGTAATCGCCTTTTTCAAGATTTTCCATTGATTCATTTAAATCTATATTGATCTGAGAATCAAAGTCAATTAACTTAATTTTTAGATGTTCGTTTCCATTTGGTTTACCCTCAATATTTATAAATCTGTCGATTGTTCCTGCAATAACTGGAAGACTTAAATAATCTTGATGATCCCCAAAAAAACATACCCGACCAGGTGCTTTTGTCTTTATTATTTCTGACATAAGTAAGACTTTAAATTTACAAAACTTTCTATCGTCTGCAATAATTATTTTAACTAAACTAAAAAATTTGAAACTAGGATATCATCAAATTAAATCTTTGTCTTTAATTTGTAGTTAATATGCCTAATGATAAAAAAAAATTAAAAGAAGTTGCTGGGTCTTTTCCTACTGGAGTCACAGTAGTTTCTATTAATAAACCTTCAGGTGATACACACGGCATGACTGCAAGTTCGTTTCTTTCATTATCACTAGATCCTCCAATGATTCTATTTGCAGTCAAAAAGGAAAATGAAATTGTGACATATTTAAAGGAAGGTAAAAAGATGGGAATCAGCATTCTTTCGGAGGATATGTTAGATGAAAGTAATCATTTTGCCAACATTCGGCTAATGAAAGTGCCTCCAGTATTTTTTGAAGAAGATGAAGTTAAAATTTTAAAAGGCTCAATTGCTTGGTATTCAGTGTCAATAACTAAAATTTATAATCAAGGTGACCATAAAATTATTATTTGTAAAATTGTCAACCTTGATATTAGTTCCTATAAAAACCCTCTTTTATATTACAGAGGCTACAGAAAAATATGTTGAGGATAAGAATTTGTTTTAAATAAATTTTACTCTTAGAAAAAATACTACTTTTGTAATTCACTTTTGTGAATGTTGTTTTACATTGTTATTATACAATGTGTCGTAGAGACCAATGAAGAGCTTTCCATGTTTTGGGGGGCTTTTTTTGTTAATCCTCTATTATTAAAGGACCGCCACTAGTTTTAATTTTATTCTCTAAAGTATTAACTGCTTTCCTTATTAAAACATCAAAATCGGATTTTAACTCTTGATATATTAGCCTCGCCATATCTAAACTTTCTAGGTGTAATTTCGTTGGCCCGTAGGATGAAGAAAGACCTTGACCAGCTACTCTAATTCTATTAATTAGGGAAGGAGGATTTTTTTCTCCAATTTCCATTTTAGATTCATTCCCCAAAACTTTTATCTTCATTGATAAAAATGAATTTTTTAAATTATAAAAATCCAAAACCAACTCTTTAGCTTTCCTTGGAGTATTATCAATTGCAATTTTTAAAGACTTTATTTTTTCTTCAACAGTTTTGAAATCGTATTCCAGGGATTCTATATCACTGTAGACTTTAAAGTAGTCGTCCATGTATTTATTATATTCTTCAAAAGATGTTCCTTTCAAGGTACTTTCATAAATTGGGTTTACATTAAAACTTTTCTTTTCACTTAACTTTGTTGTCAAGCCTTTTTCTACCAAATACAATGTGGCACTATACTTTCCAGGTTTAACAATTGGGCCTCTCAAACTATATTGATTATTTAAATCAATTAAAGATCCCTTATACATATGTCTAAGATCCCAAGTTATTCTGTGCATACCCTTACTTGCCCTTTCTTCTATATGCCTTATAATATTTCCCTTTTCGTCTTCAATTGAAATTTTAATATATGCAGGGATTTCATTTTTTTCATCATCAAGACTATTATACCCTGGAAACGGGACATCCAACATCTTTTGATTTAATAGCTTTTCTCTTTTTTTTCTTTTCTCGGTTTTAGTTTCATAACTATCACTAAGGTGATATGTCATAGTAACACCATATTTTGGATTTTCGGCAATGTAATAGTCTGCACCAGTATTACCCAAATTACTTCTCTGTATAAACCACTTACCATCTTTTATTGGGAATAAATGACCTTTTCTTTTTAAATTTTCATTACTGAAGTTTCTAAATGGACTGTAGTCATCTAATATGTAAAACCCCCTTCCAAATGAGGCGGCCACTAGATCATTTTCTCTTTTTTGAATTACTAAGTCTCTAAAGCCCATATTGGGTGTCCCATTTAGTTTTTGCCAATTCTTACATCCATTAAGTGAAGTATAAATTCCGAATTCTGTTGCAAGAAAAAATAACTCTTTATTGATATGATCTTGAACAATTCGCCATAGCAATGTTCTTTCAGGAAGATCATTAGAAATAGGTATCCAAGTATTCCCTTGATCATTACTTTTAAATAGGTAAGGGTTAAAATCACCTTCTTTATGATTATCTAAAACTACATATACTATATTTTCGTCATAAATATCTGCTTTTATATCATTCACGAAACTTCTCTTAGGGAGACCTAAAGCAGTTACTGGAATTTTTTTCCAATTTTCCCCACCATCTTTAGTAATCTGTATAAAACCATCGTCTGTTCCAACATATATTAAACCTTTTGTAATTGGAGATTCACTTAAAGAGGTAATTGTATTATAATTAGACATAGCACCAACGTCCCAGGAATTATCCCAAGACTGCTTTCTACCCATAATAGGAAGTTCAATTCTATTTTCATTTCTAGTCAGGTCTTTAGATATAGGAATCCAACTATCTCCTCTATTTTCAGATTTCCAAACTCTGTAGGACGCGAAATATATTGTGGATGGGTCGTGAGGAGATACTAAAATCGGAGCATCCCAATTAAATCTTTCATGTGGGTCATTAATACCAGCTTGAGGTTGAACAAATGTTTGTTCACCAGTGACTAAGTCAATTCTATGAAGACCACCTTGCTGTGTCTCAGCATAAATCAGGTTATTAAATTCAGGGTCAGTTGCAGATTGATGACCATCTGCAAAAAGAGTTTTATACCAATGTTTATTGCTAATACCCTCGATTTCGTCTGTTGCGGATGGGCCTCCAGCAGACCCATTGTCTTGAGTACCTCCAAAAATGTGGTAAAATGGTTCGGCATTATTAACTGCCACTTTGTAGAATTGAGTTAGAGGTAAATTTTTAATGTACCTCCAATTTTCAGCTAAATCAAAACTTTCATAAATACCTGCATCTGTTCCAATTAATAAATAATCAGGGTCATTTTTTTTAAAGGCTATAACATGGTTGTCAGAATGTTTCTTATTCTCTTTTAGTTGTTCAAATGTTTTTCCACCATCCTCAGATGTTAGAACTCTTACATTCATTAAATATAATCTATCGAATTTGTGAGGACTAGCGTAAAGTTCCTGATAGTAGTGAGGTCCTGTGGCACCAGAAACTGCATTAGACATTTTTTTCCAAGATTCTCCTCTGTCCTCTGATTTATAAACCCCACCGGTTGTTCTTTCTAATTCAATAGCTGCATACAATATATCGGGATTTTGTGGGGATATAGCCATACCAATTTTTCCCATATTGACGGTTGGAAGATCATCATTATCAATTTTACCGTCTCCATTTGAATCTTGATCATTTGGTAGACCTTTGTATAATTTTTTCCATGTTTCTCCACCATCAACAGATTTATGGATTCCAGAACCTGGACCTCCACCCATTAAAGAAGCGACTGTTCTGTGTCTATCCCATGTTGCGGCATATAAAATATCCGAATTTCTAGGATCAATTAAAATATCTGTTGCTCCTGTCCATTGATTATTTCCTAAAACCTTTTTCCAATTTTTCCCCCCATTTATTGTTTTATACACACCCCTTTCATCACCTTTTTTCCATAACGGACCCTGGGCAGCTACCCAAACAATATTTGAATTTTCAGGATGAACAATGATTTTTGAAATATGTTCAGTTCTTTTTAAACCCATATTTTTCCAACTTTTCCCTCCATTATCTGATTTGTAAACTCCATCACCATAGGCAACGTGTCTTCCCCCGACATTTTCTCCGGTTCCAACCCAAATAGTAGCAGAATTATTTGGATCAATTGTAACACAACCTATTGAATATGAATTTTCGTCATCAAATAAAGGAGACCATGTTGTGCCTGAATTTAGTGTTTTCCATACACCACCTGAACCAACTGCCACATACCAGATATTTTCGTTGTTTGGGTCTATTGCGATATCTGCAATCCTTCCTGAGAGAAAAGCAGGACCGATATTTCTAAAATTGAAATCGTTAAGGGAAACATTCTTATATTTTTTTGAATTTGACTTCCTTTTGTTTTGTGGAAACAAATTAAAAGCCAGCAATAAAAAAAATGAAAAGAATAAGCTTAGGGGTATGTTATTTCGATAAATCATATTTTTTTTTAAATAAATTTATCTAAATAAATTTAAAAACACTAAAATATAAAGAAGGATGATTCAATTTTATAATTACGTAGTTATGCAAATTATTTCTCCACAACCTTTCATATTTATCAAATTTATAATGGCCGGTATTAAAAGTGTTTTTCCTTTTTTAAGTGAGTATTTTTTATTTTCATAATGTATAGAAGGTAAACCTTCTAAACAAACTAAAATCCAAAATGAACTATTCATAGAAATTTTCTGGGTTTGCTTACCATTAATTTTTAGATAGTAAACTTTAAAAAAATTATTTTCAATTACTGGATTAAGCTTATTTACAGAAGAATTATATTTTATTTTTTCATTTTTATTATCTGTAAAATTTATTGATTTAATAGCCGATTTTCTGTGTAGTTCTCTTTTTCTACCTGTTAGTGGATCTAAACGTTCATAGTCGTAAATTCTATAGGTAATATCGGAACTTTGTTGCACTTCAAGAAGTAACATTTTTCCCTTTAGAGCATGAACTGTCCCTGCTGGCACATAAAAAGCATCTTTTGGGTTCACTTTAAAAGAGTTTAATACTTTATCGATAGTCTTGTCTTTTAAATTTTCAGAAAATATTTTCTTGTCTATTTTTTCACTAAAACCAAGGGAAAGTTTGGCGTTTTTTTCGGTTTCAATTATGAACCACATTTCGCTTTTTCCAGATGAATTATGTCGAAGTTTTGCTGTTTTGTCATCAGGATGGACTTGTATTGATAGGGGTTTATTTACGTCAATAAATTTTATCAAAATCGGAAAGTTTAACCCATATTTGTCATAAACCTTTCCCCCTAAAATTTCAACAGGATATTTTTCAATCAACCTATCTAGTCTAGTATTTTTAAAAACTCCTTTTTTCACAACCGACTCAAAGCCTTTTATGACTGAAATCTCCCATGATTCGCCATAGTTTTTCTTCAAATTTTCATATGAAAAAAAATATTCAAGATTTTTACCACCCCAAATTTTTGGTATTAATTTCTTTTTAAATGACATAGGGTAAAAAGAGACAGACTTCATCACTGCGAAAAAATTATTGTGATATGAAACTTGGTAAATCTTCTATTTTTTCACAGCAGAGTTGATCCATTATTTGTTGAAACTGTTTTTTCAAAATCGAAATAGTATGATTACCACCCTTTGAACCAAGTGCTGCTGTTCCATACATAAATGGCCTACCCATAAAAACAAATTTTGCTCCCGATGCAAGAGCTCTTGCAATGTCAGGACCGCTTCTAAAACCACTATCTATCATTATTTCTGTTTTATTTTTATCTATATGTTTTAGTATTTTAACTAGCGATTTAATTGATGAATTTCCAGCATCAAGTTGTCTACCTCCATGGTTTGATACAATAATACCGTCGAAACCAATCTTTACTGCATCCTTTGCATCGCTAACCGATGATACTCCTTTTAAAACTAAATTCCCTTTCCATAGTTCCCTTATGGGATTAACTATTTCTGGGTTTATTCTACCAGAAAATGTTTCATCCATAAATTTACCCAATTGACGCATTGACATATTTTTTTTTATGTAGGGGGAAAGATTTTTAAATCTAGGTTGCCCGTAAATGAGTGTATTAAGGGCCCAATTTGGCTTTCCAAGGATTTGAATTATATTTTTTAAAGTCAGCTTGGGAGGCATTGATAGCCCTGAAATAATTTCTTTGGCTCTGTAACCAAATGTTGGGACATCTGCTAATAAAACTAAGGTTTTACAACCAGAATCATAAGCTCTTCTTAATATATCTTTTCTTAGATTTTCATCTTTTGGATTATACAGTTGAAACCAAAAATCACCGTTGGTCAATCTTGCAGTTTTCTCTATATCCATAGTTGTAACTGAACTTAAGATAAAAGGGATATTATGTTTCAGTGCAGATTTTGCTAAAATTTCAGAAGAGTTAGGCCATATGAGTCCTTGAAGTCCCACTGGGGAAATCCCAAAAGGTACGTCATATTCAACTCCAAAAAGACTTGTTTTTGTTGAACTAGATTTATAACTCCTCAAATATCTAGGTTCTAAAATAATTTCTTTTAAGTCCTGAAGGTTTCGATTTAAATTTTCCTCGTTATTGCAACCTCCATCTAAATAGTCGAAAGCAAATTCAGGAATGTTTTGTTTCGCCTTAAGTCTTAATGACTCAACTGTTGGGTAGTCTCTAATTATATCATTACGCATTATAATCTTCTTTACAATTGCTTTTAAACATTTTATATAAAAATCTTTCCTTTAAGATAGGTTTTTGCTTTTCCTGAAATTAGAATATGATTTTTGTGTGCTTCACACTCTAATATACCAGTTCTCTCTGAAAGCTGAATACTTTTAAGTTTTTTTTTATTTAATTTTCTGCTCCAATATGGAATAAGCGAACAGTGTGATGAACCGGTAACTGAATCTTCAAAAATTGATGATTGAGGTGTAAAAAATCTAGAAACAAAATCGCAATATTTACCTGGAGATGTAAATGCAACTCCTCCTGGGTCAATGTTAATTTTATCAAACTCGAACCTGTTAATCTTAATATTTTCAATTTTTAATTGATTATCATAAACTAAAATAAAATCTCTGGCTCTCAAAACTTCAATTGGTTTATAGTTGACAGCATTAGCTAAATTTGGAGGAATTATTGTTTTTTTCGGTTCTCTGAGTGGCAATTCTAGCTGTATACTTCCATTAATAAATTTAGATTTTAAAATTCCGCTTTTGGTATGAAATGAAATTTCGTCATTTGGATGGTTTTGATGCTGTTTTAAATAGTGTGCTGTTGCCAAAGTTGCATGTCCGCATAAATCCATCTCAACATTTGGAGTAAACCATCTTAGACAAAAATCATTATTTTTTTTTATCAAAAAAGCTGTTTCTGATACATTATTCTCCTTAGCAATTTTTATCATAATTTCATCATTTAGCCATTTACTGAGGGGAACAACACATGCAGGATTTCCTCTAAAAACCTCAGAAGTAAAAGCATCGATTTGATAAATTTCTAGTTCCAAAAAATAATTTATAAATAAATAAAAAAAATAGTAGTTATATTTTTTTTTAATTGCATAAGTGATTTCAAAATCTTTATTTTTGTAAAAAAAATATGAACGCTACAACAGCAAATTTAATAAATTCTATTTCTTTAATAACGGTTGGGCTTTGGGGATACTTTGACGTTTTGTCTCCTACAGCACTTATTCCTGTTTTGATAGGAGTTTTTTTAATAGCATGCTATAATGGAGTTAAAAATCAAAATAAAATTATCTCTCATATTGCCGTACTACTTACTCTTTTAATATTAGTTTCATTGGTTGGGATGAGATTGCCTAAATCAATAAATAAGGGTGGTATTGGTTTGGTAAGGGTAATAATTATGATTTTGACTTCTTCTTTGTCAATGATTTTTTTCATAAGAAGTTTCATAGCCGCTAGAAAAAGTAAATAAAAACTTAAAGTCCCGCATTAAATTAATGCGGGATGAGAGTGGTACCTCCAGGAATCGAACCAGGGACACAAGGATTTTCAGTCCTTTGCTCTACCAACTGAGCTAAGGTACCGTTGTGTTGCAAATATATAATCTCTTTTTTTCTTAGCAAATGTTTTTAAATTTTTAAACTTAAGTGAATTTTAATTTATTTTTAGATATGAATTTGATTATAGATTGTGGAAATACGAACTTAAAATACTTTGTTTTCAAAGACAATATATTATTATTCAAAAATCGTTTTAGATGGGAAGACGAATGGGAATCAATGATCAAAAAGAATTTTCCCGATATAAAAAATATTCTATTGTCTGATGTTACTGGAAATTATAATAAAGTTGATTTAGAAAAAAACTTCTCAGATAAAAATATTTATGAAGTAAAAGCTCTTAATTTACCATTTGAGTCAAATTATAATTATAAAGATCTTGGAGATGACAGAATTGGTCTCATAGCAGCAGCAATTGATAAATATCCTGAAGACGATTGTCTTATAATTGACGCTGGAAGCTGCTTAACATTTGATTTGGTATCATCAAAATCAGTCCACGAAGGCGGACTAATTTCTCCTGGACTTTTGATTAGATACAAAAGTTTGAATAAATACACTAGTTCACTTCCACTAATTGATTTTGAAGATAAAAAAATGGGGATTGGCAAGGATACCAAAAACTCAATACAAAACGGAATTCTCGAAGGATTTATTTTTGAAATAAACGGACAAATAGAAAAGTTTAAAAGAAAAAGACCCAATTTGAAAGTTATTTTAACCGGTGGGGACTCTAAATACTTGTATAAAAGAATTAAAAATGGCATCTTTGCCGAGCAAGAATTTTTAGCATCAGGGTTAAATAACTTATTGAAATGCAACAATCTATAATTTTAATTCGTTTAAAATTAATTATATTTTTATTTTTTTTAAAGTTTACACTAGCGCAAAATAGTACGGCTTCTCCATATTCTCTAGGGGGATTAGGAGATGTAACTTTCAAGGGAAATGTTATAAACAGAATGATGGGAGGTGTTAGTGTTTTTTCAGATTCAATACATGCTAATCTAAATAATCCTGCAAGTTTAGCAGAATTAAAACTGACTACCTTTTCGGTGGGCATTCATTATAAAAATACTCAAATAGCTTCGAGTGATTCAAGGGACAATTCTAGAACAGGATCCCTTGATTATATTGCTGTTTCAATTCCAACGAAGTTTTTTTCATTTAGTTTTGGAATTATCCCATATTCATCAGTTGGATATCGATTACAAGCCAATGATTTATCGAATCAAGATGAACTTATAATTTCTCGATACGAAGGAAGAGGAGGTACAAATAAATCATTTTTCACCGTAGGATTTAAACTATTAAAATTTATAAGTTTAGGTGGAACTATAAATTACAATTTTGGAAAAATTACAACCCAGGCTTCAAATCAAAATGAAAATGTAGATTTTGGTACTTTTTTAACTAGTGAGTCTTCCTTGTCTGGACTTGATTATGAAATAGGAACTCATCTTAAATTCAATGTGTCAAAAAAAATTATCCTTGAAAGCTTTTTGACATATAAACCTGAAAATAAACTCAATTCAAGAAACAAAAGAGTCTATTTTACTCGTTCATTACAGAGTCAAAACATTGGTGATTTCAAGGAAGTTGACTTGGCCTCAACTGACTTAGATTTGATAAAATTGAGAATTGGACAAAGTTACAAGTACGGTCTCAGTGTTAGTAAAGACAAAAAATGGTTTCTAGGGACTCAATATTCCTTTGCTCAATCTGAAAACTTCAAAAATGAGTTTTTTAATCAAGGAAATATATCTTACGAAAATGCAAATTCAGTTTCATTTGGAGGATTTTTAATTCCTGACTATAGTTCAATAACTGACTATTGGAAAAGAATAGTTTACCGAATAGGATTTAGAAGTGAAAATACTGGTATAAAAATTGATAATAGTCTTTTAAAAGAAAAAGTTTATTCGATTGGAGCGAGCTTTCCTTTGGGAGGATTTTATAGTGCGAATAATGTATCAGGATTTTCAAACTTGAATGTGGGTTTTGAATTTGGTTCAAGGGGTATAAATTCAGAAAGTCTTGTGAAGGAAAGTTTTTGGGCTTTAAGAATTGGATTATCTTTGAACGATTTATGGTTTATTAAAAGAAAGTATAATTAGAAATGAAAAGAAGAACATATTTTATTTTTTTGTTGTCCCTGATTTTAGGGGGTAACTTAATTGCACAAAATAGCGATGAATGTGCACAGAATCTGTCAATTTTTGCAGAAAATGCGAAAGTAAAAAATTATGAAGCGGCGTATGACCCATGGAGCTCTGTGAGAAAGGAGTGCCCTGATTTAAACATTGCTATATACGCTTATGGAGAAAGGATACTTAAAGACAGACTAAAAAAAAGTCAAGAATCCGAAAAAACAGAGCGTGAAAGAGATTTACTTAATCTGTATGACGATTGGGTCAAGTATTTTCCGACTAAAAAAGGCAGAAATGATATTGGGAATATATTGTCAGCAAAAGCTCAAACTATGATTGATTTTAAAATTGGTAATAACACTGAAATATATTCAATTTTTGATGACGCATTCAAAAAAGATATTCAAAGTTTTTCGAATCCAAAACGACTATACAGCTATTTTAAATCATTTTATGAAATTTATAAATCTGAAAATTTGAATATATCTACTGAACAATTATTTGATAAGTATGAAGAGGTGTCAGAAAAGTTTGAAGTTGAAGGTGTAAAGATTTCAAAAAATTTGGATAAAATCTTAAAAAAAGAGTCTGCGGGGGAGGCCCTGACGACACGAGATTTAAAGCTCAGAAAAGTTTATGATTCATATTCTAATGCTATTGCTGTATCATTAAAAAGTTTGGACGCTATAATGAGCAAAGAATCAAGTTGCGACAACTTAATTTTACTGTATGAAAGAAATTTCAATGAAAATAAAGGCAACCTCGTTTGGTTAAAAAGGGCAACTGCTAGAATGTATGCTAAGGATTGTTCAAGCAGTCAGCTTTTTGTTCAATTAGTTGAAGCAATGTACGGTATCGAACCCTCGGCTGACTCGGCATATTACTTAGGGTCACTCAATGACAAAAATGGGAAAGATGAACAAGCTGTAGCGTATTGGGAAGAGTCTCTTGAGTTAGAAACTGACCCTTATAAAAAAGCAAAAATATTGTACAAAATCGCATTAAAATTTAAAGAAAAGGGAAGGAAGTTAACAGCACGAAATTATGCTAGAAAAGCATTAAATTTTCAACCATCTTTAGGTAAGGCATATCTTATGATTGCTAATCTATATGCAAATAGTGCTAATAATTGCGGTAAAACACAGTTTGACAAAAGAGCAGTATATTGGCTTGCTGCAAATACGGCTAAAAAAGCTGCAAGGGTAGATGCTTCGATTAAAAAAGCTGCACTTAAAACAGCTGCAAGTTATAATGGAAGGGCCCCTTCTAAAACCGATATTTTTACAGAAGGAATGGAAGGAAAGGTGATTCAGTTTTCATGTTGGATTAACGATAAAGTTAAGGTACCTAAATTATAAGTGAAAGTTTATAACTTTAAATATCAATTCTTATATCTCGCATTGATTATAAATTTTGCATACTCATGTTCAAACTGGGAAAAGCCTGAATTAAAAAGGAGTTCCGTTATTGATCCATTAGCGACATCTTTTCAAATAAGAATGGTTTACACAGATTCATTAAAAATTAATTCTATTTTGACAGCACCCAAACACGAAGATTATAAAAATCTATTTTTTAAATATTCAATTTTTCCTGATGGTTTAAAACTTGTTTTTTATGATAGTTTTGGTTGTCCCAGTACAGTTGAAGCTGACTACGGAACAATATATAAAGATACCTCAATTTTAGATTTAGTCGGAAATGTTAAAATTTTATCCAGCGAGGGGGATTATCTTGAAACTAGTCAATTATATTGGGATGCCGAATCAGATTGGTTTTTTACTAATAAAAATTTTAAATTTTGGAATTCCGATTATGATGTGTCTGCGAAGAGACTAGACGCAAACAAACAGTTTACAAAGTTTAACACAGGAAGATTAACAGGCACAGTGAGTGTTCAGGAAAAATAAACATGATTAAATATCGAATATCAGAATTAATTTATTTAGTTATATCCATAATATCTCTAAGAGAAACATATATATTGTGGAGTTTGAATCCCAAAAAATCTTACTTATTTCTTGGTTTTTTTATTGTTTCTATATTTATGTTTTTTTTTAGAAGATCGATTAGAAAAAAAATAAATAATGATTCTTAGATGAGTATAGATGACGCTGTAATCATAGTTTGTTTAATTATGTCTGCTTTTTTCTCGGGGATGGAAATAGCATTCATTTCATGTAATAGAGTTTTTTTAGAAATTGAAAAAAATAAAAAAGGAATAATAGGCAAGGTTTTAAAATACCTAACGTCTAGGCCTTCAAAATTTATAACTGCTATGTTAGTTGGTAATAATTTTTGTCTTGTTATTTACGGAATTTTTATGGGAGACAAAATTGTAGAAATCTTATTTTCTGATTTGAAAACTGGACCTTTACCTCTAAACATATTATTCATTCAAACTCTTATTTCAACTTTTATAATATTAATTACTGCTGAATTCCTTCCAAAGGTTTTCTTTCAATTATATGCTAATCAAATGGTGAAGTTTTTTGCTCTTCCCAGCTCTTTTTTTTACACATTATTTATGCCAATTTCTTTCCTAATTTTGAGGATTACGGACAACTTTTTGAAATTTTTTTCAAATTCCAAATCCGAGAAAATTCAATTAACATTTTCAAAAAATGAGTTAGGCGAATATATTGAAGAACAAGTTGAAGCCGTAGAAAATAAAGATCAACTTGACTCAGAAATAGAATTTTTCCAAAATGCTCTAGAATTTTCTGAAACAAAAGTAAGAGAGGTTATGATTCCTAGGGCTGAAATAATTGGTATTAACAAATCTGAAAGAATTATAGAACTATCTTCCCTTTTTAAGTCTACCGGATACTCAAAAATTCCTGTATATGACGAAAATATTGATGACATAATTGGTTTCGTTCATGCTTTTGAAATGCTTAAAAAACCAAATTCAATTTCTGAAATTTTACTTCCAATTGAATATGTTCATGAACCAAATTTAATAACAGACGTATTAAAAAAATTAACGAGAAAAAGAAAGACCATTGCAGTAGTTTTAGATGAATATGGTGGGACTGCTGGATTACTAACAGTTGAGGACATAGTTGAAGAATTGTTTGGAGAAATTGAGGATGAATACGACATCATAGAGCACTACGAAAAAAAGATTAATGATAATTCCTTTGAACTTTCAGCAAGACTAGAAATTGATTATTTAATTAGAAAATATAAATTGGATTTACCTCAAGACGAAAATTATGAAACTCTTGGCGGATTAATTTTCCATATGACTGGAGAAATTCCCAAAAAGGATACAACTTTATCAATAAATAATTTGGAAATAAAGGTTGTTAGTGTTTTATCAAATAAAATTGAAAAAGTTGCTATTAAAAAAGTAACTTTTTGATTTTCAAACAAAATAGGTTTCACATTTTATATTTAGTTAAGAAATTGTAAATTCGTGACGTTAAATTTAAAGAGTGGCTTTATTAGGTAAAATAAGGGAAAAGTCGATTTTCCTCATAATTGTAATAGGATTAGCATTGTTTGCATTTGTGATTTCTGGTGCACTTGGGACAGGGAACTCAGACAGCACTTCGAATGAACCTATAGGTGTAATTAATGGAAAAGAAATCCCATTGGAGAATTTTAGGTTTATGGTTGAGCAAACTGAAAGAAATTTTGGTTTAACAACAATGCAGGCAGTAGACAATGTTTGGAAGCAATATGTAAGAAATTTTGTGTTTGAAAATCAGTTTGAAATGTTGGGAATTGATGCCGGAAGAGATCAAATAGAACAAGTCGTTTCCTCAACTGAGTCAATAATTAATGACGAAAGGTTTACTAATGAAGCAGGTTTTTTTGATTTCGGTTTGTTCACAGATTTTATTGTCCAAATGAAAAATTCTAATCCTCAAGCCTACGAATCATGGAAACAACAAGAGTTATCTATAATATCCTCAGCTAAGGAAAATATATATTTTGATCTTATTAAATCCAGTATTGCTGTCACTCCAAAAGATGCAGAAATTTTTTACCACCTTGAAAATGATAATATTGATTTTGAATATGTAAAATATCCATACTCTCAAATATCAGATACAATTTTTAGATTTTCCGATCAAGAAATTAAAAATTATATTAATAAAAATCAAGATAAATATAAGAGAGATGAATCCAGGTCTTTAGATTACGTTGCTTTTTTTGAGAATGCAACAGAAAATGACATTAAGGATATAAGGGAATCATTAATAAAACTGACAGAGGACAGATTAGAATATAATGATGTTTCTAAGCTTACTGACACAATTGTTGGATTTTACAACACAGAATATTTGAATGATTTTATCAATAGATATTCCGATGAGGAGTTTGATTCAATCTATTTAGCCAAAGGTAAATTACCTTCTGATTATGCTGAAATCTTATTTAACCTTAAAATAGGAGAATCTTTTGGACCATATAAAGACATAAATAGTTTTAAAATTTCAAAATTAGTTGATAAAAAGAGAAATAGCTCAATAAGGGCAAGTCATATCTTAATCTCTCATAACGAGTCAAATCAAAAGCCTCCAAATGTTAATAGAACTAAGGACGATGCCAAAAGACTTGCAAATAAATTATTTAGACAAATTTTAAAGAATAAGTCAAAATTTGAAAGTTTGGCTGAAGAGTTTTCAGATGGTCCCTCAAAATCATTAGGAGGTGATCTTGGCTTTTTTACTGAAGAGCAGATCGAACCGGCCTTTTTTAGTTTTGCTAAAAAAAATAGGATAGGAAAAATTGGTGTAGTTGAGACATCTTTTGGTTTTCACATTATTAAAATTGTAGACAAACAAGACCTAGTACTACTAGCAAATCTTACAAAAAAAATTGTTCCATCCGAAAAAACATCAAACGAAGTATTCAAAAATGCCACTAAATTTGAAATGAACTCCTTAAATAATGACTTTAAAAGTGCTGCTCAAGAAAGTGGCTATAATGTTAGAACTGTTAAAAACATCAATAAGCTTGATGAAAATCTACCAGGCTTACCCTCTCAAAGGAGAATTATTCAATGGGTTTTTGACGATAATAGAGAGGTAGGAGAAATTAAAAGATTTGATCTTTCTTTTGGTGGTTATGTTGTTGTAAAATTAAAAAATATAAATGATAAAGGAGTCGCTAAGGTGGATGAAGTAAGAGACGAAATTACTAGTGAGCTTTTAAATAAAAAGAAGGCAGAATTAATAATAAAAGATAATTCAAATATTACCACTTTGGAGAAATTTGCTGCCAAAAATAAACTAGAGATTATTACGGCAAATGCTGTAAATCAAAAAAGCGGTACTATCGTTGGCTCTGGTGAGGAATCTTTTATTGTTGGCAAGGCGTTCGGATTAGATGAATTGCAAACTTCAAAATTATTAATTGGTAATAGTGGTGTTTACAAACTAAAAATTACCAAAAAAACAATTGCAGAAGATTTACCTGATTATTCAAGCCTTGCTTTAAAGTTAGAAAATGAAGAAAGAAAAAATCTCCCGAGTTTAATTATTTCTGCTTTGGAAAATGTTGCTGAAATCCAAGACAATAGAGCATTTTTTTATTGATTTATAAATTATAGTTTCATCTCTGAAAATGGTATTATAATATTATACCCTTTTTTAGAGAAGTAATTTGGTGTTTCGGTGTCTCCAGAAGCAAGTATAAAATCTCCTCCCCAAGAACCTAAACTTTTTATTTGACCACAAAAATCTTTAAAAATAACTTTTTGTATTGGCTTTTTGGAGATGATTTTGGAGATTATTTCTTCATGTTCTTTTACCATTTCATTAAATATTTTTTGATTTTTTTCTTTAACAAGCATCTCTCCCAAAGAATTAATTTTTAAAATATCATCTTTATATTCATTTTTTTGATTCAAAAATTTAGTCACTTCTTTTTGGCTGTTAACTTTTTTATTAAGGTGAATAAAAAAAAGATTATCCTTAAATGGTGGAGAAAATCTTGCCGGTGTAATTTCATTAGTGTCACCTTTCTTTTGAAAAAAAATTGATTTTTTTGAGTTTGCAACTGCTATGTCATAGCCACTTCCATTGTAAGTTGTTTTTAATAATTCATATGGATTTATATTAAGCCAATTGGAAACGTTATTTATAAGTGTTGAAGAAGATCCTAATCCCCAATTTCTCTTAAATTCTAAGTTTGTTGAAATATTCAATCCTTCCCCTGCAAAACCTGGGGACAATACATTTATATTTTTTAAAAGTTTTGACAACGAATAGACGAATTCTGTCTTAGTCTTTTTAGATTTTAATAATTTAAAGTTTAAGTCAAATTTACAATCTATCCACTTCTCATTATCACAAGTATAAGCTTCCCAAGCAATATATTTTTTTCTATTTTTTTTAATTGACAGTTTTTGACCATACTTTGTAGGCATAGCTAAACCTTTAGCCCCTTTTAAAACAAGATATTCAGCTGTAATTAATAATTTCCCACAACTATAGTAATCCATTCTATTTTTTATTAAGAAATTCTCTCACATTTTTATACGATACCAAGTTGTTTTTAAAATATTCAATAGCTTCTTCTTTTTGTTTTGGACTAGCCCCAAGCTGATTTAGTACATTTAGTAAATGCATTTTCATATGTCCCTTTTGAATTCCTGAAGTCACTAATGATTTTATAGCAGCAAAGTTTTGTGCTAAACCCGTGGCTACAATAATCTGCATTAATTCAGCAGCATTAGGATTTCCAAGTAAATTGTGTGCCCAATCCACCAGTGGGTGAAGCTTAGTTAAACCACCGACAGTGCCAATTGACACGGGAATAGTTAATTCAAAATAAAAGTAATCATCTTTAATATAAGCATCTGATAAACCGGAATAATTTCCACTCCTAGATGCGTAAGCGTGAACACCTGCTTCTACAGATCTAAAATCATTACCTGTAGCAATTACAACTGAATCTATTCCATTCATAATTCCCTTATTGTGAGTAACTGCTCTGAAAGTATCTACTTTAGAAATTTTTACAGCATTTATAAAATTTTCAACAAAGTTTTCATCGTTTAATTCATCATTTTCTTTTAAATCTTCGACTTTACAATTAACACTGGCTTTTGCAATACAATTAGGAGTATAATTTGATAAAATACTCATCACAAAATCAATTTTTTCACTACCGTTATCTAAAAATTTTTTTTCTCCAACATAAAATTTAAAAATCTCAGTTATTTTCTCTAGGCAAGTGTTTATGAAATTTGCACCCATTGAATCAACGGTATTAAATTTCACGAAAATTTGATAATAAGAGTTGATTTTTTTGCTCATATCAGCAAGTTCAAGACTTGAAATACCGCCTCCCCTTTTTTCCATATTTGATGTTATTGGTTTTAAATCTTCAATTATATTTTTAGTTATTTTTTTGAAAAAAGATTTAAGTTTTTTAAATGAACCGTTGTAAAAAAAATGAATTTGTCCAACTTTTTCCACACCCAAAATTTTTGTTTTAAACCCTCCTAGGTTTGCCCAGAATTTGGCCGTCTTGGATACTGCAGCCACAACACTGCTTTCCTCAATTGCCATAGGTATTGTGTAATATTTACCGTTAATTAAAAAATTTGGTGCTACTGCGAAAGGAAGATAAAAATTTGATATGGTATTTTCAATAAATTCGTCATGAAGGTTTTGAATTGATTCGTCATTATTCAAATAACTAAATAGAAGATGTTTGGCTTTTTTATTGTTATGAAAATGGGTTTTTATTATCCAATCAATTTTTTCTAACTTATTTTTTTTTGAGAAGCCATTCACAAAATTGCTCATAGCATTGGATTTTTGTTAAAGATACCATATTAGAAGAACATTTTTTGGATGTTATGCAAAAGAAATTAACTTTAACCTTAAAATCAACATTAGAGGCTTTGAGATATCTTATTTTTTTATTTTTTTTAAATAGTATTTTTTCTCAACAAAATTTTCTTAATAACGAAGACATATGGAATTTTGAATTTGAGCAAAAAATTTACAAATCAATCTATCATTTTAAATCAAAAAGTTATTATTCAACTATTGAAATCAATAACAGTGAAAAGAAATCAAAAATTGTGTTAAGAAGTTATGAAACTGGAGAAATTGTTGATGTTATCTTAGACTCATCCTCTTCCGCTAAGATACCTTTTTTCACAAATTATTCTTTTTCAAACAATGAAAGAAAAATAATATTAGAAACAAATTCATATCCACTCTACAGAAGGTCTAAGTTGGCAGAATATTATATTTATGACACCCAAAATAATGATATTGGCTACGTTTTTAATGGTTTAATTCAAGAACCTTTTTTCTCACCAGATGGTGAAAAAGTTGCATTTATTTATAACAGAAATTTATATATCAAATTTTTAAAAACTAATATAATAAAACAAATTACTTTTACAGGAAGTGAAAACGTCCTTAACGGTTTAGCGGATTGGGTTTATGAAGAGGAGTTTGGAATGGTTCGAGCTTTTGATTGGAATAAGGACAGCGATAATCTTGCTTATATTGTTTTTGATGAAACAAATGTTCCACAGTATTCAATGCAAATTTTCGGCAACAATTTGTATCCTTTTCAGTATAACTTTAAATACCCTAAGGCCGGTGAAATAAATTCTAGTTTAGATTTAAAAATATATAATTTAGCAAGCGAAAAAACCAATTCGGTTGATTTAAGCATAAATACAAATGATTATTATTACATTCCAAGATTAAAATTCAGCAGTTTTTCAAATAAGCTATACATTCAATCTTTAAATAGATTACAGAATACTTTAACTCTATCAACATATGAACTAGGTTCAGGAAAAATTAAAAAAATATTTTCAGAAAAAGATGAAACTTATGTAGATGTACAAGAAAAACTTTTTCTTTTAGACGATGAAAATTTCTTTTGGTTAAGCGACAGAAGTGGTTTTAATCATATTTATTTAGTACAAAATGATGGAAAAAGCTTAAAACAAATCACAAGTGGGAATTGGGATGTTGCAAAATTATTGGGTTTCAATAATACTACTATTTATTATTCTTCAAGTGAGGATAATTCAACTGAGAGAGTGATTTATAGTATTGGTTTAAATGGAAAAAATAAAAAAGCCATATCACCGAAAGCTGGTTTTAATGGAGCATCATTTACATCTAATTATAAATACTTTATTCACACTTTTGAGGATAAGGATACGCCCTTAATTTATTCGCTTAGAGATAGTAAAAATGGAAAATTAATAAGAAAGATTTTGGACAACAAAGCACTTCTTGAAAAACTAAGTCCATTCAATCTTTCTTATAAAGATATTTCCAAAATAACTATAAATAATCAGGAATTTAATATGTGGATGATTAAACCAAATAATTTCAATCCCAAAAAAAAATACCCTTTACTTATTTATCAGTATTCAGGTCCTGGATCGCAAGAGGTTGAAAATAGATGGAGTAGTAATCGAGACTTATGGCACCAGATGCTAGCTCAAAAAGGTTATGTAATTGCCTGTCTTGACGGAAGAGGAACAGGGTTTAAGGGTAAAAAGTTTAAAAAAATAACCTATGGGCAACTTGCTAAATATGAAACGGAAGACCAAATATCTTTTGCAAAATATTTATCAAAACTTCCTTACATTGATAAAAATAGAATAGGAATTTGGGGATGGAGTTATGGAGGTTTGATATCTACAAACTGTATCCTGAAAGGCAATGAAATATTCTCACTAGCAATTGCTGTTGCACCAGTCACTAATTGGAGATTTTATGATACAATTTACACCGAAAGATTTATGGGACTGCCGAAAGATAATCCCGAGGGTTATGATTTAAATTCTCCTCTTAATTTTGCCCATTTACTTGAGGGAGATTATTTACTAATTCATGGCTCTGCAGATGACAATGTGCATTTACAAAACACTATGCGAATGGTTGAAGAGTTAATTCAAAACAACAAACAATTCGAATGGATGATCTATCCAGACAAAAACCATGGGATATATGGTGGAAATTCTTCCATTCACCTGTATAATAAAATGACTACTTTTATAGAAAACAAATTGTGATAATTAAACCTAATTTATTTGAGGGAAACTGAATTCCAATTTAATGGCTCTTTTTTAAATCAAAAAACAATTTTTAACCACCCTTCAGGCTTATTTGTTCTTTTTTTTACAGAAATGTGGGAGAGGTTTAGCTACTATGGAATGAGGGCAATATTAGTCCTGTTTTTAACATCTTCATTATTAAATGACGGATGGGGATGGGAAAGAGAAGATGCCCTGATGCTTTATGGTTGGTACACAGGTTTAGCTTATTTTACTCCTATCATTGGAGGAGTCATCGCTGACAGGTTTTTAGGTTATAGAAATGCAACTGTAATTGGTGCATTAACTATGGCCATAGGGCATGGAGCTATGGCACTAGAATATTTTGAAAATTTTTTTTTCTTCCTTGGGATTGCATTGTTAATAACTGGGAATGGTTTGTTCAAACCAAATATTTCATCAATAGTTGGTCAACTATATAAGGATGCAGATATTAGAAAAGATGGGGCGTATACTATTTTCTATATGGGTATAAATTGTGGAGCTTTTTTAGGTATTTTGTTGTGCGGTTATCTGGGAGAAAATATTGGATGGCATTGGGGTTTTGGAGTTGCTGGAATTTTTATGTTTTTTGGCATGCTTCAGTTTTATTTTGCCCAAAATATTTTTGGCACCATAGGACTTAAACCTGAAAAAAAGGTTAAAGAGGTTGATGAAATAAAAAATCATTCTCCAATGACCTCAATTGAGTTAGATAGAATTTTAGTTATTTTAGTTTTTTCAGCTGCTACAATTTTTTTTTGGTGGGCTTTTGAACAAGCTGGAGGCTCAATGACAATTTTTGCAAATGATTATACTGACAGAAACTTAACTGGTGAAGCGTCACTAGTATTTAAAATTGTAAATACCATAATAACAATTGTCCCAATGCTTGTTATAACATATGTTTTAATTAAATTATTTCAAAGTATCTTTCATGAATATTATTTATCTAATTTATTTCTAGGTATTAGTTTTGTAATTATTTGGGCAATAATCTTATTTATGTTAGGATTGATTCCTAAATCTACTTCAATTTTTTTAACTGGTTATTTAGATTTTTTTGAACATTATGTTCCTTTTGAATCGAACGCCTTAGAAGTTGAAGACACAGAAATTCCTGCTTCTTGGTTCTCGGTTTTAAATTCATTATTTATTATTATTTTCGCACCAATTTTTTCAATGCTTTGGGCTTCAAAAATGAATCCCAGTGGACCAGTTAAATTTTCAATCGGGTTAATCCTGCTTGGTCTTGGTTTTGGATTTCTAGCTTATGGATCAATGTCAATCCCATATGGTGCACAAACTGCAAGCGTAAGTATATTTTGGTTGGTATTTGCGTATCTATTTCATACACTTGGCGAATTATGTGTATCCCCTGTTGGTCTATCTTATGTTAGTAAGCTTGCCCCTATTAGACTTGTTGGATTAATGTTTGGATTTTGGTTACTTTCCAGTTTTTTCGCAAATCTTATAGGAGGTTTTACTGGTAGTTACATTGATAAAATATCCTCAAATATAGGTCTTACCGGATTCTTTTTAATTTTTACTGTGGTTCCAATATTGGTTGGATTTCTAATTTTTTTATTTAGAAATAACTTGATAAAAAGAATGCATGGATATTATTAAAACTTTTACTTTCTTATTTTTATTTGCTTTGAATATATCTTACTGCCAAGAGATTAAATGGATGTCATTGGATCAAGCTCTAAAACAACAAAAAATTAAGCCTAAAAAAATTATTATGGATGTTTATACTAAATGGTGTGGTCCGTGTAGATTACTTGACAAAAAAACTTTTGGTAATCCAGACGTCTCTAGATATATTTCTCAAAATTTTTATGCTGTTAAGTTTAATGCAGAAGGGAATGAAGAAATAATTTTTTATGATAAAAAATTCTCTAATCTGAATTACAACCCAGACAGGAAAGGTAGAAATTCAACCCACGATTTCACGAAGTTTCTAGGAATAAGAGGGTATCCAACAATTGTTTTTTTTAGTGAGGAAGGGGACCCAATCATCCCCCTGACTGGTTATTTTAATGTTAGACAAATAGAACCGTATTTAAAAATGATAAAAAGAGGAGACTATGCTATTTTTAAGGACTCTGATGATATTGAAAAATATATTGAAAACTTTGTATACAGATTTAGACAATGACTATTTTTCTAAACTTTAGTAATTAATTTTGCTACTTTTAAACTTGTTTCTTCCTTTCCTAGTTTATTTCTTAATATTTCATATTCTTTTTTAACTCTCAAAATATTTTCGTTTTTTAAGAGTTGTGATAATTCGTAAACAATATTCCTCTTTGAACAATCCTTTTGAATTAGCTCCTTAACAACTTCTTTGTCCATGATAATATTTACAAGGGAAATAAATTTTAGTTTAATAAATAATTTTCCAACTAAATATGAAAATAAACTACTTTTATAACATACAATTTGTGGAACATCAAAAAGAGCAGTTTCAAGCGTTGCTGTCCCGCTAGTAACAATTGCAGCAGTAGATCTTTTTAGAAGATTATAAGTATTATCATATACTATCTTAATTTTATCTTCCTTCAAGAATTGATTATACCAATCTTTATTTATATTCGACACACCTGCAATTATAAACTCATAGTTATTAAAATGATTTACAACAGATTTGTAAACAGGCATCATTTTTTTGATTTCTTGTTTTCTACTTCCAGGTAAAAGAGCAATTACAGGTTTTGTTAATGTAAATGGGAATAAATCTGTATTTTTTTTTTCTTTATTTATGATTTCAACTAGGGGATGACCAACATAATATACATCTAGATTGTGTTTTTTTTGATAGTATTCTTTTTCAAAAGGTAAAATTACGTAAAGATAGTCTATATCACGTTTTATTTTTTTGATTCTGCTTTCCTTCCATGCCCATATTTGTGGACTAATATAAAAATGATTTTGAAAACCAATTTTTTTAGCCCATTTGGCTATCACCATGTTAAAACCCGGATAATCTATATAAACTATTTTATCTGGTTGGTAAGTATTTATGTCCCTCTTACATAAACTAATATTTTTAAAAATTGTAAATATATTTTTTAAAACTTCCCAAAATCCCATGAAAGACAATTGATTTATGTGTTTAACTATTTCACCTCCGATTCCTTTCATTTTTTCTCCACCCCAAAATCTAAACTTCGCTTTTTTGTCAAGTTTTTTTATACTCTCCATAATTTTAGAACCATGTAGATCCCCTGAAGCTTCGCCTGCTATTATATAGTATTTCATTTATACAATTTTTAAAATAGCAATAATTAATACTAAAAGTAGGAGAAATAATATCAATCCATGCACATAATTTATTTTATTAAGTTTTAATAAAAGAAAAAATAAAGGGATATTAATTAAAGACCCAACACTAATTAAAGCACCCAATTTTTTTTGTATAAAAAGAGATTTTAAGCTGTTTGGAATTGAACCAGGAGAAAAAATTGTTGTAAAAAAAACGACTCCTGCTAAAGTTGCAATTATTCCGAAAACAAAACCCACTAGTTTTTTTTTAATCATTAAAGTTCCACTTTTTTATTTTATGTATATAATCCTTTGCGGTCAAGTCAAATTTGATTGGTACAATTGAAGCGTAACCCTTTTTAAGAGCGTACTCATCTGTTTCATTCGACTTGTCATTATTAATAAAATCACCAGTCAACCAATAGTATTCTTTTCCCATCGGATTCTCTCTTTTGCAGAATTTTTCTTCCCAGTGAGTGTTCGCTTGCCTGCAAACCTTTACACCTTTCACTTTTGATTTTGGGAAGTTTACATTAAGTACAATATCGCTAGGAAGTCTGTTTTTAAGAACACTATGAGTAATGGATTTTATTAATTTTTTAATGTGACCAAATTTTGCATTCCAGTCATAATCAAGAATTGAAAAACCAATAGCTGGGACACCTTGAATGCCAGCTTCAATTGCTGCACCTACCGTTCCAGAATAAAGCACATTCACAGAGGAATTTGAGCCATGATTAATTCCTGAAACACATATATCAGGTTTTTTTTCTAATATTTCATTAACTCCAAATTTTACACAATCAGCAGGTGTCCCTGATAGTTGGTACTCCAACTTAGCATTAGTATGAATATAACATCTAGAAGCATATAATGGAGAATTTATTGTTATCGAATGACTAGTTGCAGATTTTGGAGAATCAGGGGCTACAACTACAACATCACCAATGATAGACATAATGTTTACTAGATACTTTAGACCTGGTGCATTTATACCGTCATCATTTGTAACGAGAATAAGAGGACGTTTAGCCATCTTGAATATTTCTTTTTAAAGTTAGTAAATTACTAAACTGTAGTACTAAAATAATGTTAAAATCAAATAAATAATTTTGCTTGGTTTCAAGCAAATACATAAATTTGGAATCTTTTATGATTAAACTTTCAATTACAATACTTCTTTTTATTACTTACATCCATAGCTATGTTTTGGGCTTTAATAATCCTTCTAAAGATAAATTACTAATTGAAATTGTTTCTTATGTTTTAAACAAAGGGCATTACTCCCCTTCACAAATTAATGATCAATTTTCTGAGGAGGTTTACAAAAACTTTCTTGAGGGAGTTGACAGTCGACATTTATTTTTCATTCAAAGTGATATAGATTTTTTTGATTCTTTTAAGTTTAAAATTGATGATCAGATTAAAGCGTCGAAAATTGAGTTTTTTGATCTTTCTCATCAAAGATACCTTCAGAGATTAGACCAAGTAAAATCATTTTATCCGTCATTATTGAATATTTCTTTTGATTTTAGTGTAGATGAAAAAATCAATTTAGATTTTGAAAATACGTCTTATTCAAAATCATTATCAGAACTAAAAAAACAATGGAGAAAATTTTTGAAATTTAATGCTCTAGGAATCTTTTCAAACTTAAAAGATGACGAAAATCGAAAAAAGGAAAAGGACCCCAAATATGTTTTAAAATCTGATAAAGAGATAGAAATAGAAACCAGAAATGTACTTAAAGAAGACATGAAATATTTTTTTGAAGCAAGGTATGATCTTAATAGAAATGATTACTTTTCTATATACGTAAATTCTATTGCTCTTCAGTTTGATCCACACACATCGTACTTTGCTCCTAGTGCAAAAGATAGATTTGATCAAAACATATCAGGAAAATTTGAAGGTATAGGCGCAAGACTAACAAAAAGGAACCAAGAAGTCGAAATCGTAGATATCATTTCTGGTGGTCCTGTTTGGAGAGAAAACTCATTGAGACCCGGGGATAAAATACTCAAAGTTTCACAAATGAATAAAACACCAGTAGATGTTGTTGGAATGCGTCTCGATGATGTAATTAAGTTGATAAAAGGTCCTAAGGGGACTCAAGTAATTCTAACAGTAAAAAAAGTTGATGGCTCAATACTTGATGTTACTTTAACTAGAGATATTATTGAACTTGAAGAAGCTTTTGCAAAGTCTACAATTATTGAGAAAGATAATATTAGGTACGGTCTAATTAATTTACCAAGGTTTTATGTGGATTTTCAAGATTATGGCAACAGAAATGCAGCTACTGATGTAAAATACGAAATTCAAAAACTCAAAAAACAAGATGTTCAGGGAATTATTATAGACCTTAGAAATAATGGTGGAGGATCTTTGCAGACAGTAGTTGATATGGCTGGATATTTTATTGAAAATGGTCCAATAGTTCAGGTTAAGTCAACAGGAGGTAAAAAGCAAATTTTATTTGATACGGATAATCAAATAGAATGGAATGGCGCCCTTGTTCTAATGGTTAATGAATTCTCAGCATCAGCATCTGAGATTTTAGCCGCTGCATTTCAAGATTATAGGAGAGGTATTGTTTTAGGAAGTAAACAAACATATGGAAAAGGTACTGTTCAGAATATGATTGATTTAAATAAAATAATTTCTGGGAATACTTATGGTGACCTAGGTGCCATGAAGTTGACAACAGACAAGTTTTATAGAATCAATGGTGGTTCTACTCAGTTGGAGGGAGTTAAAAGTGATGTTATTTTTCCAAATAGATACTCTTACATTAAGGTTGGTGAGAGAGATCAAGAAAACCCTTTGAAGTGGGATAAAATTTCACCAGCAAACTATCAAACATTTATTAATGAAGAAAGATTTTTAAGTATAATTGAGAAAAGTAATAAAAGGCTTGAAAGTAATCCCTATGTGAAATTGATTGACGAACAGGCTAAAGTGATTAAACGTAGGCAAGAAAATTCAGAATTCACATTGAATTATGAGGATTTAATCAAAGAGAAAGCGATAGAAAATTCTGAGACTGAAAAGTTCAAAAAATTAACAGAATTCACTAATACTTTAACTTTCTATCCAACAAAAATGGATTTAGATAAAATTTTAAATGATTCTATTTTAGTTAAAAAAAGAAAACGCTGGGAGGAAACTTTATCTAAAGATATTTATATAGATGAAGCTGTTAATATTTTAAGCGATTTGAGTAAAGTTTCAGTTAATTACAAGAAAATAGCTCAAACAAGCAAATAGTAACTCTAAATTCTAGATTCATTAAGTCTATTTGCGTCAATATTTAGATAAACAAACACTAAAATTGTAAAAGTAAACATACTAGATCCTCCGTAACTTATAAATGGTAAGGGAATTCCGATTGTTGGTACCAAACCAATTGACATTCCAACATTAATTAAAAAATGCATAAAGATTAAACTAGCTGTTCCGTAAGCGTAAGACCTGCCAAAAACATTTTTTTGGTGTTCAGCTCGAAATAATATTCTTAAAACAAGCGTTGCAAATAAAATTATAATAATAGAGGTTCCATAAAAACCCCATTCTTCACCAATTGTACTAAAAATGTAATCTGTATGTTGCCTGGGTACAAATTTACCTTTAGTTTGGGTCCCCTGTAAGTAACCTTTTCCAGATAATCCTCCTGAACCAATTGCAATTATTGATTGATTCAAATTGTAACCAACTCCCATAATGTCTGTTTCTTTTCCCAAAAAAATATCAATTCTATCTTTATGTCTTTGAGATAATAAATCATTGTAAATATAATTTATTGAATAAACGTAAATACAACTTGAAATAAAAGCTGTAACTAAAGGAATTATTGAAACTTTTTTATTTATTTTTTTCGATAAAAAGTAAAAACAAGCAAAAACTCCGGTCAACAAAACTGAAACATAAAAAAATGGCTTAATTAGGGAAAATAAGGCCAATACTAAAGATGTGGCTAGAAAAAAAACAAAATTTGGATTTAGCCCCTCTCTGAATAAAACAAATATAAAAGATAAAAAAATTAGTGCAGATCCAAAGTCAGGTTGCAATAAGGTTAATATAACTGGTATTAGAATTATTAGAAAAACTTGAATTAATGATTTTATTTTTCTTAAGTCGATTTGAATTTCACTCAATAATTTTGCAACTGCCAAGTTAGTTGCAAATTTTGCTATTTCTGTTGGTTGAATGCTAATCCCAAAAAAAGTATACCACGATTTGTGTCCATAAACAGTGTTACCAAAGGCGAAAAGACCTATCAGTAGTAATAACGAAAATAAATATATGAGACTCGAAAATCTTTGAAAGAATTTAGAAGGAGCAATTAAAACCAACACTCCTGAAACTAGGGAGAATATAAAAAACACACATTGTTTGAAAGCAAGATTATCATAATTAAAATAGCTGAAGCCTTCACTACTATAAGTAGCAGAAAAAATGTTCAAAATTCCGGTAAACACCAATAAAAAGTATATAACAACCGTTAACCAATCTATTCGGAAAGTTTTATTCATTAATATTAAAATTTACCCCTGATAGTGGTTTGTTATATTCATACTCAAGGCTTCCATTCAACATTCTTTTTTCTAATCTTGGTCTAGTAGTAGAATTGTTTAGATATTTTTCAATCATCAAGCTTGAAATTGGAGCTGCCCATCTTGAACCCCAATATCCATTTTCAATGAATGTTGCAATTGCAATTTTAGGATTTTCTTTAGGAGCAAAGGCTATGAAGATGGAGTGGTCAGTTAGTTGTGTTTTTTCCCCTTTAATTATTGTGAAATTTTCAACGGTTCCCGTTTTACCGCACATATTTAATCCTTCTATTTTTGCAATTCTTGCAGTACCTTCTTCTATTACTTTATGCATCCCATCAATTATATTATAAAAATAATTCGATTCAACGGCTGTATAATTTTTTGATAATTTGACTTTGGTTTTTTCTTTGTTTCCAGTATTAACAAAATGTGGAGTTATATAAAATCCTTTGTTTGCAATAGCACTTGTAAAATTTGCAAGTTGAATAGGAGTTACTAAAACTTCTCCCTGACCTATACCATTTGAAATTATATTAGTTGCACTCCAATCTTCACCTTTATATAAGTCATTATAAAACCCTGAACCTGGAATCAAACCAGGTCTTCCAATTGGAAGATCATATCCTAAGTAATTTCCGAGCCCAAAGCTTTCAAGATACTTCTTCCAAATTTCAACTCCGTTAATGGCAGATTTTGATTTATTTATGAGGTTTAAATAAGTTTTAGAAAAAAAAGTATTGCAAGATTTATGAATGCTTTTAATTAAATCATTTTTAGTTCCGTATTTACAATTACAATCCATATGAGCATTTTTAGCATAATAAAACCCTTCATTGCAACTGTGTTTGGTTTTGTTGTCGATTACTTTTTCTTGTAATGCGATTAATGCATTAAGAGGCTTTAATGTTGAACCGGGGGAATATTGAGCAAGTAATGCTCTGTCAAACAATGGTTTAGAAATTGTGTCATTTGCAAGCTCCATGTAGTTCTTTGAACGCTGTCTCCCAACTAAAATTTTAGGGTCATAGGAAGGAGCTGAAATTAATGCCAAAACTTCACCAGTTTCTGGTTCAATTGCAACAATACCCCCCCTTTTATTTTTCATTAGTCTTTCTCCATAAGATTGTAATTCAATGTCAATTGTTAAATTTATATTTTGTGCTTGGGATGGTTCAGTGTCATATTTGCCATTTTTATAAGGACCAATAATTCTATTAAATCTGTCCTTTTGTAGAAATTTTTTACCCTTTTTACCTCTTAACTCTTTTTCGTAGGATTTTTCAATTCCCTGCCTTCCGATTAAATCTCCTTGCCTATAATATTTATCTTTAATTAGATCTTCACCATTAACTTCACTAACATAACCTAGTACATTTGATCCACAATTTACTCTATAATCCCTTATGGATTTTTTTTGAACAAAAAACCCTTGAAACTTCCACATTTGCTCTTGAAGTCTTGCGTAAGTCTCTTTTGATATTTGATTTACAATAACGGAAGGTAATCTTCTAGAATACTTCCTGGCACTTTCTAAGTTTACTATCAATTCTTTTTTATCAATGCTAGTCAGTTTACAAAAAGATAGTGTATCGAATGGAGAGAGGTTTTCAGGGATAATCATGACATCATAGGCGGGTTGATTAGAAACTAAAACTTTACCATTTCTATCGAATATGAATCCACGTTCTGGGTAATCTTCTATTTCAAGAATAGCATTATTTTGAGATAATTTATCGTAGTCCTTGTCCAAAACTTGTAGACCAAAAAGTCTTATAAAGAAAGTAAGGCTAATTAGAATTGTCAATAATTTCAATAAGTGAATTCTTATCATTCTTTAGTGGTAAAGAGATTTAAAACAGATACAATTACAATAAAAGTAAAGATTGAATTTGCAATTGTCAATTTTAAAATTACAAAAGTATGCGTCCAATTGAAATATGAATACGCATTAAGAATTATTTGATGAATAATAGTGATTAAAAAACAATACAAAACTTTGTTAGAAGTGAGAATTCCATCTGAAAAAGGTGAAGAAAAGTCCTCATAATTAGGGCCAAGAGAAAACTTATTGATTAATGGTCTTAAGAACGAAATTGTTACACAAGAGAGGCTATGAGAACCAGCCGATTGACTCAAAACATCCATTATAAATCCTAATAAAAATCCAACTACTATATAATTAAATTGATCCAAGTCATATCTATGAATAATTAAAACAATGATATAAATACTTGGATTCATGAACCCAAATAGATTTATTCTATCAAATATTAGAACTTGTAAAAAAATCAAAAACAAGGAGAGTAAAAATACTTTTGGGTAGTACTGATTCATTTTTTCTATTTGTAAAGCGAATTAATCTCAGATTTGTTTATATTTTCTATAATGTAAACATTATCTAAATTTGTCATATTGTTGATTAATTCTACCATTAATGAATAATATATTCCGTCACTTTCAATCTCTATCACTTTTCCAACTGGAATACCCTCTGGGAAATATGTTGACATACCTCCCGTAACTATTGTGTCTCCAATATCTATTTTATTTATAATTGAGATATCAGTAAGTGTTACTTTATCAGGAGAATTCCCTTCCCAAAACAATGAACCAAAGGAATTTGATTTCTTGTGTTTTGCATTTATTTTTATGTCTTTATGAAGAATTGAAAGAACAGACGAGAATTTTTCAGTGGTTTGATTTACTATTCCAACTACTCCTTTACTACCAATAACCCCCATTTCCTTCTTAACCATATCAGATGAACCTTTGTTAATCACAATAATATTTCTAGAACTAGATATATCATTTTTAATCACATACCCAGGTATTAGTCTGAATGGAGAATCATTATTTTTATCTTCAAGCTTAGAGTTATAACTTTTATCAATGACTAAAGATTTTAAATACAAGTTTTCTTCTACAAGTTGTGTATTAATTTTTTTAAGCTTAAAATATGAATTTAATTTTTTTATGGGTTCAGAAGTTTTACCGGTAACAAAAATACTAGCTTTAAAAAGCTTCGATTTATGATATTCGCTCTGATAATATGAAAAAAATAAGGTGACAGCTACAAAAAAAAGGTATAAAAATAAATTTTTATATCTCAGTATAAAACCAAGTATCCACTGCATTTCAATTATTTAAGAAGAATAGTTTTATATAAATCTATATTCTTAAGTGCAATCCCAGTCCCTCTAACTACAGCTTGGAGAGGATCTTCAGCTATATAAACAGGTAAATCTGTTTTGGTAGATATTCTTTTGTCTAAACCTCTTAACATCGAACCTCCCCCTGCTAGATATATTCCAGTATTATATATATCTGCAGCTAATTCAGGTGGTGTTTGAGAAAGAGCCTCCATTATTGCGTCTTCGATCCTAAGTATTGATTTGTCCAAGGCCCTAGCAACTTCGCGATGGGATACAATTACTTGTTTAGGTTTCCCAGATAATAAGTCCCTGCCTTGAACAGACATTTCTTCCGGAGGGTTATCCAAATCTTCAGTAGCGGAACCAACGTTAATCTTAATCTTTTCGGCGGTTCTTTCCCCAACATATAAATTATGCTGTCTTCTCATATAGTACACTATATCATTGGTAAATACATCTCCTGCAATCTTGACAGATTTATCACAAACTATTCCGGAAAGGGCAATAACAGCTATCTCGGTAGTACCTCCACCAATATCTACAATCATATTGCCTTTTGGTTGCTTTATATCTATTCCAATTCCAATTGCAGCAGCCATAGGCTCATGAATAAGATATACCTCTTTTCCATTTACTCTTTCCGCAGACTCTCTAACAGCTCTCATTTCAACTTCTGTTATACCCGAAGGGATACAAATTACCATCTTAAGTGCAGGAGTAACAACTTTCTTTTTTAAAGTAGGTACACTTTTAATAAGCATGCTTATCATTTGCTCAGAAGCATTGAAGTCAGCAATAACTCCATCCTTGAGAGGTCTAATCGTTTTTATATTCTCATGTGTTTTACCTTGCATCATACTAGCTTCGTGGCCTATTGCGATGACCTTATTCGTAGATCTATCGATAGCCACTATAGATGGGCTGTCTACAACAACTTTATCCTTGTGAATAATTAAAGTGTTTGCAGTTCCTAAATCAATTGCAATGTCTTCAGTAAGAAAATCAAAAAAACCCATGAAAATCTATTAATTTTAAAAAAGTAATGCAAATTTAAGAAATTAATGCTTAAAATGACGTATACCAGTAAATACCATTTTCATTTTATGTTTATTACAATACTCAATAGATAAATTGTCCTTAATCGAACCTCCAGGTTGGATGACACATTTGATGCCCTCCTTATTTGCAATTTCAACACAATCTGGGAAAGGAAAAAAAGCATCACTTGCCATTACTGCATTTTTTAGGTTAAAACCAAAACTTTTTGCTTTTTTAATAGCATGCTCTAGAGCGTCAACTCTTGAACTTTGACCCATTCCTGAGCCTAAAAGTTGAAAATTTTTAACTAGTACAATAGTATTTGATTTTGTATGTTTACTTACTTTTGATGCAAAAATTAAATCATCAATTTCCTTTTTATTTGGAATTTCTTGGGTTACATAATTTAAATTTTTTTCAGAATCTATCTTAAAATCATTTTCTTGAACTAAAAACCCGTTTAGGCAAGACCTGTAGTTTAATACTTCTTTTTTTAAAATATTGTTTCTTAAAATTATTAAGTTCTTTTTTTCTTTCAATATTTCTAAGGCTTTTTTGTTGAATTTGGGCGCAATCAATACCTCAAAAAATAACTTTTTTAGAAGTTTAGCAGTTTTGATATCTATCTCTGTATTAGAAATCAAAACTCCTCCAAATGCTGAAACTGGGTCGCTCATAAGAGCACTTTTGTACGCTAATGAAATTGATTCTTTAGATGAAATTCCACAAGCATTATTATGTTTTAAAATTCCAAAAGTCGGTTTTTCTTTTTTGAATTCAGAGATTAGGTTAATAGCATTGTCAATGTCTAATAAATTATTGTAGGATAGTTTTTTCCCATGGATTTGTGAAACGCTTTTTTTAAAATCTCCATAAAATCTTGCATTTTGGTGTGGATTTTCACCGTATCTTAATGGGATGTAATTGTTAGAACTTATTTTAAGAGAATTACTTTCCATATCTTTATTAAAGAAATTAAAAATCACCGTATCATAATTTGATGAAACATCAAATGCTTTAATAGCGTATTTTTTTCTTATCTCTTGAGTAGTCTGAGCACCGGAATTTTTTAAAATTTTTAATAAATCATCATAATCAGATTTATCAGATATGCACAAAACGTCATTAAAATTTTTTGCAGCTGCTCTAATAAGCGAAATTCCACCAATATCAATTTTTTCAATAATTTTCTTTTCATCTTTAGTCGATTTGATTGTTTCTTCAAAAGGATATAAATCAACGATAACCAAATCAATCTGGGGAATCTCATAGTCTAATAATTCTTCTTGATCTTCTTTTTTATTTTTTCTGTTTAATATTCCCCCGAAGACTTTTGGATGCAAAGTTTTAACCCTACCACCCAATATTGAAGGGTAGGATGTAATATCTTCTATGGGGATGTATTTAACCCCTAATCCTTCTATATATTTTCCAGTACCTCCAGTAGAATATATAATAATTTTTTTCCTCTCAAATTCCTTAATTATGGGCTCTAAACCTTCTTTGTTGAAAACAGAAACTAGTGCTGAACGAATCTTGATTTTGGATTTCATATTATGTCTAAAATAAGTTTTTTGATATTAACTCATTAATTTGTTTTAGAAAATTTTCA
>CACKBL010000004.1 GCA_902598305.1 uncultured Bacteroidota bacterium
TAAAGGTACACTTAGATTTTGAGGTCTATAATGTTAGTTTAGATGAGAAGAAAACCATATTAGAAACTCTTTTAGATGAGAATATTGACGCACCTCACTCGTGTTTAGGAGGTGTGTGCTCAACTTGCATTGCTAGAGTAAAAAGTGGTAAAACTGAAATGAATGAAAACCAAATTCTTACAGAAGAGGAAATTGCTGAAGGATTCATTTTGACCTGTCAAGCTTATCCAAAGTCTCCATTTATTGAAATTGATTATGATGATGTTTGACCTATTGTTTTTCTAACAACTTCTATAATTTTTTCAGGAGTTATTGTTCTCATACAATTTTCATATCCTTCTGGACAAACATTGCCATACACAGACGTTGGTATTAAAGGATAACGGTCTCTATCAGATAGAATATTTCTTTCGCTATTTTGATTCCAAGGAGAAAAACCTGCAAAGGGATGGGTAACCCCCCAAATGGTAATTACAGGAATGTTGTAGTTTGCGGCAATATGTCCGTTTGCCGAGTCCATTGAAACCATTACATCTAAATTCGAAATTATTTTTATTTGATCAGAAAAAGAATATTTGCCTGCTAATGAATAAACATTAGGGTAAGCTTTCTCCCAAACTTGTAATTTATTTTGCTCATCCCCATCTGACCCTAGTAGAAAAACCTGACTTTCTCTCTGTAAAAAGGAAATTACTTTTTGAGTCAAATCTAAAGGGTAAATTTTTCCTATATGTTTGGCGAATGGGGCAATTCCTATCCATTTTAATTTTGAATTAAAAAAGGAATCATTAAATTTTTTAGGTGTATTGAATTTTGACGGGAATTCGTGATCAGATAAATCTACAGGAAAACCAATTTTTCTTAAAACATCTCCATATCTGTGAATAACGGGTGTTAAAGGAACCAAAACTTTGTTTTTTTTTCTTGTAAGCGATTTTTTTTCAATTCTTCCTTTATGGATTTTTTTGAACCGAATTGATGAAAAAAGGAAAAACATTCTTAAAATATTGGTTCTTAGAGAGCTATGAAGGTCTACGATACCAATTGGGTCTAATTCCTTAATTTCCATATAAAGATTAAATAATCCTTTAAATCCTTTATGCCTTCCATTATAATCAAGTTCTAAGATTTCTAAGTTTTTGAATTCATACAACAATGGGCTAAAAAAATCTTTTGTCACAAATGTTATACTGATATCTGGGTATTTTGATAAAAAACATCTTATTAGTGGGATGGAAATCGCAACATCTCCTAGAGAGGAAAATCTCAAAAAAACCAACTTCTTTAAAGTCTTCAATCTTTATCTTTTTTATAAAGAATTGGATTTAAATCTTCATCATTGTACATTTTCATTTGTCTGTATACCTTCATTATCTTTCTGCCCTCAGAAAGGTCTTTAGTAAGTTGATCTATAGCTAAACAAAGATCTGATTTTTGTTCATTTAAAATTAAAAGTTTTTCTGAACATTTCATTCTGTGGTCTTTAGATGCAGAAATTCTACTTGACTCTTCGGCCATGTGATAAATCTTTAATACTAAAATAGATAATCTGTCTATGGCCCATGCTGGGCTCTCGGTATTTATAGTAGCGTTTTTTTGTAGAATTACCCGCTTGAACTTTTTTATAAAATAATCATCTATAACTTCTACAAGATTTGTTCTTTTTTGGTTTGATTGATCAATTTTTCTTTTTAAATCTAAAGCCTCTATGGGTTTTATTTCATCATCTCTAATGATATCTTCATAATGCCATTGTACAGTATCAATCCAACACTTTCTATATAATATTGCTTCAAAAGAGTTTTTTTCAAAGGGATTTATTATCTCTTGGTTAACAATATCTAATTTATGATAGTCTTCTACACATTTGTCAAAGATTAAAACTAAATTTTTTGCTTTCAAGATTTTAAATATACAAAATTACTTATTTCTTCTCGACAAAGGTTTCTGATGTTTAAATTAAAACAAATAAGTTATTTTGTTTAAATTGCGATAAAATTGAAAATGGTTAAAGGTTTTTTTGAAGGAATACAGTGGCTTTTTGAAAATATTTTTTTTCTTCCACATGAGTTTTTAAGAGATATTGAGCTTACGTCTTGGTGGATAGCTAATTGTGTGAATTTTTTCTTCCTATTAATTGGTATTGTCGCTCTAGTTTATTGGTCTAAAAAACTTAAAGATTTTGACGATAAAGGAGAAGAGGATAAAGACGTAACAGCACATTCATTTCTCTAGAGGTCAAAACCAATGTCATTTCTGAAAGTTTTTCCCTGAAATTTTATTTTTGATATAGTTTTGTAAGACTTTTCTAGAGCCTTATCGAGTTGCTTATCCATTGAGGTTACTGCAATTACCCTACCGCCAGAAGTAACTATATTTTGATTTTCTTTTTTGGTTCCGCTATGGAACAAAAAACTATCGTTTACGAACTCTAGACCCCTAATGACTTTCCCTTTTTCATATTTTTCTGGATATCCTTTTGAAACTGTCATTACAGTCGAAGAAAAAAGTTCACTGACTTTTAGGTTCGAAGTTTGTAACTTGGAACTTTTAAGTTTTAAAAATATTTCTAAAAGATCGCTTTCAATTCTAGGTAGAATTGCTTCTGTTTCGGGATCTCCCAATCTCACATTATATTCTATAACATATGGATCGTCTTTTACTATCATTAAGCCGATGAACAAAAATCCTGTATAATCTATCTTATCTTTTTTCAATCCACGGATGGTAGGTTGAATTACTTGATTCTCTATTTTTTTATATAATTTTTGGTCTACAAAAGGTACAGGGGAAATTGCTCCCATACCCCCAGTATTTAATCCAGTGTCCCCGACACCTACCCTTTTATAATCTTTAGCCATTGGAAATATTTTATATGTTTCCCCGTCTGTTAAAACAAAGCTTGAAACTTCAATCCCTTTTAAATGCTCTTCAATAACTACTTTTTCAGATGCTTGGCCGAACTTTTTATTAAGTATCATATTCTCTAAACTTTTTTTTGCTTCATTTAAGTCGGGCAATATCAAAACCCCTTTCCCTGCGGCAAGACCATCTGCTTTTAAAACATATGGTGGATTGAGAGAACTAAGAAAAGTGTCGGCTTCATGAATGTTTTTTTTATTAAATGTTCGATATCTTGCCGTAGGTATCTTATGTCTAAGCATGAATTCCTTTGCAAATTCTTTGCTCCCCTCTAAAATTGCCCCATTTTTTTTTGGCCCGATGACAATAAAATTGTCGTTTTTTATTTCATTGCTTAAAAAATCATGAAGCCCATTAACCAATGGGTCTTCTGGTCCAACTATAACAACTGTAATTTTATTGGACAAGATTAAATCTCTAATTGAACCAAAATCTGATATTGATATTTCTACGTTTTCCCCTAAAAAAGATGTCCCGGCATTTCCTGGGGCTATAAACAATTTGTCACAAAATTTACTTTGAGATATTTTCCATGCGAGTGCGTTTTCTCGACCGCCTGAACCTATAATTAAAACTTTATGAGATTCCATTTAACAAATATAATAATCATAATCATTTAGCTCTTAAGGCCTTTCAATTTTACACTCTTAAGATTGATTTAAGTCTAAATCTTCTTATAAATTCCCCTTGACTCTTTGTAACTATGTATGGTTCATTTTTCAAATATCCGTTCATAACGCCTAGAATACTCCAAAATAAAAAGGGAAAAGATTTTTTAATTAAAAACCCTTTCAGGCAAGCAAGAATTCCAATTATAATACCATATCTCATTTTATAAAAAGCTTGGCCTTGGAGAAAAGAAGAGTTCCTAGAATAAACATTTCCTATTGGTCTTAAATGTTTCACTTTTACATTATTCAAAACTTTCACTTCGAATCCATAGTACATTGCAAGGATTTCGTCAATTGTATCCCATCCCATCTCTGGAATCAGACCTCCAATTTTTCTATAGCATTTTGAGCTATACGCTTTTAACCCTCCACGAACATGATTCTTTTTCATTGGGTGTACACTTTCCCATATGCCCTTTTTAGAAAGTTCGATTAAAATCCCACCTGCAATTCCAATTCTAGGGTTTGAAAAAGTTTTGCTGATTAATTGAAAATACTTAGCGGGAAGAATTAAGTCGGCATCTAATTTGAGGATAAAATCATATGGCTTAGTCAATTTTGAATAACCAAAAAGAAATGCATTTACAACCTTTGAGCCAGGCATATGCTCATTGGAAGATTTATGACTAAAAACTTTTATGAAGTCATTTTTGCTTTGATAATCAATCATTATTTTTTTTGTGCTGTCATTTGAATTATCATCAATCAAAATCATCTCCTCAGGTAATAAATTTTGTGAACAAACGGATTTTAAAAAAGAAGGTAAAAGTTTTTCTTCGTTATGCGCTGGAACGACGATACTGAAAGTTTTCATTTATATCTCGGTGTTTTTCAATGGGCTGTATGAAGGACGTTTAACCCCAAAAGACTGAGATGATACTGGTATAATTTTATTTGAGTAATTATTTTCCTCAACTATTTTATTAGCAAATTCGTACCATGACATAACTTCTTCACCAGCGCAATGGTAAATTCCTTTTTTGGGTAAAGAAATAATTATTTTGGTAATAAAATCCGCAAGCTTTTCAGTATTTGTTGGTGTTCCATACTGGTCTTTAACAACTTTTATTTCTTTACCATTTGATGCAGCCCTTAAGATATTTCTATAAAAATTATACCCAAAATTTTTAGAATATAGCCATGAAGTTCTAATAATGTATCCAAAAATTGCATTTTCAACAACATACTTTTCGCCCAAATACTTTGTCATCCCGTATTTATTCAAAGGATTTGCTTTGTCATTTTCTAAATAGGGTCTTTTTTTTGTCCCATCAAAGATATAATCAGTTGAAATATGTATCAAGATAGATTCATAATCATTACAAACCCGAGTCAAGTTTTTTACACCTTCGACGTTTGTTTTAAAAGCTAACAAAGGCTGGTTTTCAGATTTTAACACATCTGTGAATGCGGCACAATTAATACAAAATTTTGGATTATACTTTTTAAATGCCGCCTGAATTTCATCTGCTTGAATTATATCAAGTTTTTCTTTAGGTAGAAATATCCAATCAAAGCCGTATTTCCCCGAACATCTCTTCTGAAGTGTCTTTCCTAATTGACCGTCAGATCCTGTTACCAAAATTTTTTTATTATCTGACATCTTTTTTGAATAATGGCCAATTTAAATCTTTGTCACTAAGAATAGAATCTTGTTTTGAAAATGGCCAATTTAAATTAAATTGGGGGTCAAAAGGTGAAAATCCTTTTTCAAAATTAGGCATATATGGTTTGTTCACTTTGTAAATTACCCTTGCATGGTCTGATATTACCGCAAAACCGTGGGCAAATCCAGAAGGAACAAATAGTTGTTCACCATTTTCTTGAGATAATTCAACACCATATGAATTTAAGTACGAAGAGGAATCGGGCCTTAAATCAATAACTATGTCCCAAATCTTTCCACTCAAAACTCTTATAATTTTATTTTGTGAATATGGTTCTTGTTGATAATGCATGCCCCTAATAACTTTTTTTCTTGAGAAAGACTCGTTTTCTTGGATAAATTGATCTACGTTAATTTTTTCTTTTAAATAGTTGTAGTTGTATGTTTCTAAAAAATGACCTCTATTATCATCAATAACATTTTCCTTAATCAAATAACATCCTTGCAGTGGAGAGTTTATAATTTTCATTTTATAGATTTGATTTAAGGAATTCTCCATATTTGCTCTCCGCCATAGATTCGACCAAAATAGATAAAGTCTCTTTTGTTATTAGGTTACTTTGAAAAGCTGATAGTTCTGGTGAACCTACCAATATGCCTTTCCTTTCCTGGAGTGTTTCCACAAATTGATTTGCTTTCATTAACGAATCTACCGTACCTGTATCTAGCCAAATCGTATCTTCGCTTAATAGTTTAACTTCAAGATTCGAGTCTTTAAGAAAAGCTTTATTTATCTCTGTGATTTCTAACTCTCCTCTTTTTGAAAAACCTAGACTTTTTGCCTTTGAAACCACACTAGAATCATAACAATAAATACCAGGAACAGCGAATGGGGATTTTGGTTTCTTTGGTTTTTCTTCTATCCCAAGAGCCTCAAAATTATTATCGAACTCAATTACTCCATATCTTCTGGGATTGCTTACTCTTAAAGCAAAAATAAAACCTCCTTTTAAATCTTTTCGAGATAAAATTTCGTTTTCAAAATTGCCTCCGAAAAAAAAATTGTCACCCAAAATTAAAGTTACATTTGAATTTCCAATAAAATCATCCCCAACAATAAATGCGTCGGCAAGCCCTTTAGGGTAATTTTGTGACTCATAATGAAAAGAGCATCCCCATTGGGAACCATCACCTAAAAGTCTCTTGAAAATTGGTAAATCATCTCTAGTTGAGATAATTAATATTTGTTTAATACCACATTTAATTAGTGTGCTCAGAGGATAATATATCATGGGCTTATCATAAATAGGTAATAGTTGCTTGCTAACTGATAACGTCATCGGATATAATCTCGAACCTGTCCCACCTGCTAAAATAATTCCCTTCATAGAGTTTTTATTTTTTTAAATTCAGAAAATGAGATATAGTAAATTTTAGATTCTCTTTAAAAGAAGAGTTATGAAATATTTCATAATCGTAAAAAATTTTACTTGTCTTCAGGGCGTATCTAAAATCGTGCCCTTTTCTGTCCTTTACAAATTTTATTCTGTCCATATTTGCATTTTTGTTTTTACTAGGGATCAATTTATCTACAATCTTTAGAATCAATTTACAAATTTCTAAATTAGACATCTCGTTTGATCCTCCAATACAATATTCTTCACCCGGTTTACCAATTTCTAGAATTAATTCAATAGCCTTACAGTGATCTTCAACATAAATCCAGTCTCTAATATTAGACCCATCAGAATATATGGGTATATCTTCATTTTTTTTTACACAAGAAATTATTTTCGGGATAAATTTCTCCTCATTTTGATAAGGTCCAAAATTGTTTGAAGAGTAGGATATAATGGTCGGCAAATTAAACGTTTTCTGGAATGCTTTTACAAAATGATCTGCACCTGCCTTTGATGCACTATAGGGGCTGTTTGGAGAATATGGAGATTTTTCGTCAAAATAACTATTATGAGATAAGGACCCAAAAACTTCATCAGTAGAAATTTGGTAAAAAAAAGATTTTTTAAATTGTTGCTTTAGAGTGTTATTTTCGTCAATCCATAACTTTTTTGCTTCAATTAGTAAATTTAAGGTTCCTTTAGTGTTAACCTCTAAAAAGAGTTCCGGGTTCATTATTGAGTTATCTACATGAGACTCGGCTGCAAAATTTATTATAATATTGGGCTTGTGTGTTTGAAAAACTTTCTGAACGTCATTTTTATTGGATATGTCTCCTTTAACAAGTAAAAAATTGTTTTTTTCAAATACACTTTTTACTCTATTGTAATTTGAGGCGTAGGTCATTTTGTCAAAAACTATTATTTGATCAAAATTATTCTTGTCTTTTATTTTTCTCAAAAAATGTCCTCCTATAAATCCTAAACCGCCTGTGATTAAAATAGTCATTGTCGAATGATATATTTTTTAAGTTGATTTACAATTTTTCTGTCATTAGAAAGGTGAGGAACCTTGTTTTGTCCTCCAAGTTTCCCGATAGATTTCATATAATTATTAAACCCTCCTTTTTTTATTTTCATTATCCTAAGGGGAGATAATATTTTCCCTTGGACAAGGTCTTTATAATAAATATTTTGTCTTTGCATTATTTTATCCATTAGGGCCTCAATTTCTTCTAAATTATCATTTATTTCATCAAATTCTATAAACCATTCGTGAAATGGTAATCCAGATTCAGGAGTGACCTGAGGGGCAACAGTAAATTCACGTATTCTTAATTTTAATTTTGATGAAACCTCTCTTATTGTAGTTTCTACTTCCTTGGCAATTACGTGTTCTCCAAAGGCAGAAATAAAATGTTTAATTCTTCCAGTTACAACTATCCTGTATGGTTCTAATTCAGTAAACTGAATTGTATCACCTATATTATATCTCCATAATCCTGAAGATGTTGATATTATAAAGGCGTAGTTTTCTCCAACTTTGACATCTGATAAAGCTATATAGTTATTTTTTCCAGTTAAAAGATCCTTAGTTTTAATAAATTCATAGTAAATATGATTGTTTAGTAGCAAAAGCATAGAATCACTGTCTAATTGATCTTGGAAAGCAAAAAACCCCTCTGAAGCCGGATAAACTTCTATTGAATTTACTTTCCTTCCAATTAATTCGTCAAATATTTTTTTGTAGGGTTTAAAACTCACTCCTCCGTATATGAAAAGAGAGAAGTTTTTAAAAACATCACCTATTTTTTTTCCTTTTTTTTCAATAATTTTTTCAAAATACATTTGTACCCAAGGCGGAATACCACTTATTAAAGTCATGTTTTGATTAATAGTTTCTTCAACAATCGCATTGATTTTTTCTTCCCATTCGTCTATACAGTTGACCTCCCAGCTTGGCATTCTGGATGATTTTAAATAAAAAGGCACATGATGAGCAACAATGCCTGATAGTCTTCCAATTTTAATTCCTTTTTTTATTTTTAAAATTGGTGACCCTTGTATAAATATTTGTTTCCCATTTAAGAAATTTGCATCCCCAGTATTAACTATATAATGTAAGATAGAATCCCTTGCTGAGTTAATATGAGTTTTAATTGCGTTTTTAAATATCGGGATGTTCTTAACCCCAGATGTTGTTCCACTGGTTTTGCAAAAGTATTCGGGTGTACCTGGCCAAATAATATCGCTTTCTCCTGCAATCAATCTATTGATATAGATTTTAAATTTTTCATAATCCCTTACAGGGATTGATTCTTTAAACTCATCATATTTTCTTATGTCTTTAAAAAAATGTTGTTGCCCAAATAAAGTTTTTTTACCCTTTTTTATTAAAAACTCCAGTGTCTTTGTTTGGGATTTAATAGGGTTTTTAATCCAAAATTGGTTTTTGGAAGTTATATAGGCGGCATAACTCTTGGCAATTGTATTATACATAAAATATATTCTAGGGTGAAAAATTAATAAAGTCTTGGGGGTCTAATGGATATCCATCGTTCCATAGTTCGAAATGCAAATGATATCCTGTTGAATATTCTCCCGTATTTCCTATTGTGCCGATAATATCCCCCGCTTTAACCATGTCCCCTTGAACATAATTTAATGATTCATTATGTTTATAGACCGATAGATAGCCTTGCTCATGTTCTAAGATTATGACATATCCTGTGTCTGAAGACCATTCAGAAAAAATCACAGCTCCGTCAGCTACCGATTTAACTGGCTCATTCTCCTTCGCAACAATGTCAATTGCGAAATGCTTTTTTGATGGATCAAATTTTTGAGAAATATATCCTGATACCGGTGGGAAAAACAAAAAACTTTCATTAGCGTTTATATTAATACTAAAATTGTACTTGTCTTCTTGTTCTACTTTACTTCTCAATAAGGAATCTCCTTTTATTTTTTTTGAATTCAATTTAACTTCAATGTTTTCAGTATCCAATTTAAACTCTCTTTCTCTAAATTCTTCGAACTTAATATCCCCAGTTAAAACTCTCTTTATAGAGTTTAATTGATTTAAAGATTGGTTATATGAAATTGTTAGAGAATCTAATTTACTGGCATTTAAAACGGCTTGTTTTCTCATCAAATTAGATGCGTACCCTGGGATGAATTCCTTTAATGAAGTAAATGATACTATTAATAGAACGCTTGTTATTAAGAATGAAAATAAAAAAGTTGAAATTATAACTAGATTGAGAATTGATAATCTGAAAAAAAACTGTTCTTCGTAATTTTCCTCATTGAGAATCACAAGTCTATACCTACTTAGAAGTTTTTTTGTTATACGCTTCCTGAAATTTGGCTTTTTTTTCATGAATCAAGTAAAGATACACAATCCTTTAACTATGGTATTGCATATTAACAAGGTCTGTCTTTTAAAATGCAAAAATATGATTACATTTGTGTAAATAAAATATTATGAATCTTTATAACATAATTTTAGCCTTTAGCTTCCAAGAAATAGCGATTATTTTACTAATTGTCCTTTTACTGTTCGGTGGAAGGAAAATCCCTGAATTGATGCGTGGACTTGGTAGCGGAATAAAGGAATTCAAAAATGCCTCTAAAGAAGAAGAGGCAAACCAAAAAAAAGAAAAATAGTTTTTATCAATTATTGATTGAGATGGTCGATAATATTGAATTTAACTCAAACATGTAATCTCTCTTCGATACAGAGGGGGCGAATGCGAATCCTTCTACGATAACCCATTCATTAGATTTTTTATCTTTTAAAATATAATTTATAAATGGCCCACCCATAAAGTCGTTTTTGACCTCCCACATTCCTTTTGTTTCATAAATTATTTTTCCTCCCATATTTAATTTATAAAAATATGGCCTGTAGTCTTTTTCTGTTATCATATGTGTTCCTTCTAGGCGTCCAGGTATATTTATTTTACCAATGGAATCTCTAATTCTTATGACATCATTTAGTTTTGGAGGATTACTTATGGTGGTTAGGGGCAGTCGATAAGAAATGATATTTAATGTGCCTTTTAAAATTTGTTTCTCTAGCCAAATGAAATTAAAAGTGTCTTTAACTTTTTTATAAACACTTGGATAAACTAAGTTTATTCTCATTTTTTTCCTTAAGACATTGGATTTGGAAGGGGACTTTTTAATCCTTCTAATTTTCTCTTTTCTCTCTCCCTCTTTAATGGTGTTAATAATTAAAGGTTTGTTTTCAATTAGATTGTTGATTAATATATCTTCATCTTCTCCTTGAATTAAAAAAAATAATTGGGGTTTTGAATAAAGGTTTTTATAAATTCTAAATTTGTTTGTAGTATCTTTTTGGAAGTAAAGTATATTCCTGGAATGTCTTGAAAACCCGTTAAACTGTTTTGGGCTGATATTGAAAAATTTAAAATTTGGTTCATCTATTGGGAGCCCCTGATAAATATCCCCAACTATATTTCGTGTATTTTCGCCTAGTCTAGACTCCCATTCTTTTTCTTTCATAACTATAGAAACATTATTAATATTTCCGCTTGATTGAGGTAGATATGGTGTATTTTTCACTTTTTTACAACATAGAATAATAAGAAAAATAAATATTAGTTTTTTCAAAATTTTAATTTAAAATAGCTTCAATGCCGGGTAAAACTTTTCCCTCAATGCTTTCTAACATTGCTCCACCGCCTGTGGATATATAGCTGAATTTATCATCCATTCCAAAGAGTTTAATTGCAGATATAGAATCTCCTCCTCCGACCAGAGAAAACGCTCCACGCTTAGTTGAATTAGCAATTGATACAGCAATTTGTTTGGTGCCATTTTGAAAGTTTGACATTTCGAAAACGCCTAAGGGTCCGTTCCATAAAATTGTTTTTGAACTAAGGATTGTTTCATTAAATTTTTTAATTGTTAATGGTCCAATATCTAAACCTTCCATGTTTTTCGGAATATTATATATGTTCACTGTTTCTGTGGTAGAGCTATTGGAGAATTTTTCTGAAACAACCACATCATGTGGAAGATGAACTTTAACATTTTTATCTTTAGCTAATAAAAGAATCTTTTGAGCTTCATCTAAGAAAACTTCTTCAACCAAAGAATTGCCTATTTCTCCCCCTTGTGATTTTATGAATGTATAGGCCATTCCCCCACCAATTATTAGGTCGTCCACAAAATTTATTAAATTTTTTAAAATCTGAATTTTAGATGACACTTTAGCCCCTCCTATTATCGACAAAACTGGAGATCGTCCATTCTTTAAGACCTTTTCAATGGCCTCTACTTCTCTGTGAAGTAAAAATCCCATGGCTTTTTTTCTCTTAAAAAGGGTTGGAAGAATTCCTGTGGACGCATGGTTTCTGTGTGCTGTGCCAAATGCATCGTTAATATACACGTCGCCAATTGCGGATAATGCCCTGGCAAAGTTGAGTTCTCCCAATTCTTCTTCAGGATAAAATCTTAAATTTTCTAATAGGATAACTTCTCCTTTTTTTGCTTCACGGCATGCTTTTTCAATTCTGTCCCCGATACAGTCATTCAGAAAAATTATCTTTTTATTTAACAATTTTTCTAGTTCTCCAACAATATTTTTTAATGATAGGTTTTTTTCATATCCGTTTGGTCTTCCCATGTGCGAAATCAAAATACAGGTTCCTCCATTTCTGAGGATATGCATAATAGTGTTCATTGAGGATTTGATTCTTGTATTATCTGTTACCTCAAGATTTTTATTCATTGGGACGTTAAAGTCCACCCTGACCAAAACTTTTTTGTCTTTTAAATCTAATTCCGAAATTAACATTAAATATTTTGGTTCAAATTTAATTATAGTTTTTATATTACGTTTAATAAAAGTAATAATAACGATATCATCAAAAATAAAAATGACAAATTCTCAAATCAGGGAAAATCTTTTAAAAAACATACGTGGTGATAGAATACCAAATGCAATCTGCATTATAGACTCCGGAGGAAGAGGTTCGTTGCAACTTGCATCTAAATTAGGATTAAGTATTGTTGACAATCCAACCCGTTCGGTAAATAGGTCAATCTTTGTTCACCCTGACCTTCATTATATCTATCCCACGAAAAAGCCAGAAAAAAGAGAAGAAAAGCATTTTAATAAGAAAATGAATGCATTTTACTCAGATAAGTGGCGTGAATTCATGTCCACTCTGATTTTAGGGTCTTTTGATGAGTGGCTAGACTTTTCGTCTTCTAGCAATAAACCTGGAGAAATTAGAGTTGGTCAAATTTCAGAAATGATCTCACTGCTAAATTTGAAACCGTTTCAGAGCGACAAAAAAGCCTGTATTATTTGGGGGTTAGATTATATAAACGCAAACGCGGCAAATAGACTGCTAAAGGTATTAGAGGAGCCCCCGAAACAGACTTATTTCATTTTAATCGCAAAAGACCAGGCAAAAATCCTGCCTACCATTGCTTCTAGATGCCAAGTTATAAGGCTCCCGCCTTTGGAGCATGAAGGATTAAAAAGAGATTTGAAGAAGTGGGTTCCAGATTCGTCAGGTTCTTCAAAGGAGCGAGAACGTCTTTTTATTGACTGCTTAAGGGGGTGTTATTTGTCTGCTATCAGAAAAGACTTTTCTCAGCTTTTAAGAAAATCAGATGAAATAGGGTCATTGAATAAATCTGATATAAGGGATTTTTTTTCATTTGGTATAGGATTTATACGCCAAATCTACTTTTATTCAAAAAGAATAAATGAATTATATACGTTCAAAGTTTCCAATGACTTCTCAATTGATAATTTTGCTCCTTACGTGAATGACAGAAACTACAACCGTTTAATCTCTTTGTTTGATATTAATTTACGTCACATTAATAGAAACGCAAACTCTAAATTATTAATAACCAGTTTTCTTCTCGAGCTTTCTGATATTTTGTACATAGTCGATTAAATCTTTTTTAAAATAAAGAAAAGTGAGGAGCTCTCTCTAGTAAAAAAGCTTTTTAAAACAGACAAAAGGCCAGTCGCGAGGCCAAGAAAAAAGGGGAAGGGATTGGCCCTATTCTTTTCTGACAGAAATGAAACGTATATTGAGTCTAAGTATAGTAATTTTTCTTTTTTAATTTTAAAGTTGGTTTTTTTAGCTATCTGATAAATACTTTCTCGCGTAAAATGCCATAGATGCCTAGGCAGGTCATATCCAGCCCAGTATTTTCCATAATATTTTGAATCATGTGATTTGTAATTGGGAATAGCTACAAAAATTTCTCCATTTTTATTTAAGTTTTCTTTTAGGTTTTCAATTAAAAGGAAAGGGTTGTGAATATGCTCTAGGACATGCCACAGAAAAATGATGTCATACTTTTTATTTTTCCACGTATCCTTATCCGTTATATAATTAAATTCGCCAAGAGTATTGAGCTTGATGTTGGGATCATAGCCGTAGGCATTAATGGATTTGGCCCTTAAATACCTGACAAAAGATCCTGATCCGCAACCATAATCTAAAACATTTGAGTTGTGCTTTAAAAAACCTTTCATCCATGTAAGTTTTTTGCGTTGCATATATTTTCTGGCTTTTGAATAAAGTAAACTAAATAGATTTTTCTTATTTAGCGAATGAGGATAATACTCTTCTGATTTATAGTATTTACTCATTTCCTCTTTTTTTGGAAAAGGGATTGTTTTACCAATAATTTTGTTTTCATCAAGGTAAACTTTAAATTTTTCCCCTGTGACTAAGTAATCTTGGGCCTCACAATGTAGGTCTTTAGTATTTTGTTCCACGTGAAACATCATCTTCCAATTTTTACCAAAATAGATGAAATATCACTGGGAGAAACACCTGATATTCGCGACGCTTGGGCAAGAGTGGTAGGGGATATTTGTACTAATTTCTCTTTCGCCTCACTGGATAGGGATTTCATAGACATAAAATCAAATCCGTCTGGTATTTTAAGATTTTCTAGCCTGTTTATTTTTTCGACATTTTTTATTTCCTTATCAATATATCCAGAGTACTTTATTTGTATTTCAGCCTGTGAGATGGCTTCCTCTTCGGGTCTTTCCGACACAATAAAAGCTGATATTTTTGACACTTTAAGTAAATCCTGGAAACAAATATTGGGTCGAGAATAGAGTTTAAAGATTTTTTGTGGTTGCTTGAGTTTTGCCGACCCCTTTGCCTCTAGTATGGAATTTACTTCTTTTGGCGCTATGCTGGTTTTATTATAGAAACTGATTAGTTTATGGATGGATTCTTTTTTTGAAATCAGTTTTTGTATTCTTTTTGGCTCAATGATTCCTAAAGAGTAGGCTGTTTCGGAAAGTCTTAAGTCAGCATTATCTTGTCTAAGCAAAGTTCTGAACTCAGCTCTTGAAGTAAACATCCTATAAGGCTCCTCGGTCCCTTTCGTTATAAGGTCGTCAATCAAAACCCCTATATATGCGTCGCTTCTAGTTAAAACAAATGGTTCTCTGCTATTAACAAATAAGTTCGCGTTGATACCGGCCATCAGGCCTTGTGCTGCTGCCTCTTCATATCCGGTGGTCCCATTTATTTGACCGGCAAAGAATAGTCCTGGAATAATTTTGGTCTCCATAGATTTTTTAAGTTGTGTTGGTGGGAAGTAATCATATTCAACAGCATACCCTGGTCTTATAATTTTTGCATTTTTAAAGCCTTTAATTTTCTTTATTGCCTTTTCTTGAATATCTTCAGGAAGAGATGTTGAAAAACCGTTTATATAGTATTCTATCGAGCACCACCCTTCAGGCTCAACAAAAATTTGATGTCTTTCTTTGTCTGCAAACCTGTTAATTTTGTCTTCGATAGATGGACAATATCTTGGCCCTATACTTTTTATTGATCCATTGAACATTGGAGATCGGTCGAATCCAGACTTTAAAATATCGTGTGCTATTTTATTTGTGTGTGTCAAATAGCAATCAAGCTGTTTTTTTAATGGTTTGGTTTCATCAGAAAAACTGAATTTCTCGGGCTTTATATCTCCAGGTTGAATTTCCATAGAATTAAAGTCTAGAGATCTGCCATCAACCCTTGGCGGTGTTCCTGTCTTCATTCGTCCAGATGAAAAGCCCATGCGGTTGAGAGATTTAGTAATTCCAAAAGAAGCCTGTTCTCCTGTCCTGCCTCCTCCGTAATTCTTTTCACCAATATGAATAAGGCCGTTTAAAAAAGTTCCATTTGTTAAAATTACCGTCTTAGAATAAAACTTGGTTCCAATTGAAGTCACAACGCCTGAAATTTTATTGTTTTCAAACAGTAAATCATTAACCATGGCTTGGCAAAAGTCTAATTTTGTTTGTTTTTCTAACTCTTTTCTCCATATAGCACTGAATAACATTCTGTCTGATTGGGCTCTGGGGCTCCACATTGCGGGTCCTTTTGAGCGATTTAGCATTTTGAATTGAACAGCTGATAGATCAGAAACCACTCCGCTTCTGCCTCCCAGGGCATCAATTTCTCTGATAATTTGACCCTTTGCAACCCCACCCATAGCAGGGTTGCAAGACATTTGAGCAATGTTCTGTAGATTCATTGTAATGAGCAGAGTTTTTCCTCCCATTTTAGATGAAATGTAGGCCGCCTCTGATCCGGCATGGCCGCCACCCACGACAATTGTATCATATAGCTTTTTCACTGGTGGTATGTTTCACGTGGAACTTTTTCATAAAATTGTTTTCCTGCTTGGTCATTGCAGCTTTCATCGCTTTTGTGCTATCCCTCATGCCAAAAATATGCAGGAGTCCGTGTGAGATGAGCCTAAGTATTTCATTTTCAACTGTTTCTGAATAATTTTTGGCATTTTCCCGTGCTCTTTCGAAAGATATAAAGATTTCTGACTCTATAATTAATTGATCCTTATAACAAAATGTAAGGATGTCTGTGTGTTCGTCATGGTTTAGGTGCTTGCGATTTAAATCTAGCATTTCTCCTTCTTTAATGAAATTGATGCTGAGTCTTTTAACCTTTGCCCCTCTTCCCTCGACACATTCATGAATCCATTCAGATAAGTCACGTTGTCTCAAGTTTATAGACGGAATGTTATTATAAAAAATTTTTTTTCTCACGATGCAAAGATAGAAATTCTTGTTCATTGAGAATGTTAAAGAAGATGGTATATTTGTTATATGGTTCGAGTAAGATTTGCGCCTAGCCCGACAGGGCCAATACATATTGGTGGTGTTCGAACTGCGCTATATAATTATTTATATAAGTTAAACAAGGGGGGGAGATTTATTCTTAGAATAGAAGACACCGACGGCTCCAGAAGGCTTGATGGGGCTGAAAAATACATTTATGATGTTTTAGACTATTATAAAATCAAGGTTGACGAGGGGCCACGTGAGGGAGGGGAGTTCGGCCCCTACAGGCAAAGTGAAAGGAAAGAAATTTATAACAAATACATCGATTTGTTAATTGAAAAGGGGCTTGCGTACTACTGTTATGCTTCAAAAGAAGAGCTTCTTAACGCACGAGAAGATAAGAGTTTTTCTTATAACTCTAAAACAAGGATGATGTTTAAAAACAGCTTAAGCTTAAATGATGAAGAAAACTTGTCGCTAGTAAAGAAAAAGAAATATGTTGTACGGCTAAAAGTGGAGGCGGACATTGAACTGAGGATGACAGACCTATTAAGGGGGGACATAAAAGTAAATTCAAACAATTTGGAAGATAAGATATTAATCAAGGGAGACGGCTTGCCCACATACCATTTTGCAAATGTTGTTGATGATTATTTGATGAAGATAACAACCATCATAAGGGGTGAGGAGTGGCTTCCATCTTTGCCAATCCATAAGTTAATATATGATGCCCTTGGCTGGGAAATGCCAAACACTGTTCATCTGCCGTTGATATTAAACCCTTCAGGATTAGGGAAATTAAGCAAAAGAGATGCTATAGGAAATAATTATAGCATATTCCCGATTAAATGGGAAGAACTTGATGGCCTTAAAGAAAAAGGCTTACCCGCTGAAGCCCAGCTAGCTTATATCTCTCAACTTGGCTCTAGCTTTAATAATGATGATATCGAATTAGATGTAAATAAAATGTCTAAAAAATTTAAATTATCATCATTGCAAAGGGGTGGAGCAAGATTTGATTTTGAAAAAGCCAAGTCTATAAGTCAGAAATACTTATCCGCAATTAATTCTGAATTCCTGATGTCAAAATATCCTGAGATTTTTGAAAAGTTGAAAATTGCTTTTCCTGGCAACGCCGTTGAGATAGTTGATTTGATCAAAACAAGAGTTTCTCTGATAACTGATTTTGAACTAGAGTTAAAGCCGTTTGTCGAAGATCCTACTAGATTCGATATAGCTACGATAGAGAAAGTTTTAAGGGCGATTGATGTTTCGGCTTTAGATATTTTTGAAGAGAACATAAAAGTCAATAGCGTGGACACAATCAAAGAAAATATTTATAAGGTGTCAAAAGAAAAAAAATTGAATTTTGGAAAATTAATGCAGTTTCTTAGATTATCGCTGGTTGGAAACTTGAGCGGACCTGATGTCTTTTTTATTATAAAAATGATTGGGAAAAATGTAACTTTGAGAAGAGTAAATTCACTTATAGAAAAAATAAAAAAACAATGAGCACATCTACTTACATTTTTATATTAATATTAATTCTTCTTATCGCTTCTGGGCTTTTTATTGTAAAACAACAAACCTTCGCGGTTATAGAAAGATTTGGCCGCTTTATAGCTTTAAGGAGGCCAGGGCTTCACATAAAGATACCAGTTATAGATAAAATTGCAGGTCGGCTAAGTCTAAAAATTTTACAACTTGACGTAATAGTTGAAACAAAAACAAAAGACGATGTTTTTGTCAAACTAAAGCTAAGTGTTCAATACAGAGTTCTACCGGATAAAGCATACGATGCATTTTACAAGCTGGATTTTCCTCAAGATCAAATTACGTCATATGTGTTCGATGTAATTAGAGCTGAGGTACCTAAAATGAAATTGGACGACGTTTTTGAAAAGAAAGACGACATAGCAAACGCAGTGAAGCGAGAATTGAATGATGCAATGGTAAATTATGGTTACGACATAATAAAGGCCCTTGTAACAGACATAGACCCCGATTCGCAAGTCAAGGAGGCTATGAACAGAATTAATGCCGCAGAAAGAGAGAAAGTCGCTGCTCAGTATGAGGGTGATGCGGCCAGAATTCTAATAGTTGAGAAAGCAAAGGCAGAAGCAGAAAGTAAAAGGCTTCAGGGACAAGGGATTGCTGACCAAAGAAGAGAAATAGCAAGGGGATTGGAAGAATCTGTAGATGTTCTAAACAACGTTGGAATCAATTCACAAGAGGCCTCTGCATTGATTGTTGTTACTCAACACTACGACACCCTTCAATCTATTGGAGAGGAAACAAATAGCAACTTGATTTTACTTCCTAATTCTCCACAAGCGGGCAGCGATATGCTTAACAATATGGTTGCTTCGTTTACGGCTAGCAATCAGATTGGAGAGGCTATGAAAAAAGGAAATCTAAAGAAAAAGAAGGGAAGTACCATAAAAAAAACAGACAAGAAAGAGATTGATCAAAATTTAAACACTGGGCAAGACGAAGCGGATTCTGTATGATTACTTTTTCCAGCCGTCTCTTAAACCTACTGTTTTATTAAAAGACATACTTCCGTTTTGATTATTATCGACGATGTAATATCCCTTTCTTTGAAACTGAACCTTTGCTCCTTTTTTGAAGGATGATATGAACTGCTCGGATTTACCTACAATTAATTTTTTGGAGACTGAATTGATGCTATTAAGCAAATCGTGAGATTCTTCAGGCTTTTCATTCAAAAACAGCCTGTCAAATTCATTTATTTTCACATCTATAGAAGAGTTAATATCTACCCAGTGAATAGTCCCCTTAACCTTTCTTTTGCTTTCCTCTGAATTAGATCCACTTTTGCTTTTAGGGTCATAAGTGCAATGCACCTCTATTACTTCTCCCTTTTCGTTTTTGATACAGTTTTCAGCTTTAATTATATAGGCATTTTTAAGCCTCACCTCTTTGCCTATTGTCAATCTAAAAAACTTTCTATTTGCTGTTTCCCTAAAATCTTCTCTCTCTATATATAAATGCTTTGAAAAAATAATTTCCCTTTTACCCTGAGACTCGTCCTCTGGATTATTTATTGCCTCAAGACTTTCGTATTTACCATCAGGGTAGTTGATGATTACCAATTTGATTGCATCCGTAACGACCATAACCCTTGGACAAATCTTATTAAGCTCTTCTCTAACGTAGAATTCCAATAATGAAAAGTCTATTATGTTTTCTCTTTTTGCTATGCCTGCCTTTTTTACAAAATTAATGAGAGATTTAGAGGGGTACCCTCTTTTTCTCATGCCTGAAATAGTTGGCATCCTCGGATCGTCCCAAGATGAAACTATTTTGTTTTCAATAAGAAGAGAAAGCTTTCTCTTACTCATTATTGTGTAAGACATATTAAGCCTTGCGAACTCTCTTTGCTTAGGTAAATTTTTGTTTTCTTTAGGCAATTGATGCAAAAACCATTCATACAAATCTCTGTGTGGTTTAAATTCTAGTGTGCATAATGAGTGTGATATTTGTTCAATATAATCTGACTCTCCGTGAGCCCAATCATACATTGGATAAATACACCATTTACTACCTGTTCTGTGGTGGTCTTTAAACAATATTCTATACATAACAGGGTCCCTCATAAGCATGTTTTGAGAATCCATTTTTATTTTTGCTCTTAAAACATGAGACCCCTCTATATGTTTGCCTTCCCTCATCTCTGTAAATATCCTTATGCTTTCTTCTTTGGGTCTATTTCTAAATGGGCTATTGGTTCCAGGACTTGTTGGGGTTCCTTTTTGTGAAGCAATTTCCTCAGATGCTTGCGAGTCAATATACGCTTTATCATTTAAAATCAAATAATGGGCCCACTTATATAATTGTTCAAAATAATCAGAGGCATAACATATTTTTGACCATTCATACCCTAACCATTTTATATTATTTTTGATTTCTTCGACAAAATGTGTGTTTTCTTTAACGGGGTTTGTATCGTCGAATCTAAGATTAACTGGGGCGTTGTATTTTTTACCTAATTCGAAATTTAAGGTTATCGCCTTGACGTGGCCAATATGCAAATATCCGTTAGGTTCTGGTGGGAAACGAAAACACAATTCATCTCTTTTGTATCCTTTATTCAGATCATCTTCAATTATTTGTTCTATAAAATTTTTATAATTACTCAAAAATTATTTTTTTATTTTTTGTGACAGCTCCTTCTAATTTACATCTAGTTTTTATCTTTACAAAAAAACATGCCTTTTATAAAAATCAACAAGATCAGGACTTATTCGTTCATTGGTTGTATGGATGAAGAAAAAAAAATAGGGTCTGAATATGAAACAAGTATTGAAATAAAATTCATGTGTGATTTTGTGGAATTGAAAGATAATTTAAAGAAGACAGTAGATTACGTTACTGTATCTAAAGTTGTAAATGATGAAATGAAAAAGAGTTGTAATCTTCTTGAAACTGTGATTTATAGAATAGGAAATAAAATGTTAAATATTGACGATAAAATAAGCTCTGTTACTGTTGAAATAAAAAAAATGAATCCCCCTATAGTAGGGGATGCTCAATTTGTCTCAGTAAAAGAGGAATTTAAAAGATAAGTGTATTTTTGTATCATGGCACCGTGGCCGAGTGGCTAGGCAGAGCTCTGCAAAAGCTTGTACAGCGGTTCGAATCCGCTCGGTGCCTCTAGTCTGAGATATCTAATATTATTTCTCTTTGAATTATATCTACTCTTTCAACTGTAACATTTAGTGTGTCTCCTAGTTGAAAAGTTTTATTTGTTAATTCTCCAACTAACCGGTGATTATCAATGTCATAATAAAAATAGTCATTTTGAAGTCTGCTTATTTCAATAAATCCCTCGCAAAAGTTCTTTTCCATCTCTACATATACTCCTCTTTCAGTAACACCAGAAATAATGCCTTTAAACTTTTCCCCTAATTTGTCTTTCATAAAAAAAGTTTGCATGAGTTTAACAGTTTGCCTTTCTGCCCTAGTGGCATCCTTCTCCTTTTGAGTTGATACAGAGGACATTTTGTTCATTTCTTCGGTGTTTAACGAATTTTCCTTTTTTGTTAAAAGAGAAGACAATAATCTATGACAAATAATGTCAGGATATCTTCTAATTGGAGAAGTGAAATGCAAATAGCGTGCTAGAGACAAGCCGTGGTGACCTATATTTTTTGTTGAATATTCTGCTTTACTCATGCTTCTTAGAGCAAGTAAGTTTATTATGTTAGATTCTTTTTTTTGTTTCGCTTGTAAAAGCAGATGATTTATTTGTTTACCTATATTATTTTTTTTGTCTAATTTCTTGTGTCCAAAAGATTCTGCAACACTAAATAAATTTTCCACTTTTTTCTCATCCGGTTTATCATGAATTCTAAAAATTGCTTTTCTCTTTAATTTTTCTGCTACCACTATATTTGTGAGCAACATAAATTCCTCAACCAATTTGTGTGATTCTTTACTTTCTTTTAAAAATGTCCCTTCAATTTTTTCTCCATTAAATTTGAAACCTACTTCTTTTTTATTAAAAAATATTGCTCCTCTTTCTTTCCTTTTTTTTCTGATTTTTTTTGATATTTCATTTAGTGTTTTAATTGGTTTTTCAAATTTTTTGTTTTTATTTTTTTTATCTTTTTCGTTTTCTATTATTGATTGTACCTCTGAATAGGTGAATCTATAGTCTGACAAAATTATTGTCCTTGCGGCTCTCTCTTTTAATATATTTCCTTCCTTATCAATTGTGAAAATTATAGAAAATGCCCTTTTATTTTTTTTGGGTTCTAAAGAACATATTTCGTTAGATAGCTTTTCTGGAAGCATTGGAACAACTTTGTTGGCGAGATATACAGACGTTCCTCTTTTTCTTGCCTCTTTATCTAATTCTGTATCAGGCCTAACATAGCTTGACACATCTGCTATATGTACACCTATTTCAAAAATATTATTTTCTAGTTTTTTAAATGATAAAGCATCATCAAAATCCTTTGCATTATCTGGGTCTATAGTGAATGTAAGTGGCTTTGTATAGTCTTCTCTTTTCACTTTATTTTCTTTTTTTTCCTTTATCTGGTTTGCTTCTTTTAACACCTCTTTAGGGAATATATTCCTTATTTTATTTTCTATTATAATATTTTTTATTTCTGTATCAATTTCCCCAATATCTCCCAATATTTCTCTAATGAATACAGTTGGTTTTAAATCCTTTAGTTTCCAATCTTCTATGCCTACTGTAAACCTTTTTCCAATTATTTTACCATATCCCTTTGCATTTTTAAGTATGCATTCTACATTTCTTCCCCCGCTTTTTACTATTATTTTATTTGTTTTATCAACTATTGCAGGATATTTTTTTTTATCTCTTTTTCTTACTTCTATTATTTTCCCAATTTTTTTCCCATTTTGATTAATAACCTGAACTGCTACTAAGTCATTGTTTAAGGCATTAACTAAGTTTTTTCTCGGTATTTTAATATCCTTCTGGCCTTCAGGAGTGAGCAAAAAGCCTATTCCAGATCTTACAATTTCCAAATAACCTATCATCGTCTTTATATGAGAATCATTGATAGAAGTATAATTATTGTTACTAGTGACTAATTTTCCTCTCTCCTTAAGATTCCGTAGTTTTTTTTTGAGAATTTTGAGATCTTTTTTTGAGCTTATTTTTAATTTATCTCCTATCTCTTTAAAGTTTATTTTAGAAGAAGACTTTTTTACCAATTTCAGTATTTGACTCTCTAATTTTTTTTCTTGTTTTCTTTTCATTTTCAACAAATCTAATCTTTTTTAGATTGTCAAGTTTTCAATAACGTATTATAAATGAAGAGTAAATTAGATATAAATTATTATTATTATTGAATGTTAATAATTAAAAAAAAAACACACCTTTTGTTTGATATTCCAGATCGTTTTTAATGTAAACAATGTTTTAACATGTAATTTTATAATAACTATCTCAAAAACAATACTTTATAATCTTAATCAACATCGGTTTAAAACTAAAATATTTAATAATTATTTATGTTGTTAACTTTAAAGAATGTTAATTTCTAACTTCATTTTTTTTATAAATATGGAAAACTTTTTTTTTAAAATGATCTTTTTTAACAGAGGTTTCTTTTTTCCCCTTTTTCTTTTTTTATCAACATTATATCAAATATTTTTTTAACAGTTAGTTTAGCTGTTTACCATTTCTTAATTTTAAATTAAAAATGACAATTACAATTGGGAATGATCATGCAGGTGTAGATTTAAAAAACCACATAGTAGAATATCTTGAAGGCAGGGGTTTTACAACTAATGACAAGGGAACTAACACAAATAAAAGTGTAGATTATCCCGATTACATCCATCCTGTTTCTAAAGAAATAGAGGAAAAAAGATCTAGTATAGGTATAATTATTTGTGGAAGCGGCAATGGTGCGGCGATGACAGCAAACAAAAGAAAGTCTATTAGAGCAGCTCTTTGTTGGAACAAAGAAATATCGAAACTGGCTAGGCAACACAATGATGCAAATATTTTGAGTATCCCCTCAAGATTTGTTAGCACAGCTGAAGCAATAGATATAGTAGACGCATTTATAAAAACCGATTTTGAAGGAGGAAGGCACCAAAGAAGAGTTGAAAAAATACCATGCCGGTAATGAAATTTGATGCGAAAAGATTTGATGAATTAGACAACAAAACTCTTCATGACATATTTTTACTACGTTCGGAAGTATTCGTCGTTGAACAAGAATGCGTATACCAAGACATAGACAGAAAAGACTTAGAAAGTATTCACATAATCGGTATAAAAAAGAAAAATATTATTGCCTATTCAAGGATAATGAGCTTAAACAATGAGTTTTGTTCTATTGGAAGAGTATTGGTAAAAAAAGAATTCAGAAACCAAGGAATAGGAATAAAACTTATGAAAAAATCAATAAAGGAAGCTACAAAAGAATTTAACAATAGAAAAATAAAAATAGCCGCCCAAGAATATTTGAAAAAATTTTATACAAACTTAGGATTTAAACAAAGTGGAATCTGGTACTGGTTAGACAGTATTCCTCACATTGATATGATTCTCACTAGGAATGATTAAAAATATCACCAAGGGTTTTTTCTACCTCTTTATAAGGCATGATGTCCAAACTCTTGTATACAACTAAATAGTTTCCATTCGCCTTTATTTTTATATTGCGTAAAGCTGCTTTAATTCTTCTTCTAATTTTATTTCTATCAACAGCACGAGAAAAATGTTTCTTTGGAACAGACACACAAAAACAAGGAGGACTTTCTTTTCCATTATCCCCGCTTACTTTAATTTCATTTTGAACAACTGAAACGGTAGATCTAAAAAGGTTTTCAATTATTTTTTTGTTTTTCAAGCTCTTTATTTTCAAACCTCTTCATTTTTGGTAAATAATAATTATTTGTTTTGTCAACATCGGCCATTAAATTACTAGGATCTATTACGATAGCCTCAATATCATCCAAACCTCTTTCTAGGTCAAAACTATAATATGGGTTAGCCCAAAACCAGTCTGGTTTTACTTCCCAATCGACATTATAAGGATTGTTTTTTTCACCTCTCATGAGGGAGATAGGGATATATATTATATCATATTGACCGTCTTTGTATTTTACAAGTATTTCAAGCGGCATAGGCATAAGTCCCTTTCTAAAAAGAGCAACTTTCGTTTTGTCGGAATCTCCATCTACTTTTTCAATTTTATAGTCAATGACATTGGTTGTTTGAGTCCAATCCGTTAGATACCAATGCAGATGGATCCCAGATACTCTTTCTGCAACACGGCGAAAGTCGTTTGGCTGTGGGTGTTTGAACTTCCATTCATTGAAGTATTCTTGAAGAGTTTTAAATAGATTTTCTTTTCCTATAATATATCCTAGTTGGGACAAAAAAACAGCACCTTTATCGTAAGCAGTATTTTCATATGCGTAATTATATTCATACCTGTTAGCGTTGGTTGATTGAGGCATTTCAGTTCCAGATAATGCAAGCCTGTAGTAATCGTTGTATCTTCTTTCCATCGGAAACTCTCTATTTTCTTGAAGAATTTCATCCTCCGCGAGAGTAGATATGAATGATGTAAAACCCTCATCCATCCATTCATGTTTAGTTTCATTGGTTGCTAATACATGCTGAAACCAGGAGTGAGCTAGTTCATGGCAGGTAACACCAAACAAACTATTAAAAGACCTTCCACCCGTGATAAGTGTCATCATCGCGTATTCCATACCGCCATCACCTCCTTGCGCAACAGTGTATTGTTTATACGGATATCTACCAACTTTAGAATTAAAATACTCCATCATCTTTGCCGTGTATGGTTGTAATTTTTTCCAGTTATCTATTATTTTATCGTCGTTTTTGTAAAAAAAGTGTAGAGTTACCTCATTTGGCCCTGGATATGTGTCATGGATGTAATTTTTGTCGGCAGACCATGTAAAATCATGAACATTGGGAGCAATAAAATGCCACTCGACCTTTCCTTTTTTGGATTTAGGGTTTTTCCTTTTTGAATATCCTTTACCAATATCGTCCGCGTTCTGCAAATATCCACTTGCCGCTACAGTATATTCCTTGTCAATTTTGATTTTCACATCAAAATTTCCCCAAACACCGTGAAATTCACGGCCAGTATATGGGTCAGCATTCCATCCCTCTGAGTCATATTCGCACATTTTTGGATACCACTGAGCCATAGAATATTCTATTCCGTCCCTAGAGTTTTTACCGGCCCTTCTCACCAAATCAGGCACCTGGCCAACAAAATCCATCCTAAACTCGGTTGTTTCATTTGGATATAAGGGAGAATCTAATTCAACCTCTAAAATAGTTTCACTGTTTATGGTTTTAAGCAAATTTCCATTTTGAGACAAATTGTAAACTTTTAAATAGCCTTGCTGTTTAGGGCTAAGAGAGTCTATATCTATTTTAAATCGAGTGTTTTTGTCAGCTGAATTATCTTGTCTTATAGCCATCTCGCTGCCTGGTCTAAAAGCGTTAAAATACAAATGAAAAAAGATCTTTTTTAATGTTTCGGGTGAATTGTTGGTGTACTCAATTTTTTGAACACCCCTGTATTGGTTATTAATATTGTCAAAATCTACCTCTATTTTATAGTCTATTTGTTGTTGCCAATATTGAGAATGGGTAATGATGCTAACAAATAAAAAAAAGAAAGTAAGGCTTCTCATAATGCAGTTTTAAATATTCTCTAATTTAAACGTTTTATTTAACTTGAATTTATTGTTTTCTTTTTTAATGTCTATAATTTCATTCTTAACGTCATGCTGTAAAAAAAGAAGAAATTTATCTTTGGCAGCTTTTTCTAAAAAAGACTCTTTTTCCCTTAATGTTTGCAAGGGTCTTGTGTCGTATCCCATAATAAAAGGCACTCTAACGTGACCGCTTGTAGGTATTAAATCTGACACAAAAACTATGGTTCTGCTTTTAAATTCTAAGACAGGGAGCATCATTTTCTCGGTATGGCCGTTGACCGTTAAAATATCAAACCCGAGAGGTTTTTCATTAGCATCTATCAAATTTAATTTACCACTTTCTTTAAGAGGAAGGATATTATCCGGCAAAAAAGAAGCTTTTTCTCTCGAGTTTGGAGAATTTGCCCATTCCCAATGACCTTTATTAACCCAGAAGTTAGCATTCTCAAACCTAGGAATTAGCCGATTACCCTTTCTAATTATAGCACCTCCGCAGTGATCAAAATGAAGATGTGTAAAAAAAACATCAGTAACGTCACCACTACTGAAGCCAGCTTTTTTAATGGAGTCATCAATAGAATATTCTCCCCACTTGTGATAGTGAGAGAAAAATTTTTCATCTTGTTTATCCCCTAGACCAGTATCAATTAAAATAAGGCTACTTGTTGTTTCTATTAAAAGTGATCTTGCAGCCATATCAATCATATTCAAATCGTCGGCAGGATTCGTTTTTTTCCAAATAGCCTTTGGCACAACTCCAAACATCGCCCCACCGTCAAGCTTAAAGTTACCGGTTTCAATAGAATAAAGGTTTTTTATTATAGACATTTTCTTTAATTATTTATCTAAATACTTATTATTAATAATTGACATTAGCTCAGTGGAAAAAGCCAGTAATTGTTTAATTTCCTGTATACTTGAAAGGCGACTTTTACCCTTTATAAGAATGCTTCTTCCAATTGACTCAACCCTAAAATAAGCGTGGCTCTCAAAAAAGAAAATAAGTTTTGAGTCAAAAAGCTTTCGTATTTCACTAGCCCTTCTTCCCCCAAGGAAAAAGCGCCTGGAAAAGTCAGGATATTTTGGAAAATCTAAATCTTTATAAATGGTATTTTCATTAATTCCCCCAAGTAAGTTTTCTCTATCCAAAATAAAAATGGGTATATCAAATTTTAGATTTATTAGCAAGAAAGAAGAGATTATATCATCTTTTGAGATAAATGCACCTTCGCTGTAAGAAAGATCAAACAAGTGAAAATCACCGCTTTCATTTACTATTTCGTTGAATTGATAATTTATAATCTTTGCATTAAAAAGGTCAAAACGTTCAAGTTCTTTTGTATCGGAAGAGGGCTCTGCCCTATATCCCCAACCAAGAACTGTAGATAGCTTCTTTAGAGACAACTGTCTTTTCGTTAGATTGTCATTAATCTTGAAGAAATCATTTGTAGGGAGAGACTTTCTTATTGCGAAGGGGTGTCGAGTGTCAGCAGTATGGGCATCTAACCCTATAATTTCAAATGCCCCACCCTTTCTAGCAAACCCTCTTCTGTATTCATTCAAACCCTCCATAACGGTGTGATCCACAAAACTGCACAATGAAAAATCTAACACAGCATGTTCATTTTCAGGAATTTCGTCGAGTTTTGATTTAAGGCGAAAGAAATTCAAGAAGCTGCAGAAGTTTTTTACACTCACGTAATAATTTCCTGTTTCTTCCTCCAAATACATCAACACATTTGGCTTAAAAAGGTTTCTAGTGAAGAGAAACAAATTTCTATTTAAAACAACATGTATTAAAAAGGTAGTTACAATTCCTAGGAAAATACCAGTAATTAAATCATTGGTAAGTGTTATAATCAGCGTAACAATAAAAATTGCCGCCTGTTCTTTGCCGATTTTAAGAATCCTAAGAAAATTACTAGGCGCAGCAAGTTTATATCCAGTGTAAACTAATATTGCAGCTAAAGCGGGAAGAGCAATTCTTTGTATTTGCTCTTGAAATAACAGAATAAAACATAATAGCATCAAAGAATGTGACATGTTAGCAAAACGATTGGTACCACCATTATTTACATTTACCGAACTTCTTGCTATTACGGTCACAACGTTAAGACCTCCAGCCAATCCACTTAAGGCAGTAGCTATACCCAAAGCCCGAAGGTCTTTATTTACATTTGATCTTCTTTTTTGGGGATCGAGTTTATCAACAGCTTTGATACTTAATAACGACTCAATGCTAGAAATAAGCGTAATAGAAAAAACTGTTGACAAAAAAGGCACTGTTAAAGCTATTCCAAAATCCGGAGTAGGCAAGTCAGACCAAATATCATCTGGAAGGGATATCAGCAGATTTGGACTTATAGGATACTCTTGAGATGATATCAAATCGTAGTAATAATTAAGACCAATAGCAAGAAAAACAACCCACATTGGAGCAGGTATCAACTTAAAAAGGGGGTTTCTCAATTTAGAGTAGAAAACTAGAATTAAAAGAGACAGTAAGCCTAACAAAGCAGGTAGTATAATTTCCATAGAAGAGGAAGAAAATAAAACTTTTAGAGAATCAGGAATTTTAGATAAAACCTCAAGCGGCTTTCCGCTCACAGAAGTTATACCAAGCATGACATGAACTTGTTTAGAGAGTATACCTACACCAATAGCAGCAAGCATGCCCTGTAAAGCAGATGAGGGAAAAAATTCGCTCAAGGCGCCAAGTCTGAAAACACCAAAAAGAAACATTAATGCACCAGAGACAATTATAGCGGCTAAAGTATATAGGTAGCCTTGATATAAATCACCACCACCCAATGACGTAATAGCGTACAATAAAACTATAACCAAACCATTGCCAGGACCTGTTATTGTCAATTGTGACCCCCCCAAAATAGCAACAACAGTTCCACCAACAATAGAAGCTATCACTCCAGAAATAGGCGGAGCTTCTGATGCAATGGCGAGGCCTAAGCCAAGTGGTAATGCTACTAAAGACACAACAAATCCGGCGAATAAATTTTTAGGAAGTTCTTTTATGAAATCTTTCATCATTTATCATTTTCAGTTTTTTATAATAAGAACATCTGTTGGTAATTCAGATAAAATATGTTCCAGATCCTTTGGAAATATTCTTGAAATAAAAGAGGAGCGCTTTATTTCCGAATTTAGAACCAGCAAGTCAGCTCTAACAACCCTAGCATAGTGGCCAATAGAATATCCTCTAGCACCAAAAATACTTTGAGATTGGATTTTTTTGTTTTTTTTAAGACTGTCAGGAATTTTTAGCAAAATTTCATCATACCTATTTTTTTCTTCGTTTTTTATTCCCTCTTTGATTTCGGTAACCTTTTTTAGGCTCTCATCATCGTCGGCTGTAACATTTACCTTAGATTGGCTTATTTCACCAACAAGAGTAATGTTTGGAATGTTCATTAAAAAAGAAAACTCAAATGCGGCCCTTATTGTTTTTTCTGTGTTAGGTTCATTTAAAGAATTCACAACAACATGCTTTGAAGGAATCTCTTCAATCGAAGGTTTTATTAAAAGCAGAACTGAACAAGTAGCCGTTCTTGTAATTTTCCTTGCTATCGATCCGACATAAAATTTTAAAACATTTTCTCTTTGTACAGCACCCAGAAGCAATAAATCAATTTTATTTTTTTCACACAACTTTAAAATGGTTGGGATTGGACTCCCCTCTTCCCAGAGCACCTTTGTCAACTTTGGCTGCACTGGGGAATCATTTAAAATTTCTTTAAATTTTTCTTCCTTTACTGGGGTTTTCTTTCCAACATGTACAAAAAACAATTTCGCCCCTAGAGAATTAGCCAAACGTAACGAAGTGAATATGTTAGCTTTTAAGTTTGGAGAAAACGCAAAACCAACTAAAATTCTTTTAAACAAAGTTTTTGCCAACTTTTTTCACTTAATATAATCTAAAAAAACTAGAATTTAAATTTTTATTTTCAACATAGTCTAATTTACAAATCTAAAGAAGCCCCGATTTTGGGAATAATTAATTCTTTCTTATCAAAGCTAAATTTTTTGACAGCATTAGCGACATCAATTTTTATAGGGGGGAATGTATTAAAGTGACAACCGATTATTTTTTTACACTTAATAAAATCAGAAGCCACCAATGCCTCATCTATACCCATTGTAAAGTTATCTCCAATTGGTAAAATTGCAAAATCAAGTTTTGGACAAAGCCTAGGAATTAATTTCATGTCATAGGTAAGCGCAGTGTCCCCAGCATGATAAAAAGATTTATTATTTCCATATACAACAAATCCACCAGGATTTCCACCGTAGCTTCCATCAGGGAGTACAGAAGAATGTATCGAGGACACAAACTTTACCGTACCAAAATCAAAATTAAATTTTCCCCCATGGTTCATACCGTGCCCATTAAGCCCCTTGGATTGGTACCATGAAACAATTTCATAGTTTGAAATTATAATAGCATTATTGTTATTACCAATTAATTCTGCATCTAACAGGTGGTCTTGATGCCCGTGGGTAATTAAAATATAATCGCATTTTATATCCGAAATGTTAATATTATTTGCCAGCTTGTTTCCTGAAATAAAGGGGTCTATTAAAAGCTTTTTCCCATTAAATAAAATTAAAAAACAAGAATGTCCAAAGTAGATAACTTTCATTTTTAAATGCTATAGTTTCTGTGATAAAATAGACAAAATGGTCTTTATCCCATCCCTGTAATTTCCCAATCTGATGTTTTCATTTGGACTGTGTTGGTTGTTGTCTCTATTGACGGTAGGAACTGTAATTGCAGGAATATTTAGAGTGTTAACAAATGGGGAAATTGGTATTGAGCCTCCACTCATCCTGATTAAAATAGGATCTTCACCAAACCCCTTTTTTATTGCATCCCTAAGCCAAACACTGTATTTGCTTTTAAGACTAGTTCTAAATGACTGATATGAAATCTTAGAGGTAAAAGTTGCAATTTTTTTATTTTTTAATCTTTCATTTTTGTTCGGTTCCCTATCTAAAACTAAATAACCTAAACTTTCTATGTGTTTTTTTATCAATGATAAAAGGGTTTTCGGGTTAGACTCTTTTACTAGCCTGACATCAATTTCTGCTCTTGCCCAAGAGGGAATTATCGTTCGCACTTCTTCATTAATCCAACCAGAACGCATTCCTCTGATGTTTAAAGAAGGATATTGTATAGCTTCTTGATATGTGTCTTTTACTTTATCAAATTCCGCGATTTGGAATAGGTCTAATAATTCCTTTTCATTATGTGGTGTAGAATTGAGAATTTTTTTGACTTCAGGACTAATTTTAATTCCATCATAATAACCTTTAATGGTTACTTTTCCATCTTCGTCTTTCATAGATGCAAGTATTTTCGATAATCTTAATGCAGGGTTAGGCACATAGTTTCCAAAATGACCACTATGTTGAGGGACTATTGGGCCATACGTTGTTAACTGAATAGTAGCAATTCCCCTAGCTCCAAATGTCAAAGTTGGTTTATTAAGTCTGTGACGAGGACCATCTAGAATAATTAAAACGTCAGAATTAAGCAACTTACCATTTTTTTTAACGGCATCCGGCAGGTTAGGAGACCCCATTTCTTCTTCAAAATCTAGAATTACTTTTATATTAAAGTTGGGGGTGATCCCATTTTCATCAATTGCATCAATTGCTGCCAAAAACATTGAAACAGGCCCCTTGGCGTCACTAGCTGACCTGGCAAAAATTCTCCAATCGTCATTATACTCGTAAATTTTATTCCAATCCAGAGCCTCCCATTTACCAGTTGAATTCATTTTTTTTAATACCGGGACGTATGGATTTTCTTGATTCCATTTGGAAGGATCTACAGGCTGACCGTCCATTTGAAGATATATAAGGACCGTTTTACCTTTTGCAGTAAAATCTCTTTTAGCCAATAAAAGGGGCGCACCCATGGTCATAATTTTAGAAACCCTGAATCCCCTTTTCCCAAACTCTTCCTCAGTCCACTTTATATTTTTCTCTATTCCAATTTTGTCGTTCGCATCATTTGGAATACTAAGTAATTTCTTAAATCCTTCAAAAGAAGTAAGTGTATATTTTGAAGCCAAATAATCAAGGTTAAACCTTTCTTGGCAAAAAAGATTTAAAGAACAATTAACAATAAAAATTAAAACAATTTTTTTCATTTATTTAAGATTTTTTTAAAATTCAAAAGCTTTTCCAAAATGAAAAACCGTTTAGTTTAAACAAAAAAACAGCTTTCATCTACACCGACTTAAATTTAAGCCGAATTTAGAAAAAAACATATTTTTATTTAATCATTAAGTTTAAGCACAGCTAAAAAAGCTTGCTGAGGTATTTCGACATTGCCAATTTGCCTCATCTTCTTTTTCCCCTTTTTTTGATTTTCAAGTAACTTTCTTTTTCTTGTTATGTCACCACCATAGCATTTTGCAGTAACATCCTTCCTAACAGCTTTAATTGTTTCGCGGGATATAATCTTAGCTCCAATTGCAGCTTGAACCGGAATATCAAATTGTTGTCTAGGAATTAACTCTTTAAGCTTTTCACACATTTTTTTGCCAATGGTATATGCATTATCAGCGTGAATTAGAGATGATAAAGCGTCGACAGCATTACCATTTAACAGTATATCCACTCTTACAAGCTTTGAAACGTTGAATCCAATTGGTGAGTAATCAAAAGATGCATAACCTTTAGATACGGTTTTTAATCTGTCATAAAAGTCAAAAACAATCTCTGCTAGAGGCAATTCAAAAATAATTTCGACCCTTTCCTGGGTAAGGTAAGTTTGATTAATCATCTTGCCTCTTTTTTCTATGCATAACGTTATAACATTTCCAATGTAATCCGACTTCGTAATTATTGAAGCTTTTATATAGGGCTCCTCTACCCGTTCTAAAATTGAAGGGTCGGGTATATCAGACGGATTATTAACAAGAATCATTTTGGTTGGATTTTTTCTAGTAAATGCATGATAAGAAACATTGGGAACTGTAGTTATAACACTCATTCCAAATTCGCGTTCTAGCCTTTGCTGAATTATTTCAAGGTGTAACATTCCTAAAAAGCCACATCTAAATCCGAAACCAAGTGCAGCTGAACTTTCTGGTATAAAAACTAGAGAGGCATCATTTAATTGAAGCTTTTCCATGGATTTTCTAAGTTCTTCATAATCATCAGTGTCTATAGGGTAAATTCCAGCGAACACCATTGGCTTCACATCTTCAAATCCTTCAATGGCATTTACTTCAATCTTTCCATCCTCTACAATTGTGTCACCTACTTTTACTTCCTTAGCGTTTTTAATTCCCGTGATTAGATATCCAACGTCTCCAGCAAAAATCAAATTTTTGGAAACCTTGTTGAGTTTTAAAGTTCCTACTTCGTCTGCAACATAACTTTTCCCAGTTGCCATGAATTTAATGGTTTGCCCCTTTTTAATCTGACCATTAATAACCTTAAAATATGTTTCAATTCCCCTAAAAGGGTTAAATACAGAATCAAAAATTAATGCCTGAAGAGGTAAATCAATATTTCCTTTTGGAGGAGGGATTCTATTAATTATTGCACTGATAATTTTATCTACCCCTTCGCCTGTTTTTGCTGAGGCTTTTAAAATTTGATCTTTTTCACAACCCAATAAATCAACTATGTCATCTGTAACCTCTTCGACGTTTGCAGAGGGGAGATCTATTTTATTAAGCACAGGAATTATTTCTAAATCATTATCCAAAGCAAGATATAGGTTTGATATGGTTTGTGCCTGTATACTTTGAGCCGCATCAACAACTAGTAAAGCCCCTTCGCAGGCAGCAATGGATCTAGACACCTCATATGAAAAATCAACATGTCCAGGGGTGTCAATTAAATTAAGAATATATTTTTTATTTTCAAGTATGTGTTCCATCTGTATCGCATGAGACTTAATCGTTATTCCCCTTTCTCTTTCAAGATCCATATCGTCTAAAAGCTGGTCTTTCTTTTCCCTTTGCTCAATGGTTTCAGTAAAATCCAAAAGCCTATCCGCGAGAGTACTTTTTCCGTGGTCGATGTGAGCGATTATACAAAAATTTCTAATTAGATCCATTTAAATTTTCAATCATTGTAAATATACGCTATTGTATGGAGGCTTTTTTTTATTTTTGTGAAATTTCATGGTAAAAATAGGCAAAATTGAACTTGACGGTTTCCCCTTACTCCTTGCTCCAATGGAAGATGTAAGCGATCCCCCTTTTCGTGCTTTATGCAAGGAAAATGGAGCAGACATTGTGTATACTGAGTTCATATCTAGCGAAGGACTGATTAGAGATGCTGCTAAAAGTATTCAAAAGCTTGATATTTATAAAAATGAAAGACCAGTTGGGATTCAAATTTTTGGTTCAAATCTAGAATCAATGTTAAAATCAATTGAAATAGTTGAAAATACAAACCCTGACATAATAGACATTAATTACGGTTGTCCTGTAAAAAAAGTTGTCTGTAAGGGAGCTGGAGCAGGTATTTTAAAGGATATCCCTCTAATGGTTAAGCTAACTAAGGAAATGGTAAAAAAAACAAAATTACCAGTTACTGTGAAGACTAGACTAGGGTGGGACGAAAGATCTATTAAAATAGTTGAAGTTGCAGAAAGACTTCAGGACGTAGGGATAGCTGCTATATCAATTCACGGAAGGACTAGATCCCAGATGTATAAGGGTAAGGCGGATTGGACTTTGATTTCTGACGTGAAAAATAATCCCAGAATGAAAATTCCTGTTTTTGGAAATGGAGATGTAGATTCTCCAGAGGCAGCCTTAAAAATGAAAAACAAGTTTGGTTTAGATGGTGCAATGATTGGACGCGCGAGTATTGGGAACCCCTGGATCTTCAATCAGATAAAACACTATTTCAAATTTGGAGAAAAATTAGAAGAACCAAGAATAATTGACAAGATCGACATAGTTAAAAGACACTTTGAGATGTCTGTTAAATGGAAGGGGCCAAAACTTGCGATTTATGAGACAAGAAAACATTATGGCAGATACTTCAAGGGAATTGAAAATATCAAGAAGTTTAAAATAAAACTAATCTCTTCAAATTCAGTCGAGGAGGTAATGGCAATTCTAAATGACCTACGAGACAACTTTAAAGAACCACAATTAGTTTAAATACAAATAGGCTTTCTTCCTAATACCAGCCGTAGCTACAAGGGAAGTTGTGCATCCCAATATAAATACAGTTAACAAAACAGCCAAACAATTCTCAAATTGTATTTCAACTGGATATGCAAGTGATGTTGATGGAACATAAATAAAGGGAAAGTTTTTTTGAATTATGATAATTATGAAGCCCATTATGAAACCCAAAAGTGATCCAACCCAAGAAATACAACAACCCAAAAAAAAGAAAATTTGCCAGATTTGTTTTGGAACAATTCCTATTGCATGGAAAATGAAAAACTCCCTTTTTTTGTCTAAATACATAATAATAATAGAACCAAATAAAGAAAAAAGGGATATAATCACGATTAAGCTAAAAACAAAATATAAAATTATATTTTCAGTATTCATCATCTTATATACTGCCGAGTTTAATTCCTTTCTAGATTCAATATTTACTGGCGTATCCAATAATTTAAATATTTCGTCAGCTAAATCTTCAATATCTGGGGATCCTTTAACTTTTAAATCAATAAAATCAAATTCGTCATTTTTCTTTTGAAAAATTTTTCTAGCAAAGTCTAAATCAGAGAAAATATAAAATCTACTCATGTTGTCAATTGAAGAATAGATTCCTGCGACTAATGCCGTTTCACTTTTAAAAGGGTCAAAATTAATTGTTGTTTTGTTTGACTTCCTTGGCACAGTTATTTTCAAAAGATCAGAATAATCATAAACCCCAAGGTTTAGAATTCTTGAGATAGAGCTGCCAATAGTTACCTCCGAATAACCGGCGTTGAACCAACTCCCTGAAATTAGCAGTGAATCTATTTGAACTATTTTTGAATAGTTTTGCCCCACCCCCCTTAAAACAGCCATCATAGTTTTACCCTTGAAGCTTAAAACCACTTTATTTTCTAGTACTGGTGAACTTTCAATAACACTTGGGATTAAATTAATTTTTGATAATTGTTCATTAGAAAGAATTAATTTTTTTTCGCTTCTGGGCTTTATTCTATAATCAGGATCAAATTTATTGGTAAAAGAAAGTCCAAAAGTTTTTAGACCACTAAAGGCACTTAAAACTATAAATAAAGAGGCTGTTGAAAATGAAATAACTATAACCGCAATCATATTCATTATGTTGATAACAGATTTCTCTTTTTTAGAAAAAAAATATTTTAGAGCAAAATACAGAGATACTTTCAAGTTATTTTTTTATTGGATTTTTCCCTTCTTTTATTGATGATTCAATTTTTTCAATATAGTCAAGAGAGTCATCTAAATAAAAAGTTAAGTCCGGAATTATTCTAAGTTCATTCTTAAGTGTTTGTGAAAGTGTGTGCTTGACCTGTGAGGTGTTTTCACGAAGTCCCTTTATCCACCCATCCGCATTTTTTGTGGGATAAATGCTAACATAGATTTTTGCGATAGATAAATCTGGTGAAACTTTAACCTTAGTTACAGAAATCAGCTTGTTAGATGAATCACTAAATCTAATAGCCTTTTGAAATATATTTGACAACTCTTTTTGTAGAACCGAACAAATTTTTTTTTGTCTTTGGGAATTCATTAAAGTAAATGTATAATTTTTTACTGTTGGTAGAAATTATTTTAAACATTAAGAAAACAAAATTTAGTATTACTTTTGACAATCAAAGTTTCAAAAATGAATGAACTTATTGTTCCGTTTTGTTCTATTTTCATTGCCATGATAGTAATTTGGAGATCAAGTGATGGATTCCAAGCCGCGTCAGACTACTTAGGGAGGAATTTAACAGAAGGTGTTAGAGGGGCCACTATAAATGCTATAGGCAGTTCAATGCCTGAGCTTTTCACTACCCTTTTTGGTCTCATAATGCTAGGTGAATTGGATAATTTTGCTTTTGGGATGGGGACAACATCAGGTAGTGCAATTTTTAATAGTATGATTATCCCTGCAGTTGTAATTATGGCAGTCACATTAATGGGAATTACCAATAAGGTTGAAGTTTCGAAAAAAGTAATTCTTAGAGATGGATTAGGTTTAATTTTCTGTGAATTTCTTTTAATGTATGTAATTTATAAGAACCGAATAGATTGGTTGGATGGTCTTATTTTAATGTCATCATACTTAATTTACCTTTTTTACATGTTTACGTCTATGAAATCTGTTGAAAATGTAAGTTTAATTTCCAACAAAGCCGAAGGAAAAGGTAAAACCCCAATTTTAAAATCTATTGTATACTTTGATTTCGTTAATATTTTTTTCAGAAAAAAAGCTAATTCACTGAATGCTTGGTCTTTGTTGCTGTTTTCTATGGGTATAATCGGCTCAGCATGTGTTTTGTTAATTAATGCCTGTGAGACCATTGCCGAAGGAATGGGGATTGCACCTTATTTTATAGCAGTTATCCTTGCATCAGCAGCAACCAGCTTGCCAGACACAATTTTATCCTATAGGGACGCAATAAAGGGTGATTATGATGATGCAATTGCAAATGCGCTTGGGAGTAATATTTTTGATATATGTTTTGCCCTTGGCTTACCTATTTTTGCATTCACATTAATTAAAGGGCCAATAGTCATGCCTGAATCGACTTTGTCGGATGTTATAGAATTACAAATAAGCTTAATTATTTTGACGATAATTTCTTTTTATATTTTTTATTTTAACAGGGGGCTAAAAACAAGGCATAGTATCTATCTTATATGCCTATACATTCTGTTTGTAGTTTTTATATTTATAAGTGCTTACTTCTAGAATTAGGAAGAAAAGTTAATTTTTTCAATCATATCATATCCTCCCTCAATATTTATTAATTTAAAGTCATTAACTTTATTTATAATTGAACTTGCAACAACACTCCTATATCCAGCTTTGCAGTAAAGATATAATGGCGAGTTTTTTCTAAGCTCATGGATATATTTACCGATATTTTTTAAAGGAGCATTTTTTGCACCGTTGAAATGACTAATTTTAAATTCATCCTCATTCCTGACGTCATAAATATTTCTTCTTAAGGACTTGGATTGATTAACAAATTCTTTAGCACTTATACATTCAATTTTTTTTATTTCTCCCGACGACTTTACCCATCTATCAAAGCCACCATCCAAAAACCCAACAACGTTATCGAAACCAACTCTTGCCAATCTTGATATGGCTTCTTGTTCTTTTCCTTTAGGAGAAACTATAATTATCTTTTGATTAACGTCCTCAATAAGAGTCCCGGCCCATGGAGCAAACATACCTTCTAGACCTATGAATAAACTTCCTGGTATATGACCCTCAGAAAATAAATTTTTTGATCGTACATCTAAAATTAAAATATCATTTTGTTTTCTTAATATATTAAAGTCATGAATATTTATAGGATTTAGACTTTTATTTATTACAGTTGCAACATCCTCATACCCCTTTTTATTGAGTTCTACATTTGACGGGAAATATTTTGGAGGAGCAGAAAGACCCTTTGTCACTTCATTTATAAATTCCTCTTTACTCATGTCTTCACGAAGCGCATAATTAACTTTTTTTTGATTGGCAAGGGAATCACTAGTTAAATCCATCATGTTTTTTCCACATGCAGATCCTGCTCCGTGGGCAGGATATATGATTATATTATCTGGTAAAGGCATCAATTTATTTCTTAGGCTATCGAAAAGTTGACCTGCCAGATATTCTTTTGTCATATTCTTATTTTCCTGAGCCAGGTCAGGTCTTCCAACATCACCTAGGAATAAGGTATCTCCAGTAAAAACTGCAATTTCTTTATCATTTTCGTTTCTAAGAAGATAACAGCTGCTTTCCATTGTGTGTCCGGGAGTATGAATTAATTGTAAGCTTATTTTACCAATTTGGAATTTTTCTCCATCTGCTGCAATTATTGACTTAAAAGAAGGATTCGCATTTGGACCAAAAATTATGGGAGCGCTAGTCTTTTTGGATAGACTTAAATGCCCACTTACAAAATCGGCATGAAAATGAGTTTCAAAAACATACTTTATTTTAGCCCTTCCTTTAGCAGCTTTCTCAATGTAGGAGTCAATTTCTCTTAATGGATCGATTATTGCAGCCTCACCTTCACTTTCAATATAATAAGAACCCTGGGATAAACACTCGGTGTATATTTGTTCAACTATCATCTGTATAAGAGTTTCAAAATCCAAAAATACGGCAAGATTTTTAATCTTGAAAAATCACAAAGGTTTACTTATCTAAATCCCTGTTTTCCCACAATTTCAAAAACTGATTGTAATTTGGAATATCGCCATTCTTCTCTTTATAAACTCTCAAATGTTTGTCATCTCCCTCTTTAAGTTTTTCATATGCACAAAAAAGCCAAGTAATCCTTTCATTTTTAGTCATCTTGTCAAAGGATGTATATCTCAACCGTAAACGACAATCTGATGGTTCAGTTGACGAAAATGGGAAACCAATTGGAAAAAAAACCAGAACTGTAAGAATTTTTTTAATTAAAAAGAGATTAAAATTTAACATACATATTGGAAAATTAATTTGGCCAAATAAATGAAATATTCTGCTTTATATCTGGATGTAGTGATTTTGCAACAGGGCAATTTAGAGCAGTTTTTTCAATTATTGTCTTTGTTTTAGAATCGGCAGGTTTAGAAAATTCAATCTTCACAACAATCTCGGCTATCCTCCTTGGGTTACCAGCCATTATTTTTTTTACTGAAGATTTGGTGTTCGTTAAGTCATATTTTATTTTTTTAGAAACAATTCCTATAACAGTTAAAATGCAACATGATAAAGACGAAGCAACTAGATCTGTGGGAGAAAAAGCCTCCCCTTTTCCGTTATTGTCTTTAGGCGCATCTGTAACTATTTTATCGTTAGAGGATATGTGGATAGACTCTGTTCTTAGATTTCCTAAATAATTAACTACACTTGTCATATTTATTTTTTAAAGTAAACCCTTTTTAAAAATTATACAAATATTATGTTTTTAAATTTTTTTTAGTAATGAGATAAATACCAAGCAAAATAATAAAAGCAGACAGAATCTTACTTATACCAAATGATTCTCCATCTAGAATTCCCCAACCTATAGCTACTATTGGGAGCAAGTAAGTGGTCGAAACTGAAAAAACAGGTGAGGAAATAGTAACCAATTCATTAAACATAACTTTTGCTAGGGCAGTTCCCATAGAGGCTAGAATAAATACAAATAAAAGTGAGGTTATAATATCTTCCTCCTTGTAAAAAGTGTTCCAAGAAAAGTCCGATAAGAGCAAAAGAATTAAAGCAGGAGGCGTAATGGCTAAAAAGTTTCCAATAGCTATCCCAATTGAGGAAACACCTTTGAGTTTGTATTTTAAAATATTGACATTAAATCCATAGCAAAGAGATGCAATTAACACTAGTAAAGAATAGTTTGCATTAGAAAAGGATTTTGAGGAATATTCATCATATATGAGCATAACAGTTCCCAATAGCCCAACGGCAACCCCTAAAAACTGAAGTTTCTTAAAAGTGTAACTAAAAAAAAGCACAGCAATAAATAGTGTGAACAGGGGTGTTAATCCATTCAAAACAGCGACCACAGAACTATCTATCTTTGTTTCTGAATAAGCAAACAGAAAAGTAGGGAAGAACGTTCCAAAAAACCCTGTAACGGATAACCATTTCCATTGATCTTTGCTTAAGTTTTTAACATGCCTTAGGCCAAAAAATACTAGTATAAGTGATGTGATTATAATTCTAAAACAAGCCAATTGAATCGGCGATAAACCCACCAATCCCTTTTTAATTAATATATATGAGCTACCCCAAATACCCGAAAGTAAAAACAAATAAATCCATTTTTTGGTGTTTTTATCCATGAAATGTTTTTTCTATTAAAACTTTTTTTTATCAAGCTTTAATATCGTATTAAGAAGGATATTGGCTCCTTTATATACATCTTCATCTGAAGAGAATTCTTTTGGCGAGTGGCTAATACCGTCAACACTAGGTATAAAAATCATTCCAGAGGGAACTATGATCGCCATATCTTGGGCATCGTGTCCTGCTCCGCTTGGCATTTTTTTAAAAGAATAATTCAATTCGTTTGCAGCATCTATAATCAAACTTTGAATTTGTTTGTTCATTAGAGCGGGACTTGCATTTATATCAATGGATGAAAAAGAAATAGTAGTTTCGTTGTTTGAGGCAATTATTTTAGCTTTTTTTTCTATCTCTCTGAATAAAAAATCTATTTTACTCTCATCTAAATCTCTTATTTCTAAACTAAGTTTTACTTCCCCTGGGATCACATTTGGTGCTCCAGGGTAAGCCTCAATTTTACCAACGGTTCCAACTTGATTGCCGGGTATTTCATTAATAATATTTTTTACAAGCAAAATAAAATCAGCAGCAGCAATCATAGGGTCTTTTCTTTCATCCATGGGGGTTGTGCCTGCATGATTTGCAAATCCAGTAATTGTAACATCCCACCATTTTAATCCAACTATTCCAGTTACAACTCCAATATCGATATTGTTTTTGTTTAAAATATTTCCTTGCTCAATGTGAAGTTCAACAAATGCATGGTAATCATTAGAAGATTTAGTAACCTCAAAAATTCTCTTTTGATTTCCACCAAGTCTGTCAACACCTTCTCCGTTTGTAAAGCCTGAGGCCGTTTTAATCTCTAACACATCATTATTTAATTTTCCGGCCAGCGCTCTACTCCCAAAGACCCCACCTTCTTCATTTGTAAAAATAATTAACTCCAGAGGATGAGAAGTAATAATTTTATTATCTAAAATTGTTTCTAGAGCTTCAATACCACTAATTACCCCTAGAGGCCCATCGTAATGCCCACCGTTTGGAACAGCATCTATGTGGGAACCAAAAATGATTGGTCTAAGCTTTTTATTTGACCCTTCTTTTCTTGCAATTATGTTTGCTGCGTAATCGACGTGAACTTTTAACCCAAGATTTTCCATGTACTCCTTCAAATATTCTCTAGCTTGGACATCGTAGTCACTATATGCTACCCTGTCATTTCCGTTATTTTTATTAATACCGAACACACTAAGTTTTTTCAAATTTTTTAAAAGCCGTTCTTTTGAAACAGTGTAATTCGGTTTCTGACTAAAAAGAGAAGAAACCAAAAGCGAAAAAAATATCGTAATGTATTTTCTCATGTTATGTAAATATTTTTATAATGGTATTAACTACAGAGAGTATAGTTAGAATTAATGAAATTATTGTGGCATTTCTCCAAAATTTAGCTGATCCCATTCTTTTAAACTAGTCGGCTAAATTAACAAATTATTTATCCCTTCTAAAGAACAATTAATTATGATTGAATCTATATTATATAAAATAAAATCATAGAGTAGTGAAAAACTGATCCAGCCAAGACAAAAACATGCCATATAGAATGAAAAAATTTAATTTTATCAAAGGCATAAAACAACACCCCGACGGTATATGAAATTCCTCCTGCAATTAACAAAACTTTTGCTTTCGTATTAATTATATCAAAAAGTGTTCGGATATCAATTAAAATTAACCACCCCATTGTCAAGTAAAATAAAAGAAATAATATCTCGAGTCTTCCTGTGTAAAAAATTTTCAAAATAGTTCCAATTATAGCTATAATTAGTACTGTAGAAAAAATAAAAACCCCCGAATAATCATAAAGCGTTATTAAACAAACGGGAGCATAAGATCCCAATATTAAGTAAAATACACTGATGTGATCAATAATTTTCAATTTTCTTTTAAGATTTGCTTCTGACACTCTGTGATAAATTGTTGAGGATCCAAAGACCAATAACAGACCAATAGAAAATAGAGACAAAGAAAAAACACTTAAGCATGAGAAGTGAGTGTCATAGAAAAAAAGAAAAGGGATTCCTATTAATGCTACAATTAATCCTATAAAATGAGTGAGAGTATTCCAAAACTCCTCGTTATTAATATCTATAAAATTACGTTCTATCATTCTTTACAAGATAGCTTAAAAAAAAATCATAAAGCAAACTATCAATCTTGGACATAGACACCTAAAATTTATACTATATTTGTTTTTGAAAACTAGTCCAAAAGGCGATTTAATTTTAGAATTTTATGCATGCAATTTTTAAATTAACTCACTTTTGTATTTGATTGATGTGATTGAAAAGGTCCTATAGCTCAGTTGGTTAGAGTAGCTGACTCATAATCAGTTGGTCCCTGGTTCGAGCCCAGGTGGGACCACCAACAAAAACCTCTAATCCTATGTAAAACAAGGGTTTAGGGGTTTCTTTTTTCCTAAAAAGTGGGAGTGAGTTCCAAGATGAGTTCCAAGTATGATGAAATTATTAGATCTTAAAGTTTTTAAAATGGAATTTATATATTTAAATTATATCTAAAGAACCTATGAAATTATTTAATCATAAGAACCATTCGGTTGAGGAAGTAAAACAAATTCCTTTTAAACTTGAAAGAGACATACAAGACCTTGTTGAGAAAAATACCGACTCAATCTTCAATTTATTATTTATAAAATCAGAACTAAGAATTGATAAATATCGTATTGATTCTCTATGTTATGATCAGGAGAACAATTCATTTGTTATAATTGAATATAAAAAAGGAAGTAGTTATTCCGTTATTGACCAGGGATACACATATCTACAGTTATTATTAAACAATAAATCTGATTTCCTTCTTATTCTATCCCAACATTTCAATAAGGTTTTTAATACTAAGGAAATAGATTGGTCTCAATCTAAAATAATGTTTATTTCCCCTTCTTTCAATTCATTTCAGAAGGATAGTGTAAATTTTAAAAATCTTCCGTTTGAACTTTGGGAAATCAAGAGATTCTCAAATAAATCATTGATTTTTAATTTACATAAGTCTACTTCTAATGAAAGTATTCAATCTTTAGATAATTCCAAAAATGAAAATTTGATAAGTTCTGTTAGTAAGGAAGTGAAGGTTTATGATATCGAGGATTTAATCTCTAACGTATCTCAAAATAATCTTGATAAATGGAACGAAATTGTAAATAGATTAAATGAAATGGAAGGGGTTGAATTAAAACCTAAAAAAAATTATGTCAGTATAATAATTGGGGGAGTTTCCTTTAAAACAGTTTTATATTTAAGGTTCCAAAAAACGAAAATGAAAATCACAATCGTTAGAGGTGTTCACAATCCAGATGGTTATAAAGGGGAGAATTATTTTACAATTGACGATCCAAAAAATGTTACAACCAAAACTCAAAGAACCTTGGGTAACGGATCAACACAAAAATTTTATGAAATTACAGTTGACAATGACTTCGATATAGACTATCTGATGTTTTTAATTAAACAGAAGTATAACAATATAAATAATTAGATACTTAACAGTTTATCCCTCTTAATCACAACTTTTAAAAGAAGATACAAGACCTCAGTGAGTTCCAAATTTACTCAGTTGTGGAACTCACTGAGTTCCATGATAACCGATAAGAATCTAATAATCAACCACTTAATTAACTGGTTCAAGTCCAGGTGGGACCACATAAATAAACCCTAACTCCTTATAAACAAGGAAGCTAGGGTTCTTTTTTTTCCACAAAAGAGGTTTGGGTACCACAATGGGTACCATTTCCTTCGATTTTTAATTTTAGAAAGTGTAACCGCTTTTACACTTTCTTTATATATTTATTAGATGTCCTTAAAAGTTGTCAGATATAAAAACTACGGTTGTGTTATGGAATCTGAAGAAAGCAAAGACCCTTATGACAATAGGTTTTTTTGGTCTTTTTTTGAGCTTAATAATGGAAAAATTATTGATTTGAATTTCACAGAGAACTTGACAAATGGAGTGGTAACATCTATTGATTATTTCTTAGGGTATCCAAAGAATGAATTAAAAACTGGAAAAATTACAGAATATAAATTTGGAAATGCCAAGCCAAATACAAGAGAGTTTTCAAATGAGTTTTTTAATTGGTTTGATGCATGTCCTCCAATAAAAGACTGTAAAGAGCTAATACGGCCAACTAAAGATGAAAAAAAATGTGTTAAAGAGTTCTTTGATAAAAACATATTAAAATCTAAAGAAGTTCAAACAAACATTATTACTCTTTAAAGAAGTTAAAGTCCGAACCGGACTAAACCAGGCGAAGAGTGAGAAAGTGTAAAAGCAGTTACACCTTCTTCATAAATTCGCTAATTTTACTATTATGGGTAGAAAAGGTAGTGTCAATTTAGTTTTACCAAAAAACAGTGGTGATCTATCTTTTTTTGAATCATCAATTTCGATTTTATTTAAAAATGGAGGTCAAATGGATTCAGATAATTTCTATCAAAGAATTGAGACTATTCTTGCTCAAAAAGAAGTTGGTATAGATCCAACTTCTATTATTCACAAGACAGTTCTCCCGCGGTATTTTGGTTTAATTTTCTTTGATAAATCAAATTCATTATATTACTTAACTAATTTTGGTTTTGATTATGCTCAATCAAAATCTCGTCAAAAAAAAATTGATATTATTTTTGATGTCCTATCGACATCTTCATTTGGAAGAAACAATAATGGTGTAAATTCAGATTCAAATGTAGAACCTCCTTTAGTTTTTCTAAAAATGTTAATTAAAAAAAAATCTATTAGCATTTTTCATTTTGGATGTGTATTATTCTATTTAGAAGTCTTAGGACTATCATTTGAAGAATCATTAAAAAAGGTAAACGATCTTAAAAATGAAATAGAAGAAAAAAAAACAATCAAAGACCAAGGAGGGGGAAAGTTTTTTGACCCAAAAATTCACATTTTTTTTGAAAGTTTAAAGATTATTAAAAAGTCTAAAACTAGAGGATTTTATGAGTTAGAAGAAAATGTGCTTAAAGAATATGATGATGACATTAATTCTTTTATTATTAATAATTCAGTCACTAAAGATTCTAACTCTGATAATATAATTAGAACTAATTTTTTAGAGCAAAAGAATCTTAGTGTTTTATTAAGAAATGTAATAGATCAGTTTAAAAGTCACAAAAAATTAAAAGATCCGGACCATTTCTTACATGTTCCAAAAGAAAAAAAGGATAGCACGAGATCAGTAAGTTTAAAAAAGGTTACCACAAAAATTAATAAAAAGAGCAACTCTTTTAGTGAAAAGGAGCGTTTTGATCTTGGATGGTATGGGGAAAGATATATTTATAACTTATTAGAAAATGAGTTCCTGCCTTTGATTTCAGACCTTAAACTACAAACAAACGAAAATATTGTAGAAATTATTTGGTTTAATAAGGGGTTTGATGATGAAAAGAATTGGATTGATAAATCAATAGGAAAAGGATGCGACATTTTAATTAAAACGAATTTAAGAGAATTAAACCTAGAGGTCAAAAACAGTTTTGATAATATTTCTTTTTTTACCGTAACAACAAATGAACTGAGAAGTATGAATGAAAATAGACAGGATTATTTTCTTATTAAAATTAATAAATTTAAAAATTTATTAAACGCCTATAAAAACCCCCCTGAGATTCGAACCATACAAGATCCAATCAAAATTTTAAACAATATTAACCATGTAAAATCTGTAACTCTTTATGTTTAAAGTTTAATCAAGAGTTCTTCCATAATTCTTTTAACAAGTAAGGGAGGTATTCCCTCTCCAATAATATTTCTTATTAATTTTTCGCTTGCCCAATCTGGAATATCCCAATCTTTTGGCAAAGAAGAAATTATCATGAGCTCAAATATTGTAAGAACTCTGGGATCTGAGTAGGTTACAGTATTATTTTTTATGATTTTTCTTCCAGGATGAACACAAACTGCTGATGAAATAACTCCGTTATTTTGTGTTACAGTATTTGCAGGGTTATCCCAACGGTATCTTTTATAACAACTAATTCTTCCTTTAACCTTATCACCAGTACTTTTTTTAGGATAAAAAAAATCATTCTCAAAAGCACTTTTACCAGTAGGGGTATGAATCATCGTTTCAATTAGATGCCAACTATGTGTTGGTGGATAGTGCCATTTAGAAACTTTTAAGCCAGCCTCTTTTTTTATTTTAAAGTCAGGAAAATTATACCTTTTTTCACTTTGTCTAACCAAAGGATCTAGGGATGGGAGTTCAGACAAACAATCATTTAAAGAGATTTTAAAATCATTTTCTTTAGGTCTGCCCCACTTAATTTTTACCTTATTATTTACCATTCTAAAAATAGATCTTTTCCTGCTTTGTGGAACCCCAAACATTGAAGAATCAAAAATGCTTTCGTCATAAATTTTAAAATTGTTTTTCAGAGAAGATTTAATATAATCTGGAATTAAAAACTTTTTATTATCAACTAAAATAGAAGTTCTTAATTGCATAGGTACATTTTCTATAAGGACATATTTTGGGTTAATTTGTAATATTATATTGATTACATGTGTAATTAATTCATTTCTAGTGTCATTTTTATCCCTCTTTCCATGTCTACTCATTCCTTGACAAGGAGGGGTTGCAATAATAAAATCAACGCCACATTCGATAGATTTTTTTATAATTTCATTTTTAACAAAGTCCTTTGTAATATCTCCCTGGATAACCTCAGTTTTGGGGAATAAATGTTTATAAAAAGCACATCTATCCTCTCTTAATTCATTAGCAAGTACAACCTCAATTCCAATTTCTTCAAAGTATGTTTCTGCTAACCCTCCACTACAGAATAAAGAAAGACATTTTAATTTAGGATTCATTTTTTAGAAATAATTTATCTACAATTTTTTTAAGTACTAATGGAGGAAGACCTTCCCCTATCGAATGCCTTATTAAACTGTCATTAGCCCAATGAGGGATATCCCAGCTTGTTGGTATAGACATTACAATCATTAACTCTAAAATACTAAAGACCCTAGGATCAGAGTAAATTTTCTCATTATTTAAGGAGAACTCTCTCCCTGGATGTACATTATCTTGGGAACATATTGCACCATTGTAAGTTGTAACAGTGTAAGAAGGTCTGTTCCACAATTGTCTTCTATATGTATTTTTATAACCTTTAATTTTAGTTCCATCAGCTTTTTTCGGATAAAAAACCTTATTTGATAATGCTGAACAACCTTCACTTGTTCTCAACATTACTTCAACGTGTCTGATTTTATGTAATGGTGGTCTATGCCAGGGGGAGACTTGTAAAGCTCTATTTTTTTTAATTTCAAATTCGGGAAAATAATTCAATTGTTCTTTGTCGGAAAACCCTTGAATCTTTGGGTCAAGCGAGGGAAGATGCCCAATTGATTCCTCTAGTGTTATGTGCTTATCGAATTCGGATTTATTTAAAAAATCTAATGTATTTTCTATGTTTTTTCTGGTTAAAAGAAATAAAGACCTTTTTCTTATTTGAGGCACACCATAATCAGCAGAATTTATTACAGAATCTTTTATGTAATATTCATTTTTTAAAGACTGTTTAATATATTCTGGAATAAATAAAAAGATATTATTTACCGAAATAGATGTTTTTAGCTGTTGAGGAACATTTTCTATTAAAACATACTTGGGTTTAACTTTTTTAATAATTTCAAGAGCGTAATATACTAACTGATTCCTTTTGTCAAACTTATCTTGTTTGCCAACAGTACTCATTCCTTGACAAGGAGGAGTTGCTATAATTAAATCTATTTTTGATTTAATTGCTTCCTTAACAATAGTTGAAAAAATTTCTTTATTTCTTATATCCCCATAAATAACTTTAGTCTTTGGATATATTGATTGGTAAAATTTACATCTTCGATCATCTATCTCGTTTGCAATCACGACTTCGGCATTAGTTTCATGAAGAAGGGATTCTGCTACACCTGTATTTGCAAAAAGTGATAGAATTTTAAGTTTTTTTCTCAAAGAATTTTTTAACAAAGTAATGACCTTTTACCTTAAGGTCAAATTTGAGATTATCAATCTTTCAACAAATTAAAGTACAAATCGGACTATAACCAGTCAAGGGCGAGAAAGTGTAACTGCTTTTACACTTTCTGTTGGTACCCAAAAGGTACCACTTTGGTACCCAATGGGTACCATCTGTTTTTCTAATCAATTGATTATCAATGACGTAAACATGTGGTTATAGTCCAGGTGGGACCACCCTTAAAGCCCCTCTTCTTGAGGGGTTTTTTGTTTTTACTATTCAAAAATGGTATTTGTGTACCATTTTGTGTACCACATATATCTTTTCTATAAGCCAAGATTATAGTACAATGTGTACCATAATAAATAAAAAAGTGTATCTGCTGATACACATAATCTAAATATTTTTTGAAATTTCTTCTAAACGAGATTCTGGATTTTGAATTTCACCATTTTTAATTAATTCCTCAATCCTTTTTTTTGATATGAAAATGTTGTCTCGTTTTAACTTAGGATCTCTTCCAACGGTGAATAAGTTAAATTGATAAACTTTACCTTTTTTTAAATGGAACCCCCCAAATGTTTTATTGTAGACAAACACATTACTATGACAAAGAATAAATTTTTTTATTGACTTAGGGTTTGTTTTCTCTAATATTGAAAAAGAATCTCCTTTAACATTAAATATACCCTTTTCATCATCTCCTTGTCCATCGGGTGTGTAGAGATAAATTTTATCATTAAAAAATGATTTATTTTCAACTACACTAATACCGCTTCGTAAGCTACCGTCCTTTTTAAAAATGTTTTTTACTTCATTAAAAATTGAAGTTTCATAAAACAGAGTATCCTTTAAAAACTCATTCCCAAAAGTTTCTAAATCATTCATCGACAATACATATTCTAGTTTAGCATAGAGATTTAAATCAGAAAACCCTTTAAATTCATTATTGTTTGTTATTTGTTTTAAATACATCCCAAGAATATCTCCAGATTTTGGATTATTGTTTTTTAAATTATCACAATTTAAACTAGCAGAAATTATGTACATTTCTTTTCCATTAGCCCCCTCAATCATTGACTTTTTTTGATCTAAAGTCAACCCTGACCACCTGTCCGTTTCAGAAGCTCTTTTAATTTCTGTAAAAACGTTTGGATTACGCTCAGTTTTTTTTTCTATTACTCGAATAATATCGGGTTCGATTCTAACTTCACTCGGATTTCTAAGTTCAAAATCAAGTTTTAATGATTTTGATTTAGTCTTTTTTTCTATCATTTTTTTTACCCCAATCTCAACTAATTTTCCTGACATCCATGCATCACATGTAGCTCCAAAACCTCTTGGTTCAGCAGATGTTCTACCAACCGGAGCCTTACTCGGATCCAAATGTATTTTAACAGCAAAAGAAAAAGCTTTTTCTATATCTTTTTTAGAAAAAATATATTTCATGATTGAAATCTAGACAGAAATAATTTGATTAGCAAATACTTAAATATTTAGATTACCTGTTTTAATAGGTTGAATTTTTCTCTCCAAAATTATTTCTCTGTAGATACTAAATCGAGGTCTTCTGTTTTGTTCTTGTTGATCTTTAAAAGTTTGTTGAGAATTTACTTTATGGTTGTATATTAAATTATTTTCAATAAAATAAATATCAAATAAACCATTCCAATCTCCATTTCTATAAAAATCAACAAAAAAAAATTTGTCCCAAACTGATCTTGGACCGAAAGACGTTAGATCTGGGAGAACACTACAAGCTTTAACTTGAATTCTACTTTTACTAAAAGGATCATAAGCATCGAAAGACGTATTAGCTCCTGAAATAGATTTGGTTATTCTATAGCAATTCATCTCCAAACAAAAAGCACTTTCTGAGAGCCCCTCTGGCAAATTAATTCCTCTTGAATCTAAAGAATTTAAATCTTGACAAAGTTTTCTCCAATCAAGATATATTGATCTAAGTGTTTCTCTATCACTTTCGTCAAAAGACAAAACTTCTGTTTGGAATGTCCCCTCAGGAAGTAATAAAGTTTTAGAGATTTTTCTCAAATCAATAATTAGATATGAGAAACTTAGTCAAAATTTAAATAAAGGGCAAATAATGTTTTAAAAAAGCAGGTCATTTTCAGGACACTTTCCTCCCTTTAAAACTGTCATTATATTTTCAGAAATTCTTTTTATTACAGGGACGCTAACTGAATTGCCAGCTTGTTTATATAGTTGACCATTGGAAATTTCAGGAAAACTATAATCTTTTGGGAATCCTTGAAAACCAAAACATTCTTTTGGAGTCAATTTTCTAATACCATATTTTGTTTTAATTAATGGTACGTTGTGCCCCCCAGTTCCCATATTTGCTGTAAGTGTAGGACATACTTTTGATTTATTTTCTCTTACATATTGTCTTCTCCACTGATAGACGGTGTCATTATCTTTAATTTCATTTACTAAACTTTCATACATGTATTTATCTTCTCTGTAGTAGAATTTTTCATCAACTTTTTTTTTGTCAATAACATCTAAAATAGTTTTTGTTAAGATTTTTTTATTTGGGAAACTAAACCTATCATCACAATCTGGAAAATCATCGTAATTAAAAGAAACTATAAAAATTCTTTCTCTGTTTTGTGGAACATTTCCATAATCTTTTGTGTTTATAACTTTAGCATTAAAAGAATAGTTTCTAGATAAGATTTCTTTTTTAATAACCTTAAATGTATTTCCTTTATCATGACCTACAAGATTTTTTACGTTTTCAAACAGAACTGCTTTAGGTCTCATCTTGTCAATAAAATCTAACATTCTAAAAAAATGATTACCCCTCGGGTCATTAAAGCCTTTTCTATATCCAGCTACTGAAAAGGCCTGACAAGGAAACCCTCCTGTTAATACGTCTACCTTTTCTAATTTTTCAACATCTAGACTCATGACATCACCTTCATAAAGTTTATGTTTAAAGTTTTTCCTGTAGGTAGTACAAGCGTTCTTGTCAAACTCATTAGCCCATAGCAACTTAAAACCGCTCTGAATAAAACCTAAGCAAATTCCACCCACTCCAGCGTATAAGCTACCAACTGTAAAGTTTGTTTTCATTTTAAATTGAAATTAGGTTATCAATCGCCTTGTAAATTACTTTATCTGTACTAAATGGCTTAAAATTTTTAGAATTTTTTAACTCTTTTTCAGTGCAATAGCCAACTATTGAAAATTCAAGATTTGATCTAGCAATGACAAAAATAAAAGGTTCAGGAGCATGTTTTTCAATAATTGGGAATTCGCCGAAATCGCTGATTATAATTTTAAACCTTATATTGTTGTAAGTGATATAAGGGACAAAAAGATTTAAATCAAGTTCATTAATATTTAATGGAGTAATGTCCAAATGTTTACAAACACCTAAATAGGCTAAGATAATTCTTGATTTTTTATCATAAAAAGACTGACCTTCAAACCTGTCTCTCAATTTACCCATGTCACTTAAATTCAGGTGAGAAAGAATTAGTTTATCAATATCTTTTATTTGATATCTAGAATACCTAATGAAAGGGAAAGACCTTAATTCACTACCAATTTTTAAAAGATACTCTGACATATTAAGCTGTCAAAAGTAAATTTATTTATAATATTTAACCAATTAAATCAGATTTTTAAAAAATAAAATAGTCCAAACTGGACTATAACTAACCTAAAGTTAAAAATGTGTATCAGCAGATACACATTTTGATGGTACACAGAGGTGTACCACGTACAGAGATATATGGTACACAATGTGTACCACTGTATTCTGTAACTTGTTGATTAATAACATATTAAGAAGTTGGTTCTGGTACAGGTGGGACCACTTTTAACTCCCTAATTATTAGGGAGTTACTTTTTTAAACTTTGTTTAAGCTGATTGTTTAAAAAGGCAAGAATTTTGCTGTATCCTTCAATTTGCTGTTGTTTTTTTGCAAAACCATGACCTGCATCTTCAAAAAGCACATATTCGACGTAAACACCAGAATCGCGAGCCGCTTTTACCATCTCATCGGACTCTATTTGAAGAACTCTAGGATCGTTTGCCCCTTGTAAAACCATAATGGGATTTTTAATATTCTGTGCATGGAATAAAGGAGAAATATTATACAACCTAATCGAGTCCTTAGAGTAAGGGTTACCCATTTCTTTGTATAATTGGTTCCTTGATGATTCCCAATAAGCTGGTATTGATCGTAGTGTTCGAACCCAATTCGTCACACCATATATATTTACACCAACCTTAAACTCATTAGGTATAAAGGTCATTGCAGCCATGGTCATAAATCCGCCGTAGCTACCACCTATTATTCCAATCTTTTCTGTGTCAATATATTCTTGTTTTTGAAGCCAATATTTTCCCCAAGCACAATCCTTTAAATCGTTTTCTCCGTGATTTTTATCATCCAAAGAATAAAAGGTTTTTCCATAACCACTACTGCCTCTATTGTTGACAGCTAGAATTGCATATCCGTGGTTTACTAGATATTGAATTAATGGCCGGTAACCAATCCTAGACTGCCCACCTGGGCCACCATGTACCCACACAAGAGCAGGTACTTTTTCTTTCTTCGTAGCATTTTTTGGTTTATATAAAATGGCAGGTATTTTCAATCCGTCAAAAGATTCATATCTAACAACTTTTCCCTCTGCAAGGTTTGAAGGGTTTATCTTTGAATTTAAATTTGAAGTTATTTTATTTAGCTCATTATTTGTTAAATTATAGGTATATATTTCACCAGGAGATTTTGAGCTTCTAGCGCTGATTCTAAGCATCTCTTCATTCTCAGAAAAATAAACGCTATCAATATTTAAACCTTCAAACCCATTAAAGTTTACTGTAGATTTGTCATTATTATTTATAACAACTAATCTATTTTTTGCGTCTTCATTTATAGATATTACTCTATAAGTGTTATTTTTGGTTAGATAACTATTTCTGACATCCCAATTTGTTTTATAAATTAAATCTCTTTCCCCAGAAGTAATATTGTACGACATTAGGTAGTAAAACTCTCCTTCATAATTTGTTGTATAATAATAATTTTCATCATTTTTATCGAATCCTTGCCCCGAATAATTTGCTTTTTCATTTGAGATTTCAATTTTCTCTTTCGAGACGAAATCATAAAGAAACATCTTATCTTCATTCCTAGAGATACTGAGTTCGAAAACCAAATATTTATCATTTTCAGAAATAGAATTATAGCTGTAAGCCATATCATTTTGGAAAACCATTTTTGTTTCCAATGTCTCGATATTAATTTTATAAAGGTCAAAATATTTTGGATTTCGAGAGTTGGATTGAAAGTACATATTCTTTTGATCCTTTGTCCATCCAAACAATGATGCTTTTGTCTTTTCACCAGGAGTAAGGTCAATGCTTTTTTCATTTCTTATAAGGTACAAATGAGAGTTTTCATTTCCTCCTTTGTCAGCACTATAAATAATTTCATTTGTAAGAGGCGAATATCCTTGAACAAAATAGGACTCCTTTTGAGAATTGGTTTTCTGGATTTCTTTTTTTGTAGTTAAATCAACTTCATAAATATTAAAAACACCTGTTTTGTCGGAGCTATATACTAATTTACTTGCATCTTTCGAAAAATATCCGCCAGAGCTTCTGTTGTTAGACATTAAGGTTTCTATTGTATAATTTTCTCCCTCAGAAAAGGTTTTTTTACAATTAAAAAAAACTAAAAAGCTTGCTAAGCAAAATATATATTTATCCATTTTTATAATCAATTACATTATTAAAACTAATTAAATTATTTTGAAATTAATTATATATTACTTTAGAGTAACATTTTATATTTTTATAGAAAGAAAATTTAACCAAAAATGAAGAAAACAATATTAATTTTAATTTCTCTTTTAACTTTTGCTTGTCAGCATAATGAAAGATCTATTGGTTTTACAAGCCTTGCAAATGATGGTGAAGAGTATAAATTCTATCTCGGTACTGACTCTACCATTGAAGTAGTTAAAAAATTTGATCAAATATCAAAAACTAAAAACTACGAAGAGCTAAGAAAAATATTTTCAGATACTGCAAAATTCACATATTATAATGGAGTTGAAAATACCCTCGACGAATTTATAACTTTAAATCAAAAACGAGATTCAACACTGCTCGCTAATGGTGAGACTTTAACTTGGAATCCTCAATGGGCTTTATCGGTCGATATAAACCCCAAGAAGGGTGGTGAGCATGTAAATATGATGTATTTGGCTGAATACAATGGTAAAGAAGATAGCAGTAAATTTTATGCAAATCTTTGGTTCTATGTTAGAAATGACAAAATCGTTACAGTTAATCAATACAATCAAAGTATAAACAACGACTAGTAATCCAACATATTAATTTGCTTAAAACTACAAAAGTTTTTAATTGTGTTTTACCTATAGAAATTAAATCTACTTAAGGTATAAAGTGTAACAGCTTATTTACTAAGTGTGTTACAATTTTTCACCTGTGACAATCAGAGTACCTTCCCAGTCTTTTTTTTGATTTACTCTCCATGAGTGGACATTTTTAAAATTTGAATTTAAAAACATTTGTTTCCACTCATTTTCTGAAAAAAGCTTCATTATGGAAACACCTGTGTCCTCAGGCCAAGAGTGCGAAATTAAATTCTCTTTATAATAGTCAATTCCAATAATCAACCTAGAATTTTTTGTGATCCAATTTTCATAAATGTGATGAATTAGTTTTTCAGGATTTTCAAAATAATAAAAAACCTCCATGGACATGACCAAGTCTACTTTTTCACCAGGCTTCCAGTTTAGCAAGTCCGAACAAACATATTCATTTTTTTTGTCTAATTTCTTAGCTTTTTCAATCATCCTCTTTGAGCCGTCAATACCAATTGATTTAATGCATCTAGAGTCATTTGAAATATTTCTTACCAACCACCCATTCCCGCATCCTGCGTCTATAAATGAAAACTGCTCTAAAGAACTTGTTGAATATTCTACCATTTTACCCACAGCTGAAGCATGATTCTTTTCTAATCCATCATCCTTTCCAATTTTTACCCAGTTATCAAAAACATCAATGGGAGATTTTTTTAATTTCATTTACTTTATGTCTTCAAATTTCAAATTCCCAATTCCATATTTTTTCCAATCTTTATAATCGAAATGCCACCATTCATATTCGTATACACTAAAGCCTTCTGATTCCATCTTTTCCCGAAGTAAATCTCTTAACCATCTCTGTTTGGTTGTACCGCCATAATAATACGGAAAAGCTCTATCTGTGAATTCATCGTAGCCGCTTATCATCTCAACAGGGCTTCCAGTAGAAAGCTCATATAGGGTAAGGTCAACGGCACACCCTCTATTATGTCTTGAACCGTTTTGTGGATTTGCAACAAATATTTTTTTGTCCACAGGAGTGGCATCCCAAAACATTTTTGTGACATACCAAGGTCGATATGCGTCATGAATTAATAATCCAAACCCATAGGATCTTAATTTTTCATTAACTCTTTTAAGTGCTTCTGCTGCAGGTCTTTGAAGAAATGCGTTACTTGTTTTATAGAATTTACTCCCCATAAAATTATTTTCACTAGCATATCTTATATCATATTTAATTGACTTATCAATATTTTTTATTTCAACCAAATCAAATTTATCTGATTTAGAATTTTCGAACGGAGGGTTTGTTTTTTCAGCTTCTCTTCTTAATTCATTGATTGGCTTTACGGGAGTGATTTTAAATGTTTCCGTTGTTAACAACAAAGGACTTCTTCTTTTGAATATTGGGCCATTTAATATTGAAACTTCTGTAGCTATTCCGTTTTCATTGATTTTAAAATTTAGCTTTTCGCTTTTATACATCCCTGTTGTCTTTGGAAATTTGAATAAATTTTTATTTTCTTGAATTAATTTATTTTTTTCAATCCATTCAATCAAAACCCATAAATTACCAGCGTCCTCATACACATATAAGATATTATGATCCCAACCATATTCTCCAATAAGACCAAGCCAATCTTTAGGAAAGTCTGGATTTGAAACTTTTGCAACTTTTTTGTATTCCTTTTTATTCACGATTAGGTTATCCCCATCCTTTTCAATTAATATTCCTCCCTGATTAATTTTACCATCCGAAATGAATTGAGAATTAAATTCTTTAATTGGAACTTCAAAATAGTCATTCTCTAAAATAATTTGGTTTTCAATTTTTTTAATTTTAATTCTGTTTGTTTCGTTTTCATAATCTCCAATTAAATTTTCTTCAATTTCTTTTTCTATAGATTTTGTTTTCACATACTCTGGAAGTTTTAATTTCTTTTCTTTCGCGATTAAAAGATCTAGTGCATAACTGGAAATTTTCCTTGTTATTGAATTTGAAATATCTACAGATGAAGCAACAACAACTCCAATTTTTGACTCTGGAAGAGCTGACAACTGTGTAGAATAACCATAAATCGCGCCTCCATGACTAATCATTTTATATCCATTATGTTTGGATACTCTGAACCCAATTCCATAATCACTCTCTGCAGAATCAGTAAATTGTGGGGTAAACATTTCTTTTAAAGTGTTGGGGTTAACAAACTTCTTTCCATTTACAGATCCATCTGAAAAAATCATATTCACAAATTTTGCTAAATCAGTTACTGAAGAATACAAACTTCCTGCAGGAATCATACCCAGCTCAAATCTTGGTGCTTTAAAACTTCTTCCATCGTAACTCCACATGGTTGCTTCAGCTAGATTTAAGGACATTGAATTTTTGAATTCAAATGAACTGGCATTCATATTCAAAGGATTTAAAATATTTTCTTGCATAAACTCCACGTAGGGTTTTCGAAAAATTTTTTCTAATGTGTATCCAACAACAGCAATTCCAGCATTTGAATATTTCGTTATAGATCCTGGAGGGTGAATTAGAGAAGAGTTACTTACACTTTCAACTGTTTTTTCAAGTGAGGTTTCATTATCGGCAAAATAATTCCCATATGCAGGCTCCCTTAAAATTCCGGCTCTGTGAGACATTAATTGTCTCAGAGTGATGGGTTCATTATTAAATATATTTTTTGGGTTGAATTTTGGGAGGTAATTTTGTATGGGCAAATCAATGTCAATGTCTCCACTTTCTCTTTTTTTCATGATGGCTATGTCAGTAAACAACTTAGACACCGATCCAACTCTATAAATAGTGTTTTCATCTGCTTTCATTTTTTTTTCTTCGTCTATAAATCCAAATCCTTCAGCCCAAAAAAAATCATTTTGTTTTAAAATTGCAATTGAAATAGCATTTAGATTTTTGTCTTTTATTTCATATTCTACAGCATCACTTAACTTTTCAACCACATCATTGTAAAATGGATTGATTTTAGGATTAACAACCTCGCAAGAGATAGATGTTAGTATCAAAAACATTAAGGGTAAGCAAATATTTTTTTTCATGAAGCAGATTTTGAAAAAGATATTTAAAATATTTTTTTGTAAAATAAAAAAATAAATTTAAAGGAGTTTTTTGAAAAAATTAATTAATAATTAAGTCTGCTGTTTTTTCTCCAACAATTGATCCTATTGAAATCCCCATACCTCCAAGCCTAACACCCAAAACTATATTTTCAGACACCCTTTTAATTAAAGGGAGTTTATTTATTCCGAACCCCATAATTCCTGACCACTCACTTTCAATCTTAAAATTGATGTCAGGAAGAATGAAAGTTTTAATATGTTCAATTAATTTTTGACGGATAATTTTATTTGATCCAAAAGATAAAGTTGACTCATTATGTATGTCTATCTCTCTTCCCCCACCTATAAGCAATCTTCTCTTAATATTTCTAAAATAATAATACCCTTGGTTGTAATGAAAGCATCCATCAATTTTTAAATCAGGTATTTCATTTGTGAGTAAAATAATTCCTCTTCCTGGTGAAATATCTTCCATTTCAAACCAATTTTTTGCGAATGCATTTGTACAAATTGCCAATTTATTTGTTTTTATATCAATAGATTGATTTCTACTTTTCAATTTTAGAAAAATTTTACTTGAGGTCTCCTCAAAGCTTTCAACTTCGGTTGAAAAGTAGCAGTCAACTCCTAAAGAACCCAACTTTTGCTTTAAACTAAAAATCATTTTTCCGGGATTAATTGACCCTTCATGTTTATTTATAGCTAATCCAACAACAATCTCTTTAGCAAAATCAAACCTTTTAATGTCTTTATTACATAGAGAAAAACAATTTTTATCCATTAAAGGATTTAATAACTCATTGATTTCGTAAATTCTTTTCTCTAGCCCGTTATTGTCAAAAAAGAGTTCGTAGCCATTACAATTAGAATATGATATGTTTTTGTCTCCAAGATCATTTCGAAGTTTCTCTAAACCTCTAATTCTTAATTCCAGTAATGATAATAGATTATCATCTGACATTTCTTTACGGTTTTTCTCAATTTCTGAAATTGAACCAAAGCAAGCAAAACCAGCATTTTTTGTACTGGCCCCTAATGGCAAAATACCCCTTTCGATTAATGCTACTCTGGCATTTTTATTTTCACTTGCGATTTTTAAAGCTGTAAAAGACCCTACAATTCCTCCTCCGATCACTACGTAGTCATAATCTGTGAGCCAATTTCTCTCCCAAAAACTTATATTCTTCAAAATTTATATAATATTAAAAATAGATATGTTTTCAAATTAAATATATTTTCGTAAAATTGTTTATTAACCTAAACTAATTCATTATGAAAAACTTTAAAATATTAATTTTAGCCCTTTTATTTGTTTCAGTATCTGTTGCTCAATCTAATCCCAACGCGGAATATTGGGTAACTTATCAGTATACACCTAAAAAGGGGATGACAGCCAAATTTGAAAGTGCCGTAAAGGCAAAAACAAAAATGTATAATAAGTCGGATAACCCAGTGTACACTGCGATACAAACAACCGGAGAATTGTCTGAAAATGGTAGATATGAAAGGATATTACCTAGACGAGATATAGAGTGGTTTATGAGAGACAACTCAGCCGAAGGTAAATATTGGATGACAAATGTTGATAAATACGTCCAAAAAGGAGAAGGTCCATATGTATGGATTAGAGTAAAGCAATTAAGTATAAATTTTGATAAACCATCACCGGCAAAATATCTGCGTGTACTTACCCGAGTTTTAAAAAATGGAGACAATTCTGACTTTTGGAGATATCTTAGAAGATATTCTGAGGTTTTAAAGAAAACTAGACCAGATATAAGATGGTCTGTTTTCAGATTGGACTCTGGTGGCAATGCTAATACAATAAGAATTGTTACCGCCTATGATGACATGAAAATGCCAGAAGGACCAACTGAGAGTGGAGCTACTAGAGAAGTTTATGACGAAATGTATGAAGGTGCATGGGAAGATGACTTTGATAAGTACAACGAAAGACTAATTGAGTGGGCTAGGCCTCAATACAATTATTCTCTCAGAGCTGATTTATCAACTAGCAATTAATTTTACTAACTATTAAATTTAAAAAAATGAAAAAATTATTAATTATTATATTATTTATTTCTGGGGCCGTAGCATATTCCCAAAATTCTTTTAGAGTCTACCATTTTAATGCAAAAGAGGGAGCGGAGAGTGCTATAGCAGCACTAGCTGATGAATATTGGGGAGATGCTAAGTTTAAATCTGGAGGTGTACAAATTGAAAGAATAGGAATTGGAGACAATGAGTGGACTCATCGAGTAGTTGTTTTCGGACAGGTAGGGAATCTTGGAAGAGAAGAGGGTGATGTTGAAAAAAATGAATGGCCGTTATTTCTCGAGAGGTTTAATAATTATGTTGAAGAGTGGGGCACTTCTGCAGCAGGACGTTTTATACATTACCAAGGTGGAGCACCTAAAGATTTCCCTTATATTCAATTATATACGTTTAGACCATCTAATCCATCGGCTTTTCAAAAAGCTCACATTAAAATGGCATCTCAATTAAAAAAGGTTATGGGAGATAGACCAATAGTTATGGGTAATTTCGATATTGGAGGAGAAGGTGCGACCCACTGGGTTGCGGTTGGGCACTCGAATTTTGGGGATCTTATGAAAATCAAAGTCGAATTCGGAAAATTTGAAAAAGAATGGGAAGAGAATTTCAGAAACAGGGGACCTGTAATTGCTGTCTCAAACTTTATTGTTGAAGTCTTAAAGACTTATGGTGGGATTTAAATAAATTTACTCTTTATGAAAAAAGCCCCTGTGTGGGGCTTTTTTATTTCATAATCTCAACCCTCTTACCACTTTCATAAAAAGCACCCATCTTGTCAACTGCGAGGCAAGAGTGAACAGGTATTACATTTAGTTGGTCTCCAATTTTTAAATCTATTTTTTTTTCTAATTTGACAATTCCGTGTTCTTGAGATAATGATTTTATATATCCAATTTTATTACTCACATCCCAAATTCCTCCAAAATAAACATAACCAAATATGTTATTTTCATTTTCTCTCAAACTGTCTTTTGAGAAGTGAACAGACCCTCCATATATTAAAACCTCTTCTCTTTCCCCATAAATGGACACAACCGGGCAAATCATTCTTATAGCGATATCATCTATTTCACAAGATCCGATTTTATACTGGGCAAGGTCATAAAAAATAAAGTTCCCAGGTCTAATTTCATTTATAAAATCTGGATATTTTTTTATGGTACTGGAGGTAGGCGTGTCGCCAATTGAAATTTGATAATTAGGGAAATCAATATTTAGAACTTCTATTCTATTAATTGATTTCTGAAAAACATTTTTGATCTCTGTCTTGTTTCTAGATTTGTATGAATCACCAAAATGTGCTAAAAACCCTAAAAAAGTTAGATTTTTACTAGTATTGCAAAACTCGATAAATGATTTAATTTTTTGTTTTTCTTCAACTTTTAATCCGGCTCTATTGTATCCAACGTCTATTTTTAGGAAGACTTCAACAGAATCCTCCAACTGACTATCCAATACTTTTAGCGATGAAATAGAATCAATTAAAAGTTTAAATCTATTTTCTCTTATCATTAAATTTAGTTTACCTATTTCTAAAATATTTAATGGGAAGGCAATTGTTATATCATTCCACTCACTTGAAAAAAATTCAGCCATTGATATGGAAGAAACGGTAATTGAGGTAATCCCCTTTTCCTTAAACCAGTTTCCGATCTCTATCGATTGATGAGTTTTGAAATGAGGTCTTAAAACTAAATTGTTCTTTTTAGCCACATCAATCATTCTACCCAAATTATTTAAAGAGATGGTTTTATTTATAACTAAAGTTGGGGTTGAAAAATTCATAAATAACTTTTAAAATATACTGTAATTGAGTTTACAAAAAAAATTTTTTAAAAATTACTGCAATTTTCAAAATTTAGTTTTTCCCCAATATGATTATTTAAAAATTTAATTAAATATTCAGCCGTAGTAGATGGATACGAATACAAAGGTTCAGGTAAATACATACTGTACGTATTTGATATGTAATCGTTCATTGCAAACGAAATCTTTTCATCTTCCCCAATTTCCCTCCCATTTCTGTAAAATTTTATTTCCCCATTGTTTTTTTTTTCGATATTTAAACTTGAGGAAATGTAATATCTTTTACTATATTTTTTTAAAAAAAAGTTCAATTCAGCTGAGGTGATTAAAAAATTATCTAGTCCATTCCCAAAAGGGTCAATGGTGTATATGTCAATAGGCCTGATAATCCCTTTTTTTAAATTATTTCTTATACCTCCATTATTTTGAATTACAATATCAACGTTCGTTGTCTCTCTTATTGCTTTGGTATAAAAACAGCCGGTTTCACCTTTTGTATGATTGACAGAAGAATATCCTATCTTTTTATATAACGAGGGGCTGTCTTTATATTTTTGAATTAAAAGTTCAATGTTTTGATCTTTTACTAAACCCTCGTTTGATAAATCAATTTTTTCGAAGAGAAAGTCTATAATTTTTCCTTCATATACTGACATAGTAGTCTTAGAAATCATTTCAAGATTTTTCCCCGACATTATCATATAACCATTTTTATATTTTTTCCCATAAATATGATTCGAATGACCTCCTATAACTAAATCTATGTAATTGAAGTTTTCTAATATTTTTTCATCTCCACTTTTCCCTAGGTGGGTTAATGCAATGACAAGATCAATTTCAGAGTTTTCATTAATCTTCTCATAATTTTCAAAAACCTTTATTGGATTGGTAAAAAAAAGACCTTTGACTTTTTTTGGATGAGTAAGGGGGTATCTCCCAAAGTTCCCAGTTTCAACTGCTCCTATATAGGCAATTGAAAATCCATCTTTTTCAATAATTTCATACCCCTTAACATTACTCAATTCACCTTTCCCACCAGAAAAGTTAGCGCATATGAAAGGAAAATTAGCTTGAGAAATCCTATCGCTTAGTATTTTTTGGCCATAATCGAATTCGTGGTTGCCAACCACACTTACGTCTAGACCGGTACGGTTCAATAAATCTATTATTGGGAATCCCTTTTCCGAATAGTTATCTACTACAGGATTCCCCGAAAAGATGTCACCGGCACTTACAAAAAAGACTTTGTTGCCCATTCTTTTTTCTTTATCAATCAAAGGTTTTATTTTAGAAAAGTTTTCAATCCTCGAGTGCATATCATTTATTGAAAAAATCACAACCTTTTCTTGACCGGATGAAATTAGAGACCAAAGAAGAGAGAGCAACAGAAAATTCTTACCAAATAATTTCATATAGTAAATTTAAAGGTCAAATTTTAAATTTATATTAATTGTTAATTAAATATCTAAGTCCAAAAAAAGATCTTATACCTTGATTTGAGTAAAACGCGTAGGTAGGATCAAAAGTAAGTCCGAAAGGGTTATTTTCACTAACTACTGGACTCCCGTTATTGTCGAATGTCACTTCTTTGTCAAATGGGTCAAATGCTCGAGCAATACTATTTAAAGGAGGCTTGAAATCAAATAAATTTTTCACTCCAACAAAAAATTCAAAATCTGAGACTTTTTTTGTTGCTTGCAGATTTAAAATATTAAATGTAGGGCTATATCCAGGTCTAGGGTCTAAAGCACTTAAAAGAGGAAGTTTCATTGGCCCAACTATATTCCCTGTTAGATCAAATTTTAATTTTATAAAATTATTATAATAGACCATTTTATAACTCCCTGAAAATTCTTCTGTCAAATAAGGAATGGACTTTTTGTCATTTTGCTTAATATAAGTATCAACATACGTTAATCCAATTTGGAAATCCAAGACATTTGAGATTTTCCCAAAAAAGTCAATACTTCCTCCTTGAGAAATCACTATCCCGTTGACATTTGAATAGATTATTTGATTTGGATTAATATCGTAATCTGGAATTATTCTGTTAGAAAAGATAGTTTTAAAAATACTTGAATCCACTTTAAAAACTTGGCCTCTTTTTGTATAAAAATCCTTGACATAGTTTAGATTAAAATTCCATGACTTCTCTGGAGACAATTTTTCCATAAAAATAATATCTCTTGCTCCAGTTAGCGCTGCATGATCTTCAGTGAAAACATTTACTATTCTGTAACCAGAACCAAAACCAATTCTTAAAGTTGAATTTCTTTCTTCACTAGATTTTTTAAAATTAATTCTAGGCGTGAAAACATTCCCATAATTTGAATTATAATCGTATCTAATTCCTAACAAAAGTGATTTTTCATTGTTATTTATGATTTCATTTTGAATAAAAACTCCAGGCAGATGAGTATTATCTTTCTTAAAAGTTGCGGGTGTATTATCATCATATCCTGTATATCTATAGCTTAACCCTAAGGTATATAAACTTTTATTTATTTTAAAATTATAAACGGTCTGTAAAAATCCAATTGTTTGTTTTGCATCAAATGACAAAGTCCCATAATACGAGTCTTGGTGGTGCTGATTGAAGCTGTATTGAAAAAAAAACTTATCATTGTATAAGTACTTTCCAAAAATTTCTAGCCGATTGGTATATATGCTCTCGCCGTAGATATTATTTCTTCCCCTTTCGCTTTTATTCCAATTAGTTTGGCCACCCCACCTGTCTTCGTAGAAGTACCTAAAAGCAATGTTGTTTTTTTTACCACTTAATTTATTGAAAATTGAAATTCTATTTTGAAGAGTTAGGTCGGTAAACCCATCGTTATTTTTATCTATAGGATTTTGATATAAAAAGTGATTTATGCCTAGAAGATTAGTCTTTTGTCCAACTAAAAATTTAACTCCAAGATCAGTATTTACCTCTCCCCAAGAGGATGAAAAACTTTCAATAGATAATGGGCTTACTTTTTCTGGCACTTTTGTAATTAAATTTATAACTCCTCCAATTGCCTCTGAACCATATAAAGTGGAGGAAGGACCTTTGATAATCTCGATTTGTTGAATTAAAGATTGTGGAATTCCTGTTAACCCATAAACTGTAGAAAGGCCACTCACAATTGGAAGACCATCTATAAGAACCATTGTGTTAGCCCCTTCTTGTCCATTTATTCGAATATCGCCAGTGTTGCAAACATTACAATTAAGTTGTGCTCTGATTCCATTGATATTTTCTATTGCTTCAAAAATACTTGCTGTTGGATTAGCCCTAAAAAAACTTGCCTTGTATAATTCAATTGGGACTGTGCTGTTCAGTTTAGATACATTTTTCAAAGTTCCTGATACCACAACCTCTTTAAGAGACTCGTCACTTATTAATATAACATCGGTTTCAATAAAATCCTCATTTTCAAATGTGATATTTAATACTTTTGGTTTAAAACCAACAAAGGAAATTATGTATTTATTCTCTCCTTTTTTAGAATGGATTTTAAATCTCCCTGAGCTATCAGAAATAATTGCTTTTTTTAGACTGGAATTGAAAATCGTAGCGCCTATTATCAAATTATTATTTTGATCTAAAATTCTTCCTTTTAAAGTTTGTGCATTTGAATAAATTGAAAAAAAAATCAATAAATTGACAAAAATTAAGATAAATCGCGACAAGGAGTTTATATTACACATAAAAAAGTTCACCACTGCAAAACTAATGAAAAAAACTAAAGAAAAAGACCACTATATAAAACAAATATTCAAGCTAAATGAAGCTGGTGAAAAAGTATCTGTTTCTGCTTTAAGCAAGCTTTTTAATGTTTCTAAATCCTCCGTATCTAATATGTTAAAAAAACTTTCTTTGATGGAACTTGTGGATACATCTCCTTACAGTTCCATAAAACTTACTCAAAAAGGAAGAAAATTTGCGAAAGAAGTCGTTGCCAAGCACAGATTGATAGAATCGTTCTTGGTTGAAGTTATGGAATTTAAACCTGATCAAGTACATGAAATTGCCGAAGAAATTGAACACATTAATTCACCCATTTTCTTTAGTAAAGTAAGAAAGATGCTAAAACAAGACACAATAGATCCACACGGATCTAATATTCCCAAGACAGATTTTTAAAATCTTATTGAAATATTCTTACATAATCAATTATCATCCTTTCTTCACGAAAATCTTCAGGCACTTTTCCGCCCAAAATACCCCCAATGGCTAGATTTAATAATAAATAATGATTATTATCAAAGGGCATCACGTCCATGTTCTTGTGTTCAAAAGTGATATTGTTATTTAGGAGCCAATATATTTTCTCTTTGGTCCAAACAAGTGAGTAAACATTAAAATCATTAGAATTTGCAATATTTGAAATTTTTTTCATTTCATCTTTTTTATTTGTACCTGTGTTATGAAAATGAAGGACATTGTAAAGATCTGCTTTGTCCCATCCATTTTGTTCCATTATGTCAATTTCTCCACAGTATGGCCATGGGGTTTCACCTTTATTTTCACCAAGATAATTTCCTATTTCATCAATGTTTGAACCAAGAGTCCAAATAGCAGGCCAAGTGCCACTAGAAGATGGAAGTTTTGCTCTAACATCAATTCTACCATATTTAAAATCAAATTTCGAATTTAATCTAGCAGAGGAATAATTTTTGGATGAATTATACATTTCAATTTCTTCTTTTATTGCTACAATATTTAACATTCCGTCTCTAACAAAACAATTTTTAATATTTTCAGTATAGTGTTGAAGTTCATTATTAGCCCAACTTCCATTATCAATAGGAACTGTTTGAAGGTGCCATAGCGATTGATTAATCTCACCCTCATAATCAAATTCGTCACTCCAAACCAAATTATTAAAAAAGGGTAATGAATTTTTTTCTTCTTCAGAATTACAATAAATGAATAGTAATGAGGTTAAAAAATAAAATAAAGTTTTTTTCATTTTATTGAGAATATTAAACATATTTTTAAATGCCAAATTTATAACAAACATTTCTATTTATAAATCATAATTACTTGAGAAAATGTTTAATTTATTTTTTATTTATAAAAGCAAGTTTACTACTTGGCCAGGAAACCTTTGTGCCAAATAAAATAACCGATAATCAAATCACTCTTGATGGTTACCTTAATGAGGAGTTATGGTCTTCAGCAGCAAAAGTTCCTTTTGATATTGAATTCAGCCCAGCAAATAACGAGCCGTCAAGAATAAAAACAAATGGATATATTTCCTATTCGAAAGAATACATTTACATAGGTATTGACGCAAAAGTTGATCCAAAAAATATTCGCGTCTCAGTTAGGCAAAGAGATGACATGAATATGTTGAATGACGATTTCATTGCTCTACGATTTGACACTTTTAGAGATGCGAGAAACAATATTGTCTTGGGCGTAAATGCACTTGGGAGTCAACTTGATGCAAGGCAAATAAATGAAATTTCTGAAGATAAACGATATGACGTATCTTTCAATATAAATTTTCAATCCTTTGGGAATATAACAGAAGATGGATATCAGATTGAAATGAAAATTCCTTTCTCAGAGATTGAATTTCCAAATGGCACTGACCAAATTTGGCACTTTAATTTCTATCGAAGATATTTTGAAGACGGGAACGTTATAGAGTTAAGTACTCAGATTCGAGATAGGGACAACCCTTGTTTGGTTTGTCAGACAACCGATGTTGTGAAATTCAATCAAATAACAATTAAAAAAAGATTTGAACTCCTACCATATTTGTATAGCAACATATCTGGAAGTAGAAGCAGTAATAATCAAAAAATCCTTTTTAATAAGCCTAGCGGTAATGTAGGCATAGGACTAAATTTAGACATCAATAAAAATACCAGTTTAGAAGTTACTCTTAATCCAGACTTTTCGCAAGTTGAAGCAGATGTAACTCAAATTGATGCAAATTCATCCTTTTCTTTAAGGTATCCTGAACGACGTCCTTTTTTTAATCGAGGTACGGATTTGGTAAACTTCGTTAGTGGTACATTTTATTCAAGGTCAATTGTAAACCCTGTTTTTGCTTCCAAACTTTTTAGTCAATTTAATAAGTCAAGAATTTTTCTTCTTAATGCGATAGATGAAAATTCACCTTATTTGGTAGGTGGTGAAGACCGATCTTATGAAGGTTTTGGTGGTAGAAGCTTTGTTAACATATTGAGATACCAGTACTTGCTTAACCCTAAATCTAGACTGGGGGCTTTTACTACTAACAGATTGTATAATGGCGGTGGTTATGGTCACTCAACTGGCTTAGATGGGTTATTTCTTTTTAGCGGGAATTGGCGTTTCAATTTCGAATATACCAAAAGTTTTACCCAAGAACCTGAACAAGACTGGATTGATTCAGATGCCAAAATTTATGGGAAAACAGTAAGATTGGATGGAGATAATCTGGATGGGTATAGCCTTTACATGAGACTTTATAGAAACACTGAGCATTGGAGAAGCTACTTTTATTACAGAGATATTTCTCCTCAATTTCGAGCTGATGTTGGTTTTGTAGTCCAAAACAACAGAAGATGGACTACTTTTTTTCATGAGTACATAAATATCCTAAATAAACCCGCACTTCAAAAATTTGGATTTGGAACTAAAATTGATAGGATTTTCACTTTTGATGCTTTTTACAAAGCTTTTAGTGCAGATTTTTTTACAGGATTCACCACTTTTGGTCGAACTGAATTGAAATATACATTAGACTATGATGCTGTAAAAACTTTTTTAAGAAGAACTTATTACCACCTCCAATCTCACACTTTTTTGTTGAGAGGAGCCCCCTATGAACAACTTAATTTTGAGTTGGAGTATACACTAGGGAAAGAATTATCAGTTAATGAGGAAGTCCCAGAAGTAGGTAGAATTCATAAAGCGGATATGAGTTTAAATTTTCAAATAAATGACAATTTTAACATAACTCCACTTTTGAGATATTCCCGTCTGGAAAATTTGTCAAAAAATGAAAACTACTTTGAGGGATCGATACTTAGGCTCAATTTCAAATACCAGTTTTCAAATTATTTGAACATAAGATTAGTAGCTGAAAACAACTCATTTATAGATCAATTTTATATTCAACCCTTAATTCAGTGGAACCCCAATCCTTCAACTATTTTTTATTTAGGGGCAAATCAAAATACACTAGAAGAAATTGACGACATAACTTTTAGTCTATTTCAATTTAACAGGTCACAGATTTTTTTCAAATTTCAATATTTGATAGGATTGTAGGGGTGAACCAATTAATTACTTTCTAAAGTGCCAAATTTCGTGCAATTCACCACCTTTACTATTTAATCCTTTGTGATACCAATCTTCCCCACTAAGATTATATTCAAAAGGCAATATTAAACCAACCTTATTATTATCCCTAGAAAAGAACTGAATTTTCTCGGTATAACCTCCTATTTCAGGACTATTTTCATATTCTGTATTGTATCTTCCTCCACCAGAACCAAAAAAACGAAAGTTTGATGTGTCAAATGCTATCCATTGAAAAAACCCATCAATTAAAATTTTCATTGTTTTTCTTGAACGATCTAAATCTCTTCTTTTTTCTCCCTCATCGGTTACTCTTCCAGCCATTAGCCATTTCCCCTGAAGCTTTTGTTTGGGTGAAGAAACTTTTTTCCATTTTCTGGTGTTGGTATATAGAATTTTCTTAATGCTGTCATTTTTAAAATTAGAATTGAATTCAAAATCAACATTCAAATTTTTTTTACCAGAGTAAAATCCACCTCTTGTAAATTTAAATTCTCCAGTTGAGGTATTAAATACTGTTTCGACAATGTAAGTTTTATCTTTTATAATTCGGTGTGTATTGGTCTTAACAACAAATTCATATACTTGTCCATTTAAATTAGAAAATGATAATGCAAGTATTACTAAACTTTTGATAAATGATTTTTTCATCTTTTTTAAAAATATAAAACCTAAAATAACAAAAAAACCGCGATTTATTATTTATCTTTGCGGTTTAAAAAAAATGATAAAGTCGGCAACAAGTTTTTTTCTAATTTCACTTTTACTATTGCCTGGTTTAGCTCAAGCTATTCACATCTTAGATGAACATGCTGATGAATATTTTTGCTCTGAGAAAAAAACACACTTTCACAAAGAAGATAATAATTGTATACTAGAATATACATTCACCAATCCATTTATCGACTTTAATAAAAAATCAATTTTTCAAGTCAAGTATGAAAAGACTCTGAAAAATATAACTTATAAGGATCAGTTTTTATTAGATAAACTTATTACAGGAAAAAAGTTGAGAGCACCACCTTACCCTCTATTTTCTCTCGATAATCAACCCCTTTAGTAAATAATAACAACAAAAATTTAATAAAATGATAAATAAACTTAAAACTGCATATTCTAACTATGCACTAAAAATATTTTTTACACTACTTGCTTCATCTGTAATTTATAGCTGTAGCAATGATGATGATCCAGAAGATATACATGAACACGAAAATATAACTAGAGTAAGTATAGTTTTCGAAGAAGGCTCTAATAGTGAGACAGTTACTTGGGATGATGGTTCAACACCACCATCTATAACACTAGATGTAGATAAAGTGTATACTGCCAGTATTTATTTTTATGACGCTTCTAATCCTAACGACATTGAGGATATAACTCCTGAGATACGAGAGGAAGTTAATGAGCACTACATATTATATGAGAAAGCTGGAGTGTCAAATTTGACCATCACTTCTTCCGCTTCAGATATATCTGGTTCAGATGGAATTCCTATTAATATGGTTACCGATTGGTCAACAGGTGGAGCAGAGTCTGGCAATGTTGTTGTTCATCTTATTCACGAACCTACAAATAAAAATGGTACAACTAGAGCTTCATTTGGTGGAGCCAACGATGTTGAAATTAACTTTCCTGTCACAATTCAGTAGATTGAAAGTATAGAAGCATCAATTTGTATTGAAATTTAAAAACTGATCCTTTTTAATTTTCATAATAATAAAAAAGTCTCAATGAGGTATTTGTATATAATATTTTCATTGTTAGTGATTGATCAACTGTATGCGCAGGATTGTAACTACTCTTTCTTTGGAGAGGTGATTGATCTTCACTTAAATGAGGGTCTTTCTGGCGCGAAGGTCACTATTGACAACAATTCTTTTGTGGTTTCAAACCTAAAAGGAGAATTTTCAATTGAAGGTATTTGCGAAGGAGAACACGAGCTAACAATAAGTCATCCCAACTGCAAAGTAATTACTGTAAATATTGATATTCCACGCATAGTGGCAAAAAAAATTTATTTAGAACACCATATTACAGAACTTGAAGAAATTATAGTCTCTACCAATTCAAATAAAAAGGAAAGCATTACTTCTATAGAAGATGTCATTGATAGAGAAAAAATACTTGACTTCAAATCAAAAAATTTTGGTGATGTATTGGAACAATTGTCTGGCGTTTCTTCATTTAAAATGGGTAATAATATTGTAAAACCAGTATTGCATGGATTAACTGGGAGCAGAGTAGGGATAATAAATAATGGTATACGACTTCAAGATAATGAATGGGGTGCCGACCATGCGCCAAGTATTGACCTGTCGAATATTGATGCAATTCAGTTGATAAAGGGAGTAGGAACCCTTAGATATGCTGGTGACGCAGTTGCTGGTTTGATTAAGACCAAATCAAGTAGGAGTCTAGTAATCGATTCCTTATACGGTTATGGGAGTATTGGGTATACAGATAATGGGAAAGCAAATTATTTGATATCAAAAATAAAAAAGTCATCCTCAAATGGAAATAATTTGGAAGCAACAGTTTCTTTAAAGTCCAATGGGGATTATGAATCTCCTAATTATTTTCTTTCAAATACTTCTGCGAAAAAGATAGCCACATCGGTTTCTTTCTCTAAAAATAAAATCACTAAAGAGTGGGGAGCTAGGTATACTTTTTTTAGAAATGATATAGGAATACTAAAATCAGCCCATGTTGGTACTTTAGGCGACTTAGCTAGAGCTATAAATTCCCAGGATCCGTTAGTTATTAATACTTATTCAAGAGAGATTGATAATCCAAAACAAGAAAATATTCACCATAATTTTTCATTTTTTTATAAAAGCAGAACAACTAAAAACCTAAAATGGGATTTCCAATATTCGTATCAGTCTAATAACAGAAAAGAATATGATTTGAGAAGAGGAGAATTTCGTGACGTAGAGGCCCTTAATATTTTACTTCAAACTCATGATTTGCTTTTCGATACATTTTATTCAAAAAATAAAGATTTTGTTTTAAAAAGTGGTTTATCACTTCAATTCCAAGATAATTATTCTAATCCAAGAACTGGAATCAAAAGACTCATACCCGACCATAACAGATCAAAGTTTGGGGTTTATGGAATAACCGAATACAACTACTCGAATGATTTTAAAATAGAATTCGGTACAAGATTCGACTTCGATAAAATTGATGCAAAAAAGTATTATAGAATTTCCGATTGGGAAGATAGCAATTATAATGAAGACTTTTCATCTACTATCATAGAGGAAACCTCTACATTAAAATACTTAACACGTCAAATTCGAAACTTTTCAAATTTTTCGTCAACTTTTGGGGCAAAAAAGATTTTAAAAAATGGACTCAGTACGACAATTAACTTATCGTATTCAACAAGGTCACCCAACGCATCTGAATTATTTAGTGATGGTCTTCATCACTCACTAGCCACAATTGAGTTGGGAGATCTAAGGATGAAACAAGAAAAAGGATTGAAACTTTTATTATCTCTTGAAAAAAGCAATGACAGATTAAATTATTCTTTAACATTATATAACTCAAAAATTAAAAACTTTATAATACTTCAACCCACAGTAGACGGATTTGATCTTACTCGAAGGGGAGCATTTTTAAAAAGAAAATATAGAGGAATACCAATTGTCCACATGAGAGGTTTTGATTTTGATTTTGGAGTAAACTTTTCACCAACAATTGTATTTAAAACTTCATCTTCTTTTTTAGAAGCATTTGAGGATGATGGTACCCCACTTGTAGATATGCCACCCTTTAACTTAAGAAACCAATTAGACTTTACTGTGTTTAAAAGCAACCCGTTGCTTATTCGACTTAGTAGCGAATTTGTAGCCCAACAAAATAATTTCCCTTATCAAAATTTTATGTATAATTTCATTGAAGAAGGAGTAATACTTCAAAAAGAGGTTGATATAAGTTCTCCTCCATCTAGTTATAACCTTTTAAATTTTGAATTGAAGAAGAATTTTTTTGGTAATCTAGATTTTAGAATTTACGTTGAAAATGTTTTTAACATCAACTACAGAAATTATTTGAATAGACTAAGATTTTTTGCGTCTGAAGTAGGTAGAATCTCTGGAATTGAGTTAAATTATACTTTTTAAATATGTCAATTTATCTTTATTTAGCAATTACAGTTTTACTGGGGGCATGTGGATCTTATATAGCAGAAAAAAGAGGGAGAAGTCAAGCAGAGGGTTTTATATTGGGTTTTTTGTTTGGGATAATAGGACTTATAATTGAAGCTTTTTTGCCCAAAAAGAACAACTAATTTTTTTTAAAAAGTCTCATTAGCTTTGGTGTAGTTACTATAGCCAAAGTAAAGCCGCTTATAACAGTTATCAAACCTAACAATGAAAATGCTCTTAAAGTTATGGTGTTAAAATTGTCTCTTCCTTCGTAGTCCATTGTGTGTGTCATCCATAAAAAATCAAACCATCTCCAGCTCCTATGTCTTACAGACTGAAATTTGGCATCCAATATTGATACATAAGCTTTTAAATTATCTTCGGAATGATAGGATATAACGTATGCAGGGAGAAGTTTTTTTCTGTACTCATGATGTTTACCTACTTCGGTAATTTTTTGTATTGATTTAACATCTAGACCTTTTTTCATGTGTTTATTTGCAATATACAGTGCCTCATCTTTGGTTAGCTCATTTTTTTTTACCCCAGTTCTTGCACTGAAAAGCAGTTTCCCATTTACCAGATAAAAAGGTTTTTTATTAATATCTCTTATTTCAATACTTCTAATCGGGTCTGAAAAATTAATTAGAGATGGACTAATTAAATTATCGAAAGCTAACGGTTTCATCTCTAGATTTTTATAATGGTCACCATGAATTTCATCTAGATTGGTCCAGCTAAAATACAAACCACTGATTGTCCAAAATAAAAATTGAATACCTAAAAAAATACCCAAATACCTATGGGCTTTTCTAATTTTTAACGATAATTTTCTATTCATTATTATGGCAGAAATAATTAAACTAAATTGGCCTACACTAATAACATTATAAAATTAATTTATTTTTTAAAATCAAAGTATATAATACATTTATAATTAAAAAAACCCTCAATTAAAGATTGAGGGTTTTATAATTGAATCAGATTTTCAAATTAAATTAGATTTGAATCATCAATCAATACAATGCTACCATGATCATGACCATCATGATCATCATGATCATCATCTTTGTTACACGCTGACATTGCTATGAACATTGATAAAAACAGTAATGATATAATTTTTTTCATTTTTATAAATTTTAAATTTTAATAATTTTTTTGTTCTATTTATGATATTTTTATAGTAGGTGGAGCTCTTAAATACTTACCATTAAACAATCTATGAAAAATATTTTGTTGATAGTTTACATTTTTTTTAAAATATGTAAAAATAGGTATGAGAAAATATGACAAGCTATAAAAACTGGTAAAAGGATTCTTGAAAACAAAATTTAAAATGCAAGACTGTTCATACTTATGGATGTGCGTTCTATTACTTGTACAGTAATTATCATAATTATGTTCATTTGCAAGATGGGTTACCTGAATAATTGTTGGGAAAGAGAAAGATATTAATAAAAAAATTGAAATGAAGCTCTTCAAATTTTACTTTTCATTTAAATTAGTTAAAAAAAACCTATTTATCAATCTAGAGTTTAGATTTTTAAAAATGATTTTCTAGGTATAATTTAAAATCATAAAAATGGACATGGATAACATGATTATATTTTCTATTAGAGTTGCTTCTGTCATGGGTAGTTTCAAATGTGTCCCTAAACAAGCGCATTGAATAGTTTTTTTAGACAAGAGGGTTTTGGTTACACCTACTGTTGTTACTATAAGAATAATTAAAGAAATAACCAAAGCAGCAATTATTTTTATTCTCATTAAAAACATTACACCTAAAGCTGTTTCAATAAAAGGATATAAAAATCCATAAATTGGAATAACTTTTGCTAAAGGGTCATACATCATAAATGAAACAGGGAATCCCTTTAAATCTAACATTTTGAAAAAACTAAAGATTATGAAAAAAAGTCCCATAAAATCCAACATGAAATTATTCCAATTCCAATCCCTAAAATTTAATAAAATTGATGCGCTAGTGATATAAAAAAGGATTAAAAAAAGAGGTTTTAGTTGTTCTAGTTTAGATTTTTTATTTGGTGAATCAGATTTAATTTCACTAAGCCTATCCGAGGAAGAAATTTCTTTATTGATTAAATATTTTTTAGGTATTGAATTTTGTAATGATTTTAAATCAATGTCCTTATTTAAAATCAAGGTTAATTCACCTAGTCTAATATCAGCATTAGAGCTTTTAACTTGATCTAAAAGATTCAAACTATTTTCAACTGATGCTTTACAACTGCTACAAGTCATCCCTGAAATTTTGTATTTTCTGTTAATTTTGTTCACCATTTTTTATAGTAACCCGTTTGTAAAATACTCTAAATATTAAAAAAAGGAGCAGCCCAAATGGACCTGCAAAAAGAGTAAAAACTAAAGGAATAATAAAAATAATATATGGAATCCCTTTTTTAATTGAATGATTAACTATCCAGCATCCAACAAAATAGTCAAATACTAAATAATGAATCCATCCTGCTGCAGCTGACTCCTCTGTTGAGCTTTTAAACAAATCAAGTATTCCACCAAGGGATGAAAAGTCTGCAGAAAAGAGGCCCTTTGTTTGAAATAAAAAATAAATATAGAAGGCACACAAAATAAAGGGGAGGTAAAGCCCATCTATTAATTTTTTGGTAAATCTCGAATAAGGGAATATAAACAATGGTATCCAGCCAAACAACACAACTAAATTGAGAACATTAAAAACATTTTCAGTGGAAATCATTTTACAAAATTAGAATATTTAAAAGAAAAAGCAGGTCCATCGACCTGCTTTGTAATCATTGTAAGAAGGAATGCTAAATAACTAAAAAAGCGTCATCTAGTCCATTCCAACTTGAATATTTTGTATTAGACATATGACACCTCCTTTATGATTAGATTAATAATAGCTGTTGTCCAGCTCGACTATATAAACCAAAATTAATAAAAAACATTTTTTTTATTAAATAAAAAATTGTTAAAAAATCCTATTTAACAATTTTTTTAAGTGTGAGTCCTTGAACCAATATGGTGAATAAAACGACTGCATAGGTAAGAAAAAGGATTAATGACTTCCCTTCTCCAATTGAATCGGGAAGATTTAGTGCAAGAGCAATACTAAGCCCACCTCTTAGTCCACCCCAACTAATTATAAGGGCAGTGTTTTTTTCAAACTTATATTTGATTGATAATAATTTAATTGCTGCGGAGACTCCAAACATCCTAGACAACACAACGACGGCAACCATGATTATTGAAATCAAAATAAAAGTAGATTGAAAGTCCTTGAAAATAGCTAATATCTCAAGGCCAATTAATATAAAAAGAATAGCATTCAGCGTCTCATCAAGTAAATGCCAAAATTTATAAACATAGTCTCCCATTGCTCTTTGAAGGCCGTCTTCATTCTTGTCAGTATCTATGTTTTGATTCAAAAATAGACCCATAACTACAACTCCTAAAACAGCTGAGAAGTGGAAATAATGAGAAATAATTGGCAAAAGAAGTACAAGAGATAGTGTTACTAAAACTTCTAATTCTATATGTTCATTTTCTATATATTTTAAAAGTTTAAGCCCAAGAAATCCCATTAAAGCGCCAAGAGCGACCCCTCCAACAACTTCGGTCAAAAATAGTCCTCCTACACTAGAAATAGTAACATTCTCTACACCATCAACTTTAATATTTAAAAGAGTTAAAAAAACCACAACACCAATACCATCGTTGAATAGTGATTCCCCTGCAATTCTAGTTTCAGTTATTGATGGGAGATTCATTTTTTTCACCATTGCTAAAACAGCAATAGGATCTGTAGGGGCAATTAATGCTCCGAAAAGAAGACAATCCACGTAGCTTAAACCTAATGAATTAAGCCCCAAAAATTCCTGGGATACAAGCCAATGCAAACCCGTACCTACAGCAAAGGTCGAAAAGACTACCCCAAAACTTGCGAGCAAGAGTATGGTCCATTTGTCTTTTAGAAGCTCATGGACATTAACACTCATTGCCCCAGCAAACAGAAGAAAAGGTAGCATTACATTGACCAGTAACTCACTGAAATCAAACTCTTCTGTAATTTCAAGTACAGCATTAAAAATACTTGGAGAAATAAGACCAACAACAGTAATTAAAACAGATAGCGAAAGAGCAAGGACCATAAGTCCAATAGTTTGCGGTAATTTCAATAATCTAATATTAATTAAAGAGAAAACTGACGCTAAACAGAGCAAAATGGTAGATAATTCTAGAACTCCCAAAACATATATTTTAATAAATATACATAAATAAAAATTTCTTTACCTATTGTCCATAAGTTTACTGATGTATTTTCCAATCATATCAAATTCGATATTTACAGTGGTCCCTCTTTGAATTTTTTTGAAATTTGTATTATTGTAAGTATAGGGTATTACTGCAACTGAAAAACCATTTAATTTTGAGTCAATTACAGTTAAACTAACTCCATTCACTGCAATAGAACCTTTCTCTATCGTAATATTATTTAATGTATTATCATATTCAAATTCATAGTACCAGCTACCATCTGTTTCTTTAACATTTAGACATTTTGCTATTTGATCAACATGTCCTTGAACATAATGTCCGTCTAATCTTCCATTACTCTTCATGGCCCTTTCTAGATTAACAATAGAGTTCACTTTAAGCTCTCCAAGATTGCTTTTATCAAGTGTTTCTTTTATAGCTGTCACCTTGTAAATATCATTATCAACGGAAACAACAGTTAGACAAACTCCGTTATGTGAGAGACTTTGATCAATTTTTAATTCCTGGGTTAATTTACTTTTAAAATAGAAATTAATGTTTCCTTCTTCCTTTTCAATTTTTTTTAAAATCCCCAAATCTTCTATGATACCGGTGAACATGATAACTGTATTGATTAAATTAGCTCTTAAAATTAATTAAATTAATAGAATTGAATAAAAAAAAGATTAAAGTAGGTATTTCAGTTGGTGATCCAAATGGTATAGGAATAGAGGTTATTTTGAAAAGCCTTCAAAATTCTGAAACAATAAAATTAATCAACCCAATTATTTTTGCAAATATCAAAATAATTGAATATCAAATGCGACATTTTAATATTAATCTAGAATTAAATTTGATTCAAACAATTAAAGAATTTTGTGCTGATAGAATAAATGTTTACAATCTTTCCCTTGACGATTTTAAACACTCTTTTGGGAAAGCTACAATTCATGGAGGTCAAGTTGCTTTAAAATCACTTTTAGCATCAACAAAGTCTTTAAAGTTTGGAGAAATTGATGCTCTAGTCACAGCACCAATAAATAAAAAAAATATTAAATCAGAAACATTTAATTTCATAGGCCATACCGAATTTCTTTCAAAATTTTTCTCCTCTGATTCTCTGATGTTCATGATAGGGGAGAACCTAAAAGTAGGATTGTTAACAGACCATATACCAATAGATAAAGTTTCATCCTCTATAACAAAAAAAACTCTAAGGGATAAAATTTTAAAAATGATTAAGTCAATGCAGAACGATTTTTTAATTCCCAGACCTAAAATTGCAATTTTAGGTCTTAACCCCCACGCTGGGGACAATGGATTAATTGGGAGTCAAGACGAAAAAGTCATAAAACCTGTTATAGATGAGTTGAACAATGAAAATAACTTTGTTTTTGGTCCTTTCTCTGCAGATAGCTTTTTCGTAAAATCAAATCTTGATAAATATGATACAATATTAGCGATGTATCATGATCAGGGACTCATACCTTTTAAAACTCTAAATTTTGGATCTGGAGTGAATTTTACCTCAGGTTTACCAATAGTAAGAACATCGCCAGATCATGGAACCGCTTACGATATCGCTGGTAGGGGTATTGCTTCTTATACTTCATTTGAAAAAGCTTTATTATTAGCAAGGGAAGTATTTAGTAATAGGTTGAACAAAAAATAGTAGTAGCATAGTTGTATAATCTTGGGCATTAACTAAATTTGCCGATCTTATGAGGAATAAGTTTCAAATAACAGATTACGATATCGTTTTTTCTGGACTGAAGGAGGGTGAGCACAATTACATTTTTAAAATAAATGACACTTTTTTAAAAAATTTTGATTTCAACGAACTGAATAATGTAACTATTGAAGTTAACTCCGTTTTCATAAAGAAAAACACATTAATGGAGCTTAATTTAAAATGCAAAGGTAGTTACAATTTAACTTGTGACATTTCCAATGAAGAGTTTTTATACAGAGTTGATTCTGGATTAGATTATATAATAAAGTTTGGTGAAAATTACAATGATGACAATGATCAATATTTGATACTACCTCACAGTAGCTATAAATTTAACATAGCTAAATCAATTTACGAAATGATAGTGCTTTCAATCCCTCAAAAGAAGATACACCCTGGGATAATTGACGGTTCATTGAATTCTAAAACTATTAAAATTTTAAATAAGCTTTCACCTGGGACCAAAAAAACTGAATCAGACCCTAGATGGAATAAATTAAAAGACTACCTTTAACTAAAACCTAATTAAAATGGCACATCCTAAAAGAAAAACTTCAAAAACCCGAAGGGATAAGAGGAGAACACATGTAAAAGCTTCAAGTCCTCAATTATCTGTTGATAAAGTATCCGGTGAACCCCATCTTTATCACCGTGCTCACTGGCATGAAGGAAAGTTGTACTATAAGGGAAAAGTTCTTATAGACCAAACCGAAAATGCTGAAGGGTAATTTAATGTAACTCTCTACCTTATTTGATGGATTTAAAAATAAATAATTTATCTTCACATAGAGATTTTTTTTAGATATGAATATCAAAGAAATTCAAAAGCTAATTAAGTTTGTATCTAAATCTAAAGCCAAGGAGGTTAGCCTTGAATTGAAAGATTTTAAGATTACAATAAAGACTGGAGATGATGCGAGTAAAAATCAGAATAACCCTGTTATTCCGTCTCAGAATCAGCCTATTATCATTAATAAAGATGATTTTTTAGCTGAGAATAAACCAGATTCATCAGAAAAAAAATTAGCTCCAAATAATGATGAAAAGGTTACCGATGAAAACCTAATAACAGTAAAATCCCCAATAATTGGAACTTTTTACAGAAAACCAGCTCCAGACAAACAACCCTTTGTCGAAATAGGTAAACAAGTTAAAGAGGGTGATGTACTTTGCGTTATTGAAGCAATGAAATTGTTTAATGAAATCGAGTCAGAGGCATCTGGTAAAATTGTCAAAATTTTGGTTGAAGATTCCTCCCCCGTTGAATTTGAACAACCACTTTTTTTAATAGATCCTTCCTAAAAAAAAAATATGTTCAAAAAAATTTTGATTGCAAATCGAGGAGAGATTGCTCTTAGGATAATCAGAACATGTAAGGAAATGGGAATTAAATCGGTCGCTGTTTATTCTACAGCGGATGCAGAAAGTTTACATGTCAAGTTTGCTGATGAAGCTGTTTGTATTGGGCCTTCTCAAAGCATGCACTCATATTTAAAACCCTCTAATATTATTGCTGCTGCTGAAATCACTAATGCTGACGCAATACATCCAGGATATGGTTTTCTCTCAGAAAATTCAAAGTTTTCAAAAATGTGCTCAGAGCATGACATAAAATTTATTGGGGCTTCAAGTGATATGATAAGTAAAATGGGAGATAAGGCATCAGCAAAATCAACTATGAAAAAAGCTGGAGTGCCTACAATTCCAGGCTCAGATGGAATTATTAAAAATTTAAATTCTGCTAAAATAATTGCAAAAAAAATTGGGTATCCCGTTATGTTAAAGGCATCTTCAGGAGGAGGTGGAAGGGGTATGCGAGCTGTTATCGACAGCTTTGGTCTCGAAAAAGCTTGGGAAAGCGCCAAACAAGAATCAAAAGCAGCTTTTGGCGATGACAGTATGTATATGGAAAAATTCATTGAGGAACCTAGACATATAGAAATTCAAATTGTTGGTGATAGATTTGGAAAAGCTTGCCATTTGTCAGAAAGAGATTGTTCAATTCAAAGAAGACATCAAAAACTCACCGAAGAAACTCCTTCTCCATTTATGACAGAAAGTCTTAGAGAAAAGATGGGAAAGGCGGCGGTAAAAGCAGCTGAATTTATTAAATATGAAGGTGCTGGAACCATAGAATTTTTGGTTGATAAAAGTAGAAACTTTTATTTTATGGAAATGAATACAAGAATTCAGGTTGAACACCCAGTAACGGAACAAGTTATCGACTTTGACTTGATAAGAGAGCAAATATCAGTTGCTGCAGGAATCCCAATAACTGGTAAAAACTATTATCCAAAATTACACTCGATTGAGTGCAGAATTAATGCCGAAGACCCTTTTTCAGATTTTAGGCCTTCGCCAGGGGAAATAACAAATCTTCATGTTCCAGGAGGGCACGGTGTGCGATTAGATACTCATGTTTATTCAGGCTATACCATACCACCCTTTTATGATTCCATGATAGCCAAGCTAATCACAACTGCTCAATCAAGGGAAGAGGCTATAAATAAAATGAAAAGAGCTCTTGATGAATTTGTTATAGAGGGTATAAAAACTACAATTCCATTTCATAGAAAATTAATGGATGATCCTAAATACATTAGCGGTGAATATACTACTAAATTCATGGAATCTTTCAAAATGTAATTCTATTTGCTTATTAAACCATTATTGAACAAATGTTCAGCTATTTGGATTGTGTTAGTGGCTGCTCCTTTTCTTAGATTATCCGAAACAATCCATAGATTAAAACAATTTTCTTTTGAATAATCTTCTCTTATTCTTCCAACGAAAACTTCGTCTTTACCTTCAGCATAGATAGGCATTGGATATAAACTTTCTCCTGGATTATCTTGAACTATTACACCGTTTGTTGTTTCCAAAAGTTTTTTTATTTCATTAGAGTTGGTTTTTTCTTTTAACTCAATATTTACAGATTCAGCGTGGCCACCAAAAACAGGAATCCTTACGGCTGTCGCGGAAACTTTTATACTCTTGTCAGATAAAATTTTGTGCGTTTCATTTACGAGTTTCATTTCTTCTTTTGTGTATCCGTTTTCAAGAAATATATCACATTGCGGGAGTGCATTTTGGTAAATTGGATGTGGGTAAATTGTTAAGCCGCTGATACTATTTTTTTCATTATTAAGTTGGTCAATTGCAGCCTTTCCTGTTCCGGTCACTGATTGATAGGTTGAAACGATTATTCTTTTTATTTGAAAATATTTGTGTAAAGGAGCTAAGACCATGAGCATTTGAATTGTAGAGCAATTTGGATTTGCAATAATCCTGTCTCTAGATGTAAGAAGGAATCCGTTAATCTCTGGAATGATAAGTTTAACTTGCTTATCCATTCTCCAAGCTGAAGAATTATCGATTACGTATATTCCATTGTCACTAAATATTGGAGCCCATTTAAGCGAAACTTCTGCACCAGCTGAAAATAAAGCAACATCAATTTTCTCATTAATGGACTTCTCTATTGAAATTACTCGGTACATTTTACCTTTAAATTCAATTGAACTGCCCTCAGATTTTTTCGACGCTACGGGAATAATTTTTTCAATTGGAAAATCTCTTTCTTCAAGAATTTCTAACATTTTTTTCCCAACCAGTCCTGTGGAACCTACTATAGCTAAATTCATTTCAAGTTTGAATTTACTAAATTAATTAGGTAAAATTTAAAAGAAACAAAATCAAATCAAATATATTTTTTTTTGTTACAAATAAAACACTTTTTAAAAGTATCAAAGAATATTTTTTTTATTAAAAAATGAAATCCTACTTATTGCTTCATATTCATTATCATTTCCAATTTTTATAAGTCTTTTGTCTTTCGATTTTCTATGTGTATAATTTGCCATTTCCCCAGTTTTGGCACATACGGCATGAAGTTTACTGACGAATTCAGCTGTAGCCATTAGGTATGGCATCGGGCCAAATGGCTTCCCCTTAAAATCCATGTCTAATCCAGCAACAATAATTCTTTTACCCTCATTAGCGAGCTTATTGCATATAGTAACCAATGAATTTCGAAAAAACTGAGCTTCGTCAATTCCTATCACTTGGTAACTTTTAGATTTTTTTAAAATCTCATTTTCATTAGACACAGTAAAAGCTTCGTGTTTATTGTTTTTATGAGTTGTAATGTAATTACCATGACTCCTTGAATCAATCTTAGGTTTAAAAACTATGGTTTTATACTTATAATGTTTAGCTTTTTTAATTCTTCTAATTAACTCCTCTGTCTTCCCCGAAAACATAGAACCACAAATAACTTCAATTAAACCAAAATTAGGTTTTTTATTTAAACTATATTCTGATAACATTTTTGTATTTTAAATTAAATAAAAATTAAATTTATATCATAAAAGTAAGTAATCAGCAAATCTTATTTTGTAATATGATTGATGAAATAAAAGACAAATTAAAAATTATTTTAAAAGATTTTGAAACAATAAATAAAACAGCTGACATGGATAAAATTATATCTGATGTACAGGAGATGTATAAAAAAATGGTATTATTTCAATTTAAAAAAGAAAATGAGAATTTAATTGGTAAATCGGAACAAAAAGAAGGTAATACAGAACCCGAAAAAATCAATCAATCGCTAAAAGAACCTCCTTCAGAAATAGATGGTAAATGGGTAGTCAATGAGGATGACTTATTTTCTTCTGGAGCAAGCCCAGAGTTCGTTGCAAAAGAAGAAAATAAAGTCGAAAATTCATATGAATCAAAAAACTTAAACGAATCTTTGATAAAAGGTATTAATATTGGTTTAAACGATAAAATTGCATTTACAAAAAGTTTATTTGATGGAAGTGAAGAAGATTATTCTCGTGTAGTTTCCCAGCTTCAAACCTGCACCTCATTGGATGAAGCGTTTAATTTTTTAGAAAATATTGTGAAACCAGATTATAATAATTGGGAGGGTAAAGAAGAAATTGAAAAAAGATTTTTAAAGTGTATTGAAAGTAATTTTTATTAAATGGGTAAGCTTTACTTAGTTCCAACCCCAATTGGAAATTTAAAGGACATAACATTGAGGGCGATTGAAACTCTATCTCAGGTTGATTTAATTTTGGCTGAAGATACAAGAACAACTAAAAAATTATTGAATCATTACGATATTAAGACAAAAACTAAAAGTTATCATATTTACAACGAGCATAAGACACTAAATGAAATTATTAATTTATTGACATCTGAAAATAATATTGCTTTAGTTTCTGATTCTGGATTCCCTTGCATATCAGATCCAGGATTCTTATTGGTTAGAGAGGCAATCCGTGAGGGGATTGATATTGAATCATTACCAGGAGCTTCATCAATTATTCCTGCCCTTACTCAAAGTGGTTTTCCAACTACAAATTTTATTTTTGAAGGGTTTTTACCAAAAAAAAGGGGTAGGAAGAAAAAAATATTGAAACTCTCTAGAGAAACAAGGACTGTTATTTTGTTTGAATCCCCATTTAGGCTTACTAAATTATTAAATGAAATTAAAGATATTTGTGGGGTAGAAAAAAATATTTCTATATCACGAGAAATTTCCAAAATTTTTGAAGAAACAATAAGAGGAACTGTCAAAGAATGTTTGATACATTTTGAAAAAAACGAACCAAAAGGGGAATTTGTGATTTGCATACAAGGAATAAAAACTTAATTATGCGATGGGAACCCAAACCAATTCCAAATGACGAGGTATTAAAACTTCTTCAAAATCAGATTGGAGTTTCAAGGCACGTATCAATTTTATTAGCTCAAAGAGGAATTAACAATTATAGCATGGCGAAATTATTTTTTCGCCCACAAATTAATCATCTTCATGATCCATTTCTAATGAAGGACATGAAATTTGCAACAGATAGAATTACCCGAGCTATGAAGAATAAAGAAAAAATCTTAATTTATGGAGATTATGATGTAGACGGAGTTGCTTCAACAGCATTGTTAACAACTTTTTTAAGACAAAAAACCATTAATATTTTTCCATACATCCCAGATCGAGCTACAGAAGGTTATGGAATTTCAATAAATGGAATCAAAGAGGCTATTAAAAAAGGAGTTACCCTAATTATTTCAATAGACTGTGGAATAAAAGCTATAGTGGAAGTAGAATACGCAAATTGTAATAATATCGATTTTATAATTTGTGATCATCACTTGCCAGAAAGCGAATTACCAAATGCAATTGCAGTATTGGACCCTAAAAGAAATGATTGTGAATACCCATTTAAAGATTTATGTGGCTGTGGGATTGGATTTAAGTTAATTCAAGCGCTCTGTATAGAATGGGGAATTGATACTCAAGAGTTAACAAAATATTTAGATTTAGTTTCTCTTGCAACTGCAGCAGATCAGGTGCCTTTAAGTGAAGAAAATAGGATAATCACCTATCTTGGTCTTAGGCAAATCAATAAAAGTCCTCGACCTGGGATAAAAGCACTTTTGTCGGATTTTAAAGGGGATGAGATTTCTTCTTCAACATTGGTATTCAAATTATCTCCTAAGGTTAACGCAGCTGGCAGGATGAAACACGCAAGTTTGGCACTTGAATTATTGATGTGTAATAAACTTGAAGACACAATCAAACTATCAGAACAACTAAGATTGATCAATACTAAGAGACGAGAGGAAGATGAAAAAACTACGGAAGAGGCCCTTATCCAAATAAAGGAAAAAAAAGAAGAGTTATTTTCTTCCACTTTAGTTTATGATGATAATTGGCACCCGGGAATAATTGGGATTGTTGCTTCAAGATTAATTGAGAAATATTACAGACCAACAATTGTTTTAACTAAAAGAAAACAATATTATATCGGTTCAGCAAGATCCATAAAAGGGTTTGATATATACAAGGCATTAAAAAAATGCAGTAATCTTTTGGAACAATTTGGAGGACATAAATATGCAGCAGGGCTCAAATTGCACGAATCTAAACTCAAATCATTTAGAAGTGAATTCGAAAAATTTTCAAATAAAAATTTATCCGAAAATCAAAAAATAAAAACCTGTATTTACGACTTAGAAATATCTTTAAGTGATTTAAATTTTAAATTTTTAAAAATTATAGAACAAATGGGACCATTTGGGCCAAATAATTTAAAGCCTATTTTTTGTACAAGAAATTGTAAAAGTACATCTCAGACTAGAGCAGTAGGTAATAAAAATAAACATTTACAATTATACATAAAATCAAAAAATAAAATTCTTAAAGGGATTGCTTTTGGAAGGGGTGATATATTAAATAAAATAAAAGAAAGTAAAGCATTTGATATTCTATACTCCATAGAAAAAAACAGTTGGAATGGTAATACCGAATTACAATTGGTTATAATGGATATAAAATTCAAATAAAATAAATATGTTTTTTAGGAAAATAAATAATTTTCCAATGAAGATAAGTTTAGATTTTTCTTTTTAAGGATTTCATCAGCTAATTCCTTTCCTAATTCGACCCCCCATTGGTCATAACTAAAAATATTCCATACGATTCCTTGAACAAAAATTTTATGTTCATAAATAGCGATTAAACGACCTATATTTTTAGGTGTAACTTTATCAAAAATCATCGTATTCGATGGTTTATTGCCCTCAAAAATTTTATAAGGGGTTAAAAATTTAATTTCATCTTCATTTATTTTTTTTGATAATAATTCTTTTTCGACTTCATCTTTGTTCTTTCCTTTCATTAAAGCATTCACTTGACCAATTAAATTTGCAAGCAGCTTTTTTTGGTGCTCAGTATTTCCAAATAAGGAATTTCTAAAACCAATAAAATCTACTGGTATTAACTTTGTTCCTTGGTGAATGTGCTGGAAAAATGCGTGTTGAGAGTTAGTCCCACTTGCTCCCCAAATTATTGGGCTTGTTTGATAATTTATTTTTTCACCCTCTCTATTTATACTTTTCCCATTACTTTCCATTACGCTCTGTTGTAAATATGCTGGAAGGCTTCTTAAATACTCTGTATATGGAACAATAGCCTCTGTTTCAGCATTCCAAAAATTAGTATACCAAATACCAATTAGGGCCAAAACTTTTGGAATATTATCCCTAAATTTCGCTGTTTTAAAATGATAATCAATTTCTTGAGCACCACCTAAAAGTTCTTGAAAGTTGTCTTGACCAATCGCAAGGGCAATTGTAATCCCCGCTGAACTCCATAACGAAAATCTTCCACCAACCCAATCATTCATAGGAAAAGTTTTATCGCTAGAAATTCCAAAATCTTTTGTTTTGTCTAAATTATTTGAAATTGCAACAAAATGTTTTGAAATAGCGTCTGTATTCGTTTTTTTTATGAACCACTTTTTAATTGTTTCACCATTTGTCAGTGTTTCTTGTGTCTTAAAACTTTTTGATACTATAATAAACAGAGTTGTTTCAGGGTCTAAAAGTTCTAATAAACTATGAATATGATCACCATCTATATTTGATATGAATTTAATATTGAGGTGATTTTTATAAAATTTTAGAGCCTCGGTAACCATTTTCGGACCAAGATCGGAACCACCAATTCCAACATTCACTATTGTTGATATTTTTTTCCCAGAAAAACCTAGATAATCACCGCTTATAACCTCATTAGTAAATTTAAAAACCCTTTCTCTTTCTGTTTTTATTTTTTCTATAATATCAATGCCATCAAGAATTAGGGTTTCATCACTTTGACTCCTAACTGCGGTGTGCAAAACTGCTCTTCTTTCGGTTTCATTAATTTTCTCTCCTCCAAAATATGATTCAATTGCATTATCAAGTTTAATCTCTTCTGCAAGTTTCTCAAAAATTTCTAATGTTTTATCATTTATCCTATTTTTGGAATAATCTACAAGCAAGTCACCAAATTTTATTGAAAAACTTTCAAACCGGTCTGAATCATTATCAAAAAAGTATGAAATAGTGTAACTTTTTATTTCGTCAAAGTGATTTTTTAAATCTCTCCAACTTTTTGTTTTTAAGGGATTAATTTTTGGTAAAGTCATTTTTAATTCATTGCTAATTTTATCTCTTGTATCTCATCTTCAAAATAAAGACAACTTAATTTCGTTTTCAATGGTTCAATTTTTTCGAAAAATTCAGCTTTTAGAGATTTTGAAATTGGTTTTGCTTCCGGTAACTTTTGCTTATATGGATCAACTTGTCTTCCGTTTTTCCAAAATCTATAGCATACATGTGGGCCAGAAGTATAACCGGTCATACCAACCCAGCCAATGACGTCCCCCTGCTTAACATATTGTCCAACCCTTACTTTCCTTCTTTTCATGTGGAGGTACTGTGTAGAATATTTATTATTGTGTCTTATTTTTACATAATTTCCATTACCCTTTGCATACCTGGATTCGGTTATTCTCCCGTTTGCTGTAGCCATTATTGGAGTTCCAACCGGTGCTGCATAATCTGTACCTTTATGAGGTTTAACACGTCCGTAATACGCAATTTTTCTTTTTAAATTATATCTTGATGATATTCGACTAAATTTAACTGGTGATTTTAAAAAAGCTCTTCTTAGGTTTTTTGCTTTATCATCAAAATAATCTGTAATTCCTTTTTTCTTATCCGAAATAAATTCGAAAGCATAAAGTCCTTTACCCCTATGCTCAAAGTAGGCTGCTTTAATCTTTTCTATTCCAATTGATATGCTATCGTCAACAAACTTCTCGTTATATATAACTTTAAAGCGATCACCTTTGTCAAGTCTTGTAAAGTCAATTGTCCATGCGTATACATCTGACAAAAAATATGTAAGCATACTATTGTAACCACTATTTATCATTGTTTCGTACAAAGAACTTTTTATGGTACCAGTTGCCTGTAGCTCGACCACTCTTATAGGTTTCTCTACTTTTTCACCGTAAATACTGTCTCTTAAATTTACAACGGTGTAGCTTAGTGGTCCAGGGTGATAAATAAAATATTTCGGAGTACTAATACTATCTTTAGTAAAAAGAAGAGTGTATGGTTTTCCGATTTGCAGTTTTCTAATATTTATTGAACCCTTTATTTTCTGAAGTATATGATAAACTTCTGGATAATCGATTCCGTTGTCTTCTAATATGTCTCCAAATGTATCTCCTCTTTTGATTTTATATTCTTTTGAGGAAAACTTATTAAAATCAAACCCATAGTGAATATCAGGTTCTTCAATTACTACATCATTTATCAGTGTAGGTTTTGGTAGTTTTTTTTCATTTTTGCAACCCAATAATATTATAATAAAAAAAGGGTACAATATTTTGAAAAGATAATCTTTCATACTCATACAAATTTCGGGAAGTTTTCCAACTCTTTTTAAAATCCCAATAATGACTTATCAAAAAAGTTAACAACAATTAATTGGTTATAATATTAAAAGGATGATTTAAATTCTTAAAGTTTTCCAGGTCGCATTCTATGGAGCCAATTTTTAAGTCTGCTTTCATTTTAATAGGAATTTTATTTTTGTCATTGCTTATCCATAGAGTTACACTTTCTTGTTCTTTAAATACCCTGCCACTTTGAACATATGGTCGGAACCTCATACATTCAACCTTACCAAATTTAGTGTTCAGAAAATCATAACCTAAGAATCTAAGTTTGAACAAATAATTTTCTGCATCGAAAAACATATTTATATTTATTTCCTCTCCAATTTCTAAATTGTCGGTATTATAAAAATTTCTTAAATAGTAGAATGCGGAAATTAGGTCTTGAGCGTTTGAATTAATGTCAAAATTTAAAATTTTATTATTTTTCTTATCATTCAATTTGACAGTGTTTAGGTCGTGATTGAAAAACATCTCGAGATTTTTGGTATACCCACCTTCGTAAATATCTCTAATAAACCATATCGGTAAGCCATTTGATTCTCTAAAATATGATTCGTAATAGTCTTCAACTTTAAAGAAAAATCTCAATAGTCCAGTGGACCTTCCATATCCTTTAGCATGAAAAACGGTTACGCTGTCTATTTTTTTTTTCTCTAGTTTGATTTCAATTTCACTTGCATTGAAAAATCCGTAATGAACTCTAAATTGAAGCCACTCACCCGTCTTGAAAGAATCAATGGAATTTGAAATAAATCTTTTTTTATTTGTTTGTGAGTAAGAAAATGAAAAAGTAAGAATGATAATCGATACAATTAAATTTTTCATTTATTTATCTATTAAATTAAATATTCTTTTCCCCCTTTTTTCTCCAAATAAAACAATGAATTCTTCCAAACTGGACTCCCTAATTCTTTTTACACTTTTAAACTCTTTTAAAAGTAGTTCTCTAGTTTTTGGTCCAATTCCTTTTAACTGGTCAAAATACGAATCAAAACTAGTTTTAATTCTTTTTTTTCTATGAAAATTAATCCCAAATCGGTGGGCTTCATTTCTTAATTGTTGAATTATTTTTAATGTTTCTGACCTCTTGTCAAGATAAAGTGGAATCGGGTCTGCTGGAAAAAAAATTTCCTCAAGTCTTTTTGCGATTCCAATTAATGATATCTGCTTTTCAAGTCCCAAAGATTTAATGGCTTTCATTGCAGATGAAAGTTGACCTTTACCTCCGTCTACAACAATAAGTTGAGGTAAGTTTAGCCCTTCATTAGCTAACCTTTTATATCTTCTAAATACAACCTCTTTCATTGAAGCGAAATCATCAATTCCCTTTACCTCTCTAATATTATAAAGTCTATATTCTTTTTTTGATGGTTTTCCATTTTTAAAAACAACACAGGCTGCAACTGGATTGGAACCATGCAAATTAGAATTATCAAAACATTCAATGTGTTCAGGTTTGTTTTTAAGCCGAAGATCTAATTTCATTTGCTCCAATATTCTATTATTATGTTTTTCAGGATCTAAAATTTTTATTTGATTGATTTTTTCGATTCTATAAAATTTTGCATTTCTATGAGAGAGTTCAAGTAGTTTTTTCTTCTCTCCTAATTTTGGGACATGAACCTTAATATTTTCACCTAGATTAACTTTAAAAGGAAGATAAACTTCATTTGTATTTAAACTAAAAAGACTTCTTATTTCAATTATTGCAAGGGTTAACAGTTCTTTTTTATTTTCATTTAACTTTTTTTTGATTTCTACAGAATGAGACCTAATAATTGATCCAAAAGCAATTTGAAGGAAATTTACATAAGCATAAGATTCATCATCTACAATTGAGAACACATCAACATTACTAATTTTAGGATTTACAATTGTTGACTTTGATTGATATTTTTCAAGAGATATAATTTTATCTTTTAAAAGATGAGCTTCTTCGTATTTCTCTTCACTTGATAATTTGACCATTTCTTTTTTTAAATGATTTAAACAAAATTTAAGGTTCCCTTTAATAAGCTCTTTTATAGATTCTTTGTTTTTGTCAAATAATTTCATTGATTGTTCTTCACTGCTAGTCTTAAGTAAGTGATTCAGCTCATGATTCAAGAAAGGATAAATTTCTTTTATTAAAGCTAAAAGTATTTTCAAATGTTTCACACTCGTGTAAGGACCAAAAAATTCGGCATTTTTATTTTTATTATTCCTGGTATAAAATATTTTAGGAGGAGATTTTTGAAGACATATCCAGGGATATGTTTTATCATCCTTCAATAGGACATTATACCTTGGTTTATATTCTTTAATTAAACTATTTTCCAATAAAAGAGCATCTGTTTCAGTTTCTACAATAATATGTTTCACTGAAAAAATATTTTTTACTAATAATCGAGTTCTATTGTTATCATGATTTTTAGTAAAATAGGATTTGACCCTTTTTTTAAGACTTTTAGCTTTACCTATATATAAGATCTCACTTTTTTCATTGTAAAATTGATAAACCCCCGGGTTTTCTGGTAGGGTTTCAAGCTGAATGGAGATAGTTTTATCTTTATACATGACTTATAAGTAAACAAAATTAATTCTTTTCTTTGTTGAGATATATTAAACAGTGGATAAAAAAAATTTAAGACTATTATATAAGAGAAAAAGAGCAGAATTAGACTCTCTAAAAATTGAGGAATTAAGTATTGAAATAGCAAATCAAATTCTCAAACTACCTATATGGGGTTTCGATAACTTCCATATATTCATGGGAGTGGACAATTTGAAAGAAATTAATACTAATTACATTATTTCAGTTCTCCAGGGCAGGGACAAAAATATCATCATCCCCAAAGTTATTTCAAATGCTCAATTGACTCACTATTTGTTAACTGACGCGACTAAACTTAAATTAAATCGATGGAATGTATTAGAGCCGATAAATGGTATCGAAGTAAAACCGAAAAGCGTCCAGGTGGTCTTTGTTCCTTTACTCGCTTATGATTGTTATGGGGATAGGGTCGGGTATGGCAAGGGATATTATGATAAATTTTTGTCTAAATGTGGGGAAGAATGCTTAAAAATAGGGTTATCATTTTTCAATCCAGAAAAAAAAATACTAACTTCTCCCAAAGATGTAAGGCTTAATTTTTGTGTGACCCCAAAAAAAATTTACAATTTTAATTAGTTAAAAACTTCCTGTTAAAAAAGATAATAATTGCTATACCAAAACTGATTGATGAGTCAGCAAGATTAAAAACATATTCAAAAAAAGTATATGGTTCACCTCCAATGAATGGAATCCATTTTGGCCATATCCAAGAGACAATCGGAAATTGCAGCATGTCCACAACGTGACCAAAAAAAAATGGAGCATAGCCCTCCTTAGGAAGAAATGTTGCCACTTGCCCGTAGCTATGTGAAAATATGGCTCCATAAAAAATGGAATCTAATAAATTACCCACAGCTCCAGCAAAAATAAGACACAATGATAATAGAAAAGAATCTGACGTTTTTTCCTGTAAAGATTTTTTTATCCAGTAACCAAGAAAAAAAATCGCAACAATCCTTATTATCGATAATAATAATTTTGATATCTCATCGTCTAGAAAAGGAATAAAATCACTTAATTTAGTTCCCCATGCCATACCCTTGTTTTCAATAAATAGGAGTTTAAAAAATCCATAATCAAGTATAGCGTCATCACCATAAAGTGTCAATGGAAAATTAAGTTTTATATAAATTTTAGAAATTTGATCTAATAATATCACAGTGAATATTATATATACGGCCCTTTTTAGATTTATTATTGGAAAGGAAAATTTATAATGCATATCTAAAAATAATTAATTTATAAAACATTCCTTACTAACATCTCCTCGTATAGTCTTAATTACCAAATTGGGTGTAATCGAGCTTTTATTTAAACCAGATATAAAACCAGCTTTTGAAGTAATAAGTAATTTACTTAAAGGGTTAACACAAAAAATATCAGCTGAAATTGAATTTATTACTCCTTTAATTTTCTTTTGATTTAAATTAACTTTACCCTCACCTATATTGATGTATATGTCTGAAAAAGGGGACATAATTTTCATACTACAAGACTTTGTATTAATAAGGGTCCTAAAGTTAATCGGAACTGTAACCTCAATTGAGTTAACAACTGTTTTATGAACACTAAGTTTATCATTATGCGCTTTTAACGTTGGAGAAACTATTTCTTTAATTTTCAACTCCCTATTATCAATAGTTGTTTTCAAAATAATGTTTTCTTTGAATTCTCCCTCTTGCTTATATTTCACGTAAATGATGCTTGACTCCGACTCGTTAATTGTTATATCATTAGTGAAATCTAGTTTTAATAAAACTAAATCAAAATCATTTGAGTTCCATTTTTTCAGGCTTATATTTTGAGAGGATATTTTAAGGTTTACCAATAAAAGAAAAGCAAAACAAGTTACTTTTGCATATTTTTTGCTTCTATACTTAAAGTGGCGTGTGGAACCAGGGTTAACCTCTCTTTTTTTATAAGTTTTCCAGTCACCCTGCATATGCCATAGGTTTTGTTTTCTATTCTAATTAAGGCGCTTTTAAGATCACGAATAAACTTTTCTTGTCTTAGAGCTAGCTGTGTGTTTGCTTCTTTGGACATGGTCTCTGATCCTTCCTCAAAAGCTTTGAAAGTTGGAGAAGTATCATCGGTACCATTGTTACCATCGTTCATGTAAGTACTTTTTAACAATTCAAGATCTTTTTTCGCTTTCTCAATTTTTTCTTCTATTAAAACTTTAAATTCATTTAGTTCTTTGTCACTATATTTATTTTTAATTATTTCACTCATTTTGTTTTGACTTTACAAAGTTCAACAAATGTTTTAATTTGATCAAATACAATATTTTCACCTTTTTTCACTTCCTTCTTAATAACTATATCTTTAGCTAAGACTTCATTCTTAATATAATCTAAATGATTAACAAATACCTTATCTAATGTTTTGTCAGGTGTCAAATATAAAATAATTTTATCAGTCACCTCAAATCCTGACTGTTTTCTTAAATTTTGAAGTCTATTTATAAACTCTCTTGCTAGTCCTTCATGAAGAAGACTTTCGTTTAATCTAGTGTCAAGAGCAACAGTAATTTTATCATTACTTGCAACAATCCAACCTTCAATATCTTTATATTCGATTAATACTTCAGAGGGTGAAATGTTGATTTTCTCTTGTTTAATTGATATCGAGATACTTTCACCTTTCTCTAATAAGTCGATTTGATTTTTTTGAAGTGCAACCAGTTTATTTTTCAACTCGTTTATACTTTTCCCATATTTAGGACCTAGAATTTTTAAGTTCGGTTTAACATATTTTACAATAATGCCAGATGAATCATCAATAATTTCAATTTTCTTGACGTTTATCTCCGCACAAATCAACTCGGAAATACTTTCTATAGATTTTTTTTCTAAAATATTTTTTGCGGGAACAATTAGTTTGTTTAAAGGCTGTCTTACTTTAATCTGATTCCTTTTTCTTATCGACAAAGCCAATGAGGAAATATCTCTAGCATAATTCATCTTCTTTTCAAGGTCAGTATCCCTGTACCGGTCATTACTCGATGGGAATACTGTTAAATGAACAGAATCTTTTACTTCAGAACGGTTTTCTTTATTAAGATCCAAGAAAAGTCTATCTGCAAAAAAAGGTGCTAATGGAGCTATTAATCTACAAACTTTATTTAGACATTCGAAAAGCGTATGATATGCGGCTAGTTTGTCATTACTTAACACACCCTTCCAAAATCTTCTTCTAGATAATCTTACATACCAGTTGCTAAGTAAATCATTTACAAAAGTCGATATGTTCCTAGCCGCTTTAGTAGCATCATATTTGTCAAATGCTTCGTCTACTTCCTTTATAAGGCGATTCAGTTCTGAGATTATCCATCTATCTATTTCTGGTCTTTTAGTTATGGGAATATTTTTTTTATTGACATCAAATTCATCAATATTTGCGTAAAGGACAAAGAAAGAATATGTATTAAACAATGTTCCAAAAAACTTTCTAGATATTTCATCAACTCCATCTATATCAAACCTTAAATTGTCCCATGGATTTGAATTAGAAATCATATACCATCTTGTCGCGTCAGGACCATATTTAGAAATTATCTCAAAAGGATCAATACTATTTCCTAGTCTTTTCGACATTTTTTGACCATTTTTATCTAAAACTAACCCGTTTGATATAACATTTTTGTAAGAGATAGAGTTAAAAACAATAGTTGAAATCACATGTAAGGTGTAAAACCAACCCCTTGTTTGATCAACCCCTTCTGCGATATAATCGGCTGGGAATATTTTTTTCTCATCTATAAGATTTTTATTTTCAAAAGGGTAGTGAACTTGAGCGTAAGGCATGGCGCCAGAGTCAAACCACACATCAATTAAATCATTTTCTCTATACATTGGTTTACCTTCGTCACTTGAAAGAATTATATTATCTAGGGTATCCTTATGTAAATCAATATTATCGTAATTTTCTTCCCCCATGTTATCCACCTCAAAGCTCTCTATTGGATTAAACTCCATATGCTTATTATTAATGGATTTAATAATTTCACTTTTCAGCTCATTGACTGAACCAATTACTTTTGTTTCGCAGTTATCTTTAGTTCTCCATATTGGCAACGGAATTCCCCAATATCTACTTCTAGACAAATTCCAGTCATTTGCACTTGATAACCAATTGCTAAACCTTTTTTCCCCAGTAGAACTAGGAATCCAATTTATCTGTTTGTTTAAAGAAACCAATTTATCTCTGATTTTAGATACACCTATAAACCATGAATCGAGAGGATAGTAAAGAATAGGTTTATCTGTTCTCCAGCAATTTGGATAAGAGTGAATATATTTTTCTACTTTAAATGCTCTGTTTTTTTCTTTTAGATGTATGCATATTTCTACATCTACAGATTTTTCCGGTTTTTGATCTTCGTTGTAGTATTCATTTTTAACATATTTACCACCAATTATCTTTAGAGTATCAATAAATTTACCTTGTAAGTCTACAAGTGGAACAAGCTCTCCATTTTTATCTTTAGTAAGTAATGGGGGAACAGGTGGGTTAGCTTGACTTGCTGCTAAAGCGTCATCAGACCCAAAGGTTGGAGCCGTGTGTACTATTCCCGTTCCTTCATCTGTGGTCACAAAATCCCCAGAAATTACTCTATACGCATTTTCATGATTATCGTTAGGGAGAGGCGCATCTTCCCATATTTTCTCGTATCTAACATCAATAAGTCTATCCCCCTTAACTTGATTGATGATTAAAAAAGGAATCTTTTTTTTCGTAGATTTAAATAAAAGGTCCTTAGAAGAATTTATCTCAACAAACTTATTGTCAAAAACCTTATTTATAAGATCTTTTGCCAACAAAACCCTTATAGGTTTTTCGGTATATAAATTAAAAGTGTCAATAACAACATAATTAATTTTTTTACTAATTGTCAAAGCAGTATTAGATGGAAGGGTCCAGGGGGTAGTAGTCCAAGCTAGAAAAAATAAATCAGAATCTGTTTCTAGTTCTTCAGGGAGACTGCTATTTAAAATTTTAAACATTGCAGTTATAGAAACATCGCTTACATCTTTATAAGTCCCAGGTTGATTTAGCTCATGTGAACTCAGACCTGTTCCAGCTTTCGGAGAATAGGGTTGGACGGTATACCCTTTGTAAATTAACCCTTTTTTGTAAATCTGTTTTAGCAACCACCAAACACTTTCAATGTATTTTGTTTTATAAGTTATATAAGGATTATCCATATCAACCCAAAAACCAATTTTTTTTGTTAATTCGTTCCATACGTCTGTATAGCGCATAACGGCTTCTCTGCAAGCATTGTTATATTTTTCAATACTGAGTTTTTTCCCAATATCTTCTTTAGTGATATTTAATTCTTTTTCAACTCCCAGTTCAACAGGTAATCCGTGAGTATCCCATCCTGCTTTTCTTTCCACCTTAAAACCTTTTTGGGTTTTGTATCTGCAAAAAATATCTTTAATAGTTCTTGCCATGACATGGTGAATCCCTGGGAGACCGTTTGCAGATGGAGGCCCTTCGTAAAAGATATATGGAGTAGAATTTTCATTTGAACTTATACTTTTTTCAAATATTTTTTCCGTCTCCCAAAAAGTAAGAATTTCGGAAGCAATTGTGTTCAATTCAAGCTGTTTATAATCTTTGAAGGCCATAGGGCAAACGTTAAATGTCCGAAAATAAGCATTTTTTATGCATTTTAGCTATAATTTTTTTCGACTAATTAAAACTTTACATTAAGGTTTAAAATAATTGCTCTACCAGGTGAAGAGATAGCTGAAGCAAATTCTTTGTAATGTAAATCAAATATATTCTCTATGGAAAACGATGTCCTGACGTTTTCATTGTGATCTAATGCTGCTGAAATAGAGTAAATCGACCATTTTGGAGAGCCGTAATACACTATATTTCCCTTTTCATTATTTATTATTGGTGTTTCTTCGATTTTATCTTCACCACCTCTACTATAATCTTGTGATAATTTTCTTCCACTAAAATTGTTACTTAATGTCAAGTTAAATTTCTTACTGTTGTAGTTGATTCTCACATTTCCGTATAGAGGAAGTATTGAAGGGATTTGGCCTATTTTTTTGTTTATAGTATTATCTGTCAAATTAACATTTCCCATAATATTAAAACCAGGAAAAAGCTTAGCCTTTCCGTCAATTGAAACACCGTAGATTCGTGCATTACCAATATTTTGATTTATTTGTGTAGAAAGTTTTTGTTTGTCTATAATTAAAGACCATATATCGCTATCAGACACATCATTTGTAAAAGGAGAAATAATTCTACCTATATAATTTTTAATATTAGAGTTAAAAAAACGTCCTTCAATTGAAAAAAAATCATCATTAGAAAAAGTTAAACCACCCTCAAAATTGTAAACATACTCAGGTTCTAATTCTGGATTTGGAATAATAAGCACCCCGCGATTTTCTCTAATTTTTCCAATGTCATCTATGTTGGGAGATCTAAACCCAGTAGAAAAGAGAATATTCATTTTCACTTTTTTATTAGGCCGGTATGAAGAAGATATACTTCCCGTAAGCGCATTATTTTTTGTTTTTAGATTTAGATTTCTAGATTTTAAAAATTGTTCATTAACCCAGCTTGCTTTAATTTTAGTTGAAGTATAACGAGCACCTAATGATACTGATAATTTTGAATTCATATCTAATCTCAAATTTGAATAGCCAGCAGAGACGAAATAAGAGCTTCCGTTGTTTGGATATCTAGACGGAAACTTTCCTGAAAACTGTGTTTGAGTTATTGTATTTCCTAGTACTGTTAACCTTTCTTTAAAGGCATCAGATTTTATTTTATTCCCCACAAATTCGAAACCATAAACAATACTAATTTTTCTAGTTTTTTGCATTTCGAAGTCAGCATTTAAACTAAAAATATTTACATTTTCATTTTGATTGATTCTCTCTAGGGATTCAAATCTTCTTTGAATTCTAGATTCTTTAACCCACTGATAAGCTGCTATAATATTACCCTTGTAGAGATATTTTTTCTTAGGAAATATTTTTAGTTGAGGTGAAATCAATAATCTTTTTTGAGGCCCATAGTTCCATTCAGCAAATCTCAACTTATTTCTCGTCATTTCATTTAATTTGTCAAATCTTGGAATATTTGAAGAGTTTGAGAATTGAAAATTGATTAATAGTTGTTTTTCTTTGGGTAACGTAAAGACAATTTTTTGTAAAAAATCTACTTGACTGTATCCCGAATTTTTTTGAATATGGGGATTTTTATTTTTAGAAGAAGATTCGAAATATAAAGAACTGGAATTAGACGAGTATTCATTAACTAATCCCCAGTTTTGAAAACCATGCTGTCTATTTTTTCCCATAATAATATCTCCAAATTTCGAAAATGTAAAACTCGTTAGAATAGCAGATTTGTTAAAGCTCGCCTCACTATTTAAATGATGAACAACACTTTGCCTCGAACTATTAAAGGTTGATGAAAAGAAATTTGTTAATTTTTGGGCGTTGTTGATTTTTGGAGTTTTAGTATAATAGTGAACTACTCCTCCAACTGCATCTGAACCATAACCAACAGATGAAGATCCATAAATAATTTCCACTCTGTCAAGACTATTTGGATCTACTGTTATGGCATTTTGTAAATGACCAGATCTGAAAATTCCATTATTCATTCTTACTCCATCCACAACTAAAAGAACTCGATTTGCTTCAAAACCCCTAATTACTGGACTCCCACCTCCCCCTTGAGATTTTTGAACTCTAACTGATGGAGCTAATAATAAAACCTCAGCTCCAGTAGCTGGGGAATTCTTGACTATTGAATTTTTATTAATAATTTCAACTTTTTGAGTGATTTTTTTTGATTGTGAAGCAGTTCTGGCTACGGAAAGGACAATTTCCGATAATTTTTTTTCATTCACACTCATTTCTATTAAACTAGAATTAAAAATCACATCTTCAACGGTAATTTTTTTGTCATCATATCCGATTAGGCTTAAAGTTAAAGTATCCTTTACTGAAAAAAAATTCAAGTCAAAAACCCCACTATTGTTAGTTGATGTGTACTTCTTTTTGCTTTCATTAAAGATGTAAACGTCAGATAGGGGTTCTTGAGTTAGCATATCATTTACTTTTACAAGCTGTGAAATGCCGTCAAAACCACTAAACAGAATAATAATTAATAAAACTTTGAATCTATTCAAAAACTTGATGTAATATATCCAGCGATTTGGGCTGTTTAAAACCTTGAACATGATATTCGATGTACTCCAAAAGTATTTTAAGGATTTCATGTTTTTGTACTTGACTTACTTTCAGGGAAAAACAATCATCAAATTTCATGCCTAATAAACTTATTATGCTCATCACAGATTCACCCTCCGCATGTAAACCGTTTGGTTTTTCATCCTCAAATGAACCACTTTCGAAAGAAAGAAATTTTGAGTTAGATGACTTTAAATGAGGATTAATACCCAAGTATTTTAATAGTTTTAAAATAAATAGTATATGAAAATTCGAAATTTTGTTATTGTTATCTAGCCATTTAAGTGAACTTTCAAGGAAACAAAATAGTTCTTTATTGCAAGCCTCTTCTACCATACACATATTTAGAATCTCATTTAAAAAAAGAATAATTGAACTTTTACGGTAATCTAAATATATGTTTTGGCAATGGGAATGAACCTTACAGTCAATTAAAAAATTAAATTTTTTCTTTTCTCTTTTATTGTATTTAATTAAAATTTGAGATAAAGGTTGGAAGTACGAACTTTTCAGTTTTGTTTTTGTTTGTCCAAGTATCCCTTTTATAAAAAAAGATTTTCTCCCTTCTAACTCAGTGAAAACATCGACTATAAGGCTAGAGTCGCTATATTTTATTTTACGAAGGACAATTGCTTTTGTAGAAATAATCATTTATCAGACAACCCCTTGGGCAATCATAGCGTCAGCAACTTTTACAAAACCTGCAATATTAGCTCCTTTGACATAATTTATGTAGTTTTTCTCAGTACCATATTTTAAACATGATTTATGAATTTCATTCATTATCTCCTTTAATTTAGAATCTACTTCGTTTCTGCTCCAATTGTATCTCAATGAATTCTGAGCCATTTCTAAACCAGAAACAGCTACTCCTCCTGCATTAGAGGCCTTACCTGGGGCAAATAACACCTTTTTTTCAATTAATAAACTTATTGCATCAGGTGTTGTAGGCATGTTTGCACCTTCACCAACACAAATACATCCATTTTTAATAAGTTCTTTTGCATCTGCTAACTGCAGTTCATTTTGAGTAGCACAAGGGAGAGCAATATCGCATTCAACCTTCCATGGGGTTTGACTTTCAAAGTAGGAAGCCAATGAAAACTTCTCAACATATTTACTGATTCTTTCTCTATTAATATTTTTAATTTTCATTAAATATTTTAGTTTTTCAAGATTTATTCCATCTTTATCATGTATAAAACCCGAAGAATCGGACATAGTAATTACTTTACCTCCAAGTGATATAACTTTTTCTGCTGCATATTGGGCAACATTACCAGAACCTGAAATGGAAACTCTTTTATCTTTAAAATTCATATTTTTTTGTTCCAACATTTTTTCTACAAAATAAACGACACCATAACCTGTTGCTTCAGGCCTAATAAGTGAGCCTCCCCAACTAACCCCTTTTCCAGTTAAAACACCTGTAAACTCATTTTTGAGTCTCTTGTATTGTCCAAAAAGATAACCTATTTCCCTGCTACCAACACCAATATCCCCTGCTGGTATATCACGATTTGGACCAATGTGACGAAATAATTCAGTCATAAAGCTTTGGCAGAATCTCATTACTTCTGTATCGGTTTTACCTTTTGGATTAAAATCAGATCCACCTTTTCCCCCACCCATAGGCAAGGTTGTTAAACTGTTTTTAAAGATTTGTTCAAATGCCAAAAACTTAAGAACACTTAAATTTACATTTGGATGAAACCTCAGCCCCCCCTTTGTAGGGACCAATTGCCGAATTCATTTCAATCCTATACCCCCTATTGACTCTAATTTCCTCTTGGTCATCAATCCATGCTACTCTAAACGAAACAACTCTTTCAGGTTCAACCATTCTTAGGAGTATATTTTGACCGTAATAAATTTCATTTTGATATATATATGGAATTACTGTCTCAGCAACTTCTGTTACTGCCTGCATGAATTCAGGTTCATTTTGGTTTCTTTTTCCCACTTCATCCAAAAAAGATTTAACAATTTTCTGCATTTTAAATTTTACATTAAATTAAATTAATTTATTCAAATAAATTATTTATAAGGCCTCCAATTTTTTCCAATTCTAAAATCTTAATACCTTTTCTTTTAGTAGATTCTTTAATACAACCTGAAGTTACAAACACCTTATAACCAAGCTTTTCTGCCTCACTAATTCTCTTGTCTAATCTAATTACAGGCCTAAGTTCTCCTGATAGACCTATTTCAGAAGCAAAACAGATTTTTTTATCTATGGGAGTATCATGATAACTAGACAAAATTGCTGAAACTATTGCAAGGTCTAAAGAAGGGTCTTCACTTTTAACACCTCCTGTAATATTCAAAAAAACATCTTTATTAGATAACTGAACCCCAGCCCTTTTTTCTAGCACTGCAAGAAGCATATTTAATCTTTTAGAATTGAATCCAGTGGAACTTCTTTGAGGTGTACCATAAACGGCTGTACTTACTAGTGCCTGTACCTCTAAAGTTAAAGGCCTAATCCCTTCCATGGATACTCCTATTGCACACCCACTCAATTTGCTACTATTTAAGGTCAAGAAAATTTCATTTGGGTTTTTAACCTCCCTAAGACCTGCAGATAACATTTCGTAAATCCCTATCTCACTTGTGGAGCCAAATCGATTTTTTTTAGCCCGCAATATTCTAAAGGCATTGTTATTGTCCCCCTCAAAACTTATAACGACATCAACCATGTGTTCCAAAACCTTTGGGCCAGCTATGCTTCCATCTTTGGTTAAATGACCTATTAATATTACTGCTGAACCTGTGCTTTTTGCGTATTTAATAAGTTCACTTGAGCAATCTCTTATTTGAGTAACGCTTCCAGGAGAACCGTCGATCATCTTAGAATGTAATGTCTGAATGGAGTCGATTATTACTATTTCAGGATTAATCCCATTTATTTGTTCAAAAATAGTCTCTAACTCTGTTTCACTCAAAATAAAGGTTTGACCTATCGCTTTACCAATTCTTTCTGAACGCACTTTAATCTGTCGTTGACTTTCTTCTCCAGAGACATATAATACTTTTTTATTAAACTTCATAGAGGTTTGGAGTAATAAAGTAGATTTCCCTATTCCTGGCTCGCCACTTATTAAACAAACTGAGCCAAGTACAAGACCACCTCCAAGAACCCTGTTCCATTCATCATCTTTAACAATTAGCCTTATTTCATCTTCAGAATCTATTTCACTTATTTTAAGAGGAATGTTTTCTTTCTTGGAATAATTCCCAAATTCAGTTTGAGATTTGATTTTTAAAGAACTTACTTTTTTTTCTTTCAGAGAGTTCCACTCTTTACAATATTTACACTGACCGTGCCATTTTGCATGTTCGTTACCACAGTTTTTACAATAAAAGACAATCTTTGCTTTGTTCATACTTTAAGTAAAATTAGTCAAGCTGTATTTTAATAGTAAAAGATTTCTAGGTTTTGTTATTAACAATCGGAAGGAGGAGAAAAGATAATAGACCAAAGAATATGACCACAATTGTTTGAGCTGTCCACAATATCCAACCGAATGCTAAACTTGTTTCGAAGGGTATTCCATAAAAACTTAAAGCAATTGAGACTGATAGAGGATAGACTCCTATCCCCCCATTTGTAGTCGTTATTGAAATAGCTCCAAAAATAAATGAAATTAAAAGTGATTTAAAACCCAAAAATTCAGTTCCAGATATACTAAATTTCATTACATAAAACACCATCAAATATATAGACCAAATAAAAATTGTATGTGCTACATAATAAGTCTTATTTTCCATTTTTAAAATAGAAGTAAAACCGGTATGAACCCCTTCAATAAAAACAGAAATTTTCTTTACCAGCCCTCGCTTAAAAAGCTTAACCAAAACAAGAATCGATAATAAAAAAGCCATCGTTATCAAAAAAAACTTATAGTTATTTAAATATGGAATGGCTTTTTCCTTAATAAGAGGAAGTAAAATGTCAGTTTCCAAAAACAAAAACAAAAAAATAAGAAAAAATAATATTATTAAGTCTATAAGTCTCTCAGCTAATATTGTACCAAACGCCTTGTCGAAGGGTATTGACTCGTAAGTTTGCATAACAGAAGCTCTTAATATTTCTCCAGAACGCGGAATTCCCAAATTTGCTAAATAAGTTATAAAAATTGATAAAACATTGTTGATGAATTTAGGATAATAACCCAAGGAGTTAAGCATGAAATTCCATCTGTAAGCTCTAGAAATATGACTAGCTATACCTAATAAAATTGAAAGAAATATATATTCAATCTTTGCCTCTTTAAATGATTTATATATTTCATTTCTCTCTTCTTCGCTGGTGTAATAAAAGGATAAATAAATAAAAAAGAGGCCTGCCAAAGGAGGTAGAACCGTTTGAAATATCTTTTTAGGTAATTTAAACATTAGTTTAAAGCAATATTGTCGATTAGCCTTACCCTTTGAAACCGTGCACAAATAAAAGCTCTTATTTTTATATTAGGATTAAATGATACAATTTCCTCTAAAGAATTACTTTCTGCGATGCAAAAATATTCAAGATGGAATTTTTTATTTACTAAAAAAAGATTACTAATAAAATCTTTTATTTTGATGATATCGTTGGTTTTTATCATTTTCTTGGCTATGCATAGAGATTCATAAATAATTTTTGCATCGTATCTCGTTTTTTTGTCTAATAGAATATTTCTTGAACTCATAGCTAATCCATTTTTTTCCCTTACGGTTGAAACACTTCTTATTTTAACTTCAAAATCATATTTTTTGATTAATTTCTTTATAACTAAAATTTGTTGAAAATCTTTTTCCCCAAAGAAAGCGTAATCAGGTGAAAACTTTTCAAAAAGTATCTTAACTACGGTAGCAACTCCTTGAAAATGCCCTTTTCTAAATTTACCCTCAATTATTTTATCAATTCCATCTAAATCAAAAATTTGTGCTTTAGGTGGAGATGTATATAAATCTGATTCCATCGGAGTATAAATTATTGTATTGGGATTAATTTTTTTAATGATTTGAATATCGTTTTTGATTGATTGAGGATAGTTAGCTAAATCTTTTTTGTTATTAAATTGAGTAGGATTTACAAAGATTGAAACAATAGTTTCATCACATTTCGATGAACATTTTTCAATAAGTTTAATGTGTCCCTTGTGTAATGACCCCATTGTAGGGACTAATCCAAGATTTTTATACTCCCTTGTATTTAGAAGCTTAAGAATTTCTGAGGAATGATTAAAACTTCTCAAAATTAATAATTTAAAGCTCTAAATTTAGTCTTTTTTGAGTTCAAGAAAAGATTTTTTGTAATTTTGCTAAACTTTTTTAACTGCTAAAGTTTATGCGCAACAAGAATACACTTGTAATTTCTTCAGAGGTAGTCCCATATTTACCTGAAACGATTCTTTCTAAAAGTTCCTTCAAGATTCCGAAGGAAATTAATGACATGGGTGGACAAACTAGAATTTTTATGCCTAAGTATGGTATTATTAATGAGCGACGACATCAATTACATGAGGTCATAAGACTTTCTGGAATGAACCTGGTTATAAATGATATTGATATGCCACTTATAATAAAAGTCGCCTCTATACCTAAAGAAAGAATGCAAGTTTATTTCATCGATAACGAGGATTATTTCAAACGAAAGCAAATGTTAATTGATACTAAAGGCAAAGGGTTTAAGGATAACGATGAGAGAATGATTTTTTTCACAAAAGGTGTATTAGAGACTGTCAAAAAACTAAATTGGTCTCCAGATGTAATTAATTGTCATGGATGGTTTACTTCACTTTTCCCCTTATATATGAAAACTTATTTTAACAATGAGCCAATTTTCAAAAAAAGTAAAATTATAACTTCAATATATGACAATGACATGGCAGGTGTTTTGAATAAAAAACTTAAAGACAAAATCAGGTTTGATGATATCGATGTGGACCTAGATTTGATTAGTAAACCTGACTATCATTCTTTGATATCACTTGCAATAAATTATTCGGACGGAGTAATAACTTACTCGGATAGCTTGAGTTTGGACTTAGCTTCAAAACTTAAAAACTTTGACAAACCAGTTTTAGATTTTGAAAATGCAAAAAAAGAAAATGGACACACGAATTTTTTTAAAAAATACTTTTTGTAATTTTTTAATTGATGAAACTTTTTAATGCTCTCTTTTTCATTCTTCTTATTATAATTTTTAATTTTTCTTGCAACGAAGAGTATAATTCTGTTGGTATAGAACTTGTCTCTGATTCGGATTTTGAAACCAAAGTTGAATTTTATCCAGTTTATTCAAGAACTGATTCAATTGCTGATGTTCAATCAGACAGGCAGGTTTATATGCACGTTGGTCAATTCACTTTACCTTTTTTTGGAAGGAGCTCAGCAAACTTTACAACACAGATCAATATTCCGCCAAATAGTATTTTTGGAAATTTTTCACAAAACCGCGAATTGGAGGGTGATGTGAACAATACAAAAGTTATTGAAGAAAACGAGACAGTCAAAGATGTATATCTGGAAATACCCTTTATAATAGATCAAAGAGATTCAGATAATGATGGAGTAATAGATGCTTTTGATATTAATCCAAATGATCCAAACAGTGATTCAGATGGCGATGGCGTTACCGACATTGAGGAACAACGAAATGGGACAAATCCCCTTGATTCAGATTCTGATGGTGATGGAATCTCTGATTTAACTGATACAGACAATAGTTCATATGACAGCGAAAATAAAATATACAGTGTTGATTCAATATATGGAAATAAAAGCACCCAGTTTAATTTCAAAGTTACAGAGTTAACTTATTTTTTTAGCGATTTAGATCCAGATAACAATTTTGAAAGCATTAAACCATATTATTCTCAAAGAGATTATTATGAAGAAGGTTTTATTGGAAGAGTTTTAGCAGATTATCCATATCAGCTGGATTTTAATGAAATTAGATATAATTATAAAGAAGATGATCCTGAAACCGAGAGTGTAGACGAAACAACGCTTGTAGAAACAAGGCTAACACCTAGAATAAGGATACCTTTAGATAATTCTTTTTTCCAAGAGAAAATACTAGATATGGAAAGTTCAGATGTCTTGGAAAATGCTAACAATTTTCACAATCACATAAAGTCTATAAATTTTAGGATTACCAACTCGAATGAAGATATTTATATGCTATTAAATATGACTGGAGCTTCAATTAAGGTTAAATACGATTTCGATCTTGTCAACGATAACGGCACTCAAAATATTTTGACAGACGACACTATCGAAAAAGGAGAAAGGATTTTGGATCTGCCAATCGGGGGTGTAAAAATCAATCATTTTAAAAACCATAACATAACAGAAAACGCCCTATCATCGGGGAAAATTTATCTTAAAGGAGGTCTAGGAACTAGATCAATCATTAATCTTTTTGATAAAGAAGGAGATTCCGAGGTTATTGAAAATTTAAGGTTAAAAAATAACATTTTAATAAATGAAGCCAATTTAATTTTTTACGTTGATCCTTTATTTGTCCAAAACTGGGATAATGAAAGTTTAATTGCAGAAAGATTGTATGTATATAAAACAACGGATAATCTTCCTCTTTCAGATTATTTCTCTGACCCAACAAGCAGTGAAACTGACCCCACTTTAAATAAAATTCTTCATGGAGGTAAATTAGAATATAAGGATAATAGACCATTCAGATATAAAATTAATATTACTGAACATGTATCTGATTTAATCAACTTAAACGACGGAATTTATTCGGAAAACATACCTCTATCTCTTGTTGTCACTTCGGATGTTGCCTTTATAAGATCAAGAAAAGCAATTCTAAAAAACGGTGGTGATAAAATTACAATACCTGAAGGAACTATATATAACCCATTAGGAACAGTAATTTTAAATGAAAACCCTCCAGAAGGACTAACCGAAAAAAAACTAATTTTAGAAATAATATATACTGAATTTTAGTGCTAAATTAAAAGTTTAAGTAAACCTTACTATATCCTAGTAGTTAGTTACATAAATACTTTTTTTGTTGGTTTTTTTTATTTCTCTTAATCTTTTTATCGTAGATAAATTCATTTTTTTTATTTCTGAATTTTCTATAATTACAGCAAACCTTTCTCCATTCATTAATTTTTCTTTTAGTTGCTCTAAATTGATCATCTTTATTGCGCCTAAACTGTAAAACTGGCTAGAAAAAGATTTATAATTTAGATAAAATAGTGAGTAATCACTTACTAATTCGCTTTTCACTAACTCTTTGTCACAGTTATTTTGAATAGTATCATCTATCACTCCGGAATAAAAAACAGACAATAAGACAAAATATAATAGTGCAGATATGGATAGATAATATCTTTTAAATTTAAACTCTGACCAAAAGTGAGTGACTAAAAGTGCAGCAGGTACTGCTATTGGTAATGTGTAAGTATGAATAAGACTGCTTGAAAAAGTAAAAAAAACAGGAGTAAATAACATCCAACAGACAAGAAAACAAACCCATTTGTTTTTGTAAGCTTCTTCAATTATTTTCCTAATCCTAGTTATTATTAAAAGTGACCAAGGAAAGATAGCCATTGTTGAAAATAACCATATAATTCCATAAGGTTGTTGTTTAGCAAATCCATACAAATCTCCCTTCCAGCCTGAATCAAAAAACCTTCTGAAATGTTCTCCATAAATGAAATAATCGATAAACCCAGGTGATTTTAATTCCGTAAAATAGTACCAAGGGAATGATATCAAAAAAGTTAAAGAAAGGCCACTTAAAATCGGTATTTTTTTAAGTTTTTTTAGTTCTTCTTTGTAAACTAAAAGCCAGATAAAAATTGGGGGTAACGTCAATATTAAAATTATTGGTCCTTTTGATAAAAGTCCCAAACCAATTCCTGTAAAAAACCCATACCACCACTTTAATCCAGATTTTTTACCAACTGCTTCCCAAAAAGAAAGCATAACAAGGATTATTGAAAAATTTAATATTGTATCTGTTGAAACCACACCTGCATGCAAGTAAAACTCTGGCATCAATAATAGTATCAAAGGGGTTAGAAAAAAGATTTTATTTTCAATTTTGTCATATCTCGAGATAAATAAAACAATTATTATAGTTGTAATTAAATAGGGAAGCCTTATATAAAACTCATATAACCCAAAAAGTTTAATTGAAATAGCGGTCAGCCAAGTAGAAAGTGGAGGTTTCGCCCAAAATGGAATATTATAGTCAATTTGTAACAGTATCCAATTATTCGTTTCGACCATTATTCTGGCTATTTCGGCGTATCTAGCTTCGGTTTTATCCATTAATGGGAGCAAATAATTTATTATTCCTCTATTAGCAATTAATACAAGTAATAAAAAGACAACCCAAAGCTTATTTGTGAATTTAAGGAAACGGGAATCCATTATTTGTACCTTTTTTTAATTATCAAAAGGTCTAAAATAATCCTTGGTGCATGTACAAATTTTACTCTTGAATCCTCAGTGTCAATCCAACTTTTTAAAGGCACTTCTCTTGAAATTTCTAAAAACTTATCCTTACCATAAAAATTTATGAGTCTTAAAAATATCTCTACATCAAACAACCATCTTGACAAAAAAGCTTTTTCAAAGGATGTTTTTACCAATTTTTGATCCATTATTTTACATCCACATTGTGTATCATAAATAGAGATTCCTATAATTGAAGATATAATAGTCGCTATACTTCTTCCTATTATAAAACGATGAAATTTTCTTTTAATGATGTTATTTGATTTGGAGATTCTCGAACCGAACACAAATTTGATTTTATCATTTATTTTTTTAGATAATAATTTGCATTCTTCAAGTGAGGTGGATAAGTCAGCATCTAGGTAAGCCAAATTTCCACTCATATTTTCATGAACTGCATATAAAAAGCCGTCACGTACAGCATTACCTTTTCCTTTATTTTTTTTATATGACAAAATCTTAATTTGTTTTGGAAACTTATTGGATAATTTATTTACTAAGTTTTTTGTATTGTCAGTAGAACCGTCATCCACAAAAATTATCTTGACTTGCTTATTTAGTTTCAAAAAATCTAAATATTTGTTAAAGGGAAGCCTCATAGATTCATTGTAGCACGGGATAATAATATTCAAAGACATCTCACTTCACTATTATAGATAAAATTAACTAAACAAAAAATGTATAATTATTAAACTACCCAATAGCAAATAACCTAAATTTCTATTTAATATAGAACTAGGATAAAACAAACTTTTAATATTTTTCATTTTTCCTTCACTAAACAAGATGGATGAAATCAATAAAGATATAATTACAGTAAAAGCTCGCAAGAAGTAATTTAAATCTGGGACAAGTTTTTCAATCGCCAAGTTAAGAGGAATGCTTAAAACCAGTAGGTAAAAAATTATTTTTTTGTTTGGTTTTATAAGCAAAACCGATGTGCAAATCAGCAAAACTATACCACAATTTATGTAATATCTCAGGTTGTTTAAAACATGTGTAAATGCTATCTGAGGTTTGTCAAGTTTTAAATAAAGTAAATATATTCCAACTGTTAGCCCAATGCAAAGTGCAATTATAATAGACTTTCTTCCGGCAATTATTTTTTCCTTATCCGTTGCAGCCTTATTTATATATTTAGAATAAATATCCGTTGACCACATTGTAGCAATTGAGTTTAATGTAGAGTCTAAAGTACTCATTAAAGAAGCGAATAAACCACAAAGAATAATACCTTTAAAACCATTAGGCAATAGGTTTTTTACAATGTAGGGGAAAGCTAAATCTGGGTCTTGAAGACTATCTCCTAAGATCCCATATAATGCGATTCCCGGCAGAACTATAATTACAGCCATAAAATATTTTATTAATCCACCTGCTAACAACCCTATCTGAGCATGATTTAAATTTCTTGCTGCTATTGCTCGTTGCATTATTGTTTGATTTGCACACCAATAATTTATATTAAGAAAAAATAGTCCTAAAAGGTGTGTCCATGGTAAAGTTGGATGGTTAGCACTAAGATGGAGGTGCATTTTTTCTCCTGTCTTTTCGTATAACTGTTCTATTCCTCCCAAATTTGATATAGATACATAAAAAACTATTATTCCGCCAACTATAATAATTATAAACTGAATTATATCTGTTTTTACTACAGCATTTAACCCCCCTAGATAAGTATAAAAGCCAGAGATTAAACCTAAGACCACAATTAAATAGGTAATTCTCTCAAATTTATTTCGAACAAAAGGCTCGAAAAGATTGTCAAATACGACCTCTGTTGCATATGCACCCCAAAAAAGAGCTGCACCAAGTGTAATAGTTGAAAAAAGTGTTATGTTCGCCACAGAGTAAAATAATGCAATCTTCTTTCCAAGTCTTTTCTCAATAAATTCGGTTATGGTAAAAACTTTTTCTTTTAAATAAAAAGGAACAAAAATAAATGCTCCAATCAATATTCCCTGAACAGCGTTAATTTCCAGATTTGCTTGTGCAAGACCAAATATATAAGCGGAGCCCATCATCCCTAATAATTGATAACCCTGTATATTTGTTGCAATAGTCGATATTGCTATAGAATACCAAGGGAGGTTTCTTGAGCTTAGAAAATATTGATCAGCACTTGCATCGTTGCTTAACCTTCCTTTTAAGGCGAATGAGATTACAATGAAAAAATAAAAAATTACTATAAATAAATCAAACATACATTATTTCCTTCGTCCTTCGCTAAGAGGTGAATTAGATTTAACTTCAGGAAATCTTCCTAATTGTTTTGACAAGGAAATATTATTAAAGTGAGGCAAAACATAATTTCCAAATATTTCGCACTCTCTATTGTGAGGATACCCAGATAAAATAAAAGATTCTATACCCATACCGATATACCTCTTTAGCTTTGAAGCAATTTGATCGGGATTCCCAACCAAAGCTGCACCACAACCAGACCTAGCTAAACCTATCCCTGTCCACAAATTTGGTTCGGCAAAAAAGTCCTGGTTAGATTGTGATCTTAAATTGCTTTGAATTGAAACACCCAATGATTTTGAATCTAAGGCTCGGTTTTTTATATCTTCTCCTTTTTTCAAATCTAGCTTAGAAATTAAGCCTCTAGCATAAGCCTTTGCTTCATCTTCAGTTTCTCTTACAATTACATGTATTCTAAGACCAAATTTTATCGACCTTCCATACTTCTTAGCTTTGTTCTTGACTTTTTTGATTAATTTATTTAAATTATCTTCTTTGTCTGGCCACATTAGATAAACATCACAAAATTCAGCACAAAGCTCAATCCCATCATCTGAATATCCACCGAAATAAAGAAGTGGGCCGCCATTAATTTGGTATGGTTTTGCAGGATCAGATGGTAGTTTAAAAGAATAATATTCACCTTGATATTCCACAAAATCTTTTGACCAGAACAATTTTAAAATTTGGATAACCTCTCTAGATCTTTCATATCGCTTTTTGGATTCTAAATTTTCACCAGGGAGGTTTGACGAAATAATATTTAAAGTTAATCTTCCTTTAACCATATGATCAATTGTTGCAACAGTTCGAGCAAGCATTGGAGGGTGAATTTCTCCGCACCTGACAGCAGGCAGGAAATTTATATCTTTTGTTAGGTTTGACATTGCAGCTACGAACGAAAGAGAGTCCTGACCAACTTGGAAAGAAGATGGGCATAAAACATTCTTATATCCAAATTTTTCTGCAGTTTGAACGATTTTACAAGTGTTCTCCCAAGAACTTTTATATAACGGATTTCTATTACCAAGAAAATCGTCGTCTCCGTCACAAATTGGAGCAAACCAAGAAATTTCGGCTGAGTTTTTTAAAGACATGAAATTAATTTTCAATTTAAATAAAATTAACTAAGGAAGTCAACTTGTAACCAATTAAAATAAAAACAATACCAGCTATACCTTGTATTAAAGTCCCCGTTGTATGATATTTCAAAGCTTTCTTAGCTGAAATCCCAGTCATTTCAGAAACTATCCAAAAATATGAATCATTTGTATGAGATACTGTCATAGAACCCACACCGATAGACAAGATTGTCCAGATTTTATCAATCTCGTTATCAAGACCCAATGAAGCTAAAAGGGGATACATAATTGAGGAAGTTGTAATTATTGCTACAGTTGATGAACCCTGAACTGTTTTAAAAATAGAAGCTATGAAGAAAGGAATTAAAAGTACCAAACTAAAGTCAAAAGAGTAGATGTTTATAAAATCTTCTAGAGGGATTTTTTGCATTATAAGACCAAGTGTTCCTCCCATTCCAGTTATTAAAATTATTGGGGAAGCGCTATAGAGACCATTTTTAATACAAAAATTTAATCCTATCTCAGGATTGAATTTAATTAACCTAAATGAAAGAATAACCCCAACGAATAAAGCAAAAGAAGGGTTGCCTAAAAAACTAAACACAAAATCTAAATTTTTGGAAGCATTTAAATTTCCAAACAAGGTGCCAATTGCAATTAGTATAACCGGGACAACAATTGGTATTATGGATTCACTTATACTTGGAAATTTTTTGCTGTTTTTTTTATCAAAAAACAAATTGGCATCAAACCTTGGTTTGTTGTAGATTAAATATGAAAAAGTAGAGCCTATAATCACTAAAATAAAAGCAAGAACACCTCCAATAATTATCAAAAGAGAAAAGTTTTCTAATCTCAGATTAGAAGCTGCAGCAAGTGGTCCAGGAGTTGGTGGGACCAAGACATGAGGTGCAAAAAGACTAGTTGAGAGAGCAACTCCAAGTGATTTTAAAGGAATCTTTGACTTTAATGAAATAGATTTTATGGTTTTCGAAAGTATTATAAAAGCCGCGTCACAAAAAACAGGAATTGAAATTATATAACCTACAAAGCCAATTTTGAATTGAAGAGGCATTTTTCTAAATCTCGTAATTATATGATTAGCAATTGATGAAGTGGCATTTGTCAGTTCCAAAGTTTTGCCAATAATAGTCCCGAAAATTATTAATAAGCCTATTTTTTGTGTAGTTTCACTAAATCCAACAAACAACAATTTAAGGAGCTCGACAAAATTAATTTCTAATGAAAGACCCAATAATATAGATGCTGCAAAAAGCACTAAAAATGGATGCAACTTTAAATAAGTAGTACCTATTATTATCCATACAATTAATGTGATTATTGTGATTAAAATGAAAAGCATTACTGAATTTTTTCAAAAAATGAAAATACTCTGCTGGATATATCTGAAATTTGATTTTCAGCTTCCTTCATGGATTCATTTAATGAAATCGGTTTGTTCTGAATATTAAAAATTGCAGTAATCCCATTTCTATAAAAATTGTCGTAGGGAGGCTCAATACTCCCTGCTAAGCATACGAGAATCTTCTTGTGTTTTTTGGCTAATTTCCCTAACTGAATTGGAACCTTCCCGTTTAACGATTGGGAATCTAGTTTCCCTTCAGCTGTAAAAATAATATCGGATAACTCTACCTTTTCCTCAAGATTTACAAATTTCGCTATCAATTGGAAACCATTAGTAAGCTTGGCTCCTAAAAGACCATACAAACCAGCCGCTGTCCCTCCAGCTGAACCACCACCCTCGACTTTAGTTATATCAATTTTTAAATCTTTTTTTACTATACGAGAGAAATGAAAAATATTCTTTTCTAGCTTTTCTATTTGATCTAAGGTTGCTCCTTTTTGACTTGAATAAGTTTTTGTAGCACCGTTAATTCCCAATAATGGATTTGATACATCGTAGGCTATTTGGAACTTTATATTGTTTAAATATTTAGGGGTTTTTATTTGTTTTATTTTAATGAGAGATTCACATCCTCTCCCGATTTGCTTGTTGTTCTCATCTAAAAGCTTACCACCTAGTGCTTGAAAAATTCCTGCTCCCGCATCGTTGGTCGCACTTCCACCAAGGCTTAAAATTATTTCTGAACATCCACTTTTAATGGCATGATTTATGGATAATCCAGTACCATATGTAGATGTAAGGCCAGGATTCCTATTTTTTTCCCCTATTAATGATAACCCTGACGCTTGAGACAGTTCAACCCAAGCTGTTTTTGAATTTCTAAATTTAAAATATTCACTTAAAATTTTATTCCCAATAGCGTTTTCAGTTTCATGTTTAACAGCCTTACCATCGCAGTTTTTTTTTAAAAAATCAATGGATCCCTCCCCGCCATCAGAAATTGGAATTTCCTTAATATTATGATTAGGGTTTATTTTATTTATACCGCGAGCTATTGACCTAGCCACTTTATTTGCGTTTAAACACTCCTTAAATGAATCAGGTGCGATTAAAATATTCATCTTTTTTCTTTAATATGATTAATTATTTGACAAGCATGAACTCTAGAGTTTTCTATAAACCATTTATTAGTTTGATACCCTCCACAAATTACACCAGCAAGGTAAACGCCGTTTACGTTGGACTCCATTGTATGTTTATTGTAATATGGACTAGAGTATTTATCCTTATTAAATTTTATTCCAATCGACTTTAATAGCTGGAAATTTGGCTGATATCCTGTCATAGCTAAAACAAAGTCATTTTTTATTTTAATTTTTTCTTTATGATTTTTTACAATCACGTATTTTTTTTGAATTTCGATAATTTCAGAATTAAATAATGCTTTAATTGACCCCTCCTTTATTCGATTTTCAATATCTGGTTTGGACCAATATTTAACATTTTCCCTAATCTTCTTTTCTCTAATTATCATCGTAACACTTTTAGCACCTTTTCTATACGTTTCTAATGCTGCGTCTACAGCTGAATTTGCTGCTCCTACTATTGCTATGTCCATTCCAAAATATGGGTGCGGCTCAGAATAATAGTGGCTTACCTTTGGTAGATCTTCACCTTCGACATTTAAAGGGAATGGAATATCATAAAAACCTGTTGCAATTATTATATTCTTTGACTTATAATTTGACTTATCTGTCTTTATATTGAAAATTTCAGATTGGGAATCTATTTTAATTACAGTTTCGTATAAATTCACCTCCAAATTCCATGATGTGCAAACCCTTCTATAATATTCCAATGCCTCAGGGCGTGTTGGTTTTGGGGTTTGTGAAATAAATGGAACTTCTCCTATTTCAAGCTTATCTGATGTAGAAAAAAAAGTCATGTTTTGAGGATAATTATAAATAGAATTCACCAAGACTCCCTTTTCTAAAATTAAACTCTTTAATTTTTTCTTTTTAGCTTCAATACTACATGCTAAGCCAATAGGGCCAGCACCAATTATTATTAAATCAAACATTATATAAATATATGTATTTATAAAATGGATGTCCAAACCAAGACAAATTATAAGATATAACTATCAATAAATATTATTAATAATATTTTACTATTTAAAGTTAAAAAATAATACACAAAAACATGTGATGTGTTTTTGTTATGTCGAAATGATAGAAAAAAACTATTGTTATTTATTTTTTATAATTATAAACTGTCTTAAAAATAAAAACAAGACGAAAAAGATTACAATTCCTATACTTAGAAAGATATTTAAAAAATAGACTGAAATAAAAAATACAATAGTCCACCATAGGGGAAAAATAATAAGTCCTGTTAAATATTTAATAGAAAGATGGAATACCCTATCGGAAATTTTTTTTAAGATTGAGTTAATTAGAATTAGCGGAATCAAATTAAAAATCGAAAAAAAAATAATTGCTATTTTTTCAACCATTCTTATAGATTTATTGTTTTTAAGTTCTATATCCTTTTGCGAAATTTTCTTTTTTAATATTTTAAATTCATGTTGGGTGCTTTTATAATTAATCAAATTCTTTTTAATGTTGTATTCTCTAGAGTAGTTAGGCAACCATAGACACTTTTTCATTTCATCCTCCAATTTTAATCTAACCCTATTTAATGTTTCAGCAGGTTTTTTTTTATAGAGTTCAATAAATTTGTTAAGTTTTATTGGATTACCGTATACAATTGTACAATTATGATATGGGTGAATATGACTTCCATAATTTATACCAACTGCCTGTAGATAAACTTTCGTTTTTGAAAACTTTTTTAAACTTTCCAAACCAATCTTTGAACTTCCCTTAGAAATTGGGAGTAAAAAATATTTATCATGATGTTTTCCTTCGGAAAATATCATTAAGTTGTTTTTATTTTTTAATAGCTTGTAACAAATTTCAAAAGTTTCCTTATTTCGATGTAATTTTTCATAACCATCCCTAATTCTGTAAATAGGTAAAGTTTGCATTGCATCTAAAACCCATAAAAAAGGGCTTCTAAATACATCACTCCTTGTTAATGAATATATTCTTTTACCATTAGTCACACCCACCAATAAAGGATCTAATAAAGCTGATTGATGGTTTGGAGAAAAAATTATTGCCCCATCTTTAGGTATTTTCCCCTTTCCAATAACGGTAAGTTTTTTAAAAAAAAAATTGTTGTAAAGCGTTAGTGTTAAAGCTACAAATTTGTAAAATATTTTTTTCACTTTTATATGCTTCAGATAAGACTACTTAATGTTTAGAAACTAATTCAAATAAATGATTAAATATTTTGAACATTGTATTTATTTATTAACCTTAAAAGTTATATTTGCTCAGAAGTTAATTAAAAAAATGATAATGACTAAAATTAAGGGGAAAATCTCTCAAATTCTTGGACCAGTAGTAGACGTAATTTTTGAAAATGAGGAAAATTATTTACCAGGCATATATGAAAGCCTTGAAGTAAACACTTCTACTGGGAAGTTAATATTAGAGGTTCAGTCTCACATTGGTGAAAATACAGTTAGAGCAATTTCTATGGATTCAACCGATGGTTTAAGTAGAGGAGAAGAAGTGTTAACCACTGGAAACCCTATACAAATGCCAATTGGTGAGGATGTTTACGGGAGATTATTTAACGTGATTGGAGATCCAATTGATGGACTAGGGAGTCTACCAAAGTCAGGTAAAAATGGACTACCTATACACAGAAATGCTCCAAACTTTGATCAGCTTTCCACCTCTACAGAAGTTCTCTTCACAGGAATTAAAGTCATCGATTTAATTGAACCTTATGCAAAGGGTGGCAAGATAGGTTTATTTGGAGGGGCAGGTGTTGGAAAAACTGTTTTGATCCAAGAACTAATCAATAATATAGCTAAAGGTCATGGAGGTCTATCCGTATTTGCTGGAGTTGGTGAAAGAACAAGAGAGGGTAATGACCTCTTGAGGGAAATGCTAGAATCTGGAATAATTGACTATGGGAAAGAGTTCATGAAATCCATGGAAAGTGGTGGATGGGACTTATCTAAAGTCGATAAAGAAGCTATGAAAAAATCAAAAGCCAGTTTTGTTTTCGGACAGATGAATGAGCCACCTGGTGCCAGAGCTAGAGTTGCTCTTTCTGGTTTGACAATGGCAGAATACTTTCGCGATGGTGCTGGAGATGGAAAAGGAAAGGATGTTCTATTTTTCGTTGACAATATTTTTAGATTTACTCAAGCAGGATCCGAAGTATCTGCTCTTTTAGGCCGAATGCCCTCTGCAGTAGGATATCAACCAACATTAGCTACTGAAATGGGAGCCATGCAAGAAAGAATTACGTCAACTAAGACTGGTTCGATAACTTCTGTTCAGGCAGTTTATGTTCCAGCGGATGATCTTACAGACCCGGCACCGGCCACAACATTCGCACATTTAGATGCAACTACGGTTCTCTCAAGAAAAATCGCTGAGTTAGGAATCTATCCAGCAGTTGATCCCTTGGATTCAACTTCTAGAATTTTAACCCCTGAAATTCTTGGAGACGATCATTATAATTGTGCTCAAAGGGTAAAGGAGTTACTACAAAGATACAAAGAGCTTCAAGATATAATTGCGATTCTTGGGATGGAAGAATTATCAGAAGATGATAAATTAGCGGTTTCTAGGGCGAGAAGAGTTCAAAGATTTTTGTCTCAGCCCTTTCATGTGGCAGAGCAATTTACTGGAATTCCAGGAGTTTTAGTTGACATTAAAGAAACGATTAAGGGTTTTAATATGATAATGGATGGAGAACTAGATCATTTACCAGAAGCTGCATTTAATTTAAAGGGCTCTATAGAAGAGGCCATTGAGGCTGGTGAAAAAATGTTAGCTAAGGAATAGCATGTTGCAAATTGAGATTTTTTCAATAGGGTGTAAACTATTAACGGGAAATATTAATTCTGCAATTTTTCCTGGTTCGGATGGTTCTTTTCAAGTATTGAAAGACCATGCCCCTATTGTTTCTACGCTTAAAAAAGGGGAAATTATAATTAATGGTGAAATTTCTTTGGAGCAAGACGTATCTTTAGAGCTATACAAAATAAAAAAAGATAAAAGAAAAGCTTCATTACAAATTGAATCTGGACTGGTGGAGATGAAAAAAAACGCAATTAAAGTTTTAATCGATTAAATTCTTATTTTTGATTTGCTTCGCAATGAAGTCCTTAATTAAATAATATTCCCATCCCCTACTATGAAGAGTATTACTAAATCTCCTTCTTCTGGTAGACAGATTTAGATTTGTTCTTTTTATCCATTCTTTTTTGGCCATTTCATTAAAAGCGGATGAATATTCATCTTCTGGAATTTTTTTTAGAGCTTCATCAATTGTATTTTTTTCTATGGATTTACACTTTAGATTGTATTTAATTTTAATCTTTCCCCAGTTATTATTTCTAAACTTTCCAACTACATATTCGTTGGAAAACCGTTCGTTATTAAAAAAATCTTTTTCAGAAAGTTCATGAATTATTAATTCTTTTATTTTATCCGGGGCATCTAATCCACTTAATTTGCTTTCCACATCAGATTTGCATCTTTCTTGATATTTACAATATCTTTTGAGTTTACTTAAAAGTTCATTATATATTTCTTTTTCTTTCATTTTACAAAAAAAAATGCGATACCAATCATGGCACCGCACTTATTTTCAAATTCTTAAAGTTCTGTTCTTTTCATCTCTAAATTTATATTGCAAATACCGATAAGCATCTCTAGGAATTACATTAATTTTTCTTTTAAATTTAATCCACCATTTAAATTTTATTGATGCAATACCCATAGTTAAATATGCCGCAACAAAGGGATGAACATGTAAGAAAATACTTTTCTTTTTATGCTTGGGATGATTTAATATAGTGTTTAAATCAGATTTTATTTTATCTATCAAGACTATAGGAGCTTCTACTTCATTACTCGAATTCGGGTTAGGTTCTAAAGTTTTTATGTTTAGTTCTGGTCTAACCCTCTGTCTAGTCACTTGTATAAGTCCAAACTTTGATGGAGGAAGAATTTTATGTTTAGTTCTGTCTTTACTCATTTCTTCCTTCAAGTGAGTGAAAAGTTTTTTTCTGTTTTCACTTGATGATAAATCAATAAAATCAATAACAATTATTCCACCCATATCTCTTAGCCTTAGTTGCCTTGCGATCTCAGTGGCAGATATCATATTAACTTCAAAAGCTGTGTCTTCTTGACTTTTTTCCTTGTTAGACCTATTGCCACTGTTTACATCAATGACATGCAATGCTTCGGTATGTTCTATGACGAGATAAGCTCCTTTTTTCATAGAAACAGTTTTTCCAAAAGAAGTTTTGATCTGTCTTTCAATTCCAAACTTTTCAAAAATAGGCACCGAATCTTTGTAATGATGCACTATTCGCGACTTATTTGGAGCAATAGAATCTAAATATTCTTTTACTTCTTGCAAAAGAATTTTATCATCTACATGAATGCCTTTAAAAGAATCGTCAAAAATATCTCGTAATATAGATGAAGTTCTATTAATTTCACTTAAAACTTTGTAAGGGCATTTATTTATATTTTTTATGCTTTTACAAAGTTTTTTCCACCTATTAACTAGGTTCTGTAGGTCAGAATCTAATTCAGCAACTTTTTTCTGTTTAGCAACCGTCCTCACAATAACACCAAAGTTTTTTGGTTTAATACTATTAACAAGTCTCTTAAGACGAGTCCTTTCTTCCTTACTTTCTATTTTCTGAGATATGGAAACTCTATCTGAAAATGGAATTAAAACCATATATCTTCCAGCTAGAGAAATTTCGCAGGATATTCTAGGTCCTTTAGTTGATATGGGTTCTTTAATTATTTGCGCCAAAATAAATTGATTAGGCTTAAGCAAATCTATAACCTTACCATTCTTTTCTATATCCTTTTCTTGCTCAAAATCATTAAGCATATAATTCTTTATTTTCCCGGAATTTACAAGCCTAACATATTTTAAAAGAGATAAGAGTTGAGGTCCTAAGTCGTGATAATGAAGAAATCCATTTTTTTCGTGGCCAATATTTACAAAAGCTGCATTTAATCCCGAAACAGGTTTTTTTACTCTAGCAAAGAATATATCGCCGACAGAAAATTTATTGTTATCAGTTTCTTTATTGAGCTCAATTAACTTGCCTTCATTTAATAAGGCAAAATCAACAGCCGAAGAATTTGATCGTATTATCAATTCTTTATTCACTTCGATTATTTTTATGACGTATAAACGTCGATTATACAAATTTTTACTTTACGGATTTGGCTGGCATCGCCAAATTTTCAAAGATCAGTCAATTTTTAAGTGTTTCTAGCACTATTTCTTTTTATGTCGATTAGCTCTTCTTCTTTTTTTTCTTTTGTGAGTTGCTACCTTGTGTCTCTTTCTTTTTTTACCACTTGGCATATTAAATATTTCTATAAAGTTACTTTAGATTTTACGGCATTTACGAACATTTTTGAGGGTTTAAAAGCAGGAATGTTGTGCTCTGGAATAATTACCGCAGTATTTTTAGAAATATTTCTGCCGGTTTTCTTTGCACGTTTTTTAATGATGAAACTTCCAAAACCTCTCAAATAAACGTTATTACCACTCTCGAGCGAATCTTTTATTTCTTCCATAAATTTCTCAATAGTAATTTGAACATCGCTTTTATCGATTCCTAACTGATTAGAAATATTAGAAACAATTTCTCCTTTTGTCATATTATTTAAATTTATGGTTTAATTAATTTTCTGTTGGCAAATATAAAAATAATAATCACAATCAGTGATTTTGTATAAATATTATTATTTGTTATACTAGTGGATAATTTTTAAAATGGATTTTTCTTCAAAATTAATTCACTGGTATCAAAAAAATAAAAGGGACTTGCCATGGAGAAAAACAAAAGACCCTTACAAGATTTGGATTTCGGAAGTGATTCTTCAACAGACAAGAGTAAACCAAGGCCTACCATATTATATTAAATTCTTAGATAGGTATCCATCCTTGTATGACTTATCATTAGCAAATGAGAAAGAAGTTTTATTATTATGGCAAGGACTAGGGTATTATAAAAGGGCAATTAATCTTTTAGAATCAGCCAAAACAATTGTAAAAAAAAATAATGGCAATTTCCCTAGTAATTTTGATGATATTATAAAACTAAAAGGAGTTGGAGATTATACTGCTAGCGCAATCTCATCTATATGTTATGGTGAAAAGGAAGTTGTTGTAGACGGAAACGTTTTTAGATTTATTTCTAGGTTATTTGGAATTAAGAGAGATATAAAGTTAAAGTCAACATTTATCTTTTTTAAGAACAAACTAAAATTTTTAATTGAGAATGTAAACCCAGGAGATTTCAATCAGGCTTTAATGGAGTTTGGAGCGCTACAGTGTATGCCAATCAACCCCCTTTGTAACTCATGTATTTTTAAATTTCAATGCAAGGCTTACACTCTGAAAGACATTGAATCTTATCCTCAAAAAAAAAATAAGACTATGAAGAAGAAAAGGTATCTGAATTACATCGTTATTTCAACCAACAGAAATATAATGTTAAAAAAAAGAACAGAAGTCGACATATGGAAAAATCTTTATGAGTTTCCTTTAATTGAGGGTCATCATTCAAAGCTAGAAGAAATAATTAATAAAAAGAAATTCATTCTTTTGACAAAGGAATTAACAAAGCCTCTAAAATTCACAAAGGTTGTAACCACAAAACATCTTCTAAGCCACCAAATATTAAATATCAAATTTTGGGTTTTTTCTTCAGAAGAACCTATTAAAAAATCAGTTTCTAAAGATGAAGTTATAAATTTTCCTAAACCGGTAGTGATTTCAGACTTTATAAATAAACATTTAAAGTCATGACAGTATTTTCTTATATTTGATTTAAATTAAGTATGTGAGTGGTTCTTTAAATAAGGTCATGTTAATTGGACACCTCGGAGATGACGTGAAAATTCATCATTTTGAAGGGGGAGGGTCTATTGGTCGTTTCCCTTTGGCAACAAATGAATCGTATACAAAAAAAGATACAGGTGAAAAAGTTACGGAAACGGAATGGCACAATATAGTAGTGAGAAATAAAGCTGCTGAACTTTGTTTAAAATATCTTAGTAAAGGAGACAGAATTTATATAGAGGGTAAAATCAAAACTCGAAAATGGAAAACAGAGGATGGAAACGATAGATACACTACTGAGATTAACGTTGACCAATTCACATTTTTGTCAACCAAAAAGATTTCAGAATCTCAAAATACCTCAGATAATGATACTAATCCAGAAAATCAAGATTTACCTTTCTAATTCAATTAACAATATATAGTAATAAGCTTGTTAACCCCAATTATATTAATTCAGTCAGTAACATTATTTTTTTTGTTATTATGTTCTGCCCTTATTTCAGGGGCCGAAGTGGCCTTTTTCTCAATTTCTGCAACTCAGTTAGATTCAATTCAAGATAATTATCCTAAAGAAAAAGGGCTGATTGAAAAATTACTTAAAAAACCTAAAAGATTATTGGCTACAATCCTTGTTGCCAACAACTTTATAAACATTGCTTTGGTACTTTTGTTTTCAAATATTAGCCAGTTATATTTGGCTAAAATTGAAAACCACCTTTTAGGTTTACTTGTAGAGGTTGTAATCATTTCTTTTATTATTTTAATTTTTGGAGAAATTTTACCTAAAATATTTGCCAACAGGAACAATCTAGTATTCGCTAGATTTACAGCCCCATTAATTTTCAGATTAGATAAATTTTTGCTATTCATTTTTACTATTCCAATGAGCAATACGACGAACTTTATTGAAAAAAGGTTTGGTCAAAAAGGTGGAAATTTTTCAGTTGATGAATTATCAAAAGCTTTGGAGCTTACAAAACAAAATGATACAACTGAAGAAGAAGAAAAAATTTTAAGAGGAATAGTAAACTTCGGTAATATTGAAATTAGTCAAGTGATGTGTCCAAGAGTTGACATTTTTGCATTATCATCAAATTTGTCTTTAGATAAAGTTCTACCAAAATTAATTGAGAATGGATTTTCTAGAATTCCTGTATATGAAAATCAACTCGATAATATAATTGGAATTTTATATGTCAAAGACCTTCTTCCTAATATTAAAGACAAAAATTTTAATTGGATTTCAATTTTAAGACCCACCTATTTTGTTCCCGAAAATAAAAAATTAGATGATTTACTTAAGGAGTTTAAATTAAAGAAAATGCATATTGCTATGGTCGTTGACGAGTATGGAGGCACCTCTGGATTAGTAACCCTAGAAGATTTAATTGAAGAAATTGTTGGTGACATATCTGATGAATTTGACTATGAAAATATAGAATATTCAAAAATTGATAATAATATATATTTGTTCGACGCAAAAATCACCCTTAATGATTTCTATAGGATTTCAAAAATTCCATCAATTGAGAATTTTGAAAAAAGAAGGGGTGAAGCCGAAACTTTAGGCGGATTTTTAACTGAAATTTCTCAAAGATTACCGAGAATAAGAGAAAAAATATCATTTGAAAAGATGCAATTTACCATCGAATCTGTTGATAAAAAAAGAATTAAAAGGGTTAAGGTAAAAATTTCATGAAAAAGTTTTTAGTTGAACTTATTTTATGTTCTTTAATTATTTCTTGTGCAGGAAAACCAATTAAGCCTAAGCCAAAATCAATGTTAGATTTAAAGTATCCTATTCCAACCTATATTATAAAAAAATCAAAGTGCCCATATTCTATAAACATTAACAGGTCTAGCAATTTTATTTCATCAGATAAATGTGGAGATAGAATTATATATCCAAACTTAAAAGGTACAATATACTTGACATACAAAAGAATTAATAACAATTTTGATTCACTATTGTCAGATGCATATAGCATGCCATTAAAGCATGTGAGGAAAGCAGTTGGAATACCCGAGAAAGTATTTGTCAACAGAAAAAATAAAACTTATGGCTCCATATTTCAGATAGTTGGAGATGCCGCCTCCCAAGTTCAATTTTTTTTAACAGATAGTACAAATCATTTTATTTTTGGTGCTTTATATTTTTATAAAAGACCAAATTATGATTCGATAATGCCAGCTTTAAATTACATAGGGAATGACATATCAAAATTAATGGAGTCTCTGAAGTGGACTGATTAAATTTTAATTATGAAATTAAAATTATTCGTTTGAGAGTTTTTGTAAACCTTTTTCCTTTGTGGATAATTCTTTTTTCTTTTTCAGCTTTGTTAAGGCCAGAATTTTTTACTTGGTTCAGTGGTAATTTAATTACCATTGGATTGGGAATTATTATGCTTGGAATGGGATTAACTTTAAAAATTAGCGATTTTAAAATTTTATTTAAAAATCCAAGATGGACAATTATTGGAGTATTTACTCAATTTTCAGTTATGCCTTTTTCGGGGTGGGCGATTACCAAAATTTTTGAGTTACCTGATTTTTTTGCAGTTGGATTGATTTTGGTTTCGTGTTGTCCAGGAGGCACTGCATCAAATGTAATTGCATACCTATCTAATTTGAATGTAGCCTTTTCAGTTACTATGACTTTTATTTCAACTGTTACAGGTGTCATCTTAACACCTATTTTGATCACCAGCATTTCTGGAGAACTAATAAATGTTGATTTAAAAGGCCTGTTGCTAAGTGCCACAAAAGTTGTTTTATTACCTGTTTTTATTGGGTTAATCGTGAGTAAATATTTTCAAACATTTACAAAAAAAATAGTAGTTTATTGTCCATCAGTCGCGGTCATCTTTATAGTACTTATTGTAGCAAGTATTATAGGCGAGGGGAAAGAAGTTATTTTGCAGTCAGGAATAAATCTTTTAATTTCCATTATGATTTTACACCTTTTGGGTTTTATAATTGGTTTCGTTATAAGTTTTATCTTTTTAGGAGACAAAAAGTTATCGAAAACAATCTGTATTGAAATTGGAATGCAAAATTCAGGACTAGGTGTTGTTTTAGCGAAGGAGAATTATGTTAACCCTTTAACAGCAATTCCGTCGGCTATTTCAAGTTTGGTTCATTCTATATACGGAAGTATATTTGTTGCGATTTTTAAGGAGGATAAAAAATAGGATTAATGTCATTTAATAAGGTTGTAATTGTTGAAGCAAAGAGAACACCGATAGGTTCTTTTATGGGGTCTTTATCTAAAATTCCAGCAACTTTAATTGGGGCTAAATCCATTGAGTCTTCAATAAAATCTATTTCTTTAAAAACCAACTTAATTGACGAGGTTTATTTTGGAAATGTACTTCAAGCGGGAGTTGGACAAGCTCCAGCAAGACAATCTGCAATTTTTGCTGGAATTTCAAAAGATGTACCATGTACTACAATTAATAAAGTATGTTCTTCTGGAATGAAAAGTGTTTCAATTGCTGCTCAGTCTATAGTGCTTGGCCACAACAATGTTGTTGTTGCAGGAGGAATGGAAAACATGAGCATGTCTCCTCATTATTTAAATTTAAGAAGAGGGCTAAAATTTGGAGAGGCAAGATTAAACGACGTTATGGAAATAGATGGATTAATGGATCCTTTCCACAACAAATTAATGGGTGTTTATGCTGAGGCAACAGCAAAAAAATATGGAATCTCAAGAGAAGATCAAGACAATTATTGTAGAGAGTCTTATTTGAAAAGTCAAAATGCCTGGGAGAAAGGATTTTTCAATAATGAAATTTGTGAAGTAAAAGTTAAGGATTCAAAAGGGGAAGAAATTAATTTTAAAAAAGATGAGGAATGCTTTAATGTAAATTTTGATAAAATAAAAAAATTGAAATCACCTTTTTTAAAAAATGGGACTGTTACAGCAGCGAATGCTTCAACTGTAAATGATGGTTCGGCAGCATTAATTTTAATGTCAGAAAAAAAAGCAAAAGAGCTTAATTTAAATCCTCTAGCCGAAATTATTTCGTATGCTGATGCTTCTAATGATCCTAAATGGTTTACTACTGCTCCATCTAAAGTTTTGCCAATTGCGTTAAAAAGAGCAAATTTAGATCTATCACAAATAGATTTATTTGAAATTAATGAAGCTTTTTCAGTAGTTGCATTGGCAAACCTAAAAATTCTAGAAATAAATCCCGATATTGTCAATGTAAACGGAGGAGCAGTGTCGTTGGGCCATCCTTTAGGGTGTTCTGGAGCAAGAATTCTTGTTACTTTAATACATGCGTTAAACCAAAGAAATCTTAAAAGGGGTGCAGCAATAATATGTAATGGAGGAGGGGGAGCATCTGCAATTGTAATAGAAAACATAAAGAATGAAGATTAAATATTTATTTGCTTTATCAATGGTAGCACAATTTTCTTTTACCCAAGAAGTTAATTTTAACAATTTTATTAAGAAACATGAGTTAAAGGTAAACTCTGATATTGCATTTAAATCATTAAAAAATCAAATAGATGAACTTGATTTAAGCTTTGAATCTCAGCAATGGCCTGTCGAAATATTAAAATATGTACTCAAAGAACTTAGAGAAAACCCTATTATATCTTCCAAAATAATTGTTTTATTTATAATTGAACATTCCAATAAATCAAAAACCATAAAAATTGAAGTTCCAATAAAAGAAAAATATATTAATGCATTTAAATCTGAAGTTGGATTCAGGGATAATTATGTAGAATTTTTGTCCGATACTTATGAATTTATAATGGAAAGATTATGATTGACAGTATTCCTCTCCAGTTCTAAATTTATTGTAAACATCCTCGCTAACTTCACCGCTACTTCTATTATCGGGCACATAATATATAGTTTGATTTATACCTGTTCCACCAAATTGATTGAATTCATCAGAATCAAATATAAAATAATAACGATTTTCAATAATTACTTTGTCAATTATTACACCACACTTGTCATCTTTAGTACACGATATTAATGTAAAGGGGAATATTAAAAACAATATTAAATAGCTGCTAAGATTCATCATTTTTAATTTTTATTTTATGAAACAAGTAATTCATTTCAGAGGCGATTTTTTCGGAAGTCTTTTCGTACTCAGTTTTTTCGATTTTTGACATATCATATTTTTTTGGATCTTCATATGGAAGAGAAAATTTAATTTCAGAACCTTCAACTAAAGGGCAATTTTTTTCTGCATCGGAGCAAGTCATAATTGCAGCGAATTCATTTTTTGGGTTTTCAGAATCGTTATATAATTTTGAGAAATAATCACCAAGTTTTTGATTTCCAAAATTTATCGAATAAATAGGGTTATCACAATCTTTAAAACTAATATTGAAACCATAATCTCTTATATTATTCATCACGCTTTTGTATACCTCTGTTTCAAGAGTACCTCCAGAATAAACTTCACATTTAATTTTATAAGAAATTGAAAAAAAAGTTGCCCAAAACTGACAAAATTGACTTCTTCTTGAATTGTGAGTGCATATAAAATTGAGCTTTGGAATTTTTTTTTCAGATGCTGTTTTATAAACATAATTTACAATTTTGTTTAAAAAAACAACTCTTTTATTTGAAATTTTCATTTCTTCAATTCTTTGTAGATGAAATGCAAGCATTAGGTGTTTTTCCATACAATTATCTTTCTATCGTTTGGCATTTTGTAATATTTCTCAAATTAAAACAATTATTCTTATAATATTTATTTATAAAAAAATTGTAGATTAAAAAAACTTTAATTTTCTGTTAATTATTTTAAAATGAAACAAATAGCTGTTATAGGTGCAGGCACAATGGGTTTAGGAATTGCTCACGTTATGGCTCAGCACGGGCTAAAAGTAATTTTAATTGATTTGAACGAAAAAATATTAACTGAATCAAAAAAAATAATTTCAATTAATATTGATAGGCAAATAAGAAAAGGAGTTATCAATGAGGAACAAAAAAAAATCACATTGTCAAACATACTATTTACAAAAAAATTTAATGAATCCATCAAAAACGTAGAACTAGTTGTTGAAGCTATACATGAAAATTTTAATTTGAAAAAGAAGTTAATTAAAGACTTAGATTCAATGTGTAAAAGCGACGTCATAATTTCCTCCAACACATCCTCATTATCTATATCGAATCTTGCAGATGGAACCAATTATCCAGACAGATTTGTAGGTATGCATTTTATGAATCCTGTCCCGATAATGCCTTTGGTTGAAATAGTTGTTGGTAACAATACGAGTCAAAAAACTGTTGATTCTATTATAATTTTAACGAAACAAATTAATAAGACTCCCTTATTGGTAAAGGATTCTCCTGGTTTTGTTGCAAATAGAATTCTTCTTCCAATGATAAATGAAGCAATTGAAACCCTATCACAAGGCGTTTCGGATGTTTCTAGTATTGATCAAATAATGAAATTAGGAATGGGTCATCCAATGGGCCCTTTAAGATTAGCCGACTTGATTGGCTTGGATGTTTGCTTATCGGTTTTGAAAGTCCTAGAAAAAGGTTTTGGGGATAAAAAATACTCCCCAAATCACTTACTTGTTAAAATGGTTGAAGAAGGTAATTTGGGATGCAAAACCAAAAGGGGTTTTTATGGATATGATAAAGATGTAAAAAATCCATATCCAATCAAATTTGACATATAATTGAAAAAAATTTTTATTATGCAAGAATAATACTTAATTTTAAAAGATAATCAAAAATTGAAATAAAGTATGAAGATTTTGGTTTGTATTAGTAGTGTTCCGGACACAACATCAAAAATTAATTTCATTGAAAATGAAACTCAATTTGATAAATCGGGAGTTCAGTACATTATAAATCCCAACGACGAATTCGGTTTAACCAGAGCTATGTGGTTAAAGGAGAAACAAAATTGTGAAGTACACGTTATTTCCGTGGGGATTGTAGATACAGACCCAATACTTAGAAAAGCTCTTGCTATTGGAGCAGACCAAGCTTTTAGAGTTGATATAAATCCAATGGATGCTAACCAAGTTGCAAGAGAAATTTCTGATTTTATAAAAAACAAAGATTACAAATTAATAATTGCTGGTAGAGAATCGATTGACTATAATGGAGGGATGGTTCCAGGAATGATTGCAACGTTAATTAATGCTAACTATGTAAGTAATTGCGTAAGTTTAGAAGTAAATCAATCAAATTTCAAAGCTACTAGAGAAACTGATGGTGGTAAAGAAAATATTTCCGGGACTCTACCTCTAGTGATTGGCGGCCAAAAAGGACTTGTTGAAGAAAAAGACCTTATAATTCCCAATATGCGAGGCATTATGATGTCAAGAAAAAAACCCTTAACAATTATTGAGGCTAAATACCAAACCTTTCAAACAGATACTGTTAAATATGAGAAACTTCCACCGAAAGGTGCAATAAAACTTGTGAATCCAGAGAAAATAAACGATTTGATAGATTTATTGCATAATGAAGCAAAAGTAATTTAGTATGGCGATTGTAGTTTATTTAGAAACGGAAGATGGTAATTTCAAAAAAAGTGCCCTAGAAGTATCTTCATATGGTAGGAAACTTGCCGATGAAACAAAAACTAATTTATATGGTATTGCATTTAATTCATCAGATCCTGATAAAATTCGAAAATATGGAATTGATAAACTAGTCAATATCAAAACGGATCATGTGTTTGATGCAAGAATCTTTGCTGATTTATTGAGTAAAAATTTTAAAGAACTTGGAGGAACAATTTTTATAACTGGTTCTAGTGCAGATTCTCGTTTTATTTTTCCTGTAGTATCCATCTTATTGGATGCTAGTTACGCTACTAATGTTGTTGATTTTCCCTCTGGCATTTCCCCATTAGTTTTAAAAAGAAGTGCATTTACAAACAAGGGATTTGTATTTACAGAACTTAAAACTAAATATAAAATTATAGGAATTTTAAATAATTCATACGGGATATTTGAGAGTGAAAGAAAACTTGAAGTAAAAGAATATATGGCTGAAAGTCAAGATTCAAATCTCCAAGTTGAATCAATAAAAGAGGATGAAGAAAAAATTTCTATAGCCGATGCTGAAATCGTAGTTTCAGGTGGCAGGGGTTTAAAAGGTCCTGAAAACTGGGATTTAGTTGAAGATTTAGCAAAAACACTGGGAGCTGCTACTGCTTGTTCAAAACCAGTTTCTGATATGGGTTGGAGACCACATAGTGAGCACGTAGGTCAAACAGGTAAGCCGGTGGCGTCTAACTTATATATCGCAATTGGGGTATCAGGTGCAATTCAGCACCTTGCGGGAATAAATGCTTCAAAATGTAAGGTAGTTATTAATAATGACCCTGAAGCACCTTTTTTTAAAGCGGCTGACTATGGAGTTATTGGTGACGCTTTTGAGGTAGTTCCAAAATTAATAGATGGATTAAAAAAATTTAAATCTAGATAAAATTTTTTTAGAGTTCATTTAATCAAAAAACTAAATATTATTTACTAAAAGTTTAATATCATATATTTGCAAATAACCAATTGCAATCAATGAAAAAAATATTTTTATCATTTTCATTTAGCATACTTTTATTATCAAGCCTTTTGGGTCAAAAAAAGATCACGGGCGTCGTTGTAGATGAAATCGGTATTCCATTACCAGGTGCTTCAGTTGTTGAAGTTGGCACTACTAATGGTGTGAGTACTGATTTTGACGGAAATTATACAATTGATGTAGGTGAAAATTCTAGCCTAGAATTTAGTTTTGTTGGTTATGGCTCTATTATAATTCTGATTGGGGAACAAGATAAGATAGATGTAACACTTAATCCTTCCAATGAATTAGCAGAAGTCGTGGTCGTTGGCTATGGCTCTCAAAAAAAGGTAACCTTAACTGATAATGTTGCTAGAGTAACATCAGAGGATTTAAGTGATGTCCCGACTCCAAATTTATTTAATGCCATTACAGGAAGGGTAGCAGGAGTACAAATTAATCAGACTAATGGAAAAGTCGAGGCTGGATTAAACTTTCGAATAAGAGGACAGTCTAGTATAAGTGCGGGATCTGACCCTTTGTATGTCCTTGACGGTGTACCGTTAATTAATGATGATGAGTCAAGTAATGGGGCTCCTACAAATCCGCTGATTACCTTAAACCCCTCTGAAATTGAGTCTATAGACATACTTAAAGATGCTTCTGCTGCGTCAATTTATGGTTCAAGAGGGGCAAACGGTGTAGTTATTATAACAACAAAAAAAGGAAGATCTGGAGAAGCAAGCTTTAATATTAACTTTTCAAATGGTTTTAGTTCTCCAGCTAAGACAAGAGACTGGATGAACGCAGATGAATACATAGAAATTTTTACGGAGGCCGCCGAAAATGGTCTTGCATATGGAGGCTGGCCAGGGAATGGCGCTGCATATGCCGAAGCAAGATTTGATAGGTACTCTGATTATACATGGCAGGAAGGTGCTTATGATACGGATTGGGAAAAAATTGCTTTAATAGATGGGCATACTAGAGATGCGGATATTTCTATGTCTGGAGGAAGTGAAAAAACAAACTATTATTTTTCCTTATCATATAATGATACTAAAGGTATCGTTAGAGGTAATGAATTAAAAAAAATTAACGCTAGAACAAATATTAGTCACAATTTTTCTGATAAGTTTTCGATGTCAATGAATCTGGGTTTTAATAGAACAAAAATAGATAGAATTGCAAATGATAACGCCTTTGTAACCCCACTTCAAGCAATTGCTCAGGCTCCAATTTCACCAGCTTTTTTAGATGGAGAACCATTTTCAAATACTGTCTATGCAAATTTTTTACTAGAGGATAAATATGGTTTCTTCACTACTATTATCAGAAGAGCAACGGGAAAAATTTCGGGAGATTATAAAATTATTCCTAATCTAAAATTTACCTCAAGCTTTGCATTCGATTCGTTTGCTCAAACCGAAGACCAGTTTAGAGGTAGTAAAACACCTTTTCAGTCCACCAATGGAGAAGGTACAGCCACCAATGTTCAAACAGAAAATTATATTTTTTCAAATTACTTTACCTATGATAAAATTTTTGGAGAAGACCATACTTTTAATGCTGTTTTAGGTACGGAATATAACGAAAGTAATAGGCGTTTTACAAGTGTCCAAGGAGAACAATTTCCAACGGATGATTTTCAAACTTTGTCCAGTGCTGCAGAAATAACCTCTGGAAGTGGAAATACAACTGCATATAGTTTTGTTTCGTATTTTTCAAGACTGACATATTCTTTTAAAAATAAATATTTGCTGAAGTTAGGACTTCGTTATGATGGATCATCTCGATTTGGAAAAAACGCTCAGTATGGTACATTTCCCTCATTCTCTGCTGGATGGATTTTGTCAGAGGAAGATTTTCTTCTAGATAACGGACTAATAAATTTTTTGAAGTTTAGAGCTAGCTGGGGGCAAGTTGGAAATGCTGAAATTGGAAATTTCGCATCACGAGGTCTCTTTGGCGGAGTTTCATATAATCAAAGACCAGGGATAGCTCCAATTCAGGCCGAAAATGCCCAGCTTTCGTGGGAAAGTTCAGCGCAAACAGATATTTCTTTACAATTTGGAATTCTGGAAAACAAAATTTCTGGAGAAATAACATATTACAATAAAGATACAGATAATCTTCTTTTTGACCAGCCTCTTCCACTTTCTTCTGGCGCATCCAGCATAACTAAAAATATAGGTAGACTTAAGAACTCAGGTTTTGAATTCCTGTTGAATACTAAAAATATTGTAAAGGAAGATTTCAATTGGAAAACAAGTTTAAATATCGGAATTAATACTAGTGAGGTAGTTGCCTTACCAGGAGGCAATGATGTTATAAATTCTAGAAATATTCTTAGGGAAGGAGAACCGCTTTATTCTTTTTACTTACCTGAGTACGCTGGTGTTGATTCTCAAAATGGAGATGCTCTTTATTATTTAAATACAGATGAAAATGGCACATTAAATAAATCTACTACTAGCGAGTATACAGATGCCAAAAGGATAGTCGCTGGAAACCCATTGCCTGAATTCATTTTCGGTCTCACAAACACTTTAAACTATAAAAATTTTGATTTCACTTTAATTTTCCAAGGAGAGTTTGGAGCCAGCATATACAATTCTGCGGGTAGGTTTCAGTCAGCAAATGGGGATTGGTTTGATAATCAAACAAAAGATCAGTTAAACAGATGGCAAAATCCTGGGGATGAGACGGACGTCCCTCAAGCAAGACTTGGATGGTCAAATGGAACCGGTCATTCAACAAGATATCTTGAAGATGGTGATTTTATTAGATTACGTAATCTTACCATTGGATATAATTTTCCAGAAAAAATTAATGAAAGATTGAATTTAAAAAATGGGAGGGTCTACTTGTCAGGATTTAATCTTTTAACATTTACAAACTATTCGGGATATGATCCCGAATCTAGAACAGACGCTGGTGGAATTGGACAAGTTTTTTATTCTGCTCCTGCAGCTAGGACGATATCAATTGGTTTAAACTTAGGTTTTTAATTTAATTATGAGAAAAATAAAAGAAACTTTAAAAGTAATTTTTTGTTTGGCCTTATTTTCTTGCGATGAAAAGTTGGATATTGAACCAGCACAAAGTATATCTGTAGATAAAGCTCTTTCGGAAGAAAATACCATTAAAAATGTATTAATCGGTACTTATGAAGAAGCTGGTCAAAGCGCATCATTTGGTGGGCGAAATCACGTAATATCTGATTTGCTAGGTGCATCTGATCAAATATCATGGGAGGGGACATTTTTAGAGCCAAGGCAAATTTTTACAAAAAACATCCTAGTAGATAATTCATTTGTTGAGGGATTATGGCAAAATTCATACGAAGTGATAAATCAAGCGAATTTAGTTATAGATAACATAACTGCGATTAATCAAACAAATGAAAGTAATAGAGTTGAAGGTGAGGCCAAGTTTCTTAGGGCTCTTGCTTATTTTGATCTAGTAAGACATTTTGGAGGAGTACCTTTACGAACAGAGGGAATCGTGGATTACAGCTCTGATCTTAACATTCAAAGAAGCTCTGAAGAAGAAATCTATAATCAAATAATTTCAGATTTAAACGACTCATATAACCTACTACCTCAATCAAACGATTTTTTTGCAGATAAATATGCTGCTGGAGCTTTGCTTGCGAGAGTCTATCTTCAACGTTCGCAGTATAGCGATGCTTTGGATGCTGCTCACGATGTAATTGTAAATAGTGGTCACGAGTTAGCTGATACATTTGCCGGTGCATTTAACAACGACGTTGACGGAGTTGAAGATATATTTGCATTTCAAGTAACTAGTCAAGGAGGAACCAACCAGTGTATCATATTTTATGCTTCTCAGTCAAATGGAGGAAGGCAGGGTGATATTACCTTGCAACCAGCGTATTTTGAACTTTTTGGAGACGATTTAAATGATGCGAGGTATTCTTTCAACTATGTTAGTCCTGATAACGGAGGAACTCTTACTTCAAAATTCACAAATCAGTATGGAAATGTACCTGTTCTTAGAATGGCGGAGATGCACCTAATTAGGGCTGAGTCAAATTTTAGACTTTCCAGTTCTAAAGGTATGACAGCACTTTCTGAGATAAATACTTTAAGAGCAAGATCTAATGCAAAACCATTATCAGAGATTAATATCGATGTTATCTTTAATGAAAGGCAGCTTGAGCTTGCTTTTGAGGGTCACCTTATACATGACCACAAAAGACTTGGTAAAAACGTTGGAAGTCTTCAATCTAATGATCCAAAATTATTACTGCCCATTCCACAAAGTGAAATGGACAGCAATTCAGAAATGGTACAAAATCCAGGATATTAAAAAAAACCCTCAATATAGAGGGTTTACTTTGATTTAAATATCGGTCTTTACAATTTGGTGCTTAATTCTTCCATGAAAGTCATCCTCTCAGTCGTTCTGCTATACATCTCAAGAGCATCGTTATAGATTCTTGCGTCTTTTCGATATGCATTCCATCCAAACATTTCATTGTATAAGTCTTCAAGATTTTTATCTGTGCCTTGAAATTCTCCCATTTCTCCAAACTTATCAAAACCTCTACATATTACAAATTCATTTGTATTACCACCTGAAATAACTTTAAATATTCCTGTGATTCCTGTGAAGTTGTGTTTTTCTCTTACCATTTTCATTCTCTGTAAGAAATTATAAACATCTTGGTCATGGCCTGGTTTAATAAATCTCCTTGAGACATACATGTGTTTGAAAGTAGTTTCAGGATCCCAGTTATGAGATACTGCAACTAATCTTCTCCAAACTTTCCATCCATCTTGACTTTCAATATACTGAGAAACATTGTCTCTCCAGTATTTTTGCTGCTTACCATTTGGATTTTGATTGTTCATAAAATCCCAGTCTTTATATCCAATAACTCTTTGATATTGACCTTGTTTTTCACCATCTCTGTACTGAAAAGTAAAAATAGCATCTTCAGCAGTTTTATTAAACATTCTAGTTTTTTTTGCAGCTGCTTGCTCAAATTTCTCAGACATTCCTTTTTTTACTTTTAAATCATAAGACATCCATATTTCCTGTGCTTGTAAGTTTATGGTAGATAATACAAACAAACAGATTGATAAAATAATTTTTTTCATTTTAAATTGATTTATAGTTAATAATTTTTAATTTAAAAAAAACAAATTGAATATTTTACCCCCATTCAAATTTTTATTTACCTTCAATAAGAAATAATGGTCTCTAGATTTGAAAACAAAACCATCTTTTAAGGACATAGTTGAAGCAAAAAACAGGATTAGTAAGTTTATTGTAGATACACCAATTATTTCGTCCTCAATGTTAAATGATTGGTTAGGACATAAAATATATTTCAAGGCAGATAGTTTTCAAAAAATTGGAGCATTTAAGTCTAGAGGAGCCAGTAATGCTATTTCATGGCTCGTAGAAGAGGATAAAAAACCAAAAAAAATAGTTGCAAACAGTTCTGGTAATCATGCTCAAGCTGTCGCCTGGGCTTCACGTCAATTTGGAATACCATCAACTATTTTTATGCCTGAATATGCATCCAAAATTAAAATTCAAGCAACTAGATCGTACGGTGCTGAAGTTGTAATTTCCCCTACCAGAGACGAATCTGATAACAAAGTACTTAATGAGTCAAAAGATAAAGATGTCTATTGGTTACCTCCTTTTAACAACAAGCAAGTAATTGCTGGGCAAGGTACAGCGACTCTTGAGGCACTTGGAAAACTAAAGTCTATAGATGCAGTTTTTGCACCTTGTGGTGGTGGTGGACTTTTATCTGGGGCTCTTATTACTGTTAGACAACTGTGTCCTTCTGCAAAAGTAATTGGTGCAGAACCTTTAAATGCAAACGATGCTGTTCAGTCCGTTAGATTGAATTCAATTCAAAGACTAAAAGGAATTCCCGATACAATAGCTGACGGAGCAATGACCATGGCGGTAGGCGATATAACTTTTGAATTTTTAAAAAAATTAGATGAATTCTACGAGGTTGAAGAAGATAAAATTATCTATTGGACACAGTGGTTAAATCACATGCTCAAAATTCAAATTGAACCTACTTGTGCAATGACAATGGAGGCGGCTTTTAAATGGTTAAAAAAACAATCACAAAAAAAAGAAATTCTTATTATTCTATCTGGTGGTAACGTAGACAATAAAACAAGAAGGAAAATTTGGAAACAAAATTACCTTAATATTATGCCAAAAGATCTTTAAGTATTTTTTTATGGTGAAACAGAATTAATTAATTTTTTGTTTTTTTCAAGCCTTTCATTTAATTCATTTAATCTTAAGTGAGCATCATTACCAACTTCTTGATCGGATCTAGATAACATGCTATATAAGTAGTTGTATTGTGCTACTAGCATTGGCTGCATGTAAGTCCCTTCTTTGGTAGTCATATCCTGTTGAACGCTTAACACTAAACTTTTCTCCCTCTTGTTCAATTTTTTTTCCGAAAGCATTTTCTCAATTTTATTTTCCAAATTCTTAGCTTCCGAAATCTTCTCAATAACTTTAAGCTGAAATAATTCTAAATTTCTAAGATCCTGATTTGAAACAGATAATTTTGGATCCTTGCTTATAATAAATTCTGTTTCTAACTTTTTCTCACCTAAAGACAAAACAGCTTTATATTTTCCAGGACAAACAAGAGGTCCATTTTTAAAAGATTTATTTTCATCTTTATCCCAAGATCCTCGGTGTCTCATATCCCACCTAAATCTGTTTAAACCAGATTGAATTTTCAAGCTCTTTGTAATTATAGACTCGTATTGACTCAATGCCATATTATAAGATGTGTCTGTTACATCTTCAACTGATGAATTTGAAAATGAATTTATTAGATTATTGTCTTTGTCATAAAATGAGAGATTTATGTTCTCGTATTCATCACTTTCTAGATAATAATCCAAAACGACACTAGATTGGGGGTAAAAATTATTTGAATTTCTAGATGCTCTATACCTATATCTGAAAGTTTCAAAAGGTTTAACTAGATAGGACTCATCAACTTTATAATCGTGGTGTAAAAAATTAATTCTATCTAAGATCCAAAATGATCTACCCATAGTTGAAAGAACAATATCATTTCTATGAACTTTAAGATCAGTTATAGGAGTAATTGGTAGATTTTGTTGAAATGATTCCCAATTTTCACCTCCGTTTCTTGAAATAAATATTCCAAATTCTGTACCAGCATATAATAATCCTTTTTTGATTGGGTCTTCTCTGACCACTCTTACTGGAAAGTCTGAGGGAATACCGTTTGTTATTAATTCCCAACTCTCTCCATAATTCGTAGTTTTATATATGTATGGAGACCAGTCACCAAGTTGATACCTCAAAATAGTTACAAATGCAGTGCTCTTTTTGTGCTTTGATGGTTCAACAGAATCTACTCTACCTCCTTTTTTCAAACTCTTTGGTGTAACATTTTTCCAACTTTTACCACCATCTCTTGTAATATGAATTAGTCCATCATTGGATCCAACCCAAATCTGTCCTTTTTCAATAGCAGATTCTCTAATGGAATAAATAGTGCTATAGAATTCTTCTCCGGTCACATCTCTTGTAATCGGAGAACCTGAAATTACTTGTTTACTCGGATCAAATTCAGTAAGATCAGGTGAAATTTTTTCCCAAGTAATTCCTTCGTCTGTAGTTTTGTGAACAAATTGAGACCCATGGTAGATTACCTTTTCATCGTGAGGTGAAATATGAATTGGAGAGACTCTTTGGAATCTAAACTTAAGATCTTTTGGGTTGTGTCCATACATATTAGCTGCTCCAACATAAAACTGCTTTTCTTGACCGGTTTCTTTATTATATACACCAAACCTTCCTTTACAATTTGAGTAAACTATATTGGGATTAATTGGATTCGGAACAGCAGGTCCTGTCTCACAGCCTCCTGTTTGCATTATCCAAGCATTAGGTCCCGCTTGCATTGGATATGGTGGAAGACTGGGAACTGAAATAGTTGTTGAGTTATCTTGTTGACCACCATAGAGCCAGTAGGGATACTGATTATCAACTTCAACTTGATAAATTTCTGCTGTTGGTTGGTTAAATTGAGTGGTCCAACTTTTACCACCATTAAAAGTGATATTAGCACCTCCGTCATTAGACTGGATCCATATGTTTGTGTTGTTAGGGTTAATCCAGATGTCATGATTGTCACCATGTGGAGTTCTCATTATTTTCCATGTTTTACCTGCATCATTGGACATCATAAATCTATTTGCATTGGAAAAAATGATATCTGCATTTTTTGGATCGGCCTCTAGATTACAATAATAAAAAGGTCTATTGACTAGCTCTTTTCTGTAGCTCATAGCTGTGAAGTTTTTTCCTCTATCGTATGATGTGTAAACTCCACCTTGATTATTTTCGGCCTCAATCAGAGCATAAACTCTGTTAGGGTCGGCAGCAGTCGTTGCGAGATCTATTTTACCAATTAAACCTTTAGGAAGCCCTTTTTTTAATTTCTGCCAAGTTTTACCCGCATCTTTAGATTTGTAAATACCTCCCTCTTCTGACCCACTAATTATTGTCCAAGGTTTTCTCTCTCCTCTCCAAGAGGCTGCATATATTATATTTGGATTATCGGGTGATATTTCAACATCAACAATACCTATTTTATTAGAAATAAAAAGAATGTTTTCCCACGTTTTCCCTCCATCTAGAGATTTATATAACCCCCTTTCTTCATTTGGTTGGAAGGGTTGCCCGATAGCAGCAACATAGACTATATCTGGATTTTCTGGGTGGGTTTCAACAGCACCAATTTGCCCTACATTTTTAAGACCAATATGTGACCATGATTTACCTGCGTCTGTTGATTTATAAATTCCTTTACCTACAATCACATTGGACCGGATGCCATCGGAACCAGTACCAACATAAATTATGGATGGGTTTTTTTGATAAACTCTGATTGCTCCTATTGAAGGTGATTTAAAGAAACCATCACTTATATTATTCCAATTCAAACCAGCATCTGTTGATTTCCACAAACCTCCACCAGTTGTACCCATGTAAAATGTAAATTGATTATTATTTACTCCGCAAACTGAGGTTACCCTACCACCTCTAGTGGGACCAACATTTCTATATTTTAGTTCCTTGAAATCAGGAATAGATTTGAACTCAGTTAAAGGTTCTTGTCCTCGAAGATTGAGATATGAAAAAGAGAATATTACAAGACTTATCTTTAAAACATTATTTGTCATGATTTTAATGGGTTATAAATTATTTTCTAATTTACTTAAAGTTAAGGTTTTATATAAAAGTTAAAGGTTAATTAAATAATTAATTCTTATTCAACTATAAACTTCTGAAGATGCATAGGGAAAATTACTTTTGTTTTTGGTGATACTTCTCTTACTTTTTTTCGAAAAGGCACTAATTTATTTTTTATACTAACTTCTTGAGAAAAACTGTAAGGCATTCTAAAATTATCCCAGTGAGTCGGAATGACTATTCTAGGGAAACCAGTTACAGATAACAATCTTTCATCATATTTATACATATTAAATCTAGAAAGATTAACTCCAGCTAGTAATATATCTGGGTCAAGACCGCCAATTTCTCTTTCGATAAAATTCATTGACCCCATGGTCAAAACTTTTTGATTATTTATCCTTAGCATAAACATTAAAGACCCCCCTTCAATAAATTGATTTATCCTCAAGGGTGCCACAATTTCTCCACTTTTGTAAGCTTCTGAACTAAAGTAATGTTTATCTGCTAACGCGGAGTGTATTCCAGGGATTACTCGAACGGAAAACCCATCAAATTGATAATCTTCTCCTCCTTTCACAGTGTAAAGTTTATCTTTTTTTACTCCGTAGGCTTCCAATATAGAAATAGTTGTTTCTGTTCCAATAACTTTTGCACCTGTTAATTTTGCAATGAACGGGACATCAGCAAGATGGTCAAAGTGAGAGTGATGAATAAAAATAAAATCTGCTTTTTGAATAATTTTTTTAATCAAAATGGTGTCCGATTCATAGATATCGGTTCTTTTAAAACTTCTTCTTTTGTCATTTCTGTTAATCTCAGAAGTTTTAAGATTAGATTGAAGTTTAATTGAAGATTGCCCTAATTTTATTCTCGAAATATATGGGTCAAGTAAAATTATAGTTTTCCCATCCGTGATTTCAAAACCAGCGGTTCCAAAATATCTAAATTCAAGTGGACCTTTCACGCCTTGCGATAAAACATTAAAGTGAAACCCCATCAAAAAAAATAAAATTAATTTTTTCATTAAGTCTATCTGTTTTTATTTAAGTAATAATAGTTCAAATCATCCGAATTGCTCTCAATTATGTCCAAAAAAGAATCACTATTTATGTCAAAGGCTTTAATATCATAGGTGTTAAAATTTTCTTTTTTAATTAATTCTTTTTTCCATCCCTCTTCTCCTAGATTAAAAAAAACTGAATTAGGACTTTTTGAGTTCCCTACCACTATATCGGGGTCTCCATCATTATCAAAATCTCCTACATCAACAGAGTAAGATAAATCATTTTCTCTATCAAAGTGATCGGATATATTATAGTTCAAACTTTTATCTCCGTAAAAAATTGTGTTCGGAGCACCGATGTTAGCGCAAATTATATCATAAAAATTGTCATTATTTATATCAGCAATTTCAAGTGCTCTAGTATTTTCGTTTTCACTTCCAAAAGGAATTTTTTTATTGAAATTTAATTTACCATCATTTAAATAAATGAAGTTTTGTTGGCTATCTCTATTTGCTAAAACTAAATCAATATCTCCGTCAAAGTCAATATCAACTGCCTCAACATCAATTGTTGAGTCTGATTTTGAACCAAAAAATAAAACTTGATAGAAATAACCATTTCCATCATTTAAACATATTTCATTCACATAACCTCTATTTGTAATTAGAATATCTAAATCAGTATCCTGATCGATATCTGTCAATACAATATTTCTAGTTGGTGAGTTCATACTTCCAAAATTTCCTTTAAATTTAAAGTTTCCTTTTCCATCATTTTCAAAAATATTATTTGGAGCTCTGTCGTTTCCAACAGCAATATCTAGATCTCCATCATTATCAAAATCGCCTAATTCTGTTGAATAACTGGTGCTACTTAAGGCACCTAAGTTCTTTGAAACTGTAAAAATACCCATACCATTGTTAAAGAAAACTTTATTCTGTGCTGGCCAGTGTCTTCCATTTGCAACAACGATATCTATATCTCCGTCACCATCAATATCTCCTAAATCCAGGGAGGCTGTTTTTAGTTTTAAGTCACCAAGTACCAAACGATTACTTGACAGGAAACTACTTTCAGTTTTATTTGATTGAGAAGTACATTCAAAAATGAAAATTAGAAAAAAGAAAATTTTTAAAATCTGTTTAGTTCTGTTCAACATGTTAGTCATAAAAAAATTTAATAAATTCATTTTCATTATGTTAAATTAAGAAGACATCTGTTATTCAATTTAGTCATATATTTATCAAATATGTATAGATATTCATTTATAATTTTTGTACTTATTTTTTTTAATTGTTCTGACAATAAAAACAAATTTTCAACTAGTAAAAAATATGTCAATGATATCTCAGAAAAAGTAGAAATTTTCAGGGACAATTGGGGTATTAATCATATATACGCGGAGAATCAAAACGATTTATTTTTCGCACAAGGTTATGCCGCAGCGAAAGATCGCTTGTTTCAATTTGAGATATGGAGAAGACAAGCATTGGGTAATTTATCAGAAATCTTGGGATCTAAGGAGCTTGACAGAGACATTGGTGTTAGATTGTTTAAGTTTAGAGGGAACATTGATGATGAATTAAATCATTATCACCCCGATGGTAAACAAATTATCGAGTCTTTTGTAAGTGGGGTTAATGCATATATTGAAGAAATTCTAAAAACCCCAAAAAAGCTCCCATTACCATTTAAAATGTTGGGGATAAAACCTCAAAAATGGACTCCAGAGGTCGTAATATCTAGACACCAGGGATTATTAGGGAATATTGGACAGGAGCTTCAAATTGGCAGAGCAGTTGCAATTCTTGGCGAAAAAAAAGTTAAGGAACTTTTATGGTTTCACCCTAAAGAGCCTAAAATAGAACTAGATAAAAAAATAAATAAACAGTTATTATTTGAAAACATATTAAAGCCATATTTTGATTTTAGAAAAGATGTTAAGTTTGAAAAAGAAGACCTGGTAGAAAGATATCAAGATAAAGAATCATTTGGAATTGCTAATTTCATAAACGATAAAGCTGAAGATTCGCTACAAATAGGGAGCAACAACTGGGTTGTTAGTGGTTCAAAAACCAAAGATAAAAATACGTACATGGCAAACGACCCTCACAGAAAGGTTGCGGTACCCTCCCTTAGATACATGACTCATTTAATTGCTCCAGGATGGAACGTTATAGGTGGAGGTGAGCCTGAAATTCCAGGGATATCAATAGGACACAATGAATACGGAGCTTGGGGACTAACCGTTTTTAGAACAGACGGTGAGGATTTATACCAATACAAATTAAACCCTAAAGATCCTTCTAAATATTGGCACAAAGGGGAGTGGTTAAAATTTAAAGTTATTGAAGAGGAGATTCTAGTAAAAGGAGAAAGCCCAAAAAAAATTGAATTGAATTATTCAATTCATGGCCCAGTTACATACATAAATAATGAAAAATCTGTTGCGTTTGGGGTTCGATGTGCATGGCTTGAAGTTGGAGGATCTCCATATCTGGCTTCTCTAAGAATGGATCAAGCGAAAACATGGGAGGAATTTAGAGAAGCTTGTAATTATAGTAATATCCCAGGGGAAAATATGATATGGGCAGACAAAAAAGGAAATATAGGTTGGCAATCAGTAGGGATTGCCCCAATAAGAAGAAACTTTAGTGGATTAGTACCTGTGCCTGGAGACGGAAGTTATGAATGGGACGGATATTTGCCTATCATTGAGAAGCCACATATAAAAAATCCAGCTAATGGATTTTTTGCAACTGCAAATCAAAATGTAATTCCAAGTGATTACAAAAAATGGAATGCAATCGGATTTTCTTGGTCTGACCCCTACCGAGGAGAAAGAGTAAATCAAGTTTTGTCTGAAAATGATTCTCTTACAATGAAAGATATGATAGATCTGCAGGTAGATGTTACATCACTACCAGCTAAAAAACTAATTCCATTTTTAGATAATGTTAATCTAGACATGGAGCTAATAGAATACAGAAATATTTTAAGAAATTGGGATTACAGGCTAACCTCTAACTCTATAGAGGCGTCTATTTATGTATTTTGGGAAAATAAAATTAAAGAAGAGGCTGTAAGTATTTTTGTTCCAAAAAAAGCCAGGGCCTATTTAAGTAGCGTACAACTTAAAAGAATAATTGATATCCTCGACAATCCCACCGAAGTTTTCTTTGGTAAAAACCCTATTAAGGCAAGAAATAAATTTATTAAAAAAACATTTGAACAAGCCGTAATGGATTTAAAAAATATGGCTGGAAATGAAACTTTGAATTGGGAATATGGTCAAAAAGACTTAAAACATATAACCCTCAATCATGCTTTAGGTTTAGTTTCTAACAGTAATTATTCTGATAGTTTAAATCTTGGACCTCTTCCTAGAGGAGGTAATGGATACACGCCTAATTCTACAGGTAACAATTTAAATCAATCTAGTGGAGCCACCTTTAGAATAATAACTAATACCGGAGACTGGGATAAGGCTGTGGGGACCAATTCACCTGGGCAGTCGGGTGACCCTAGTAGTCCATTTTATAAAAATTTATTCAAATCATGGGCTCAAGATGAATACTTTCCTCTTTATTATTCTAAGGATAAAGTTTTGACCTCAACTTATAAAAAAACCATTCTTTTACCAGGGTCAAACTAAAGTGTGATGGATTCCAACATTAAACCAAAGATTTTAGTTGACGCTGTAATCACATGGGTTGATGGATCAGATAAAGATTTAATTAAAAAAAAGGGGGAGTACTTAAAAAGTGAAAAAGAAAGTAAAATCCAAAATGTAAAAACTAGATACAACCAAGTAGGAGAGATCGAATTCGTAATAAAGTCTATAATCAAATTTGCTCCATTTATTAATAATATTTTTATTGTAACTGATGGCCAAAGTCCAAAGATAATTGATGAGTCAAATAGTTGGAGAAAGGAGTACAGAGGTAAATTAAAAGTGATAGATCATAAAGTAATTTTTAGAGAATTTACAGGATTTCTTCCAACATTTAATAGTACAACTATTGAAACAATGCTGCATTACATTCCAAATTTGTCAGAACATTTTATTTATTTCAATGATGATATGTTTTTAATTAAACCAACAAAGATTTCGGATTGGTTTAAAGATGGGAGACCAATTGTCTCTGGTAAATGGAAAAAACTCCCTCAAACAATTTGGTATTACCAATTGAAATATTTGTTGTTTCCTTGGACTTTAAAAAGGGCTGGATTTAAATACTCCCAGGCTCATTCTGCACAAATAGCTGGATTTAAAGAAAAATATTTTCTTACCCATCACAAGCCAAGACCGCTTTTGAAGTCTCACTTTTTTAATTATATTTCAAAGGAAAAAAAAGATTTAATAGATCAAATTAAATATAGATTTAGAAATTATAAGCAATATTATTCTTATTCTCTAGTTTGGCACAGGGCCATAAAAAACCAATCTCTTATTCTAAAAGAAAACAATGATTTATTGGAAATACACCGTCCTCATAAAATTGGATCTAAAAGAATCATATCACTTTTAGATAAAAATGAACTTAACAATTCGGTTTTTGCATTAAACATTCAAAGTCTAGATCTAGTAAATGCAAGTGATTTAAAAATTATTTTTAATTGGTTGAAAACTAAAACCAAAATTAATTTGAAGTGATAACTTTTTCTAACGCCTTAAATGCGCTAGACAAATTTTCAGTTATATCAGACGCGATTAGAGAATTAACATGTGATTTTTTAACTGCTATATCAGCTGACAAACCGTGAAGGAAAACTCCAGAAACCATTGCGTTGAACGGTGTATAATTTTGAGCTAAAAGCCCTGTTATAATACCTGTTAAAACATCTCCTGAACCTGCAGTTGCCAGACCAGAGTTTCCAGAGGTATTTATATACAGATCCCCCTTTGAATCAGTTATTGTTGTATAGGGACCTTTTAAAACAATATTTAATCCATATTTTTTACTAATTCTCCTTTGCAGCATTATCTTTTCATTTGAGTTTTCAAAGTTTCCAGCAAATCTTTTGAATTCACCAATATGAGGAGTTAAAATAGACTCTTTTGGTAATTTTTCAAATAAATCTTTATCCTTTGATAAAATATTTAAACCGTCAGCATCAACTACAATTGGATAATTTACCTCATTAATTATTTGCTTAAAATTTTTAATGGCTAGTTTAGACATTCCCAGGCCTGGTCCAATTCCAATCACTTTGTATTTTTTTATTTCTGAGCTAATGGAAAAATTGTCTTTAGTGATGATGTCAGACGTCATTGCCTCGGGTAGAGATTTGTAAATAAATTCTTTCGTTTTTTCATCACATAAAAAAGTAAGTAATCCAGCCCCGCTTCTAAACAAAGACTTCCCACATAATATAGAGGCTCCATATTTACCCTCACTTCCTGCAAACAAAAGGGCATGCCCACAGTCACCTTTGTGTATTATTTTTTTCCTATACCTATACATTTTGGCAATCATGTTTATATCAATTAATTCACCAACTCCCTCCATTCTTTTGTATTCAGAATTATCTAAACCAATATCCAAGATTTCTACATTTTTAATTTTGTCTAAGTATTCACTAAAAAAAAAAGTAAGTTTTGGAGCATGAAAGGTCAAAACCATATCTGGGATGATATGATTTGATGAGAAATATGTATCTGCTGAAATACCAGATGGAGTGTCAATTGAAATTATTTTTTTTTTAAGTGAATTAACAATATTTATGAGTTTCAAATACTTGCCAGTGATTTCTCTGTTAAGGCCTACACCAAAAATACAGTCAATAATTACTCCTGAAAAATCAATTAATCTTAAGTTATCAAAATCTATTTTTTCCAAATTTAGCCCAATACTTTTTGCATATCTCAATTGATGATTGAATTCAGGTGATCCAACTTCATTTATATAGTATACCAGAACTCTATAATTCTTCGTCATCAATTTACAGGAAAGTAAGATTCCATCCGCTCCATTATTTCCATTTCCGCAAATAATTGAAAATTTTTGATTTTTTTTAAAATTATTTAGTATCCATTCTTCGACTGCTAGAACTGCATCAGACATTAAATCAAGTGATGTTATATTCTTATTTTCTGTTGTTTTGCTATCGAGTTCTTTGATTTCAGAACAGCTTAAAAGTTTAGTCATAGTATTTAATGTTTAATACAGAAGATGAACTTTTTCTCTATTTCTCCAACCGCTTTGAGAAGAGTATTTAGTAAAAAATATTTTTAAATCACTTTGTGATGCATAATCTACAAAGTAAATTTTCTTGTCTGCCTGAGATTGGTATTTTACGAAAAACCATTTACCCTCGTTTTTAATAGCCTGGGATTGGTATTTAACTTTAAATACGTTAAGGTCTGCTTGAGACGAGTATCTAGTTACAAATACTTTAATATCCGCCTGCGAGGCATATTTTACTGAAAATATTTTTTGTGAAAACAAACAAAGTGGAGTAAAACATAAAATTGCAATAAGTATTCTCATAAACTTAAATATAACATCAAATATAGTGTTCACATTGTGAAGACATTATTTTAATATTAGAATTTTAAT
>CACKBL010000005.1 GCA_902598305.1 uncultured Bacteroidota bacterium
GCATCTACTTAATGATTAAATTTATAACCAATTTGAATTGATTTTGAGCACAATTTTTTTATTAGGTTATATGGGATGTGGTAAAAGCATTCTTGGAAAAGCATTAGCTTCTCAGAAAAATATTTCTTTTATTGATCTAGATAAAAAAATTGAGGAACATGAAAACAAGTCATTGCAGAATATTTTCGAATCGAAAGGAGAATTATATTTTCGTCAAGTTGAAAGAAAAATTTTGTTAAAGTTGATTAATTCATCTGTTCCAAAAATTGTGTCATTGGGTGGTGGGACACCATGTTATTTTTCAAACATGACAGATATCATAAACTCTAATCACCAATCTATATACTTTAACGCAAGTATAGATAATCTTGTAAATAGATTACACAATCAAAATGAAAATAGACCTCTTATTAACCATCTGAAAAATAAAATTGATTTAAGAGAATTTGTTTCAAAGCATCTTTTTGAAAGATCATTATTTTATGAAAAAGCTAAAATAAAAATAAACGTTGATGGTAAATCAATTCCTGAAATAATAGGAGAAATTCTACTTTCTCTAGACTAGATATATACCTTTTTTTTCCCCCGTTAAATTAACTTTAACAGTTTCATTAACTGAGGTAGATAGTGAGATTCCTTTAAAATCGGCTTTTATTGGGAATTTGTTATGTTCTCTATTTACCAAAACGGCTATTTTTATTTGTTTAATATGAACAATTAACAGAAATTTTAATGCGTGCGAAAGTACTAATCCGGTATTTAGAACGTCATCAATAATCACTACGCTCTTATTTACTAAATTTTCAACTGCAAAATCCATCGAAATTTTATTACCAGGTTTTTTTTTATCTATGTTCAGTTTTAATGTTGTTATTTTTATCTGAGTAATTTCATTGAGAATTTTTTCAATTTCTTTAGCAAAAATAGAACCATTATCTTCGATACCTACAAGAAAAATTTCTTTACTATTGATATTAGATTCAAATATTTGATATGCAACTCTTTTCGTACAATATTGAATTTTTCTTTCATCAAAAATTAAATTTTCGGATTTAAACATTTTGTTATCATTTAGGTTAAAAATTTATCAATATTTCTTCTTTCTTTTTTTGTAGGTCTTCCCTCACCTTTTTTTCTAAAGAAATTTGTTTTGTTAGGAATTTTATTTTTAGAATCTACTTCTTTTTTTGTTCTATACATATCTACTAATTTACTACCAACTCTAGATTTTGGGAAATTCAAAACTAAAAACTTGTATGTATTACCATTTTTTCTTATCGAAACCTCATCATTTACTAATACTTCATATGACGGTTTTACTTTTTTATCGTTAACAATCACATTACCATTTTTACAAGCTTTTGTCGCTTTGTTTCTAGATTCAAAATATCTTACAGTCCAGATGTAAAAGTCGATTCTCATTTATAAATAAATATTAAATTTGTGTAAATTAAACATAAATGGTCAAATTAAAAATTGAACATTCTTTTATTAAAAGTTTAAAATTTATACTTCCAATTTCTTTTATTTTAATTTGTATATCGTGCAGACCCAACGATGAGGATGACGAAGAACCACCTAGAGATTATCTTGAACAATCTTTAGAAGATGACCAAAAGCTAGTCCAATATTTAAAATCCCATTACTACAATTATAAAGATTTTAGTGATGTATTTAATGATGACAACGAGATTTTCATTGATACTATTCTGTCAGAAAATTCTAACTTAAAATCCCTTTTCGATTTTGCTGTTGAAACCTCTATACCATTAGCTTCTAATGAAGGACAAATCATAGAACACAAATTGTATCATATTGTTGTCACAGAAGGAGTTAGAATGGAGGATAGACCAAGTATAGTTGACTCAGTATACCTTACATATAAAGGTAAATTATTAAATGGAAATGTGTTTGACAAGAAAACAAACCCAGTTTGGTTTGATACTGCTAATGTGATTAGAGGCTTCAGATACGGATTACAGTACTTTTCACCAGGGAATTTTATTCAAAGAGAAAATGGAACTATTGATTTTAATCAATTTGGAAGAGGATTAATTTTTATGCCTTCCGGACTAGGATACTTTAATAGTGCACAAACTAATATTCCAACTTATTCCCCTTTAATTTTTGAAATTTCGATGTTTACCACAAATAAATCTGACCATGATAACGATGGTGTTCTATCAATTGATGAAGATCCGAACAAAGATGGGAATCCATACAATGATGACACAGATGAGGATGGTATAATTAATATGTATGATGAAGACGATGATGGAGACGGAATTTTAACAAAAGATGAATTAGATGGAGATGACCCGGATAATTTACCGGATGATTCAAATAATGATGGTGTCCCAGATTATCTTGACAAAAACACTTAGTTGTCTAAATCTTTCTCTTTTCCAAGCTCGTAAGTCAAACTAATAGACCATAACTTTGGTCTTATATCAGAATAAGCTTCAATATCTATGCTGTTATTTCCTAAAATTTCTATCTCGTTATCTGTAAATCCTCTTTCAAAACGAAACCCTAATCCAAATTTACCAATTTCAATTCTTGAGCCAATTTGCAATCCCATTGTAAAACTGTTAGTATAATTTCCAAAATTTAATGATTTACTCTTTATTGAAATTATATTTTGAAATATTGGACCTGTAAATATTGAAATTGGACCAAAAAATTTATATCCAATTAAAATTGGAATCTCCACTTTGTTTATTTCAACCCTATCTAAAGAAATAATTTCAGATTTATTTTGACTTATTTGCAATTCAGGTCTAATATAAAAGTCAACCAATTTTAGTTGGGCATAAAACCCAAAATGTAGGCTTGCAATCGAGGCAGTCTCAATCCCGTTTTTCAATGAGCTTATTCCTTCAATATCTCCGACATTATCGAAATTTAAGCCAAACTTTAATCCATAATTAATCTGGCAATACGATTTTTTAACAGCTAAATTTGAAAGTATCAAAATAAAAAAAAATAATAAATATTTTTTTTTCATTTTCTTAAAAGAACTTTTTTCACAGCTTTAACAATTGAATTAGAATCTAAACCATATTTTTTCATCAGTTTAGATGGTGATCCGGATTCACCAAAAGTATCATTAGTAGCAACGAATTCTTGTGGGACAGGGTCATTTTCTGTTAAAACTCTTGAAATACTTTCGCCTAGTCCTCCTAAAAAATTATGCTCTTCAGCTGAAACTAAACAACGACTTTTATTTATTGACTTTAAAATAATTTTTTTATCAATTGGTTTTATTGTATGAATATTGATAATTTCTGCCGAAATACCCATATCACTCAACTTTCTACCAGCAATAATAGATTCCCAAACCAAATGACCGGTTGCTACAATAGTAACATCATTTCCTTCATTAAGCAGAATACCTTTGCCTATCTCAAATTTTTGTTCAAGGTTTGTAAAATTTGGAACTTTAGGTCTGCCAAATCTTAAATAAACTGGCCCTTCATGCTCAGCTATTTTTAATGTTGCTAATTTAGTTTGATTATAATCACAGGTATTAATCACAGTCATCCCAGGTAACATCTTCATTAAACCAATATCTTCTAGTATTTGATGCGTAGCTCCGTCTTCTCCAAGTGTTAATCCTGCGTGTGAAGCACAAATCTTTACATTTTTTCCAGAATATGCAATGGATTGCCTAATTTGATCGTAAACTCTACCGGTCGAAAAATTAGCAAAAGTACCAGTAAAAGGTATTTTACCACCAATCGTAAGTCCAGCTGCAATGCCCATCATATTTGCTTCCGCTATTCCCACCTGAAAAAACCTTTTTGGATTTTCTATTTTAAATTGATTCATTTTCAACGATCCAGTTAAATCTGCGCATAATGCTACTACATTTTTATTTTTCCTTCCTAGTTCAGTAAGACCATCACCAAATCCTGATCTTGTGTCTTTTAATTCTGTGTAAGTGTATCCATTCATATCCTATTATTAGTAGTCTCCAAGTGTTTCTGGATTTTGAGATAAAGCAATTTCAAGCTGTTCGTCGTTTGGAGCAACTCCGTGCCATTCATGGGTATTCATCATAAAATCAACCCCATTCCCCATTTCAGTTTTTATAAGTAAGCAAATAGGCAACTTTTTATTTGTTTCTCTCTTTGCTTCTTTTAATTTCTCAATAATTGATTTTAGACTATTTCCATTTTCTATATCTAAAACTTTCCATCCAAAAGCTTCAAATTTAATTTTTAAATTTCCTATGGGTAGTACTTCACTTGTTGAACCATCAATTTGTTTACCATTTAAGTCAACACATAAAATTAAATTATCTATTTTTTTTGCCGATGCAAACATTATGGCTTCCCAATTTTGGCCTTCTTGTAACTCTCCATCTCCAACTAAGACGTAAACAAGTTTATTGTCATTATTTAGTTTTTTAGATAAAGCACTACCGATTGCTACAGATATTCCTTGGCCTAGAGATCCAGAAGCAACTCTTACACCTGGTAGTTTTTCATGAGTAGTCGGATGACCTTGTAGTCTAGAATTTAATTTTCTAAAAGTTTTGAGTTCACTGATAGGGAAAAACCCTTTCCTAGCTAATACACTGTAAAAAACGGGTGAGATATGACCGTTGGATAAAAAAAATATATCTTCATTTTCCCCATCCATATCAAATCCTTCATTTAAATCTAAAATTTCGTTGTAAAGAGCAACAAAAAGTTCAGTACAACCAAGTGATCCTCCAGGATGACCAGAGTTTACAGAGTGAACCATTCTTAAAATATCTCTCCTGACTTGAAGTGTTATTCTTTCTAGATTAGCAATTGACGACATAACTATTACTTTATATTGTAAATTTAATTTTTTAGATTAATTTCATTGAGTCAATGAGCATCAATTTTGAAAAGATTACGAACAATTATTGTTCATTAGTATATTTTTTAATAATTAAAATTTCCTCAAAAAAAACATGGAGTTTAAGTTAATCAAAAAAGATATTCGCTCAAATGCGCGTGCAGGTGTTTTAAATTGTTCAATTGGAAAAATTAATACCCCAATTTTTATGCCCGTTGGCACTCAGGCCACAGTCAAAGGTATTGATCAAAAGATATTGAGTAATCAAATTAATTCTAAAATTATATTGAGTAATACATATCATTTGTACTTAAGACCTGGTACTAGAGTTATTAAAAAAGCAGGCGGAATTCATAAATTTATGAATTGGGATAAATTAATATTAACAGATTCAGGCGGATTTCAAGTATATTCATTATCTAATTCAAGAAAAATATCAGAAAAGGGAGTGATATTTCAGTCACATATAGACGGGAGCAAACATTTATTAACCCCTGAATCAGTGATTGAAATACAAAGAGAAATTGGAGCAGATGTAATAATGGCTTTTGATGAATGTCCCCCATATCCTTCTAAATTTCAATATGTGAAAGATTCTATGAAGTTAACACATAGGTGGTTAGATCGATGTATAAAAAAGCATAATAATTCTCCATTTCTTTATAACAATAAACAATATTTATTTCCAATTATTCAAGGAGGAGTTTATAATGATTTAAGAAAAGAATCAGCAGATTTTGTTTCAAGTAGATTCGCTGAAGGATATGCAATTGGGGGCTTATCCGTAGGTGAGCCAGACGAAGAAATGTATAAAGTTTCAGATTTGGTTTGTTCAATTTTGCCATCTGATAAACCTAGATATTTAATGGGAGTCGGCACCCCTGTTAATTTATTAGAGAATATTTCAAATGGAGTTGATATGTTTGATTGTGTTATCCCTACAAGAAATGGGAGGAATGGGATGTTATTTACGTTTGAAGGGATTATTAACATAAAAAACAAAAAATGGCAGAATGACTTTTCAAAAATTCAAGATAAGCATGATAAAGATTCTAATAATCTTTATTCTAAAGCTTATCTTAGACATCTATTCATGGCAAATGAAATTCTCGGGAAGCAAATAGCTACTATCCATAATTTAAATTTTTATAATAGTCTATTAAAAATTGCAAGAGATAAAATATTGATTGGTGAATTCGCATCTTGGAAAAACAAAATAGTGAAAAAATTAAATACAAGGATTTAGATGCTTAAAATTTTAGATACTTACATAATCAAAAATTATTTAATTACTTTTTTAGTTGCTTTATTCTTATTTATTCCAATTGGAATTATGGTTGATGTTGCTGAAAGGATAGATAAGTTTAAGGAAAATGAGATACCATTTAATGAAATCATAGATTACTATTTTGACTTCATGTGGTATTTTGGAAACTTACTTTTTCCAATCCTATTGTTTCTATCAATAATTTGGTTTACATCGAAACTAGCAAATAACACAGAAATTATATCTATTTTGAGTTCAGGTGTATCATTTTCAAGATTTCTCAGGCCATACTTTATATCTGCCTCATTGCTAGCGATTATTTCCTTTTTTATTGGAATGTTTGTTGTCCCTAAGGCAAGTAAAGGTTTTAATGAGTTCAATTATAAGTATTTGAATAAAAAATTTCAAATTAGAAATACATCGAGAGTGTTTAAACAAATTTCTAAAAATGAATTTGTTTATGTAAGTAGCTATAACCCCACAAGAGAGAGAGCCATGGATTTTACCCTTGAACACTTCGAAAATGAAAAATTAAAATTCAAAATCATGGCACAGTCAATTAGATGGATTAAGTCTGACTCTGTATTTCGTCTATTAAATTTTAGGAAAAGAAGTATTTATGAGGATGAAGAAGTTTTAATAAAAAAGAAATCAGTGGACACTATTTTTAATTTTAATATTCAAGATTTATCACCTTTAAATTACAAAGCCGAGACACTTACTCTATTTGATTTAAATAAATTTATAAACTCTGAAATTAAATCAGGATCTAAGTTAATTAATCAACATTTATTAGTTAGACATAAAAGATATAGCTTACCATTATCCGTTTTTGTACTTACTTTAATATCAGTATCTGTTTCCTCCGTGAGAAGAAGAGGTGGTATGGGAATGAACCTTGCAATGGGAATTTTAATGGGGTTTTTATTTATATTTATTGATAAAGTTTTAGTTGTTTTAGTAAACAAGTCAAACCTTTCAGCTGCCGTTGCTGCTTGGTCTCCTATATTATTTTTTGCTGGCGCAGGGTTCCTTCTAATGAGATATGCGAAGAGATAGTTACAAAAGTCTAATTCATTTACATTTTTTGATTTTTTTGTGGGGTTTCACATCCATTTTTGGTGTTTTGATTACTCTTGACCCAATTTTAATTGTTTGGTTTAGATTGTTAATTGCGGCAATTTTAATCTTTGTTTTTTTATTTCTCATTTACAAAGATTCATTGAGATTGAGCAATTCAAGTTTTTTTAATTTCTTTATAGGGGGCCTATTAATATCCATTCACTGGTATTTGTTTTTTTATTCAATAAAAATTTCTTCTATTTCATTAACTCTATCCATTTTGTCTACAGCATCTTTGATGACCTCATTTCTAGAGCCCATTTTTTATAAAAGACCATTTAGAATCCATGAACTTGTTTTTGGATTAATCGCAGTAGTCGGACTTGTACTAATTTTTGGAATACAATATGAAAACTATTTTGCTATTCTTATTTCCCTAATTTGCACTTTATTATCGGTTTTATTTTCTATTTTAAATGGTTATTTGATAAAAAATCATTCATCTTTTCAAATTTCTTTTTATGAAATATTATTCGGTCTGATTATAACTTCATTAATTATACTATTATCTGATATTCAATTTCCATTGCTTATTTCTATCAAATTTTCTGACTGGATTTATATTTTTATTTTAGGATCATTGTGTACTGCATATGCTTTTGTCGCCTCCACATATATCTTAAAATTCATATCACCGTATACTATGATGATGTCATTAAACCTTGAACCCATTTATGGTATTATTTTTTCATTGATTATTTTTGGAGAAAAAGAATATATGAGTATTCAATTTTACATTGGAGCAGGAATTATATTCTTAGGAGTTATAGGAAATATTTTATATAAGTATAAAAAAATATCTTAAAAACTTTAATTTTATATTAATTAATTGAAATGGAATATCTAGATTTTGAGTTACCGATAAAAGAAATTCAAGAACAATTATCAAAATGCGAAATAATTGGAAGTGAAAGTGATATTGATGTTACAGATACTTGTACTAAATTGGAGCTGAAACTAAAAAAAACTAAAGAGAAAATTTATGGAAATTTAACTCCATGGCAAAGAGTCCAACTATCTAGACATCCTTCTCGACCATACACGTTAGATTATATAAAAGCTATATGTGGAAATACATTTTTAGAACTGCACGGTGATAGGAATATTAAGGATGATAAAGCTATGATTGCTGGATTGGGAAAGGTTAAATACCAAACTTTTATGTTCGTAGGAACTCAAAAGGGTTACAATACAGTTACCAGAAAATATAGGAATTTTGGTATGGCTAATCCAGAAGGCTACAGGAAAGCTTTGAGAGTCATGAAATCGGCAGAAAAATTTAATATTCCTATTGTATGTTTAATTGACACACCTGGAGCTTACCCAGGACAAGAAGCTGAAGAGAGAGGCCAAGGAGAGGCAATAGCTAGAAATATTTTTAATATGCTTTCAATAAAAGTTCCAATTATTACTATAATTATTGGGGAAGGAGCTTCCGGGGGTGCTTTAGGTATAGGAATTGGAGATAGAATTTTAATGTTAGAAAACACCTGGTACTCTGTCATATCTCCTGAATCATGCTCATCTATATTGTGGAGAAGTTGGGAGTATAAGGAAACAGCAGCTGAGTCTTTAAAACTAACCGCTCAGGATATGAAAAAATCAAAATTGATTGACAAGATAATCAAAGAACCACTTGGTGGAGCACATCAAAATAGAGAAAAAATGTTTACAATTGTTGGAAATGAAATAACCAAATCATTTCTAGAATTAGAAAAACTTTCGCCTCAAGATTTAATTAATTCAAGGAGAAACAAATTTGAAAAAATGGGGGTTTTTAAGAGTTAATTAATCGAATCTATAAGTATTAACAATTTTATCATAATTATAAACATTTAGTGTTGACTGTTTTCCAATACTTTAATTTTTTTAAAGAAAGAATTAATCATTCTTTTTTTTACATTTAAATGTGGAAAAAAGAGAACAATTAATATCGTCAAAAAGTTTCAATAAAGGGATTTTTAGTTTAGGTTCGGGAAAAATTCCACCACAGGCGTTAGATTTGGAAGAAGCAGTGCTTGGGGCAATGTTGATTGATAAGAAAGGTGTTGATGAAGTAATTGACATCCTTCAAAAGGACGCTTTTTATAAAGAGTCTCACCAAAATATTTTTGAAGCTATCTATAGTCTTTTTCAGTCTTCGGAGCCAGTTGACCTCTTAACTGTTTCAGCTAAGCTCAGAAAGATGGGCGTATTAGAAAAAGTTGGAGGAGATTTTTATCTTGTTCAATTGTCAAAAAAAGTATCAACCTCTGCAAATATTGAATTTCATGCCAGAATTATACTTCAAAAGTTTATACAAAGATCATTAATTAGAATATCAAATGAAATTATAGAAAACTCGTTTAAAGATTCAGTGGATGTTTTTGATTTATTAGATGAGGCCGAATCTAAATTATACGAGATTACCCAAGGCAATATTAAAAGATCTTCAGAAACAGCTCAAAGTTTGGTAATTCAAGCAAAAAAAAGAATCGAGGATATTTCAAATAAAGATGGATTGAGTGGAGTTGCAACAGGATTTGACAAACTAGATTTACTTACCTCAGGATGGCAACCAAGTGACCTGATAATTATAGCTGCAAGACCCGGAATGGGTAAGACTGCTCTTACTTTGTCGATGGCAAGGAATATAGCTGTTCTTAAAAAAACTCCAGTAGCCTTCTTTTCTTTAGAAATGTCTTCAGTACAACTAATTACAAGATTAATTTCCGCTGAAACTGGACTGACATCAGAAAAATTAAGAACTGGAAAGCTTGAAAGCCACGAATGGGAGCAGCTAAATGTAAAAGTTGGTGACCTGGAAAAAGCCCCTCTTTACATTGATGACAGTCCCTCTTTATCCATTTTCGATCTTAGGGCAAAAGCAAGGCGATTGTCCTCTAAACATGGAATCAAATTGATTATTGTTGATTATTTGCAATTAATGACCTCCGGGACAATAAATAAAACGGGAAATAGAGAACAGGAAATATCGTCGATTTCAAGAAATTTAAAGGCCTTAGCTAAAGAATTAAATGTACCTGTTATTGCTCTATCTCAATTGTCCAGAGCTGTGGAAACTAGAGGAGGAACTAAAAGACCAATATTATCAGATTTAAGAGATTCAGGTGCAATTGAACAAGACGCTGATATTGTTTCATTTATCTATAGACCAGAGTATTATGGCATAGATGAGTGGGATGATGATGACAGGTCTTCATCAGAAGGACAAGCAGATTTTATAGTGGCAAAACATCGAAATGGGGGATTGGACACAATAAGACTCAAATTTACTCCACAACTAGGGAAATTTGAAAATTTAAATCACATGGATTCATCATTCGAATATCCTTCAAAAATAAATGAACTTAAAAAGAGGAGGGACCCTACCGAAGGAAGTTTCAATGATAAAGACGATACTCCTTTTTAATATTTATTTTACTTTATTTACAATTTTACTAAAAGTATCTGGATTGTTCATTGCAATGTCAGATAAAACTTTTCTATCTAAGTTCACTTTTTTAGATTTTAAGTTTGAGATTAATTTACTATAGGAACTACCATTTAACTTTGCAGCAGCATTTATTCTTATTATCCATAATAATCTAAAAGATCTTTTTTTGTTTTTCCTATCTCTATACGAATATAGCAGTCCTTTTTCAACAGCATTTTTAGCAACTTTCCAAACATTTTTTCTTCTACCGTAATATCCCTTCGCTTGTTTTAGGATTTTCTTCCTCTTGTTTCTAGAGGCAACTGAATTTTGTGATCTTGGCATTTTTTACGTTTTTTTAAAAATAATACTATTTTAATCTTAACTGTTGTTCTATGTTCTGTAGGTCACTTTTATGAACAAGACTAGAATGAGTTAGTTTTAGTTTTCTTTTTTTTGATTTCTTTGTTAAAATATGATTTTTAAATGCATTTTTTCTCTTTATTTTACCAGTGCCTGTTAATTTGAATCTTTTTTTCGCACTTGATTTGGTTTTCATTTTTGGCATAATTTTGAGTTTGAATTATTTAATTTTTTTTGGGTTTATGAACATAATCATTCTTTTTCCCTCCAACTTTGGCAATTGTTCAACCTTTCCATATTCTTCTAAATCTTGCGCTAACCGCAATAATAGAATTTGTCCTTGTTCTTTAAATATAATTGATCTTCCTTTAAAGAAAACAAAAGCTTTTAATTTTGCACCATCCCTCAAAAATTTTTCAGCATGTTTTCTTTTAAATAAATAATCATGTTCGTCTGTTTGAGGTCCAAATCTAATTTCCTTAACGACAACTTTCGTTGTTTTAGATTTTAGTGCCTTATCTCTTTTCTTTTGTTCGTAAAGGAATTTCTTGTATTCCAGAATTTTACATACAGGTGGAACAGCTTTTCCTGAAATCTCTACTAAATCCAAATCTAAATTGTTTGCCATTTGAAGTGCCTTTTGTTTGGTGTATACTCCAGTTTCAATATTGTCACCCACCAACCGTACTTGTGTAGCAAGTATTTTTTCATTGATAAGATGAGGGTTTTCCTTTATTACCCTACCAGGTCTATTAGATCTTCTTCTTCGAATTGCTATGACAAATATTTTAAATTAAACTTCAAATGAATAACTATTTTTAATCTCCGATGACAATTTTTCGATGAAGGTTTCAGTTGTCAAGGATCCTAAATCACCATCACTTATATTTCTTACTGATACAACGTCGTCTTTCATTTCTTTTTCACCAATTATCAACATATAGGGATATTTTTTTAATTGAGCATCTCTAATTTTTTTCCCTATCGTTTCATTTCTATTATCAATTAGAGCGCGAATTTCGTTAATTTTCATCTTATTTAAAACTTTTTCTGCGTATTTTTCATACTTTTCAGAAAGCGTTAAAATTATCAATTGATCTGGAATCAACCATAGTGGAAGTTTCCCACTTGTGTGTTCTAGTAAAATAGCAACAAACCTTTCTAAACTTCCAAAAGGGGCTCTATGAATCATAACAGGGCGTAAAAAAATATTTTCTTTAGATTTATACTTTAGGTCAAACCTTTCTGGTAAGTTGTAATCAACTTGGATGGTGCCTAGCTGCCATTTTCTTCCTAAAGCATCTTTTACCATAAAATCTAATTTAGGACCGTAAAACGCTGCTTCGCCATATTCAATTTTATAATCTAATTTTTTCAAATCAGCAGCTTTTAAAATAGCATTTTCTGCTAAATTCCAATTTTTTTCTGAACCAATATACTTCTCTGGAGTTTTTGGGTCTCTCAAAGAAACTTGAACATTAAAGTTATTAAAGCTTACCGCTTTAAAAACGTATGATACCAAATCTATTACCTTTATGAATTCTTCCTCTAATTGGTCAGGGGTGCAAAATATATGTGCATCATCTTGGGTGAATCCTCTGACTCTTGTTAGTCCGTGCAGCTCTCCACTTTGTTCATACCTGTATACTGTACCAAATTCTGCATATCTTTTCGGTAAATCTTTATAACTCCAATTTTGTGAGTTATAAATTTCGCAGTGATGAGGACAATTCATTGGCTTTAAAAGAAAAGTTTCTTTTTTTCCAGGAGTTTCAATTGGCTGAAAGCTGTCTAATCCGTATTTCTCATAATGACCAGAGGTTTCATACAATTCTTTTTTACCGATGTGAGGTGACTCGACTAACTCGTAACCAGCTTTATCTTGTGCCTTTTTTAAAAAATTTTCTAATCTATTTTTTAAATTAGTTCCTTTTGGAAGCCATAGTGGAAGACCTAGACCGACTCGAGTGCTAAAAGTAAATAGATTCAACTCTTTACCTATTTTCCTATGGTCTCTTTTGTTAGCCTCTTCAATTAAAGTATTATATTCTTTTAAAAGTTTTTGTTTTGGAAATGAAATCCCGTAGATTCTAGTTAATTGCTTATTATTTTCGTCACCTCTCCAATACGCACCAGCTACGTTTGTTAGTTTAACAGCTTTTACTAAACCTGTGTGGGGAATATGACCTCCCTTACAAAGATCGCTAAAATCTGAGTGATCACAGAATGTAATTTCTCCATCTTTTAAATCTTCAATTAATTCAAGTTTATATTCATTTTTTTCTTTTCTGTAGTATTTTTCTGCATCTATTTTTGATAAAAATTTCATTTTAAACTCGCTTTTTTTAGATGCGAGGAGAATAAATTTTTTTTCAATTTTAGAAAAATCCTTCTCTGAAATGGTTTCATCTCCTAAATCAAAATCATAATAAAATCCATTTTCAATTGATGGTCCAATAGTTAGTTTAGCTTTCGGATAAAGACTCAAAATAGTTTGGGCAAGAATATGAGCCGAAGAATGCCAGAATGCTGATTTTCCTTCATCATCATTCCATGTGTAAAAGTTTAATTTTCCACTTTCGTAAATTTTTGTCGATAGTTCTATTGTTGATCCGTTAAAATTAGCTGATAAGACGTTTCTAGCTAGACCTTCACCTATATCTTTTGCAATGTTAAATGCAGAAATTCCTTTTTCATACTTTTTAGAAGACCCGTTTTTTAGAACTATTTCTATCATATTTGAAAACAATAATATTTCTTATGGATTTGCATTGTAAATATAAATTAATCTTTCTTTATTTTTCCAATCAATGATTTGACTAATTGATTTATACCAATAAAACCCATTGCTACTGCAATTGATGAAAGAAAAACCCCAAGCAGTAGAACTGGAAAAAAAAGAATATTTTCTTGATTTTTAAACGCTTGCATAATTACAATAGGCGAAACAAAACATAAAATTATAAAGTAAAAAATTTTCCTTAAAGACTTTTTAAAAAGAGTATTATTCATTTCAATTGCTGGTTTTCAATCACTTTTCTTATACTACCGAACTCTTTGAACAATTCCAAAGCTTTTTCTTTAGATATGCCTAAACTTTTTTCAATGATTCTAATTGCTCTTTCTTTAAGTTTATTATTGTTTGTTTGCATATCTATCATTTTATTTCCTTTTATATGTCCTAGTTTAACCATTGCAGAGGTAGTTATCATATTCAAAATCATTTTTTGAGCGGTGCCAGCTTTCATCCTAGTACTCCCAGTAATAAATTCTGGACCAACTACAACCTCTATTGGAAATTTTGAAAATTTTGCTAAAGGTGTATTAAAATTACAACAAATAGAGCCGGTTAAAATACCGTATTTATTACATGATTTTATACCTTCGACAACATAAGGGGTAGTCCCAGATGCAGCAATTCCAATTACAAAATCCTTTTTATTTATTTTTTTATCACAAAGATCCTGCCACGCCTGAGTCTTTGAATCTTCTGCGTGTTCAACACTTTGATATAGTGCATCAGTACCTCCTGCAATTATTCCATTAACTTTCCAATCAGGTGTTCCAAAAGTTGGTGGACATTCTGTAGCATCTAAAACACCTAATCTCCCACTAGTACCGGCTCCAATATAAAATAATCTACCCTCGGATGAAAGTTTAGAAACCAATGCATCAACAAGCTTAGAAATTGATGGAAGAACTTTTTTTACCGAAGAACAAATTTTTTTGTCTTCATTATGAATTGAATTAATCAACTCAGAAGTAGAAAGTCTTTCTAAATTATCATAAATTGAGTCTTGCTCTGTAACTTTTTTGATTGACATTTTTGTTATTTCACTAAAATGAATTATTTGTTTAAAAAATCTAACTTTTTATCCAAATTATCTTTAATGAGGTTTAAAAAATCTTGAGTATTTAGGTAATGATTTGAATTTAAATTTTCTTTATGAACCAGCATAGCCAAGTCTTTTGTCATAAAACCGCTTTCAACAACATTTATGCAAATTTCTTCTAACAACACACAAAATTTTTTGAGTTTTGAATTTCTATCTATTTTAGCCCTGTGTGTAAGTCCACGAGTCCATGCAAAAATTGAAGCAATTGGATTAGTCGAAGTAGGTTTTCCTTTTTGATGCTCTCTATAATGTCTAGTTACTGTACCGTGAGCTGCCTCAGCTTCTAATGTATTTCCATCAGGAGTTACAAGTGTGGAAGTCATTAAACCTAAAGACCCAAATCCTTGAGCGACAGTATCAGACTGGACATCCCCGTCGTAGTTTTTACATGCCCAAACAAAACCACCTTTCCATTTCATAGCTGCTGCAACCATATCGTCTATGAGTCTGTGTTCATAAAAAATTCCAATTTTTCTGAACTTTTCTTTAAATTCATTTTCATAGACGTCATGAAAAATATCTTTAAATCTTCCATCATATGCTTTCAGTATTGTATTTTTTGTCGAAAGATAGAGTGGCCACCTTTTTGAAATAGCTTGATTCATACATGATCTCGCAAACCCATAAATAGATGACTCAATATTATACATAGCCATAGCGACACCATCTTCTTGAAAATTATATACCTCCCATGTTAAGGTTTCATCTCCATTTTCGGGAGTAAATGTCATTGTCAAGGTCCCTTTACCGTGTGTTACTATATCTGTAGCTTTGTATTGGTCTCCGAATGCATGCCTACCAATACAAATAGGTTTATCCCACCCTTGAACATATTTCGGTATATTTTTCATAATAATAGGTTCTCTAAATACAGTTCCTCCAACAATATTTCTAATCGTTCCATTTGGAGAACGCCACATTTTTTTTAAAGTGTACTCTTGAACTCTTTGTTCATCAGGAGTAATAGTTGCACACTTAATTCCTACATTAAATCTTTTGATTGCTTCCGCAGCTTTTACGGTTACTAAATCGTTAGTAAAATCTCTATTTTTTATACCTAAATCAAAATACTTAATTTCAATATCCAAGTAAGGAAGAATCAATTTTTCTTTTATAAACTTCCAAATGACTCTTGTCATTTCGTCCCCATCCATTTCTACTACAGGATTTTTTACTTTGATTTTTTTAATCATTTTTGTTACATAAAAATTAAAAAAAGTCGCTTAAGCGACTTTTATCTATAATTGAAGTTCTTTAATCTTCGCTTTTTTGCCTCTTAACTTTCTAAAATAAAAAATTCTTGATTTTCTCACTTTTCCTTTCTTGTTAATTTCAATCTTTTGTAGAGTTGGCATGTTTAATGGAAATATTCTTTCAACTCCAATTGTCCCTGACATTTTTCTGATAGTAAATGTTTTGTTTAAACCCTCACCTTTAATTTGAATCACAACACCTTTAAAAAATTGGGTTCTTATTTTTTCACCTTCACGGATTTCGTAATATGCAGTTACAGTGTCACCTGCCTTAAAGGAAGGAAAATTTTTATTTTCAACTAATTGTTCTTGTATGCTTTTTATAGTAGCATTCATTTTTAAAATGATCAGACTGCAAAAATACAATTATTTTTTTGTCAAAACAATATTCTATATCCATATATTAACTTATTAACCCTCGTTTCATAGTAAATCAGGTCGATGTTTTTTAGTCCTTTCAAAAGATTTTTTATCTCTCCATCTTTCAATTTCTTTATTATTTCCAGAAATTAAAATTTTTGGAACTTTTAATCCTTTGTAATTTTCTGGGCGAGTGTAGACAGGTTCTGATAATCTATTATCCTGGAAACTATCTGTTAATGCCGATGATTCGTCTCCTAATACTCCTGGAATTAGTCTTATAATTGAGTCACAAAATACAGCTGCTGCTAGCTCTCCTCCAGATAAAACATAATCACCGATTGAAATTTCATGAGTTACTAAATGTTGTCTAATTCTTTGATCTATACCCTTATAATGTCCACAAATTAATATTATATTTTCTGATAAGGAAAACTTATTACTTGATTTTTGAGTGAGTTTTTCTCCGTCGGGAGTCAAATAGATAATATATGAATAATCACGATCTCCTTTTAATTTTTTTATACAATCATAGATGGGTTGTATCATAAGTACCATGCCACTTCCTCCTCCATATTGGTAGTCATCAACTTTTTTTTGTTTGTTTTTTGAAAAGTCTCTGATATTGTGATAATTAATAGATATTAAATCTTTCTTCAAAGCTTTTTTGATAATAGAATGTTCTAAGGAGTTTTTAATTATGTCGGGGAATAGTGATAATATATCAATTCTCATATAAAGGTAAATCTAAAAGCGCAATCGAATTTTTTCTCCGTTAGGGCTAAGGTAAGTTAACCATCTTACACTTTCTGGTTCCATTTGCAAAACTTGGTCTACTGCATCAATTGAATTCCCATTGATATCAATTAAAATTGAATTATCTTCTATTTGGCCTTTTAAAAATTCTCCCGAATCAACAATCCTGAGTCCACTTTCAATATTCAAGTTTTCTTTTTCTTTTTTCGTTAAATTAGAAAGGGTCATATTTAAAAACTGTATAGTTTTTGTTTTTTCTAATTTTACCATTAAGTATTTTTTTATGTCATTTCTAAAGAATCCTAATTTCACTTTATCGCCTGGTCTTTTGCTCTCAAGATATCCCGTTAAGTCAGAAAATTTTTTAATTTTTATGTTATCCACAGAGATTAAAATATCTCCTTTTTTTATTCCAGCATTAAAAGCACCCATATTTTCTAGGACGCTACTTACATAAAAACCCTCAGTCTGTTTGATATTATTTTCGTTTATGAATTTTTCAAATTCAGGAGAAATTGCAAAACCCTGAACTCCTAGCATTCCTTTTTGATTAGTTCCAAATTCTATAATATCTTCGAAAACCTTTCTCGCTATATTACTCGGAACTGCAAAAGAATAACCTTCAAAACCTCCTGAAATTGTTGTAATTGCAGTATTAATACCAATTAATTCACCGTTTAAATTAACTAATGCACCTCCACTGTTACCTTGGTTTACAGCTGCATCTGTTTGAATAAAAGACTGATTTCTTCTATCAAGTTTATTTAAATCTCTTGATTTGGCACTAATAATTCCCGCTGTGACCGTGGAATTTAAGTTAAATGGGTTTCCAATAGCTAAAACCCATTCGCCAATTTTTGTATTATCAGAATTACCAAAATAAAGGTAGGGAAGTAATTTTTGAGTTTGAATTTTTAATACAGCAATGTCAGTATAAGGGTCAGTTCCAACAAGTTTTGCTTCGTACCTAATATTATCATTAGTTGTGACTTCAATTTTACTTGCATCCTCGATAACATGGTTATTCGTTATAATAAAACCATCGGGTGAGACAATTACACCTGAACCAGTTCCAATTCGGTTTTGAGGATTTCTATTTCTGCCGTAAAAATAATCCAAATAAGAAAAGTCATCTGAAACAATTGAGGTGTTTTTAACATGAACAACAGCATTAATACTTTTTTCAGCAGCTTCAACGAAATCAACAGGTTGAGCAAGAACTCTGTTTAATGAAGGAGTAAATTTGACTGAACGAGAATATAATTCGCTAATAGTATCTTTAGATTTCTTTTCATTTGAGCATGAAAAAAAAATTATAAAGAGAAACCAAAACTTCAAGTATGTTTTCATTAAATAATTATTTTGTACAAATTTTATAAATAATAACTTCGTATTAAGTTTACAATTTTTCATTTAACTCCATTTTAACAATAAAAATATTAAACTTCAATGAAAATAAAATTTGAGAAATACGAATCGGGAGGAAATGACTTTGTGTTAATAGATGACAGAAATAATTTATATGATTTAAATTCAGATAAAATAAAAACAATTTGTGACAGGAATTTTGGAATTGGATCTGATGGATTAATTATTCTGAAGAAATCTAAAATTGCAGATTTTAAAATGATTTATTACAATTCGAATGGTCAAACGAGCTCATTGTGCGGTAATGGAACTAGGTGCCTTTTTTCTTTTTCATTAAGTTTAGGCATTAATAAAAAAATAGCAAAAATTGAAACATCTGAAGGAATTTATACAGCAACAATTTCAAATAGAAATTTGGTGTCCTTAAAAATGAAAAATATTTATAACATCCATTTATTTGATAATAAAGCATATTTAAATTCTGGTTCTCCCCACCATGTTGAAATGATTGATGATTTAAATAAAATATCAGTTAAAAATTTGGGCTCATCAATTCGTTTTTCCAATAGGTACTCTCCTGATGGTACAAATGTTAATTTTTTTAATAAAATAAACGATAAAAAATTTGAAATTAGAACATATGAACGTGGAGTTGAAGATGAAACCCTTTCGTGTGGGACAGGTGCTACTGCCGTTGCGATAGCAGCTCATGCAATGAGGTTAACAAATCAGAGTGAAATAATAATTAAAACTAAAGGGGGAGAATTAATTATTTCGTTTGAAACCTCAAAAAAAGGATATAAGAATATTTATCTCGAAGGACCTACAAGATTTGTTTTTAAAGGAGAATACTAATGAGAGCGGACAAAATTTATCTTCGAGCCCTTGAACTAGACGATATAGAGTTTTTGTTTGAAATTGAGAATAATAGGGATTTTTGGGAAATATCTTATACGATACTTCCATTTTCAAAATATTATCTTGAAAAATATATCAAGGAATCGAATCATGACATTTTTTCAGAAAAACAGTTTCGTTTTGTTATAAGTATTGAAAATAAATATCCTGTCGGATTGATTGATTTATTTGATTTTGACCCGATTAATCACCGTGCTGGGATTGGTATAGTCATAAATAACACCCAAAGAAAAAAGGGTTATGCCATAAAATCAGTTAAATTAATTGAAGATTATTCAAGAAAAAATTTACAGATTCACCAATTATATGTCAATGTGAGGGTAGATAACCAAAATAGTTTGGATTTGTTTAAGAAGCTGGGTTACGTGGAAATCGGAATTAAAAAGGATTGGAATTATCTTGATGGTCAATATATAGATGAAGTGTTATTTCAGAAAATTTTGGGTAGTGAATAATAAAAAATATCTTATTCTTTTATCTTTTTTTTTATTCTTTTTAGTTGTTATTTTTTGTTGGCTTTTTCTAGTGTCTAATATCTTAGTTGAAAATAAAAAATTAGAATTTTATATTAAAAAAAACACATCTTTTACGGAATTTTTCAAAATTATAAGCCCTCATCTTAAATCTAAAACAAGTTTTAGACTAGCATCTAAGTTGAAAAAGTTTGATAAAAATATAAAGCCAGGCAGATATATAATTGAAAAATCAATGAATAACCACCAACTTATAAATAACTTAAGAGTTAACAACATTCCAGTCAACCTTACTTTTAACAACTTGGAAAGAATTGAAAATTTAGCGTCAGTTATATCAAACCAATTAGAAGTAGACAGTCTAGATCTGATTAATCAACTTTTAAATGAAGAATTTCTAAAAAAAAATGGATTTAATTCAAATAACGCACTTTCAATGTACATCCCAAATTCATATGAACTGTTTTGGAATACAAGCTCTGTTAACTTTCAAAAAAGAATGTATAGGGAATACTTAAAATTTTGGAATGAGGAAAGACTTTCTAGAGCTAAAGAAATTAATTTAACGCCAATACAAGTTAGTATTCTGGCTTCAATAGTTAATAAAGAGTCATCTAAAAATATTGAAAGACCTGTCATTGCAGGAGTATATTTAAATCGGCTTAATAAAAAAATTAAACTTCAAGCGGATCCCACTGTTATTTATTCCATGAAGAAAAAAGAGAATAATTTTAAAAAGATTATTAAAAGAGTACTTTTTAAAGATTTAAATTTAAATTCTGAATACAATACATATAGATATTTTGGTTTACCACCAGGTCCAATTTGCATGCCTGATATTTCTTCAATTGACGCAGTTTTAAATTATAAAAAACATGACTATTTATATTTTGTCGCAAATCCAAATAAGCCAGGTTATCACTCATTTTCAAAAAACTTGAGAGATCACAATAATTACAGAAGGGTTTACTTAAATTGGTTAAGAAAAAAAAAGTAGGATTATATTATTTAATACCAATCAAAAATACAGTTGGTTTTTTATCGAGATTTATTTTTTCTTTTTTCCAATCACGAATTGGTAAACTAATAATTTTTTCTTCTTTTGAATCCAAGCATGATGCAACTGAAAGTTGAGTATTTGGAGATAATACTTTTTTCATTAAAGCTAAAAGTTGATTGTTTCTATATGGCGTTTCAATAAAAATTTGAGTTTCATAATATTTTATAGATTTTTTTTCTAAATATTTTAATTGTTTTGTTCTTTCTTTAATATTTATTGGTAGATAACCAGTAAATGTAAATTTTTGGCCATTCATTCCAGATGAGATTAATCCAAGTAAAATTGAGGATGGGCCAACTAGAGGTTTGACGTTGATTTTTAAAATATGCGCTGAGTTTATTACTGAGGCACCAGGGTCTGCAATAACAGGATTTCCCGAATCTGACATTAGTCCCATGTTTTCTCCTTTTTTTAGTGGATTCAAATAATTTTCAACATCTAAATAGTTTTTATTTTTATTTATTTGAATAAAAAACAAATCATCTTGATTTTTTTCGGGTAAAATTTTTTTTATAAATCTTCTTGATTTTTTTTCACTTTCTACAATGAAATATCTTATTTCATTTATAATTCTCAAGTTATAACTAGATATATGCTCTAAGCTATCATTATTTCCTATAAAACTTGGTATTATGTAAAGTGTTGATTTTTTTATTTCCAATTATCTATTACTCTTTTGCAACCTTGATAGATTTTATCGTAGACTATCTCAAATCCTTCATCATTGCCATAGTAAGGGTCTTCTATCTCAAAGGGATCGTTTAAAAGTTGGACGACCGAATTCACTTTATGATATGATATAAGGTCTTTAATATCATAAAAATTTTGTTTGTCCATCACAAAAATGTAATCAAAATTGTTAAAATCTTTTACTTTAATTTGCCTTGCTTTTTGAGTACTAATATCAACTCCATTTTTTTGTGCTACGTAGATACTTCTTTTGTCAGGGGGATACCCAGCATGGTAATTTGCAACACCAGCAGAATCTACTTTTACATTAAATTTTTTAGACATATTCTCAAAAACACCTTGAGCAAGAGGTGACCTGCAAATGTTTCCTAAACACACCATAAGCACATCTCCAGGTTTGTGCATATCAAAGAGTTAGTTTTTTATTTAAATCTTCGACATATTTTCTGAATTGCTTGTCTGTAAAGGATAAATTATCTACCGTTTTACAGGCATGTAAAACAGTAGCATGATCCCTTTTACCGATTTGACTTCCTATGCTTGCAAGTGAAGCTTTAGTAAATTTTTTCGCAAAATACATAGCTAATTGTCTTGCTTGAACTATGTGTCTCTTTCTAGTTTTTGACTGAAGGGTTTCCACATCCATTTGAAAATATTCCGAAACTACTTTCTGAATATAGTCAATGCTAACCTCTCTTTTGGTGTTTTTAACAAACTTATCTACAATTTCTTTTGCTAATTCAATTGTTACTTCAAGTTTGTTAAATGAAGATTGTGCTATTAATGAAATTATGGCACCTTCTAGTTCCCTAATATTACTTTTTATATTTTTTGCTATGTAATCAACAATATCATCGTCAATAACAACGCCATCTCTGTATAGCTTGTTTTTGAGTATAGAAAACCTTGTTTCATAATTTGGTTGTTGCAATTCAGCAGACAAACCCCATTTGAATCTTGATAGAAGTCTTTGTTCAATATCTTGCATATCCACTGGAGCTTTGTCAGATGTAATAATTACTTGTTTTCCGTTTTGGTGGAGATGATTAAAAATGTGAAAAAAAACATCTTGTGTACCCGATTTACCCGACAAAAATTGAACATCATCTATTATTAGTATGTCAATTATCTGGTAGAAGTGAATGAAGTCATTTCTTGTATTCTTTTTTACTGATTCAATGTATTGCTGTGTAAACTTCTCTGCAGAAATATATAGAACAGTCTTTTCAGGAAACTTTTCTTTAATTTTTACACCTATCGCGTGTGCTAAATGAGTTTTCCCTAAACCAACATTTCCAAAAATTAATAATGGATTAAAGGAAGTACCACCTGGTTTGTTGGCAACGGCAATCCCGGCGGATCTAGCTAACCTGTTTGAATCACCTTCTAAAAAGTTTTGAAAATTATAATTAGGGTTCAATTGAGATTCAATATTGAGATTTCTGATTCCAGGGATTACAAAAGGATTCTTAAGTTGACCATTTAGACTATTTAATGGGGCATCAACCTGCTGAGATTGAAAATTCTCTTGTTGGTTACTTGGAATACTTTCGGTAAACGGTTTTTTATTTCCATAAGTATTTTCCATTTTAATCACATAGACAAGACGAGCGGCTTCACCTAATTCTTTAGTTAGAGCAATTTTTAAAAGTTTAATGTAGTGCTCTTCCAACCATTCATAAAAAAATTTACTTGGAACCTGAATACTTAAGGCATTGTCATTTAATTTCAAAGGTTTGATCGGTTCAAACCATGTTTTATATGCTTGAGGCTGAATATTGTCTTTGATAAAACTTAGACAATTATTCCAGGAAGATTCAGCAGTTTTATGCATTTAAATAACTATATAGTTTTCTTTTTAATATTGTTTTGGATATTTCATTTTAGATAAATCAAATATGCTAAAAAAAAAATAAAAAAAAACATCTTTTGGTATTGATTTTAAACTTTTTTTTTTAGAAATTATGAGCATATCATTTTTCAGTATTTTGAAATTTCAATTTGAATCATCAACTTTAAAAGTTAGGTATTGTGAAACTGACCAAATGGGGTTTGTTCATCACAGTAACTACTTAAAATATTTTGAAGTTGCTAGGCTAGAATGGCTTGATAAACTTGGGATATCATATAAAAAGATGGAAGAAGACGGTGTATTATTACCTGTTATTTATACAGAAATAAAATATTTGTTTCCATTAAAATTCGACGACATTTTTGTTGTCAAAGTTGGAATTGATAAAATACCTCTGTCAAGATTAGTTTTAAACTACCAGATTGATAATCATGAAAATAAAAAAATTTGTTTTGGACGTGTTCACCTAGCATTTTTAAATTCAAAAAAGCATAAGCCAATGAGAGCACCTGATAAATTTACTTTAGTATTCAAAAAAAATTATGAGTTATAAATTTTAATTTTTTTTTCTGTAATATTTTTTGGAAGTAAAGGAGCTCTAGTCCCAGAAATTAATTTTTTAGAAGTTTTGAAAATTCTGATTTCATCAAAAATCTCTTGATTTATAAATTCTTGAATTGTAAAACTTCCACCTTCAACTAAAATTGATGAAATTTGTTTATTGTATAAAAATTTTATTGCTTTTTTTAAAAAAAGATTTTTGTTATTGTTTTTTTTAACATTCAATTTCTTGTTCGTTATATGTATAAAATTTTTTGATTTAAAAATATCAGAATTTTTGTCCGCTCGGTCATTAGGATCAAATATAATTTTCACAGGACTTCTACCCGGTAGATGTCTATTCGTAAGTTTTGGATTATCATCTATCAAAGTTTGGACACCAACAAGAATGGACTCTTCTTCTTTTCTCCACTTGTGGACTAAAACCCTATCTTTCATTGAAGTTAAATAATTTACCTTACCCCTGTTACTAGACTTTTTTTCAGGACTAATAAAGCCATCTTTTGATTCTGCCCACTTTAATATTATATACGGTCTTTTTTTTTCATGAAAACAAAAAAATCTTTTATTTAAATCTCTAGCTTGATTCTCACAAACCCCAAAAGTCACATTTATACCACTTTCTATAAGTCTTTTTATACCTTTTCCATTAACATGAATATTTGGATCTAGGCAACCAATGACAACATTTTTAATTCCACTCTCAATAATTAGACTTGTGCAGGGGGGTGTCTTTCCTTGATGATTACATGGTTCAAGATTTACATAAAGAGTGGATTTTTTTAATTCTTCATTTTCTTTTATTTTTTTTATTGCCATGACTTCAGCATGATCTTTCCCAGCTTTTTTGTGCCAACCTTCTGAAATTATTTTTTGATTGTATACTATAACGCATCCAACAAGAGGATTTGGGTAAGTGTATCCTTGACTTTTGATTGCTAAATCAAAGCATCTGTGCATAAATTTTTTATGATTTTTATGATTTTCCAATCCTTATATTTAGCTTTAAAACAAAGATAATTTATTAAAATAATTAATGTTTACAATAAGGCAAATTTGTAAGAAAGATAATTTAAGTCTAAGTGAAGTAATACGAAAAGTTTTGATTGAAATCGGAGTTCCAAAAAGAGGAACTGCCTTTTCTGATTTAGAAGTTGACTTTATGTTTGAAGCTTATAATAAGAAAAGGTCAATTTATTATGTAGTTGAAAATGATGGAAAAATTTATGGAGGAGCAGGAATATCTCATTTAAATGAAGCTGATTATAATATTTGTGAATTGCAAAAAATGTATTTCCTTCCTTCAATTAGAGGTAAAGGTTTAGGTAATCAAATGATTGAAAAGTGTCTGGATTTTGCATTAGATAATAAATTTAAATATTGTTATATTGAAACCCTACCTTACATGAAAGCTGCACAAAAACTATATCTCAAAAAAGGATTTTCTTACATTGAAGGTCCTATCGGGAATACTGGTCACACTTCATGCAATGTCTGGCTTCTTAAAAAACTCAAATGACAATAGGTGAATTTAATTTAAAGTTTCGTTCCGATTTAACTGATTTATATTCAGCTCAGGAAGTTTCCTCATTGTTCAAAATTGTTTTGGAAGAATTACTCTCTTTTGACATAACTAAATTTTATTTAAAACCTAATTATAAATTAACCAATACCGAATTAGAAAAAATAAACAAGTTCACAAGTGAATTAAAGAAAGGTAAGCCCTATCAATATATTATTGGTGAAACAACATTTTGCAATTGGAAATTTTACGTTAATGAAAGTGTTTTAATACCTAGGGTAGAGACGGAAGGTCTTGTAGATTGGGTTTTGAGTGATAACAAGGATTCAAAAGTGACCATGATTGATTTTTGTTCTGGAAGTGGTTGTATCGCAATTACTATTAAGATGAAAAGAAAAAACTGGGATATTATTGCTTTGGAAAAAAGCAAAAAGGCTATTGAAGTAGCTAAGCGAAATTCACGGAGGTATTCGGTAAATATTAATTATTTACATGCTGATGTTTTTTCATGGAATAAATATGATGAAATTGATATTATGATATCAAACCCTCCTTACATATTAGATAGTCAAAAAAAATTCATGAAAGAAAATGTTTTAAATTTTGAACCAAAAAAATCAATTTTTGTTTCAGATGAAAATCCTTTGATTTTTTATAAGAGGATTTTTGATATTTCAAAAATAAAATTGAAAGCTGGAGGTCGTATATATTTTGAAATAAATCCTAAATTTAAAAATCAATTAATATCCCTTTCAAAAAAATACCAATTTTTTAATTACGAATTGAAAAAAGATATTTTTAAAAGAAATAGATATATTAAGTTTCAGAAATGAACCAAGAAGATCGTATAAAAAGGTTAAGGAAAAAACTACATATCTATAATAACGCATACTACAACGAAGACGAGAGTTTGATTTCTGACTTTGAATTTGATATGCTTCTGAAAGAATTAGAGGAGTTAGAAAAAAAATACCCTCAGTTTTATGACGAAAATTCACCAACCGTTAGAATAGGAGGAGAGGTTACTAAAAAATTTCAGAGTTTTAATCACAACTATCCAATGTATTCTTTAGCAAATACTTATTCGAAAGATGAAATTAAAGAATGGATTAGAAGAATTGAAAAAAAATACGGTCAGAATATAAATGACTTTAATTGTGAATTAAAATTTGATGGTGCATCTATAAATCTATATTATGAAAAAGGCAAATTAGTGAGAGCGCTAACTAGAGGAGATGGTATTAAAGGGGACGATGTAACATCAAATATCAAAACAATCAAAAATATACCTTTGATTTTAAATGGGGCATATCCAGAAAAGTTTGAAATTAGAGGAGAAGTGATTTTACCAATAGATAGTTTTAATTATCTTAACAGTAAAAGAAAAGAGGAAGGACTTCCTCTATTTAGAAATCCCAGAAATACTGCTTCAGGTTCATTAAAACTTCAAGATAGCAGAGAGGTTGCAGTACGAAGACTAAAGTGTTTTTTTTATTCAGTTGTTGGTGAAAATTCATTTTTATTTCATTCTGAGTTATTAAAAAAATCAAGACAATGGGGATTTTTTATTCCTGAAACCATGAAAAGAGTAAATTCAGTAGATGAAATATTTCATTTTATCGATTTTTGGGAAAATAAGAAGACGGAATTACCCTATGAAATAGATGGTATTGTAATTAAAGTAAATTCCATTAAAGTTCAAAATGAGTTAGATTTTACATCAAAAGTGCCAAGATGGGCTATTTCATATAAATATAAAGCAGAAAGACAAAGCACAAGACTTCTATCCGTAACATATCAAGTTGGAAGAACTGGGGCCGTAACACCAGTAGCAAATTTTGAGCCTATTAATCTTTCGGGCACTATTGTTAAAAGAGCAACCTTGCATAATTCAGATCAGATAGAAAAACTTTCTCTTAGAATAGGTGACTATGTATATGTTGAAAAAGGTGGAGAAATAATTCCAAAAATTGTTGGAATTGATCAACTTAGAAGAGGGAATTTTGATGATTTAATAAAATTTATTACTTATTGTCCTGATTGTGGTTCGAAACTAAAAAAAATACAAGGTGAGGCACAACATTATTGTAAAAATGAAAATGAATGTAAAACTCAGATAATAGGAAAAATTCAGCACTTTGTATCTCGAAAAGCCATGAATATTGAAGGTTTTGGAAGTGAAAGAGTAGTCTTACTTTTTAATAATGGCGTCATTAATAATATCGCTGAAATATACAAAATAGAAATCGAAGACTTAGTTAGTTTGGAAGGTATGGCAGAAAAATCTGCAATAAATTTAATAAAATCCATAAAGCAGTCTAAAAAACAGCCTTTTCAAAAAGTTCTTTTTTCAATTGGAATTAGGCATGTCGGAGAAACAGTCGCTTCAAAATTAGCCAATCACTTTGGCTCTATTGAGAATCTAATTAACTCTAGTTATGATGATTTAATCTCGGTCGAGGAAATAGGAGAAAAAATTATTAATAGTATAATTAATTATTTTAATAATTCTCAAAACTTATTAATTATAGAAAAACTTTTAAAAGTGGGTCTTAATTTCAAGACAGTTGAAAATAATAAAAAATCTAATATTTTAAATGGTAAAAATATCGTGATATCTGGCACATTTGAAAATTTGTCAAGAGAAAAAATCAAACAATTGATTTTAGAAAATGGAGGGAATCTATCATCTGCTGTTAACTCTAAGACAAAAATTATAATCGGAGGACAGTCAATCGGACCATCAAAAAAAAAGAAGGCTGAGATTTTAAAAATACCAATTATTAGTGAAAAAGACTTTTTAGAAATGTTAGACACATAACATACTAAATGAGTTTTGAAATAATTTGTAATTTATCTTTACTTGCAGTTTAGGTTTTGTAAATTTACTATTGGTGATTAGAAAACTATTTCATTCAATTAAATATAAAAACGATTTTAATAGAAGGATTTCTAACAATATTGTTACATCTGATTTTAAAATAAAAAGTGTTAGAGTCGTTATGGATAAAAAGCTTCCTGTTGACGAAAATTATTTTAGAAATCTTTTATGTGAAATAACTGACTCAAAAATTTATTTCACTTTTATTAAATTTTCAAATACAAAAGAAAATATATCAAATGAAAAACATTGTTATGGAATTCACAATATAAGTTTATTTGGTAATTTTCGAGATAAACTTGCTAAAGCATGTAAAAGAAGAGTTGATTTGCAAATTAATTTTTTTGATAATGACAATTTATATTTAAAATGGATAGCTATTAAAGGTGATTATAAATTAAGCTTTGGGTTTAGTAAAACCGATATTAGAATTAATGATGTCATTTTTGACTTTCTGCCCATACAAACAGATATTTTTAAAAATGAATTCCGAAAATATATTAGAATATTAGAAACTATTTAGATTGAATTTTTTAAAAGGTACAGGAGTTGCAATAATTACCCCATTTAAAAAAAGTGGAGAAATCGATTTTGATGCATATAAACTATTGATAGAGTATTATGTAAAAAATAATATTAGTTATTTAGTAATTCTTGGAACTACTGGAGAATCTCACACTATTACTTTAAAGGAAAAAAATAAAATTCTGGAAAATGTAGTTGAATTTAATAGAGGAAGGTTGCCTCTAATTGTTGGTATTGGAGGGAATGACACCCAAAGTCTAGTCAATCAAATTTTGAACTATAACTTGAAAAATTTCAGTGCTATTTTAACAGTTTGTCCTTATTATAATAAACCATCACAAGCTGGGTTATATGAGCATTTTTATCATGTATCTAAAGCTTCAACTATTCCAATTATTTTATATGATGTTCCATCTAGGACAGGTACATCAATTTCAAACACAACCGTCTTAAAATTATTAAAAAATTGTAAAAATATCATTGGGATAAAAGATGCCACCGGTGATATAAAACGAGGGGTAGATTTAATAAATAAAACTTCAAAAAGTTTTCATGTAATTTCTGGTGACGACTTTACTGCACTTGATTTAGTTTTAAGTGGTGGCTCAGGTGTTATTAGTGTTGTTGCAGGTGCTTTCCCAAAGGAATTTTCTAAAATTATATCCTTGGCAAAACAAAATAAAACACAAGAGGCGAAAGAAAAATTTAAAAAAATTAAAAATATTATTGATCTTTTATTCAAAGAGGGGAATCCTTCGGGAATAAAAGCTTTACTCTCATTAATGGGTTTTTGTAAAAATATTTTAAGACTACCCCTAACCCCAGTAGATAAAAACTTATACGACGATATCAAGGATAAATTTAAAATTTTCGAGAAAAATTTATTGTAAAAATTTAGATATCGGTTAGTGTTTTTAATTTCTTATCATATTTAGTTAAATTTGTGGATGTTTTTTTATAATCAAAGAATTAAATATTTATTATTAAGTTTCATTTTGTTTTCTTGTAATAGTTACCAAAAGATGCTTAACAGTAAGGAAACTGCTCCTAAGTTAAAAGCGGCACAAAATTACTATGATAATGGGGAATACAGAAGAGCTAACCGCTTATACGAGCAAATCATCCCCTCGTACAGAGGAAAACCACAGGCCCAGAGATTGATTTATTTTTTTGCTAATTCACACTACCAACTAGGTAATTATTTTTTAGCTGCCTACCAATTTGAAAGTTTTGTAAAATCTTTTCCTAGAAGCGAAAAATTAGATGAAGCAAACTTTATGATTGCAAAATGTTACTATATGCTATCTCCAACTTATAGTCTAGATCAGGAAAATACCAACGAGGCAATGGAAAAGTTACAAATTTTTATTGATAATTATCCCAAGTCAGATTATCTATCAGAAGCAAATAGCTATATTAAAGAACTACAAGTAAAACTTGAAGAAAAAGACTTTGAAATATCAAAACAATATTATACCATAAGAGATTATAAAGCAGCAATAAGTTCTTTAGATAATTTTATATCAAATTTTCCTGGTACCCCGTTTAGGGAAAATGCATTATATTATAAGTTTTTATCTCAGTACGAAATTGCTACTAATAGTGTACCTAATAAAAAACTTGAAAGACTTAAAGGTGCCATTGAAACTCATAATGCAATTCTTAGATATTATCCTGAAACACTTTTCATGGATGATATTTCTAAAAAGCTTGATGAAATAGAAAAAGAGATAAAAATAATTAATAAAACTAACACATAAATTTTTTAAAATGACTAAATACAGAGAATCAAAAGCCCCAGTAACAACTTCTACTTATAATAGAGGAGAAATTGAAAAAGGAGTTGACAATATTTATGAAGCAATATCAATAATATCAAAAAGATCTGCTCAAATAAACATTGATATTAGAAAGGAATTACATGAAAAGTTGGAGGAATTTGCTACCCATAACGACAGCTTAGAAGAAATTTTCGAAAACAAAGAGCAGATAGAAGTCTCCAAATTTTATGAGAGTCTTCCAAAGCCTCATGCTTTAGCCATTGAGGAATGGTTTAAAAACAAAGTTTATCATAGGAATACTGACGAAGACGTTTAATGTACACGCTTGGAGGTAAAAAGGTACTCCTAGGTATTTCTGGAAGTATTGCAGCTTATAAATCTCCTCAGTTGGTTAGATTGCTAATTAAAAAAGGAGCGGAGGTAAAGGTAGTGTTAACTCCAAGCGCAATGGATTTCGTTACTCCAACAACACTTTCAACTTTATCGAAGAATCCAGTTAATACATCTTTTACGGAAATTAAGGATGAAAATGATAACCCCGAATGGAATAATCATGTTGAATTGTCTTTGTGGGCTGATTTTATAATTATAGCACCAGCAACCTCAAATACCATATCTTCAATGGCATCTGCGCGATGTGATAACCTATTACTAGCCTGTTATTTGTCAGCTAAATGTCCGGTTTTTGTTGCTCCATCTATGGATTTAGACATGTACAAGCACCCAGGTAATCAAGAAAATTTAAATAAATTAAAAAGTTTTGGAAATATAATTTTAGAATCTGAAAGTGGTGACTTAGCGAGTGGTTTAAAAGGTAAGGGAAGGATGATGGAACCTAAAAATATAATTAAATATATAATTAAAGACTTAAAAAATGAGCTCCCATTAAAAGGAAAAAAAATATTGATATCTGCGGGTCCTACCTACGAAAAAATTGACCCAGTCAGATTTATTGGTAATTTTTCATCGGGTAAAATGGGCTTTTCATTAGCTGAAGCTGCTACAAATCTTGGCGCAAATGTAACTTTAATATCTGGTCCGACATCATTAAAAATTTTTAATAGCTCTATTAATTTGATAAATGTTGTCACAGCTGATGAAATGTATAATGCAATCTTAAAGTATTTCTTTAGTGTAGACATATTTGTATCTGCTGCAGCTGTAGCTGACTTTATTCCAAATGAGTACCATCATTTAAAAATTAAAAAAAGTCAAAAATTAAGTCAAATTACTATTAAGGAAAACATTGATATACTCTATAATTTGGGAAAAATTAAAACAAATCAGTTTATGTTAGGTTTTGCACTTGAGACAAATGATGGAAATGACAATGCTTACAATAAGCTAATTAACAAAAATTTAGATGCAATTTTTTTAAATATTTTAGATGATAAACAAAATGTTTTTAATTCTGATTATAATCATGGAAAATACATAACTAGAAAAAAATCTGTATCATTCGAATTAACAACAAAATTAGATTTATCGTATAAAATATTTGAACAAATAATAAGAGATTCGTGAGAAAATTTGTAGTCCTACTTTTACTATCAAACTTAAAATTATTTAGTCAAACTGTTAATTGTAATTTTGTACTCAATTCAGACTTTGTAGATCAAACGAATCAACAAGTTTTTTCTACATTGGAAAAGTCTGTTAATGAATTTATAAATAGTAACCTTTGGAATAATAAATCTTTAGAGCTACATCAAAGAGTTAAGTTTAATTTAGTTCTGAATTTAAATTCATATGTTGGGTCAAATTTCACCGGCACATTACAAGTTCAAGTAGAGAGACCCGTTTATGAGTCAACATATTTAAGCCCAATTTTTAATTTTTTGGATAAAGACATTTCTTTTCAATATGACGAATATCAACCATTATTCTACAATCCCGTTAGTTTTGAATCCAATTTAATTTCAATTCTCAGTTTTTACGTGTATTTAGCAATAGGAATGGAAGCTGATACATTTAAGGTTAACAGTGGCACTATTTATTTTAAAGAAGCTCAAAAAATTGTTTCACTCGCACAACAGAAAAACATTAAGGGTTGGAATCAAAGTGATGGAACAAGAAACAGGTTTTGGTTAGTTGACACATTATTATCAAATACTTTTAGAGAATATAGGACTGTTCAATATGAGTATCATAGAGAAGGAATGGACTTTATGACAACTGATTTAAATAAGGCAAAAAATGGAGTATTATTTTCTTTAGAAAAATTTTTACCCTTGTATAAACGTAGACCAAATGCTTTTTTAATTCAGACTTTTTTTGATGCAAAATCAGACGAAATTGTTGACATTTTTTCTCAAGGTCCTGAAATTGAATTAAAAAAGACTTTAAAAACACTAAATAAAATTGCTCCATATTTTGGCCCAAAATGGAAAAAGATTAGATAAAAAAAATTTAAAAAGTAATTGCAAACATTGATTTAATTTTAACGATATTTAAAAAAATAAAATGACTTGTTAAAGGAGCTGACTATTTCAAACTATGCTTTAATTGATTATTTGAAGGTTGACTTAACCCAAGGATTTACTTCAATAACTGGAGAAACCGGCGCCGGAAAATCAATTCTCTTAGGAGGTTTGTCTTTAGCCTTAGGGAAAAGAGCTGACCTAAATTTAGTGAAAGATAAAACAAAAAAATGTTTCGTTGATTTACTATTTTCAATAACAAATCTTAATTTAAAAAATCTCTTTGATTCATTAGATATAGATTACGATTCATTGACAACAGTAAGAAGAGAAATTATTCCTTCTGGAAAGTCAAGAGCATTTATAAATGATACTCCAGTTAATTTGGAAACATTGCAAAAAATTTCATATGAACTTATTGATATTCATTCACAATTTCAAAACCATTTCATTATTAAAGAAGAATATCAAATCGACATTTTAGATTTGTTGGCAAAAAATCAAAATTTAATTGAAAAATATAATTTAAACTTTTTTTCCTTTAAAGAACTTAAAAATAAAATAGATAAGCTTGAGGCATCTAGGGTTAATATGAATCAAGAGAAAGATTATAATACCCATCTCTTAAATGAAATTAAAGCTATTGATGTTAGCGAATCTGTAGATTCAATAGAGCAAAAATTTAATCAATTAAGTAATTCAGAAGAAATAAATACAACTTTTAATCAGATTTTAAATATTCTCCAACACGAAGAAAATGGAATCAATGTAAAATTAAATCAAGTAAGATTTTTAATCAAAAAAATATCTAATATTTCTATTGAATACAAAAGAATTTTTGAAAGAATTGAGAGTGTTATTATTGAATTAGATGATATAACTAAGGATATCAAGAATGAAAATGATATTATTGAATATAACCCTGAAATGAAAGAAATTTTAAGTCAAAAACTAGAAAAAATTTATTCTCTATTCAGAAAGCATGAGGTAAATAAATTAGATGACTTAATGTTAATTAAAGAAAAAATAGAAAGAAAGGTTTCAGATACCGAAAATCTTGATATTACCATAAATGAGAACAAAAAAAAGTTAGTGGAAACAAAATTAGTACTAAATAAACTATCAGAAAAAATTCGACAAAGAAGAAATAAAGTAATACCCGTTCTAAAGAGCCAAATGGAAAATTTACTTAAAGACATGGGAATGTTAAATACAATTTTTAAAATCGAACTTAAAGATTCTGATATTTTTTTAAAAAATGGAAAGGACAAGTTATTATTTAATTTTTCTGCAAATAAAGGCACTCCACTTGGCCCTTTGAATAAAACAGCGTCTGGAGGTGAATTGTCAAGAATTATGCTCGCACTTAAATCTATTTTATCAAATTATAAAAACCTACCGACAATTATTTTTGATGAAATTGATACTGGAGTTTCAGGAGAAATAGCAAACAGTATTGGAAGAATTATGAAAAACATGGCAATAAATATGCAGGTGATTTCAATTACACACTTACCGCAGGTCGCTGCAAAAGCAAATAATCATTTCAAAGTTTTTAAAACAATAAGAAACCAAAAAACATCAACAGAACTTAAAAATTTAAATTTCAACGAGAGGGTTTCAGAAATTGCTGAAATGCTATCTGGCGACGAATCTACTTCAAGCGCTAGTGATTTGGCGAAGGAATTACTTAATTAACTTATATTTGTAAAAATAATTATGTCGCATAATCTATTAAAAAATAAAAAGGGTTTAATATTTGGTGCTTTAGATAATAAATCAATAGCATGGAAAGTAGCTGAACTTGTAAAAGCTGAAGGTGGTGAAATAATATTGACAAATGCTCCTGTTGCTCTGAGGATGGGGGAAATTAATAAATTAGGCGATGAGTTAGATTCACCTGTAATTCCAGCTGACGCAACAAACATTTCTGAGCTAGAAACCTTGGTTCAAGGTGCACTTGATCATTTTAAAGGTAAATTTGATTTCGTATTACATTCAATTGGGATGTCTCTGAATGTAAGAAAAAAAAGACATTATACTAATCAAAATCATGAATGGACTAAAAAAGGTTGGGATATTTCCGCACTTTCATTTCATAAGCTGTTACAAGTTTTGTATGAAAAAGATGCATTAAATCAGTGGGGTAGCATTGTTGCATTGACCTATATTGCTGCTCAGAGAACATTTCCGAATTATAATGATATGGCAGATAACAAAGCTTATCTAGAGTCAATTGCAAGAAGTTTTGGTTATTTTTTTGGGAAAAATAAAAAAGTAAGGATAAATACAATATCTCAGTCTCCTACTAGAACAACCGCAGGTCAAGGAGTTGAGGGCTTAGAGAATTTTTTAAATTTTTCCGAAAAGACCTCTCCTCTAGGAAATGCATCAGCATTTGAGTGTGCTCAATATGTAGTATCACTTTTTTCTGATTACACAAGAAAAGTCACAATGCAAAATTTATTTCATGACGGAGGATTTTCCACAACTGGAGTTGGACAGGAAATAATAGAGGACTTTTAGTTTAAGTGTTGCAAGAAGAACCATATCTTAATTCCTTTCAGAAAGCTCTTTCATATAAGGGAAGAATCAAAATGTTTATCTCGTTCGTGGCCTTATCATTTGTAATTTGGTTTTTTAGAAAATTTTCTAAAGAATACCAAGAAGAAATCAAAATGAAAATTGAACTGATAGATATCCCTAAATCACATATAATTTCGTCAGTTTCAGATTCAATTTTAAATCTCAATTTAAATGCTACAGGGTTCCAATTTCTTTACTACTATTTTTTAGATAATACAGTGAAAATAAGTTTTCAAAAAGCTGTTTATAGAAACAATACAGGATCTTTAGAAATAGCATCTGAATTCAATAAATTACAAGATCAATTATTGGGTGACCCGGAAATTTTAAGTTTTTTTCCAAGTAAAATTGAAATAAATTATCAGTCAGAATTTTCTAAAAAGGTTCCGATAGTATTTCCAAAATTTAATCTAGATATTGGTTATTCGATAACAAATCTCAATTTGTATCCTGATAGTATCATAGTGACTGGACCAAAGAATGTGCTAGAAGATATCAATCATGTTGATTTAGACTATAAAAATGAATCAACTTTAAAGTCAAATTTTTTTGACAAAATTCCAATTAACCAGGGAGAAAATGAATTGAACTATAATGTAAAAGAAGTGGATGTTGAGGTCACAATAGATCTTTTTTCAGAAAAAAATTTAAACATTCCAATTTCAGTATCAAATCTCCCAAAATCTAAGGTTTTAAAATTATTTCCTTCTCAAGTTGAACTAGTATTTTCATCATCTATAAATAACTTAAAAAAAATAAAACCTTCTGATTTCAGAGTAGGATTCAATTATGATAGTGTTGACAAAGAAAAAAATACTGCAAAAATTAAATTATTAAAATCTCCACTAAGCGCTAAGAATGTGAGACTGAATCCTCAAGATATTTTTTTTTTAATTAGAGAATAGAATGTCTAAAGTAATTGCTTTAACGGGAGGGATAGGTAGTGGAAAAACATTTGTTGCTTCTATTTTTCAAAAGTTAGCTGGTATTCCTTGTTTTTGCTCAGACCTTGAAGCAAAAAAAATCATGAATGAAAATGATTATATAAAGAAAGAAATAATTTCATTATTAGGACCTGAATCATTTGTAAATAACAAATTGAACTCCCAATTTATTAGAAATAAAATTTTTAACTCTCAAAAAAAATTGAAATTAATAAATGATTTAGTTCATAAGCAAGTTAGAATTAATTTTAAAAAATGGCTTAGAGTGCAAAATTCAAAATACGTACTCAAAGAAACGGCCATTTTGTTCGAACACAATTATCATTTAGATGTTGGTTTATCAATACTCGTAACAGCTCCAATAAAAACTAGAATAGAAAGAATAATTAAAAGAGATAATGTCTCTCGGAAAAAAATTGAGAAAATAATTGAAAATCAATGGGATGATAAGAAAAAAATGCATCTTAGTGACTACTTTATTGAAAACATAAGTAAGGTAAAAACTATTAAAAAAGTTCAGGATTTAATTGAAGTTTTTTCTGTCATTTAAATTAAATCCTTCATTAACATTGTTTTAGCAAAATAAATACAATTTAATTATGAAATTTGCAATTTAGAATTTAAATGAAGAAAAGTTATTTCTTTTTTTTAGTTTGTTTTATGATAATATGTGTTACTGGAATTATATTAGTTCAGTGGTACTTCATAAACACCACAATTCAAAACAGGGATCAAGAATTTTCTTTAGCTGTTAAGCAGTCATTAAATTCGGTTGCCAATGATGTTCAAGAAAATGAGTTAAGACACTATATACAAACTTTTGAAAAATTAAAAGACTCAATTGGAAAACCAGATAGTGCCCAATTAAGAAATTTTTTCCTTTTCTACGATAGTGACGATGAATCAAACCTTTCTTCATTGTTTACATTTGGACTTGTAGAGGAAAAATTTAATATAGCTATACCAAATGAAGAAATTGGTGAGATTGAAGTTTCAAATGTAAATGATATTAAAGGATTTGAAACGACTAGAATTTTTAAACAAGCTTTCGACCGTGAAAATCAAAGAAAAATCTCAAGTGCAACCTTTCAAAAAATGGAAAGAATAAGTGCAATTGATCAAGCCACTTATTCTTCAATATTCTCTAAAATGGCAAATTCTTTTCCTATACATAAAAGAATTAATTCATTTGAAATTGCTTCTTTGCTTCAAAGAGAGTTTAATTCAAGAAATATTCAAACAGAGTTCGAATTTGGTGTTTTCAGTAATGGTCTTGCGACCAAAATTATTTCAAAAAATTATGAAGGGTCTCTTTCTGGACCAAAATACTCTATTCCAATTTTTGTCGATGAACAAGGAAGTAGTTTATATAATCTTGTAGTAACTTTCCCAAAAAAAGAAAAATACTTAATGTCATCTGTAATGGGAGTTGCTAGTTTATCTTTTATTTTAACTATTTTAATAATTCTTCTGTGTGCTATTTCGTTATTTCAAATTTTAAAACAGAAAAAAATATCTGAGATAAAGTCAGATTTTATAAATAACATGTCGCACGAGTTTAAAACACCAATCGCAACAATAAATCTTGCAATTGATGCTATTGAAAGCCAGCTAGAAATCAAGAATAGCAAAAAAAAACATCAATATCTGAAGATAATGCGCGAAGAAAATAGGAGGATGCATGACCAGGTTGAAACAATACTAACAATTTCTCAACTTGATAAAAGTAACACATTGATTGATAAAACTGATATTGATGTTCACAAAACAATTAAAGATTCTCTTGGCCACATTGCCTTATTGGTTCAGAACAAAAGGGTCGAAATCAAGACTTCTTTTAAGTCAAAGAAGACAAAAATATTTGGAAATAGAAATCACTTAGTTAATGTTTTTACAAATTTGTTGGATAATGCAATTAAATATTCAAAGGAGAATCCGATTATTAAAATAGAAACTTTAAATGATGATAAAAACACATATATAAAAATTGAAGACAAAGGAATAGGAATGAGTGATGATACTTTAAAAATGATTTTCGAAAAATTTTTTAGAGAACAAAATGGAGATGTCCACAATATCAAAGGTCACGGACTTGGATTAGCATATGTAAAGAAAATTATTTCTCTTCACAATGGTAAAATTTCAGTAGAAAGTGTTGAAGGGCAGGGAACTAAATTTAAAATTCAATTTCCTTTATTTATTTAAATATATAAAATGAGTAATAACAAGAAAAAAATTTTACTAGTTGAAGACGATCCTAATTTCGGGAGTATATTAAGAGAATATCTAAAAATTAATGGTTATCAAGTTACTTTGGCTAAAAACGGTATTGAGGGTTTTGAAAAATTTAAAAAAGAAAAATTCTCATTATGTCTGCTTGATGTCATGATGCCTTACAAAGACGGATTCACTCTTGCTAAAGAGATTAGAGAAATTGATGATTTGGTACCACTAATTTTTTTAACTGCAAAAACTCTAAAGGAAGATGTATTGAAGGGTTTCAAATTGGGAGCAGATGATTATTTGACAAAACCATTTGATTCTGAGGTTTTACTGGCTAAAATTAAGTCTATTCTTGGCAGGAGATTGATAAAAGAAGTTGCTGACACAGTTGAAACACAGTTTAAAATTGGTAATTTCAGCCTTAATACAAAACTTAGATTATTAATTTACTTAGATCATAAACCGATTAAATTATCACCAAAGGAAAATCAACTTCTCAGACTTTTAGCTATTCACATAAATGATCTTCTTCCTAGGGATCAAGCTTTAAGTAAAATATGGAGAGATGATAATTATTTTACTTCAAGGTCAATGGATGTTTACATAGCAAAACTTAGAAAATATTTAAAGAAAGATAGTAGGGTTGAAATTCTTAATATCCATGGGAAAGGATTTCGCATGGTTGTAAATCAATAGTTTATTTTCTTGGATGATATTTATTTAAAGTTTTAGACAAATGTTTAGTGTCCAAGTGAGTATAAACTTCTGTTGTGGTAATATTTTCGTGCCCCATCATAATTTGTATCGATCTCAAATCGGCACCATTCTCTAGCAAATGAGTGGCAAATGAATGTCTGAAAGTATGTGGGCTAACTGTTTTTCTTATGTTTGATTTCCGGTGGGCTTCTTTAACTATTGTAAAAATCATTGCTCTAGTAAGTTTCTTTCCGTTTCTATTCAGAAAAACTATGTCATTTGAGTTTTTTTTAATTTTTTTTAAAATTCTAAAATTATCAACATAGTTGCTAATTTTTGATTCACATATCGTACCTAAAGGGACTAGCCTTTGCTTATTGCCTTTACCTTGAATTAAAAGCAGTTTTTCATCATAATGAATATCTGAAATTTTTAAATTAATTAACTCACTTACTCTTAATCCGCTTCCATATAGAGTTTCCAAAATAGCTGAATTTCTAATACCATGATTTTTATTTAGTTCAGAATTCTTTATCAATAGTTCAATTTCTTGAATTGATAACACATCTGGTAGTTTATTTACAATTTTTGGTGATTCAATTAACTCCATTGGCGATGTTTTGTTATACCCCTCAAATACTAAATAATTAAAAAAACTTTTTAGAGAAGACAAAAGTCTTGCCTGTGATCTTGAATTTATATCTTTTGAAATTTTATATATAAATTCTTGCATAAATTTTTTATCACATTGGTTTAAGCTCAGTTTAGAGTTGTATTTTCTTATATATCTCAACAGGTTTTGAATATCGTATGAATAACTTTTAATAGAGTTTCTAGAAAGACCTCTCTCAATTTTTAAATAAATTATATAATCTTTTAATAAGTTTTCCCAAGTCCTCATAAATCAAATTTCATTCCGGTTCTTGCTATATTATATCCTCTTTTAATTATTTCTTTAGTTATTATATTATTTGGTTTAAGTAAAGGATTCGTGTGATTTAAGTGAATAAAATAAACCTTTTTCTTGTGCTTTTTCTTTAGATTTTTTAACCTTTCAAGGGTTTCAACAACAAATGGATGTGGAATTTCATTCATATTTCTGTGAGGTATTTCTTTATCATTATAAAAAGTTCCATCAATAAATGCATAGTCTACATTCCTTATTAAATCTTCTATTTTTTTATCCCATTTTTCCCATTTATCTATATCTGGAAGGAATAAAGCCGATTTGGCATCTCCTTTAATTAGATATCCCACTGTTTCTGAAAACTCGTCTCTATGTGGCACAAGTATTGGCTTTATGGAAATATATTTACTTAAAGTCTGTATAGAGTCATTTTTCAATTCATTTATTATAATATTTTTTTCTTGAATTAATTGCGACCAAGGCCCATTATTTTCTAAAAAAAACGACATTTTAGGCATGGAGTAAACATTGATTTTTCGTGCTCCTAAAGATTCTTTCCCAAAAAATAAAAGGCCAGAGTAATGCCCAATATGTGCATGAGTAAGTGCAATTCCTCCTAAGCTTGCCCTTGAAGCTAAAGACTTTATCATCTGATATTGCTTGGTAATGTCTGGAGAAGCATCAATCAAAAAAAATCTATTTTCAATATTGTCAATTAACCCTACCGAGGTTACACTTTCAAAGATTTTTTTTTCCCACAGTATTTTACAACAAGATTTATCACATCCTATTTGTGGTGATCCTCCATCTTGAGCAATCCCTAAAATTATTAAACTTGATAAATTATTTTGAGATTGTATTTTATAGCTTGTAAACAAAAAAAATATTAATAAGGCTTTTTTAGCAAACATTTCATTAAAAAGTATTTGATCAATAAAAATATAATTTATGAATCATTTTAGGTAATTTTGTTCCATGAATATTAGTATAATAAATGGCCCAAATTTAAATCTCTTGGGAGTCAGGGAGCCAGATATTTATGGTTTTTCAAATTTCGAGGACTATCTAAAAACTTTAAAAGATAAATTTCCTAAAATTAATTTTGACTATTTTCAATCAAATATTGAAGGTGAAATAATAGATAGGTTACATCATGTAGGTTTTCAATCAGATGGTATAATTTTAAATGCTGCAGCATACACTCATACATCCGTTGGGATAGGTGATGCTGTAAAAGCTATAAAAACTAAAGTTATTGAAGTACATATTTCAAATACTTTCTCTAGAGAAGATTTTAGGCACAACTCCTTTATTACGCCACACGCAAAGGGTCTTATAACTGGTTTCGGACTAGATTCTTATTATTTAGCTGTAAATAGTTTTGTTCTTGACTAACTATAAATGAATTGTTTCATCATAGGCATTAGCAACAGCTTCCATTATCGCTTCACTCATTGTTGGGTGTGGGTGAACTGATTTGAGAATTTCATGTCCTGTTGTTTCTAATTTTCTCCCTATTACAGCCTCTGCGATCATCTCTGTTACGCCACTGCCTATCATGTGGCAACCCAGCCATTCACCATATTTTGCATCGAATATTACTTTTACAAATCCATCAGAAGAACCACTGGCTTTTGCCTTACCAGAAGCAGAAAAAGGAAATTTCCCGACTTTTATATCAAAACCTTTTTCAGTTGCTTGTTTTTCTGTATATCCAACCGAAGCAACCTCAGGATGACAGTAGGTACAACCGGGAATGTTATTGTAATTGATGGGTTCAACTTGAATACCCGAAATTTTTTCAATGCACAGAATTCCCTCTGCAGAGGCAACATGAGCTAGTGCTTGACCTTTGGTAATATCTCCAATTGCATAATAACCAGGAATATTTGTTTCATAAAAGTCATTTACCAAAATTTTATCATTATCTATCGCTACTCCCACTTCTTCCAATCCTAAATTTTCAATATTACTTTTAACACCAACTGCAGATAGTACTACTTCTGAATCCAACTTGACTTCCTTTTCTCCATTTTTTATATTTAATATTGGGCTTTTACCTGTATTATCTATTCCAATTACCTCTGAGTTTGTCATTATATTAATTCCCATTTTTTTGAACGATTTTTCTAGCTGAGAAGATATATCTTCATCCTCTAATGGGGCTATTCTTTCTTGGAATTCAATAAGTGTAACGTCTGTTCCCATTGATTTGTAAAAGTAGGCAAATTCAATTCCTATTGCTCCAGAACCGATGATAGACAGTTTTCTAGGTTGTTTTTTTAATGTCATGGCTTCACGATACCCGATTATTTTTTTTCCATCTATAGGAATTGATTTTATTTCCCTAGATCTGGCACCGGTGGCAATTATTATATGTTTACCCTCAATTTCTTTCTCCTCGCTACTGTTGATAATTTTTACTTTCTTACTTTTTCCAATTAATCCCTCTCCTATAAAAACATCTATTTTGTTTTTTTTCATAAGAAAATCTACTCCTTTGTTCATATTTTGAGCAACGTCTCGACTTCTATTAATAACAGCGTTAAAATCTTTTTCATAGTTTTTAACATTTATTCCATAATCTTTCGCATGCTTTATGTACTCAAAAACTTGAGCAGATTTCAAAAGTGCTTTCGTTGGAATACACCCCCAGTTTAAACATATTCCTCCCAAACTTTCCTTTTCAATGATTGCTGTTTTTAATCCTAGCTGTGATGCTCTAATAGCAGAAACATAACCGCCAGGACCACTTCCAATTATAATTACATCATAGGTTTCCATTGTGTTTTTTTTCAAATTTACAAAATCGTTTACTTATTTTTTTTTGGAATAAAATCTATACTAGCAGAGTTTACACAATATCTTTGGTTTGTTTTGGTTGGACCGTCATTAAATACATGTCCCTGATGTCCTCCACAGTTTGAACATAGAATTTCAATTCTCAAAACCCCAATTTTAAAATCCTTTTTATATTCTATTGAATTTTTAATACACTCATCAAATGAAGGCCATCCACATCCACTATCAAATTTAGACTTTGATTTGTACAAAGGTTTACCACACCCTTTGCAAACATAAATTCCATCTTCAAAATGATTATTATATTTTCCAGTGTAAGGTAGTTCTGTACCACCCCGTCTTAAAATATCATATTCCTTTTTCGAGAGTTTTTTTTCCCAATATTCTTCGGTTTTATTTTCTTTTTTAAAATTCAATTATTTTTCTATAAAAATTAATGCTGCTCCGTTAATACAATGCCTTTTTCCAGTGGTTTCTCTCGGACCGTCATTAAACATGTGACCTAGGTGACCACCACAATTTGAACATTTTAACTCGGTTCTTGGATATCCGATTTTATAATCTATATCATATTCAATATTATTTTTGATTTCTCTGTCAAAAGAAGGCCATCCACTACCAGAGTCATATTTGTTTTCTGAGCTGTAAAGTGGTTTTTTACAACCTCTACATGCATAGTAACCAGATTTTTTGTTAAAATTAAGACTGCTTGAAAAAGCTGGCTCAGTGAAAGACTTTCTCAAAACATTATAAGATAGCTGAGGCAAAATATTTTTCCACTCAGAATCTGACATAGCAACATTATACTTTTTCGTTTCTTTTGCCTCCTGGCAAGACAAAAAGAAAGGAACAATGACAACAAAGAGAAAAAAATATTTCACAAACAAATTTACTTTATTGTTATCTAAAATTAATATTTTACATATCGAAAGATATTTACATATCATAATTTAAAGCTATCATAATAAAAAACTTCGTACTTTTAAAAAATATGCTTTCAAAAAAAAAACCGAAGAAAGGTAGTAAAAAACTTATTAATGCTTGGGCTTTTTATGATTGGGCTAATTCGGTCTACTCACTGGTGATAACTACTGCAATTTTTCCTCTTTATTACGCAGCTTTATTTGCCGAAAATAACAAAATACTTTTTATGGGTCACCATATTAAAAACACAGCTATGATTAGTTTTTTGACAGCATTTGCTTTTGTGATAATTTCATTTATTTCACCAATTTTAGCTGGTATTGCTGATTTTTTAGGAAATAAAAAACGCTTTATGCAATTTTTTGTTTATCTAGGTTCTTTTTCGTGTATTGGATTGTTTTGGTTTAATCTTGATAATATTTATACTGGTCTTTTTCTTTATTTCTTAGCATTAATTGGATTTTGGGCCAGTCTAATTTTCTATAATTCTTACCTTCCAGATGTAGCTTATCCTGACCAACAAGACAAAGCAAGTGCTAGAGGTTACTCATTAGGCTATATTGGGAGTGTGATTCTGCTTTTATTCAATTTATCACTAATTATGCAACCTGATTTTTACGGTATTTCAGGAACTCCTGGAGAAGCAAGAGCCTATGCAATGAAAATATCATTTGTATGTGTTGGTATGTGGTGGTTAATATTTAGTCAAATCTCGTTTTTCTACTTACCTAAGGGAGAAAAGAAGACTATAGCGAAAAAAAATATTATTTTTCATGGATATAGGGAGCTTAAAAGTGTATACGATTTAATAAAAATAGACTTTTCTTTAAAGCGTTTTTTGCTAGCTTTTTTTGTTTATTCACTGGCGCTTCAAACAATTATGCTTGTTGCCGCTTATTTTGGAGAGGAGGAAATAATTTGGTCTTCAGATCAAGAAAAAACTGTAGGATTAATTGTTAGTATCTTACTTATTCAGATAATAGCCATTTTTGGTGCAATAATTGCAGCAAGAGCATCCATAAAATTTGGAAATATACCTACTTTATTTGTCGCTAACATCCTTTGGGGACTTATTTGTATTTACGCTTATTATATATACACACCTTTTCAGTTTTACTTGGTTGCTGGATTAGTTGGAATGGTTATGGGAGGATTGCAATCAACTTCTAGAGCCACATATTCCAAATATTTACCAAACACAAAAGATACTGCTTCTTACTTTAGTTTTTATGGAGTCACTGAAAAAATAGCTGTTGTTTTTGGTATGACACTTTTCGGAATTGTTGATCAAATAACGGGAAGTATGAGGTTATCAGTTATATTCTTTATGTTATTTTTTTTAGTTGGTGGTTTTTTAATCTTAAGTATAAATATCAAAAAAGGAAAATTTAACAATAATAAACAACTGGCATAGATATTGAATATATAATTTTGAAAAAGATAATGTACCTTAAAAATATATAATCTGTACTATTACTTTATCTTAAAATGACATTATGTCATGTATCTGTTATGACAAAAGCGATTTTTTCATCCTTTGACGACTTTTCTTTAGATAGTGTAGGTTCTGAAGCTGAACTAATACCTCTGATGACATCTGAAGATGAAGAGGCACTTGAAAAAGAGGAATTACCTGAGGTTGTTCCTTTACTTCCAGTAAAAAATACAGTTTTATTTCCGGGTGTTGTTATACCTATAACAGTAGGAAGGGACAAGTCTATACAACTTATTAAGGATGCAAATAAATCCAAAAATCCTATCGGAGTTGTTGCCCAAAAAGATAAGAAAGTTGAAGATCCTTCAATTAATGACCTCTATGAGATGGGAACGGTAGCACAAATTTTAAGAGTTTTGAAGATGCCAGATGGGAGTACAACAATTATAATTCAGGGTAAAAAAAGATTTAAGATTGAGAATTTGATTCATACCACACCATATCTTAAGGTTAAAATTAGTTCTATTATAGAAAATAAAAAAGAAAAGAAAGAGTCTGAATTTAAGTTAACTGTTGAATCAATAAAAGAGACAGCAATTAAGATAATTAATGAAAATCAAAATATTCCAAGTGAAGCTTCATTCGCAATTAAAAATATTCAAAGTGACTCATTTTTGATAAATTTTGTCTCTTCAAATATGAATCTCACAGTGAACGATAAACAAAAAATCTTGGGTTCCAAAAATATTACTGATAGAGCTCTATTGTGTTTAAAATATATCAATTTAGAATATCAAAAGCTGGAATTAAAAAATGATATTCAATCTAGAGTAAGAAATGATTTAGATCAACAGCAAAGGGAATACTATCTACACCAACAGATGAAGACTATTCAAGAGGAACTTGGAGGACACACACAGGAAGAGGAAGTTGAAGAATTAAGAAAAAGAGCTTCTGAAAAACTATGGAGTGGTAGAGTTCAAAACACATTTGAAAAAGAAATTTCTAAACTTCAAAGAATGAACCCCCAAGTTGCTGAATTTTCTGTGCAGAGGAACTACATTGAGTTACTCCTTGACCTTCCATGGGATAACTATTCAACTGACAAATTTGATCTTAAAAAATCAGTAAAAATTTTAAACAGAGATCATTTTGGTTTAGATGAGGTAAAAAAAAGAATCCTAGAATACCTTGCTGTTCTAAAGTTAAGAAATGACATGAAATCACCAATTATTTGTCTTCACGGCCCCCCTGGAGTTGGTAAAACATCTTTAGGAAAATCTATTGCAGAAGCAATTGGAAGAGAATACGTAAGGGTTTCACTTGGAGGTTTGAAAGATGAATCTGAGATTAGAGGTCATCGTAAAACATACATAGGAGCTATGCCTGGTCGAATCATTCAAAACCTTAAAAAAGCTGGAACTTCTAATCCTGTATTTGTTTTAGATGAAATTGATAAAGTTGGATTTGGTTCTCAAGGTGATCCCTCTTCTGCACTACTTGAAGTTTTAGATCCAGAGCAGAATAGTGATTTTTATGACAATTTTCTTGAATTGGGTTACGATTTATCAAAGGTTATGTTTATAGCAACTGCAAATAATATATCAGCTATAAATCCAGCACTCAGAGATAGAATGGAATTTATTAACATAAGCGGTTACAGCCTCGAGGAAAAAGCAATAATTGCAAAAAAATATTTGATTCCTAAACAAGTAAAAGAACATGGTTTAAACAAAAAAGATTTTATCCTTTCCAAACCAATTGTAGAAATTATAATAGATAAGTATACTAGAGAATCAGGCGTAAGAGGTTTAGAAAAGCAAATTGCCAAATCAATACGATATGCCGCTAAATCAATTGCAATGGATGAAAAATATTCATTGAATCCGTCCAAAGAAGAAATTAAAGAAATTTTGGGTCCTGAATTAATTAAAAGAGAGGTTTTTAAAAATAATAATAAAGCAGGAGTTGTAGTTGGTCTTGCATGGACTTCTGCAGGTGGAGAAATCTTATTTATTGAATCTGCCTTATCTCCTGGAAAGGGTCAACTTTCAATCACTGGAAATCTTGGAAAAATAATGAAAGAATCAGCAACCATTGCTCTCGAGTATATAAAATCAAATGCAGATTTATTTGATTTAAATAAAATAAAATTTGATAAATATAATGTTCACATCCACATTCCTGAGGGTTCTACACCAAAAGATGGGCCAAGCGCAGGAATAACAATGTTAACCTCACTTGTTTCTCTTTTCAGTCAAAAAAAAGTAAAAAAGTATTTATCAATGACAGGTGAGATTACATTGAGAGGCAAGGTACTTCCTGTTGGCGGAATAAAGGAAAAAATTTTAGCTGCTAAAAGATCAAAAATCAAAGAGATTATACTTTGTGAAGAAAATAAAAAGGACGTTATGTTAATCCAAAAGAATTATCTAAAAAATCTAAATTTCCATTATGTTAGCGAAATGAAAGATGTAATTAAATTATCTTTAACAGATGAGATTGTATCAAATCCCAAAAAAATTTAATTTATCGATTTATGTGAGTTTTTTATTTCACTATTTAAACTTAAAATGAAAACTCTTTATTATCTATGACCGGAAATATAATTTCAGTTGATGGATTTTCATCAACAGGTAAAAGTACACTTGCAAGTAAACTTGCTGAACACTACAATTTCTATTATTTAAATTCTGGATTAATGTATAGAATTATAAGCCATTTTGCATTAAATAATGATTGTATAATAAATAATATGATCAAGGAGTCGCAATTAATAAATCAACTTGATAATTTAAATTTTGACTGGATGATTGACAATAAAGGGAATAAGTGCTTGTCATTTGATGGAAAAATTTTTGGAGAGGAAATGTATAGTTTTGAAATATCCGACATTGTTAGTTCTGTAGCCAAATTAGAGTCAGTAAGAAGTTTTTTATTTAGACAGCAAAAAAAACTAGCAGTTAAAAAATCTATTGTTGTAGAAGGAAGAGATATCGGGACTGTTGTGTTTCCTGATGCTAAGGTAAAATTTTTTTTAAGTGCAGATTTAGATATAAGAACCATGAGGAGAAACAAACAAATAGAGGAAAACAATATCTCATTTGATTCCATGAAAGTAGAAGACAACTTAATTAAAAGGGATAAAATAGATTCTGAGAGAAAAATAGCACCTCTTAAAAAAGCCAAAAATGCATTTGAAATTGATACTTCTAAAAAATCACAGATCGAAGTATTTGATATTGCTAAAAATTATATAGACTCAAATTTTAAATTTTAAAACTTGTGTGTTAAGATTTATTTATTGATAGGAAAGTTGATTCAAAATCATTAAAAATTTGTTCTTCTGGAATTAAACTAGGTATTATGTTTGCCTTTTCCAATAAGTCCTTCGGCTGATCATTAAGCCCAACAAGAAATACTCTTTTATCTTTTGAAATTAAATCATTAATTACAGATTCTAGTGCGTACAACCCTGACTGGTCCATGTAGGGCACTTTTTTGAGTCTAATGATTAAGATGGATATTGTTGATGGGATTTGTTTAGCCGTTTGATTAAAATTAGAACTACTTCCAAAAAAGAGTGGTCCTTCAATGTCTTTAATAAAAATCTCATCTTTAAAATTTGATGGAAGTTTGAATTCCCCTTTTTTAATTGGAAAAATATTAAAGCTTTCACTGGTTAAATCTCCAACTTTCTTCATAAATATTAAAGATGCGATAACTAAACCTATTCCAACAGCATAGACTAAATTCCAAATGGATGATAATACAAGTACTACTAATAAAATAAAAACCTCTGGTTTTGGCATATAAGGGATGGCTTTTAACCCTTTATAATCCATGACACCTATCCCTACAGTTATTAAAATGCCAGCAAGAACCGCAGCAGGAATCTTTGAAGCAATAGGACCTACAGCAAGGAGAATAAAAAGAAGTAAAAGTCCAGCAATCATTCCAGATAGCCTTGTTTTACCACCGGAATTTATATTTACTACTGTTCTTATTGTAGCTCCTGCTCCGGGAATACCACCAAAGAGAGCTCCAATTGAATTTCCAATTCCTTGGCCAATTAGCTCTTTATTAGGTTCATGGATTGTTTTGGTCATATTATCAGCAACAATAGAGGTTAAAAGTGAATCAATTGCCCCCAAAAGTGCAAGAGTAATTGCAGTAAAAATATATTTTACAACTAATGAAATATTAAGGACCTTAAACACACCATACTGTATTTCTGGAAGCCCTGAGGGTATAGCTGATATTGGTCTATAATTTATTCCAAATCCATAAGCAACTCCAGACACTACAAATAAAGCCACAAGGGTACTTGGTACAACGGTAGTTATTTTTTTAAATCCATAAATAATAGCTAACGTAAAAAAAGCTAATAGGAGTTCAGTTATATCAATGTTTTTTAAAATTCTAGGTAAAACATTGAAAGTTCCCAAAACTCCAGAAGCTTCTTTGCTAGCCAAAGTTTTAGCCTCTGTCATTATATCACTCTCAGTTATTTTGTTAGAATTTTTAATTGCAGACTCAAAATCATCCAAAACTAACATCTCATCACTTATTTCGTTGTTAAGAGATTTTTGAAGAAGATTACTTTCTGCCTTTTCTTTAAAATTTTGAACAAATTCCTTATCTTCTTTAACGTAATAACCCACAGTTGGTGCGATTTGAGTAACTAGAATAATTACACCTATAGCTGTCATAAAACCTGAAACTACAGGGTAAGGAATGTATCTTATATATTTTCCAATCCCAACTAAGCCCAATACAATTTGTAAAAGACCCGATAGTAGAAATACTGCAAGAATAATGGGTAAGGCCTTGCTAATAGACCCATCAAAATTGGATAAAATATCTGCAATGAAAACCATACTTACTGCCGTCATAGGAGCAGTAGGACCTGATATTTGAGTTGGGGTACCTCCGAAAAAAGCTGCAAAAAAACTGATAAAAATTGCACCATATAAACCGGCACTAGGCCCTAAACCGGAGCTTAAGCCAAACGCCAGTGCAAGTGGAAGGGCAACAATACCTGCAGTTATACCTCCAAAAAAATCTCCTCGGAAGTTAGTAAAGTCAAATTTTAGTACATTTTTAAACATAAGGTCCAAAAATAAAAATAATTTTTAATTATTAACTTTTCTTAAATATTAAATTCTTATTGTCTACTAAGGTTTTCTTATTTCTAGTACTAATCTTTGAACTTCTATTGGAACTTTTTTTGTGAATTTTGAAACAATTATTGAAATTAAAAAATTAAATAACATCGCTATGCTTCCAAACCCCTCTGGAGAGATTCCAAACCACCATTGAGATGAATTTCCTCCTCCAAACCATCCGAATTTGAATTTTAACATATAAACAAGCATCAATGACATTCCAGCGATCATTCCGCAAATAGCACCTTCTTTGTTCATTTTTAAACTAAATATTCCCATTACGATTGCTGGGAAAAAAGATGCAGCTGCAAGTCCAAATGCAAGCGCAACAGTAGCGGCAACAAAACCAGGTGGATTAATACCAAAATATCCTGCTAGCATTACTGCTACAAAAGAAGAAATTCTAGCCGCTACTAACTCTTGTTTTTCATTTACTTTAGGGTAAATAATTCCCTTTATTAAGTCATGGGAAATCGATGAGGAAATTACTAACAATAGACCAGCTGCAGTTGATAATGCAGCTGCTAACGCCCCTGCAGCAAGTAGGGCAATCACCCAGTTGGGCAATTGCGCAATTTCCGGATTAGCTAATACCATAATATCTCTGTCAATAATTAATTCATTTTTATTTGCATCAGCGCTATATTGAATTATTTGGTCGTTATTTTTGTCTGTAAATTCTATAAGACCAGTTTCCTCCCACTTTTTAAACCACGTAGGCATATTTGAGTATGTCTTATTGTTGGTTGTTTCTATTAGATTTATTCTAGCAAATACTGCAATAGCCGGTGCAGTGGTATATAATATAGCTATAAATAAAAGAGCCCATCCGGCTGATTTTCTAGCATCACTAACTTTTTTAACAGTAAAAAATCGAACAATTACGTGAGGTAAGCCTGCTGTACCAACCATTAAGGCAAGTGTTATTAGAAGCATATCCAAAATTGATTTGCTTCCGCTGGTATAATTATTAAATCCTAATTCATTGTGTAACGAATTTAATTTATCAAGAAGATACATGCCATTTTGATCTGTAGAGCCAAATCCTATTTGTGGGATTACCCAACCTGTGCTAAGAAATGAAATGAAAATTGCTGGTATTAGAAAGGCGAAAATTAAAACGCAATATTGAGCTACTTGGGTATAGGTAATTCCTTTCATTCCTCCCAATACTGCATAAAATAAAACTATAGCCATTCCAATAAAGACTCCGGTATTAATATCAACTTCAAGATATCTCGAAAACACAACACCAACACCTCTCATTTGTCCTGCAACGTATGTGAATGAAACTATCAAGGCACAAAAAATAGCAACTAATCTTGCAGTTGATGAATAGTATCTTTCTCCAATAAAGTCAGGCACAGTAAATTTTCCAAATTTCCTGAGATAAGGAGCTAAGAGTAATGCTAATAAAACATATCCACCAGTCCACCCCATAAGATATACGGAACCGTCATAACCTATAAATGAAATTATTCCTGCCATTGAAATAAAGGATGCAGCTGACATCCAATCAGCAGCAGTAGCCATACCGTTTGCTATAGGAGGAACACCTCTTCCAGCTATATAGAACTCTTTAGTATCTCCTGCTCTAGACCAAATAGCAATTGCTATGTATAAAGTAAATGATAACCCAACTAAAAGCCAGATCCATGATTGAAGCTCCATTTATTTGAATTTTTTATCTAATTTATTCATTAGGTATATGTATAAAAATATTAAAATGACAAAGACATAAATCGAACCTTGTTGTGAAAACCAGAACCCAAGGGGGAATCCACCAATTTGAAATTGATTTAATTGTTCAACGAGGATTATACCAAATCCGTAAGATACAGTAAACCATACTGAAAGAAGAATTGTAACGTATTTTATGTTGGATTTCCAATAGTCGTTCTTGTTGGAATTTTTTTTCTCCAATTTTCAAAAAATTTTTTTAATGTACAAAAAACAATTTATAGTAAGTTAGAAGATCACTTATTTAATTTTTAGAATTTAATTTTTATAAAAATATCATTACAATTATTTTAATTAAATAGTTGTAAATAAATCATTTAAACATATATTTGCAGACTCTTTGATTAAGTGAAACGGAGTTTCATTAACCCTTCTGTTAATTTCAATTAAAGTTTCACAAATTATTAACAGGATACAAATTTAAAATTATGGCTAAGAAAGAAAAAGATAAAAAAGAAAAACCTAAAAACGTTGGAATAAAAAAGAAAACTTCGTCAAAACCAACAAATTCATCTGCCAAAACAACTACTCAAAATAAAACTACTTCTGCTAAAAAGTCAGTTCCTACGTCAAAAAAAGAAACTAAACTAAAAAAAACAAAATCAGTTGCAGATAAAAAAGAATCGGTTAAAACTAAAAAAATAACTTCAAAAAAAGTAAATGATTCTGGAGAAGATAAATTAAAACCTACCTCTAAAACTAAAACAAAACCGAAACAAAAAAAAGAATCAGGATTAAATGAAAAAGCTCAGAAAGAAGTGATAAAAAAATCACCAAAACCTTCTGTTAAAAAATCAAAAATAGTAAAAGAAAAAACTGATGAAAAGCTTGCTGATTTCGATTGGCATCACTACGAAGAAGGTTTAGATGAAATTGACAATAAAAAAATTGAGGAATTTGAAAAACTAGTTTCAAAAAACTTCGTTGACACCACAGATGAGGATGTTATTGAAGGAGTCGTAGTACATATGACAGACAGAGAAGCTATAATAGATATTAATGCTAAATCTGAAGGAGTTATTTCTTTGAACGAATTCAGATACAACACTAATCTGAAAATTGGTGATAAGGTTGAGGTAATAGTTGATATGAGAGAAGACAAAACGGGTCAATTAATCTTATCACACAGAAAAGCAAGAACTATAAAAGCATGGGAAAGAGTTAATAATGCACACGATAGTGGTGAAATAGTAAATGGTTACGTTAAATGTAGAACAAAAGGTGGAATGATAGTTGATGTTTTTGGAATAGAAGCTTTTCTCCCAGGTTCTCAAATTGATGTAAAACCAATAAGGGATTATGATCAATTTGTAGACAAAACAATGGAATTTAAAGTTGTTAAAATTAATCATGAATTTAAAAATGTGGTTGTTTCTCATAAAGCACTTATAGAAGCTGATATTGAAGAGCAAAAGAAAGAGATTATTGGCCAATTAGAAAAAGGTCAAGTTCTTGAAGGAACAGTTAAAAACATCACTTCGTATGGGGTTTTCATCGATCTTGGTGGTGTCGACGGTTTAATACACATTACCGATTTGTCTTGGAGCAGGATAATTCACCCTAGTGAAATTTTGGAACTTGATCAAAAACTTAATGTTGTTATTTTAGATTTTGATGATAATAAATCTAGAATTCAATTAGGATTAAAACAACTCAGCGACCATCCTTGGGATAAACTAGGAGACGATGTTAAGGAAGGATCAAAGGTTAAAGGAAAAGTAGTTGTGATTGCTGATTATGGAGCCTTTATTGAAATTGAAGATGGTGTTGAGGGTCTAGTTCACGTCTCGGAAATGTCTTGGTCAACTCATCTAAGGTCTGCTCAAGATTTTGTAAATGTTGGAGATGAGGTTGAAGCTCAAATTCTCACCATGGATAGAGAGTCAAGAAAAATGTCATTGGGAATTAAGCAATTAACTCAAGACCCTTGGACTGACATAACTTCTAAATATCCCGTTGGATCTAAACATAAAGGTATAGTTAGAAACTTCACAAACTTTGGGGTTTTTATTGAACTTGAAGAAGGAATTGATGGTTTGGTTTATATATCTGATTTGTCCTGGACGAAAAAAGTTAAACATCCTTCTGAAATTTTGACAGTGGGCGATACTATAGATGTAATTGTTATGGAATTAGATGTTGACGGAAGGAAGTTGAGTCTTGGACATAAACAAACAAAAGAAAATCCATGGGATAAGTATGAAAAAGAGTTTTCTGAAGGAACCGTACATAATGTTGAGTTATCAGAAATTGTGGATAAGGGAGCAACTATAGATTTTAATGAAAATATAACTGCTTTTGTCCCTTCAAGACACATGGAAAAAGAAGATGGTAGTAGATTAGGTCTAAAGGAAAAAGTTAAATTTAAGATTATTGAGTTTAATAAAGATTTCAAACGGGTAGTTGCATCTCATACTTTAACATATAGAAAAGACGATAGAAAAAGTAAAGCCAAAATTAAAAATCAAACCAACTCTGATTCAAATGAAAAAGCAACACTTGGAGATTTAGATGCTCTAGCAGATCTAAAAGAAAAAATGGAAAAAAAGTAATTATTTAAGTAATTTTACACATGATATATCGAAATTATATTTAATATATTCGTGAAACAAAAAAAACTTCTTGATAAATTTACTTTAGATGTATTATTAAATAGATTAAGTTGCGAATTAATTGAAAACCACTTTGATTTCCAAAATTCCGTTTTAATTGGGTTACAACCAAGAGGAATCTTTGTTCTCAGTAAGTTGGTTAAGAAATTAAAGGACAAATATTTAATCCCTAATTTGAAATATGGAAAATTAGACACTACATTTTTCCGTGATGATTTTAGAAGTAAAAAGGAACAACCTAAAGCCAGTTTTTCTAATATAAATTTCGATATTGAAAACAAACGTGTAGTTTTAATTGATGATGTTTTGTATACTGGAAGGAGTATAAGAGCAGCTTTAATTGCTATTGAGTCATATGGAAGACCTACAAAGATTGAATTATTAACATTAATTAATAGAAGGTTTACCAGACATCTTCCAATTCAACCTGACTATGTTGGTCTTAATGTAGATACTCTGCAAAATGACAGAGTTAATGTTAATTTACAAGGATCAAATATTGAAGACGCTGTTTACATATTAAAGGATGATGATGAAACAAATTTCAGTTAATAACCTTTTAGGGATAAAGTATCTTTCCAGAGATGATATCAATTTAATTTTTGAAACGGCTGATAATTTTAAAGAAATTTTAAGACGGAAAATAAAAAAAGTTCCAACTCTTAAAGGTATTACTGTTGCTAACCTCTTCTTTGAAAATTCAACTAGGACAAAATTATCTTTTGAGTTAGCAGAAAAAAGATTAAGCGCTGACATAATAAACTTTACAAAAACAGGATCTTCAATTTCAAAAGGAGAGACACTTATAGATACTGTCAATAATATCCTAGCCATGAAAGTAGATATGATAATTATAAGACATCCTAGTCCAGGTGCGGCTGAATTTTTGACTAGAAATACAAATTCATGTATAATTAACGCAGGAGATGGAACTCATGAACATCCCACCCAAGGTTTACTGGACACATATTCAATAAATGAAAAACTTGGATCGGTAAACAACAAGAGAGTTCTTATTTTAGGTGACATTTTACATTCAAGAGTTGCATTATCAAATATTTTTGCTCTAAAGCTTTTAGGTGCTAAAATAAAAGTTTGTGGTCCAAAAAGTTTGATTCCTAAATTCATTCAAAATCTTGATGTTAAATATGAATCAAACCTTGAGAAAGGGCTTGTTTGGTGCGATGCAGTAAACATTTTGAGAGTACAAAATGAAAGAATGAATGAAACGTATTTTCCTTCTTTACGAGAATATCATAATTTATATGGAATCAAATTGTCATCTATAAAAAATTTGAGAAAAGAAATTTTAATACTTCACCCTGGGCCCATTAATAGAGGGGTTGAAATTACATCCGAGGTGTTGGATAACAAAAAAACAATTGTTCTTGATCAAGTTGAAAACGGAGTTGCAATAAGAATGGCTGTCTTGTATCTTTTAGCTTCAAAGGCTAGTGGAATCAGTAATTATAATTAATAATTAATTTAAATATTAACACTTTTTATTTTAAAAAAGAAATCTAGTAATGAAATTAACTATTCTTGGTTCAAGTGCTTCTACACCTAAAGTAAATAAGTATACAACATCTCAACTTTTAAAAATTAGAAATCACCACATTTTAATTGATTGTGGAGAAGGTATACAAATGCAACTAAGGAAACTGAAAATTAATTTTTCTAAAATCAGTCACATTTTTATTTCTCATTTACATGGAGATCATTATTTTGGACTAATTGGGCTTATTTCAACATTTCGTCTTTTAGGAAGAGATTCTGATTTGAATATTTATGGACCTGAAGGTTTGCGAGAAGTAATTAATATGCAACTAAAACTATCATGTTCATGGTTAACCTACAAAGTTATTTTTCATACCCTAAAGAGTAAAAGTCAAAAAATAGTTTTAAACAATCAAGATTTTACAGTCAAAACAATCCCTTTAAATCATAGAATATATACCAATGGATTTTTGTTTGAAGAAAAATTTTATGAAAGAAATTTAAATAAATCTAAAATTAAAGAATACAAGTTAAAAGTAGACGATATAAAAAAAATTAAAAATGGTGGTGATTTCTTTCTTAAGGATGGAAAAAAAATAGAAAATTCTTTCTTTCTGAGAGCTCCAAAGAAGTCTAAACGATACGCATTTTGTAGTGATACAGCTTATTATTTGGATATAATTGAATTAATTTCGTCAGTTGATTGTCTTTATCACGAATCAACATTTCTTGACTCACATTCTGACCTAGCAAAAAAAACAAAACACAGTACTGCCTCTGATGCAGCAAAAATAGCTAGCGCCGCTAATGTTGGGAAATTAATATTAGGGCATTTTTCAAACAGATATAAAAATCAAGAAAAATTTCTTCTTGAAGCTAAAATTCATTTTAAAAATGTCGAATTAGCAATTGAAGGAACTGAATTTGATATTTAATATTTGTAGATTATTATATGTTTATTAGTAATTTTAAATATAACTATGAGTCATAAGGGAGATTTAAGTAATTTTAGAAAATCATACGAAAAGGGATTAATTTCAGACGATTTTAAAAATTTTAATCCATTTTTTATTTTTGAGAATTGGTTTGAGGAAGCAAAACAAGATAAAAGCATTTTGGAACCAAATGCCATGACATTGTCAACTGTGAGTTTAGATTTCTCTCCGAAGTCTAGAATCGTTTTACTTAAAAAATTCAGCTCAATTGGTTTTACTTTTTTCACCAACTATGATAGTAACAAGGGTAAGTCAATTTCAAACAATAACAATGTGTGTCTTAATTTTTATTGGCCATCCTTGGAAAAACAAATTATTATAAAAGGGAATGCAAGTAAAATATCTGAAAATGAATCTGAAGATTATTTTAAATCTAGACCTTTTGGAAGTAAAATTGGAGCAATCGCTTCAAACCAAAGTGAAGTTATTGAGAATAGGGAGTTTCTCGAGAAAAAGTTTAGAGAAGCAAATAATTTATATAATAAAATCAATCCTCAAAGGCCAGAAAACTGGGGTGGATACTTAGTAAAACCCTTATTATTTGAATTTTGGCAAGGAAGAAAAAACAGATTACATGATCGTTTAGAATTTATTTATGAAGGAAATATTTGGAATGCTAACAGATTGTCCCCTTAGTTATGAAAAAATTACTCCTTTTACGTCACGCTAAATCTTCATGGCAATATCATGTTGAAGATTACGATAGACCTTTATCTGAAAAGGGCATAAAAGACATTAATAAGGTATCATTGAAAAATATTAATGTTTTTAAGAGATTTGAAATTATTTTGACAAGCCCAGCTAACAGAGCCCTTCATACCTCAATCATATTTAGTCGAAATGTCTTTGCTAAATACGAAAGATTAAGAGTGGTTGATGAATTATATTCGTTTAATTATAAAAATATAATCGATTATGTTTACAAGCTAGATAACGCACTTTCGAATGTCGTTTTAGTTGGACATAACCCTGCATTTTCAAATGCAGCGGAATACTTTTCTGAAAAACGTCCACCAGAATTAAAGACATCAGATTGGATAATGTTAGAATTTAGACAAAATAACTGGTCAAAGGTTAGTAAAGGAATTTATACCTATGAATCAAAAAAAAGCTGAAAATAAAAAATTTAATTTCGTCAACAGAGAGTTGAGTTGGTTAAATTTTAACGAAAGAGTTTTGGAAGAGGCATCTGATAAAACAGTCCCATTGATTGAGAGACTTCGATTTTTAGGTATTTTTTCCAATAATTTAGACGAATTTTTTCAAGTAAGATTTGCATCTGTCAAGAGAATAGCTCAGTCAGGCAAGTCTGGTAAAAAAGTTTTAGGAGGGATTGAAGCTAAAGAGTTACTAAAATCGATAACAAACAAAGTAATAGAACTTCAGCAAAAAAGTAATACGATTTTAAATGATATTGAAAGAGAATTAAAGAAAGAAAATGTAGTATTTATTAATGAGAAGCAAGTTAAAAATTATCAAATTCAATATTTAACAGATTACTTTTTAGAAAAAGTTAATCCATCTTTAGTTACTGTTATTTTAAAAGAGGAATATCAAGATTTTACAGACAACAAAACTTTTTTTGCAATTAAAATGGAATTGAATTCCAATAGAAATAATAGTTTATCTGAAAATAAAATTTATGCCTTTATAGAACTACCAAAAAAATTAGATCGTTTCATTGTTTTACCAGTCGAAAAAAATGGCATGCAGTTTATAATGATGCTTGACGATCTAATAAGATTTCACTTCCATTTGATTTTTAGCATGTTTGATTATAAGAAAATTGACGCACATATGTTCAAAATAACAAGAGATGGAGAATTAGATATTGAAGAAAATTTTGGTAAAAGTTATGCTGAAAAAATAATGAATAGTGTAAGAGATAGAATTTTTGCAGATCCTGTCAGGCTCGTTCATGATAAAAATATTGACCCAGTCACTCTGGAAAAAGTTATGGGTAAGCTCGGAGTAAAATCAAAAAAAAGTCTAATTCCCGGAGGTCGCTACCATAGACGTGCTGATTATATGAAATTCCCAAGTTTAAATAGAAGTGATTTAATGTATCAAAAAACTATTCCTTTGTCTGTTAAAAATTTAGGATTAGAACAAAACATAATTCAAGCGGTTTCCAAAAAAGATTATTTGATTTATACCCCTTACCACAGCTTTTCTTATTTAATAAAGTTCTTGAGGGAATCTGCACTCGACCCAAATGTTAAAACAATTAAAATAACTCTTTATAGACTGGCTAGATATTCTCAAGTCGTAAGTTCTCTCATTAATGCTGTAAAAAATGGGAAAAAAGTGATTGTTTATGTGGAGTTACAAGCAAGATTCGACGAAGAAAATAATATAAATATCGCTGATAAACTTGAAAAATCAGGAGTCCAAATAATCATGGGTGTAAGAGGATTGAAAGTTCACTCAAAGATTTGTTTAGTCTTGAGGTATGAAAAAGATAAAATTAAAAAGTATGGTTTTGTAAGCACAGGTAATTTCAATGAGTATACTGCAAAAATATACACTGATTACACATTATTTACTTCAAATCAAAAAATATTAAAGGACGTATCTAAGGTTTTCGACTTTTTAGAAGTTAATTATGAATTTAAGAGGTATAAGCATTTAATTGTTTCTCCGCACTACACATATCAAAAATTGATTGAATTGATTGATAACGAAATCCGAAACAAACTTATTGGTATAAAGTCAAAAATTAGACTGAAACTTAATAGTATTACAAATTATAAAATAATATCAAAATTATATGAAGCCAGTAATGCAGGTGTTAAAATTGAAATGATTGTGAGAGGTGTATGTTGTCTAATTCCTGGGGTAAAGAATATGAGCGAAAATATTAAAGTCATCAGTGTAGTAGATAAATATTTAGAACATCCTAGAATCTATATTTTTGAAAATGCTGGTAAAACCAAAGTATATATATCATCTGCTGATTGGATGACTAGAAATTTTGAAAATAGGATAGAGGTTACTTGCCCTATATACGATACTGACCTTCAAAATCAAATTATAGATACCTTTAATATAAGCTGGAAAGACAACGTGAAAAGCAGACTAATAAATGAATTTAAATTAAGGAATATTCGAAAACAAAATATTGTGAAGACGAGATCTCAATTTGAGACTTATAAATATTTTAAAAATCTGTCTTCCCAATGAAAATAGAAAAATTTGCTGCAATTGATATAGGTTCAAATGCAATAAGACTTCTCATTTCAAACGTCATAATTAAAAAGGGATTTCCAATAAAATTTATTAAAAGTTCAATTGTGAGGGTCCCTATAAGACTTGGTCAAGAATCATTTACAATTGGTGAAATTTCATCAAAAAATAAAAAAAAAATAATTCAAACAATAAGGGCTTTTAAACATATTATTAAAGTGAATGAAGTTAAAAGCTCGCTTGCTTTCGCAACTTCTGCATTAAGAGAAGCAAATAATTCAAAGGAGATAATTCAGGAAGTAAAAAAGAAAACAAAAATAAAAATTGAAATTATTGATGGTAGAAAAGAGGCTAAAATAATTTCATTAAATAATATTTTTGAATTTTTAAATAAAAATAGAACGTTTATATATGTTGACGTTGGCGGAGGGAGTACGGAATTTTCAATTATATTAAATGGAAAAAGAAAAAAATCTAAATCTTTCAAGATTGGAACAGTAAGAATGATTAATAAAATAACTAGTGAAGATGTTTGGGATCAAATTCGTATTTGGATTAAGTCTAATATAAATATAGGTCAACAAAGCAAAATTGCTCTGATTGGCTCCGGTGGTAATATAAATAAAATATTCAAAATTGCTGGAGTTAAAGATTCTAGACCACTAACTCTAATAAAGCTTAACTCTATATATAATTCTTTGGTAAAAATGAGCTATGAAGAAAGAATAATTAATTTTGATTTAAACCCAGATAGATCCGATGTAATTATCCCGGCGGCTGAAATATTTTTAAAAACACTTGAATGGTCGGGTTCCTCTGAAATTTATGTACCAAAAGTGGGGCTAGCGGATGGGATGGTAAGGCTATTATACAAGAAACACGAAAACAAAGGATAAATCTTTTATTTCACAAACTAATTGTTTGATATTAAGGGTTTTAATAATCTAAATCAAGTTTTTTTCTCAATATTTCGAGTGATGGATTTATCTCAACTAATTTTTCAAATTTTTCTGTCGGTGTAAATAATATATTTTTTTTAATTGACTTATTTGAATCAATCTTTACCTTAATAAAATCATTTTTTAGTGATTTTCTAATATATTCTGTTAGTTTTGGAAGCTCATACTCTAATTCTTTTTTATTAATGTCTGAAATTACAGTATATTTTACCTCATTATTATTTTTTTTTGGTCTACTTATTTTCAGCAAAGAGGCTATATTAAATTCTTTATTTTGTAATTTCATATCATGATAAGTATTCCAGCATCTTTCCAAATCCTCTTGTGTAAAATTACTTTCATTCCCTATACTTTTCGATTTCGATAAATCACCACTTGTTTTTCTTTTTTTAAATGTTCTTTTTTTTTCAACACTTGCTAGTGAAAAGGAAGAGACTTCTTTAAATCCTGAACCTAACTTTGGAGTTTTCTTTTTTAATTCATCTTTGTTGATTTCTTCTTTAGAGTCATATTTAGGAATTGAATTTTCTAAGGAATTTTTATTAGTCCTCTCATTTTTATCATTTTCAATAATTATTAGTTTTTCATCATTTTTTAAGGTTTTTTTTTTAAGAATATTTTCTCCCTCTGCTTTTATGGATGAAATCTCCATTAAACACAATTCGGCATGAATTCTTTTATTATCAATATTTTTAAAATTTATTTCAAATGAATTTGTGATATTGAGTGCTTTTCTAATCCAATCTAAATCAACTCTTTTTGATTGATTATAATAGAAGTTTTTTAAGTTTTCGCTTGTTTCAATTAATTTAAATGTGTTTTCATTCTTGCAGAAAAAAAGATTCCTAAAATGATTTGAGAGGCCAATAATAAAATCTATTTCACTATATCCATTTGCTATTATCTTATCAATGCCTATTAAAACTTCTGAAATATTTTTTTCAATAATTTTGTCACAAATATTCAAGTATAGTTCAGATCCGATTATATTTAAGTTCTTTGAAACTTTATTAATGCTTAAATTGTTGTCACAAAAGTTTATCATCCTGTCTAATATTTGCAAACCATCTCTTAAAGATCCATCTGAAGACTCTGCTATTAGAAATAGAGCCTCATCATCGAATTTAATTTCTTGTTCCAATAAGATAGCCTCCAGTTTCTTTTTTATATCTAAAACACTTATCCTCTTAAAATCATAAATTTGGCATCTTGACAAGACAGTAGGTAAGATTTTTGATTTTTCAGTAGTAGCTAGTATAAAAATGACATGTTCAGGTGGTTCCTCTAACGTTTTAAGAAATGCATTAAATGCATCTATTGTTAACATGTGTGCTTCGTCAATTATATATATTTTATAATTACCAATCCTTGGAGGTACCCTTACTTTTTCGTTCAAATTTCTCATGTTTTCAACCCCATTATTCGAAGCAGCATCTAGTTCGAAAATATTAAATGAGTAATCATTATTTTCATCTTCATCTAAATTTATTTTCTTAGCTAAAATTCGTGCACAAGTCGTTTTGCCAACCCCTCGCGGACCAGAAAATAATAAAGCTTGGCCTAGCTTACCTTTATTTATTGCATTTTCAAGAGTGCTAGTAACAGCTTCTTGTCCAACAACATCCTTAAATGTTTTTGGCCGATATTTTATTGCAGAAATTTTATATTCACCCATTAGCTCAAAAATATAAAAAGCTTGTTTAATTTTTTTATCAAAATTTAAAATTCGATAAAAATTGTTAACAATAATTATAAATTTGCAATGCAGGTCTTCTTATCGCTCTAAATTTAGAGAGGAAAGTCCGGACACCGAAGAGCAGTATAGCGGGTAATACCCGTCGATTATCGATACGATAATTAGGACTAGTGCAACAGAAAGTATGTACAGGAAAGCTGTAGTGAAATCATGTAAACTCTATGCGGTGCAACGCCAAATATATCTGCATTTAAGAGTTGCTCGTTCTTTGTAGAGGGGTAGGCGGTTTGAGTTTTTGAGTAATTAAAAACCTAGATAAATGATAAGACTTGACAGAATCCGGCTTATGACCTGCTTTTTTTTATTTAAAAAAACTTAGTGAATTTGTTCCATATGTTCTAGTGTCAAATAAATGCTTATAATTCCTAAATATATTTTTCTTATGGTGCTCAATAATTAGGATTCCATTTTTTTTTAAAATTTTTTTTCTAAAGATTAAATCTATCAAATCCTGTATTTTTTCTTTCGTGTGTGAATATGGAGGATCAGCAATAATTAGATCAAACTTTAATTTCGTTATATATAAAAATTTGAGAGTAGTAGAATTAATTATATTTAATTTAATGTCAAGTGTTTTTGAAAAATCATGTATAAATTTTACACACTTAATGTTCTTTTCAACTGATGTTATTTTTCTAACACCTCTCGAGGCTAGCTCATAGCTGATGTTACCACTTCCAGAAAAAAGATCCAAAGCATTTATTTCTTCAAAAACGAAATGCTGATTCAAAATATTAAATAGTGACTCCTTTGTTCTATCAGTGGTAGGTCTTACATTTTGAAGATTATTATAATTTATTTTTTTCCCTTTAAATTTTCCTGAAATTATTCTCATAATTATAAAAATAATTGAAAAATGGAGCTGGGTGATTAACATCTATCTCCAAATTTTCTGGATAAGTAAATTTTGTTTGTGTATGAAATTCTCTAAAAGCATCATAATACTTTTGATAATTTAGAAATTTCCCCAAAAAAATGACTATAAATTGATTTTGTTTAAGATAGAATTGCTCCAAAACAAAAAATAAATAATATAAAAATTCCTCTTCATCTTTGTGGGGGAAGGAATTATAAAGCAGCAACTGGGAGCCTTGATAAATAAATAAATCAAAATAGTCTTTTCTAAGATGAATAAATACCTTTTTTTTTAAATTTTCGGTAGAGATTTTTGTTAAATAGGGGATTAGCTCAGCTGCAAAATGAGTTATTTCTATGTTGACTTCCAAATCTTTTAAAAGAAGTCCCAACTGCTTGCTTTTAGAAAAAACAAATACTTGATTACTTGATTTAATAATTTTTGCTTCAATTATTTTATTTATTAAATCATCTTCAGATAAAGATAAATACAGATTTTTATTTTTTTCTTCAAAGAGTTTCTGTGGTACAATCACTCCTGCATTGTCAAATAAAATACATTTGTTATTCTTTTTTTTAATATTATGATATTTAAACCAAGTACTAAGAGTTTCTGAATTAATGTTTTTTTTTTCTAAATCGAAATAAAGTGTTTGATCTAAAGTACAAAATGCAGCTCTATCTTTAAAAATTAGTATAGATAGGTCATCTGAAGTTATTTTTTTATCAATTTGTAGCATCAAAAATTGTTGGCCAATTTCCATTTGTACTGACGTTGGAAAGAGAGCCTAAAATTATATCTGGCCCATTAACACCGTCAACTGAAATTGTCTCATTTTCCTGTTTTAATAAATCTTTGTTTTGATCATACAAAACAATATTTTTTGAAACTTTGACCTCAAAAACAGGAACCTTGTAGCCATTCTTGTCAATTATCATTGATTTTATTTTAAAAACACTATCCTCTACACCCTCTACTGGAAGAAAAGCCATTCTTTTATATTCCTCATTTCCTTTGAACAAAGAATCTTTAACATTTACAGTTCCCAGAGTGTCAATGACAATAATCTCTCTAAGCATATCTATTCTATATACTCGATCGTACTCTAAATATGATGAATCTCTTTTTTCAATTAAGGTAAAAATACCCGTATCAATAAATTTAATTAGACTATCAAAATTATCAGAGAAAACACCTTTTACGTCTTTATGGGCAATTTGAGCTTTCCTAATTAATTTTAATTTATTTATAACCTGAGCGTATCTTTTATTTTTAATTTCATTGAACTCAATAGGTCCATTGATTGAGTCATAGATTTTATAACTAAAAAAAATAATTAATATCCAAAGAAAAGCGAGAATACCTTTTTTCATTTTAGATTTTTAGACGTTTTGGACAAATCTACAATTTTTTTTTATTCTTCAATGTTTGTTTAATTACAAATTTAAAATAGATTATATTTGGTTAAATGAGAGTGATTGCTATAATTCCTGCGAGATTAAACTCTAAACGCTTTCCTAGAAAATTAATGGAAAAAATTAACGGTACACCCTTGATTTTAATGACTTATCAAAATTTATTATCTATGAATATTTTTGATGAAATAATAGTTGCTACTGATAGCTTGGAAATTTCGGACATTATTAAAAACAATGGAGGTGAAGTTTTTATTAGTAAAAAAGAACACTTTTGTGGAAGTGACAGGGTGTCTGAGGCATCTGGGAACTTCAAATCTGACATTGTAATTAATGTTCAAGGTGATGAACCATTTGTAAAATTAAAGAGTATTAAAAAAATAATTGATTTTTTCAGTTATAAAAAAAATAAAAATATTCCTGTTGTTTCACTTATATATAAAACAAATAATATTGAAATAATTGATGATGAAAATTGCGTAAAAGTTGTTACTGATAAAAATAATTTTGCAATGTATTTTTCAAGAAGTAAAATTCCTTTTATAAGAAATATTGATAAAAGTTTTAATTTCTTCATTCATGTCGGAGTTTATGGATTTTTAAGTCAATCTATTATTGAATTTTCAAGTTTAAAACCAAGTAAACTTGAAAAGATAGAAATGTTAGAATGTATTAGATTTATTGAAAATGGAAAAAAAATTAAGATGATTCCTATTGACTATCCAACAATAGGAATTGACACACCCAATGATTTAATAGAAGCGAAAAAATATTTAGAATCTATTAAACATGTTTAGCTATATATGTGAAATTCTTACTTTTAAAATATTTAAATTTAAGGTGAAAGGCAATTTCCCAATCAATAAAAAGCTTATTGTTTTAGTTTTTCCTCATACCAGTAACTGGGATTTTATTATTGCTATTGGAGTAAGGAAGTTACTTCGTGAAGAAATTAACTTTGTGATAAAAAAAGAATACTACAATTTTTTTACTACTAATTTTTTTAATAGCCTTGGTGGAAGACCGATTGATAGAGGTGGTAAAATGAATTCAGTTGAAAAAATTTCACAAATGTTTGAAAACAACGAAGTTTTTAGAATTGCTATAGCTCCAGAGGGAACCAGAAAATTAGTATCTCAATGGAAAACTGGTTTTTATCATATTGCCTTGAAGGCCAATTGTAAGATACTACCAGTTGCATTTGATTGGAAAAAACGTGAGGTTAAAATATTTAATGTTTTTTCAGCAACTTGTAACTTCGAAAATGATTTAAAACTTTTAAAATCCTTATTTAAAGGAGTTGAAGGAAAAATCCCAGAAAACAGTAAGCTTTAGAATTTATTTAAGGTTACTAAATACATTAAGAACATCATTATCTTCCTCTATTAAATTAATAAGTTTATTTACTTCCTCTTTGTTTAATTTATCTAACTCTAAAGTGTTTGTTGGAATTCTCTCAAATTCTGATGATAAAATATTAATAGATTTGCTTTCTAATTTATGTTGAATTAAACCAAAGTTATCAAAAGGTGCATAAACATATACCTCATCATCAACAGTAAAAAGTTCGTCTATACCGTAGTCAATTAATTCTAATTCAAGTTCTTCCAAATCTAAACCTTTTGGATTAAATTTAAAATTACATTTATGCTCGAACAAATATTCTACAGAACCTGAAATACCAAGAGATCCTCCAAATTTATTAAAATAACTTCTTATGTTGGCAACTGTTCTATTATTGTTATCGGTTGCGGTTTCAATTAATATTGCTATTCCATGAGGTGCATATCCTTCAAAAAGGATTTTTTTGTAGCCAATTGTGTTAGAATCATTTGCTTTTTTAAGTGCTCTTTTAATATTTTCTTTTGGCATATTGGCACTTTTGGCGTTTTGTATTAACGCTCTTAGTTTTGAATTTGTTTTGGGGTCAACTCCTCCTTCTTTAGCACAAATCGTAATCTCTTTAACAATCTTTGTAAAGGTCTTTGCCATTGAGGACCACCTTTTGATTTTTCTACTTTTTCTAAATTCAAATGCTCTTCCCATTTTTCTGCTTATCAGTATGTGAATCAGACAAAACCTCATCACATGTAATCGTTAAATGACTTGGTAATTTGTTTTCTCTAGGTAAAACTGCAATATAGTGTAAGTCATTTATTGTAAATACTTGTTTAAACACTATTTTATTAAAGTTTCTGTGAATTGCTAATTTTTTAAAAAACTCATGATGACTAATCAAATCCGTGCTTCCTAAATGAAAAATTCCATTCAATCCTTGATTAATGATGTAATGAATTTGTTGACATAATTTTAAAATACTATTAACATTAATTATTGAATTTGGAAAAACTTCAAATGGTTTTTTATCTAGCATTTTATCCTTCATCTCTTTAATTCTTGGGCAGTTTACACCAAATATCATTGGAAGTCTAGCAATAACAAAATTTTTAGTTTCCATTCTCAGAATTGCATTTTCAATCTTAATTTTAAAAATACCATATTTACTTTCTGACAATGTCTTATCGTATTCGTATGAGGGGTAATTGTGAAATGAATCAAAAACATTTGATGATGATAAAAAAATCAACTTAAAATTGAATTTTTTCGAATAACTAATCAATAAATTATGTAAAGTGATTTGATCTTCAAAAGGTCCTCTTAATGAGGAAATTATGATACTTGGTTTTATTTTAGATAAAAGTTTTTCTATGTTATCTTTTTCGATATCGTACTTAAAAAAATGCTTATTCTTTTTAAAATTAATATTTGAGTTATAGGTGCCAAATGTTTTGAAGAAAGGGCTTAAATCCTTGTATAATGAGTACCCTATAAATCCACTTCCACCAAGAATTAAAATATTATTCACTTAAGATTTAATAAAAGGTAAAGAATAAATTTTAGCCTTAAATATTTTTCTGTTGTTGTCGACAAAAACTTCTTCACCATAATTTAGCTTATCTTTTAAAATAAAACCTATTCCAATTGGTGTTTTTAGAGTTGGCGAAAAAGTTCCTGATGTAATCCTTCCTATTTTCTCTTTGTCTGAATTAAGGATTATGTTTCCTTTTCTAGGAATGATTCTTTCCTCAGACTTAATTCCGGTAATCATGTACTTACATCCTTTTTTTATATCCTCTTCGATAAAGCTACTTCCATAAAAATTTGTCTCAGTTCTAGTAATCCAACTTAAACCAGCCTCAATAGGAGATGTATTTTCATCAATTTCATTTCCATACAAGCAATAACCCATTTCTATTCTTAATGAATCTCTAGCTGCAAGACCAATCGGCAAAATATTAAATTCATTTCCTTCATTGAACAGTGCATCCCATATCCGCTGAACATTTTCATTATCGCAATAAATTTCGTAACCTCCAGCGCCAGTATAACCAGTTGATCCAACAATCACTTTTTTTATTCCAGCTATATTAGTCACACAGTTCATATAATTTTTTAAAGTCCCAAAATTAAAATCAGAAATTTTATTTAAAAGATTGGTTGAATTTGGACCTTGAACTGATAAAAGAGAAATATTTTCTGAAATATTTTTCAAGACAGCATTAAATTTTTTATTTAATGAGTTTAGATGTTCCCAATCTTTTTCAATATTAGATGCGTTTACAACTAATATATACTTATTTTCCTCTAATTTGTAAACTATTAAATCATCTATAATCCCTGAATTTAAGTTTGGGAAGTAATTATATTGAGCTCCGCCAATGAATAATTTCTTGATATCATTACTGCAACAATATTGTAAAAAATTTTCAGCATTTTCACCTTCAACTAAAAACTCACCCATGTGTGAAACGTCAAATACTCCTACACTATTTCTTACACAATTATGTTCATTGATTATGCTCCCATAAGAAATTGGCATATTGTAACCGGCAAAACTTGTCATATTAGCCCCTAATGATTTATGAATTTCGTAAAGCTTTGTTTTTTTCATTTAATGTTTTTTTCAAAATATAATTTGATTTAAAACTACTTCTTAAACTATCTTGACAATAAAAAACTTTTTAACTGTTCATAATTTTTTATACCAATTTTATTTTTTTTCTTTTTTTTAAGTTTTAAAATATGTTTAGGAATTTTTATTTTTTCATTTATTGAATTCTCAACAGTATCCAAAAATTTAATCGGATGTGCTGTTTCTAAAAAAATACCAATTTTATTTGGGTTATTGGCTAAATATTTTTTTAAACCTAAGTATGCTGTAGCTCCATGGGGATCTAATAAATACTTGGATTTGTGATATAGTTTTTGAATTCCCGAAATGGTTTCTTTATCTGTAAACTTGTACGCTGTTAATTCCTTTTTTAGTTTGTCAAATTTATTATCATATAAGTTAAGAATTCTAACAAAATTACTCGGATCACCCACGTCCATTGCATTTGTAATTGTAGATATAGTTTTTTGTTTTTTGTATTTGCCAGTTTTCATAAATTTAGGAACTGTATCGTTCTCATTTGTTGTAGCAATAAAATGAGAAACAGGGAGTCCCATTTTTTTTGCTAGCATTCCTGCACAAAGATTACCAAAATTTCCACTTGGAACAGAGAAAACTACTTTTAAGTTTTCAGTATTTAAATTTTTATATGCAATAAAGTAATAAAGCATTTGAGGTATCCATCTTGCAATGTTTATGGAATTCGCTGATGTTAATAATAATTTTTTATTTAAATCTGAATCAAGAAAACTTTTTTTAACCATTTCTTGGCATTCATCGAAATAACCATCAATCTCTAATGCTGAAACATTTTTTCCAAGTGTTGTAAGTTGAGATTCCTGAATTTCACTTACTCTTCCTTTTGGATAAAGAATTACGACGTCTACTCCATCAACTCCCAAAAACCCGTTAGCAACAGCTCCCCCTGTGTCTCCTGAAGTTGCAACAAGTACAGTTATTTTACGTTTTAAATTTTCAGTTTCAATAAAATAATTCATACAACCAGACATAAATTTTGCACCAACGTCCTTAAATGCCATGGTAGGTCCATGAAACAATTCTAAACTATACAAGTTTTTTTCAATTAATACTGTTGGGAAATCAAAATCAATAGTATTCTTAATAATTTTAAATAACCTTTCTTTTGGTATTTCATTTTTTGTATAGTTCTTAAGAACTTCATAGGCCAATGAAAAGGTGTTCATTTTTTTTAAGTTCTTCCAAAAATCATTACTTAACTTGTCGATTTGAACCGGAAAATAGAGTGTTTTGTCTGGAGCTAGTCCTGTAAATAATGCCTTTTTAAAACTTACAATGTCTTTACTATTTCCTAAGCTTAAATACATTATTAATTTATTATTTCAATTCCGCTTGTATTTATCGGAGACAAAAACAAACTATATGTAGTGTTTTTTTTATCAGTAATTTCTTTTATCCTTTTCAAAACCAATTCTGCATTTTTTTTCCCCTTACAAATTGAAAAAATTGAGGGGCCAGCACCAGATATTCCTGAACCAAGTGCATATTTTGATGCACTATCTACAATCTCTTTATAATTGGGTATAAGTTTTATTCTTTGAGGTTCTATAATTACATCTTTAATTGTTTTAGATAATAATTCATAATTTTTCGAATACAATGAAGCCACAAACCCGGCTAGATTACCCCATTGCACAACTGCTTTTTCCAATTCAATTTCTTTATTTATTATTAATCTTGCATCTTTAGTTTTCAATTCAATATAAGGGTGGGTTATCACAACAAATAACTCATTTAAAGAAGGGAGAGTTACGATGTCCAAAGGGTTAATGGATCGAACTAATGTAAAACCCCCAAAAATTACTGGTGATAGATTGTCAGCGTGTTTTGCTCCACTTGCAATTTCTTCACCATACATTGCAAACTTTACTAATTCTAATTTTGAAAATTTATTTCCTGTTAATTGATTAATTGCGAAAGCTGTACCTGCAGCACTGGCTGCACTGCTGCCAATTCCACTTCCTGGTTTTATATGTTTTATAATTTTTATTTTAAAACCATATTTAAAATTTAATTTTTTAATCATTTCGAATGCAACTGCTCCACAAACATTAAGCTTTGGATCTGTTGGAATTGACCAACCGTTAACATGTTCAATTTCAACTCCTTGGGTTTGTTTTATTTCAACCGTCATTTCATCACAGGGATATCCAAGACAGAATCCTAAAACATCATATCCACAAGAAACATTAGCAACTGACGAAGGGACGCTAATACTTATTCTACTCATCTCTTTCCTATTCTTATTATGTCTCCAAATATGCCTGAGGCAGTTACTGCTGCACCAGCACCAGCTCCTTTAATTATGAGAGGATTATCTTTATATCTAGATGTATAAAAAAGAATGATATTGTCGCTACCCTCAATATTAAAAAAGTCATGACCAGGATGAATTTCTTTTAAACCAACTTCAGCTTTATCTTTGTCAAGTTTTGCTACATATTTGAGTGAGGACTTATTGTCCCTAGCACTTTTTAAATATGAATTAAAATGTGTTGCATTTTTTTTAAGAGATTCTAAAAATAAATTGGAATCCTCTATATCATACACCTCCTCAGGGAGAAATGAATTTATTTTAACATCATCAAGTTCAATCTCAAGTCCGCTTTCTCTAGCAAGGATTAAAATTTTCCTTGCCACATCAATTCCACTTAAGTCAATTCTTGGATCGGGTTCAGTTAAACCTTTTTTCATCGCATCTTGTACGATTTTGTGGAATGAATCGTCAGTCTTGAAATTGTTGAAAATATAATTTAAACTACCAGATAAAATTGCTTCAATTTTTATTATTTGATCACCTGAAGCAATTAAGTTTGAAAGGGTATCAATAACAGGTAATCCGGCTCCAACATTTGTTTCAAAAAGAAAAGGACTATTAAATTTTCGAGATACAGTCTTTAGGGTTTTATAGTTCATAAAACTGTCTGCACAAGCAATTTTATTACAGGTAACAACTCCTATATTGTTTTCCAAATATCTTTTATATTCTTGTGAAACCCTATCATCTGCTGTGTTGTCAATAAAAATACTGTTTCTAAGGTTCAGCTGTTTAACTTCTTTAAATAAATTATCAAGATCTGTTTTTTCAGCATTATCCAGTTCTTTTCTCCAATTTTTTGTATCAATACTATTTGGATTAACGAGAGTTTTTTTTGAATTTGCTATAGCTATAACTTTTATTCTCAATCTTAGATAACTTTCCAAATATTTTTTTTGCTTTCGTATTTGTTCAATAAGTTTTGAACCAACATTTCCGACCCCAACAATGAATAAGTTTAGTGTTTTAATGTACTTTTCAAAAAAAGCTTCATGAAGAGTATTCAAAGCCTTTTTAGTATCATTTTCGTTAATTATTATTGAAATATTTCTTTCAGATGAGCCCTGGGCTATTGCTCGAATATTAACATTATTTAACCCTAGAGAACTGAACATCTTCCCGCTTATTCCTTGGTGATCTTTCATTTTATCACCAACAATTGCAATATTTACCAAGTTCTCTTCGAGTTTAATTGGATCAATCTTTTTTAATTGTATTTCAGATAAAAATTCTTTTTCAATTAATTTTTTTCCTTTTTTGGCATCCTCTTTCCTTAATGCAACACATATAGAATGCTCAGAGGAGGCTTGAGTAATCATAATAATGTTAATATTACTATTAGAAATTACTTCAAAAAATCTTTTTGAATAACCTGGAATGCCAATCATACCACTTCCCTCAATGCACAAAATCGAAACTTTATCTATAAAAGTTATGCCCTTAACTATTTGACCATTACTTTTTTTAACTGAGTTACTTATTAAAGTTCCTTTATTTTCTGGTGAAAAAGTATTTTTTATTTTTAATTCTATTTTTTTATTAATGAGTGGTTGAACGGTTGGGGGATAAATTACTTTTGCTCCGAAATGCGATAATTCCATTGCCTCATGGTACGAAATTTTTTTAATGGGTCTAGCCTGAGAAACAATCTTTGGATTTGCTGTATAAACACCGCTCACATCCGTCCAGATTTCTAGTGATTTAGCATTTAATAAATTTGCTATTATTGATGCTGAAAAATCAGATCCACCCCTTCCTAAAGTAGACAAATCACCATTTTCATTCTTACATATAAAACCAGGTATTACATTTATATGAAAGGAGTTTTGATTAAAAAGTTGTTTAACCTTTTTCCTTGTTTTGCCCCAGTCTATTAAATGGTTTTGAATATCTCCACTTATATAAATCAAATCGTTTCCATCAACTAATCTTGAATTTAATTTTTCACTAATAAAAATTTCATTTATTAGTTTACTTGAAAGTATTTCTCCAGTAACAATTATTTTCGAGTAAATATTTGGAGTAATCTCCTTGACTAGGGATATCCCTCTAAGAAGTTTTTCTGCTTTACGAAGTTCATTTTTAATAAAAGTAATTAATTCTCCTTCGCTTTTTTTTGAAATAAATAGATTTATAATGTCAAGGTGTTTTATAAAAATTTCATCAATTTCTAATTTAAATTTTAAGTCACCTTCTTTTGCCTTGTTCATGCAATTGTTAAGTAAGTTTGTAACCCCAGAGATTGCAGAAACCACAACTACACATTTAGTTTCATTTTTGACAATATCAATTATGTTGTTAATACAAAGTTGATTTGCAATTGAGGTGCCACCAAATTTTAATATTTTCATTAAATAGGTTTATTAAAACTTATTCCATACATGTAATTAAATACAAAATATTATATCCATAATATGTTAAAAAATTTTGTATTAATTAAATACTAGACTGCAAAAGTAATTTAATTGTTTTGTTTTTTAAAAAAAAATGAATTAGCGACCTGTGTTAAGGAATAATTTAGGATTCTTATTATCGAGATCAACCTTGATTATGTCATTTTCTTTAATGGAGTCAGTTACTATTTCTTGTGCAATTAAGTCCTCTAGATATTTTTGAATAGCTCTTTTTAAGGGTCTGGCTCCATACTTTTTATCATATCCCTTGTCAACAAGAAATTCTTTAGCTTTTCTTGAAATTTTTATTTCAAAACCTAGCTTTTTAATTCTATTGATAACTTTTTCAAGCTCAATGTCAATGATTTTCAACATATCCTTTTTGTCAAGACTATTGAAAATGACTATATCATCTATACGATTTAAAAATTCGGGAGAAAAGGTTTTTTTGAGAGCATTTCTAATTACACTTTTTTCATATTCTTCCGATTGTGCTTTTTGAGACGAAGTTTCAAAACCTACACCATTTCCAAAATCCTTAATTTGTCTTGCTCCAATATTGGAAGTCATAATTATAATTGTATTTTGAAAATTCACTTTTCTCCCTAAGCTATCGGTTAAAAATCCATCATCTAGAACTTGAAGCAGCATGTTAAAAACATCTGGGTGAGCTTTTTCTACTTCATCAAGTAGAATTACAGAATAAGGTTTTAGTCTAACCTTTTCACTAAGTTGTCCGCCCTCTTCGTAGCCAACGTAACCTGGAGGAGCACCAATTAGTCTTGATATAGCAAATTTTTCCATGTATTCGCTCATATCGATTCTGACTAAATTTTCTTCTGAATCAAATATTTCTGTTGCTAAAATTTTAGCTAGTTGTGTTTTACCGACTCCAGTTTGACCCAAAAAAATGAAAGAGCCTATTGGTTTTTGTGGGTCTTTTAGACCAGCTCTATTTCTTTGAATTGCTTTAACAACCTTTTCTACAGCTTGTTCCTGGCCAATTAAACTTGAATTTATTTTTTCGCACATTCCAGAAAGTTTACTCTTTTCAGTAGAAAGTATTTTGCTAACTGGAATTCCTGTCATCATTGAGACAACCTCTGATATGTGTTCTTCTGTAACTTCAATTCTATTTAATTTTGATTCTTCTTCCCATTTTTCTTGAGCTAAAATTAAATTTCTTTCAACTCTTTTTTCATCATCACGAAGTTTAGCAGCTTCTTCGTATTTTTGTTTTTTAACGACACTATTTTTATTATTTCTTACAATTTCTAGCTGTTCTTCCAAGTCAATTACTTCTTTTGGAACCTTCATGTTTTTAATATGTACTCTTGAACCTGCTTCGTCAAGAGCATCTATTGCCTTATCGGGTAAATATCGGTCTGTAACATATCTACTTGTCAATTCTACACATGCATCAATTGCGGATTTAGTGTAAGTTACATTATGATGATTTTCATACTTTTCTTTTACATTATTGAGAATTTCGATTGTTTCTGTTTCAGATGTTTGTTCAATAAGAACTTTTTGAAATCTTCTTTCCAGGGCTCCGTCTTTTTCAATATTTTGCCTGTATTCGTCTAGAGTTGTAGCTCCAATGCACTGTATTTCACCTCTCGCTAGAGCTGGTTTGAACATGTTTGAAGCATCTAAACTGCCTGTTGCCCCTCCAGCACCAACAATTGTATGAATTTCGTCTATAAAAAGGATAATATCATCATTTTTTTCTAATTCATTAACAACTGCCTTCATTCTCTCTTCAAATTGCCCTCTATATTTAGTACCAGCTACGAGGCTCGCTAAATCGAGGGTTATTATTCTTTTTCCATAAAGAACCCTTGATACTCTTTTTTGAATTATCCTTAGGGCTAATCCTTCAGCGATGGCTGATTTTCCAACTCCTGGCTCACCAATTAATAAAGGATTATTTTTCTTTCTCCTGCTTAAAATCTGAGAAACCCTTTCAATTTCTTTTTCTCGGCCAACAACTGGATCTAATTTATCCATTTCTGCAAGTCCAGTTATGTCTTTTCCAAAATTATCAAGGACTGGGGTTTTAGATTTTCTTGATTTGCTAGATTCAGATGTTGGAACAAATGGGTTTTGTTTTTCGCCGCTTTCAGAATCATCTTTTTCCTCTGGAAAAGAAGAATCAGAAATCTCTAGGTACTCAGAATCATTTGTTAGTAATATTTTGAATTGTTCTTTTACCAAATCATAGTTAATGTTAAATTTACTCAAAAGTTTTGTGGTTGGATCATTTTCGTTTCTTAGAATACAAAGTAATAAGTGAGCAGTATCAATTAAATTACTTTGAAATAATTTTGCTTCCAAGAACGTAGTTTTAAGAGCTCTTTCAGCCTGTCTTGTTAAATGAAGGTTTCTTTTAGTATTTTCAACTCTTTCGTTATTCAATAAGGCTGGGTTTAAAATTTCTACTTTTTTTCTAAGATTGTCTAAGTCGATATCGATAGCATTAAGAATTGTGATTGCTTTTCCACCTCCATCGCGTAACATTCCGAGAACTAAATGTTCAGTTCCTATATGATCATGACCTAGTCTTAAGGCCTCTTCCTTGCTGAAAGAAATAACATCTTTTACTCTTGGAGAAAAATTATCATCCATAAATAAATATTTTAAAAACTAATTCCAAAGATTGTACCATAGTTAAATATTTGGCTAATAGACAAAAAAAAAAATTAAAATCAAAGAAGATGCATCTCATTTAAAAGATGATTTTTCAAATATAAAATGTTAATAAATAGATAAGAAATAATTTTCTCAATCCCAATAAACACTATGTAAATAGATAAATTTGTATTATTAAATTCTTTATAAAATGACTGAAGGAGAAAAACTTATACCAATCAATATTGTTAAGGAAATGGAGTCTTCGTATATCGATTACTCTATGTCTGTCATTGTGTCACGTGCTTTACCAGATGTGCGTGACGGATTGAAACCTGTCCACAGAAGAGTTTTGTATGGAATGCATGAAATGGGTATAAGAGCGTCTTCATCATATAGAAAATCTGCTCGAATAGTTGGAGAAGTTCTAGGAAAATATCACCCTCACGGAGATTCTTCAGTCTATGACACAATGGTTAGAATGGCTCAAGAGTGGAGTCTAAGATACATGCTTGTTGATGGCCAGGGTAATTACGGATCAATTGACGGTGACAGCCCCGCTGCTATGAGATATACAGAAGCTAGAATGCAAAAAATTTCTGAAGATTTGTTAGCGGATATTGATAAAAACACTGTTGATAAACAACTAAATTTTGATGATACTTTAGAAGAACCAGTAGTTTTACCAACTAAAATACCTAATCTTTTGATAAATGGAGGTTCAGGAATCGCTGTCGGTATGGCAACCAATATGCCTCCTCACAACCTGATGGAGGTGGTAGATGGTATAGTAAAGTTTATCGATAACATTTTTATTAAAAAGATTGGTTTATCAGAAAAAGTTTCGATCACAGATGAAGAAGTAATTGAAATTTTAAAAAATGAATATTTAGAAGACGGGAAAAATTGGAATCATAAAGATTTAGAAATAACTAACAGAAAAGAAGAATTAATCGTTGAAAAGCAATTAAAAAACGACATCGATGAATTAATCAAACATGTTAAAGCTCCAGATTTTCCAACTGGAGGTGTTATTTATGGTTATGAAGGGGTTAGAGAAGCTTTTCACTCTGGAAGAGGAAGAGTAGTAATTAGAGGTAAAGCCACAATTGAAGAAATTGATTCTAAAGAATGTATTGTTGTGACAGAGATTCCATACCAGGTCAATAAAGCAGAAATGATAAAAAAAACTGCTGAATTGGTAAATGAAAAGAAAATTGAAGGTATATCAAATATTAGAGATGAATCTGACAGAAAGGGTTTAAGGATTGTTTACATCTTAAAAAGAGATGCCATACCAAACATAGTTTTAAACAAACTATATAAATTTACACCACTACAATCTTCCTTTAGTGTAAACAATATAGCATTAGTTAATGGTAGACCAAGATTATTAAACTTAAAAGAATTAATACACTACTTTGTCGAACATAGACATGAAGTTGTAGTCAAAAGAACAGAATTCGAATTAAAAAAGGCCGAAGATAGAGCTCATATATTAGAGGGGTTGATAATTGCATCGGACAATATCGATGAGGTTATTAGCATAATTAGAAAATCTAAAACTCCTGAAGAAGCAAGAGCAAATTTGTCCTTAAAATACGAACTTACTGAAATTCAGTCTAAAGCTATTGTAGAGATGAGACTTAGACAACTTACCGGTCTTGAGCAAAACAAGTTAAGAGAGGAGTTCGATGAACTTAAAAATACAATTTTAGATTTAAAAGATATTTTAAGTAAAAAGGACCGTAGAATGGAAATTATTAAAACAGAGCTATTAGAGGTAAAAGAAAAATATGGCGACGAAAGACGGTCTGAAATTCAGTATGCTGGAGGTGATTTCAGTGAAGAAGATATGATTCCAGATGATAAAGTTGTTGTAACAATTTCTCATGCTGGGTATATTAAAAGAACACCATTGGTAGAATATAAAATACAAAATAGGGGTGGAGTAGGTCAAAAGGCTTCTACCACTAGAAATGAAGATTTTTTAGAACATATGTTCGTGGGTACAAATCACCAATATATGTTGTTTTTTACACAAAAAGGGAGATGCTTTTGGATGAGAATTTTTGAAATACCTGAAGGGTCAAAAACCTCTAAAGGAAGAGCAATTCAAAATTTAATTAATATTGAACAAGACGATAAAGTAAAAGCGTTTATCAATACACAAGATTTAAAAGATACTGAGTATGTAAATAGTCATTTTGTTGTAATGGCGACAAAGAAGGGACAAATAAAGAAAACTTGCTTAGAAAAATATTCGCGTCCAAGAATTAATGGAATCAACGCTATCACAATTAAAGAAAACGATGAACTATTAGAAGCTAAATTAACCAACGGTAATAGTGAAATATTAATGGCAGTTAAGTCAGGTAAGGCTATTAGGTTTGAAGAAAGTAAAACAAGACCGATGGGAAGGAGTGCATCTGGTGTTCGGGGAATTAAATTAAAAGATGACAATGATAAAGTAATTGGGATGGTATCAGTTAACGATATTTCAACTGATATTCTAGTAGTATCTAAAAATGGATATGGTAAAAGATCGAGTTTGGAGGACTACAGAATTACAAATAGAGGAGGTAAAGGCGTAAAAACTATATCAATTACTGAAAAGACCGGTTCTTTAGTATCTATCAAGAATGTAAGTGATGAAAATGATTTAATGATAATTAATAAATCCGGAATTGCTATAAGAATGAGTGTTGAAAAATTAAGAGTAATGGGAAGAGCAACTCAAGGGGTAAAATTAATTAATTTAAAGGGTGAAGATACCATAGCCGCTGTAGCTAAAGTTATTAAGGAAGAAGAAAGCGACGATGACTCACAAGAAAACTTGCTTGAAAATGAGGATTTGAGTGTATAAATTACTTAAATTGGTCTCTCTAATTTAAAAAAATGAACAAAATATTTACACTTACATTTCTATTTTACTTTTCTTTATTGTATCCTCAAAAAAAAGAACTTAAACTGGCCCAAAAATTATTTAAGCAAGAAAAAGTTTCCGAATCTAAAGATGCCCTCCTATCTAACAGCGATTTAATTCTTAATTCAAATGATACAAAGTTAATTACACAATATCATTTATTAGTAGGACAAATCGCAAAAGGTGAAAAGGAATTTGCAAAAGCATTTGATAATTTTAAATTGGCAGAAGGTAATAAAGCTATCAAAGAAGTTTTAAAATCTGAACTTGAATTTCTTCTTTATGAAATTCAAAATTATGCTAATGAACTTTACAATTCAGGGAATTACAAGGGGGCAGCTTCTAGTTATAATTTAGCGTATAAAATGTCACCAAATAAAACGGACCTATTATATTACGCGGCAGTGAGTTCAATTAATGGAAATGATTATAAGACTGCTCTTACATATTACGAAAAACTAAAAGAATTGAAATATACTGGAATTATAACAAAATACTATGCAACACCAGTAGAGACTGGTTCTGAAAAAGAAATTTCAGAGGTTGAATACTCTTTATTTCAAAAATCAAAAGATTATGAAAATGTTAGACAAGAAGATACCAAATCTGTGTATCCGAATATTATAAAATCAATTGCCTTACTGTATGATAATTTAGGGATGCAGGATAAGGCAATTCAAGCTGTTGAGGAGGCTAGGAGCGAGAATCCAACAGACGTTGATTTAATTCTAACAGAAGCGAATATAAATTTCCGTTTAGGTAACAATCAGAGGTATTCTGAGTTAGTTTCAGAGGCACTTAAACAGGATCCAAGCAATGCAACATTATATTATAATCTAGGTGTCGTTAGTTCGGAATTAGGAGAAAATAAAGATGCCGAAAATTATTACAATAAAGCCATTGAACTTGATCCAAAAATGCAAAACGCATATCTGAACTTAGTATCATTGATTTTAGAACAAGAAGGTACGATTGTAGAGGAAATGAATTCTTTAGGGACGTCAAGAGCTGAAAATAAGAAATATGATGAACTTAAGTTAAAACGTGAATCTATTTATATGGAATGCGTACCTATTTTACAAAAACTTATTGAAATTGACTCAAAAAGTAATATTGATGCTATCGAAACTTTGAAGAATATCTATGCAACGGTAGGTGATACTGAAGGTTTTTCTGAAATGAAAGCACTATTAAAAGAAATTGAGTCTAAATAATGACATTTTACTTTTATTATCTATTTCTTGATATAAAACTTGATTTAGATTTTTTTTAGATTATTAAAATTATTTAACAATGTTAAAAAAGTTTTTGGAGATCAGTCCTTTCCTTTACAAAACTTTCATTTTAATAGTCTCAGCTAGTATTATAGTTTATTTTTTACCTTTAAATACTCAGTATTCTATTCAGTTTTCTGAGGGTAAAAGATGGACTGGTAGTACTTTATATGCTCCTTTTGATTTTCCAATAATTAAATCAGCTGAAGAATTACTGATAGAAAAACAGTCTATAGAATCAAAATCAACTCTATACTTTGATATAAATGCAGGCGTATCTGAAGTAATTTTAAATAATTATTCTAATAAATTTGATAAATTTTTTCAGAATGAAAATGACTCTGTAAGTTATAAACGTGGATTAGTTATTTTAAATTCTTTTTTAAAAAGAGGAATACTTCCTTTAGAATTTAACATTACGACCCCAAAAAGGATTTCATTAATTTCTTATAACACGGAGAAGATAACAGAAGCTGATTCTTTGTTTAAATTGGAAAATCTTTTATATGAAATCAATAAAAATTTAACTGATGAAAATAAGCTGAAAGAAAGAAATTTTTATAATCTATTCTTTGATATCTTACAACCTAACTTATCATATAATAAGGATTTAACTGAAGAATATATAAATGAACTTAATTCATCAATATCCCAAACAAGAGATTTGGTTTCAAAAGGTGAAGTTATAATTGAAACCAATCAAATTGTAGAAGGAGAAAAATTTAATAAGTTAAAATCTTTAAATTATCAGTTTTCCTCTAAAAGTGACAATAAAAAGATAAATCAATCAATTCTGATAGGTTATTTTTTGTTAGTCTCAACTTTACTCTTTCTTTCATTGATTTATATATACAAATTTAGATATAACGTTTTTGAAGATGATAATAAAATGACTTTCATTTTTTTAAATATATCTCTAACAGTAATTATGTCATCGATTTTGGCAGATTTTGATTCAAGATTTATTTATGTTGCACCAATTTGTATTTTTCCATTATTAACAAAAACATTTTTTGACTCAAGACTAGCCTATTTCATCCATATCATTTCGGTAATTATAATAAGTTTTACCGTTTTCAACGGATTTGAATACATTTTTGTTCAAATTTTAGCTGGGATTGTAGCAATTCTCAGTACTTCTCAAATTTACAAAAGAGCAAATCTATTTATATCAGTAGCACAAATTACGTTTATGTATTTTTTAGGATATATTATTTTTTATCTTTTAAGTTCTGGTAATATCGAAAAAATTGATTTTTTCCAATTTGGATATTTTCTTGCAAATGGAATGCTTACACTTTTTGTTCTTCCACTAATTTATTTCTATGAAAAAATCTTTTTTCTTGTATCGGATGTTTCTCTTTTAGAATTATCTGACACTAACTCTCCTCTTCTAAAAGAATTATCAGATAAAGCCCCTGGTACATTTCATCATTCATTACAAGTAGCAAATTTATCTGAAGCTTGCGCTAGTAAAATTAAGGCAAATGCATTACTAACTCGTGTGGGAGCACTTTACCATGACATTGGTAAAATAAAAAAACCAAATTTTTTTTCTGAAAATCAAAAAGGTAGCATTTCTCCTCACGATGAACTAAGTCCTCACGAAAGTGCAAAAATTATCATAGATCATGTATCTGATGGTATTAGTTTAGGAAAAAAAAATAAACTTCCGGATAGGATACTTGACTTTATTAGAACACACCATGGTACTTCAAAGGTTTATTATTTTTATAAAAAACAAATTGAAGTAAATCCTAATTTAGATATCAAAAAATTTATTTATCCAGGACCCAAGCCCTTTTCTAAGGAAACTTCAATAGTCATGATGGCAGACTCAATCGAGGCAGCTTCAAAGAGTCTAAAAGAACCTTCTTTTGAAATATTAGAAGAGTTTGTCCATAAAATTATTAATCAACAAATGGATGAAGGACAATTTATAAACTCAAATATTACATTTTCAGAAATTGAAGCAGTAAAAAAAGTTCTTGTAAGAAAATTAGTTAATATTTATCAATTGAGAATTGAGTATCCTAATTAAAATATTTTTCTCATATTTTGATTTCATATTTCTAATTCTTTAACTTGCGGTTTCTAAAAAGGAGAGGTGGCAGAGTGGTAATGCAGCAGATTGCTAATCTGTGAACGCGCAAGTGTTCCCCGAGTTCGAGTCTCGGTCTCTCCGCACAAAAAATTAAATCCCATTAGATTGGGATTTTTTTATTCAACAATGATTTCACCATACATGCCATTATGTAATGAGCATTGATAATAAAAGGTTCCTTTCTTTGAAGGTGTCCAGATAACTGCTCCACTTTCAGTACCATTGTTGTCTGCACCAACGACCAAATCTTCTATCCCTAATCCCTGTTCGGTTTTTAAATAAAATGGGTGCCCAAATGCATCAACCTCAAAGGTAAGTTTGTCGCCTAACTTAACCGTTATTTTTGGATCTCTTCCCTCAACAATTCCCTTTGCATCCTTACCATTTAAAATATAATCATCTGAATCTGGGGATGTAACGTTGATTGTATAGTTTTCACTAGATAACTGAAATATATCGTATAAGTTTAAATTTTCGCTTGGTAAAACTGTTTCAATGTCATTTGAGTAATTTGAGATTGAAGAATAAAAATTCTCTAATGAAATAGAAAAAACCTCTTCAAATATATTTTTCCAATTTTCATCGTTAGGATTTTTTTGTAAAAAATTTCTAAAAACTAATTCAAAGGCCTTTTCCTCAGAGATATTATTTTTCTGTAATTCTTTTACTAGAACTAATGTGATAAAGACAGAAGAAGAATAGTTTATGTCACCTAAGCTGTCATAATTTTCGAAAATTTCAGGGGAAGTTAAAACTTCAATATTAACCCTGTTTTGGTCAAATTTGAAATAATTATATGAATAGTTTTGTTGAATATAAATTGATTCAAAAGAAGCTGCAGTTCCTTCCGACAACCACTTTATCCGAAAATCACCGTCATAAAAATTTTTTGATATACTCATTTGATAAGCATGAAACATTTCATGAGGTATAACTGAATATCTATGCATTGATTCAAAAGTAAACTCATCTTCTGGGATTTCTAAAACCATATATCTTTCTACATCATTTCCGCATATACAAGCTCCACCTTGATTTCCAATAATTGACGAATAAGGTTTGTTTGCATTGCTATTCCAAGCATAGATATCTAATTCTGCATAATTTGTTGCCATTACTGGTATTATAATATCTAAGCTATCCATTATATTATTGTATTCATTAGTCCAGTCTTCAGGTAGGCTGTTGTGGATATTTTTATTAAAAACAACTTTGTTGTTTGAACTATTCTCGGGGATTTTCTCAAAGTTTGCTGTTAATGTTATATCTGAATTTACTGTTATCGTGATTTCCATTGAAGTTTCATTGCTTCCAGTCCAGCCAATAAATTCATAACCATCATTAGGAGTAGCAGTTATTCTTAAAACAGTCCCAGCTTTATAAGGACCTGACTCTGTATTCCCGCCATTTCTTGTAAATATGTTAATCCTTCCACCTACTGATGAACTAATTGAAACATCATACGTTACAACTGGGTTGGTTTCAAGTTGGTTTGAAGAGTCCGAATCATCTTTGCTGCAAAAAAAAATAATAAAAGATAATATTAGAATTAATCTTTTTTTCATTTTTTAATTATTTTTTTTGACGAAAGCAGAAGTAAATTTTTTTTAAAATATTTATAATGAATTAAAATTTAGAAATTTTACTTTGCAAGTTATAAAATATAAACATAGGAGTGTAAGTAGCGAGGGGGAGACTTGAACTCCCGACCTCCGGGTTATGAATCCGACGCTCTGACCACCTGAGCTACCTCGCCATCGAAACCTGTGCAAGATATAAAAATGCTCGAAAAAAAAGGATTAAAAAAATCAATTTAAAATTTACCATGTAAACAATTTTTCGATATATTGCTATTGAAACTACTTATAATGACCAACAAAAAATTATTCAGTTTAGAGTTCAATTTTCATTGCTCACCTCAATTATTGTTTCAATATTTATCTACTCCATCAGGTTTATCAGAGTGGTTCGCTGATGATGTAAATTCAAGAGGTGAAGATTTTACCTTTATTTGGGAAGATAGTGAGGAATATGCTAAGCTTTTGTCAAAAAAAAATAATGAATTAGTAAAATTCATGTGGGTAAATGATGAGGAAGATTATCAAAAATATTTTTTTGAATTTTTAATTACTGTAGATGAAATAACAAAAGATGTTTCACTTACTGTCACCGACTTTTCAGATGATGATGAATTGGAAGAGTCAAAAATGTTGTGGACAAATTTGGTTGGTGATTTAAAACAGGTATTAGGAGCTGTATAGTTTTTTTTTAAATTTAAAATTTAATTGTCTTGCAAATTTTCTGGTGCATTAGACCAGATATAAGAATCACCTTCCATTTTCTTTGTTAGTTTATTCCACAGATTTTCACGAGATTTTTCAAAAATATTTTTTGAATAGTCTTTATTTATTTTCCAAAAATTTTCATCTATCTCGTCTTTTAGTTGTTGATCACTCCATCCTGAGTAACCTAAGAAAAACATGACATTTTCCTCATCTAATTCGCCATTTTCAGTTTTTGAAATAATTTCATCAAGGTCAAGACCATAGCTCAGGTATTCTGTTATTTTTTTACTGGATTTCAATTTCAATTCGGACTTGTGAATACAAAATAGTTTGTCTTCAGAAACTGGTCCTCCAAAAAATAGCTTGAGTTTTCTGCTTACTCCAGAAAAAATATTTGAAAGATTAATTTCTAATGGCTTGTTTAAAATAAAGCCCATTGGATTTTTATTTTCTTTATCACAAATTAAAATAACAGACCTCCTAAATATAAAATCTTCTGCTAAAGACACATCAGAAATTAGAAGATAACCTTTGGATATCAAAGCATAAAATTTATAAAAAAAAAATCTCCCGAAGGAGATTTTTCGAAATTACTTATTTTATTAATTTACTGAACCTGATAATTCAGCACCTGCTTTAAATTTAACAACATTTTTAGCAGCAATTTTAATAGTAGCTCCAGTTCTTGGATTTCTTCCATCTCTAGCAGCTCTTTTTGAAACCGACCATGATCCAAATCCTACCAGTGATACTCTACCACCACCTTTTAGTGCTCCTCCCACGTTACCTAGAAAAGATTCTAAAGCTTTTTTGGCTGCAGCTTTTGAAATGTCTGCATCAGCAGCCATTGCATCAATTAATTGTGTTTTGTTCATAATATTTAATTTAAATTAACATTTTAGTTACACAAATATATAGTGTTTATGCGAAGTCCAACGAATTTTAACGACTAAATGGTGATAATTGTTGATAACTAAGCATTATTGTTTATAAAACACAATTATTTAGCTCTTAAAAACGATTTTAAATGGTTTCCATTTAAAATTTCCCTAGATTTCATCCTTTTCTTATTAGGTATTTGAATTTCATGACATATTAAAATCCCTTCATAATGTGTAATTATAATTTCATCCTTTAACAATAAAATATTTTCAGGGTTTGATTCATTTTTAGAATATTTGATTGAAGCACTGAAAATTTTTAAAATAATCCTATTTTCTTTGTTTTCCAACTCTGTCCATGCACCAGGATACGACGACAGTCCTCTGATTCTTGACTCAACTTTATCTAGAGTTTCTGACCAATCAATTCTTGTATTGTCCTTATTTAATTTTGGGGCTAAACTTAAATTTTTGATAGATTCTTGTTCATGTCCATCATTGCCCTTCTTAATTTCATTCAATGTTGAAATTATTATCCTTTTGCTTACTAAAATCATTTTCTTTTTTAAGCTATCATATGTTTCGGATTTATCTATTTTAATTTTTTCGATTAAAATGATTTTACCACAATCAATTTTGTCATTTATATAAAAGGTTGTAATTCCTGTTTCAGTTTGTTGGTTAATTATCACCCAATTTATAGGGGCAGCTCCTCTATAATTAGGAAGAATTGAGGCATGTAGATTAATTGTTCCAAGCGGGGGTATTTCCCATACTAATTTTGGTAATTTTTTGAATGCTACCACAATAAACAAGTCTGCTTTTAAAAGTTTTAATCTTGAAATAAAATCAGTCTCGGTGAATGCTTCAGGCTGTAATGTCTTTATATTGTTATCCGAACAAAAATTCCTAACGGCGCTCCTACTTATTTTTCTTCCTCTTCCAGATTTTTTATCTGGATTTGTTACAACACATTCAAGAACAAAATTTGAATCATAAATTTCCTTTAAGCTGTGAACAGCAAAATCAGGAGTTCCAAAAAAAACTATTTTAAGACTCATTAGGTTATTATATTTTTTTACAAAATTTGATTATAAAATTAAGTCTTTCACTTAATTTCTTAAACGGTACATTAACCGTTTTAAAATTGTTTTGATAGTTTTTCTTTAGGATATTATGAATTTTTATTGATTCATTAAAATCTTCATACCTTGAAAAATCTTTTCTGTAAATGTTTTTGTTTGGTTTAACCAAAAATACGAGGTCATACTTAAAATATTTAAGTTGTTTCTCAAGATTTATATTTCTTTTACCAATAAATTCAAGGTAGGATGTTACATCTAACAAACTTCTATCAAAAAATACTTTATTATACTTTTTCTGAGTTATAGAGTCTTTATACTGCTCTTCTCTTTTTTCCCATAATATATTGCTAAATTTGATTGGATTTTTAACAAATAAATTATGACCATGATTTTTTTTACCCTTATCAATTAAATCTCTCGAGATTTCATCATAACAAAAATACCCCAGTCCTTTTAATGCATTAATTATAGTTGTCTTACCACCCCCAGGGCCACCACTAATTACAATTTTAGATGTGTCTATCAATTTTATAATTATTTTTATAAAAATAAATTTATATGACTATTTCACAAAATTCAGATGAATTTTACAAGAGATTCTTGAAAAAATTAGAAATTTCTCATTCATGGCCAGGCATGTACATGTTTAAATTTATTATGCCTTCCAATTCTTCTTATATTGAAGAACTGATTTTAATTTTTAAGGATCTTGAAATTAATATTTCCAGGAAATATTCTTCAAATAAGAAATTTTTGAGTATTTCAATTAATACTAAGTTGAATTTTCCTGAAGAAGTAATTAATATTTACAAAAAAACCAGCCATTTTAAAGGTCTTATTAGACTTTAATAAAATTTTTAATAAAAAATGTTACTTTTGTGATACCTCTATAAATATCCAATAAAAACTTTTATGGAACCACTTCAATATAATTCTGATAGACCTGACTTGATTATTCCTGAATATGGAAGGCATATTCATCTTATGGTTGAGCAAATAATTGATATAAAAGATAAAGAAGAAAGAAACAAAAAGGCTAAAGCAGTAATTGATGTTATGGGAAATTTAAATCCTCATCTGCGAGATATTTCTGATTTTCAGCACAAGCTCTGGGATCAACTTTTTATTATGTCAAATTTCAAGCTTGACGTGGATAGTCCTTTTGAAAAACCTGAAGCGGAATTGTTAGCTAAAAAACCAAAACCAATGGATTACCCTAATAATCCACCTAAATATAGGTTTTATGGTAGTAACCTTAAAAAAATGATTGATGCAGCAATCAAGTGGGAGGAAGGAGAAATGAAAGACGCTTTGGTATATAATATTGCTAATCATATGAAAAAGTGTTTTTTAAACTGGAATAAAGACACTGTTGATGATAACGTTATTTTTGATCATTTAAGTGAGCTTTCTGAAGGCAAATTATCAATTAAAGAAGACCTTTTACCACTCACATCTACAGATGTTCTCTTGAAAATGAAATCAAAAAATGGAAATGGACCCAGGAATAAATCAATGAATAAGCCGAGAAAAGGTCGGAATAGAAAACGATATTAAAGTATAATGAGTTCATTTGTTATTGAAGGTGGTCAATCACTAAAAGGAAGGATAAAACCTCAAGGTGCAAAGAATGAAGCTTTACAAGTTATAAGCAGTGTCCTTTTAACAGCTGAAGAAGTAACAATTGAAAACATACCAAATATAATTGATGTAAATCGTTTAATTGAAATTTTAAAGTTTATTGGGGTAAAAATTAATAAACTTAATTCTGGAGAATATTCATTTAAAGCAGATGAACTGAACTTAGAATTTTTAAAATCAGACAAATATAAAAATTTGGCAAAATCAATAAGGGGATCTATTATGATAGTTGGTCCGCTACTAGCAAGATTCGGATTTGGGTCTATTCCAAGACCAGGTGGAGATAAAATAGGTAGAAGAAGATTGGATACACATTTTGAAAGTTTTAAAAAATTAGGTGCCGAATTTAGTTATGATAGAAAAGAAAGTTTTTTTAATATAAAGGCAAAAAAACTGAAAGGATCCAATATTTTACTTGATGAAGCCTCAGTTACGGGCACTGCAAATATTGTCATGGCAGGTGTTCTCGCCGAAGGAAAAACCACTATTTATAATGCTGCATGTGAACCTTATATTCAACAATTATGTAAATTATTAAATAGGATGGGGGCAAAGATCTCAGGTATAGGTTCAAATTTCTTAATTATTGAAGGTGTAAGTAAATTAAATGGTGCCAGTCATAAAATATTGCCTGATATGATTGAGATAGGAAGTTGGATTGGTCTTGCGGCCATAACGAAAAGTGAACTTACAATTGAGAATGTAAACTGGGAGTATTTAGGTCAAATACCAATGATTTTTAAAAAACTTGGTATAAGAATAGAAAAAATAGATGATAATATTTTTATACCTAAACATAAAAATGGATATGAAATTCAAAGCTATATAGATGGTTCAATTTTAACTATCGCTGACGCTCCTTGGCCCGGTTTTTCTCCTGACTTAATAAGTATAGCATTGGTGGTTGCAACTCAAGCTAATGGGAGTGTCTTAATTCATCAAAAAATGTTTGAGAGTAGACTTTTCTTTGTTGATAAGTTAATTGACATGGGTGCTAAAATCATACTTTGTGACCCTCACAGAGCAACAGTCAATGGGCATAACTTTAGATCAAATCTAAAAGCATCAGCTATGACATCTCCTGACATAAGAGCTGGAATTGCTCTTTTGATAGCCGCTTTATCGGCAGATGGAACGAGTAAAATTGAAAACATCGAGCAAATTGATAGGGGTTACGAGAATATAGACGAAAAGCTAAGAAAGATTGGCGCTAAAATTGAAAGGGTTGAGAGCTAACCTAATTTCTTTTTCTTTTTGATATTTTGTTTAAAGTAATTTGTCTCTGACTATTTGATTTAAATCTTAATTTGTCTCCTGATGACATACTACTATGCTTCGTTGACCTTCCTTGAACTCTTTTTCTCCACATTTTAAAACTTTTTTCCTTCAGTTCTTTTCTCATCAATTTAATAACATCTTTTTCAGCAATACCAAATTGTTTTTTAATAACATCAAACGAAGTTCTATCTTCCCAAGCCATCTCAATGATTCTATCCAGCTCACGGTGACTAAAAACGATTTTATTTTTCATTTTTAATTTTAATTAGCATGTATGAAAATTTAATTATCAGAATTGTCAATTGATAACAAGTAATCTTCTGCACACTTTAGATAGTTTGTTTTTTTTAAAATATCCATTTTGTCAAAGCTTCTTACGAGAATTCTCATTCTTGGGTTTTTTTCAAAAAACTCTCTTTTTTTGTCTATAAAATTCCAAAAAAGTGAATCCCAGATGGTACACCAATCTCCTTTTTTGTAATTACTCATTTTAAGTATATAGTTACTACCGCTTATGTAGGGTTTTGTGGACATAAGGCCTCCATCAGCGAATTGACTCATTCCATAAACGTTTGGAACCATTACCCAATCATAGGCATCAATGAATAACTCCATAAACCATTTATAGACTTCGTCCGGGTCAAATTCACATAAAAGCATGAAATTTCCCATTATCATAAGCCTTTCAATGTGGTGCGCATATGCTGTAGTATTAATTTTCTTTATTGTGTCGTCAACCGGGTCTATACCAGTATTTCCATCATAAAAAGATTTACTAATTTTTCTTTTAAAGCCCCAAAAGTTTTTTGTCCTTTCTTCAACCCCTTTGCAAAAGTAAATACCCCTTATAAACTCTCTCCAGCCAATAATTTGTCTTATAAACCCTTCACATGAATTAATCATTATATTATTTTTTTGATAAAAATCAATTGACTCCTTAACAATAAATTCAGGTGTGATTAATCCGCTGTTAATTAGTGGCGAAAGTAAGCTATGATTTAAAAAAGACTCTTCTTTAACAATTGAATCCTCGTATGGGCCAAATTCGTTAAACCTATCTTTAAGAAACTTTAAAAACCATAATTTTGCACTTTTGTGATCAGTAGGATAAATAAATTTAACATTGATTAATCCTGGATTTTGACTGTAATTTGTATTAATGAAACTTACAGATTCAGAAAAAAGTTTATCATCTACATCTGCAAATTCTATTTTAGGCGGATTTTTGTCTTTTGGATATTTTTCCCTATTCATCACATCATATGTCCAATCCCCCCCTGTTGGTTTTCCGTTTTGTTCGATTAGAATATTAAATTTTTTTCTTTGTGATTTATAGAACGAGGTTTGAAAAAACTTTTTTTTGTCTTTTTTAAAAAACTCGTTTAGTTCAGATTTTTTAGTTATAAAACTTGGATTTTCATGAATAATTAGTTGGATTTTATTTTTTTTACAAAAATTTGAAATTCTTTTTTGGATATAATAATCATCGGGATCTATTATTTCAATTTTGTTGAGATTAATACATAGATTTTCAAGTAAATTTCTTATGTCAGATTCTGTTTCGGTTGATTCAATATATTTTACTTTTCTGTCGTGCAACTCCAAATAACGCTGATAATTTTTCATCGTAAGCCTGTGGAAAAGTATTTTTTGCTTGTGAAATTTAAATTGATTGAAAAAAAGAAATTCTTCAACCAAAATAAATTCATTTTGGTTTTTCATTAAGGGAGAATTTTCAAAAAGCTGATTTGGAAATAATATGTTCATATTTTCATTCATTTAGCCACAAATTTTGAAATTTCATGTTAGGATCGTATTTTTCTGACTGCCATTTAATGTTGAATTTCCTGTCCCTTGGATCATTTCCAACACCAGATACATACATCCAATTTCCATAATTGCTATGTACATCATAATCTATAAGCATTGATTCGAAATATGAAGCACCGATTCTCCAATCCAATTTTAGTTCCTTTGCAAAATAACTAGCAACATTTTGTCTTCCCCTATTACTCATCCATCCAGTATTTTTTATTTCCAACATATTTGAATTCACAAATGGTTCTTTTGTTTTTCCGTTAATCCATTCATATACTTTGGTTTTTGATTTATCCCAATTATATTTTCTGTTCAAAATACCTTCAATACTAAAAATCTTGTCTCTATATTTCATTGATATGTACTTAAAATAGTCTCTCCATATAAGTTCAAATACCAACCAATATGTGGATTGGTTTTTGATTACCTTATTTTCATATTTTTTTATTTCCCAATAAATCATTTTTGGGGATACAGAACCGTTTGCTAACCAAGAAGAGAACTTAGAACTATAATCAATTCCAATCAATCCATTTCTAGTATGTTTATAAACAGATAACTTTTTTGTTTCCCATAAATAATTATTGATTCTCTCAATACCACTTTTGCCCCCCCCTTTAAATGGGAATGCGCTTCTTTTGTCAAGTTTAAATTCCTTAAAACCTAAATCATTTAAACTTGGAATTTTGTATTTCTCGGATAGTCTATTCTTTGATTCCAACCTATGCGGATTATCCGCCAAACTCCTAACTTTTAAATCTTTTTCACATTTTTTTCTAAATAACGTGAAAACATTGGGGATATCGTCAATTTTTTTTTTCAAATCGTTGGGGTGATATAAAAATTGTTCGAAAGAATAGTTCACTTTTACATTACTATCAATCTTATTTAAAACTTCTTTTTCTTCATTGATTTCGTCACGAGTCCATTCTCTTTGAATGAAAATTTCCTTGACATTTAATTTTTTTATCTTTTTTATAAGATTTTGACCATCTGGACAATTGTCAATTATTAAACTAATATTCAACTTATCTAACTCAAGTTGCAAATCATTTACTGATTCAATCATAAATTTACTTCTGTAAATACCTGTTTTTTTAAACCCCATATTTAATTCTTTAAATAAATTAGGATTAAAATTGAAATAAGCGACAACTTGTCTATTGCTATCAATAGCTTTTGAAAGTCCCTGATGATCTCTTATTCTAAGATCGTTTCTATACCAAACTAGAGAAACACCTAACGAGCTCGACATCTTTTACTACAGTATTTGACATTATTCCAGTTGTTTTCCCATTTTTTTCTCCAACTAAATGGTCTTTTACAAGCTGGACAAATTTTAGATGGTAAATTTGCTTTTTTAACACCATTCATTTAAGCAACAGCAGCTTTGAAGGTTTCTAAACATCTATTTCGAGCAAACTTATGATCAATAATTTCTTTAGGGTATAAGCTACTTTGAAATTCGGGAACCCATTTTTTAATGTATTTAAAATCTTTATCGAATTTTTTAATTTGCTCTTTTGGATTAAAAATCCTAAAATATGGAGAAGCATCTACACCACATCCTGCCACCCATTGCCAATTACCTACATTACTAGACATTTCATAGTCTAACAATTTTTTTGCAAAATACTTTTCTCCCCATCTCCAATCAATTAATAGATGCTTACAAAGAAAACTTCCAACTAGCATTCTTACCCTATTATGCATAAATCCTGTTTGATTTAATTCTCTCATGCCGGCATCGATTAAAGGATAGCCTGTATTTCCCTCACACCATTTTTTAAATTCTTCATAATTATTAAGCCAATTTATATTATCGTATTTAGGTTTAAAGGATTTTTCTTGAGTGTATGGAAAATGCCATAGTATTTGCATAAAAAACTCCCTCCAAATCAATTCTTTTAAATATGTATTGTTTGAGTATTTAAGTGCTTTCTCCACTAGTTTTCTAATACTTACAAATCCAAATCTCAAGTGAGCACCAATTCTAGAGGTACTATTTAAGTAAGGAAAGTTTCTGGTTTCTTCGTATTTTTCAATTGTTTTGGAATCAATATTAAATAATGGAATATCAAATTCTTTTTCATCAAAACCAATTTCTTTTAATGTAAGGTAGGGTAATTCTAGACTAGCTAAAGAAGTTAATTTAGTTTCAGATTTACAACTTTCAAACCCCGTTGCGTTTAATTTTTCAATCCATTTTCTAGAATAAGGTGTATATACTTTATATGGATTACCATCATCCTTGACCACTTCATCTTTTTCAAAAATAACTTGATCTTTGAAAGATTTATAAGTAACGTTTCTTTTTTCTAAAAATGATTTTATTGATTTATCTCTTTCTATAGCATATGGCTCGTAATCACGATTTGCAAAAACAGTTTTGATTTTATATTTTCTTAAAAGTGATTCAAAAACGGCCTTAGGATTTCCAAGATACATTCCAACATTACACCTGTTCCCCAACATGGCATCGTTTAATTTAACTAAGGCCGCATGAATCATTTTTATTCTTAAATCGTTTTTTTCGAGTTTATTGATTATCTCAGTGTCAAAAATAAAGATTGGAATTACCTTTAAACCTGATGAAAGAGCACCATTTAAACCTAGATTATCATCTAATCTTAAATCTCTTCTAAACCAAAAAACTGAAAAATTTTCTTCCATTTAATTAACTTTAACACTACTTATACCACCGTCAATGTTAATAATTTGACCAGTAATCCACTTTGATTTTTCATCAAGTAAATATTGAGTAAGCTGAGCAATTTCTTTTGCAGTACCAATCTTATTCAAAGGGTGTCTAGCTGCAGCTTTTTCAATTTTATCTTCAGTGTTTAAAAACTTATTTGCAAGGGGTGTATCAACTATTGATGGCGCTATGCAATTGACTCTGATTTTTGGAGCGAATTCAGCTGCCAGTGACTTTGTTAATCCTTCTAGTGCAGATTTTGACGAAGATACCGAAGAATGGAAAGGCATTCCTGTTTTAACAGCAACAGTACTATAAAAGATTATACTTGAGGAAGGACTTTGCTGAAGTCTATTTAAAATTATTTGCAATGTTTTTATAGCGCCTATAAGATTTAATTCTAAGTCGCTTCTAAAAGTTTCAAGTTTCAAACTTCTAAAAGGTCTCAGGTTAATTGTACCTGGGCAATAAACGAAACCATCAATTTGGTTAGGTAACAATCCAGGGTCAAGATCGTCTTCAAGAACATCGTATTTTATGTGTCTAATATTCTCATTAGATTCATTTAATTCATTTCTCGAGGTTGAAAAAACAATGTTTTCTTTTGACAACAGTTCCGAAATTTCTTTTCCAATTCCTGAAGAACCTCCAATAATTAAATAATTTTTCATTTATTTATATTTCCAAATTTATTTTCGAGTACCTTATATCTGTAATCAAAAATTTGATTTAATTTTTTTTTAATAAAAAGAGGATGAGCCATTCTGCCGAGTATACCAAAAGGCAGCCTGTAATCTACAATATCGATCATTTCAACTCCGTCTTTAATTTTGTTAAAAAAATGTTTGTGATGCCAAAGCTTATAAGGTCCATATCTTTGTTCGTCAACGAAATATGTTTCTTTTTCAACATGGGTGATTTCAGTCACCCATCTTAAAGGTATCCCAAAGAGAGGTTTGACAATGTATTTTATAATTTGACCAGGAAACATATCTTTATCTGCACCTTCTAAAATTTTAAAACCCATGTAGATTGGTGTTATTTCTTTTAAATTAGAGGGATTAGAAAAGAAATTCCAAGCTTCTTTAATGCTAATGGGTAAATGTTGAATCCTTTTAAGTCTATATACCATGGAGAGCAAAAATATAAAATGTTTAATAAATTCAAAAAAAAGTTAAACAAAAGAAGAAAATGATTTTTCTAAAATTGATTAACTTTAACACTAAAACTTTAAAATATGAATCTAAGATCTTTCTCATTTGCTTTTTTAATTTATTCAGTTGTCTTTTCTCAAGTACAGACTCCTGCACTCAGTCCTAAATCAGAATTAACCCAAATAGTTGGCTTTACTGAGGTGAAAATTGAATTTTCTAGACCATCAATGCGTGGTAGAAAAATCATGGGAAATTTGGTCAATTATGGAGATATCTGGCGAACAGGAGCTAATAGTAACACAAAAATCACAATTAATGATAATCTTATGTTTGGTGAAAATATTCTTCCTGCTGGCACTTATTCCATTTTGACTAGACCTGGAAAAAAAATGTGGGAAGTGTTCTTTTATACTGAAGACTGGTCCTTACCAAAAGCTTGGGATCCTGAAAAAATCGCTCTTAAATTAGATATACCAGTAAAAAACGCTAATCAGATCGAAACATTTTCAATTTGGATAGGTGATATTTCAACTGATTCAGCTTCACTAAACTTAGCATGGGAAAATTCTAGAATTGAAATGCCTTTTACCGTATCTACTGATGAAAAAACCATGGCATCTATAAAAGAAACTATGAAAGGTAATCCTGGACACAGAGACTATTATAGTGCCGCCTCATATTATTTAACTACAGGTAGAGACTTAAAGAAAGCTGAAAAGTGGATAATAAAGGCTGTGAAGGAAAAAGAATACTACTTTTACTATAGAACTAAAGCTGAAATTCACGCAGGGTTAGAGAAGTTTAAGTCGGCTATAGAAGCAGCAAATAAATCTATCAAACTTGCAGAAAAAAGAGGTACAAAAAACTTAATTAGTTTAAATAAAAAATCTATTGAAGAGTGGAGTAGAAGGTAATTTATTTATTTTACTCTTTGGTTAATTTTTGAAGGATATAAGCTAACAGAATAGTTAAAAATGATCCTATAAAATTTAACCACAAATAGCCTATAACATCTAAATAAAAAATGATAAAGATTAATATTTGAGTTGATAAGGCAGAATTAAAAATGTTTTTTGCTTGTATTTTTTTAAAGAATAATCCTACTAAAAATATTCCCAATATTGTTCCATAAAATATTGAACCTATGATGTTCACTAATTGAATTAAATTTTCCGCCAATGTTGCTGTTAAGGCAAATATAATTGCAATGAGACCCCATATGAAAGTCATAAATTTTGACATCTGCAAATCACTGTAATTACTTTTTACTTTGAAATTATTTCTGTAGATATCTAAATAAGAGCAGGCCGCTAGAGCGTTAAGCTCTGAAGCAGTAGAACTCATAGCCGCACACAATATAACTGAAATAAGAAGACCTATTATTCCACTCGGAAGGTTATTTACTATAAAATTTATAAATACATAATCTTTGTCATTGACCTCCAATGATGGAGAAACTTTTGAAATAAGGCTTTTTGCGTCATTCCTAATTAAAGATTCTGATTCTTGCAATTTTTTTATTTCTTGAATCCCATTTGATTTAGAAAATGTTTTCATCAAAAAAAATTTCTCTTCTTGAATTTCTTTGTGTTTTTGTTCAAGAATTTCAAATTCAGTATTAAATTTTGAATTTCTAACCTTTTCTAAAGCGGCTGTATTAAAATTGATGGGTGAAATATTAAATTGATAAAAAACAAATACAGAAACGCCTATAAACAATATAAAAAATTGCATAGGAACCTTTAAAATTGCATTAAAAAAAAGTCCTTTTTGACTCTCCTTTAAACTCTTTCCTGATATATATCTTTGGACTTGGCTTTGGTCGGTTCCAAAGTAAGATAATGCTAAAAATAGACCACCAGTTATCCCACTCCAAAATGTGTATCTACTTTTAAAATCCAAATCGAAATTAAGAATGTCAAGCTTCCCGTTAGCCCCAGCAATTTCTAATACTTCGTTAAAACTAAATTCTTTTGGTATCCCTTTAAAGATATAATAGATGGTAATAAATAGACCGATAAAAATTACAAACATTTGTTGTTTTTGAGTCACGTTTACAGCTTTGGTACCACCAATAAGGGTGTAAAATGTAACCAAAGATCCAATTATAATAATTAGTAGATACAAGGGCCACTTTAGAATTAAACTCATAATTATTGCAGGGGCATAAATAGTTATCCCAGCAGCAAGTCCTCTTTGTATTAAAAAAAGTAAGGAAGCTAGGGTTCTAGTTTTTTTATTAAACCTCTTTTCTAAAAACTCATAGGCTGTGTAAACTTTTAATTTGTGATATATAGGAAGAAAAAACATCGATATTATTATTACCGCAAAGGGTAGTCCAAAGTAAAATTGAATAAATCCCATTCCATCGCTATAAGCTTGTCCTGGTGTAGATAAAAATGTTATTGCACTTGCCTGTGTGGCCATTACGGATATGCCTATAGTCCACCATCTACTCTTATTATTTCCTTTGAAGTATTCTTGAAGATCTTTGTTTTTGATATTTTTCCATATTCCATACAAAACAATGAAACCAACAGAAAAAACTAAAACAACCCAATCTAAAATCTCCATTAATTAAATTTTTTCATGATTATAAAAAAAACTATCCAATAACTAACATTGATAATAACAATGAACAAATATTCTTTTTTATCAAAAATTTTCATTATTCGAGTGAAATCAAATTAATTAGTAAACGATAAGCCCCTGTAACTCCCGATGGTATTTGCCTAAAAAAACTTAAGCCAGTGTAAATTATTTTCCCTTTTCCATAATTTCCAATTAAAAGAGAACCTAGTTTTTCATTTTCATTTTTATCGTTCATGGATAACATAGGGATAAAGTTTTTATCCCATTTGTTCGGAAAGTATAGCCCCCTTTCTTGAACCCAATTCTCAAAATCTTCAGAAGTAATTTTATGAGGAAAATTTAAAGCCCTATGAAGAGGATTCAGTATTTTAACGGTAGAATCTTCCTCAGTAACTCTGTCCCTTGATAAATTTAAGTAAAAGGGTGTCAGTTTTTTTGTTAATAAATTTCTAGTAGTATTATATTGAATCAATAAATTACCCCCTCTTTTAGCATACTCAAAGAGAAGCTCATTATTAGAACTTAACTCATCATGAACATTGTAAGCACGAATACCTATTATAATCGTGTCAAACCTCTCTAAATCAACATTTTCAATTTCGTTGATATCAATTAACTCTATATTTACTCCTATCGATTTCAAATTTTCATAAACTAAATCTCCCGCACCCATTATATATCCCACTTTTTTTCTTGGAAGTACTAAATCCAGTTTTTTTATTTTTGGATAAAATGGCTTTACAATGTATTGCTTGGGGATATGATTATAATCAATGTTAAAAATTGATAAACTCTCATCAGCAAGTATTTTATCATCAGAAACAACTGATACATACAAAATTCCATCTTTAGAATTATCAGTGGGTCTGATTTGAAACTCAATATTTTTAGTCTTTCCCTTCTCAGTTAAGTATAAGTCAACATGGTTTTTATCTATTTCCCAACCAGCAGGAGAGTTTAATTTTATTTTTCCTTTAAATCCATTTGAAAGATTTTTTACCTCAATTATTATTTTTTCCTTTTCTGTATCTGTGAATAAATATTTATTTTTTTTAAAATTTACTGCAATTTTTGGAACCACGTAAAAAGGATTGATAACCTCACCTTTTATAGGATTATTGAATCTTTGTGTCACTTCGACTTTATAGTCCAGAAATGTATCAAAAATCCTCAATTCTATTGGAAGTGAAACTTTTTCTGATATGGGTTGGTTTGTATATTTTTTATCTATTATAAACCTTCCGTTTTTTTTACCTTTAATTAACCAATATGGTGTATTAAATTCATTTGGCAATTTGAACTTAATATTGTCTTGATAGAGTTCATATGGGCTTATTAAAGAGCTTTTTAATTGATTGTTAATTTTAGTAATATTTATTGGGTAGCTACTGTTATTTAGAATTTTAAAATCTAAATTGATTTCTTCATCTTTATTTCCATAATCGAAATCCGTATTTGTAATCATTTTAATACCCAAACAGAGCTTTATTATTTCTTTAACTTCTTTTAATTTCCTTATTTTCCAAACAGAATTTTCAAGTCTCTTAATTTCATTGAAAACTTCTAAAAGATTTTTAACTGATTTTTCAGGTTTTTCGAAATCAAACTTTGCAATTATTTGGTCAATTAAGATTTTTATTCTTTTTCCACCCTCTAGTCGGTTCCATGTAGTGTCTATACCTTCGAAAATACGATTAGAATTATTTTTAAGTCCACCAATTAATTCCAAAAATTCTGATTCTTTTTCTAAGCTTGGAGATCTTCCAAAACCTTGAGATTTATGTTGTGATCTGCTAAGTGCAGAAATTTCACTATTCGTTCTACCAGTTAAAAAATTGTATTTGGTTATATCAATTTTTATAAAATTATCCTTGTTAATTGAGTTAAACTTTTCTCTACTACCATATCTCCACCATGAAATATTTACATATTGTCTAAAAGGTTTCCACAATTGTAAAGAATCCAACTGAGATGAATAAAAATTTGGATTATCACTTATAATAAAAGCTTCTTTACTTAAAATCGCGGAAGATGTGTGATGGCCATGTGTTTGTCCGTCTCTTCTATGGTCAAATCTATTAATGATTATGTCTGGTTTAATTTCTCTAATTAATCTTACTACTTCTTCTAGAATGATATTCTTTGGCCATATTTTTAATGTCTCTTCGGAGTTTTTGGAGAATCCAAAATCTATAGCTGAGGTAAAATATTGGCTACCACCGTCTATTGCTCTTGCTTGTAAAAGCTCACTTGTTCTAATAACTCCTAATAAATCATTTAATTCTGTACCAATTAAATTCTGTCCGCCGTCTCCTCTTGTTAATGATAGATAGGATGTGTGAGCATGCAATTCATTTGAAAGATATGAAATTAGAGACGTGTTTTCATCATCTGGATGTGCAGCTACATACAAAACTGAACCTAAAAAGTTTAATTTTTTAAGTTTTAAATAAATTTCATTGCTTGATTGAGAATAAAATTTAGAGATACAAAATAGTACAAATAGTATAAAATATTTAGGCTTATTCATATGTTATAAATTTAGTCTTTAATCCCATAATTTATTGCTTATATCTACAATTTTTGAAGGACATCTATAACTTGACTAACTGGAAGTCCAATGACATTTGTATAGCTTCCTTCGATTCTTTTTACACCTATAATTCCTATCCAATCTTGTATTCCGTAAGCTCCTGCTTTGTCTAAAAAGACAAATTTTTTTAAATAATAATTAATCTCACTATTTGATATTTTTTTAAAAAAAACAAATGTTGATTCAGAAATTATTGTTTTTTTTTCTTTTTCTCTAAAACAAACAGAAGTAATTACCTCATGTTTCTTATTAGAAAGTTTCTCTAAAAATTTTTTAGCTTCCATTAGATCTTTTGGTTTTCCGAGGTGTTCATTTTGGGCCCAAACTATTGTATCAGCAGTAATTATAATCTCATCATCTTTTACTTCCTTAAATTCTAGAGCTTTTTTTTCAACTATATACTCTGTTATTTCACTCCCCTTTAGCTTGACAGGATAATCTTCATTTATAGGAAAAGCTCTAATTTTGAATTTTACACCAGCATCTTCGAGCAATTGTTTTCTTCTAGGAGAGTTAGAACCTAAAATAATTTTTTTGCCTTTATTAAGTTCTATGTAAGCCATTTGTTTTGAACCCTTAGGGTTTGTTCTATAATATCTCTTACGCACCCCTGTCCACCATTTTTTTTTGATACGTAGATAGAAATCTGTTTCACATCTGGAACAGCATCATTAGGACAACAAGGGACTCCAATTTTTTTCATTACAGGGATATCAGGTATATCGTCTCCCATATACACTATTTCATTTTTATTGAGGTTGTATTTTTTTATTAGCTTCTCATAGGTATTGTTTTTTTTATGCTCTCCTAAAAAAATCTCGTCAATCCCTAAGTCTTTTAGTCTTTCCTTGACCCCTTTGTTTGTCCCACCTGAAATAATAAAAATTTTAAAGCCTTTATCTAGAGCGTATTTTATGACAAAACCATCCTTTGTGTTCATTTCTCTTAACATTTTACCTTTCGAGGTGACCAATATTTTTCCATTTGTTAGAACACCATCCACATCTAGAATGAAGGTTGTGATTTTTTTAAGTAATTCTTTGTAATTTTTATTTTCCATTATTAGCTATTATCCCCTCTGTTAATATAGAGTATATTTTTTTTGAATTTTTAGATTTGATGAAATTTAAATGTTTTTTAATAGTATTTAAGTCTTTTCTTATACCAGGGCCAGTCTGTATTTTAGAAGGATTGTTTTTTTCTATTTTTTCTATAGTCTCTCTAATTAAAGGGAAAAAAATTTCAAATGGTATTTTGTTCTCAGCGCAAATATCATAAGCTATGCTAAATAAATAATTAGTGAAATTACACGCAAATACAGCTGAGACATGCAAAGCTAGTCTTTGTTTTGAATCGAAATTATAGCACTTTGATCCAATAATTTTTACCAACTTTTTTAATTTTTGGTTATTAATATTCTTATTTCCTTCTATACAAATTGGTATTTTTTTAAAATCACATAATTTATCTTTTGTCAGCGTTTGAAGTGGATAGAGTACACCAAAATTTTTGTGAATAGAGAGAACTTTCATTTCTGTACTTCCAGAGGTATGTACTATCAGTCCATCTCTTCCCTTAAGTTCATTGCTGACTTTTTCAATTGAGTCGTCATTTGTGGAAATGATGTATATATCAGATTTCTTTATTTCATTTATATTATTGGTGATAAAAATTTTCTTCCTGTGACTTAAAATTTTTTCTATTGACCTGTTAAATAATGACACCATTTTAATTTCCTTTTTTTTTCTAAGTGCTTCAAACATATTTATTCCTACGTTCCCGGCCCCAATAATTGAAATTTTCATCATTTAAAAAAATATTTTAATGTTATATTCCTATTGGGTAAATTTATAAATAACTTTCCTTTATAGTTTGATTCAATGTATCTTTGCACTTTTATCTAATTTAATGAGAAACTTTTATTGGAAATACTTAGCTTCCAATCGTTTAACAGCTATTTTGTTTATAATTTTTCCAACTTCGATGGCGCTTGGAACTTTTATTGAAAGTTGGTATTCAACTGATACAGCAAAAATATGGATATACAATGCATGGTGGTTTGAACTGATAATGTTACTCTTTGTTATCAATTTTGCAGGAAATATTTTTAAGTATAAATTGTTTAGACGTGACAAATTTGCCATTCTTGGCTTACACTTATCCTTTATTCTTATTTTGGTTGGTGCATTCGTAACAAGATATATAGGTTATGAAGGAGTGATGCCTATTAGAGAAGGAGATTCTACTTCTAAATTTCTATCTGACAAAACATATCTTACTGTTTTAGTTGACGGTGAGATTGAAGGCAAAGTTTTTAGAAAGAAAATTAAAAAGGAACTTCTATTATCCGAACATGTTCAAAACGATTTCGAAATCGAGCAAAATTTTAAGGATATAAAATTCAATATTAGCTACATGAATTTTATGGAAAATGTTACTGAGGACCTTGTTTTAGACCCAGATGGAGATAAATACATAAAAATAGTTGAGGCAATCGACGGTACGAGACATAATCATTATATTAAAGAGGGTGAAGTCTCAAATATTCACAATGTGCTTTTTACGCTCAACAATCCCATTAAAGGAGCTATAAATATTGAGGTAATTGATGGGGAGTATTTTTTAACTAGTCCTTTTAAAGGAAGTTTTTTAAGAATGGCTGATCAGTACTCTGACAATATTGTTCCAGAAAAAAAAGAAAACCTTCAATTTAGAAGTCTCTATACTATTTCTAATTATCAATTTGTAATTCCTGAACCTGTCTTACGTGGAAAATTTGATGTTGTAAAACTTGATCAGGAGCAGGAAAATCTTCAAGATTTACTGAAGGTAAGGGTAGGGGTAGGCGATGAATTCAAGGAGGTCAATTTACTTGGAGGAAAAGGTTTTTCTGAAAGAAATAAAAAAATATCATTAGGAGCTCTTGACTTTTATCTGTCTTACGGATCTGTTGAAATGAATCTTCCTTTTGAAATTAAATTAAACGATTTTATTGCTGAAAAGTATCCAGGTACAGAAAATAGTTACTCTTCTTTCGAAAGTAAGATTACAGTTAGGGATAATGATAATTTTGATTATAGGATTTACATGAATCATGTACTTGATCACAAAGGATATAGATTCTTTCAATCGTCATTCGACCCAGATGAGAAAGGAACTATCCTTTCAGTTAATCACGATAAATGGGGAACTATACTAACCTACTTGGGATACATGACTCTTTATGCGAGTATGATAGGGATATTCTTCCTTGGAAAAACTAGATTTAAACTTCTTTCGAGGAAAATTGAAAAAATAAAACACCAAAAATCGTTGCTAACCTTACTTTTTCTTTTTGTCTCTCATTTTTCATTTGCTCAAAACAGATTTCTACAGGTAGATAAAGTGATTGATTATGACTCGATAATTATTGCTGATGCTTTTCCAATTAAGCAAGCTGAAAAGTTTGGTTCTTTAGTTATACAAGATTTAGGTGGTAGGATGAAGCCTGCCAATACATTTTCATCAGAACTTGTTAGAAAAGTAAGTAAGAAAGATGAATATAAAGGATTAAATTCAGATCAAGTTTTATTATCGATTCTTAACGGTCCAGCCGTATGGTTTAATACACCAATTATTTACTTAAAAAGAGGAAATGATTCTTTAAGAAACCTAATTGGGGTTCCAAAGAAAACAAAATACGCACCTCTTGTATCTTTTTTTGATAAAGAGGGTAATTATAAAATCTCAACACAACTTGAAAAAGCTTATAGGGCTGGAATTCCCAATCAGTTTCAAAAAGATTTTATAGAGGTAGATAAGCGTGTTAATTTACTATATTCAGCATTGGAAGGTAAGATTCTTAGGATTTTCCCTGTTCCAGGAGATCAAAATAATAAATGGGTTTCCTATCCTGAAATTCAGGACACAAATTTCAAAGGGCCTGATTCATTGTATGTAAATAATGTACTTCCTCTTTACTTTCAGTCCCTAAGATCGGCTAAAAAAAGTGGTGACTACACAAATGCAGATAATTTGCTAGAAAGTCTAAAAGGATATCAAAAACGATATGGTGAGATGATTGTACCTTCTGATAGTAAAATCAAATCAGAAATTTTGTACAACAAATATGACGTTTTTAAAAAAATTTTTAGTTGGTACTTGTATACCGGTCTGTTACTTTTTTTATTTCTGATAATTCAAATTTTCAATCAAAAAAAAGTATTTGGTTACTTAATAAATTTTTTTAAAGTAGTTATTTATTTGCTATTTGCACTTCACACTGCTGGTTTAATTTTTAGGGCCTATATCTCTGGTCATGCTCCGTGGAGTGACGCATATGAGTCAATGATTTATGTTTCTTGGGCAACTATGCTATTTGGAATTTTGTTTGGCAGGAAGTCAAATCTCACCCTTGCAGCTACAACATTTGTTGTATCCATGATTTTGATGATTGCTCACTGGAATTGGATGGATCCATCGATAGCAAATCTTCAACCTGTTCTTGACAGCTATTGGTTAATGATTCATGTTGCTGTAATAGTTGGTAGTTATGGTCCTTTTGCTCTTAGTATGATAATTGGAATTGTGGTTCTTTTTCTGATGCTTTTGACGAATAGAACTAATAAAAAGATAATGCACTTGAATATTAATGAACTCTCAATTGTAAATGAACTTTCTATGACCGTTGGACTGATTATGTTAACTATTGGAAACTTTTTAGGTGGAATGTGGGCAAATGAAAGTTGGGGAAGATATTGGGGATGGGATCCAAAGGAAACGTGGGCCCTTATAAGTATTATGGTTTATGCATTTGTTATTCATATGAGATTTATACCAAGTTTGCGAGGAAAATGGATTTTTAATCTCGCAAGTGTAGTCTCATTTGCAAGTATTTTGATGACCTATTTCGGTGTGAATTTTTATTTGGTTGGTTTGCATTCATATGCAAGTGGAGACAAAATTATTACTCCTAATTTTGTCTATTATTCAATAGCATTTGTCGCTTTACTAGCAACAATATCTTATTATCCTTATAAAAAGTACTATTTAAAACTTAAATGACTTTTTAAGTAATAGAGGATTTACAACTATCAATCAATTTCATTTTGTATCTTTTCTATACAATCAATACTTAATTCGTTATTTTTATTTTTTATAGACTATTAAAATAAATTCAATTATGAATAAAAAGAAAAAATGGTTTTTGTATTCTGTTGTGTCACTTCTTATTTTTGGATTAGGACTCTCTCTTCTAGGTGAGGCGATTATAATGAAGTATCAAAATTCTGAAAATTGGGTTATCCTAGGAACGGTTTCCCTTGTAGTTACAAATTCAGGCTTGTGCTTGTTTGGGCAAGCTGTTATCGAAAAAACCAAAATTTAAGTTTTTGTCAATAAATACAGATAGTCATAATGAGCTTTGAAAGATTTATTTGTATTTCTTTTAAATTTCTTATTCAAATTTTTCTTAAGGCTAATTATAAACGACTTTATGCTTGGGTGAAGTTGTTTATCATCTATCAATTCAAGCATTTTCTCAACAAAATATACTTGTAAATTTTGCTCTGAAGTATCTGGATTTAAATTGCTAAAAATATTTTTTTCAATTTCATATATAACATCTTTGGAATTTAGCCCAAGCCCTTCAACTGTTGAGTTAGAAGAAAGAATTTGATTTAATTTTCTAGATGATAATAGTCTGTTTAGTGAACTTTTTTGGATATTTTCAATTCGCTCCATAATTCCGTTAGACCTTATTTTTGAGGTTATTTTTTTAGGAGTTAACCAATATTGACTTTTCCATAGATTTTCATAAAGGAATAAAATAGCATCTATCTGTTTCTCTTTAGAAACATTTTTGTAGGTATTCATATTGTTTTTCTTTCTTGAATTTCTTGTTTCGAAGACACCTCCTACAATATTTAGTACATGATACATATATCTTCTGTAAACATAAATTGCCTCTAAATAAATTTCTTCCAAATCTTTATAATCTATATTCTTAGTTTGTGTCCATTCGGGTAATTGATCCATCACAATTTTTAAATTTTTAATACCGTATGTAGTTGCATTTATAGGGTCATCTCCGATATTCTCTGTTTGAGAATTCGGATCTAGCCCGCCATAGCCAAACATGTACTTTGGATTAAGAGATTTTTGGTCTACAATATCCTCTAAAATTGATTTGATTTCTAAAGAATTTTTGTTATCAAAATACCTGTATCCCCAATTTATCGAGTATTTGTCGTAGGGTCCAATTTTTCTAATGAAGCGAATATTTTTATCTCCTGGTTGGGCTACATAATTGTATCTCGCATAATCCATTATTGTTGATGCTATACCGTATTTCTGAGTAAAAGTTCCAGATCTAAGAGAATCAACAGGATATGCGCTACTAGCCTTCATATTGTGTGGAAGACCCAGTGCGTGTCCAACTTCATGAGAAATAACTCTTCTCATCATTTCCCCAATCTCGCTTTCAGGGGTATCAAGTGTTCTGGCTTTTGGATTGGCAGCTCCAGTTTCTATTAGATATCTATTCCTATATGACCTTAGGTGATTATGGTACCATATAACATCACTTTCAAGAATTTCTCCTGTTCGAGGGTCATATACTCTTGGACCGGTGGCATTTCTTGTTTTGGATGCAACATATCGTACGGTTGAGTACCTAATATCTTCTGGACTAAAATTTGGATCCTCATCTTTTGAAGGGGGATCTTTTGCAACTACAACATTTTTGAATCCTGCCTCCTCAAAAGCCTCATTCCAGTCTTCAATTCCTTGTTTGAAGTATTTTCTCCACTTGATTGGGGTTGCTGGATCTAAATAATAAATTATTTGTTTCACAGGTTCTGAAAGTTCTCCATTATTGTAAGCCTCTGGGTTTTTAGGTTCCAACCTCCATCTCTGGGCAATTCTATAAGAGTCTGACTTAAGTTCTTGTGAGCTATAATTTGTTTTTTCAACACTGAACCAACCAACCCTGTGATCTGTATACCTAACTGGCATGGGATTCTTGGGTAACTCAATAAAAGAATGATTTATTTGAAATGAAAGTGTTTTCGAATTGTTGCCTCTTGGTGGGTTAGAGGCTTCAAAGGTCAAAGTATGTCTTATTTCCAAATTTTGTGGGTAGCTATTGGCTGAATCTATGGAACTTCTATTCTTGTCAGCTCTTCCAATTTTGTATCTATCACGTTCGGTTTTTCTAATAATATTAAATCCTGGAGAATCTTTTAGAAAGAAAGAACTGACATCAATTAAGTATCGATTTTTTTCAGTATTTAAAATTTTGAAAGATGCTATAATAGGGCTTAAGTTATTTTTTGTAACACTAATACTTATTGGATCAATTTCGTTTGCAATATTAGAGAAGCTTTCTTGCCTTAAATAGATCTTTTCTCCTTTTTTTTCAAACTTAACAACCTGCTCTGAAGTTTTGGATCCAGCATTAATATATCCGGAATAATTAGATGGCAGTTGTACAAATCGCGTGACGACCAAAATCTCCTTTTTAAGTATTGAGTCCCTTAATTCAAGGTATAACTCATCATTATTGTCAAGATATGATGTGATGATACCCACACTTTTGATTTTTTTCTGTGTTAAAGAATCAATTGAAAGTTTTTTACTTTTTTTTTGAGAATAAAGATTTGTAATTATAAAAAAAGTAAAAATTGTTGTTAAAAATCTTTTCATTTCGAAGGTTTAATTTTAAATCTACAAAAACTTGAGTCAAGTTTAAAAAGAAAATAGCTTTTCAAATTATAATTTATTTCTATATTTTGATAATTTGTAATAAATATATATAACTACTGTAAGTTTATTAAAAAATATCGTGAATTTAAAAACTCTAACCTTGCTATTTAAATACCTTTTTAAGTCAATTTTATTTGTATTTGCTTTTATCAATATTAGTTGTAATAAATCTGTTGATGATCAAGATGATCTAAATTTTTTTGAAAATAAAATTGAAACAGGCCAACTACCTTATATTTCTGTTAAAAGTGATGAAATGATTCAAAATGAACCAAAAGTTCCTGGAGACATATATATCAAAGAAAATGACAGTATAACCCATTCGAGTCCAATTGGTGTAGAATACCGTGGTTCAACATCATTTCGTTTGACAGATAAAAAATCATACGGATTTGAAATATGGGACGAAAATAATGAAGATTCAGAAATGGAAATTTTAAATTTTCCCGAGGAAGAGGATTGGATCTTGATGGGACACGTCTTCAGATCCAGTGATCAAAGAGTTTTTGATCCATCTTTAATGCACCACTACATTGGTTATGAGCTTTCAAGATCAATTGGAATGTATGCGAGTAGATCAAAATTTGTTGAATTAGAAGTCAATGGCGATTATAAGGGCGTTTATATCCTAATGGAGAAATTAAAAAGGGATAAGAATAGAATCGATATTAAAAAATTGAAAGAAGACATTACGGGAGGCTACATATTAAAAATTGATAAAACAGCTGGTGGGGACGTAATAGAAGGAACCCAGCCATTGAGTTATTTTGAAAATAATTGGGATGATGACGCCAGGTATTCAGAATCCATTTCATTTAGATCTGATTATGACATAAATGGGGTTAAAATTTCTTTCCCACCATTTGACCCTCCATATCATCCTGCTCAATATTTAGAAACTTATTTTTTGTATGAATATCCAAAAGCTGATGATATTACAGATGAGCAAAAACAATACATTCAAAACTATATAAGAGATTTTGAAAATTCATTATTTAATATAGATAATACTGCAAGTGAGAGGGATTACAATAATTATATTGATATTAATAGTTTTGTGGATTATTTTATTCTAAATGAACTTACTGGTAACATAGATGCCTACAGACTAAGCACCTATATTCACAAAAATAGGGGTGGAAAGCTTAAAATGGGTCCAATTTGGGATTTAAATATTGGATATAACAGACAAGATAGAGTTCCTTTTACCGATTGGATTGCCAATTATAACCAGTATGTTCCAAGAGATGCTTGGATGGTTCCATTTTGGTGGGAAGTATTTTTGGAAGATGATTATTTTAAGCAAAGATTAAAAGAAAGATGGACACAGTATAGAAGCAATCAATTTTCTAATCAAACTGTTTTAAATTTGGTTCAAGAGACTGCAGATTATTTGATTGAAAATGGTTCTATAGACAGAAATTACCAAAGATGGATCGGAATCAGTATTGACTATTTGCAAGTAATCGATGCGCTAAAAAGCCATCTTCAAGAGAGACTCTTATGGATGGACCAAAAAATCAATTCTATGTAAAACAAAAAAGCCCTCTAACTGAGGGCTTTTGAATTAATTATTATAGGCGTCTGCGAGAAATATTATTTCACATACTGCATTATCAAAACCCTTTCTTGATTTGTATCCCGTGTCCATTGCTTTCTGGGTTGTAAAATCAGTTTTTAAATTTGATTTTAAATCTGTTGGCATATTAAATATAATATGAGTTAAGTTCTTGTATGCATTATCACTTCTTTTGGTAATTTTATTAAATCCCCAATATTTGTGGCTACCTTCCAATATTCTTTTTTCCCACATTGGTCTAAAAACTTCCATTTCGTATTTTTCATATTCGTCATTAAGAGCTTCAGCAGGGAAAATATAGACAGTTTCGCCTCTGTTTGCTTGCCCAGGCTTTGTATAATAAATATTTTCAAGAGTATAAGATCTAGTGTCTTTCCTAGGTGCACCTAAGGTTTCTAGTTTCTTTTCTATTGATCTTGAAGACATTTTTCCCTTGTAAACCTTTTTAGCAATAGCATTCCAATCCATACCAGATTTCATCTGAGCTTCGTCTTTAAAAATATTTAAAATAATGTAATCGCCAATCCCTTTGTTTTCAAGTTCGCTTAAATCACCTCCTGATTTTCTTTTCATTATGTACCATCCAAGCTGCTTACCCATTTTTACAGCTTCTCTTTTTATAGGTTCCGCAAACTTTTCAACTGCTTCATATTGAGCATTCATGCCATCTTTGACTTGAACTATATCCATTACAATTACTTGAGAATAAGAACTTGCGAAAATGAATAGTCCAGAAAATAAAGTAAATAAAAATTTTTTCATTTTGAATTTGTTTTATAGTTAGATTCCAAATTTATAAAACTTTACCATATATATACTCTCTTTTCTTTTGAAAGAAACATACTATCTTCTTCTGTTGTATTAAAAGCTTCATGAAATTCGTCCATATTACGAACACTTTGATTTACTCTATAGTACCCTGGTGAATGTGGATCAATTCGAAGATAGTTTTTTTGAGCTTCCTCCCTTATTTTTGTGCGGAAATTATTTGCAAATGAGATAAAAAATAATTGCTCGGGAGTGTAACCATAAATTGAATCTGGTGTTTTGTTACTTTTCCTATAGATTTTATAAGCATCATATGCCGCTCTAAGTCCACCCAAATCTCCTATATTTTCCCCAAGGGTAAATTTTCCATTTATAAAGTTTCCAGGTAAGACCTCAATCTCACTGAATTGATCTGCTAATTTTTCGCCTAATTTGTTAAATCTTTCCAAGTCCTTTTCTGTCCACCAATTTCTAAGATTTCCAACTTCATCGAAGTCAGCTCCTGAGTCATCAAACCCGTGAAGAATTTCATGTCCAATTACACTTCCTATTGCACCATAATTAACGGCAGGGTCAGCATACATATCAAAAAACGGAGGTTGTAAGAATGCTGCTGGAAAAATTATTTCGTTAAAAATTGGAACATATCCAGCGTTTACTGTTTGTGGAGTTAATAGCCATTGAGTTTTATCAACGGGTTTTCCAAAATCTGACAAATTATCAAAGAAGTTATATTCAGCAATATTAATCCTAGCTTCAAAATAATTAGAACTGTTTTCGTCTTTAATTAAACTAAGTTTAGAATAGTCCTCCCATTTATCTGGAAACCCTACTTTAACTTTCATTTTTCTAAGTTTATTAATAGCATTAATTTTGGTTATACTGTCCATCCATTTAAGATTTTCTATCCTTTTGGTGTATGCAATTTTCAAATTATCAATTAATTCTATCATAATATCTTTAGCTTCTTGAGTAAATTTATCTGAAACATAGACTTTCCCAAGTGCGTCTCCAAGACTACTATTGACTACTTGTACGGCTCTTTTTTCCAGTGCCCTTTGACTTACAGAACCATTTAAGACTTTTCCATAAAACTCCCAATTAGCCCTGTCAATCTCCATACTTAAACTAGAGGCGGAACCATCAATTATAGTCCACTTAAGGTAGGATTTTATGTCATCAATGGATTCTGTTTGAAGTATTTGATTTATTGATTTAAAATAATTTAAATCTGATAGTACCAATGAATTGATTTCTTCTAACCCTGCACTATTAAATATTTTTTTCCAATTTAAGGGTAAATATTCATATAGTTCTTCAATTTGCACTGGGTTGTATGTCTTTGAGGCATCCCTTCTTGATACTTTATCTAAACGTATGGAAGCAATTTTTTTTTCAAATTCAATTATTCTAGAAGATTCTTGCAAGCTTTCGGTCTCTGAGAAGCCAACCAGGTTAAACATTCTTTCAATGTGCTTTTTGTATTCTCCAAGAATCTTTTTTGAATTCTCATCTTTCTTTAAGTAATAATCTCTTTCAATACCTAAAACTCCTGGATACATTTTTAAAATATTTAGATTACTGTCCTTTGAATCCGCAGTTACTCTGTAATAAAATAAAGCGAAACTCCCTTTGGGATAAAAGTCAATTAATAAATCCTCAATTTGATTAATGGATTTTATTTTATTTACACTTTCGATGTACTTTTTAATTGGTTTAACACCCTGTTTGTTTCTCTCCAAGGTGTCAGTATACAAATTATATAGTAAGACAGCTTTTCCTTCATCAGATTTTGAATCAATATTTTTATCAATGCTTGATTTTTTCATTATATCAAGTAAGTTTTGACTGGTTTTTTCTCTTAGTTCATCGAAACTTCCCCAACGGACTCTATCATCTGGTATTTTAGTATTTTTTGACCATATTCCATTTACATGGTTAAATAAATTATCTTGAACTCGAGTATTTTTATCAATTAAATCTACTCTAAATGAAGATTTAGGTTTTTCCACCTTTGTACAGCTAAGTACAAGTAAAAATAAAATGTAACTTTTTTTCATAGTACAAATAACAGTCAAAGGTAATTTTTTTAACAAATTTAATGTTCAAAAATTATATTATATTTAGATAAATGCTAGCTCTGATAAGTCTTTTATCGATTATTGCTGTCGGATTGGTTTATTATATAATTATTTCTAAAAATAAATAATGAAAAATATTGCGGTATACTTATTAATTTTAGTTCACTACACGGTTAATGCTCAAGTTAATTTTATAGGGGAAATTGAAAAACTCAATCCTAATCTTGATAATTATGTTGATGAGTACTCTAAAATAGAAATTTTAGCTAGAGGCTTTGAGTGGTCCGAAGGTCCAGTTTGGGTAGATAAAATCAATTCTGTTTTATTTTCAGATGTACCTGAAAATAAAATTTACAAATGGAATGAAAATGAGGGTTTATCAGTTTACATTAATCCTAGTGGGTATAGTGGAAAAGTTCCAACTAGTAAAAAAGATGGATCAAATGGACTAATTTTAAATTCTAAAAATGAGCTATTGATATGCAAGCATGGAGATAGGGAAATCGCAAAGCTTAAAAGATGGGGTAGTGGTGAGCTTGAAACTGTCGTAAACAAATTTCAAGGGAAGCGTTTCAATAGTCCAAATGACATGGTTTTTACAAAAAATGGAGATCTGATTTTTACCGACCCCCCATATGGGTTGAAAAACAGAAATTCTGATAAGTTAAAGGAATTGAAGATTAACGGTGTTTATAAATTGGATACAGATGGTAAACTAACTTTATTGGTTGATAACTTAACTTATCCCAATGGTGTAGCTCTTTCAAATGATAATAAAGTAATGTATGTTAATATTTCGGATTCTACTAATCCAAGAATTATGGCCTACGACATTCACGAAGAAATCGTGAAAAATGAGCGTGTTTTTTTTGATGGCAGAAAATTAGCTGAAAAAGAAGTTGGTCTTTTTGACGGAATTAAAATTCATCCTGATGGTACTATTTTCTCAACTGGTCCCGGAGGCGTGCTTATAATTAGTAATGATGGGACTCATTTGGGAACGATAAAAACAGTTGAAAGGACGGCAAATTGTACTTTTGATTCAAACTATGAGTATCTTTATATGACCACAGATATGTATTTGACTCGTGTGAAGTTGAAAACAAATTAATTACTTTCAAAAATACTTAAATCCCACTTTTCTTTCCATTCTAGCTCAACTAATTTATTGTTTTTTATTTTCAAAGGAAGCCATATATATTTGCCTTCGATTGGATTTTCAGGTTTCCATCTGTCTGCCATAAATATATATGCATCTTTTATACCTTGAACAGGAAGTATATATGTACTTTGAGAATAGTATGTTGTCAGTGAGTCTTTGCTAATACAAGGATTTCCAAGTTCTTTCCAAGGTCCAAAAATGCTGTCCGCACTCGCTGATCTTGCAGCATTGGGATTCCATCCAGTACAGCCAGAAGAAACTATAAAGTATTTACCCGAAGAAGTTTTCATCATGGTTGGTGCTTCATTAAACTTACTAGGGAAGAACCTTTTATATTTTCCAGAATGGGTAAGGTAATTTTCTGAAAGCTGAGATATATGTAAAGTGCTGTTATCTTCTGAGGAATATATATGATATGCTTTATCATCATCATCAACAAAAAGGGTCATATCTCTTGCCATTTGCCCAATTTCAAAATCTCTCCCAAGGAGGTTTAGACTATCAACATGTTTGGGCAGATGTTCAGGTCCACCTCCATATATTTTCTTTACATCACTGGATATGGGTTTTTTATGAAAATCTTGCACATTTAGCGGCCAAACACCAGCATTCGGTCTTATAGATTCGATAAAAGTAAATGGTCCAAATGGACTATCTGAAATAGCAACTCCACTTCTAGCCGCCTCATAACCTCTATTAATGGGTTCTAGGTGAAACCACATTACAAACTTCTTATTTTTTTTATTATAAATCACTTTGGGTCTTTCAAGTATACACCCTTTATAAATATCAGAGGATGGATCATTTTTGTTGACTTTCAAGACAATGCCCTCGTCGTTCCAATCATATAAATTTACAGAGGTATAAAGATGAACTCCTACTTGGGCGGTATTTCCAATTTCACCTTCTATTTTATGTTCACCGTACCAAAAGTATTTATTTTGATGATATAGGATTCCTCCACCGTGAGCATTAATATGGACTCCATTATTATCTAACCAAAATTCTCCTGGATAAAATGATTTTTCTGATTTATTTTCCGAATTACAACTTGTAAATAAAACTAAAAGTGACAAAAATAATTTTTTAAACATGCTTGATTTTTTTTTGGTAAAATTAATAATATTAATCTATATGAAACTTTAATTAAACTATTATAAACATCAGTTTTAATAGTTTAACTAATTATATTTACATAAATACCAATAATGAATTTTAGCAATCTTACATATTACAAATTACTTTTTTTATTTAACCTTATTATTTTTTCCTGTAGTAAAGGCGATTCTGACTCCCCAAATCAAGTTGAACCCACTTCTGTTGTAAAATACGATGTTTCCATTAGTTCATCAGAAGGTGGTAGCGTGAATACACAGTCAGGCACTTATACTGCTGGCACTGTTTTAAAGATAACTGCTACTCCTAATGATGGTTATGAATTTATTGGCTGGACCGGAAGCAATGAAACTTCAATGGAAATTACGATAACAGTAAATTCCAATATTCAATTAACTGCAAATTTTCAATTGATTCCAAACCCTGAATTCACCGTTACAACTACTGCTGGTGTTGGTGGTATCGTCTCAGAAGGTGGCACGTTTTCTTCAGGCACAGTAATCTCAGTGGTTGCTACACCTTCGGAAGGTTATGAATTCGTTGGTTGGACTGGAAGTAGTGAAATATCAAGCGTATTGACAATTACCATTTCTTCTAATTTGAATTTGACAGCTAATTTTCAAGAAATTCTCCCGGAGTCGAATTATTACAGCAGTGGTAATTTAATAGCAAATAATAATATATCAGAGTGGTTTGATAGATCAATTGATGTTTACGGAATAAGATTGTTGGTAGCGGGTGAAGCAGGGGGGCAGCCCAAAGTATCAGATGAATTTGCTAAAAAGGTTGCGCAGGTTTTCAAACTCTTAATCAACAAAGATGCGCCTGGAATTAATCAAGTAGCTCAAGAAAAAATGATTAAGATTTTGCTTGGAGAAACTGGATTTCATCAAGGTTTCCAAACCGGACAAAGGATAGGATATGGTAATGCTGACCAATATTCTCCAAATCCTCTAAAAGATGGTGGTTGTTCAGGTTATTCTGGACTATGTTCACTGGAAGATTCTATGGTTTTAAGAGATATGATATGGTATATGAGTCCCGATAATTCCCAAAGAAAAGGAGATAACGATATAGTTGAAGTATTTGAACATGCTCTTCACACTCTACAATCACTTGGAACGCGTGGTGCAGTTGACGGTTCATTATCTGCCCTAAATATGTCTGAGGAAGAGGATATATCAGGAACTGAACTTTTTCTAGCTATGAAAGAAGCTGTTGACAATGGTGTTTTTGGGATAGATGACTATGGTGGAGATATTAATAATCAAGACAGATGGCCCTTACTTTTAGTTGAATATCAATACCTTCTAACTTTCGGCATGTGGGAGGTTGGTAAAGAATTATGGGAAGGAGGCTCATTAGCCCCAGAATGGAGTGATAGTGCTAATACACCAAGTGGAATTCAGCAAAACAATCCCCTAGGATATAATCTTTTCAACAATTATTTAGCACCCGTTCTTTCCAAACCAGATTTATCAGTATTAAGGTCAATGTTCCAGGATAACGATGGAGGTCAATCGGGTTATGTACCTGATTAGTTTTAATTATAATTTGTGAATTTATTCTTTTATGAAATAAGGCAATCTTGTAAGAGGGACGTCGATAGTAATTGATTTTCCACCTTTATAAACTTTTCCTGCATCGGATTTCCAAGTCCCTTTAGGAAGAATTACTTTTCTTGAACCTTCTCCTTTTGACAAAAAGGGAGCAACCAAAATATTGTTTCCTAGCATAAATTGATCTGTAATTTCAACGTATCCCTTGTGAGGATAAACGTATTCCATAGAGCGAACTATAGGTTCTCCGGTAGTTGAAGCCTTTTTAGCTAAGTTTAAAATAGTTTCCTTGAATTTATTTCTTAGATTGACAGCATCTAAAACAGCTTTAAAATGTCTTTCATCGAGTATTCGCCAGGGAGCAACTGAAAACTGCATCATTGGCATAAGTGCGTGTACCTGTGTAGAGCGAACAACAAGTTCTTGATCGATAGGTGCATCATCCAAAAATGAAGTAAACTGACCACCGCCAATCATATCAGGACAACTAAAAGGATAACCCATAATTCCTTCTAGTAACATATGAGGTATTAATTTATTTAAATCTTCCCAATCATGGCTTTTGTCGTGCAATCTTTGAACCAGAGGTTGACCTCCCATTTTCCACGTTGCTCTATATTCATTGTAAGGGTAGCTTAATCCAATTTTGGCGAATAATTCAGTATGTGTATTAGGATTTACTTCTTTTAATGATTTTATTCCTTTGTAAAATCTTCCATCCCCTGCATCTAACTTGAATCCATCAACACCAAACTCATTTATTAAATTGTTTAATACTCCTTTAAACCATTTTTCACTCTCAGGATTAGTAAGATCTAAAACAGCACTCACTCCATTCCACCACCTAACCATGGCTGGTTTTTCTGTCTTATCAAACATAAATAACCTTTTTTTCTCAAGTTCCCTGTAAATATCTGAATCAGCACTAACAAATGGACACACCCATAGCATTACTTTAAAGCCTAATTCTTTTAATTCTTTCATCATTGCTTTTGGATTAGGAAATCTCCCCTGATGAAAATTCCATTTTCCATAATCTTCTTGCCAGTTATCATCAATCATAATAATTCCAGGAGGCATACCGGTATCAATTATAGCTTTTGCATATTCAAGAATGTCTTTCTGGTTTTGGTTGTAGGTTAATTCAATCCAAGTGTTGTATTGAGGAACCGAGAAAAAAAGATCAGGCGGCATTTTACCGGATGGTGGAAAGAAATTTTCACTAGCATACAAGTAGGCGTCCCTTAAACTTTTACCTGCTTTTTTGTATTCTAGTGGAGCATAAGATTTGTCAAATAGTATTTTTTCTTTTTTAACTCTAAATCTAAATGGTTCCTCGGACCAAACTAATTCACCACTGGTTGACAATAATAATGGTTGTAGTTGATTGTAATAACTTGTTCCGTATAACTGTGCTTCATAACCATTTTTGAGAGGCATTTTATGACCTTCGATTAGAATACCCGCATACCAGTCGACATTTTTTTTAATTTCTACCTCTAAATTCTCATATAAATCTTGGCTATTTGTTTTTTGTAATAAAAAAATTAATATAAAAATTAAGTATTTATCCATGTTTTTTTCTCAAATAAAATCTAATATAATAACTTATTATTTAAGCGTATATTTTACGTCTAATATTCCTATGTCCTATTTTATAAGTACTTACAGTTTTAGCTTTAAAAAAAATATTTCTTACAATTTTATCTTGTCAAAAATTTATTACATTTAAAAAAAATTAATCAAATATTTATATGAAAAATAGTTTAAAGTTGGTAATCATCCTTTTTTTGGGTGTTTTCCAAATGGCTTTAGCTCAAAATACCATTAGCGGAACGATTCGTGACGCAAACGGTCCTCTACCAGGAGCTAATGTGATTGAAGCAGGGACTAATAATGGCGTTAGCACTGACTTTGACGGGAATTTTGAAATTTCTGTTTCCGATGGTGCAAGTCTTGAAATTAGTTATACTGGATATTTTACTCAAACTATAGAAGTTGGAAATCAATCTAGCTTTGATATTTTGATGGAAGAAGATACAGAACAATTAGATGAAGTAGTTGTCACCTCTCTAGGTTTTACTGAAAAAAGGGACAAACTTGGATCTACTTATTCTGTTGTAAGCACAGGTGCCGTTCAAAGGTCTGGTGAAGCTACTTTTGCTAATGCATTAAGCGCAAAAGCGGCAGGTTTAAGTGTTACAAGATCAAGTGGAGATCCAGGAGCTGGAAGTAGAATTCGTATCCGTGGTGCAAATACCATTTTAGGAAGTAGTGAACCATTAATAATTGTCGATGGATCACCATTAAATAGTAGTATTACTAAAATTGTGAATGGAGGTAGTTCAAGTTCAGGTGCTGTCAATTTTGGATCTAGATTAAATGATCTTAATCCAGCTGATATTGCTTCTGTACAGGTCTTAAAAGGGGCATCTGCTGCTGCTCTATGGGGTAGTAGAGCCGCAAACGGGGTAATTGTAATTACTACTAAAGAAGGACAGTCTGGAAAAGCTAAAATAACTTTCTCTACCACTTACTCTTTTGATGAAATATCAGAACGTATACCAAGACAAAGTGTTTGGGGACAAGGACAAAACGGAAGTTACTCTCCAACCAGAGCTGAGTCGTGGGGTGATTATATACCCGATAGAGCTGGAGGAGCCGATATTGTCAATACAACTGGTGGGTTTTTTACTTCCCAAAATGGGAATGTATATTACCCTATAACTACTAAAAACTCTAGAGAAACTTTTATTGAAGAAAACTTCAATGCTGCTTTTCAAACTGGAACATTTATTCAAAACGACTTAAATATAAGTGGTGGTAATGACAAGAACACTTACTATTTTAGTTTGACAAATTTACAGCAAGAGGGTATTATTCGTGGTTCCACATATGATAGAACCAATATTCGATTCAATTACAATGCAAAGCTTAACGATATAATGGATTTATCCAATAAGGTTGCTTATACGTACACGAGTTCAAACATGACTCAAGGTAATTCAAATGTTGGTGGAATTCAATTAGGTCACCTTAGAACTCCAGCTGACTTTGACAATAGAGATTACATAGGAGTTTATACAAATTCTTCTGGAGAAGAATTCCCAAGAAGACATCGTTCTTACAGAAGATACCTTGGAAATAACGAGAACCCTATTTACAATAACCCACTTTGGACAACAAAAGAGCAACTATCTTTGAATCAGGTTAACAGAATAACCGTTACGCCTCAACTTACAATCAAACCAAAAGAATGGTTGCAATTTATCACAAGAGCAAATATTGACTTTGCTGATGATAGACGAACCTTCTTCTTCCCAAGAGGAAGTGCCGGATCTTCAATTACTATAAACAGGAGGGTAGGTTCATATTTAGAAGATGAAATTGCTACTCGTGATTATAATATTGATTTTATTGGGCGTGGAGAGTTTAGCTTAACTGACAAAATAGATTTAACTGCTATAGTTGGATGGAGTTTAAATGATAGAAAGTATAATAGAAGTTCAGGTAGTATATCTGACTTTTTAGTAAATGCGACTAAAATGACAACTGCATTAAATAGTTCTCAAGAATCATCCACTTTTGAAAATATTAAATCTTTCACTAGGTCTAACAGAGGGTATGCAGTTTTAAATTTTGGAATAAATGATGAATTATTTGTAAATATGACAGGAGCTGTTGAAGCATCATCTACTATCAAGGGTTCGTTCTTTTACCCTGCTGCAGATGTTGCTTGGGACTTTACAAATAGTGCACTCAACTCAAGTATTATTTCATTTGGAAAATTGAGAGCTTCTTATGGTATTGTGGGTGTTCAGCCAGCACCTCACAGGTTTGATACTCTAGCAGAGGGAGGTTTTTCTTATTCTACTTACTCGGATCCTCTCGTTATCGATTCTTTCGGAGGTGGGTTCAGATTGGATAACAATTTAGGTAATCCTGATCTGAAGCCAGAAATGAAAACAGAATGGGAAATTGGAACCGATTTAAGGTTTTTTAATAACGATTTGACTTTTTCATTTACATATTATAATAATAAAATTGAAGATATTTTGTTAAATGTTAGCTTATCTCCATCTTCAGGTTTTTCAACTCAGTATGGTAACTTTGGTGCTATGAAAAATAAGGGGTATGAAATTGATTTAGGATGGAATGCTATACAGAAGCAAGATTTAAATCTAAACACTACTCTTAATTGGTCTAGAAATGTTAACGAAGTAACTGACTTATATGGAACATCAGTTGTAAATATGTCTCCTGGGGCATCAGTTCAATCGGTTGCTCTTGTTGGTTCTCCACTTGGTACTTTATTTGGAACTGGATCTAGAACCAATCCTGACGGAAGTTTTGATCTTGATGAAAATGGTTTTCCTCAAATAACCTCAAGTTTCGTGGTATTAGGAGACCCTAATCCAGATTGGCGTGCAGGTCTTGGACTCAATTTATCTTATAAAAAGTTCAATCTTAACGTTGTTTTAGAACATTCTCAAGGTGGTGAGTTTTCACCACGTACATTGCATGTTCTTAAGCGTTTTGGAACTACTACTGAGACTGCAAACAGAGTTACATTAACTGAACCACTAGTAAACGTTAAAGGAACTACATTTCCTGCTGGTACCACAATCCGTGGAAATATAAAGAATTTTGGAGGTGGAAACGTTTTACTTGACGAGCAGTGGTACAGAAGAGATATTGGAGGTGGATTCGGCGACAACCAAGCCTACAACTTTTCTATCTATGATGCAACATGGACTAAGCTGAGAGAAATATCTCTTAGTTATACTTTAGATTCTCCAAGTTTAAAGTCCACAATTGGGCTTAGCAGCGTTAGATTTACATTAACAGGTAGAAATCTAATCAATATAAATAATATCCCAGGGATAGACCCAGAGGTGAATCAATATGGTACTGGTAACGCACTTGGTTTAGATTATTTCACGAATCCTCAAACCCAATCAACACTATTGGGCGTAACCTTTAACTTTTAAAATGGTAAACATGAAAAATATATATAAAATTTTAGTTTTCTTTTCATTGATTTTGATAGCACATTCATGTGAGGATATCGTAGAAGGAATTAATGAAAACCCAAATGATTTGACTCTTTCAGATGTTGAAGAGCGATTATTTTTAACTGGCGGTGAGTTAGCAAACATTCAACTTCAATGTGGTCATTTAAACCGTGTTAGTGGAATGTATTCTGGACAACTTATTGGTTTTGCAGCATTATACTCAAATATTTATGGATATAATTTATCTACTGGAGAAGCAAATGATGAATGGAGACACTTATATGTTGGTGTAACAACTAACATGCGATACATTATTGAAAATTCAGATAGTGAACTTCTTCGAGGCATTGCGATGATTATTGAAGGACATGCTTATGGAACTGGTGCATCTCTTTGGGGTGATATTCCATATTCTGAGGCAGGAAATTCTGAAATTGAGGATCCAGTTTTTGATCCACAAGTTCAAGTTTATGCACAGGCCATAGCAAGACTAGATGAAGGAATAGCAACACTTGGTAGTGCTCCTGCTGGCCAGATTCCAGAAGATATTTTATTCGGTGGTGATAAAGCTAAATGGATTGCCGCTGCAAATACATTAAAAGCAAGATTTTATCTTCATCAAAAAGACTACTCTAATGCATTGACAGCCGCTCAAAGTGGTATTTCTAATGCTAGTGGTGATATGAGATACAGACCAGGGAGTTCTGTTTCTGGAGATACAAATCTTTTCTGGACTATCCTTGCTGGATCAAGAGCAGGAGATTTAGGTAATAACTCTGATGACGGAACAGAAAGTTATTTACTACAAATCTTGGATGCTACTAACGCTTTGTCTAGAAATCATGCAAAAACAGACGAAACAGCTCGAAGAGCGTATTATATGATTGACGCTTCTGGTACAAGTAATGCAGGAATTATTGAAGAACGTGAGCCTCAAAATATGGTAACTTATTTTGAAAATAAACTCATTATGGCTGAAGCTGCAGGTAGGTCTGGTGGTGTTGCTGCTGGTCTTCCACATTTAAACGATGTTCGTGCTTGGCTTAACAGTGGTGGTCATCTTAATTCCAGCTTTTCTGGATTAACCTACAATTATGAGCCTTTTGTAGCGGCAGATTTCGATTCTGGTGGAATTGAAAATGCTGATGGTATTAGCGCTGACAGTGCTTTTCTTCGTGAGGTTATGGAGGAACGTTACGTGTCAGGCTTCGGAATGCATATGCCTTACAATGACGCACGAAGGTTACGTAAGTCAGATAGTGCAATTGCTGTTCCTTATATAATGGTTGATGCAGACAATACCCGTAAGCCTGAAAGAATGCCTTACGCACAAAATGAATTAAATTCAAATTCAAATGCACCAGCTGAAGATCCTGGTATTTTTGTAAAAACACCTGTTAATCAATAGATTAATATAAATTAGGGTTTGACTTATTCAAACCCTAATTTTTTTAAAGCTAATTTTTGGGATATGACTTTATCGACAAGTAAAGGTCTGCTTACTGTTCTTATTTTATTTTTTCTTTCTTGTGAAAAAACAAGTCAAAGTCCTTTTAAAAACTCTGTAATATCTTCTGCACATCCCCTTGCGTCTAGAACTGGGAAAGAAATTTATAAGAAAGGTGGAAATGCATTTGATGCTTCTGTTGCTGCTGCTTTTACTTTATCAGTAGTAGAGCCAAGCATGAGTGGACTTGGTGGCAGAATTCAGGTTATATATAAATCTTCAGAAGGAACTATTGCAGGTATTGACGGATCTACTGAGGTCCCTGGAAATTATGTAGATAAAAATGAGAGGTTTAAATACGGTTATCCTACTATTGGAATACCTGGAGTTGTAGCTGGTCTTCTTTCTTTGCATGAGGGAAAAGGGAATTTACCGCTAGACGAAGTTATCGCACCTGCTATAAAATATGCAAATGAGGGATTTAGATTACTCCCAGGGGAGGCAAATCGTCAACAAAGTGTGAAAGATGAATTACAAGAATTTGAGGGAACACGTCACCATTTTATGATTAATGATTCTCTAAGTTACAAAGCAGGTGATTTATTTGTACAAAATGATTTGGCAAAAGTTTTAGAATCTATTGCCAACAATGGAAAGGCTGGTTTTTACGAAGGGGAAATTGCAAATAAAATAGTTGAGGATCTTCAATCTAACGGTTCTATATTGAGTTTAGAAGATTTGAAAAATTATAATGCTCTAGAAAGTAAAATCCTAACAGGTAATTACGGTGAAAAAAATATTCATAGTCTATTTCTACCATCATTTGGTGCTATAACTATTCAAATTCTTCAAATTCTGGATCATTTAAAACTTCCAGAAAATGAAAATGAATGGGCCTTACAACACGGAAGAGTTACTGAAAAAGCATATCAGTTTAGGGATTTACAAACTGATTCAATTAAATTAAAAGGAATCATTTCTTATGAAAAAGCGAAGCAGTTAGCAAATGAAATATTTAATAAACAAAAAGAAATATTATCAGTTGCTGACGAAATGCCTATTTCATGGACATCGATTGATGGTCATACAACTCATTTAACGACCGCTGACAAATGGGGTAATGTAGTAGCATTAACTCAGACGATAGGACCAACCATGGGTTCAAAGGTTGCTTCCAAAGGATTGGGATTTTTGTATGCTGTAACGTTAGGTGGTTATCTTGGAAACTACAAACCCGGCGATCGCGCAAACTCTCATATTTCACCAATTTTAATAGAAAAAAAAGGTAAGATTTTATTGGCTCTTGGTGCTGCTGGTGGCAGCCGTATTATTCCTGCTGTTACTCAAGTAACGGATCGGTATTTCCGTCAAAATCATTCTCTAGAAATTTCATTAAAATTACCTCGTGTATATCCTTATAACGACAGCTTATGGGTTGAAAATCACACTGGTATTGAGAAATTAAATGCTTCATTTGTAGATAAAAAATTACCAATTAAATATATTGATGAAATTGCCCGATTTGGTCGTGTTCATGCAATAGCATTAAGAGGACAAAAGTGGATTGGATGTGCCGATCCTGACTGGGAAGGTACAACGGAATATTTTCCATCCAATGAAGAATAAATGCTCCTTTTTTTTAGTATTTTTTATTTTTTCTTTTGGATATACTCAAGAAAAGGCAAAATTACTCATGATAGGAAACAGCTTTACCTTTTACTATAATTTGCCGATGACGATTGAGCAGTTTTCAAAATATAAAGGATTAAACTGGGAAGTTCATCAGTCTACTGCAGGAGGAGCTTCCTTTAAGCACCACTGGAATAGTGAAAAGGGATTAAGTAGTATAAGGAAAATTAAAAACAATACATATACCCATTTAATCTTTCAGGAATACAGTAATTATCCACTTGTGGCATTAGATACGACGCAAAAATATTTAAACTTGATGTATAAAATAGCTAACAAAAATTCTAAAAAATTTCTTTACGCTACGTGGAGCTATCCAAATATTTTAAAAAATAATAATATTTCAACTCCTTCTTCAATGGTTATTGAGGATAAATTAGAAAAGATTAGACCAGATTCAGATGTTGACATTTTACCGGTAGGAAGAGCATTTGATTTATTTCAATTAAAATACCCTAATCAAACCTTGTTCACCTCTGACAATAAACATCCAAACCCTATCGGATGTTATTTAGCAGCGTGTGTAATATTCAGCAAAATTAGCAGTCAATCATCATTGGGAATTCCGAGAAGAGTTTTTGAGAACATAAATAATGAGAAAGATATTTATTATTTTATAGTAGAAGAAAAAATGGCTAAAAAATGTCAATTAATTGCTGATGAGGTAGTATTTGATCCTAATTAGAAGGAAAAATGTCTGAATAATGGAACTTCATGTAATCAATTAAAATCTTTGCAAATACTTTTGAAAATCTTTCTCTGTCTTGACTATCTTGACGAAGACCATTTCTGTTTAGTTCAAGTTGGATTGCATCAACACCATTTAGGTATTTTGATCCATAATTTTTCGTATTCGTTCCTCCTGAAAAAAATGGTTCACCAGATTTAGGGGCACGATCTATAGAAGACGGAACAGTTGGAAATCCATTTTTTGACAAAAGACTCCCAAGAGCATTATCTCCGAAAAGTAAGTCACCTAATTTTTTATTTTCTGGGTGGTTTTCAATTAGACTATTGATAGAGGTTTCATTATGTTGTATGAAAGTTTCATCACCAGATAATTCTCTTAATTTTTGACTTGTAATCAGATATCCTAATTCTATACGTTGGATAGGGTGCCCGTGCCCGTGAATATCTATTAAAAGACCTCGATTATAATTATTTATAATCTTTTGACGGAAAGTGAAGATTTGATCGTGAAATAATTGCCATAATTCATTTGAAGTGTCGTCCTCACAATGTGACGTTTGTAATGAACGATTAAGGTCTATCTTAATTCGGTGAATTTTTGCGTATACTATAAATGGTTGATACCCCATTTTATTTAATTCATTTTCAATTTGAAAGGCTATATCCAAGGTGTAAAGGTCTTTTGTGATAACAGAGCCTTCGCAATCTCTATTTTCTATCCATTGTGGTTTTAAATCTCCTCCGTGGGGAGCTACTATAATTAAAGGAATATTTCCTTTTCTAAATTCGACAAAATCATCCCACTGATTATTTATTTTTTCATTGCTCTGCTGGCAACTAACAAGTGCAAATATCGATGTAAACAAAAAAAAGAAAATCTTATTGACTATTATAAATTTTAATATCTGACTGTACATAAATCTTACAAATACGTATATAAAAACCCCCTAACACATATATAATAAACACATTAGGGAATTTTTGAGCGGAGAAAGAGGGATTCGAACCCCCGGAGGTGTGACCCTCAACAGTTTTCAAGACTGCCGCATTCGACCACTCTGCCATTTCTCCATAGAGGTACAAATATAGTCTGCTTAATGGAAGTTTAAAACTTTTTTGTATGTTATCCATAAATTTGAAATTAATTTTGGACACTACTTTTTTATATATTATCATTTTTATATCGGGTTTAATAGCAGGAATTATAAATACCCTCGCGGGAGGTGGTTCTCTATTAACTCTACCAATTCTTATATTTTCTGGTTTGCCACCTAATATTGCTAACGGAACAAACCGGGTTGGTCTTTTAATACAATCAATTTTTGGAACTGCAGGGTATCATTCAAAAGGAATTTACTCCTCTCCTTTTGGTATTTATTTAGGTTTGTCTTCATTAATAGGTGCATTAATAGGTGCTCAAATAGCAATAGATATTAATCCATATTTATTTAACAAGATTTTATCTGTAGTAATGGTGACAATGGTTTTAATAATACTGATAAGAAAAAAATCATTTAAAGATAATTTACCTGAAAGAACATCTGGGGAATATTTATTTTTAAGCCTAGTGGCATTTTTCTTTATAGGAGTATATGGAGGTTTTATAAATGCCGGGATAGGTTTTATTATCATGTTTTTTTTAAATCAAGTAAATAGATTACCCCTTGTTAAAACAAACGCAACCAAAGTATTACTTGTTTTAATATATAGCTCAGGCGCACTCTTCCTTTTTGCTTTTAATAATGCGGTCGATTGGAAATTAGGATTTATTCTAGCTTTTGGAAGTTCAATAGGGGCTTGGTGGTCAAGCAGATGGTCAGTTGAAAGGGGAGAGGGGGTAATTAAACAGATTCTTGTTATAGCTGTTAGTGTAATGGCTGTGAAATTGTGGTTTTTTTAAAATTTTACATATTTCACAATTTCAAGCCCATATCCAGTAATTCCTACTCTCGGTTTTTGTTTTGTATTGGTTATAACTTTTAATTTTCTTATTGATAGATCATGTAAAATTTGTGCCCCAATACCAAAGTCCCTTGAGTCCATTTTGAGCCTTGGTATCTTATCATTTTTATTTTTTGATTTTTTTATTTTCTTCAATCTAGCTAGCAAATTTTCAGATTTTGCAGGCTGGTTGATAAAAATAACAGCTCCTTTACCTTCTTTATTTATTAATGAAAAGACTTTATCGATTTCTTCCTCTTTTGTTCCCATTAATAAACTTAATAGATCATTTCTGCTTTGTGAAGAGTTTATTCTTACTAAAGTAGATTCATTTTTAGACATTGTACCTTTTGTTAACGCTAAATGAACTTGATCATTTGTGGTTTGTTGATATGCTCTAAGTCTGAACTCACCAAATCGGGTATTCAAAAAAGTATCTTCACGTTTAATTATCAAGCTATCATGTTCCATTCTATAGGCTACAAGGTCTTCAATAGAAACTATCTTTAATCCAAACTTGTTTGATACTTTATATAATTCTGGGAGTCTTGCCATTGAACCATCTTCATTCATTATTTCAACTATAACCCCGGCAGGTTTCATTCCGGCTAATCTAGCAAAATCTATTGCGGCTTCTGTATGTCCTGTTCTTCTCAAAACACCACCTTCTTTCCCTATTAGAGGAAATATGTGCCCAGGTTTTGAAAAATCATTGGATTTTGTTTTATCATCCACAAGAGCTTTTATGGTTAATGCTCTATCTTTTGCAGAAATACCTGTTGTGACTCCTTTTCCTTTGAGATCGACAGATATTGTAAAAGCTGTTCCCATCGGATCTGCGCTATTTGAAACCATGCGGTCTAATTTAATTTCTTTACACCTTTTTTCTGACAAAGGAACACAAATTAAACCTCGACCTTCTTTTGCCATAAAATTTATTATTTTGGGCGTAATTTTTTCGGCCGCAGCAAGAAAATCTCCTTCATTTTCCCTGTTTTCGTCATCAACGACAATAATAACCTCCCCTTTTCCAACTGATTCAATCGCATCTTCAATATTATCGAGCTTTATTTTTTCTTTTTTACTCATCTGACTTTTTTCTTAATTTTCTCAAAAACATCTGATAAAGGATTAAAAATAAAATTATAATTCACTAAACCCCTATCATTTGTTGCTCTATTTACTAAGTAAATAGCAAAAGGGATAATAATAATAACATCTATCCAACTACCTAATAGAGGTGAAACAGTATTATCTTCGGCTGCATTTTTCCCAAATAACCCTATGTAATGATAGGTTAAGAAAATAAGTATAGCTAATACAATTGGTAAACCTAAACCACCTTTTCTTATAATTGCTCCTAAAGAAGCACCGATAATAAACAGGAAAAAAACACTAAATCCAAGTGTAAATCTTTCATTTAAAGTCGTTTTATGAAGGTTTATAACCTTTTGGTTTGAAAAGAAAACTCTTTTTTTTGATTCTAAGTTTCTAATAATAGTTTTTACATTATTGGAAGCTCTATTCAAAGTGAGAACGTGTTGATTATAATTAGGATCAATAATTAAAGTCAGCGGATTCGGATTTTCACAATAGATAGAACTTATCTTTGCTGATTTTTTTTGATTTAAATCAACTAGTTTTGGATTTATATTAATCCTTGTTTTAATTAAATTTTCTGCATAAGTATTTTTAGAATCACTAAATTTTTTTTGTAAAGAATCAATACTTACGTAGAGATCATTTACTTTTTGCATTTTATACGTACTTGTGTATTTCTCTTCGGCTAAATCAACATTGTTGAAATTAGACAAGTCTATATTCATAACATATTTTTCAAATGAAACTTTGGCATGTTGGTATCTTAATTTCTCCTCAGGTTTTTTTGTATAAATCTCCTCATATCTATTACCATTAAAAAGAATTAATTTTAACTCTTGGTCAATACTTGCCGAGACCAGTTCACCACTTTTTGCCTTAATAACAATTCTATTCTTATTATCAGGAGACTTTTCATGAATAATAACATCTTCAAGAAAACGATTGTCCTCTCCAATTTTTTTTGAAACCTTTATATTAATTTCGCCTATTTCATTGAAAACACCTTCCGAAATCGCTAGCGCTGGCTTTAGCTTAGCTAAATTTCTTCTCAAATTGTAATATTTAAATTCTCCTAAAGGAATAATATAATTTGAAAAATAATAACTGCCGAAGCCTAAGAACAGGTGAAAAATAATCAAAAATTTCATTGAATTTTGAAGAGAAATCCCACTGGATTTCATCGCTGTAAATTCATTATTTTCAGCTAAAGTACCGTAAGTCATAATAGATGAAAGTAAAACTGATAAGGGAAAAACTAATGGAAATAATTTTGGAGTGTAATAAATCAAAAACTTGAAAATTGTTTCAGAATCTAAACCTTTACCAGCAAATTCATCAATAAAGAGCCAAAATGTTTGAATAATAAAAATTAACATTAATACAACAAACACAAAAATAAGTCTACTTATGTAAGCTTTTAAAATGTATAAATTAAGAATCTTCATTTATAAAATAGTCTTTATATAATTCAGGGTTAAAATTAAAATGATTCTCAGGAAGTGTGATGTTATATGATTGATTCTTTATTTTTAAAGTTGTATTCGTACCATTTTTTCCAATTTCTATTATTTTAAACAGATTTAAATTATTAACATCAACTCCAATCAAAAGATATTTTACATCGCTATCTTCTTTGATGGGTAGTAATTTGACATATTGAATTGTTCTGCCTAGCACTATTTGTTTTATATCCCACTCGTACCCATATCCATTTGTGTAAAAAGTTATTAAATTGGTTGGTTTAATCATTAAATCTGAGTTTCCATCTCCTGATTCTATGTTTATTTCTTCATTTTCAGGAACTATGGTGTAAGTCCTATAACCATCATAAATTTGCTCAATATCCATAAAATTCAATTTATATTTTTCTCCGGAAATTTGTGCATTACCCTCAATTTCTTGAGTTATTTTTTCTTTGCTATTTTCAAGTTTATATGTAAACTCAAAATTCATATTTTCTTTACTAAGCAAATTTTTAGAAACTTTATCGAGAAGTAATCTTGATTCTTCGTGACCCTGACCGAGTACGAAATAAATTGATATTATTTGTACTAGAAAAAAATTTATTAAAATATTTATTTTAGTTATCATTCTTTAAAAATTGATCTAGTGTATTTAAATCTGGTATCAATACCTGTCTAGCTTTACTCCCTTCGAAAGGTCCAACTATTCCCGCAGCCTCCATTTGGTCGATAATTCTACCTGCTCTATTATAGCCTAATTTTAATTTTCTTTGAATTAGTGAAGCGGATCCCTGTTGAGCGACAACAATAACTTTAGCTGCTTCTTCAAATAATTCATCTCTATCTTCAATATCAATTCCGCCTATTTCATTTTCTTCTCCGGAAAACTCTGGAAGTAAATGAGCGTCTGGATACCCTTTTTGTACTCCTATAAATTCAGAAATTTTCTCAACCTCGGGTGTGTCTACAAATGCACATTGAATTCTAATAAGTTCATTTCCTTGCGTGTAAAGCATATCTCCTCTTCCAATTAACTGATCAGCTCCACTTACATCTAAAATAGTTCTTGAGTCAATTTTTGAGGTAACTCTAAATGCTATTCTTGCTGGGAAATTTGCTTTTATAATTCCGGTTATTACATTTACAGATGGTCTTTGGGTAGCTATAATTAAATGAATACCTATTGCTCTCGCTAGTTGAGCCAATCTTGCAATTGGTGTTTCAACTTCTTTTCCAGCACTCATAATTAAATCTGCGAATTCGTCAACAACCAAGACAATATAGGGTAGGAATCTATGTCCATTATCGGGATTTAACTTTCTTGATTTATATTTTTGATTGTATTCTCTAATGTTTCTACACATTGCATTTTTTAATAATTCATATCTATTATCCATCTCTATACAAAGAGAGTTTAAAGTATATATTACTTTTTTGTTATCAGTAATTATAGATTCCTCTGAATTAGGTAATTTTGCTAAATAATGTCTTTCAATTTTACTATAAATATTTAATTCAACTTTTTTTGGGTCCACAAGGATGAATTTGACTTCCGATGGATGTTTTTTATAAAGAAGAGAAGTTAAAATAACATTTAACCCAACCGATTTTCCTTGACCAGTTGCTCCTGCCATAAGTAGATGTGGCATTTTAACCAAATCCACAGTAAAGGTCTCATTACTTATAGTTTTACCAAAAGCTATTGGTAATTCCATTTCTGCATTTTGAAATTTTTGTGACGATATTACAGATTTCATCGATACAATTGTGGGATTATTATTTGGAACTTCAATACCTACAGTTCCTTTTCCTGGAATCGGAGCAATTATCCTAATCCCAAGTGCTGAAAGAGACAGAGCAATATCGTCTTCCAAATTTTTAATTTTAGAAATCCTTATTCCCGCTGCGGGAACAATTTCATAAAGAGTGACTGTTGGACCTATATTGGCTTTAATTTTTGCAATTTCAATTTTATAATTTCTGAGAGTTTCAATAATTGTATTTTTATTCGATTCAAGTTCTTTTTCATCGATTTGAATTGATCCACTTCCGTAATCTTTCAATTGGTCTAAACTAGGAGACCTGAATCCAGGAAGTTCTAGAGTAGGGTCAAATTCTCCATATTTTTTAACAAGATTTGCAGAAACATCGTCTACAGTTGCTTCTTCTTTATTTTTTGATATTTCCATAACGACGTCATCAGCTTTCTCATGGGTCTTGTTTAAATTATTGGAATCAACTTCGATTTTTGTATGTACCTCATCATGAGCTAAATTTTCAGTATTAAAATCATCGGATTCATTTACTAAATTATCACCTTCTATTTCATCAGATTCATCATCTTTTTTTTCTTGATTCAAAAAATCTACTGTAACTTTTTTTGGTAAAATTTTAAAATGAATAACTAAAGAAAATAAAGTAAGAAATAAAACAATCGACCAAAACCCAATAATACCAGTATAATCTATTATAAAATCGCTTATTTCGTATCCTACGGTACCACCTAGAAATGGAAAAACTATTTTAATTTGACTAAATATAAGTGACAATAAAATTATATAGAATAGTCCCCAACTCCATGTGTTTAGAATGTTTAGTTTTTTAAATTCGAAAAAAAGTGAAAGACCAGTAATACATAGTAATAATGGAAAAATTAATGAAGAAGCACCAAACCCTTCGTATACAAATATGTGGCTAATTTCAGATCCTATTTTTTTTAGAATATTTTTAGAATCAATATCTCTATCTAAAATATTGTTAATGTTACTTTGATCGTATTCCCATGTAAAGAAATAAGATGACAGTGATAAGAAAAGAAGAAAAGATGCAATTATAAGGAAAGATCCAAAAAGGATTTCTCTAGAACGTTTTTTATTATTATTTACTTCGCTTGTTGTTTTTGACACCTAGGTATAAGTATTGGTTCGAGGATTATTTTTATTAATATCAAATTTACAAAATATTGACTTCAAAATAAATGAATGTTTATGCTATTAACTCAAAGGGTTAGATTGATTATTAGGGGATTAGTTTTTTAATTTTTATTCCAAAATAAGCGTAAATAAGAGTAACAAATGGAGATATCAAATTAAATACAGCATAAGCGAAATAATCAATAACAGAAACACCAAGAACACTTGACTGGTAAGCTCCACAAGTATTCCAAGGAATTAGTACAGAAGTTACGGTACCAGAATCTTCTAGTGTTCTACTAAGATTTTCGGTTGCTAAATTTCTTTTTTGATATGCTTTTTGAAACATTTTCCCAGGGACAACAATTGATAAGTATTGATCGGAAGCAGTTAAATTGACAGTAAGGCAGGATGCTGAGGTGCTAAAAATCAATTGAAATGTGTTTTCTGCTTTTTCAAGAAGTTTTTCGCTGATTTTTTTGAGTGCTCCAATAGCATCCATTACACCACCAAATACCATAGCACAAATGATTAGCCATATTGTACCTAACATACCTTTCATTCCACCAGACTTAAATAATTCTGCTAAAATTTCATTTGATGATTTAATGTTCGTTTCAATAGTTATTGCATCAATTATTCCTCTGTAAGCTGAATTTAATGTTAGTTTATTTGAATTTGTTATTTCAAGAACAATATTTGGTTGAAAAACCAGTGCAAATAGTGCAGCTAAAATGGTTCCTGTCATCAGTGCAATTAAAGGAGGTGTTTTTTTTAAAATCATTACTATTACTAGGATAGGGACAATAAACAAAATAGGGTTTATGAAGAATTTTTCATCAATAGAATTGACTAAAGATATATTATTAACATCTTCTGTAGTTGTCTGAAAAAAACCAATTGATATAAAAAATAAAAGAGAAACTATGATACTTGGTACTGTAGTAAGTGTCATATATCTTATATGATTAAAAAGATTCGAGTTTGCCATTGCTGCAGCCAAATTGGTAGTATCACTTAGTGGTGATAATTTATCTCCAAAATATGCTCCAGAAATAATCGCTCCAGCAACAATTCCAGTATTAATTTCCATTGCTCTTCCTATTCCAATAAGAGCAATTCCAATGGTTGCTGATGTAGTCCAACTACTGCCAGTTGAAATTGATATAATTGCACAAATAATTACACATGCAGGCAGAAAAAATAGGGGATGAAAAATTTGAAGTCCATAGTATATCATAGCAGGAATAATTCCACTTATCAACCAAGATCCAGCCAATGCACCAACAAAAAGTAAAATTAATATTGGAGAAGTTGTAGCCTTAACACTTTTACTAATTGAATTAATTATTTTTTTATAGTTAACCTTGTGAAAATATCCGATTATAGCTGCTATAAAAGCTCCAATAAGTAAAATAAATTGATTAGATCCGTTTAAAGAATCATCTCCATAAATTCCAACATTTATTGCAAGTAAAATAATTAGTATTATTATTGGTAAAATCGAAGCTATGATGCCGATTTCTATTTTTTTTTCTTTCATTAATAATTAAACTTAATGTATTTAAATTATTTATAAAATAAATTTTAATAATAAGATTCAAAAATAATTAGAATCATTTAATTTTATAGATAAATATAATCTATGGAAAAGTTTGATGTTGCAGTAATAGGTTCTGGTCCAGGAGGATATGTAGCTGCGATTAGATGTGCTCAACTAGGTATGAAAACAGCTTTAGTTGAAAAATACAAAACCCTTGGAGGGACATGTTTAAATGTTGGATGTATTCCATCAAAATCATTACTGGATTCTTCTCATCACTATGAGGAGCTCATAAATAATTTTGATGCTCATGGAATTGAGGTTCCAAAAGGAATAAAAATCAATTTTGAAAAAATGATTTCTAGAAAATCTAAGGTAGTTGAAGACACAACTAAAGGAATAAACTATCTAATGGATAAAAATAAAATAAAAGTTTTTTATGGACATGCAACATTTGACGACAAAGAAAGTATTATTTTGAGTGGCAGCAAGGAGAAAATTTATTCAAAAAATTTTATAATAGCTACCGGCTCTAAACCTTCAAATTTACCATTTATTGATATTGATAAGGAAAGAATTATAACTTCAACTGAGGCATTAAAACTTAAAGAAATACCTAGAAACCTTATAATCATTGGCGGTGGGGTTATAGGTTTGGAACTTGGTCAGGTATACAATAGACTTGGTTCTGAAATCTCAGTCATAGAATATGCTGATCGAATTACTCCACTTATGGATAGTTCAATATCACGTGAATTAACAAAGGTGTTTAAGAAACATGGTTTCAAATTTTATCTAAATCATAAGGTTAATAAAGTTGAAAGGGTAGGAAAAAAAGTACATGTTAAAGCATTAGATGGTAAAGATCAGGAGATGTCATTAACAGCTGATTATTGTTTAGTATCGGTTGGGAGAAAGCCTTACACAGAAAATCTAGGACTTGGAAATGTAAATATTAATTTAAATCAAAATGGACAAATTGAGGTTAATGATTATTTGCAAACTTCAGAATCAAATATTTATGCCATAGGAGATGTAGTACGTGGAACTATGTTAGCTCACAAAGCTGAGGAGGAAGGTGTAATGGTTGCAGAAATTTTAGCTGGCCAAAAACCTCACATTGATTACAATCTTATTCCCAATGTTATATATACATGGCCTGAGGCGGCATCTGTGGGAAAAACAGAGGAGGAACTAAAAAGTTTGGGAGTTGATTATAAAACAGGTCAATTTCCTATGCGTGCACTTGGGAGAGCAAGAGCCAGTATGCATACGGATGGCTTTGTAAAAATACTTGCCGATAAGTCCACTGACGAAGTACTTGGCGTCCATATGGTTGGTCCTAGGGTGGCTGACTTAATATCTGAGGCCGTTACTGCAATGGAATTTAGAGCCTCTGCTGAGGATATTGCTAGAATGAGTCATTCTCACCCAACATACGCTGAAGCTGTTAAGGAAGCCGCTTTAGCAGCTAGTGAAAACAGACCCCTTCATATTTGATTGAAATTAATTGCATTTAGCGGATTTATCAGCAGCCCAGATAATACCTGATTTAATAACCTCCAAATGCAATGGTTCTAAAAAGTATTTGCCTTTATGACCCATTGCTGAATAAAATGCTTTTCCTTTACCGACACAATTTGTCCAAACAATTGGATGATCATCACCCATACTTGACTCACGAATTACACCATCTTTAATATTTGTCATCACCAAATTATTTGCTATTAGATTATAAATCACATTTGATCCTTTTTTTTTGGGACTTTCATTAAATACGTACCACTCTTCCTCTCTATCCCACCTATTTGGTAATTTTTCACAATTAGAAAAATTAGAGTCACATTTTTTTTCTAAAGTTCCATTTTGGAACTGATATTCTCTATTAGGATGATGACTAAATCTTGCTTTCAAAAGAACCTCATAGTACCATTTCCAGTTTTTTGAACTATCACCAGCGCCATGTATGCCAACATAACCACCTCCGTTTTCAATATAATTTTCAAATGAACTCATCTGTTTTTCATCTAAAGTATTTCCCGTAGAATTGTTCCATATTATGACATCGTAATTTTTTAGAGATTCGTTGTTAAATTGACTTGGATCATTGCTAAATTCAAGATGCCAATTGTTTATCATCCCCATTTTTCTAATTTCTACTTTAAAAGCCTTAATCGCATCTTTGTGATCAAAAGCTCCAACAGCTGAGTAAATAAGAGCAGATAAAACCCTATCAGAGTCATTTTTTAGGTTTACATTGACTTTTTTATCAGTATTTTCATATGGTTTGTTTAAATATTTATAAAAAAGTGAGAGTCCTTTGTAACCGAAAAAACCTAGTAGGAATAAAAGAAGATAAATGAATATTTTTTTCACAATTGAGTGATGATATTTATAACTTTAGTACTGTATGGAAATTAAATACCCTAAACGATTTAATCAATTAAACTTTTCATTTTTTCTCTTATTTTATCAATACTTAAGTTTCCTATGCTCCCAATGTGAGAATATTCAGCATCTTTAAGTGGCTCGTAATTTCCTTCATTGATCTCTTTCTTCAAATCTATGTATGCATCTCTAAATGAATTACCATCTTGAACTTTTTCGTTTAAATTGTTTACACTGAATGTATATTTATACTTATCATTTAGTTCTAAATTTTTGGTGATTTTAATTTCAGGAATTACATTACATATAACATCTAAAATCTCTTTTGTTTCCTCTATACTATCAATTATAGTTTTTTTAATTATTTGAAAATCCCTGTGATATCCACTTGGAAGACTTGAACTTATTAAAGAAATCTCAATATTCACATTCTGTAATTTCATTCCTTTTGCCCTAATTATTTCAAACAGGTCAGGATTTTTTTTATGTGGCATTATACTTGAACCAGTAGTGAGGTTGTCCGGAAAGCTGATAAAAGAGAAGTCTTGACCCATATATAGACAGATATCCATGCAAAATTTGGAAATAGTTGACCCGAAACTGCTAAGAAAAAACGAAATTGATTTTTCAATTTTACCCCTTGAGATTTGAGAAGCTAGCGAGTTCACTTTTAAGTGTTTAAAATTCAATTCATCTTTTGTAAAATTTCTATCAATAGGAAACGAGCTTCCAAATCCAGCAGCACTACCCAATGGGCTTTGATCAGCAGTTTTGTAGGCGGTATCTAGTAAAAGTAAATCATCTATAAGTGTTTCAGCATATGCCGAAAACCAAAGTCCAAATGAAGACGGCATGGCAGCTTGAAGATGAGTATAACCTGGCATGAAATCACTTTGATATTTTTCTGCCAAAACTAAAAGTTTATCAAAGAATTGAATCATTAATTTTTTGATTGATTTTATCTCACTTTTAAAATATAAATTTAGACATGTAAGAATTTGGTCGTTTCTTGATCTAGCAGTATGTATTTTCTTTCCTGTTTCTCCAAGTTTTTCAATTAATATAGATTCAATCTTTGAATGTATGTCTTCAAAATCATTTTCTATTGTAAAATTCCCTGCTTTTGCATCTTTTTTGATTTCTTGAAGAACTTCTATAATTTTTTTCTCTTCCTCAGTTGACAAAAACCCAGTTTTTGATAACATTTTTGCATGAGCTATAGAACCCTCGCAGTCGAATTCAGCCAAATAAAGATCGTAATGTCTATCTTCACCAACAGTAAAATTCTTAATGTTATTGTCTTCTTTTTTATTTTTTCCCCACATATTCATAGTAGTAATTTTTCAATTAGTTTTTTCATTATTTCGCAGCCTTTCTTAATTTCATCGGTGTAAATGAATTCATTGGCTGTGTGTGATCTAGATGAGTCACCTGGCCCAATTTTTATGGATGGACATGATAATTTTGTCTGATCTGAAAGAGTAGGGGAGCCATAAACAGGAATACCAATTTCATTCACCGCTTTGACAATTGGGTGGCTATTTGAAATTGAAGATGAATTTAAATCCACTGATCTTGGATAAATTTGGGCATTTACATTTTCTTTAATTAACTCTACTACTTCTTCATTGGTGTATAGTTCGTTTACTCTTACATCTAACACCATTTCAACAGATGATGGAACGACATTGTGTTGATTTCCCGCATTTATTTGAGTAATGGTCAATTTTACAGGTCCGAGAAGTTTAGATACCTTTTTGAATTTAATTTTTTCAATAGATTTTATAATATCTGGTATTTTTAAAATTGGGTTTTTGAGATTCGGATGAGCTGCATGAGAAGCTTTTCCTTTAATAATACAATCAAAAACAACCAATCCTTTTTCTGCAACAGCAGCTTTCATTAAAGTTGGCTCTCCTACAATAGCAAAATCAATTGGGGGTATTTGTCTAAGTAGGCTTTTGAGTCCATTAGGCCCAGAATTTTCTTCTTCACCAGTGGCAGCAATTATTAAGTTTACTTTTAAGTTTTTATTATCATAAAAATCCTTAAATGTATTAAGTAAAGTTACTAGAGCTCCCCCAGCATCATTACTTCCTAGACCATATATTTTACCATTAGACATCTCAGGGTTGTAGGGATCTTTAGTATACCCTTCATTAGGTTTTACCGTGTCATGATGAGAATTTAAAAGAAGTGTTTTTTTCTCTTTATCATAATATTTGTTAAATGCATATATATTGTTTTTATGTCTACTGCATTTTATTCCGTTTTCTCTAAACCAATTCTCAATTCTGTCTGCACTTTTATTCTCTTTTCCTGAAAATGAAGGAATAGAAATTAAATCTTTAAGAAGTTCTATATTATTTAGATTTTTATTGTTCATCACGGAATAATTTCAGTATAAGTATCGTTTTTTATCATAGCATCTAAAGAACCAATAAGTACTTTTGAAACCCCATTTTTGAGCCCATTAAAGCAATTACTCACTTTTGGTATCATTCCTTTAGAAATAATCCCCTTTGACTTTAGACTTTTAAAAGTAGCCATATCCAATTTGTGAATTATATTTTTTTTATTATCACTTTGGTAGACACCTTTTTCCTCAAAGCAATACCATAACTGAGTTTCATAGATTTTTGACATTTTTGAAGAAATTTCAGAAGCAATGGTGTCTGCGTTTGTGTTTAATAGCAACCCGTCTTTGTCATAAGTTATCGAGCTGCAAACAGGCATGATATTATTCTCTAAAATTAATTTAAAAAAAACCGAGTTTATACTAACTATATCTCCAACGTACCCATAATCTAATTCATTTTTAGTTCTTAATTTACATAGGACAGAGTTTGCATCTGCTCCGCAAAGACCTAAAGAGTTTATTTTTAAAGATTGTAGTTTGGCTACAATTTCTTTATTTATTTTACCAGCATAAATCATTAATGCATAATCCAGGGTTTTTTTATCGGTAATCCTTCTACCGTTAAGCATTTTTATTGGATGATTGTTCTTTTTTAGAAAAAGATCAAGCTCTCTACCCCCTCCATGAACCAAAATTTTTTTACCCTTGATTTTTGTTAAATTATTTAAAAATTTATCAAGTATTAATTTATTTTGTGTAACTGCGCCACCAACCTTTAGAACTGTTAATTTATCCATTCTCAATAATTGTTTTTAAAACGGATTGGGCAGAATATATTCTATTTTCAACTTGATTTAGGATCAAGGAGTTATTGCTGTCAATCACCTCGTCTGATGCAACGACATTTCTTCTGATTGGTAAACAGTGCATAAACTTAGCATTGTTAGTTAAATTCATCTTTGATTTTGTAATCATCCAGTCAAGGTCTTTTTTAAGTACTTTACCGTAATTATTAAATGATGACCAATTTTTTGCATAAATAAAATCAGCATTTTCGAAAGCTTCATTTTGATCATTGGTAACGTAAACTCCATTTGTAATATCTGAGTTAAGTTCATAACCTTCTGGGTGAGTAATTGTAAGTTTCGCATCCATTCTTTTGGTTATATTAACAAATGAGTTTGCTACGGCATGAGGTAAAGCTTTTGGGTGAGGTGCCCACGAGAGAACAATTTTGGGAGTCTTATTTTTTTTATTCTCTTCTATTGTGATTGCATCTGCTAGTGCTTGCAAAGGATGTGCTATTGAACTTTCCATATTTAGCACTGGTACACTAGCGTATCTTTTAAATCCATTTATAACTTTATCTTCTAGGTCATCTTTTTTGCTCTCTAAAGATGGGAAGGCCCTAACAGCGATAAAATCACAATAGATTGACATGACCCTTGCTGCCTCTTTAATGTGTTCTGACTTGTTTTGATCCATAACCACTTTATCTTCAAATTCAATTGGCCATCCTTCACCATTAAAGTTCATTATAATGGTTTTTATACCTAGATTTTGAGCAGCTTTTTGAGTACTGTGCCTAGTCCTTAAGCTAGGATTAAAAAAAATCATTCCCAAAGTTTTATTATTTCCCATCATGGAGTGCTTATTGGGTAATTGCTTTAACTTTATCGATTTATCTATAAAGTTATTTAAGTCAACTATATCAGATGTGTAAATAAAATTTTTCATAAAATATCTTTTAATGCATCAAAAAAGATATTTAGATGCTTTTTGCTAATTGTCAATGGTGGCAATATTCTTATAAGATTTTTATTGCTACTGCTTCCGGTGAAAATTCTTTTTTCATAAACAAGTTTTTTTCTGAGCTCGGATACTTCAAAATCAAATTCTAGACCAAGCATAAGTCCTTTCCCCTTCACCTTACAAATATTCATTGAATTAATTGAATTTTTAAAATAAGATTCTAATGAGCTGGCGTTTTTCTGTAAGTTCTGATTTTTTAAAATATCCAAAACTGAAATTGAGGCAATGCAGGCAAGATGGTTTCCCCCATATGTTGTTCCTAAAAGACCAACACTGGGTTTAATTTTTGAATTTATTAAAATTCCACCTACAGGAAACCCATTTCCCATTCCTTTAGCCATGGTGATAATGTCTGGTTCTATATGATTAAACTGATAAGCAAAAAATTTGCCTGATCTAGAAAAACCAGATTGGACCTCGTCAGCAATAAGACATGTCCCATACTTCTTACATAATCTATCCATATAACAAATAAAATCCCCTTTTGGCATGTCCAGACCACCGACTCCTTGAATTGTTTCAAAAATCACAGCACATACGTCACCCTTTTTTAGCTCTATTTCAAGATTTTCATAATCATCTAATTTTAAAAAAGTCACATTTTGTTGTTTATTTAAAGGTGAACTTATTTTATGGTTGTCAGTTACTGCAACCGCTGCAGAAGTTCTTCCGTGAAAACTGTTTTTAAATGCTATTACTCTTTTTTTGTTTGTATGAAAAGAAGCAAGTTTTAGTGCATTTTCTATTGATTCTGCCCCACTACTACAAAGAAAAAGCTGATAATCTTCGAGGTTGGCATGCTCATTGATTTTTTTAGCAAGAACTGATTGTAAGGGGTTTTTTACTGAATTTGAATAAAATGATATTTTATCAAGTTGTGATTTGATGTTTTCTACATAATGTGGATGCGAATGGCCAACAGAAATTACTGCATGCCCACCATACAAATCTAAATATTCATTTCCAGCGTCGTCATATACATATACATCTTTAGCTTCTATTGGTGTAACATCAAAAAGAGAATAAACATCAAATAATTTCATTTTAAAATATATTTGCTTTGAATTCCAAACCTATCTTTTCACTCCAACCCATTATAATATTCAAATTTTGAATTGCTTGCCCCGATGCTCCTTTTAGTAAATTGTCAAGAGCACCAGTAATGAGTAATTTTTCTTTATACTTGTGGAGGTGCAAAACACAATTATTTGTATTTATAACTTGTTTTAATGTGATTTCATTTTCACTTATAATTGTGAAAGGCTCGTTTTTGTAATAATCCTCAAATATTTTTTTTGCATACCTCAAATCATATTTGAATTTAGTGTAGCATGTTAGAAAAATACCCCTGGTAAAATTTCCTCTCTGGGGGATTAAATTTATTTTGCTAAATTTTATATTTTCAATTATTTCATCTAAATGTTGATGATTAAATGCTTTATACCATGAAAGGTTATTGTTCCTCCAGCTAAAGTGAGAAGTTTCAGACATCCCAACTCCAGCACCAGTACTGCCAGTTGTTGCATTTGCATGAATTTCTTCTTCTAGTAAACCATTTTCAGCTAATGGCAATAAAGCTAATTGCAATAAAGAGGCAAAACAACCAGGATTTGCAATAGCCTTAGCTTTTTTAATATTCTCTCTTTGTAATTCGGGAAGTCCGTAAACGAAATTTAAATCCTTAAATGAATTATTCTTTTTTAATCTGAAGTCATTACTTAAGTCAATAATTACTGTTTTTTTTAAAAAAAAGTTTTCTTTCAAAAACTTTGAACTATTCCCGTGTCCTAAACAAAGGAAAACAACATCAATATTTTTATTTACTTTTTTGCTAAAATGGGGAAGGTCTTTTCCAATCAAGTCTGAATGAACATCTTGGATTTTTTTCCCGTCGTTAGTTCTACTGTAAACAAAATCAATTTCAACATTTGGATGATTGATTAGTATGCGAATTAATTCACCCCCTGTGTAACCCGAACCTCCTACAATTCCAATTTTTTTAATCATTTTTATTTATTTTTTGATAAATCTTATTTTGATTAGAAAGTATTTTAATGAATCCTTTTATCTCATCCGCTGACCATTTTTTATTCATTTCGCCATAATTTCCAAATTTCGAATCCATTAGATCAAATTTTGATTTAATCCCAATAAGCTCATACCTGTATGGATTGAGTTTTATAAAGACATCACCAGAAACATTTTTTTGGCTACTAATCAGAAACTTTTCTATGTCTCTCATAACGGGGTCAAGATACTGTCCTTCGTGAAGCAATAAACCGTAATTTATACACAATTGCTCTTTGTATATCAACTGCCACTTAGTAAGCGTATGTTTTTCTAAAAGGTGATGGGCTTTTATTATTAAAATTGGAGCAGCTGCTTCAAAACCAACTCTTCCCTTAATTCCAATTATTGTATCTCCAACATGAGTATCCCTACCAACTCCAAATTTACTTGCTATTTTTTCAATTTTTTTAATGTTTTCAATCGGAGAGGCTTTGATATTGTTGACAGCTACAATCTCTCCTTTTTTAAATGTTAAAGAAATGTTCTCCTCCTTTTTTTTATCAACTTTTGAAGGATACGCATTTTCAGGAATATTATGCCTTGATCCTAGTGTTTCTTTTCCACCAATACTTGTTCCCCATAGACCTTTATTAATAGAATATTTTTTTTCATCCCAGTTTAACTCAATACCATTTTTTTTTAAAAAACTTATTTCTTCTTCCCTGGAAATTTTATTGTCTCTAATTGGGGTGATAATTTTTATATCGCTTGATAAAATTTGAAAAATTAAATCGAATCTAACTTGATCATTACCCGCACCAGTGCTCCCATGGGCAATTGATGAAGCTTTAATTTTTTTTGCGTATTTAATAATTTCAATTGCTTGAATAATTCTTTCTGAGCTCACCGATAATGGATAGGTTGAGTTTTTTAAAATATTTCCATAAACTAAAAATCGAATAATTTTTTGATAAAAATCTTTTTCAGCATCAATACATTGAAAATTATTAGATCCTATAACCTTTGAATTATACTTAATCAATTTAAGATCACTTTTTGTAAAACCACCTGTGTTAATTAGAATTGGGTGAACATCAAACCCTTCGTCAATAAGTTTTTTAAGACAAAAGCTTGTGTCAAGTCCACCGCTGTATGCAAGAACAACTTTATTGTTTTTCATATTATTTCTTTTTTTCATCATTGAGCATGCCTGTACATAAGCACATTTTTTTATCGGTTCTGGTTAATATATCATAATTGATACAAGTTCTACAGCCCTTCCAAAATTCTGGATCGTCGGTCAACTCTGAAAAAGGAACCGGCCTATATCCTAATTCAAAGTTAATATGCATTACAGTTTTAGAGGTGGTTATTCCAAAAACTTTTGAATTTGGATACTTTTTCTTTGAAAGATTAAAAATTTCAGTTTTGATTTTCTTTGCTAACCCTTTTCCTCTAAATTTTGGTGCAACTATCAATCCTGAATGAGCAACATATTTTCCATGTCCCCATTTCTCTATATAACAAAAACCAGCAAACTCTTCTTTGTCAAGAGCAATAACTGCATTGCCAGCTTCTATTTTTTTTATAATGTATTCAGGTGTTCTTCTGGCAATACCAGTACCTCTCATCTTAGCTGATTCATCAATGCATTTGCTTATTTGAGCTGCAAATTTTTTATGTTTGATATTTGATATATATATTTTCACTGAATAGTTTTAAACTTTTCGTTTTTTCTGAGTTAATAAATTTAATTTGGAAATACTCTATATGAGCCAAAAATGAATTTATCCCCTTAAGATAGAGGACGAAAGGAACGGTTAATACGTGCTTTTATATTAAAAAAATATATATTCATTTGGATGCAAATTTATATCTTTTATTATTAAAAAAAAATAAAATTTGATTTTAAAACTCTAGACAATAAAATTTGGTTATTAAATAATGCTTAACAAAATAAAAGAATACATAAAAAAATACGAATTAAAGGAAGGGGATTCTGTTCTTTTAGCTTGTAGTGGTGGCATAGATAGCATGGTTTTGTTTGATATTTTAAAAAATTTGAACATTGATTTTTGTGTGGCTCATTGTAATTTTATGCTTAGGGGAGATGAAAGCATCGGAGATGAAAAATTTGTTAAAGAAAAGTGTGAAGAAAATTCAATTAAATTTTTTTCTAAATCATTTGACACAAAAAAAGAGGCTTTACGATCTGGAAAATCAATTCAAATGATTGCTAGAGAATTAAGATATTCTTGGATGAAAAAGCTATTGAAAGACCATCATATAAATTATATTGTTACGGCTCATAATTTGAATGACCAGTTTGAGACATTTCTTATTAATTTATCAAGAGGTTCTGGTTTAAAGGGTCTTACAGGTATACCTGACTTTCCCATTTCAAGACCTCTAAGATCTTTTTCAAGGGAGGATATAGAGTTCTATGCACACGAAAATAAAATTATCTGGAGAGAAGATTCATCCAATTCAAAAAATGACTACACAAGAAACAAAATACGAAATAAAATCACTCCTGAACTATTGAAAATATTCCCTGATTGGATAAATAATTATAAAAAAAGTTTGACCTATTTGAATGAGTCTAAGGATGCTCTTTACAACTTAATAAAAGTTTGGAAAAAAGAGAACTTTATTGAAAAAGAGGATTATTTTAAAATTTATAAAAGAGACTTAAAAAAACTAAAACCAAACAAATTTTTTATTTATGAAATATTCTGTGAGTTTGGTTTTTTAAATGAGGAAGATCTCTTTTCGATAGTTAATTCCGAGACGGGAAAGTTTTTAGCTTCAAAAAAATACAGATTGATTTCTAATAGAGACCATTTAATTTTGAAAAAAATAAACAAAAAACAATATAATGAACCTTATAAATGGGATAAAAAAAAATCATTTGATAGGGATATAAAAATTGAAATTGTAGAACAATCCAGAAATACAGATGAGTATGCTATTCTTGACAGATCTAAACTAGACCGCGAATTGGTAATTAGAAAACCAATTTTGGGTGATTTTTTCTATCCATTCGGAATGAAAGGAAAGAAAAAATTAAGTAAGTATTTTAAGGACGAAAAGTATTCTCTTGTAGATAAAGAAAAACAATGGTTGCTTTGTTCTGGTGAAAAAATTGTCTGGGTGATTGGAAAAAGAGTTGATCGAAGATTTGCAGCAAGAGAAAAACAAGAAAATCCCTTAATTTTGAAATTAAGTTGAAAAAAATACAAACATTCCTTTTTTGTTTAATTGCTTTCTCTTGTTATTCACAAGAGCCTGTCAAATGGGATTTTGCGGTTTCTGATATTAAAAATGGAGAATTAAAGCTTACAATTAGAGCCGATATAGACAAAAATTGGCGTCTTTATTCTCCGAAAGTTTATGATGATGGACCGTTGGCTACCGAACTCAATTTTTTTTCAGATTCATTAAGTGTTAGAAAAAAAGGTTCCCTTTTGTCATCAAAGCCCTTGGATGAATTTGACCAATATTTTTTTAAAAACATCTCTTTTTTTAAAAATGAGGCAGAATTTTACCAAACATTATATTATAAAAAGAGCTCAGGTGAACCGATAAAAGGAGAAATTTCTTATCAAGTTTGTGATGATATGTTGTGTATATTTCGCACCAAGTCATTTAGCCTATCCATTGATGGAAAATTGTTAGAATTAAGTCCTAATGAACTCAAAGAGTACGATCTTTTAAAAATCGATGAATTGAGCTTGGATCTAAGTAATGAAGATCTTTTAATATCACCAACTAATATTGAATCAAACGATCAATCTTTTTTTTCTATTTTTTTATTAGGAATTTTAAGCGGAATCCTGGCTCTGCTTACTCCTTGCATTTTTCCAATGATTCCGCTGACAGTCTCATTTTTTATTAAACAAAATCAATCAAATCGAAAAGGAATTTTTGATGCTCTCTTGTATGGTTTTTTTATAATATTAATATATGTTTCACTAAGTTTACCTTTTCATCTAGTTGATTCTTTAAATCCACAAATTTTAAATGATTTGTCAACAAGTGTATTTTTGAATCTAATATTTTTTATTGTATTTATATTTTTTGCGTTTTCTTTTTTTGGCTATTATGAGTTAACCCTACCAGTATTTTTCTTAAATAAAACTGAATCTAAATCTTCAATATCGGGTGTAATAGGCATTTTTTTCATGTCTTTGACCTTGGCACTGGTTTCCTTCTCATGTACTGGACCAATACTTGGCTCTTTATTAGTAGGGTCATTATCTATTAATGGAGGAGCATACCAATTAACAGCAGGAATGCTAGGTTTTGGCATTTCATTAGCACTACCTTTTGCGATGTTGGCTCTTTTTCCAAATTTGATTAAAAACCTTCCAAAGTCAGGCACTTGGATGAAAAAGTTCAAAATAACGTTAGGTTTTATCGAACTTGCACTAGCATTGAAATTTTTATCAAATGCTGATCTTGTTTCAGGGTGGGGTTTTTTAAAAAGAGAAGTTTTTATTTTAATATGGTTGATTTTGTCTCTTCTTTTATCTATATACCTTCTTGGCCTTGTAAAAAACACAGGTGAAAAAAAATCTAATATTGAAAAGATATTTGGTCTAATTAGCTTAATCTTTTCAATATATCTCTTAAATGGTCTTGTAAGCAAAGAAAATAAACTGAAATTTGTTAGTGGATTTACACCTCCTGTTTTCTACAGCCTTTTTTCTAACACCAATGATTGCCCACTAAATCTGGATTGTTATAAGAATTTTAAAGCTGCTCGTGAAAAAGCGAAGTCTCAAAACAAACCAATTTTAATTGATTTTACGGGATGGGCTTGTGTAAATTGCAGGAGAGTAGAGGAAAATATTTGGTCTAACCCAGAGGTTTACGATATTTTAAAAAATAAGTTTATAATTAGTTCGCTTTATGTGGATGATAGAAAAAAACTTAGTCCTGATGAGTCTTTTAATTTTAAATTTCGAGATGGTAGGATAAAAAAAATTAGAACTATTGGTGAAAAGTGGTCAACTTTCCAACTTCAAAATTTCAATTCCGCATCACAACCCTATTACATTATGATTCATCCCAATGGAAGGATTCTTAATTACCCTATACAATATACCTCTAGTGTAAATAAATACAGAAATTGGCTAAATAAAGGACTAGACAACTATGGTTTATGATTGGGAGATTTTTTTTTAATCCTGCTTTTTTAGTCACGGCGGCCTTTATCGGCCCTGGTACAATAACGATGTGCATACTTACCGGTACAAATTATGGTTTTGATTTACTATGGGCCGTTTTATGTTCAACACTGATAACAATATTCATTCAAAATATTGCTGCTAGAATATCCTTTTATTCAAAAAAAGGTTTAGCTTCTACTATTCTTGGTAATGAAAAAAATAAGATTTTAAAAATTTTATTGATATGTTTAATTTTTTCCTCAATTTTCATAGGTAATTCTGCCTATGAGGCGGGTAATTTATCGGGTACTCTTATAGGTACCAACGGGATTCTGAATTTGTTATCTGTTAATCTTTCCAATTTTGTTCAGCTAATGATACTATGCATTGTTATATCCATTTTAATTTTCATAAACAATTTCAAAATTTTATCAAATATATTGATGCTCATCGTTGGATTTATGAGTTTATCTTTTCTGATATCTTCTTTTCTTACTAAGCCAGATTTTATAGAAATTTTAAAAGGTTTATTTATCCCTATCTTCAATTCAAAAAATGTTTTAAATGTTATCGGTATCGTGGGCACTACTGTCGTTCCTTACAATTTATTTTTACATGCAGCACTTGTAAATAAAAAGTATAAAGATATTAA
>CACKBL010000006.1:0-35000 GCA_902598305.1 uncultured Bacteroidota bacterium
AAATTTGAATTTGAAACAAATTATTAAGAGATCATCAATTTTTATTATGCCATTAGGAAATCAAATTTATTGGGTAGGTGCTACATATGATAATTCAGATAAAAAAAACAGGCCAACCCAATTAAAAAAACAATGGTTAATTGAAAAACTCGAGAGTATAATTATGGAATCTTATAAAATCATTGAACATAAGGCTAGCATAAGACCATCTACAATAGATAGAAGGCCAATAATTGGTTCCCATCCAAAATGTAAAAATATATACCTCCTAAATGGAATGGGTTCTCGCGGAATCCTCCTTGCTCCAACATTATCTTATTGGTTATATGATTATATATACAAAGGCGTACAAATTCCTCAAGAAGTTGATATAAAACGATTTAAAAACAACAATCTTTAGCTATTTTGTTGAAAATCAAATAATTTAGTGTTTTTAAAAGGTTAATTGGTGTCAATGAAGATTGGATACAACTTTTACATAGTTTTATTTCTACTCATAATTTCAATAAATGAGACTTATTCACAATTAAGTGATCTTCACTATATTCCTCCACTTACTAGTGGACAATCAAACGCCATTTTTAAAAGACAATATTTATATATTTCGACACCTGAAACATCTAATGTAGATGTTCAAATAACTCCGATTGGTGGAGTACCATTTAATATAACTGTTTCAAATTCTAGCCCTTACAGATATGATATTGATAATACTGGTGCTGATCAAAATGGGGGACAACTGTATCTTGCAAGTCCTACATTGACTGCTGGATCAATAATAAATGATAAAGGATATATAATTCAATCTTCAAAAGAGGTATATGTAGGCGTAAGAGTTTTTGGAGATTCTCAAAGTGGTAATACATTTCCACAAGCTGGAGCTATGACATCTAAAGGCAAGTCAGCACTTGGAACTTCTTTTAAAGCAGGGATGCCATTGATTCCAAACACGGGTCTTGGACAAGTTCAATTTATCTCTGTGATGGCAACCATAGATAACACAAATATTACATTTGAGAACTTAGATTCTTCTGCCACCTATGCAGGTACCGTAACATCTTCCATTTCATCACTAACTATAAATTTAAATAGGGGAGAATCCTACATTCTTGCCGCTTCTATTGATCAGGCTGGGGTTACATCTAGTACCTTAATCGGGACTTCGATTGTGTCAAATAAAGATATTGTAGTCAACTCTGGGGCTGCAAATAGTACTTTTGGAAGCGGTTCAGAAAGAGATTTTGGATTTGATCAAATTGTACCTGTAGAAAAAGTTGGGAAAAAATATATTTTCACAAGAGGTAAGGGAGGAGATGCATGGGAAAATGTTTTACTTATTGCAACAGTAGACAACACTGAGATTTATTTAAATGGAAGTCTAATCCCCTACACGACTATAGATAAAAATGAATTCACAATAATTGAGGGTAATTATTATGATGCCGTATCGGTTCCTACTATTTATGCTAATACTTCCGAAAATGTATATGCTTTTCAAAGTATTGGAGGTACAACAGCAGAAAAAAATCAAGGAATGTTTTTTGTCCCACCATTATCTTGTCTTGCTACAACAGAGGTAAATAATATTCCTGACATAGATAGAATAGGTACTGTTAATATGGCCGATAGCGAACTATTTATAATAACAAAATCGGGAGCAACAGTACTTGTTTCAGACGATAATAATACAAATGTAAACGTGAATTCTCTCCCCGATGTAATCTCAAATAACGCCAATGGAAATGCAGATTACACTATTTACAACGTTGGGAGTTTAGAAGGAAATGTAAGCGTTAGATCCGAAGATGAACTTTATGTTTCTTATGTGAACAAAAATACTTCTGGTGCTTCTGGAGCATTTTATTCTGGATTTACAAAAAATCCAGAAATAAATCTCGACAAAATAAGTCTAACAGAAGATTTTTGTCTACCAAATGTAAATTTAGTTGTTGATGGAATTGGTTCTTATGATAGTTTTTCTTGGTGGTATGATGATAAAACTGGGGGGGGTTACTCCAACACGGGTGTTACAACTAGCCCGTTTTCACCTACGCTACCTGGGAAATACAAGGTCATTGCTCAAAAGCAGTGCGGTACAGATCCCATTCAGCAGTTTGAATCTAAGGAGGTAACTGTATCGGTTTGTCCTACAGATTTTGATTCAGATGGAGTTGCTGATAATATTGATTTAGACGTTGATAACGATGGAATATTTAATAGTACGGAGTCTTTAGGTGTTGTCTCTTTCGATTTATTAGATATAATAAACCCTATAATGAATTTGTCAACTGGTTCTTCAACAACCGCTTCTGTTTCAACTATCATGTCCTTAAGTTCTTCAATCACAAACTTGGTAGGTGACAATTCAGGTAATGCGACATCAACGGTAGGACCGGGAAATACAGAAAAAATAAATTATGAATTAAATTTTACCGAAGAATTTAATTTCCTACTAACAAATAGTGATAATAACACTCATACAATTGTAGATGATGAATCATTTAGCGTTTCAGTAGGGCCAAATATTAAGACCTTAACTTTATTAGACCCTGATAATCGACTTCTGATTGATACTAATTTCGACGGGATTTTTGAATCTGGTGTCACATCTTTTACTGCGAACGAAATTTTATTTAAATACAATCCGACTCCCTCAGGGAACACAGAATTTTCTTTCAATGCAAGAGAAGTTAGAGAAGTTAATATTCTTCACTTAAATGAAAGTATCTTGTCTACCTCAACTTTTGGATTTAAAATTTCACTAAAAGATCTTCCAATAGATACAGATGGTGACTCGTTTTACGATTATAAGGATTTAGATAGTGACGATGATAGTTGTTATGATACTTTCGAAGCTGGTTTTAATGACCCAGACAATAATGGTAGGTTAGGCATTGAACCAATAACACTAGATTCTTTGGGAAGAGTTATTGGACAGGGTGGGTATTTAACACCTTTAGATGCAGATTCCAACTCTATTTTTGATTTTCAAGAGGCAACAGCTCTTGTTTCAATTACCTCTCATCCTACTTCTTTGTCTGTTTGCGTAAGCGACACAAATTCTTTTTCTGTGGTTACTTCAGACCCTGGTAATTCTATTTATCAATGGCAAATATTTAATGGATCATCTTGGGACAATATTGGGTGTACACCAGATAGCATACTATCAACGGTTACAATTAGTGGAGATTTTACTAGCAACAGCAATGCAGTATCAACCAACACAATTTTATCCCCAATTATGAATATCAATGGTAACTCTGGAACTGGTACAATCAGCTGGGATATAGATGTGGGGATTGATTTAGCGGTGGGAGAAGAGATAGAAAAATGTGAATTAATTATGAGTTTGAATCCTGCTACTGGTAAATACATTGATGATGGTCTTATATTTATAGTAGATGGGGTGACTATAATTGATTTTTCTCAAATTCACTATGATAACAGACTTCCAGCAAATCCAAATGTCGTTGCTTTCAACTATGATGCTTCTTCAGTTGATCCTAACAATGGAATTTTTGACATTAATATGAACGGATATTGGGAATCATGGGCAGGTGAGGGGAACCCCTCTTTAGAGATTTCATCGGGAACTATAAAATTAATGTTGGACACAAGAACTGGAGAAAGGGAGGATGCACTTCCCTATATGGATCAAACAGTGCCCGGATTTGTATTAAATCCTGGTTTCCAATATGATTGTAAAAATGGATTTAATTTGATTTTTGGTAATCAAAATGGTGATGGCTCTGGTAGTATTAACGCTGATTTACAAGTAAAATATACATTTAAGCAGTGCGGGTATGATCCATCAGAAGCAAACTACACAGGAGTAAACTCTTCTACATTAACAGTTCAACCATTGAACACTTCACTTAACGGTAAAAAATTTAGAGTTAAAACAAGAAAGCTAAATACCCAATGTGAGACCATTTCTGACGAAGCTACAATAAGTGTTTTCTCTCCTTCCATTGTTGTATCTCCAACATCATTTTCCAAAAGAGAAGATGATCCTAACGTGTCTTTGGAGGTGAGTTTAACTGGAACACCCTCTTCAGACGTTTATTTGGATTTTGTTAATATTGACAACACAGAGATTGCAGTAAGTACAAGTACTTTGACTTTTACACCTTTAAATTGGAATGTTACTCAGACAATCACAATTGACCCCCAACTTGATTTCATTGTAGACGGCAATCAAAATTTCAATTTAGGATTATCAGTTAACACAACTAGTACGTTAAATTGTTATAATTATCTTTCAGATGTTTCAATTCCAACAGAAATAATAGACATAGATCAGGCTGGTTTTACTATAGTCACTATTGATAATCTAACAGATGAAAGTGGGGATGAGGGATCCTTTTCGATAGTCATGAATTCAAAACCAAGTGATTTTGTTGATTTAGTTTTGACTTCCTCAGATCTAACAGAGGGTTCTGTACAGGCAACAGTGACATTTTCTCCTTTAAACTGGAATATTCCCCAAATTATAACGGTAACAGGTCTTCCTGATCCAGTACCCATCCAAGATGGAGCTATAAATTATCAAATTATTACGGGAGCTGTTAGTTCTACAGATACTGACTATAGTGCAATAGATCCTACAACGATAGATGACGTTGCAATGATAAATCAAGATCTAGACGGAGTAGGAATTGAATTAACTGTATTACCTGATAGCTCAACGGCATTCGTCTCTACAAGTAAAAAATCAGATAATTCTACAGATGAATCTGGGAATTCATTAATTGTAGAGTTTAATTTAACAACTCTACCTCTTTTCTCAGCTGATGTTACTATTCCATTGTCTATATCCGGAGACTTGGACGAGGTAAGTTTAAGTACCTCTTCCATAACCATATTGAATGCAAATTGGAACACCCCTTCTTTAAATAAAGTTATTGTAACAGGATTGGATGACGATATAATAGATGGTGATATAGCATTAAAACTTGTAACTGGTGACCCGCAGTCTGCAGACCCTGCATATGATAATCTAAATGCAACTGATGTTGCAGATGTAGACTTTTCAAATCTTGATAATGATAACCCAGGATTTTTAGTCGGTCCTATTTCAAACGATTTAGAGGAGGCTGGTAATCAAGCATACTTTTTTGTTATGCTTAGCTCAAGACCTAACACCACGGTTGTATTTAATATATCAACCAACGATTCAACGGAGGCAGAAGTAGATGCCTCTTATCAAACTATAGCATTTAACCCAGCAGAGTGGAATATACCTCAAAATGTATACTTAAATAGTGTAAATGATGACATTATAGATGGAGATAAGACAAGTACTATTTTAGTATCCGTTGACGGGTCTTCGGATCCTAATTTTGTAGGACTTGATAATCAGTCAATAAATGTTGTAACTATAGATGATGATGAGTCCAATATTCTAATAACAGAAATTGACTTATTAACTAGTGAGGATGGAGATCAAGGCTTTTTTGAGGTTCGTTTAACTTCTAAGCCAGATTCTCCAGTTACGGTCAGCTTTTCTTCTTCAAACTTGAATGAAGGAACTGTAATACCAGAAATAACTTTTGACCCTTCTAACTGGGATAATCCTCAGCTTGTGTATGTAATAGGTATTGATGACTTTCCTCCTGTGACCGATGGTCCTCAAGATTATGATATTACTGTTTCCAATGTATTTTCTTTTGATCCAAATTACGGTACTATCGACCCAAATGCCTTTGATCCAATTACTTTTACAAATCAAGACAATGATTCACCAGCTATAATTGTCAAAGTTATGAATGACGATTACACAACTTCAGAGGACTTAGAATCGGTTATCATAGGTTTTAAGCTAACATCAGAGCCTCTTAGTTGGGTCGATATTCCTGTGTCAATTGGAAGCAACTCCGATGAGGTTGGGTTAGCAGATAACGTAGTTAGAATAGAAAAAGAGAATTGGGATGATTTTTCTTTAAACCAAGTAACTCTCGCGGGGATTGATGATTTTATAATTGATGGGGATCAAACATTTGAATTTATTACTGGAGACCCTGTATCATTAGATCTTTTTTATGGAGTTTTAAATGCTGATGATGTTGCTGATATAAATTTGATAAATAAGGATAATGATTTTCCATTTTTAAATATTTCTGAACCTGAGATTCTATCAGAGGATAAAAATTCAACTAGTATATCAATCTCTCTAGGTAATAAACCTACAGGTAAAGTAAAAATAGTTTTTGAATTAACAGATGTGACAGAAGTATCAATTAATAAGCTAGAAATAGAATTTGATGAGTTTAACTGGAATGTTTCTCAAGAATTAGTTCTTTACGGAGTTGATGATCCTTTTTTAGACGGCGATATACAATCAAACTTAATTTTAAAGATTCATTCAGATACTGAAGATATTAACTATCTAAATATGCAATCTGTTTCTGTTGAATTAGTGACTCTTGATAATGAAAAGGATAGCGACTCAGACGGAGCAGGTGACGATTTTGACAATTGTAAAGATATATCAAATCCAGACCAAAAGGATTTTGATGGAGACGGGATTGGAGATGCTTGTGATGATGACATTGATGGTGATGGAGTTCTAAATGAAACAGAGACAATTGATAATACGTCTAGTTACAACGCATGTAGTTTTTTACCTTTGAGCGTTACACTGCCTGTCACTGTTTTGGTTGACTGCGATTTAGATGATGTATATGACAAGGACGATATTGATGATGACAACGATGGTATTTTAGATGTTTTAGAAGGAGATGAAGATATTGATGGAGATGGTCTACCTAACTCGGTTGACATTGATTCTGACAACGATGGTTGTTATGACGCGGTTGAAGCGGGCTTTAATGATGACGATAACGATGGAGTTTTAGGTTCAGGAACTTTGGTGTTTGACAGTGTAGGTAGAGTATTAAACCAAGGTGGGTACACTCAGCCTATAGACAGGTCTGGCAACGGTATCCCTGATTTTAAAGAATATGGTGAAGAATTATTTTTTACTGTTCAACCAACATACAGGCGAGTCAATAATAACGCATTAGAAATTGAGGCTCAAATAAACATAAACGGATATGCCAGTTTTAGATGGCAAGAAAATGTAGGAACTAAGGGAAGTCCTTTATGGAGCAATATTTCCAATGACTCGAATTATTCTGGGACAAATTCAAATATTTTACAGATAAGCAATTTAAAAGCTATTCCATCAGGAAGAGAGTTTAGGGTTGTTGTAGAGAACTTATTTAACGGATGTTTACCTGATTTGATATCAGATGTTGTAACGTTTGGAAAAGTTGATCTTTTCATACCAAATGCATTCTCTCCGGATGGTGATGGCGTAAACGACACATGGGAGATAACAGGTATCGAAAACGCAGTTGGATATAAATTAATCATTTTTAATAGGTGGGGAATCAAGGTTTATGAAACAAATAATTACAAAAATGATTGGGCTGGAGCATCTCAAACTGATTCGTTTATCTCAAAAGATAACATGTTACCTGAAGGAACTTACTTTTATTCAATAATATGGGGAGATCAAACAGAACCTACAAGGGGATTTGTTTACATTAAAAGACGAAATAATTAGATGAAAAATTCAATTTTATATTTTATTTTGATAATGTTATCCACGATTTGTAGATCTCAGCAAGAGTCAAATTTCAGTTACTATATGTTTAATCACCAAGCTATAAATCCTGCATACACAGGCTCAAGAGGAATAACTAATTTAACATCTGTAATTCGTTCTCAATGGGTTGGTCTAGAAGGAGCTCCTGAAACACAGACCATAACATTTGGAAAATCATTAAATTCGAAGAATTTAGGCTACGGGATAAGTATTCTTAATGACAAAATAGGCCCTACTAACAGCACCTCTTTCGATATTGACCTTGCATATCATTTAAAATTAAACGAAAAAGGAAACCGTCTTTCCCTTGGATTAAAAGGTGGAATTCATAATTATTCATTGAATTCAAATTTAATTCAAACTTTAACCCCAGGGGACAATGCATTTGTTTTAGATAATGACAGAAAAATTTTGCCGAACATTGGGTTTGGAATTTATTATTTTACTCAATCTTTTTACAGTGGATTTGCAATTCCAAGATTATTATCGAACAAGGAATACAATTTAGAACCTCACTATTATTTTATAACAGGTGGATTGATAAAAATATCTGAGGCGCTTATGCTAAAACCTAGTTTTTTACTAAAACAAACTAAGAGTATTGGTGGTTACGATTTTTCAATTTTAGGAATTATAAATCAAAATATTTGGATTGGTGGACAAATCAGAAGTAGTTTTAATAATTATGGATTCACAAATTTTCAAGGAACTGGAGTTAGTGCACTTGTAGGTTTTCAAATTCTCGAAAATTTGTCTGTTGGTTATTCTTTTGGTATCCCTTCAAATGAAATTAGTAACGGCCTTAGTATACCAACCCACGAAATATTTTTAAGATTAGATATTTTTTCAAAAGGAGAGGCATTTTTATTTTCACCTAGATTTTTTTAATTATGAAAAGAAAGTTAGTTTTTTTAGTTTTTAATTTTTTTAACCTTATTGTTTTCTCTCAAACCAAAGATTTAAAAAAAGATAGTTTAAGTTACGTCTGGGGCGATTACTATTTTTTGAATTCAATGTATGAGAAGTCCATTCTTAAATATAAAACAACTGAGGATAATTTATCAATCGATCATCTAAGGAATCTAGCCAATTCTTATGTCTTGACAAATAATCTAAAAGAGGCATTAGATACTTATGAAAAAATCACAAAATCTAACAAAGCTAATGTTCTTGATTATTACAATTATGCGAATCTCTTACCAGCAGAAAGCAATTTAGCTAAAGAGTATAAGCAAAAAGCGATTAAATTACCCTTAATAAATACAAAAAATTTAGTTACGGATAATAATATTTTACCTGACGAATATGATTTAGAAAATTTGAAAGGCAATAGTAGTAAAGGAGACCATGGTCTAATTTTTGTTAATAATAACATCAACAGTAAAGTTCTGTTTTTAAGTGAACAATCAAATTCTCGATATTTTAAAACAAGATCTAGAAAAGTCAAATCAAAATTTCCAATATACAACTTCTATGAAGGTAATTTTAATTCAGAAACATTTGTTATTGAACTTACAAAAAATAAACTTAAAAATTTAAATTCTAAATTTCAAGAGGGATATGGAAGTTATAATCAATTAAACAAAACTCTATATTTCACAAGAAGTGAGTCGAGAATAGATTCTAACGATAGCATACAATTAAATATTTACAGTACTATATTAAATAAAAGAAATAACATAAAACTAATTCTAGAAAAGACAGATAAATATTCTAATCTTCATCCAAGTATAAACCCAAAATCAAATCGTTTATATTTTTCAAGTAATAGACCAGGTGGTTATGGAGGAATGGATATTTATTATGTAGATTTAAAAGATGATGAATTCTCTGAACCTGTGAACTTGGGGCCTGATATAAACTCGGAGTACAATGAATCTTTTCCGTATTCATATAATGATTCAACTTTATTCTATTCTTCAGATAAGGATTCTAATGGAGGTAAGTTCAATATTTATATCGCTACCAAAGTAATTTCTAATCGTTGGGAAATAGAGTCCTTAAAAGAGAATATAAATTCTAAAAGTGATGACTTTTCATTTGGTGTTAATCAAAAATTAAAAATTGGCTTTTTCTCATCCGATAGACAAAATGGTAATGGGGAGGATGATATTTATGCATTTAAGTTTAATCCTAGACTAGCTGGAGTTGAAGATTTTTATGATTACAATTTTTCAGATACTTTAATTGTTGGAAAAAATAGTGTCTTATTTAATGACTTACAATTAATTCATTCTATTGACCCATTGCAAAAGCTCTACAAAAAAACAGCCTTATTAAAATCTGTCCCAAAAAATGGTAAGATTATTTTTAACGAAAATGGTACTTTTTTATACAAAAGCGAAATCGATTCTATTTATAAAGATTCGTTTAGTTATATATTAAAATCTGAATTAAAGTCCTCAGAACCTATAATGGTATATTTAAATACTGTTAAAAAGCAGGTCAATCAAATACAATTGACACAGTTCCAATCTATATTTTTTGACTTTGATAAAAGTGATATTCCCCTAGAATATAAAGAAAGTCTTAATAAAATAGTAGAATATCTAAATAATAATCTTCAAGTCTCGCTGGAGTTGAGTTCTTATACTGATTGTAGAGGACCTGATTCTTACAATTTGGAATTATCTAACCGAAGAAATAAAAGTGTAGTTAATTACATCAAAAATAGAATTAAAAATCCTAGAAGAGTTTCCGGGAAAGGTTACGGAGAAATAAGTAGTACCGGTAAATCCCCTTGCTACAAATTAAGTGAAACTGAACACCAAAAAAATAGAAGAACAGACTTTAAATTAAAATTTTAATTCCTGTAAAAAATATTCTACCAGGCGCAGCTTCATAATACCTGTTCCCAAATGCATTTATTCGAACATTGTCAGTGTATAATTTATCAAAAATATTATTACACCCAAGAAATAAATCAAAACTATTTTTTCCAATTTTTACAGGAATAGATAAACTTATGTCATCTCTCCAAAAGGAATTAATTTCTTCGGTGTTATTATCGTTAGCATATAAATTTCCTCTATAATTACGAGAATAAATAGCGCTTAATTTTTTCGAATTCTTGTATTTTAATTCAAAGTTGCCAAATCTTGTTGGAATCCCTGGCAAGTAATTCCCATTTAGATTTGATTCACCCAACATATATTCCTCATACTTAAAATTAGTGAAGTTATAGATTATACTTGTTGAGAAATTTTTATTTAAGCGATGATTAAAATCAATTTCAATTCCTTTACGCAGGGTTTTACCAGCATTTTGATAAAAAGACCTTCCGGGGAATTCTTCTAATTCATAAGGAACCAAGTCATTTTCTGTATTTACTATAAAACCAATAATAGAAAAACTAGTAGACTCAGATTTAAACTTTAAACCAAAATCAAAATTTTTAGCTTTTTGAACACTTAATAAATCATTAAAACCTCCCTTTCCACTAGGATTTGCAGATAGTTCACTAAGCGTGGGAGTTTCATAACTTTCCGATGAATTAATAAATAAATAAGATTTCTCTTGAATTTTGTATGACAAACCAATTTCATTACTCCATGCAGAAAATTTTATGTCCCCTGAATCATCCCCATTTGAAATAAAATTATCATCTACTTTCAAAAAGTTATTATCCCAACGAATCCCTCCATTTAATTTGAACCTACCAAAAGATATATTCTCAATAAAATATATTCCAAAGCTTTCAAATTTTTCAATCTGTCCTAGTGTTTTCTCTCCCTTGCTACCGTTGTTATTCTTATACCTTTTTCTTTTGTCTGACTGGTTCATGATGTCATATCCAATTTGAGTTGCTAAACGTATTTTATTCCTTTTGCTTTTTTTTGTGAAATAAGACCCGTGACCATAATAATTTCTATTTAGACTTACAACTCCACCAAAATTGAAAGGCAGTTTTGCATTAAACGCCCTATTTGAAATGAAACTATAACTATTAACTAAAAAATTTCCATTTTCATAATTTATATTCATTGCACTTTTAACATGATTTATTTTTTCACCTGATTTAAATAAAACATTTCTATCTCGAGCTTTTGAAGGAGAATTTTTAAAACTTTCAAAATTTTGTCCACCTGGGTCTTCAGCTAAAGGTCCATTTGTTGAATTGAATTGAAATCCTATTGTTGTTTTATTTGATAAAAAATAGTTTCCTTTAAGATTAAACTGGGTTGACTCAAATCTACTGTTTTCTCTATATCCATCTCCATCTTGATGATTTAAATGCAATAGCCATTGGGATTTTTCAAATCTTAAGCCTGAAGTATAATACGTTTGTTTATAATTATTTTGAGCTCCTCTTAGTCCTAACTCATGAAAATTATTTTCTGTTTCCTTTAATGTTTCTATGAAGATTACTCCTCCAGCAGCATTTCCGTATCTAAGAGAACTAGAACCTCTAATAACTTCTATATTTTCAATTAACTGGAGAGGGAGATTATCTAGTTGACCTTGGCCGTCAGGTGTAGTTTCTGGAATACCATCAATAATAATTTTAATTCCTCTAATACCGAAAGCAGATCTTGCACCAAAACCTCTAATCGATATCCTTAGATCTTGAGCAAAATTGTTTGCATTGAAGGTAACTACACCTGGTATAGAATTTATATACTCTTGCAAAGATAGCTGTTGTTTAGACCAGAGTCGAGGAACTTTTATCTTACTTATAGACAATGGAACTGATTCTAAAATAGAACTTGATTTAATTGATTTAATTTCAATTTCGTCTAACTTTACAATCTGAAGAGAATCTTTTTGGGCAACCAAAAAATTTGAAAGGATTACTAAAATAAATAGTTTTTTCATTTTCATTTTCAAACCAAAAAAGCCCTCAGTAAATAAACTGAGGACTCTTTCTAACCATAAACCAATTCATTTCAGTGTAGAATTGTACCATTAAATTAGTAGAATTATATTTAAACATGGTAATAATTACCAGAAAAATAAATAATTAATGAACAATATATTAACAATTATAATTTAAAAAAATTATATAAAACATTGATTAACAATACCTTAATTAAAAAATGATTCAAAAAAGCTTTTTTTTTCATTTCCTAATATTTATTTTTTACAGTTTTCTTCTAAAAGGTCAACAGGATTTTATTAACAATAGACCTCAATTAACGGCTCAATTTATTGACTCGAATGTAAACATTGACGGAAAAATAAGCTCTGATATCGTATGGCGGAATATTAAACCAATTACATCTTTGACACAAATAACACCAAATTTTGGATTTCCTGTAAGTGAGGATACTCAAATTAGAATAGCGTATAATAATTTTTATTTTTATGTTTCTGTAATTTGTTTTGATTCATCTCCAGAAAAAATACAAGTTGGTGATTCAAGAAGAGACGCGGCTTTAAATGATGAGGACAGTTTTTTATTTATACTAGATACTTTTAACGACCAGCAAAATGGATTTTTATTTGGTACTAATTCAGATGGTAAAGAGTTTGATGCCCAAATCAATAATGAAGGTATTGGAAACAGAAGTTCAAATAGACAACAGGGAGGAGTAATTGGAGGAACAAATATAAACTGGGATGCTTCTTGGGATGTTGCCGTAGAAAAAGGTTCATATGGTTGGAGTGCTGAATTTGCTATCCCGTTGAGGTCTATCAGATTTTCTCCTGGAAAAAATAAAACTTGGGGGATCAACTTCCAGAGAAATATTTCTAAAAATACTGAAATTGCTTATTGGGCACCTCTCCCTTTAACTTTTGATATTAAAAGACTTTCAATAGCAGGAAAACTCAATAACTTAAATCTTAAAAATCCAAAAAATTTAAAACTTATTCCTTATGTAATAGGACAATCAATTAGCAAAAAAAACTTATCTAGTTCAAGTGTTTCTCATAATGGTGATTTGGGTACAGATATTAAGTATAGTCTAACACCTGGATTAACAATGGATCTTACACTCAATACAGATTTTGCGCAAGTAGAAGTGGATGAACAGCAAATTAATATAGATAGAGTGAATCTTTTTTTTCCTGAAAAAAGAGCTTTTTTTCTAGAAAATGCTGGTCAGTTTTCGGTTGGTATTCCAGGTGAGATAGATTTATTCTTCACAAGAAGAATAGGGTTAGAAAATGATGGTTCAATAGTTCCGATTTTAGGAGGTGGGAGACTATCTGGAAAAATAGGTCAAACAAATATTGGGTTATTAAATATGTCAACAGAGGGTAATAGTGATTCTTCAATGAGTAAAAATAATTTTTCTGTTATTAGGGTAAACCATGACTTTTCTAAGAGTCGCTCATCTTTTGGTGGAATTTTTGTAAATAAATTTGGATTGGGCGAAAACGATAATTACAATAGAGTTTTTGCCTTAGACGGTAAGTTAGGCCTAGGAAAGAAAGCTCAACTTTCTGGTTTTTTTTCAAAGAGTAACTCACCAAATATTACAGAAAATGATCATGCATTTGCAATAAAGGCAGAATATAACTGGGATGGTTGGAGATTAAATGCTTCATTTAGTCAGGTAGGGGAGGGATTTAATCCTGAGGTTGGGTTTTTACAAAGAAATGCATACTATAAACCAGAGTTTTTAATTTGGAAAACAATTCGCACAGGTAGGAAAGGACCTTTATTCGAGATAAGACCACATATATACAGAAGAACTTTTTACAAATCAAATAATCAATTATTCTCGGATTATCTCCATGTTGATAATCACTGGGTTTGGCCCTCTGGATTTGAAATACATACAGGTATAAACTTTACTCGGGAGGTGGTTTACTCTCCTTTTAAAATATCGAACATAGAAATTGGGAACGGTGATTATTCTCATAGTGAGCTTCAATTTGTTGCTCAGACAAATCCAAACAAAAACTTTTTTTGGTATAATAAAACTTATATCGGTGGATATTATGGGGGTAAAAGAACTCAATTTATTAATTCAATTAATTTAAGTTTAGGCAATAGATTTAACGCGGATTTAAATTACAATTACACTAGGCTTGTTTTTGACGACAAAGAAAATTTAAATTCAATAATTGCAGGTCTTAGATTGAGTTTTCAATTTACTCCTAAAATTTTTATCCAATCTCTGATTCAAAGAAATAACATAACTAACTTAAATTCTATAAATGCTAGATTTGGATGGCTACAAACCGCAAATACAGGCCTATTTATAGTCTACAATATAGTTAGAGATTTGGATTGGTTTGATGAAATTAATGATAGTATTTTTTCAATAAAGTATACTTATCAATTTGATGTTTTATGATAATTATATAGTTTTTAATTTGAAAGATTTAAATTAGCTTCTTAGTTTTATAGTTTTTAAATTTTATATGGTAGAGGCAATTATAAATTATTTCGATTCTATTCCATCTCTTCACAGGGCTGTAATTCTGGTTGGAGGGATTACTTTTTTTTGGATTTTGGAAGGTTCAATGCCATTATTTAGATTTAATTACAATAAATTAAAACATGCAATACCAAACTTTTTCTTCACATTCACAACTATTCTTATAAATTTTAGTTTTGCTTTCCTTCTTTTGAAGTCTTCAGATTGGGTTTCAAATAATTATTTTGGGCTTATACACCTATATGATTTTCCCTTATGGATTAAAGTCATATTAGGTATACTATTATTGGATTTAGTGGGAGCGTACTTAGCTCACTATGTAGAACACAATGTAAAGCCTCTTTGGATGATTCATCTTGTACACCATAGTGATCATAAGGTTGATACAACTACAGCTAATCGACACCACCCTCTGGAAAGTTTGATAAGATTTTCATTCACTTTATTCGGTGTTTTTGTCTCGGGTGCCCCAATCGGTGTCGTCATGTTGTATCAGTCTTTATCAATAATTTCAACTCAGTTTACTCATGCAAATATTAGGCTTTCGAAGAGGTTAGACAAATTCATTAGTTACATTTTTGTTTCCCCAGATATGCACAAAATTCACCACCACTTCAGATTACCCTATACAGATAAGAATTATGGGAATATTTTTTCAATTTGGGATAGAATTTTTGGAACCTTTGTATATTATGATAGAGAAAAAATAAAATATGGGGTTGATGTTTTCCCAGACGAATCCAAAAATAGTAATATTAAAGACCTCCTAGCTCAACCATTTCAAAAATATCAAAAGCCTACTCTTGCAAAGGAAAAGGATTATAAATAATCAATCCATTAAAAACGGTCCAATAGAAATACTGATTCGTATTAGGTAGTAGATGACCCTTTTTAAATATCATACATAAGTCTAAATACAAGAGGAGGAATTATACATTGTATTAAAGACAAAGGGTATTATTAAAAAAACGGTTATACTATAATAGTATAACCGTTTATTGTTAAAGTAGCGGGAGCAGGACTCGAACCTGCGACCTTTGGGTTATGAGCCCAACGAGCTACCGACTGCTCTATCCCGCGATAATTAGCGAAAGTACTAAAATTAAACAGAAACAACAAGTATAAGAGTATTAGTAGTTAACTTTGTTGAATGTCAAAAAAACATAAAGCAGGTTTTGTTTCAATAATTGGCAATCCAAATGTTGGTAAATCAACTTTTTTGAATTCGTGGATTGGCGAAGATGTCTCAATCGTTACTCCAAAATCTCAAACAACAAGACACAGAATCAGATTTATCATCAACTCTGAAGATTACCAAATTGTTTTGTCTGACACTCCGGGATTGATTGAGCCAAAATATCAATTACAAAATTCAATGATGAAGTTCTTAAAAGATACTTTAATAGACTCAGACATTTTATTGTTAATGACAACGGTTGGTGACAAGATTATAGAAAACGATGACTTCATAAACAAAATTAAAAAGATTAAAAAAAAGGTTTTTTTGTTAATAAATAAAATTGATTTATTAAATCAACAAATTCTTGAAAATGAAGTTAATTTATGGGAAGTGAAATTACCGGGCGTCAAAATTTTTCCAATTTCTGCTCTGAATAATTTTAATACAGAAAGTGTTTCAAATCTTATTTTAGAGAATTTACCCTATTCACCCGCTTTTTTTCCTAAAGATCAACTTGCTGATAAATCCAAACGTTTTTTTGTTAATGAATTTATTAGAGAACAAATATTTCATAAATTCAACAAAGAAGTCCCTTATTCTACTGAAGTAGTAACTGAAGTTTTTGATAGGAGTAAGGAAAACATTATTAAGATAGAATCTACAATTATTGTGGAGCGTGAAACTCAAAAAGGAATTTTAATTGGAAAGAATGGCTTAGCTCTTAAAAAAGTAGGTATTGAAGCACGAAAGAAATTGGAAAACTTTTTTAAAATTAAGGTTCACCTTAAATTATTTGTTAAGGTGAATAAAAAATGGAGAACAAATATCAAGAGATTGAAAGATTTTGGTTACAACTAAAATAAATTTATAATGAATTCTATCGTAGCAATTGTTGGTAGACCTAATGTTGGAAAATCAACATTATTTAATAGACTTATAAAGCAAAAGAAAGCTATAACCGACTCCGAAAGTGGAGTCACAAGGGATCGTCACTATGGCAAAGGAGAATGGAACGGCAAGCAATTTTCTGTAATTGACACTGGTGGCTACATAATAGGTGGAGATGATATTTTTGAAAAGGAAATTGACTATCAAGTAGAATTGGCTATTGAGGAAGCGGATTTAATTGTTTTTTTGGTAGATATTCAAACAGGTATCACAGAAGAAGATATAAAGGTTAATAAACTTCTAAAAAAATCAAAGAAAAAAGTTTTTTTGTTGGTTAACAAGGTTGACAACTCCTCTTTTCAAGGACTTGAGGCCGAGTTTTTCAAACTCGGATTTAAAGATGTTTATTCAATTTCAGCAAAAAATGGTCTTGGATCTGGTGATTTTATGGATTCACTTGCAAAAAATTTAGTTAATTCTTCAGAGGATTTAAATGAAATATTACCGCAATTTGCAGTCGTTGGAAGACCAAATGCTGGAAAATCTTCATTAATAAATTCAATAATTGATAACCAGAGGCACATAGTTAGCGATATTCCGGGCACTACAAGAGACAGTACAGATTCATACGTCAACAAATATGGCCTTAATTTTAATTTAATTGATACAGCAGGTATAAGGCGCAAAAAAAAAGTCAAAGAAGATTTAGAATTCTTTTCTGTCTTAAGGGCTGTTAGGTCTATTGAAAGAAGTAATGTCGTTTTACTTTTAGTTGACGCAACAAGAGGTTTTGACACCCAAGTACAAAAAATATTTTGGCTTGCTCATCGAAATAACAAAGGGATATTAATTTTAATCAACAAATGGGATTTGATTGAAAAAGATAAATTAGACATCAGGTTATATGAAGAAAATATTAAAAATAAAATAGCACCTTTTAAAGATGTTCCGATTTTATTTATTTCTGTTTTAAAAAAACAGCGGGTTTTAAAAGCTCTAGAGAAAGCAATTGAAGTTTTTAAGTCCAGAAATTTAAGAATTTCAACTAGTGAATTAAATAAATTTATTTTGCCTGTTGTACAAAAAAACCCACCTCCATCTAATAAAGGTAAAATCGTAAAAATCAAATTTTGTACTCAGTTGCCAACAAAACACCCTCAGTTTGTATTGTTTTGTAACCTACCTCAATATGTCAAAGAGGCATACAAAAGATTCATTGAAAATAAATTAAGAGCTAGGTACAAACTCTCCGGGGTACCCGTAACTATTTTTTTTAGAAAAAAATAGTCACAAATTATTTTTAAGAAATAGCAACTCGGATTTAACTTTCTCCAGTTTATTACGAATTGATATTAAAACTTTATCTTTATTTTGGGATTTTTCTAGATGCCTTTTTGCACCATCAATTGTCATTTTTTTTTCTTTTAATAAACTATAAATGACTTGAAGGATTACAACATCTGGCTTTGTAAACTTTCTTATACCCGATTTTTTTTTCTTTGGACTTATTTGTTTAAACTCTTTTTCCCAAAATCTTATTAATGATGTGTTTACGTTTAAAAATTCAGCAACTTCTCCAATAGAATAATATTTTTTATCAGATAATATATTTTTCATTGTAAAAACCTAATCAAGAGATAGATTTTCCTGGTTTGCTTGAATGAGAATTGCATTATATTCGTCGGATGTTAAATTACCAATATAAAAGTTTAATGGATTTATTTTTTTTCCATCTTTAATAATCTCATAGTGTAAATGTGGTGCAACAGACCTTCCCGTACTTCCAACATAGCCAATTATATCACCTCTTTTAACTTTTTGTCCTCGCTTGACATTGTATTTGTTTAAATGAGCATATACTGTTACATATCCAAACCCATGGTCAATTCTTATATGACGACCATAACCAGAAGACCTACTATCAGCTCTCTTTACTATCCCGTTCCCAGGAGCATAAATTGGGGTCCCCCTGCTAGCGGAAAAATCCATACCATAATGACGTTTTCTGGTTTTTGTGAATGGATCAATTCTCCATCCATATCCTGAGGCCATTCTTTTTAAATCCTCATTTCTTATTGGTTGTATTGAAGGAATAGAAGCCAACAGCTCCTCCTTTTTTTCGGCAAGAAGTCTAATCTCATCTAAAGATTTTGACTGAACAACAATTCTTCTTGAAAGAATATCTAATTTTTTTGTAGTTTCAATTATTTGTTCAGAACTTCCATATCCTTCCAGACTTTTATATCTGTTAACTCCTCCAAAACCAGCTTTTCTTTGTTCATCCGAAACTGGATTTGCTTCAAAATAATTTCTATAAAGTTCATTGTCCCTTTCTTCGATATTTGAAATCACATTTTCAATTTCAACTAACCGTTTTGAGACTAAGTCAAATTGAAACTCGTAATTTTTTAATTCTCTTTTGAGAAGTAATTCTTCAGGTGTATTCAAAAAATCTGTAGTTAGGATTCCAAATAGAACAAAAAGGCCAAAAAGAAATGAAGATATTAAAAAAATAAAAAAATTAGATATCCGCAGAGTTCTTGGGTATTCGACTGGTTTGTAAGAAAGTGTTTCCGGATCGTAGTAATATTTAACCTTAGCCATGGCGGTTTTAATATTAAAATTTACTTCTTTTGTAAGTAATTTAATTGAACAAATATAATATTTTTTTATAAGTTATAGCCCTCTAAAAATTAAGATGAAATGAAATCATCGGATATAAGAAATCTTTTTTTAAAATTTTTTGAAAGTAAAAATCATAAGATAGTAGGATCATCATCAATGATTGTTAGAGATGACCCTACACTTATGTTTGTAAATGCTGGAATGAACCAGTTCAAAGACTATTTTTTAGGCACAAGTATTCCAAAAGAAAAAAGAATTGCTAATTTTCAAAAATGTCTTCGTGTTTCTGGTAAACACAATGATTTAGAAGAAGTTGGGATTGATACATATCACCATACCTTTTTTGAAATGCTGGGGAATTGGAGTTTTGGTGATTATTTTAAAGAAAATGCTATTAAATCTGCTTGGGAACTACTAACTGATATTTATCTAATTGATAAAGACAAACTATATGTAACAATTTTTGAGGGAGATAAAACTCAAAATCTCGAGGTTGATAATGAATCTTTTAAAATTTGGAATCAAATCATTGATAAGGACAGAATATTTTTATGTTCAAAATCAGACAATTTTTGGGAAATGGGAAACCAAGGACCCTGCGGGCCCTGCTCAGAGATACATATTGACTTAAGATCAGACAAAGATAGAAAGAAAGTACCTGCAGCAAATTTGATAAATAAAGATCATCCACAGGTTATAGAACTTTGGAACCTCGTTTTTATCCAATATAATCGAAAATCTGATGGAACCCTTGAGGATCTTCCAGAAAAACATGTAGATACTGGTCTAGGATTTGAAAGACTTTCTATGGTTCTTCAAAAGAAAACCTCGAATTATGATACCGATATTTTTGAACCAATCATTAGAGAAATTGAAATACTTACAGGGAATAACTACGGTATAGATTTAGAAATAGATAAGGCAATAAGAGTTGTTGCAGATCATTTAAGAGCAGTTTTTTTTGCAGTAGCTGACGGACAATTACCTTCCAACACAGGAGCGGGTTACGTAATTAGAAGAATTTTACGCAGAGCTGTCAGGTATGGATATTCGTTCTTAAACCAAAAGAGTCCTTTTATTTTCCGACTAGTAGATGTTCTTTACAATCAGATGAAAAATGTTTATTCTGGACTTGAAAGTAAAAGAAATCTAATTCACAATGTAGTTAAAGAAGAGGAAAACTCTTTTCTAAAAACTCTTGACCAAGGACTATTATTACTTGATTCAATGATTTCAAAAGCTGTAGATGGAAAAATTGAGGGCTCGAAAGTTTTTCAGCTTTATGATACTTATGGATTCCCCAAAGATCTTACTGCACTAATTCTATATGAAAAAGGACTTAGTTATGATGAAGAGGAATTTGAAAAGTCAATGAAAAAGCAAAAAGAAATGTCAAAAAAAGCCGCTTTTAGCTCAAAAGGAGATTGGGTTATAATTCATGAAGATGATTTAGAAGAATTTGTCGGGTATGACCACTTAACATCCAATGTGAAAATTACAAGATATAGAAAAACTAGCTCTTTAAAAGCAGGAGATATGTTTCAGTTGGTATTTAATCTAACGCCCTTCTATGCCGAGGGAGGTGGACAAGTTGGTGATAAGGGATATTTGGAATCAACAAACGGAGACTTACATTATATAATTGATACTAAAAAAGAAAATAATCTTATAGTTCATTATTGCAACACACTTCCTGATAAAATTGACCATACATTTAAGGCCGTAGTAGACAAAACACAAAGAATTCGAGCCTCATCCAATCACACAGCAACTCATTTGCTTCATCAGGCTTTAAGAGAAATTTTGGGTAATCACGTTGAACAAAAGGGTTCAATGGTTAATTCAAGATCTTTACGTTTTGACTTTTCCCATTTTTCAAAAATATCTAAAGATCAAATCTCACAAATTGAAGAGTTTGTAAACTCTAGAATAAAAGAAAATCTTTTATTAGAGGAAAATCGAAATACTTTGATGGAAAAAGCTCTTTCAGAGGGAGCAATTGCTCTATTTGGTGAGAAGTATGGAGATACTGTAAGAACTGTGAAATTTGGAAAATCAATTGAATTATGTGGAGGCACCCATGTTGAAAGCACATCACAAATTTGGCACTTTAAAATTATTTCAGAATCTGCAATTGCTGCTGGAATAAGAAGATTGGAAGCTATAACTGGTGATTCATGTAAAATGTTTTTTGAAGAACAATCTAATGACTTAGAAAAAATAAAACAATTAATTAAAAGTCCACAAAATATAGTTACGGCAGTGGAGAACATTCAAAGCGAAATACATAATTTAAAAAATGAAATTAAAAATTTATCAGAATCACATTTAAAAAGTTTAAAATTAGAATTAATGGATAAGGTAAAAGAATGTAATGGCATCAACCTGCTTTCTGAAAAACTTTCTCTGAATCCAAAACTTTTAAAATCTCTTGCTTTTGATTTGGGAAAATCAATCAAAAATTTATTTATGTTAATTGCTGTCATTGATGGGTCAAAAGCTATTTTAGTATGTTATATTGACAAAGGTTTGGTGGAAAAAAATGGATATGACGCCCGTAAAATAGTAAATAGAATTTCAAAATATATTAATGGTACGGGTGGAGGACAAAATTTTTATTCTACTGCAGGAGGTGATAATCTAAGTGGAATAGACAAAGCGATTTCATCATTCAATAAAATAATAAGTTCTTAACTTTCATCAACAGGCGGATAATTCTTAAGAATTTCCGAGACAAATAAATTTATTCTTTCATCTCTGTTTTTCATATATTCATTAATACCACCATATCCTTTTCCCTGCCAAACAAGAAGTTTTGATTTTGAATCAATTATATCAATAAAAAGTTCTCCTCTAGTTTGAGTTGATATAGAATTAAAATTTGAATTAAACATCCATGGATTCCAGCCCCATCCCCATCCCCATCCCCATCCATTATTAGGGTTTATGAACACTCGGTCAGTTGCTTTAACAGAAATATTAATCAATAAATCAGGATTATTAGATAAGACTAAATTTTTTTCTTCTAAACTTTTTTCTATACTCCTTAAAATCCTCCTTTTATCTAAATCTGAAATTTCAACTTCTTCAATTCCAGGTTTGAAAAAAGCGAAAGATTTATAATTGTCAAAGTTTATAGAATTATCAAAATCGGAAAAAACTCTTACTGATGAACAGCTGAAAATTAAAATTCCTAAACACAGTATTAATAAATTCTTCATATTTTTTTAAAAATAACAGAACAAACATCATGCCTTACTTAAAATTAACTAAAAAAAATTAATTATTTTAAAATTAAAACTAGTAATTAATCTTTGTAAGATGATATCTCTAAAAAGCCAATACATTTTTTTAGGTAAAATAAAGGATGTTAACATCACAGTAAAACGAGAAATCGCATCTGATTTATATTTAACGGGCAACAAATACAAAAAATTAAAATATAACTTAATTGAATTTTACAAAAACAAATATGATGGTATTGTTACTTTTGGGGGCCCTTTTTCAAATCATCTGGCTGCAACTTCAAGTTTATGTAAACATTTTGGAATAAAGTCTTTTGGATTTGTTAGAGGAGATGAGATGGATACAAAATCAAATCCAACTATTGAACATTGTATAAATACTGGAATGCATTTAGAGTACTTAAAAAGGGAGGATTATAAGCTCAAATTTTTTTCAAAAAAAGTACAAAAATTTTTATCACAAAGAAATCTTTATTTTATTCCTGAGGGAGGAGCTAATGATTTTGGTATTAAAGGAAGCTCAGAAATAGTTGGGGGTTTCGATCTCACTTTTGATGCAATATGTCTAGCTGTTGGTACAGGTGGAACAATGATTGGAGTAAGTAGGTCTATAAAGGATGACCAAAAAATCTTAGGTTTCCTATCAGTAAATGATAGATCTAGGATTAATTATATTTCAAATAGTATAGATCCTTCAATCAATTATACGTTAATCAAGGAATTTACTTTCGGTGGATTTGGTAGATTTAATAATGAACTTATCTTATTTATAAATTCATTTAAAAAAAAATATAAAATTCCACTTGACCCAATATACACAGGAAAAGTTCTTTTTGGTATTTTTACTTTAATAAACAATCATAAATGGAGTTGGGGAAAAAATATTTTGTTTATCCATACAGGAGGGCTTCAGGGTATAGACGGTTTCAACTTTTTGCAGAAAAAAAAGGGGGGGCTTTTATTAAAATGATTTTTTACTGTATAATTTTAATATTTCAAATTGGCTGCAAGGTATTAACCTTCAAATCCTCAAAAAAAGAAAAAAAAATAGAAGTTGTCAGTAAAAATATTAATACTAGGAAAAACTCTATTCTGTCAAATGATCAAAAAATAGATAAATACATATTTGAGTTTGCACCTATCGCAATTGAGGAAATGAAAAAATACAAGATTCCAGCGAGCATAACACTTGCCCAGGGTTTACTTGAGTCTGGTTATGGTGAAGGTAGACTAGCTGTTAAAGGGAATAACCACTTTGGAATCAAGTGCCATAAGGAATGGAGTGGTAAAAAAATCTATCATGATGATGATAAAAAAGGAGAATGTTTTCGTAAATACAAAGACCCAAAAGAATCCTATCGCGATCACTCACTTTTTTTAACAATGAGACCTCGTTATGCGTTTTTATTTGATTATAATATCAAAAATTACAAGCAATGGGCATATGGATTAAAAAAAGCAGGTTATGCAACAGATAAAAAATATCCCTTGAAATTGATTAACTTGATTGAGCGTTTAAATTTAAAACGCTTTGACAGGGATGCTAAAAATAATACAAAAAAAGATTCTAATAAAAGAGAGTTGTTTTTTTACAGGGTTTCAAAAGGAGACACTTTATTTTCAATATCAAAAAAATTTAATATTGAAATCAAAACAATAGTTAAAATGAACCAGATTAATGACAACAAAATTTATATTGGACAGGAACTCATCATACCAAACAAGTAAATGATTTACAAAAGAAGTAGTCAATTATTTGAAGAAGCGAAAAAAGTCATACCTGGAGGAGTAAATTCTCCTGTTCGAGCCTTTAAGTCAGTTGGAGGAACACCAATTTTCATTAAAAAAGCAAAAGGAGCTTATCTCTTTGACGAGGACGACAACAAATATATAGATTATATTTCCAGTTGGGGTCCAATGATTTTGGGTCATGCCAAAAAAGAAATTATTGAAAAAATAGTGTCTCAAGCAGAAAAGGGAACCTCGTACGGTATCCCAACTGAGTTGGAATCTGAGTTGGCTTCACTAATTGTTTCAAATATTAAAAATATTGACAAAATTAGATTTGTAAATTCGGGAACTGAAGCCTGTATGAGTGCAATTCGCTTGGCTAGGGGATTTACAGGAAGAGACAAAATTGTAAAATTCAAGGGATGTTATCATGGTCATTCAGATTCGTTTTTAATTGAGGCTGGTAGCGGTGCTGTTACTTTTGGTCAGCCTAACAGCCCTGGAGTAACAAAATCAAATGCCAAGGATACTTTGATTGCAAATTACAATGACTTAAATAGTGTAGAAAAAATTTTTGATAAATATAAAAAGGAGATTGCATGTTTAATAATAGAACCTGTTGCTGGTAATATGGGATGTATTCCACCTGCAAAAAATTTTTTAAAAAGCTTAAGATCAATTTGTAGCAATTTTGGGTCTCTTTTAATTTTTGATGAAGTGATGACTGGATTTAGACTTTCTTTTGGAGGAGCACAAGAATACACAGGAATTGATGCGGATATTGTAACTTACGGAAAGGTTGTTGGTGGCGGATTACCAGTAGGCGCATTTGCCTCAAGAGACGAAATTATGGATATGCTAGCTCCTGAAGGACCAATTTATCAAGCAGGTACTTTAAGTGGTAATCCATTAGCAATGAGAGCAGGATTAGAAACCCTCAAAACTTTAAAAAGTGATTTAGGATTTTATAAAAGGATTAATAATAAAACTCAACGTTTACATGAGGGTTTTTTAAAAGAAATAAATTCTACGGGGATACCATGCCAAGTAAATATCTGCGGATCTATGCTTTCGGTTCATTTTACAAAAAATTCTGTTATTGATTTTGATTCTGCAGCGAAAGGTAATAACAACATTTTTAAGGACTTTTTTCACTTTATGTTATCTAACGGAATTTATCTACCACCGAGTGCTTTTGAGAGTTACTTTTTAAATAATGCATTAACTATATATGATGTTGATTTTACAATTGAAATATTTAGAAAATTTTTAAAAAAATTTAGTTATAATAAGATTAAATAGACTGTATCATTTTCTTTTTTAATTTCAATTAATGCTTTTTTTCTAAGATTTTTTAAGGCTAAATCCCATTTTTTATTACTCAGGCCAGTTTTTCTCTTAACTTCATTGATTTCAATTTTTGTGTTTGGGGTTAAAAATGATAAAACTTCTTCTTCTTCTTTATTTAGTTCAACTTTTTTTTCCGGTCGCATTTGTGGAAAGAATATAACCTCTTGTATTGAAGTGTTATTTGTAAGAAGCATTGTTAGTCTGTCAATTCCAATTCCAATACCTGAAGTAGGTGGCATACCGTATTCAAGAGCTCTGAGAAAATCGTGATCAATAAACATTGCTTCATCATCTCCTTTTTTACTCAATTCTAATTGTTCCTCAAATCTATTCCTTTGATCGATTGGGTCATTTAGTTCGGAATAAGCGTTGGCAAGTTCACTTCCGTTAACTATTAATTCAAATCTTTCAGTTAGTGTCGGCTCTTTTCTGTGTTGTTTTGTTAAAGGGCTCATCTCTTTTGGATAATCAATAATAAAGGTAGGTTGTGTGAAATGTTTCTCACATTTTTCACCAAAAATCGTATCAATTATTTTCCCTTTTCCCATTGAGTTATCAATTTCAACATCCAAATTTTTAGCAGTTTTTCTTAACTCAATAACATCCATACTAGAAATATCAAAATTTGTATACTTTTTGATAGCTTCGTAAATAGGAATCCTTGGATAAGGGGCTTTAAAATCAATTTCTTTATTCGCAAAAATCACCTTACTGGAATTATTTACATCATTACAAATTTTCTCTAACAATTTTTCTGTCGTTTCCATCATCCAGAAATAATCTTTGTATGCTACATACAATTCCATAACAGTGAACTCAGGATTATGAGATTTATCCATCCCTTCATTTCTAAAGTCTTTAGAAAATTCATATACACCATCCATCCCTCCAACAATGAGTCTTTTAAGGTACAACTCATTTGCGATTCTCAGATAAAGAGGAATGTCAAGAGCATTGTGATGAGTGATAAATGGTCTTGCTTGTGCACCTCCAGGTATGGGCTGTAGGACAGGGGTTTCAACTTCTAGGTAACCTTTAGTGTTAAAAAACTCCCGAATAGAATTGGTTATTTTTGTTCGTTTTATAAATGTATTTTTTACATTAGGATTTAAAATTAAGTCTACGTACCTCTGTCTATACCTTAATTCAGGATCTTTAAATTCATCATAAATATTTCCACCTGAATCTGTTTTAGGAATCGGAATAGGTCTAATTGATTTTGACAAAATTTTGAAATCCTCAACTTGGACTGTTTTCTCTCCAACTTTTGTTTTGAATAAAATACCTGTAACCCCAATTATGTCACCAATATCCAATAATTTTTTATAAACCTCATTGTAGAGTGACTTATCTTCAGATTTACATATTTCGTCTCGATTAAAGTACAATTGAATTTTTCCCTCACTATCTTGTAGTTCAGCAAAACTCGCTTTGCCCTGAATTCTTCTTGACATAATTCTACCAGCAATTGAAACTTTTTTAATAGACTCAAAATTTTCTTTGATCATGGTTGATAAATGACTCACGGGAAATAATTCGGGAGGATAAGGGTTTATACCTAAGGCGATAATTTTTTTGAGTTTTTCTCTTCTAACTTTTTCCTGTTCAGAATAAGACATATTTAAAATTTAAGTAAATATAGAAAGTATGTTACAAATGAAAGTTTTTAAATTTGTTAAATAGAATAATTTTTAATGAGCCTAACTCAAGTTTTGTTGTCAATTATCTTTCCACCTATTGCAGTAATTGGTTATGGATGTGGTTCTGTAATGATTGTTTTCATTTTAACTCTTTGCGGGTGGGTTCCTGGTGTAATAGCTGCCTTAATAATTATAAATAATACAAACAGGATTGAATAAAAAATTGAATAAAAATATTATTATTTATGATCTTGGTGTTTTAGATTATAACACGGCATTAAATTTTCAAGAAAAAAAATTACAAGAAATAATAGATATAAAAAGAACTAACCGTAATAAGGGTAGCTCAATTGAAACACCAAATTATTTTTTATTTGTTGAACATCCGCCGGTTATAACGCTTGGAAAAAGCGGTCAAGAAAAAAATTTGTTATTAACTAAAGAGGAACTTGAGAGAAAAAAAATCCAATATTTTAATACTAACAGAGGAGGAGACATTACCTTTCACGGGTATGGACAAATTGTCGGGTATCCCGTTATTGATCTAGAAAACTTTTATACCGACATAAATAGATATTTGAGAACTTTGGAGGAAATAGTAATTTCGACATTGAATTTTTATAAAATTTCTTCACAAAGGAGTTCAGGAGAAACAGGAGTCTGGTTAGAACCCAATTCTCCAAATTCTAGAAAAATCTGCGCTATAGGTGTTAAAACAAGCAGATGGGTTACTATGCACGGTTTTGCTCTTAATGTAGATACTGATTTAAGATATTATGATTACATAATTCCTTGCGGTATTAGAGGTAAAGGCATAACTTCAATTAATAAGGAAGTTAAAAAAATCGTTTCAATCAATGAGGTTAAAGAAAAATTACTTGAAAATTTAAAAAAAACCTTTCATGCTAATTTAATTTACAGTATCTGAAAAGCTATATACAATTATATCTTTTTTCTCTGAACCAACAACTAATTCTAGTTGATTACCTTTTTTTGATTTAGATAAACTTCCACTAGTAGTGCCATAAACTGGAAATCCCTCAACAGTTTCTCCATTCTCTTTAAATAAATAAACTTTTTCAGATTCCAAATCTGTTGTACTGAAATAAATCGTATTTCTAAACTTAAATACTTCAGGTTTAGTATAATTACCGTAGGGTAATGTAATTGGTATGCCTTTGATTGTAAATTTATTTTCTGAAAGTGTGACCAATGATTCATATCCGATTACAATCTTGTGATTTTTTGATAAATCTAAATTTGAACTTAAAACATTGCCTCGCGTATCTACCTGTATTAAATCACCGTCTAAATTAGTCCCAGCAAAGGTGCCCAAGTAGGGATAAATTTCTTGATTTGAAAAATTCACGTTTTCTTTTAATTTTACTCTTGTTTTACCTTGTCTGTTAAGTATTTTCAAATCCCCACTTTCCTCATGAATTAAAATAAAATCTTTCGAACCGAATCGAATATGTTTTGGTGGATTTATAATTGGTGAATTAGTTTTTTTAAATTTAAAACCTTTTACCTTTTTTCCATTTTTGTCATACATTATAACATTTTTGTCCTGAGCTAATAAAAAACGATAATTTCTATTTTTATCATAATCAAAAACTGATAGAGGATTTAGATTTTTTGAAATTGGAATTTTGATTGGAAATGGATTTACATCCTTGCCATTTCTATCTAGTATATATAATCTTTTATTAGTTCTAAATGCAATCTGTAGTTTTCCATTTTTAAATAAATCTACTTGTTTTACTTTTCCAATTATATTTCCATCAATATTCTTTTTCCAGTAAAGTTTTCCCTCATTGGAAAAAAGATAAATTTTGTTTTTATAATCTTGGACTATAATATCTTTCTCTTTTGTTCTATGATTTTTTATCCATTGAGGACTACTAAGGGTTTCGTTTTCAAGGGTTAAAATAAATTTTCTTTTTAAAGTATTTTCTTTATCATTTTCATTAAATTTCTGAATACGAAAATTAATTATAACAAAATCTTCATCAACTTTTGTTTGAAATCCTATTAGAAGAAATTTTTTCGTATCAACATCTTTTAAAAAATTGAAACCATTAGGGGTTTGAAGTAAGTATTTAGTTTTAGAAACCCATAAAGTGTTAAATCTGTTCGACAAAGATTTTTTATAAAATGAGTTTAAACTTGTTTTTTCTGTGACCTGTCCATCCTTATATGAAGCAATTAAATTTTTAATCCCATTTTTTGTTTCAGATAAAAAAATAAATTCATCAAGATATGCTATCCACCTAACCCTAATTTCATTTGCGACAATTTTAGTTAACAGATTTAATTGATCTGGAGTTTTTGATAATTCATAAAATTTAATATCTCGGTAATTAAACTCTTTGGTTTCATCGATTGGTAATTTGTTGGATAGATTTTGATTAAATGTGTGAAAAATCATTAGATTTTCACCGTTGTTTTTAACTAATGCAATTTGATTTACAAACTCTAGAAAACTTAAATCAAATTTTTGGATAGAATAATTTTTATATTCAACTAACTTCTTAAAATTATTTTTAAAAATATTCAAATCATCTATGTTAAAAATTAAAAAAGAATCATAACTATTTGGAATTGAGTTATTAAGTAAAAACTCTATGGGTTCACTATTTTTAAATAAACCAGAAACTTCTCCTAAAGAATCTCTTATTTTAAAAGCACCGTCAATTTCTATTAGATTACTTTCAATATCCAAATCTAAATTTGACCAACTTTCCCAAATTTTTGGGAAAAGAGGTAAATTTTTGAAAATAGAGTTACCGACTAATTTTGGATCCCCTTTTAAAAACAAATTTATACCGCTGTCCTGGTCTGCGGTACTTATAATTTCATTAAAATTGTCGTCATTTATACCTTTCTTTTGTTGTTGATGATTTCTAATACAATTTTCAATTATAATCCTTGAATCACCAACAATTGTATTGTTTTGGATAAAAGTTTTGTAAAACTCTGTATCACCTACTTTGAATTTAAAAATGGGCTTTCCACTATATATAATTTTCTCATACTTTAAATAACTACTGTCTTGAGTCCTTTTGTGAATAACTGTTATTGCTTTCTCTTCTTTGCCAAAATTAGAAAAAGCAATTATTTGATTGTTCAAACTATCATTAACCAAATTTTTAACTTTTAGCTTAACGTTTTTTGGGAAATATAAATTTTTTAAAAGCTCGTCATTTTGAAATTTATTTTTTATAGAATTTATATCATTAATTCTTAAAATGATATCTGTGTTTTGCGGAATCAAAGATACCAAGTCTTCATTTTTTGAAGTTGTTTCATCACATGATAGTAACAAGAAAATTAATGAGACTAATACTACACAAATTTTTGCTGAAAAAAAATCTCTCATTAGATTTAAATATAGGGCTAATTTAATAATTCAGAACTTTAATTCCGTTTGAATATCGAATAGTCTAAATGACTTTCTGTGATAAATTGACGGACCATATAATTTTATAGACATTTTATGGAATTTTGTTGGGTAACCTTTATTTTTATTCCAATTATATTGAGGATAATTCTTACCAAGTTTGGTCATTAGTTCGTCTCTATAGGTCTTTGCTAAAATTGAAGCCGCAGCTATATTTTGAAATTTAGAGTCACCAGATATTACACATTTATGTTGTAAGTTTTCATATTTAGAAAATCGATTACCATCAACTAAAATAAACTCAGGAACAATTTTAAGTTTTTTAATTGCACTGTGCATAGCTAAAATAGATGCATTTAATATATTGATTTTATCTATTTCATGGTTGTCAACATGAACAACAGAAAATGCTAAAGCCTCTTTCTCAATTACTTTTCTAAGTTCATTTCTTTTTTTTTCAGATAGTTTTTTTGAATCATTTAAATCGGGATTAGAATAATTCTCAGAGAAAATTACTGCTGCAGCAGATACAGGTCCTGCAAGACAACCTCTGCCTGCCTCATCGGTTCCAGCTTCTATTTTTTTTGAATACTGCGTTGGAAGTGATTTCATTTAATGAATCCAAATTTAATTATAACTTCGTATCATGAAAATTTGTAATTACATTATCTATAAATTTATTATAATATTTTTATTACAAACCATTAATCTTCTCGCATTTCAAGGGCCAGTACAAAATACTGAAAAAAGCTCAGAAACTCTAGATTTAAACAAACTTAATACAACGTCAAACACTATTGAAAATGAGTTTGATGAAAAATCAAAATCGAAAAAATTCATAGTTCAAAAACGAAAATTAAAACAAAAAGATTCGGTTTACATAGGCATGTATAAAATAATTGATTATGAAGGGAAGAGTATTTCGGTTGATACATCACTAACCATAAAGAAAGAGTATACGAATAACTTACTCAGAAAAGATTATTTTGAACTATTACCATTTGTTAATATGGGGCATGCATTCAATAAATTAGGTTACAATTTTTTTGAAGTAAATTTAATTCCACAAATAGGGCAAAAGTCAAAACACACTTCGTATTTCAAATCGGAAGACATTAAATATTATAATGTTCCCACACCTTTTACTGAACTTTTTTTTAGGACAACAATGGAACAAGGACAATTATCAGATGCTCTAATTACTTTAAACGTAAACCCTAATTTTAACTTTGCGATTGCATACCGGGGAATGAGATCTCAAGGTAAATATGTAAATCAGAGGTCAAATAATGAAGCATTTAGATACTCTTTCAATTACAATTCTAAAAATCATAAATACAATTTTAAAGGACACTATGTTTCTCAAAATATTGGGAATAACGAAAATGGAGGAGTAACAGAGCAAAGTTTGTCACAATTTGAATTGGGTGATCCTGAATTTAAAGAAAGGTCAGTTTTAAACGTTCGATTAAAAAGAGCTTATAATGAATTAAAAGGCAAAAGATCTTTTTTCAAGCAAAATTATTTTATTAAAGGTAAAAGCAATCTAAAAAATGAAAATAGTTTGTCCGTTTTCCACGAGTTTTTAAATGAAACCAAATTCTATAAGTATGATGACATTCAGAGGTCTGACTATTTTGGCCCATTAGGTGCTGAAGAAGCAAAAGATCAAGTTAACTGGGCCGTTATTCAAAATAGCATGGGTGTAAATTATAATAATTCTAAACTTGGAAAAATAAATGGTGCATTAGAATATTATAAAACAGACTACTTTTTTAAAAACTTTCTAGAACTTAATAATACTTCAAACAATTTAATCGTATACAAACAGCTGTTTCTTTCTGGAAATTATTTATTTAATTGGAAGGGATTTAATTTTGATACTTCTTTTAAAAAAACAATCTCTGGAGACTACAGAAGTGATCTTGTAGAGATATTAGCTAAAATAATTTTCAAGCAAAAAAATTATTTCGAAATAGGTATTAAAAAGATTAACAAGGCACCCGATTTAAATTTTATACTTTACAAAAGTGCATATGAAAATTACAATTGGTATAACGATAATTTAAAAAACGAAGATTTCACTCTATTATCATCAACATTATTTATTAATAAAATTGGAAAATTCAATATATCCCTTCAAAAATTAAAGAACTATATATACTACAGTCAGAATTTTAATATCCCTCTCAATGATGAAGATAAAGATGAAGTAGAAGTTTTTTTGTATCCTCAGCAACTTTTAACTGTTGTTAATCAATCAGATAAAATAATTAATTATTTGAAAGTTAGATATGATTCGAATTTTAAATACAAAAAATTTGATTTAACAAACACAATCCAATATCAAAAGTCTGACAATGGCGATTCGGAAAATTTAATTTTAAACGTTCCTAAATGGAACCTGAGGACCTCAATAAGTTATTCTTCTTTCGTGTTTAAAAAAGCCATGTATTTACAATTTGGAATTACGGGTCAATATTTCTCTAAATTTTTTATGAATAAATATAACCCTTTGTTAGGTAGTTTTTTAGTTCAAAACAGATATGAAATCGGCGATTTCCCTAGACTTGATTTTTTTGTTAATGGGAAGATAAAAAAGGCTCGACTATTTTTAAAATACGAACATTTTAATTCATCTTTTACCGGATATAATTTTTTCAGCTCCGAAGGTTACCCATACAGAGATGCTATAATTCGTTTTGGAATAGTTTGGAATTTTTTTGAGTGAAATACATTTATTCAAAATTTAATAAAATTTTATAATTATTTTAATACTTGTATTGTAAGGATGAAAAAAGATTTTATATTTGCATCCGCTAACAATTTTTTAGTATTGTTCTTTGAAAATATTTAGATGACAGCGTGTATCATATGATACATTTATAGTAAACTATTTTGAGACCTTTCAATTACTTTAGTTGTACATAATTTATAACTACAACGAAGAGTTTGATCCTGGCTCAGGATGAACGCTAGCGGCAGGCTTAACACATGCAAGTCGAGGGGTAACAGAGAGTGCTTGCACTCTGCTGACGACCGGCGCACGGGTGAGTAACGCGTATGCAACCTACCTTTTACAGGGGAATAGCCCAGAGAAATTTGGATTAATACCCCATATTATCTTTTTTTCGCATGAAATAAGGATGAAAGTTTCGACGGTAAAAGATGGGCATGCGTCCTATTAGTTTGTTGGTAAGGTAACGGCTTACCAAGACTTCGATAGGTAGGGGCCCTGAGAGGGGGACCCCCCACACTGGTACTGAGACACGGACCAGACTCCTACGGGAGGCAGCAGTGAGGAATATTGGACAATGGAGGAAACTCTGATCCAGCCATGCCGCGTGCAGGATGAATGCCCTATGGGTTGTAAACTGCTTTTGTACAGGAAGAAACATTTCCACGTGTGGGAACTTGACGGTACTGTAAGAATAAGGATCGGCTAACTCCGTGCCAGCAGCCGCGGTAATACGGAGGATCCAAGCGTTATCCGGAATTATTGGGTTTAAAGGGTCCGTAGGTGGTTATTTAAGTCAGAGGTGAAATCCTGCCGCTTAACGGTAGAACTGCCTTTGATACTGATTAACTTGAGTTATTGTGAAGTAGTTAGAATATGTAGTGTAGCGGTGAAATGCATAGATATTACATAGAATACCGATTGCGAAGGCAGATTACTAACAATATACTGACACTGAGGGACGAAAGCGTGGGTAGCGAACAGGATTAGATACCCTGGTAGTCCACGCCGTAAACGATGGTCACTAGCTGTTTGATTAACATTGGTTAATTAAGTGGCTAAGCGAAAGTGATAAGTGACCCACCTGGGGAGTACGCTCGCAAGAGTGAAACTCAAAGGAATTGACGGGGGCCCGCACAAGCGGTGGAGCATGTGGTTTAATTCGATGATACGCGAGGAACCTTACCAGGGCTTAAATGTAGATTGCATAAGCTAGAGATAGCTTTTTCTTCGGACTATCTACAAGGTGCTGCATGGTTGT
>CACKBL010000006.1:40000-148605 GCA_902598305.1 uncultured Bacteroidota bacterium
ATGATAGGGTTTGTGAAGGAATATTAAATTCTTTATAAAAAGGGTAATTATCTGACCTTTGAAATAAATTAAACTCTTTTGATTTAGAAAAAAAAGTAACAAACCCTGGAACAACTTTGTTAATTTCCTGAGCTAAATTCGACATTTCGTATCCTGTCAAATAAACCTTATTTTCTCCTATTTGCATCTCTTTACCAATCATCTCAAAATTAATTACGTATTCTAAATCTATTCTTTCTTGTTTCATTCTCTTTGCTAAATTGTAAGAGCCTCTCAGTCCCTTTTCTTCTTCAGCAAATAAGGCGAGTACAATATTGTAATCCCATTTATATTGAGATAAAAAAGATCCTATTTGTAGAACACTTACACACCCACTCGCATTATCATTAGCTCCATTATAGATTGAATCAACTGTACCCTCATTTATTCCTATATGATCAAGATGGGCCCCAATTAAAATAGTTTTTCTTTTGTTTAAAAACTCTCCAACCGTTCCTACAATATTGTATGTTTCAATACTATCTGAATAAAAAACGTCTTTGAAGCCGTAATATAAAGGGTTGATATTGTTCTTCTTGAAATAACTTATAACATAATCAGCAGCCTTAAAATATCCCTTATTTTTGTTGTCTCTACCCTTTAAAGAATCGGAAGACAAAATTGAAATAATATTTTTAGTATCGCTTATTTTTATTCGACTCTTAATTTCACTCAATGTATTTTTATCACCAAAACATGATGAAAACAATAATGTTAAAATCAGTAAATAAATATTCATTTTATACCAGAAATTGAATCCAAATTTATAACATTAAATCCATTTTGATAATAGTACTCTCCAAACACTTTTTGTGTTTTTTGAAAGTTGTTTTTTAAATAATCGTTTATTATTTCAAAATCCTTTATTTTTAAAAGATAATCTATATTTTCTTTATTTCTAAAAACCCTTAGCGCTGGTATCAATCCCTTGTAAACATTATCGTAAAAACATCCTTTTGAAAAATCGTTTTTTGTAACACATTTTAAATCAACTATCTTACCTTCTAAAACGATGCTTTTACTTTTAGTTTGCTCGCTAGGATAAGTATTTTGGTTTTCTAAAATACGTAGTAGCTCTGGTTTATTTGAAATTTCTATAAAGTTGGTCCCGTCACCAGTTTTCAATTCTCCTGATACTTTAACCATCTTGCCTTCTATAGAAACATTTTTTGACTCGATTTTTGAAAAAAAGGAATTTGTATTAATTTCATTTTCAATCAAAATCAAAAAGCTTCCTGAAACAATTAAATTGTCACCAGGATTAATTACAATTAAAGGGAACGGTCTTTTAAAAAATATTCCTATGTATTCGTTTTTTTTAAATTTGATTGATAAATTTTTAAAAATCAAAATCACAATTAAAAAACAAACAAAAATCACAAACAAAAATAATTTTTTATTGGTAAGTTTTTGTCCTAACATAAATTGTTAATTTGTTTTAAATTTAATTTTTTTTAAATGTTTAAAAAAGTAATACCAATTTCTCTTTTTTTTATTTGTGGGTTAATGGCATTCTCACAAAGTAAAAAGACGAATATTTCAAGTATTTACATTCCAGCTAAACAAGAACTAGTTCTAAACTACCCATCTTATAAAGGTTTTATTATTGATATTTGGAATAGAGGAAAGTTTAATTTAGTTTTTTCAAAAGTGTTTAAAGAAAATGACTCTATAATTAGAACTAAAACACTAAAAGAAGGTTCTTTTAATTCATTTTTCGTTGATAAATTTGAATTTATGAGGATAAAAAATGAGCTTCTAGTTCCTGGAAAAATTAGCTATAAAATTAGAAAAGGCTCAAAACCTAAAAGCAACAATTTTAATAAAAACTCTAAGAGTTTTTTTTTAGTGAATACAACAATCCAAAATATTAAAGTTTACATTCCGGGTATTAAAAATCCAACAATTAATTCCAATACTAGACTGTTTTTAAATTTAAAAATCGGACAAAGTATTTTTTTTAGATTTGGAAATGATATGATTGAATTAATTAAAATAAATGATTCAATACAGAATAATTCTCAATTAAATCTTGCTGATTTAGTTGACGATGCTATAAATAAGTGAGGATATAATTAAGCAGAAATTAAATCTCCTTTGCTGTTTTTCTTTGATAAGGTAGACTTACCCATTAAAAATTTGTCAACTTCAAAGGCCACATCCCTTCCTTCTGAAATTGCCCAGACTATCAAAGATTGTCCTCTTCTAGCATCACCAGCAGCAAATATTTTATTTTTTGAACTTTTAAAGTGTTCATCAGTTTGAATATTTCCTCTTTGATTAAGCTTTAATTCAAATTTTTCTGCAATACTTTTTTCAGGACCTAGAAACCCTAGAGCTAAAAGTACCATCTGACAAGGCCAGATTTTTTCAGTTCCCTTGATTTCCTCAATTTCATTTTTATGGTTCCACTTTATTTCCACAGTTTTTAATCCAGACAGGTTTCCCATGCCATCCCCTATAAATTCTTTCGTCATAATTGACCATTCTCTATGGCTACCCTCTTCGTGAGAAGATGAAGTTTTAAGCTTAAATGGCCAAAATGGCCAAGGGTTTTTAATAGTTCTTTCTTCTGATGGTTTTGATGTAATCTCAAAATTAGTAACACTTTTTGCCCCTTGTCTATTACTTGTTCCGATACAATCTGACCCAGTGTCACCTCCACCTATGACTATTACATCTTTATTTTTAGCACTAAATTCTTTTTTTAACGATAATTGTTTGTCTACAAATTTATTGCTGTTAGGAAGGAAATCCATTGCCTGAATTACGCCTTTGAGGTCGCTGCCTGGTATCGGAAGATTTCTCTTTATAGATGCCCCAATGCATATAATTATCGCATCAAATTCTTTTTCTAACTCGTCTGCTGTAATATCTATACCGACCTCAACTGAAGTTTTAAATTTTATACCTTCCGCAATTAAAATTTCTAAGCGCCTATCAATTATTTTTTTTTCCATTTTAAAATCGGGGATACCGTATCTTAAAAGACCTCCAATTTTATTATCTTTTTCAAAAACGGTTACTCCATGTCCAGCTCTATTTAGCTGCTGAGCAGCTGAAAGCCCAGCAGGACCAGATCCAATCACAGCCACCTTCTTACCCGTATTATGTGTAGGTTTTATTGGTTTAATCCAACCTTCTTTGAAACCTTTTTCAACAATATATTTTTCAATCATTTCAATAGAAACCGGAGGACTTACTATACCTAAAACACAAGCCTGCTCACAAGGTGCAGGGCACAGTCTTCCAGTAAACTCAGGAAAGTTATTGGTACTATGAAGAATGCTTAAAGCTTTCTTCCAATTGTTTTTATAAACAGCATCATTAAAATCTGGAATTAGATTCCCAAGGGGACAACCGCTATGGCAGAAGGGAACACCACAATCCATGCACCTACCACCTTGATTTTTTAATTCTTCGGAACTTGGTGATATAGTAAATTCACTGTAGTTTTTTATCCTTTCTGAAGGATTATGTTGAGATTCATCAACTCTGTCAAACTCCAAAAATCCTCTTAATTTACCCATTCTTGTATTTATTTAATCTTCTCTTTAACTTTTTCATTCTCAAGCATTATAAGAGCTTTTTTATAGTCAGTTGGCATAACTTTTACAAATTTATGTTTTTGATTTGAAAAATCTTTCAATAAAAATGAACCCTTATCACTGGATGTATATTTAACATGATTTTTAAGAAGCTCCTTTAAAGACAAAAAGTCCTTTTTCACAAGTGGCTCCAACTCTATCATTTCTAAATTAAATTTTTCCTTTTTTAAATTTCCATCTTCATTATAAATGTACGCAATTCCACCGCTCATTCCAGCAGCAAAATTTCTTCCGTGATCACCAAGAATGACAGCAATACCACCTGTCATATATTCACATCCATGATCTCCTACACCTTCCACCACTGCTGTTGCTCCAGAATTCCTTACACAAAATCTTTCACCTGCTATTCCGTTTATGTAAACTTCTCCATTGATTGCTCCATACAATGCAACATTCCCAATAATAATATTTTTATGTGCAGTTAATAAGGATTTATCTGGAACTTTGACTACTAATCTACCACCAGAAAGACCTTTGCCAAAATAATCATTACAGGTTCCTGAAACAGACAAACTAACTCCTTTTGTTGTAAAGGCACCAAAACTTTGACCAGCAGTTCCACTAAAATTAACAGTAAGTGTGTCTTTTGGGAGACCTTTAGAACCATGAACTTTTGATATTTCATTTGAGATTATAGCACCTACAGTTCTATTAGTACTTTTAATAGGATAATTTAAAACTTGTTTTAGTTTATTATTTATGGATGGTTTAGCAAATTTTAAAATTTTAAAATCCAAAGATTTTTTTAAACCATGGTCTTGTTTTTCAGTATTATACAGTTTCGTTTTTTTACTGACTTTTGGTTTGTATAAAATTTTTGACAAGTCAATTCCTTTAGCTTTGAAATGATTTATGGCTTCTGACATGTTTATTTTTTGAGATTGTCCAACCATTTCATTGACTGTTCTGAATCCAAGTTTAGACATTATTTGTCTTAATTCTTCAGCAACAAAATACATGAAATTAATTACATGTTCTGGTTCACCTTTGAAGTTTTTCCTCAAAACAGGATCTTGAGTTGCAATGCCTACAGGACAAGTATTCAAATGACATGCTCTCATCATGATACATCCAGAAGCCACTAAAGGAGCCGTAGAGAAACCAAATTCCTCAGCCCCTAAAAGACATGCAATAGCTACATCTCTACCGGTTTTCATTTGTCCATCGCATTCTAGAACAATTCGATTTCTAAGATTATTCAAAACTAAAGTTTGTTGGGCTTCAGCTATACCTAACTCCCACGGTAACCCTGCATGTTTTAATGAAGTTAAGGGTGAAGCTCCAGTTCCTCCATCGTATCCAGATATAAGTATTACATCGGCTTTGGCTTTTACAACTCCTGCAGCTATAGTTCCAACTCCTACTTCAGAAACAAGTTTTACATTTATCCTAGCTTTTCTATTAGCATTTTTCAAATCATATATTAGCTGTGCCAAATCCTCAATTGAGTATATGTCGTGATGTGGAGGAGGTGAAATTAGACCAACATAAGGTGTAGAGTTTCTAACAGAAGCTATGTAAGGATTCACTTTTGAACCAGGTAATTGTCCACCTTCTCCCGGCTTAGCTCCTTGAGCCATCTTTATTTGAATTTCCTCGGCAGATGACAAATAGTAGCTTGAGACACCAAATCTCCCCGATGCAACCTGTTTGATAGCTGACTTTTTTAAGTCGCCATTTTCGTCAGGGAAATATCTTTTTGGGTCTTCACCTCCTTCGCCAGAGTTGCTTTTGCCCCCAATTCTATTCATAGCGATAGCTAAATTTTCATGAGCTTCTGCTGAAATTGAACCCAAGGACATAGCCCCTGTTTTGAATCTCTTTACAATTTCAGTCCAAGGCTCAACTTCTTCAATGGGGATAGGATCCAAATCGGAAAATTCAAAAAGACCTCTTATTGTCATTAGTTTTTCAGATTGGTCATTAATCATTTTTGAATAAACATTATAGCTTTCCCAACTTTTTTGACGAACTGATTGTTGTAATTTGGCTATAGAACTTGGATTTAGCATATGAGCTTCACCGTCTCTCCTCCACCTGTATTCACCTCCTATTTCAAGATCTAATCCAAAATTTTGGTCATCAGCAAAGGCTTTTTTAAATCTTTTTTCAATTTCATTCTCGAGTTCATTTAATCCAATTCCTTCAATTCTTGATGGAGTGTTACAAAAAAACCTTTCAACAAACTCATTACTCAGGCCTAAAGCTTCAAATATTTGTGCGCCACGATAAGAGTGAAGAGTAGAAATTCCAATTTTGTTCATTACTTTAATTATTCCCTTAGCTACTGCTTTATTGTAGTTTTTTATAGCATTTTCAAAGGTTATGCCTTTTACAATTTCTTTATTTACTTGATCTTCAATAATTTCGTTGACCATATAGGGGTTTATAGCGCTAGCTCCATAACCAAAAAGACAGGCGAAATGATGTGGTTCTCTGGGTTCTGCTGATTCTATAACAATATCAAATTTTGATCTTTTGGACTTCCTTTTAAAAGTATTATGAACGTGTGCACATGCTAAAAGCATTGGTATTGGTGCAAAATAATTGGATACACCTCTATCGGATAAAATAATAATATTAGCACCTGAATCAATTTGTCTTTCAATATCATCAATTATTTTTACTAATGACTTCTCCAGGCCATTCACACCTTTGTGTATTTCATATAAAATTGGAATTGAAATTGCCCTAAAGTCTTTGTGTTCTAAATATTTAATCTTATCAAGATCCTCATTAGAAATTACTGGATTTTGAATCAAAAGTTTCTTAGCATGTATTTCAGATAATTCAAAAATGTTAAAATCATTGCCTAGTCTCAAGGATATGTCTGTAACAATTTCTTCTCTAATACCATCTAAAGGAGGGTTTGTCACTTGAGCAAACAATTGCTTGAAATAATTGTAAAGAAGTTGAGGTTTTTCTGAAAATACAGCCAGTGGAGTGTCGGTACCCATTGAGCCTATTGACTCTTTGGCATTTAAGCTCATAGGATTTATAATTGTACTTAAGTCCTCTTGGGTATATCCAAATATTTTTAGTCTCTTATCAAAACTTTCCGACTCAACTTTAAGATGGTTTCCTGTGTAAGGGATTGTGGAAAGAGGTAGAAGATTCTTATCGAGCCACTTTTTATAAGGTTTTTGATTTACAATTTCTGATTTAATTTCTTTGTCCTCTATAATTCGTCCTTCATTCATATCAACTAAAAACATTCGTCCAGGTTCCAATCTCCCATGTTTTTGAACGTTTTTTGGATCTATGTCTAATACACCAACTTCTGAAGACATGACCACATATCCGTCCATAGTAACGGTGTACCTAGATGGACGGAGGCCGTTTCTGTCTAAAAGAGCGCCAATGTATTTTCCATCAGTAAATGGAATTGATGCTGGACCATCCCAAGGTTCCATTATACACGAATTAAATTTATAGAATGACTTTTTGTTTATGTCCATTTCACTGTGTTTTTCCCATGCTTCGGGTACCAACATCATCATTACTTCAGGAAGTGATCTTCCAGTTAATAAAAGTAGTTCTACTACCATGTCCATCGAAGCTGAGTCAGATTTCCCTTTTAAAATCACTGGTAAAATCTCTTTTATGTCCTCGCCAAACAAATCTGAATTCAACAGTTCCTCCCTTGAGTTCATTCTACTAATATTTCCTCTTACAGTATTAATTTCCCCGTTATGGCACATGTATCTAAACGGCTGTGCAAGATCCCAAGTAGGAAATGTATTAGTGGAAAATCTTTGATGTACCAAGGCAAGTCTTGTAACAACTCTATAATCTCTCAAATCATTATAATATAAATCAATATCTTCAGGAACCAACAGGCCTTTGTATATTATGGTATGTGTCGACAAAGATGAAAAATAAAAGAAACTAGATTCTGAAAATCTAGAATTGTAAACAATATGTTCTGTCGTTTTTCTTGCTGAGTATAATTTTGCGTTAAATTCAAGTGAGTTTTTACAAGTATTTCCTCTACCAATAAACACCTGGCTTATAAATGGTTCAGTTTTTGAAGCTATCCTACCTACAACCTTTTTGTTAACTGGCACTCTTCTCCAACCAAGAACATTTAATCCTCGTTTTTTAATCTCAGTTTCGAAAGTTTTGATACAAAATTCACGTTGGTTTTTCTTTTGAGGAAGAAAGACCATACCAACAGCATACTGATTTTTGTCTGGCAGTTCAAAGTTTACTTCTGAACACAAAAATGTATGTGGAATCTCAATTAAAATTCCTGCACCATCCCCTGTTTTACCATCAGAACTAACTGCGCCTCTATGTTCAAGCTTGACTAAAATATTTAAAGCCTTGCCAATTATTGAATTTGTTTTTTCACCTTTTAAACTGCAAATGAAACCAGCTCCACAGTTTTCGTGTTCAAATTCAGGAGAATACAATCCTTGCTTTTTAGGGTACATTTATTTAGTGGTTTTTTTTAAAGGGACCCTAAAATAAAGGATATTACCGATTTTATGAAAATCACAAAGGATTTAATATTAATCTTTTTAGAAACATCAAATAAAACGCAAATTCTTTAAATTTTTTTTTAATAATTTATTCAATCATTGAATATTTGATAATATTAAGTTAATTTCATTTGTCATGAAAAAACATTACAAAGTTGTGGGCATTATGTCTGGAACTTCCTTGGACGGTCTGGATTTTGTTTTAGTTGAATTTTTTAAGGAAACAAAATGGTTTTTTAAATTAATTTCTTCATCAACATACCCTTATCCAAAAAAAATTTATGAAAAACTCAAATATTCAAGCTCACTCGAGATAAATGATATTAAGAGTCTAGATAAATTTTACACAATCTATCTTTCAAAACAGATAAAGAAATTTCTAAAAAAAAATAATGAACACGAAATTGATTTCATCAGTTCCCATGGGCATACTGTTTTACATCAACCAAGTCTGGGAATAACATACCAAGTTGGGAATTTACCCATTCTTGCGAAATTAATTAACAAAAAAGTTATTTGTGATTTTAGATTTAAAGATATAGAAATGGGTGGGCAAGGAGCTCCTCTTGTTCCGGTTGGAGAAATAAAACTATTTCGTCAACTGAACACCTTTTTAAACTTAGGGGGGTTTGCCAATATTACTCTTAAAAATCAAAAAAAAATTATTGCATATGATATTTGTCCAGTTAATTTAATTTTAAACATACTTGCTAATAAAATCAACAAACCCTTTGACAATAAAGGAGTAATTGCTAGTAAGGGTAAATTGATTCCAGAACTAGAAAAAAAATTAAATAATCTAAAGTTTTTTAAATTAAAACCACCTAAATCGTTGGGATTTGAATGGGTGAAAGAAAACATTCTTCCAATTTTTGAAACATTCCAAAATGATTCAATAAATGATGTATTAAACACATATACGATTTTTATAGCCAAACAGATTTCCTTCGCATTAAGAGGTAGAAAAGAGGCTCTTGTTACCGGAGGAGGTACTTTTAATTCGTTTTTAATTCGGGAAATTAAAAATAGAACATCCTGTACTTTAGTAATACCAGAAGAAAAAATTATAAATTTTAAAGAGGCCATTATATTTGCTTTTTTGGGTCTTCTCAGAGATAAAAAACAAATTAACTGCTATTCTAGTGTGACCGGAGCAAAAAAAAATCATTCTTCTGGTAATATTTTTTTACCATAATTATCATTTAGTTAGATTTTAAATTAATACTTTAGTTGTTAAGCCAATTTATTTGAGTTAATATTTTTAAATGGAAACACTTTTAGTAGCAGTCTTTATAATTGGCTATTTAGCGATTACTCTTGAACATACACTCAGAGTAGACAAATTAATTCCTGCATTAGCTATGATGTCTATTTTATGGTCAATCATTGCTTTGTACCATATCCCTGTTTTTCAGGTTGACACCAATTTAAAAAACCTTGTACCTACACATTTAGAGGAAATTTTGCTTCATCATTTAGGTAAAACTGCTGAAATCGTTGTATTTCTTTTAGGTGCAATGACAATTGTTGAAATAATTGATTATTTCAATGGGTTTTTAACAATCAAAAAATTCATTAAGACGAAATCTAAAAAAAAATTACTTTGGATTTTTGCAATCTTGGCTTTTGTGCTTTCAGCAATTATAGATAATCTGACAGCAACTATAGTTTTAATTACAATTTTACAAAAAGTTGTTCCTGATAGAGATACAAGAATTTGGTTCGCCGGATTAATTATAATTGCAGCTAATGCTGGAGGTGCATGGTCACCTATCGGTGATGTAACTACCACTATGTTATGGATTGGAAAAAAGGTAACAACTATTAAATTAATTTCCTATCTACTAATTCCTTCAATTGTTTGTTTGTTGGTTCCAACAAGTGTTGCGACTTTTTTGCCAGCTTTTAAGGGAAACATAACTTACAACCCTGACGAAATTCAGGAAAGCATGGATAAAAAAGGGTCAGTTATTCTTTATTTAGGTTTAACTGCGATAATTTTTGTTCCATTTTTCAAGACTATTACCCATCTACCTCCCTATGTTGGTATGATGTTTTCACTAGCTTTAGTTTCTACTTTTGCTGAAATTTTAAGCTCAACAAAAATAAATATTACTTCATTTGATGATGAAAGTGATGACACTGCCAATCATAGTCCTGTCCACAAATCTTTATCTAAAATTGAATTACCTAGTATTTTATTTTTTTTAGGAATTCTATTATCTGTAGCAGCCTTAGAGTCAATAGGTGTATTGTTTTCATTTGCTGACACATTAACATTAATTTTTCCCAACACTGATATTGTTGTAATACTTTTAGGTTACGCTTCGGCTATTATAGATAACGTGCCTCTTGTTGCAGCATCTATGGGAATGTTTTCTCAAGAAATCAACAATCCTTTATGGCATTTTATAGCCTTTTCTGCGGGCACAGGTGGTAGTATGCTAATTATAGGGTCAGCAGCTGGAGTAGTGGCTATGGGTATGGAGAAAATTGATTTTTTTTGGTACTTAAAAAAAATATCTTGGTTAGCATTAATTGGATTTTTGTCAGGAGCTTTTACATTTATAATTATTAGAGATTTTATTTATTAATAAAATACTTTAACTATTTTTTTTTCGTTCATATAAAAACTATGAGTATGATATTAATTTTTAGTCAAAAGTCGTTGATTCAAAGTAACATTTTACAAACTGAAAAAACAATTTCTTTAATTGAGCTAATTCGAAGTAGCGGTTCAGCCGGTCAAGCTATTATAGGTTTATTATTTTTTTTACTGTTAATTGGATTATATATTTATTTTGAGAGGTTATTTACAATTAAATCTGCTGTCAAAATAGACAAAACATTTATGAATGAAATAAAAACATTCGTAACTAGTGGGAAAATAGAAAAGGCCCAATCAAGATGCTTAAAGGAAGAAATTCCGGTTGCAAGATTAATTTCTAAGGGTATTTCTAGAATAGGTAGACCCTTAGAAGATATTAATACTGCTATTGAAAATGCTGGACGCTTAGAAATATACAAACTAGAAAAAAACATAAGTGTTTTGGCAACTATTTCTGGAGCCTCACCGATGATAGGATTTTTAGGGACAGTAATCGGGATGATTATTTCCATATTTGAAATTTCAAATGCTGGAGGAAGTATTGATATGAAACTCCTATCTGACGGACTTTACACCGCAATGACAACTACGGTTGCAGGACTTGTTGTAGGAATTGTTGGATATATATGTTACAATCATTTGGTCGTTAAAATAAGCAAGGTAGTATATCAGATGCAAGCATCATCTCTAGAGTTTTTTGATTTACTTAATGAACCAGTAAGTTAATGGATTTTAAGACTAGAAATAAAATTACACCAAATTTCAACATGTCTTCGATGACTGATATTGTCTTTTTGCTTCTAATCTTCTTTATGATAGCATCAACTCTTGCTAAAAATTTAAATACAATTGATGTAAAATTGCCTCAGGCCAAAGGGAAAAGTGAAAATAGAGAAAACATAAGTGTTTCAATAGACAGCAAAAACAGATTTTATATTGACGGAGAGTTTGTTAGGAAGAAAAATATCAAAGATGAATTGATAACAAAATTATCTAAATCAAACAAAAGAGTTATAATTTTAAGATCTGATAACAGGGTTCCAATCAAAGAAATTGTTTACGTCATGGATTTAGCCAATAAAAATTCAGTTAAAGTTGTTTTAGCAGTTAAAGACAAATAATTAAAATGAAGTTTTTTTCTACGCCTAATGAAAAGAAATCAGCTATTATAACTTCGTTGATTGGTTTTTTACTAATTCTTATATTTTTTGTTTTTGGATTAACTTTTTTAGATCCACCTATTTCATACGGTGTGGAGGTGAATTTTGGTAAATTTTCTGATGAAAAGTTAAATAAAAAAGTAGATTTTGAAATTTCCGAAACTCCTCTTAAAAAAACAATTCCCAACAATAATTTTAATAATTCAGAATTAAAATTTAAGGCTGCGGTACAAAAAAAATCAATCGTTTCAATTGAAGACAAGTCAAGTAATCCCGAAACAAAAAAAAAGAGTTTGGATAAAAATAATTTAGAGCAAGAGGATTCTTTATCTAAAGATGAAGTAAAAAAAAGAGAGCCTCAAATTTCTGAATTGACCAAAAAAGTTCTCAAAAATATTATATCTGCGCAAGAAATTACTGAATTAGACAAAAATAATATTTTGGAAGATAACGAAGATAAAATAGATTCTGGAAATCCATATTCGAGCACATATTATTCCCAGACAGGACTAATAGGTGAGGAAGTTGGATTTGGTTTAAACGGAAGGAATCTCGAATCCAACGGTTCAGTAAAACCCGAATGTAATGAAGAAGGAAAAGTCGTCGTTAGAATAATAGTAAATAAAACTGGAAATGTTATAAATGCAGAAGCTGGTGTTAAAGGAAGTACTAATGTTCATCCTTGTTTGTTAGAACCTGCAAAAAAAACAGCCTTTTTGCATAAGTGGTTTTCTGACGACAGTGCTCCTGATTCTCAGATAGGGTTTGTAGTTGTCAATTTTAAATTGGTAGATTAGTGACACAATATAATTCTACAATTCAATGGCTCTACGACCAAATTCCACCTTATCAACACAAAGGTGGTGATTCATATAAACCTGGATTATCAAGAATTAAAAATTTTTTAAAGTTTCTTGGGAATCCTCAATCAAACTTAAAATTCATACATGTAGGTGGGACTAATGGAAAAGGTTCAACATCCCATATGATATCCTCGATTCTTCAGGAATCTAATAAAAAAGTAGGATTATTTACTTCTCCTCATATGTTTGACTTTAGAGAGAGAATTAAAGTAAATTCAAATAAAATCGAAAAACAATTTGTAACTGATTTTGTAAAAAAAAACAAAGGCTATTTTCTATCTAAAAGGAATTCATTTTTTGAAATTTCTTTTGCAATGGCAGTTTTTTATTTCAAGCTTCAAAAAGTTGATTATGCTGTCATAGAGGTCGGTTTAGGGGGTAGACTTGATGCAACAAACGTTATATATCCATTGCTATCTATAATAACGAATATAGGATATGACCATACAAAATTTCTTGGAAATAAAATAACCTCTATTGCCAGTGAAAAGGCTGGAATTATTAAAAAAAATATACCTGTTTTAATAGGTGAGAAAAATCAAGAAACGGACAAATTTTTTGTAGAAAAGGCAAAAAGAGAATCATCAAAGATATTTTTTGCTGAAGACTTAATATCTTCCGACATAGAGTCAGACCTTAAGACCAATTATCAAAAAAAAAATGAAAGGACCGCCTTTGCTGCAATGCAAATTTTATTTGAAAATAAAATGGTCACTGAAATTTTCAAGGAAGGAATTTCAAATGTTAATAAAAATACATTGTTAAGAGGTAGGTGGGAAAAAGTTTCAAATAACCCCCTTATAATTGCAGATGTAGCACATAACGAAGAAGGCTTTAAAGAGGTTGTTTCTGAAATCAAAAAAATTAAATCTCAGAGAAAGATCTTTGTTTTGGGATTTGTAAAAGACAAGCCGATTGAAAAAATCATAAAGCTTTTTCCAAAAGAGGGGATTTACCTTTTTTCATCACCCAAAATATCAAGAGCATTTAGTTTAGAGCGTTTAAATTTAATTTTGAAAAATACAGATATTAACTATAAGATTTTTGAATCTATTGAAGAAGCGTATAATAAGGCTTTAAATTATGCCTCAAAAGAAGATTTTATTTTTGTTGGTGGTAGTAATTTTACAGTATCTGAAATATTAAATCCTTAAATTCCATTTAAAAAAAGAAAACTATATTTGCAATCCAGGGCGCGTAGCTCAGCTGGTTCAGAGCACTTGGTTTACACCCAAGGGGTCAGGGGTTCGAATCCCTTCGCGCCCACTTTATTAACCTCAACTTTGGTTGGGGTTTTTATTTTCCCAAAGCCGATTGAATTTTTTGCTTTTGAATATCGTTTGGATTACCAACCACAAATTGATCAATCAAAAAATCAAGAGCCAAAAAATTCCAGATTTGTCTCCTTAATTCCCACTTTGACTTAGAAAGCAAAATCGATTTCTTTAGTGATTTTTGATTTATTTTTAAAAAATCGCTTGCGTTTTTTAATGAAATATTTTTAAAAACCTTTAACTCATTTTTAAAATTTATCTCACTTATGGCAGTTCCAACTTTGGCTCTTTTGACGATACTTTTAGGAATTCCCATTGATTTTGCAACTCTCTTTAAAATGACTTTATTTGAAAACATGGTCCGATTAATAAGACTAGGTCTAAAACTTGTTTTTTTTGAGTAGGGAGTATTTAAGGCTAATTTCACCATGGATTTAGTTAAGTAAGGGACTCTAAGTTCAATGGATTCCATCATGCCAAACCTGTCTGCCCGTATTAAAAATCTCTCTAGACGATTTGCTATTTCGTCCAACATAAATGCATTTGAATTTATCTCTTTCTTTGAATCTAAAAAATTATAAGCATTTCTGTATTTATTTATTTGATTCTTTTTTTCACCTCCAAATAATGTCATATCAAAAAATGTTTCAAAATAAGATGAAGAGTATGGTGAAATAAAATGACTTAAATCGCTACTAAAAAGCTCTTTGAATCCAGGAATAATTTTATTTGAGAAACTGCTCAGTTTGTCGAAGGATTTTAAATTTGTTATAAATGATTTTGTAAAATACTCCTGTGCTGTAATATAACCTGCAAATAATTCATCAGCACAATCGCCAGTTAACAGTGCTTTGTAACCCTTGTTTCTTGATAATTCACATGCTTTCGATAGTGCAACTCCCTCAGACTTGTTGATAGTTTCATAGTGATAAATTAGTTTAGGTAGTTCATAAATAAGATTGTCATCATTCCCACTAACTTCATGCAAGGTTTGCTTACTAAAATCCAAGAAAGATTTTGTAAACGTTTTGTCTGAAAAATCATCGTTTTCATATTTAAATAAATCAACTTCAATTCCAGAATTGCTAATTTCTCCAGCGATAATTGACGAATCTAGGCCAGCACTAAATAAAACTCCACATTTAGCATCACTTACAAGGTGTTGGTTTATATTTCGACTTAGGTCTTTTTTGTAAATATTTGTAATTGAAGACTTATTCATTCTTGATATTTCCTTATACAAATCTGAATCTATTAGTGAATCAATTTTAAAAAATGCATTAGTTTTATGATTAAAATTATTGAGATCTATTGTGAAAATATGCCCTTCATTTAATGAAAAAATATCTTTGAACATTGTTTTTCCTTTTGGTGGCATACCAGTAAAAAAAATAGGATTGATTGAGTTGTAAAAATCTAATTCTACATTGCCTTTATACTTTGCTATAGCTTTAATCTCCGAACTAAACAAAACTTCTTTCTTTGATAAGAAAGAGTAAAAAATTGGTTTAATACCGAAAAAATCTCTACAAGCATATATTTTGTTTTCTTTTTTAGAATAATAAACAATGGCAAACATTCCTTCAAAATTTTTTAATGATTTTTCAAATCCCCAATGTAAGATTGATTTCATTATAACTTCAACATCCCCATTTGTTTTAAATTCATAACCGTTTGATTCGAGTTCTTTTTTTATTTCTTTAAAGTTGTAAATCTCACCATTATAAATAATTATATTTCCATACAAATCGACCATTGGTTGCATTGATTTGCTAGAAAGGTCTTGTATAGCAAGCCTATTAAATCCAAAAGTAAATTGGTTCTTTTTTAAAATTTCAGAAGAATCTGGCCCTCGGTGTGAAATAGAAGATAGTCCAGATTCTAACCTTTTTGAATTCAAATTATCACCAATGTAAGCAAGAAAACCGCACATTAGTTCATCTTTATTTAATAGCTAGATAACCCTGGAAGCATATGGACTTAAATATCGTTATAAAATCAACAAAGCCTGCTCTTTGTAAAAGACCTATATTTCCCTTTTCAGAAAAAGGTTCAAGAACCCCTTTTAAGGATCTTGTTTTGTTCACAATCTCATTTTCTTTAAAACCATTTTTTAATTTAAAGTCGCTATATAATTGGTTTTGGTAGTCTTGAAACCTTGCATCACAAGCCCTTGTTTTTTCAAAAAAGATGAATCCACCACCCCATTCTAGAGAATCATAAATCTTATTAAAAACATTCTGTCTTTTACTCGGGTGAATGAATTGAAGTGTGTAATATGAAACTATAAAATTTGACTTCTCAAAATTAAAGCTTGTAGCATCATCAAAAATGAATTCGGCCCTTTTATCTTTAAATCTTTTCTTACAGTATTTTATCATCCCTTTTTGATTGTCTAGCCCTACAATTCTTAAAATTTTATCTTTATTCCATTCTAAAATTTTATCTGTCAATGCACCCGAAGAACATCCTATTTCATAGACCAAGCTATTTTTTTTTGAAAGAAAAAAATCGGAGTAAGAACAAATAACGTCATGTCCATGGTCGTAAAAAGGTATTGATTTTCTGATATGCTTTTCAAAATCCTCTTCTATTCCACTAAAAGTCCAAGCAGCGTTTTTTGCATTAATATTTTTATCTATTTTCATTTTTACCTATAAATTCAAAATTTCTTGATTTAAATGCTTTTTTTATCGGTTTAAAAAATGATGTGTAAGATACATAATAATTAGTCCAAATAGGGGAAACTTTAAAATGAATTGGTTGAAACCTATCAACTAAGTAGTCAATAACTGATATGCCATTATTATAATCAGGCCATGAATCAAGTCTATTTACAGTGTAAAAAAAATTGATTTTTTTAAATATCTCACTACTCAAATATTCTTTAAAAACCGCATTTGGCATTTCTCCAAAAGAACTAAAATTAGTTAGTAAATCAAAATCACACTTTTCTATTTTTTTAAAATATTCGACTGGTATTAAAACAAAATCATAAGAATTTATAAAATTATTATCAATTTTTTCAGTAGACATAATTTTAGACATTGGGCAAATTTTCTCCTTAGGAAAATTTTCAAGAAGGTAGAAGTAACCTAAAATAAGCTGTTCGTAAAAATCAACGGTTGTTACTTTTACATTGCCAAATTTTCTTTTAATCATCTCTCCAAACTGACAATATCCACCACCTATATCAACTATTTTTGAAATTGGATTATTTTTACTTAGGATTTTGTTTTCAATATTTTCTATATTTCTAAGATGCCTTAAAAAACGCTCATTGTATATGTATCCCTCTTTTGTGTAATAAAAGCCTGGGTTACCAACTAGACTTAGTTTCGTGTTCTTTAAATTTGAGTAGTTTGAAAATAACTTAAAATTACTGAGAGTCTCTTCCGCAGAGTATCTATTTCCACTTGCTCTGACAAATTGGTAAATTAGATTAAAAAAGTAATTTTTTTTAGAGTTTGGGATTTCAGATAAAAGAGTTGAGTATTTTCTGAAATTTATTAATACATCCTTTCTAACCTTACCGTTTTCGTCAACTATTTTTTTGATCCAAATTGATAACCTTTTTGACCACAGAGAATCGTTATTTTTTTTTAATCTAAGATAAAAATCTAGTTCTTTTTGAATTAAATCAAAATGTAGTTTGTTACTCATACAGAGATAATTGTTTCTTAAACATTTTTATTTACAAATTCCTTTTCCTTTTAACTAGTCGTTATTGTTTATTAATTTTCTTAAAATTATTAATAAAATTTTTTGGAATGGGTTTAAAACCGTTATTAAAAACCAGTTTATCTTGTTTGGATGTTTTTTCCAAGTTTATATAATATCCAGAAACCTTTCTAATTTCTATGCAGTCATCGACATCATAAAGGTCATCAAGATGGACTTGTTCTTTTCCAATAAGTAATTGTTTTTTTGCCCTTTTTTTAACATTTATTTTATTTATATCAACCATGAACCTACTTTCATGTAATTCTTCAAATCTGTTTTTTTCATAGGCACCGAGATTAACGAAATACAATTTTTTGTTTGTTTTATTTTTCTCTTTTGAAAGAGAAACTTTATATCCTTCAACCATGTTAATCTCTACCCAGGAGTCTATGTGTAATCTGTCAGGTAAACCAAACCATTTTCCCAACAAATCGTTGTAACTATCTTCAATTTTTTCTCCTAGGGTGAAAACCACGTCATGTAATTCAATATTGCATTTATCTGCTCTTCCACCTAAAAAAACTGAAAAAAGCTTCATTCTTAAAATAATCTATTATTAAGTTTTAGAAATAAATTGGCCTTTTTTTCTTTAAATTGACCTTCATTCTTGTCCCAATTTAATTTTTCACCAGGAAACCTCCCTGCAATTACACCTAAAAGAATTGTTTCAGTTAATTTAGAGGAATATGAAAATGGAGCAGAACAAGTTTTTTTGTTTAAGCAAGCATCAATAAATTCATGATAATGTAATAAGGACTCTTTTTCGTAATTCCTAGCAGGGTTTGTTTCCAAAAGGCCTTTTTTCACGAATTTAGAAGGATTAACCATTTCATAATTGTCATCAATTATTATTTTAGGAATTTCCATAAAATGTGGTAAAAGAAGCCTTCCTTTTTCTCCGACAAACATGGCCCCTTGCTGTGGTAATTTGTCCCCATTTGGGAGCTTTAAATCCTTATGGTGAGAGGGGGCACTTTTTCCATCTTCCCATATCCACTTTAACTTTTCAGTTGTAAATTTTGTTCCTGGAAACACATATGAGACTTTGTTCTTTTCCGGGAAACCAATTTCGTTTGGTTTTCTACATTTGTTTATAACACTTTCCGGTACATCAAGTGCTAATGAATTATAAGGGGTATCAAAAATATGAACACCCATATCACCTAGAGTACCACACCCAAATCCAACCATTTTCCTCCAGTTGTATTGATGATATTGATTTTCTAAATAATTTTTGTAAGCGGAAGTTCCTAACCATAAATTCCAATCTAGATTTTCTGGTATGTTGTCTTCTTTTTCGGGCAGTTTTCCATCAAATCCCCAATTTTTAGGAGACCATGCTCTAACGGTATGAATTTTTCCAACTATACCTTCTTGTATTAAAAGTTTAGCAAGTTTGTAGTCATAAAAAGAGTGAACTTGAATTCCCATTTGGGTAACTAATTTCTTTTCAAGAGAAATTTTACTCATTTCTCTTGCTTCAAGTACATTATTTGTTAGGGGTTTTTGACAATAAATAGCTTTTCCTTTCTTCATAGCCATTATTGACGCTGGTCCATGTGTGTGATCTGGTGTTGAGATAACAACTGCATCTATTTCGTTATCCAAATTATTTAAAAGAACTCTATAGTCCCTAAATCCTTTTGCTTTTGGAAATAATTTTAGTGCTTGATTTAAAAGTTTTGAATCTACATCGCAGAGGGCAGTAACCTCAACATTTTTGTGAGAAGAAATTGCCTTTAAATCATTTAAGCCCATTCCGCCAACTCCAATGTGTGCAGTCCTAATCTTTTTATTCATTCTAAAAAAATTTTTATTAAATGGTAAAAAACTTGAAACTCCAAATGCCGAAGACTTTCTTAAAAAATCTCTTCTAGATTGATTCATAATTTATAATTTTCTGATTTTCATATTTCTAAATGAAATTGAACTATTGTGGTCCTGTAAACCTATGTACCCCTTTTTATATTTTCCATAAGACTTTGAATTTTTCCATTTACCACTATTTTTTCTTTTATACCAATCCTCCGACCATGGAACAAAAGTTAAAATTTTTTGTTCATTCAACCAATATTCAACTTTTTTTTTGGTGAAAATTATTTTTGTACAGTTCCATTCTCCACTAGGGTAAAGTTTTTTAATTTTTGTATTTGGAGAATACATTGCGTAATCTGCCCCAGCTTTTTGCCAAGGTCTTAATTTAGCTTTGTTTAACTCTTCCCAGCCTTCATCGTCCAAAAGTTGATATTCCGGAGCAACCTCAGATGTTTCTTCAAAACCTTCTTTAATGTGGTAGAAAATACCACTGTTTCCCCCTTTAGGGAGCTTCCATTCTATATGCAACTCAAAGTTTTCAAATTCTTCTTTAGAAAAAATAATGTCTGAACCTTTTGTATATTCTCTTTCAAGTTTAAATTCAGTGTCAAATGTTAATGAATTATTTGTTATTATCCATTTTTTTGGCAGACTATCACCATTGTAGGCCTTCCAATTTGAAGAATTTTCATCACTAAAAGGATATATCCATTCTTTATTCTCGGATTTTTTTTCACAGCTAAAAAGTGTTGTTAAAAAAAAGATCAATAGTATTTTTTTCATAAATTCAAATTATTCAAATCTAAACTTTTTTATTATTAAGATGACAAAAAAAATATATTTAAATTTAATTATAACATCGATTTTTTCGATATCTATTTATGCTCAAAAATCAAACCTAGAACCTTTAGACATATTTAAATTACAATATGTTTCAAATCCTCAGATTTCACCTGACGGGAATAGTATTTTGTACGAAAGAAATTTTAAAGATATAATGACTGATTCGAATCATTCAAATATTTGGATTGTAAATTATGACGGTAGTAACAGCAGACCAATTACAACAGGTAATAGCAAATGCAGCCAACCTACATGGTCAAATGATGGAAAAAAGTTTCTTTTTAAATCTAAAATTGATAAGGCAACAGAGTTGTATTTGTATGACCTGAAAAAAAAATCACTTCAAATTTTGACTACTGTACAATCTGATATTTCAAATTTAAGGTGGTCTGATGATGATAAAAGAATTATTTTTTTATCATTTGTTGAAGAAAGAGAAGAAAAATTAATTGAATTACCAGAAAAACCAGAGGGCGCAAAGTGGAGCGAGCCACCAATAGAAATAACAGATTTAGAATTTAGATCCGACGGTGGAGGATACTTAAAAAAAGGCAACAGGCAAATTTTTTTAATTTCAGCTGATGGAGGTCCACCGATTAAGATTAGCAGTTTTAGGGGTAAAATTTATTCCTGTGAATGGTTTAACAAAAAAGAATTAATAATTTCAGCAAATTTGAAAACAAATATAGATTTCGAGCCAAGAAACTCGGATATTCATATATATAATTTTAGTTCTAAACGCTTAAGAAAGTTAACATCTAGATTTGGACCGGATTTTTCCCCCAAGGTTTCACACGATGGAGAAAAAATAGCTTTTTTAGGCTTTGATGACAAATTTCTAGGTTATCAGCAAAACGAACTGTATGTTATGGATAGAGATGGCAAGAATGTCAAAAATATTTCTAAAGAATTTGACAGAAATGTAACAAGTATTTTTTGGTCTGGTGATTCGAAGAAGATTTTTTTCAAATACGATGATTATGGAATTACAAAGTTGGGTTATTTTAATTTATCTGGAAAATTTAAGTTTTTAGTTAGTGAAGTAGGTGGATTATCTCAAGGGAGGCCTTACAGCGGAGGAAGTTTTTCGATATCGAGAAATGAAAGATATGCTCTCACTTTTGGAAATGTTTATAATCCATCTGACCTCGGAGTTGGTAACAATGGTTCAATGCGAAGGCTGACAAATCTAAATGAAAATTTATTTCAATTAAAAAAATTAGGTAAAGTAAACGAAATAAAATATAAATCTTCTTATGATAACCTTGATATACAAGGGTGGATAGTGACCCCTCCAAATTTTGATCCTATGAAAAAATATCCATTGATACTAGAAATACATGGTGGCCCATTTTCAAACTATGGTTTTCGGTTTTCAACTGAGATTCAGCTTTATGCTAGCAAAGGTTATGTTGTTCTTTACTTAAATCCAAGGGGTAGTACGAGTTATGGTAAAAAATTTGCTAATGAAATCCATCATAACTATCCAAATCATGACTATGATGATCTAATTTCAGGAGTTGATTATATTATAGATAAAGGTTTTATTGATGAGAAAAACCTCTTTGTTACTGGTGGTAGTGGTGGAGGGGTATTGTCTTCTTGGATCATCGGGAAAACTGATATCTTTAGTGCTGCGGTAGTTGCAAAACCTGTAATTAATTGGTATAGTTTTGTTTTGTATGCAGATAATACTTCTATATATTACAAATATTGGTTTAAAAATTTCCCTTGGGAAGACACAGAGAACTATATGAAAAGGTCTCCTATTTCTTATGTGGGTAATGTTAAAACCCCAACAATGTTACTTACAGGAGAGAAAGATTACAGAACTCCAATTTCTGAGAGTGAACAGTTTTATACTGCCTTGAAATTAAACAGAATAGAAACAATGTTAGTTAGAATACCTAATTCAAGTCATAGTATTGCTTCTAAGCCAAGTAACCTCATAGCTAAGGTAAATTCTGTTTTGTATTGGTTTGGTAAGTTTAGAAAATAATTTGTAAAAACTATAAGGAATTTATTAGTTTATTTATTTTATCCCTTTCTTCATTAGCAAGTTCTGCATCAACAAGAATTCTACCACTGTATTCATCTGTTATGATTCTCTGTCTTGATGCAATTTCCATTTGAATTTGAGGGGGAATAGTAAAATATGATCCTGCCGAAGCACCCCGTTCAAGTGCAACGACGGCCATTCCATTTTTCACATTTCCTCGGATTCTTTTATATGCTTTGACTAGACGCTCCTCTATTTTTTCTTCAAACTTTTTTGATTGTTCAATTAATATATTTTCTTCTTTCTCAGTTTCTTTCATTATTTCTTTTAATTCACCTTTTTTAACGTCTAAGTGTTTTTGTTTTTCTTGTATATACTCTTGGAGAGTTTTGATGCTTTCATTTTTAAGTTCAGTCTTTGCTAGTAAATCCTTTATTTTCTTTTCACATAGTTCAATTTCCAATTTTTGAAATTCTTCTTCTTTTACAATAGAATTATATTCTCTGTTATTTCTAACGTTATTCAATTTTTCAGAATATTTGTCTATTAAAACTTTTGCTTCCTCAATACTATTTTTGAAGTCTTTTATGTTATTTTCAAATTCGTCAATTTCACTTGTGATTTTATCAACTTTAACGTTTGATCCCTCAATTTCATTTTCTAAATCTTCAACTTCCAAAGGAAGCTCACCCCGAATATTTCTGATTTCGTCGATTCTAGAGTCAATTAATTGTAAGTCAAAAAGAGCCCTAAGTTTTTCCTCTATTGTTATCTCAACCTTTTTAGCCATAATTTAAAAATATTTTACAGGATTATTATCAATTTTTGAAGCAACGAATGCAAAATTAGGAATTTTTTCCATAAGTATCTCCTGTAATTTATTTTTTATAAAAAATTCTGTTTCGAAGTGCCCAACATCGGCTAAAAGAATTTTATCATCACTCTTAAAAAAATCATGATATTTCAAATCACCAGTGACAAATACATCCGCATTGTTATCGATTGCGTTGTCTATTGCGAAAGCCCCGGAACCTGCTAAAACGGAAACAATTTTAATTTTATTTTTCATAAACTTAGAATGCCTTATGATATTGACAGGTAATTTATTTTTGAGAAGCTCGAGAAATTCTTTTTCAGTCATACTCCTAGGCAAGACACCTATACTGCCCAAACCTAAGTCAGGATTCTTATTCTCTATTTTGGTTATTTCATATGCCACACTCTCATATGGGTGAGTTTCAATTAAATTCTCTATTACTTTTTTCTTTATATGGCTCGGAAAAACCAAGCTAATTAAAATTTCAGAAGTTTTTGTTAATTCTTCTTTGTTACCAAATTTTGGATTACTTTCTTTATTTCCCAAATATCTTCCTTTACCCTCAGAGGAAAAACTACACTTTGAATAATTTTCTATCTCTCCTGCTCCAGCTTCATATAATGAATTTAAAACTAAATCTAGGTATTCATTAGGAACATAGGTCGTTAATTTCATTAAGCTGTTTTTTTTTGGAATTAATTTTTTTTGATTTTTGAGATTTAAAATGTTTCCGAGATAAAAACTTAAACCATTTTTAAAATTATCAAAAGAAGTATGGATAGAATATAGAGAAAGTTCATTCTCAATCATTTTGGTAACTATTCTCCCTATTCTGTTTTTATAATTTATTTTTTTAAGACTGTTAAATATCAAAGGATGGTAGGATATTATCAATTCACATTTGTTATTTAATGCTTCATCAATTATTTCATCTGTAACATCGTGACAAACAAGAGCCTTATTACACACAGCATCAGATTTTCCGAGCAACAAACCAACATTATCAAACTCTTCTGCTGTTTTTGTAGGGAATATTTTTTCAATTTCGTTAATAATTTTTTCTATTTTCATTAGGACAATTATTTTTTAAAAGTATCCAATTTTTTTTAAGTTTATATTTATGATGTTTAAAATAATATGTCTCTATTAAGAAAAATAATTCTTTACCCATTCGCTACACTTCTTAATTTTCTAACATCTATCAGAAACTTTTTTTTCGATGTAGGAATATTTAAAGAGCAAACATTTGAATATTTTTCCATTGGTGTTGGGAATATTTCGCAAGGTGGTACTGGTAAATCTGTCTTGGTTAGTTACTTGGCCGAAATTTTAAAAGACAATTTCATGATAAATATTTTGAGCAGAGGCTATGGAAGAAAGTCAGATGGCTTTCAAATAGCAAATAAAATTTCGACTCCTAATCAGTTAGGAGATGAACCTTTTATGTTCTATAAACAAAATCAAGAAATTAGAGTAGCAGTATGTAATAGTAGAAAGGAAGGTATGTTAAGGTTAATAGATTCAATTAACAAAAATTTAAAAAATATTTTTATTTTGGATGATGTTTATCAGCACAGATGGGTTAAACCAAGTTTTATGATTCTTTTGACTGAGTACTCTAAACCATATTTTAGAGATTATTTGTTTCCTTCTGGGAACTTAAGAGAATCAAGAAAGTCTGCTCGAAGAGCAGATATAATAATTGTTACAAAATGCCCGAACAATTTATCTATTGAGGAAAGAGAAAAATTTATTTCTGAACTAAATATTGATTTAAAACAAAAAGTTTTTTTTAGTAAGATAAAGTATAATGAGTACATCTTTGGAAAAAGAAAAAATCTGCCTATAGATATTTTAAAAAGAGTTCCTTTCATCTTAGTGACAGGAATTGCAGACAACACATTGTTGGTTGATGAACTTAGGATGAAAGGGTTAACTTTTAAGACAATTAATTATAAAGATCATTATGCGTACACAAAAAAAGATATAAACAAAATTTCTACTCTCAGTGATGGAAATTTAATTCTCACAACCGAGAAAGATTATTTTAAGCTACAAGAACACATGAATTCGGATTTATTATTTTATGTAAAAATAAATATTCATTTTAATGAAGAAGACTCCAAAATATTGAAAACTTTAATTTTAAAAAAGGAGAAATATTTTACTTGATGTGTTTGTGAGCTTTATATGAGGATCTAACTAGCGGTCCACTTTCAACATGAATAAACCCTATATCCTTAGCAATTTGGGCATATTTGTCAAATTGTTCTGGTGTTATGAATTCTTTTACCTGAAGTAATTTTTTTGAAGGTTGAAGATATTGTCCAATCGTAACTATATCAACATTAGCATCTCTAAGGTCGTGTAAAGTGTCAAGGACTTCACTTTCGGTTTCACCAAGACCTAACATAATTCCAGATTTTGTTCTATTAACCCCTTGTTGTTTGAGATATTTTAAAACATATAAACTTCTATCATATTTAGCTTGTACCCTTACTTCACGGGTCAGTCTTCTAACGGTTTCAAGGTTATGAGAAATGACCTCAGGCATAACTTTAATAATTTTATCAAGATCTTTGTTTTCTCCTTTAAAATCTGGAATCAAAGTTTCGAGCGTTGTAGCTGGATTAAGTTTTCTTATTGATTTTACAGTTTCAACCCACAATGATGCGCCTCCGTCTTTTAGGTCATCTCTGTCAACCGACGTGATTACAGCATGTTTAACCTTCATAATTTGGATAGATTTAGCAACTTTCAATGGCTCACTCCAATCGACAATCCCCGGCCTACCTGTCTTAACCCCACAAAATTGACAAGACCGAGTACAAATATTCCCTAAAATCATAAATGTTGCAGTACCTTCACCCCAACATTCGCCCATGTTTGGGCAACTCCCAGATGTGCAAATTGTATTTAAATTATTCTTTTCAACAAGACTCCTAAGCTCAGTATATTTCTTTCCAATTGGAAGTTTTACTTTAATCCACTTAGGCTTTTTTGCAGGAGTATCAGTTTTGATGTCTATCTTCATAATCGATTACAAATATATATAACTTTAGATTATTATTTTTACAAAAACTATTGCAAAAAGAGTCAGAAAAACCAATCCAGCATAGCTGAAATTTATTAAAATCTTGGATGGTTTATATTTTATTGGCATCAAATTACTCGTGACCAATTTTAAATTTAAATATGCATAAAAAGGTGCTGTAACAAATGAAAGTACTGTTGCAATTTGAACTAATGTTCCCATTTCATCTAGTAGTAATGAAAAAATACAAATCGTACCTATACTCAAAACTATTAACCAAAATTTATAGTTTAATAAATTAGTGTTAGGAAATAACAACTGACTGGATTTGTACATGGACCTTGGAGACGCATCTAAGGTAGTTAGTGTAGTACTGAACATTGTTGTAAATGCAGCAATTACAATTATAGGATAAACTGATTCTCCCAAGGTTGACGTGTATAGTTCGATAAATTGGCCAGCAAAAATACTTCCAACATCAGAAAATCCAATTCCACTTCCAAACATAACTAGTGCCCCTAGACTTAAAAAACAAATTCCAAGAATAAAAGTTCCAAAATAACCAATATTAAAATCAAAAATCCCTTCATCAAAGGAAATTGAATTTGTTTTTTTTTTCTCAAGTATCCATAGAGATTGCCAGACTGAAATATCAAGAGGTGCTGGCATCCACCCAATTAATGCAGCAAGAAAGATAATAGATGTTTCGTAAGGAAAAACCTGAGAAAAATTGAATGAAATACTGTTTTTTGCTAATGCAACTATAAGTGCAAAAAGAGTACTTATTGTTAGAGCTAAGATTATAATTTTAATTAAACTGTCAAGAAATTTATAGTTTCCAACTAATAGCAATAAAAAACACAATAAAATAATTATTGTACTAAGCATGACAAGATTTTGTGAACCACCTAATATTGTAGTTGCAAGTGAAGCTGTTACTATAGTAACAGCGGTTTGGATAGTAAAAATTGTTCCAATACTAATGATGAAAAATAATAAAAGATATATTTTTCCAAGTTTATAATACCCATCCAACAAGCTCATTTTTGTTGCTAACGCAAACCTTGAGCCAAATTGGAAAAAAGGATATTTTAAAATTATAGAAATCACCAGTGCCCAAAGTAATCCAAACCCGAAATCTGCCCCTGCTCTTGTTGATTGTACTAAGTGTGAAACTCCAATTGCAGCACCGGCAAATAATAGTCCAGGACCAAGCTTTTTAAGATTTGGAATTTTCATTTGATATTAATTCTGCTAAAATTTTTTTTGCCCTCAGTACCATTACTTTTATTGTATTGAGAGGAATCTGAGTTTTATGCGAAATATCTTTATAAGTCATTTCTTGAAAATATTTCATTTTAATCACCTTTTCATAGGTAGGCTTTAATTTTTTTACTTTTTCCAAAAGGTTATTAATGTTTTGACTTTTAATTAATTCATCTTCTGGTGAGAGAGTTTCATCTGCAATATTGTGGTTTAACTCTTTTCTTCCTGTAATATATAATTCAATTTTATTACTAGCATTTTTCTTTCTGAGATAGTCAATATGCAAATTTCTACAAATTGTTATAACCCAACTTTTGAATTTAAATTCTGGGTTAAATTTATCAATCTTATCAAAGGCTTTGGATAATGTTTTTAGAGAAAGTTCTTCAGCAATTCTCTCATCCTTAGAAATTTTCAAAAGGTATCCGTATATATAGTCCCAACACTCATCATATAAAAAACCAAAGGCTCGTTGATCGTTTTTTTTTGCTGCTTTGACAGCATCCTCTAAAGATTTATAAACCATATGGTTCAAAATTTTCTTCTATTATATCTAGATAACCTGTTTTGATTCACAATTATCTTCAGTGGGAATTTTACCACATAAAGAACATGGTTCATTTTGATTATTCAAAAATGGACTTTGGCTAGCGCATGTCCCACTAAATTCTCCATTTTTTTTAAAAATGATTTTTATAGCTATGCCACCAACTGAAAGGGCTACAAGTATGATGGATATTAAAAACAATTTCACAGAACAAAATTAAAAGATTTTGCCAAAAAACATTGATTCAAATTAATTTTTCCTTAAAAATAAGTTTTTACAATTTTTTCTAAATAGATAAATAAAAAAAGTAAACTAACTACGAATTTTAAAACAATCCCAGACAAAACCCCAACAATTGAACCAATTACACTACCTAAAGCCTTGTCACCCCTTTTGTTATTTATTAATTCACCGATAAACGCCCCTATGCAAGCTCCTAATATTAGTCCTACTGGACCAAGAATAAAAAACCCTAAAAATAGCCCAATTCCAGTTCCAAAAATTCCTTTTTTAGAACTTCCAAATTTTTTAGCGGTAATTAATGGTAAAAAAAAATCTCCTAAAAAAAACAGAATTGAGATTATTAGGGTAAATATTAGAAATTTAAAACTAATTATATTATTAGAACTGAAATAAAGAATTAAAAAGCCAAACCAACTTGTTATTGGCGCAGGAATGATAGGTATAAAACTGCCAATCAAACCTAAAATCATTAAAATTAAACCCATTAATTCTAAAAGTAGATTCAAAATATTAGTTAATTTTTTTTGATAATTTCAAAGTAAAAAAATTGTACATTTAATAATACAATAAAAATACCTTTATCAGATGAATAAACTTAAATTACTTTTAAATTTTATCCTTTTTTACTTTTTAATAGTTGGGTGTGAAAATTTTTCTACTAAAACCTACACACCTCAGCAAATCAAAAAAGCTTCTCAATGGAGTGATAAAGACCAAATGCCAACTTTTGATACTTGTAGTAGTCTAGAAATAAAAGAACAATTTGATTGTTTCAAAGATGAAATTGCCAATTCAATATATAATTCATTATCATATGAAGATCTAATATCAAATCAGGAAATTGATGAAGAAATCATTTTAAATATGATAATTGACGAGGAAGGCAATATAGCTTTAGATAACGTAGAAAATGGTTCAGTTGTCTACGATGCTATTCCATCTCTTTCCGAAATGATCAATTCGACGATTTCATCTCTTCCAAAGGCTTTGCCTGCAACAAAAACTAATGTTGGAATTTACGTTAAATCTAAAATTAAACTTCCCATAAGAATTACAGCATCTCCGTAAAATAATGAGAGAAAAAATTATATTGGGAATTGATCCAGGAACAACAATAATGGGATATGGATTAATTAAGGTTTTAAATAATAATATGTCATTTATGTTATTAAATGAACTCAACTTAAAAAAACTAAATAACCATTATTTAAAATTAAACCATATTTTCAACCGAACAGTTGAAATAATTGATAATTATAACCCTGACGAAATTGCAATTGAAGCCCCCTTTTTTGGAAAAAATGTCCAATCCATGTTAAAGTTAGGAAGAGCCCAAGGGGTAGCGATGGCTGCAGGCTTATCAAGACAAATCCCGATAACTGAATATTCTCCAAAAAAAATAAAAATGTCTATTACTGGCAATGGCAATGCTAGCAAAGAGCAAGTGGCAAAAATGTTAATGAACATTTTATCTTTTAAAGAATTACCTAAAAATCTAGATTCTACAGATGGATTAGCTGCTGCAGTTTGTCATCATTTTAATAAAAATCATGTTAATAAGGAAACGAAATTTTCTAGTTGGAAGTCTTATGTTGAGCAAAACCCCAAAAAAACCAAATTATAGCTTCAAATGTCATCTATATATATCAATTTTCCAGATGTATTTGACTTAAATCTTAAAAGAAAAATTGAATCTGCAATTTTAAAGGAAACAGACCTAAGGTACAATCAACTAGATGAAAAGGTTTTACAGTCTATTTACATTAAGTCACCCAATAATAATCTTTTATCTTCAAATTTTCTAAAGTCTTTAATTTCTAGATTAAATAATTATTTCTTCTTCGATAATAAATTAGAAATCACTTTGGAATTAGATATTAAAACTATTAAAATCAAAAATTTACAGGAAATTAGTAAAACAAAAGTTAATAGATTAAGCTGTAGAACTTATTCTTTGTTTTATAATAACCTTTCATATGAAAAATTAGATAATCTATTTTTTGAAAATATTAATCTGATATCTAAATTTTTTAAAAATTATTCGATTGATTTAATTTTTGGAGTACCAAATTTTTCAAATGAAACTTTAGATAAGTTTTTGAATAAAATAAATAAAAATGGGATAAATCACATAACACTCGAGGAATTTAATTATAGACTGAATAATGTATCTTATATAGAGAAATCTTTTAATAAAAATTCAGCTATTAATCAATATAATTTTTGTTGTGAAAAATTTTTTGAATACGGTTTAGAACAATATGAGTATTTAAATTTTTCAAGAAATGGATATTATTCAAAACAAAATTTAAACTATTGGAATAGAAAACCATATCTAGGCTTTGGTCCTTCAGCATGTAGTTTTTTTAAAGAATCAAGAAGTGTAAATTGTAGTGACCCCAGTGATTACCTATTAGAATTAAATAAATTTCAAACACCCCTTTATAGTGAACATTTATCCAAGAAGGATATTTACAATGAAACAATTATGACAGGACTTTCAATTTCTAAAGGGTTATCACTTACAGAAATGGGAAAAAAATTCAAATCTTTTGATTCTTATTTTCAGGGTAAAGTAAAAAAGCATTTAGAGCTTGGAAATTTATATTTAGAAAAAAATTTTATTAAAGTTAATCAAGAGCATAAATACTTTACAAATGAAATTGCCTCAGATTTTTTTAAAATTTAGCTACTCAATTTCTTTGTATAAAATTCATAAAAGTATATAATTGTTTCGATACCTTTAAAGAAATTAAACAAACCAAAATGTTCATTTGGTGAGTGAATTGCGTCAGAATCCAACCCAAAACCCATTAGAATACTTTTTACACCTAACTCTTTTTCAAAAATTGGAACAATTGGTATACTTCCACCCCCCCTTTGTTGAAATGGATCTACACCAAAACTTTTTTTATAGGCCAGTATGGCAGCCTCGTAAGCTTTGCTGTTAGTAGGTGTAACATAAGGTTCTGCTCCGTGGTGGGTTTTTATAGTTGCTGTTACACTCTTTGGAATGAAATTCAAAACATACTTCTTAAATAATTCACTAATCTCTTTCCAGTCCTGTTTAGGAACTAGTCTCATAGAAATTTTTGCATGAGCCTCACTTGGGAGTACCGTTTTTGACCCTTCTCCTGTGTAACCACCGTAAATACCGTTAACATCTAATGTCGGACGTGTAGAGATTCTCTCAGTGAGGCTAAAGTCATTGTCCCCACATAATTCTTTTATTCCTATAGAATTTTTAAAATCACTTGTATTTATAGCAGCCTTTAAAATTTCATTTTTGTCTTTATCATTTATTTCTAGCACTTTATCATAAAATCCAGGAATCGTAATCTTCATATTTTCATCATGCATGCTGGCAATCAATTTAGACATAATATTAATCGGATTTGCTACCCCTCCACCGTATGTTCCAGAATGTAGGTCTCTATTTGGTCCTTTTAATGTAATTTCCATATATGAGATTCCTCTGAGCCCTGTTGTTATTGAGGGAATTGAATTACTTTTCATACTAGTGTCAGAAATTAATATAATGTCAGACTTAAGTAAGTCTTTATTTTGGGAAATAAAAACTTCAAGGTTGTCACTGCCAACTTCTTCTTCACCTTCTATTAAGAATTTCATGTTAAAATTTAATTTATTTTTTTTTGTTATCCACTCTAATGCTTTGATGTGCATAAACATTTGTCCTTTGTCATCACAGGCTCCTCTTGCAAAAATTGCACCATCAGGATGAATTTTTGTTTTTTTAATTATTGGCTCAAATGGTGGAGAATCCCATAATGAAATCGGATCAGGAGGCTGGACGTCGTAATGGCCGTATACTAAAATGGTAGGAAGATTTTTGTCAATAAGTTTATCAGCATAAACTATTGGATGACCCTTCGTATCGATTATTTTGACATTTTGACAACCTGAATTTTTTAAGCAGGTTTTCAACCATTTTGAACATTTGACCATATCTTTTTTTTGATTTGGATCAGCACTTACAGATGGAATTTTCAAAAATTCATACAGTTCATGTAAAAATTTACTTTTCTCTTTATCTGAAAAATTTATCATTGATTAATGGCTATTAAATTTAGAAATGTGAATGTAAAAAATATTTAATAAAACTTATCTATATTTGCAATCTTTAGCGGGTGTGGTGAAATTGGTAGACACGCTAGATTTAGGATCTAGTGCTTCACGGCGTGGGGGTTCGAGTCCCTTCACCCGCACAATAATTTAAAACTTCTATTTATTTTTTTGGCTTTGAATTAAAAACTCTTCAAGTTTAATATCATCAAGACCTTGTTTATCAAAAGGATATTCCATGTCATCCTGAATATTGTATAAAGAGATTAATATAAATTCACTAAGAATAATAACAAAATAGGTTAACCATTGAGGATTCTCTACTCCAATTTTATTTATTATAGATGGAGTATAAATGATAGGAAAAATATAAATAAATATTTTACAATATGCTTTCAAACTGATAGGTGTTCTATGAATATGAATAGCAAGACAATTTTCAATACCTTCTTGAACTTTTTGTAGGTATCCTACAACTTTACCTTTTACGTTTCTCGAAATAGTTTCAGGGTTACTATTTGTAAAATTAATTAAATCTTGTATGGAGTTATCTAGTTTAGATCTAGTTTCATTTTCACCTTGAAGATGAGATGTTAACTCATTTAAAATATTAATTAAAAGAGTATTTCCAACCTCAACCTCTTCTTTGGTTAATTTTTCATTTGTCATAAATCCAAACTTAATTGACATCAATGAACTTCTTATTTTGCTTAAATGTTCTAGGGCTTTTTCTCGCCTTCTAAATGCCCCTCTGATAGCAAATACAAGGGGAAATATAATTGCTATACTTATAAGAGTTAAATCAATATCATAAATTACATCGTATTCATAACAGATAACAGGAACCAATACTGAAATAATCATAGTATAAAGTGTTCTCACATTTATTATCGAAAAATACTGACTCACTTATTTTTTTTTTAAATTTATATATAATTAAACTGCAATATATGAAACAATTTTTTATTCTATTCTTAACCTCATCGTTAATAATTGCTCAAAAAACCGAAGATAAATTCTTTTCTTCTAATGAAATTTTAGAGGCGAAGATATCCTTTACTCCTAAAACACTTAAAAAGAGTATCGTCGATACTGTATATTTTGACACAAATTTTGCTTACAAAATTAACAACTCATTTCAGGAAATGGAAATAGGTATTCGCGCTAGGGGTAATTTTAGAAGATCCACTTGTTACTACCCTCCGATAAAAGTCGATTTTAAAAAGAAACAAACTAAGGGGACCGTTTTTGAGGGACATAAAAAAATGAAATTGGTTTTGCCATGCTTAAAGCAAAAAGACAAAAATGATAATATATTGAAGGAATATATAGTTTATAAACTTTTTGAAATGGTATATCCCTACCATTTTAAAACAAGGAGATTGTCACTCGAGTTCACTGATTTAACTAAAAAGAAAAAACCTGTAGTTGAAAGATTAAACGCTTTTTTAATAGAGGATGATAAAAAGGTTGCTCAACTACATAATGGAAAAGTTTTTGAAAGATTTATCCCTCCATTAGCTATGGATGCAGATGCTTCTGTAAGAAATGCTATGTTTCAATATATGATTGGTAATACGGATTTTTCTACTGCTTACCAGCACAATAACAAACTCCTTTATATTGATAAATTGATTATTCCTCTTCCATATGATTTTGACATGTCTGGATTCATAAACCCAAGTTATGCAGTTGTTAATGAAACTTTAAACATAAACAATATCAGGCAGAGGAAATATCGAGGCTTCAAAAGAGATAAGGATGTTTTTTATAAAGTTAGAGACATTTTCATAGAGAAAAAAAGTGATATGCTTTCCTTGATAAAATCATTCGAGGCCGATTTCGATAATGAATCTGAATATGAAGAAGCGATTGAATATATAGAAAGCTTTTTCGATATTATAGAAGACGATAAAAAGTTTACAGATAATGTTGTGTTAGCTGCTAGAACCAAATAATTACTTTACCTGTAACATCATTTTATAAAAGATTTCTGTGTTGTCATAAATTCCAGAAAATTCACTAGACCCCACCCCTTTTGAAAAAACTGGAACCATAGTAGCAGTATGACCTTTTGTGGAAAATCTTGCTCTCGGATTAAATTTTCTAATATTACCAGATGTTATTCCTAAACCACCAGTCTCGTGGTCTGCTGTGACAACAAGTAAAGTATTTGGATTTTCATCAACAAACTTTAAAGCAACACCAATCGCTCTGTCAAATTCGATATATTCGCTTGTTACGAATTCGAAATCGTTGTCATGTCCTCCCCAGTCTACTTGTGACCCCTCTACTAGTAAAAAAAAAGGTTCATCTCGAGAATTCAACTTTTTTAGAATAGAATTTAGTCCAATATCGAGAAGTGGTTTTCTTCCCTCAATTAAACTTGGGGGTTCTTCATAACTTATGAAATAACCAACTTTTTGTGAAGTTGATGAGTTAAATTGGTCAAGATTACTCACAAATTCCCAATCTTTCATTTCATTAACCAAATTTTTATTGTCATTTCTTTTTATAAAATGTTTCTCTCCACCTCCAATAAAAAAATCCACTTCGCTTTTACTTAATTGATATGCTATTTCTTGATACTCTGCCCTAGAAGGAACGTTTGCATAGAAAGATGCAGGGGTAGCATGAACAATACTTGATGTTACAATCATTCCAGAATTATATCCTTTTTTTTCACATATTTTTAAAATAGATTCATAGGACCTGTTTTTTGCATCTACCCCTATAGCTCCGTTGAGAGTCTTTGTACCGCAAGCCATAGCAGTTCCTGATGCAGCGGAGTCAGTTATAAGGGAATTTGCTGAATGAGTTTTCTGTAATCCGACTACCTCAAAATTTTCTAAATTGGATTTATTACCATTTTTATATATCGCTGCTGTTATTTGTGATAATCCGGCCCCATCAGCAATCATCAAAATGATGTTTGTAGATTTTTTATTTTCTTTTTTCAATTTTTGCATTTCAAGTTTTATAGACTGAGAAAAACAAAGATTTAAGGAGTAGAAGGTGAAATATATTGTAAAGAAAAATAATCTCATGTTGAATTTTTAGAACTTGATTTAATTATTTAGGCCCTTCTTTTTTCTTATAAAAATTTTTGTCTCCGCTTTCAAAGTCCTTGACAATTACAGCTCTATCATACTCTTTTCCAGTGGCTGTGTAGGCAACATAAGTGAGCTTGTTTTCATCTATTGTAATAACTTGGAAAAATTGAACAAGGTGGGATATTTTATCTGACTTATATCCATCTTTAACATATCCCTCCTTTAATTGTTTTCGATCAAGTCTATAAAATTTTGGACCACTAACTGAAGTTACATACATAGTTTTAATTTCATTGGACACAATATCTTCTTCATATATTTTGGGAACGTGCCCTCGGGCATAAGTATGGTCATGTCCATTAAGCACAAGATCAACATTATACTTATCAAATAATGGTTTCCAATTTTTACGGCCATACCTAAAATCACGTCCTAAGGCAGGTGAAAAAATAGAATGATGACAAGTAATTATATTCCATTTGGCGGTTGAAGTTTTGAGTTTTTCCTCAATATATTTTGTTTGTGTATTGAGATTAAAATTAGAATTTAAAACAATTATCCGGACATCTTGGTAATCCACTGTGTAAACAGTTTCATGCAAATTTTTGTTAAGATCTTCTTCAACTGGAAGCGTAAATTGAGGACGCCAGTGAATCGAGGTAAATTGTTGCTCACTTTCTGCAATTAGTGGCCAGTACTCATGATTCCCTAGGACTGGTATATTAGTCCATTGGCTATGAATGAAACCACCTGCTTTGAACCATTCTGCCCACTCATAATCTCGATGAGCATCATCAACCAGATCTCCTCCATGAATTGCAAAAGAAGCGTTAGGAGCAGTTTGATACGCCATGCGTATTACTCGACTCCAGTGAGATAAAAGCCTATTTTGTGAATCACCAAAAAAAACAAATTCTGTTTTTGAATACTCTTTTTTTGCGGTTTTGAAATGTATCCATTCTGACCAAAATTTATCACCGTCTCCAACTCTATAGGCATAAAGTGTATTAGGTTTGAGATTTTTAAAAATAACACTGTGGTAGTTTACAGAAAAAGAATTATTTCTTGAATATTGACCTAATTTTAATTTTTCAACAGATGCATTATAGGTCTTTGGGTTGTACTCTATATTTGCATTTACAGTAGCCTCAGAAATTTGAGCCACACTATTTTCAATTTCTGTACTGGTCCTCCAAGTAACAGCTCTTGATGAAGTTGGATCACCATGAAAGGTCAATATAATCCTATCGGGGTTTTTACTTGGAATTTCCCAATGCTTCAAACCTTTAAAATTTTCTTGCGCTGATAAAGCTAAAAATGAAATAAAGCAAATCATATAATTTACTTTAAAATTCATATTTGCATTTGAATTAATTTTAAACATTATGGATTTTTTAGGCGAATAGATAAACTTTATACAGTAGATTTAGTTTATAAAACTAAAAATTAAAAACGAACATGAACATTTATTTATATTAAATATTGGTTAAGGTAGTAAATTATCTTATCAGAAGAACCAACACTTCTTCTTATGAAATCAAAATTCGTTTTACCCATCTTAAGAACCGTTTTTTTATTTTTTGTTAGTTTTACCCAAGTATCTTTGAATTCATTTTTTGTTGAAATAGACAACACCCCCCCAAGTTTTACCATTTCAATGGCTTCTGGGTACCTTTGAAAATTTTTACCTATAATTATTGGAATTCCGTAAACTGCAGCTTCTAAGGTATTGTGAAGACCTTTATTTCCCATTCCTCCACCCACATAGGCAAATTTTGAAAATTTATATAATGAACTCAAAATTCCAATTTTATCCACAATTAAAACTTTTTTGTTAAAATCATTTTCAAAATCAAAAGTTGACCATTTAGCGTAGTCAATAGGAATTAATTTTTCTAACTCTAAGATAGATTTTGAGTCTATTTTGTGTGGTGCAATTATCCAGTTAAGGGGGGTATTTTTTCCACAGCAACTTAAAAGGACCTTATGGTCTTCTATCCAGCTACTTCCTATTACAAAGTTGTTGGAATTTTTTAAAAATTTTGTAATTTTTTTATCATTAGCATTATTATTATAATTTTCTAATACCCTGTCAAATCTCGTGTCTCCTGTAACTTGTACATTTGATATATTTATAGTTTCAAGGAGTAACTTATCATTTTCGTTTACTACAAAAAAACAATGTATTTTTTTTAATACACTTACCATACCAAAAGAAAATAAATTAAAGAAAAGTTGACTTTTTCTAAAAGTAGATGAGATTGAGAAAATTTTTATATCCGCATTGTGCACACAATTAATTAGGTTTGGCCAAAACTCATTTTTTACTAGTAGTAATGCTTTAGGTCTAATTTTAATTATGAAGTGATTTAAATCTTTTTTTCTGTCAAAGGGTAAATAAGTAATTATTTTAGCATCTGGAAATTTTTTAGCGGAACTAAATCCTGACTTAGAAAAAAAAGTAATTACAAACTCAGCAACGGGTTTAGTTTTTTTAATTTTTTTCAAAAGTGGTTTTATTTGCTCAAACTCTCCCATTGAAGAGCAGTGAACCCAAATAATAAAATTATTTTTAGAATTATTAAAGTTTCTAATGTCATTTGAAATCCTATCACGACTATTTAAAAACTCCTTAACATTTGGAACAAAAAGACCCAAAATCTTAATTATAATTAAACAAAATTCGTAAACAAAAGAGTAAACCATAAACACAAAAATAGTTTATTTGTAGTACTTCAAATTAAATGGTTTTTTACCTTTGCTAAAATTTTTTCATGAAGTCTATAAAGATGGTTGACCTTAACGGTCAGTATGAAGCGATTAAAGGAGAACTAGACATTGCGATAGATTCCGTGATGAGTACAACTAGTTTTATAAATGGACCCGCTGTTAAAGAATTTCAAAATAATCTTCAAGAATATCTAAATGTTAAACATGTAATTCCATGTGCAAATGGAACAGATGCTCTTCAGTTAGCGTTAATGAGTTTAGATTTAAATCCAGGCGATGAAATTATTACTTCCGATTTTACATTTGCTTCCACTGCAGAAGTGGTTTTACTAATGGGATTGAAGCTAAAATTAGTTGATATCAATGAGGAAACATTTAACATTGACCCTTTATCCGTTGAGAGAGCCATTACATCAAAGACAAAGGCTATAATTCCTGTTCATTTATTTGGTCAACCTGCCGAAATGGAAAAAATAGTCAAAATTGCAAAACAAAATAAACTAAAAATCATTGAAGATAATGCCCAAGCTCTTGGTGCAACATATACTTTTAATGATGGGGTGAATAAAAAAACTGGAACAATTGGGGATATTGGGACTACTTCTTTCTTTCCCTCAAAGAATTTAGGTGCATACGGTGACGGAGGTGCAGTTTATACTAATAACGATTCACTAGCAAAAAAAATTAAAATTCTTGCTAATCATGGTATGGATAAAAGATATTATCATGATTTTGTTGGATTAAATTCTAGACTGGATTCCATGCAAGCGGCAATTTTAGATGTAAAACTTAAATATCTAGATAATTATAATGAAAGCAGAAGGAATTCAGCCTTAAGATATTCAAATAATCTTAAAGGAATTGACAACCTAATTACACCTAACATACCTATTCATTTGCAAAGTCATGTTTTTCATCAATATACTTTGAGAATTTTAGATTCTAAAAGAGATTTGTTAACTGAATATTTAGCTAAAAATTCAATTCCCTTTGGAATTTACTATCCAGTACCTCTTCACATGCAAAAAGCATACTATAGCCCGGAGGTTGATAACCAACTTTTCCAAGTAACAAATAGAGCTGTTCAAGAAGTTATATCTTTGCCAATGCACACAGAACTTACAAATGACCAGATTGATTACATCTCAGAAAAATTAATTAAGTTTTTGAATTAGAGGGGATTAAAACTCCTGACTTACATCTGGATTGATTTTTTTGATTAGACCTTGTAAAACCTTTCCAGGTCCAACCTCAACAAAATTTTTAATACCGTCATTAATCATCTGGCTTATAGATTGAGTCCAAAGGACAGGAGAAATCAGTTGGTCAACTAAATTTTTTCTAATTTCTTCAACATTTGAGACCCCTTTTCCAACTGAATTTTGGTAAATTGGACATGAAGGTTTTTTAAATTCAATTTTTTTAATATATTTTTCTAATACTTTCTTAGCCGGTAGCATTAAAGGAGAATGAAATGCCCCTCCGACGTTTAATTCTATAACTTTCCTAGCACCATTTTCACTTAGAATTTTTGAAACATTTTTAATTGCTTTTTTTTCTCCTGAAACTACAATTTGTCCAGGGCAATTATAGTTAGCCGGAACTACAATTTCTTTAATTTTCATGCAACAATTTTCTACAATCTTATTTTCAAGACCAATTACTGCGGCCATTGTTCCAGGATTCATTACGCACGCTTTTTTCATTTCTTTAGCCCTAATATTTACTAGTTCTAGTCCATCATTGAATGAAATTGAATTTGAAGCTACCAAAGCAGAAAATTCTCCAAGTGAATGACCGGCCACACCTGTAAGTTTACCTTTTTTTTCAAATAGTCTAGATTTAATAATTGAGTGAATGAATATAGCAGGTTGAGCTATATTTGTCTCTGTTAGTTCTTTTTGGTTTCCCTCAAACATGATTTCAGTAATTTTAAAATCAAGAATTTTATTTGCTTTTAAAAAATATTTTTTAGCTTCATCATACTGATCAAATAAATCTTTTCCCATACCTATAAATTGTGAACCTTGACCAGGAAATACTTGAGCATATTTCATTTTTTTCTTCTATATGTTAAAAATGAATAATTATAATTTTCTACCTCAGATTTTTTTACATCATGTCTTTTAATAACTTCCCATTTATCTAAATTAATCTTTGGAAAGAAAGTATCACTTTTAAATTTATGATGAATTCTTGTAAGTTCAATATAGGATGAATAATTCATAAATAATTCATATATCTCTCCTCCACCAACTATGTAGGGTTTGGGGTCGTGTTTTGCTAATTCAAGAGCTTTTTCAATACTATTGACAACAATGGCATCATTATAGGTAATATTTTTTCTTCTGGATAAAACTATATTTTTCCTGTTAGGTAGTGCTCTGGGTAGAGATTCGAAAGTTTTTCTTCCCATGATTATACAATGACTGTGAGTTAAATCTTTAAAATGTTTTAAATCACGAGGGATATGCCAAACGAGTTTATTATCCAATCCTAAACCGTTGTCTTCTGAAACTGCAGCAATCATTGTAATTTCTTGATTGAATTTATTCATATTTAAATATCACAATTAGTACACTTTTTATATTCCAATTAACTTAGACTGAAACTGCTGCTTTGATTGCTGGATGCGGGTCGTAATCAACAAGTTCAAAATCATCGAAAGTGAATTTAAAAATATTATCAATGGAACTATTAATTTTAATTTTTGGCAATGATTTTGGTTTCCTTTTTAGTTGAATATTAACTTGTTCAAGATGATTAGAGTAAATATGAACATCTCCAAATGTGTGAATGAATTCTCCAATTTTTAAATCACAAACTTGAGCAATCATCATTGTTAAAAGAGAATAAGAAGCAATGTTAAACGGAACCCCTAAAAAAACATCCGCACTTCTTTGATAAAGTTGGCAGGAAAGCTTTGAATTTGAAACATAAAATTGAAAAAATGCGTGACAAGGGGGCAAGGCAGCTTTTCCGTTTTGAATATTTTGTGAGAAACTATGACTATTGTCAGGAAGCACACTTGGATTCCAGGCAGTTACAAGGAGCCTTCTACTATTTGGATTTGTTTTTAGGGAATTAATTACCCCTTTAATTTGGTCTATACCCTGATTATTCCAATTTCTCCATTGAAAGCCATAAATTGGTCCCAAATCACCTTTTTCATTAGCCCATTCATTCCAAATTCTAACTCCGTTTTCTTTTAAATATGAAATGTTAGTATCTCCTTTTAAAAACCATAGTAACTCATAAATTATAGATTTTAAATGAAGTTTTTTAGTTGTTACCATTGGAAACCCTTTTGACAAATCAAAGCGCATTTGATATCCAAACATACTGATGGTACCAGTTCCAGTTCGGTCTTTTTTAAAATCTCCTGAATTTTTTACTTTTCTAAGTAAATCTAAATATTGCTGCATGGCACAAATATATGTTTGAAATACTATTTTTTTTACAACCTGTTTTGTTTTTTATTAAAACAATTAGTTGATAAGTTATTTACCCTTTTTTCTATTGGACAGCTCGTCTCTAACTTTAGCAGCTGACTCATAATCTTCATCTTTTACAAATTTCTTCAATAAGAGTTTTAAATCTTTGAGAGCAACTTTGCTAAAATCTTTTTCTCCCTCATTTGAGGTTTGTTCTTTTATGAAGTTTTTAATCCACTGGTCATCATTATTTCCACTGCCTTTATCACTTTTATCATTTGTAAATCCAGCTTTTTTTAAAATATTTTCATAGGTAAAAATTGGACTATTAAACCTTATAGACAAAGCAACTGCATCAGATGTTCTTGCATCAATAATTTCCTCTATTTCATCTCTAACACATATTAAACTAGAGTAAAATACTCCATCAACTAATTTATGTATTATAATTTGCTTCACGATTATTCCATACCTAACAAAGCAATTATACATTAAATCGTGAGTGATTGGCCTTGGTGGGTTTATTTCTTTTTCTAGTCCTATGGCTATTGATTGAGCTTCAAATGCACCTATAATAATCGGAAGGTTTCTATTACCATTTACTTCAGAAAGAATTAATGCATATGCCCCGGTTTGCCCTTGACTATAAGAAATTCCTTTAATTATCATTTCAACTAATACCATATGATGACTAATGTATAAATTAAATAATTTTTAGCAAAGTTAAACCGGGGGCAAAATCTAACTAATTTGAGTTATAAAATTTTAAAAATTGTAAATTTGAATTCAATTATAGATAAAATGAAAACTGTACAGTTTAGAGAGGCCATTGCGGAAGCAATGTCAGAGGAGATGAGAAGAGATGAGACTATTTATTTAATGGGGGAAGAAGTTGCTGAGTATAATGGAGCATACAAAGCTTCGAAAGGAATGCTAGATGAATTTGGCCCTAAACGTGTTATAGATACACCGATCTCAGAATTAGGTTTTGCAGGAATAGGAGTTGGTTCTACAATGACCGGAAATAGACCCATTATAGAATTTATGACTTTTAACTTTGCCTTGGTTGGAATTGACCAAATAATTAACAATGCTTCCAAAATAAGGCAGATGTCAGGAGGGCAATTTCCTTGCCCGATCGTATTTAGGGGACCAACTGGTTCAGCAGGTCAATTGGCAGCAACTCACTCACAGGCTTTTGAAAGCTGGTACGCAAATTGTCCAGGTTTAAAAGTAATAGTGCCCTCAAATCCTTATGATGCTAAAGGGTTACTTAAGTCCGCTATAAGAGATAATGATCCTGTAATTTTTATGGAATCTGAACAAATGTACGGTGATAAGGGAGAAATACCAGAAAATGAATATACTCTACCAATTGGTAAAGCTGAAATTGTAAAATCTGGAAATCAAGTAACAGTGGTGTCTTTTGGTAAAATAATTAAAGAGGCATTAAAGGCATCTGAAAAATTAGAAAGTGAAGGTGTTAGTTGTGAAATTATTGATCTGAGAACAATTCGTCCCATGGACCATACGACTATTTTGGAATCTGTCAAAAAAACCAATAGATTGGTGATACTGGAAGAAGCATGGCCTTTTGGAAATGTATCAACTGAAATATGCTATCAGGTGCAGAATCAAATTTTTGACTATTTGGATGCCCCGATTGAAAAAATCAATACTGCTGATACTCCGGCACCTTTTTCTCCAAAGTTATTAGAGGAATGGTTGCCAAATTTTGAAAGTGTTATAAAAGCTGTAAAAAAGGTAATGTATTATTAAAACTAAACTAAAAGTGGTGCAATCACTAGTGCAACGACCGAAATCAATTTAAGTAATATGTTTAGAGATGGTCCAGAAGTGTCTTTAAATGGGTCACCAACTGTATCACCAACAACAGCTGCTTTGTGAGCTTCACTTCCCTTTCTACCTTCCTCTTCTATCATCTTTTTAGCATTGTCCCAGGCACCTCCTGAATTGGATTGGAAAATTGCCATTAAAACACCAGAGGAAGTAACTCCGGCGAGTAGACCTCCTAGCATTTCCGCACCTCCGCCAAAACCAATGATTACAGGGACTAATATTGCCATTAAGCCTGGTATAATCATTTCTTTCAATGCCGCATTTGTGGAAATTTCAACGCATTTGCTATACTCGGCAACACCATCAGCTTCTTCGAAAATTTTCAGATCATTTTTACTAGCTTTTGATAAGTCAGAGTCATATTTTTTCATTATCTCTAATGCAGCCCTTAGCTTTGGGAGTTCTTTGAATTGACGTCTTACCTCTTCTATCATACTCATAGCAGCTTTTCCAACAGCATTCATGGAAAGTGCAGAAAACACAAATGGTAGCATGGCACCAATTAAAAGACCAACCATGACCGTAGGATTAGAAATATCAATAGTTTTAATTTTTGCAGTTTGCATAAATGCAGCAAATAATGCTAGAGCAGTTAGTGCAGCTGAAGCAATTGCAAAACCTTTACCAATTGCTGCAGTTGTGTTTCCAACTGCATCTAATTTATCAGTTCTTTCTCTAACCTCAGGGGGTAAATCAGCCATTTCAGCTATTCCACCTGCATTATCTGATATTGGACCGTAAGCGTCCACAGCCAACTGAATTCCAGTATTTGCAAGCATACCTACTGCAGATATTGCAATACCATACAAACCTGCGAAATAATAGGATAAAAGAATCGCAATTGAAATCAAAAGGATTGGAATAGCAGTTGATATCATTCCAACTCCCAGACCTGCAATTATTGTAGTAGCTGGGCCAGTTTCAGATTGTCTAACAATTGAAAGGACAGGTGATTTTCCAGTAGCAGTATAATATTCGGTTATCTTTCCAACGCAAAGACCAACAATCAATCCTGATATAGTTGCCATAAAAACTCCATTTGATGTGTATTCTTTACCTTCTAAAACCCATGAGGTTGGCAAGAAAAAATCAATCAAGAAATATGTTGCAACTAAAACAAAAAAAGCTGATAAAAACTCACCCGTGTTCAAAGCCTTATGTGGACTTCCACCTTCTTTAACTCTAACAAAAAAAGTTCCAATTATTGACATAATTATTCCTGTTGCAGCAATAAATAACGGTAAAATTACCGCATTGGTCTCTTTTCCATGAAACTCACTAAGATTCATAAATGCAGCACCTAGAACCATTGTACCAATTATAGAGCCCACAAAAGATTCAAATAAGTCAGCTCCCATTCCTGCAACATCTCCTACATTATCACCTACATTATCAGCAATTGTTGCTGGATTTAAAGGGTGGTCTTCAGGTATACCTGCTTCGACTTTACCAACTAAATCCGCTCCGACATCAGCAGCTTTTGTGTAAATACCTCCACCAACTCTAGCGAAAAGAGCAATTGAAGATGCACCCAGCGAAAACCCTGAAATTAGTTTAATAACAGTATCGGTACTATCGAAAAATTCAGAAAAAACAATAAAAAGCGATCCAATTCCAAGGACCCCTAATCCAACAACTCCTAAACCCATAACTGCTCCACCTGAGAAAGCAATTTCAAGAGCTTTTCCAAGAGAATGCCTAGCAGCTTCTGTAGTTCTAACATTTGCTTTTGTAGCTACTTTCATTCCAATAAAACCTGCTAGGGCAGAACAAATTGCTCCAAGTATAAAAGAAACAGATACCAACCAACTTGTCCCTTCATTTTCACCTTTTAGAGCCAATAAAAGAGATGTAAAGAAAACAAAAACACCCAAAATTTTATACTCAGCTTTCAGAAAAGCCATTGCACCATCTGAAATGTTTTTTGCAATTCTTTCCATTTTATCAGAACCTACATCATTAGATGTTACCCATTTGTTTTTTAAATAAACAAAAACTAAAGCTATTACACCGGAAAGGGGAATAAGAGAAATTAAATCCATATTATAAATTTTGTGGCAAATATAGTACTTAATATAATTACAATATTAGTTAAAGACCACTAATTATTTGAATTAGAATAAACCATTAATCTCCTTATCAATAAGACTTATAACATTTCCAAAGGCATTTGGATCGCCTACAAAATTTACCTTATCTACATCAATTGAAATAATTCTGCCTTTGTCGTAATTCTGAACCCAAGCTTCGTAACGTTCATTTAGTCTACTTAAGTAATCAATACTTATTGAATTTTCAAATTCTCTTCCTCTTAGATGAATATTTTCAACAAGTTTTGAAATACTGCTCCTTAAATAAATCATTATATCAGGACCTTTTACCAATTTCTCCATGAGAGAGAACATATTTTTATAGTTTTCGAAATCTCTTTTTGTGAGCAATCCCATTGAATGTAAATTTGGAGCAAATATGTAAGCGTCTTCATAAATAGACCTGTCTTGAATAATTTTTTTTCCACTTTTTTGAATATCAAGAATTTGGCTAAATCTATTATATAAAAAATAAATTTGTAGATTAAAAGACCATCTTTCCATTTCATGATAAAAGTCATCTAAATATGGGTTTTCTAAAACTTCTTCGTAGTGTGCCTGCCACCTGTAATGTTTGGCTAACAATTTTGTAAGTGTAGTTTTTCCAGCCCCAATATTACCAGCTATAGCTATATGCATGAATTTATAATTTAAAAATGGTTTTTATGCAAGTTCACTAAAATAATACCAATTTTAATAAATAAAAATTAAGCAGGTATTTTTTTAGACTAATTTTAATAAAATTTATTATATTTGTTGGTATAATAACGAGGAAGGATTTGTCTGATTGCAAACCTCGAAAAAAAAATGCTAAAGCAGAATTGCTTTCAAAAGTAATCTTCAAATCCTTCCTGAAAGCAATTAAAATGAATACACTTTTTACTTCTGAGTCGGTTAGTGAAGGTCACCCTGATAAAGTTTCTGATCAAATTAGTGACGCTATTCTTGATAATTATTTAGCTTTTGACCCTGAAAGTAAAGTGGCTTGTGAAACATTGGTCACGACAAATAAAGTAATAGTTGCAGGTGAAGTCAAATCAAAAGCTCAAATAAATATTGAAAAAATTGTAAGAGAAACTATTAAAAAAATAGGATATACAGATCCTAAAATTAAATTTAGTGCAGATGAATGCGATGTTTCTAGTTTAATACATTCTCAGTCAGAAGATATTAATAGAGGTGTTGAAAAAAGTGTAAAGGAAAATCAAGGCGCTGGTGACCAAGGAATTATGTTTGGATATGCAACGGAAGAAACTAAAAACATGATTCCTTTGACTTTAGATTTATCTCACAAAATCTTAAAAGAATTATCTACTATTAGAAGACAAGGTGGTAAAATAGAATATTTACGTCCTGACTCTAAATCACAGGTTACAGTAGAATATGACAGGAATGGAATTCCGGTGTCTATTGACACAATTCTAGTTTCAACACAACATGATTCCTTCGCAAAAGACGACAGAGAGATGGTTGACAAGATTAAAAAAGATATTGTTGAAATTTTATTACCTCGTGTATTTGATAATGAGAATCAAAATATTAAATCTCTTTACAATGAAAATACTAAAGTAATTGTAAACCCAACAGGAAAATTTGTTATAGGTGGACCTCACGGAGACACAGGTCTTACAGGAAGGAAAATAATTGTCGATACATATGGAGGATGGGGAGCCCACGGAGGAGGTGCTTTTAGTGGTAAAGATCCAAGCAAAGTAGATAGAAGTGCAGCTTATGCTGCACGACATATAGCAAAGAATTTAGTTGCTTCAGGAGTTGCAAGTAAAATACTAGTTCAATTGAGCTACGCAATCGGAATAGCCGAACCCACATCAATTAATGTAAATACTTTTGGGACTTCGAAGGTTAAACTAACAAATTCTGAAATTACTGAGATGATTTATAAAATTTTTGACTTGAGACCTTACTCAATTGAAAAAAATCTATCACTTAGAAACCCCATCTACCTAGAGACCTCATCTTACGGTCATATGGGAAGAGAATATAAAAAAATTAATAAAATTTTTCTAAATAAAAATAATCAAGAAGTAAATCACAAAGTGGATTTATTTACTTGGGAAAATTTAAATTATGTAAAAAAAATAAATGATTACTTAAATAAATAAATATTTCAAAAATGAGTTTAAAATTAGCAACTAAGGCACTTCATGCAGGGCATGATGTGAAACAAACACAAGGCACCAGAGCCGTACCAATTTATCAATCAACATCATATGTTTTTAATAACTCTGAGCATGCGGCAAATTTATTTTCGCTCTCTGAGTCAGGTTACATTTATACTAGACTTAATAATCCAACTAATGATGTTTTAGAACAAAGATTGGCAGCTGTAGAAGGAGGTGTTGCTGCAGTAGCTACTGCTTCTGGAACTTCAGCGATTGCAACCACATTTATGACATTATTAAAATCAGGTGACCATATTATTGCATCAAATAGTCTATATGGTGGGACATATAATATGCTTAATAATACTTTACCTAGATTTGGCATAACTACCACTTTTGTTGATCCAGATAATGTTGAAAATTTCAAAAATGCTCTTAAGCCAAACACTAAAGTGTTTTTTGCTGAGTCTTTAGGAAATCCAAAGCTAGATGTTATTGATTTGGAAGGAATTAGTAAGCATGCAAAAGATGCAAAAGTCCCTTTTATAGTTGACAATACTATAGCTTCGCCATCACTTTTAAATCCCATAGAATATGGAGCCAACATAGTCATCCACTCTCTTACAAAATATATTACTGGAAATGGAACTACTCTGGGAGGAATAATAATTGATGCTGGAACCTTTGATTATTCCAGTGGGAAGTTTCCTGAATTTACTGAACCATCACCTTCTTATCACGGTCTAAAATACCACGAAGCTCTCGGACCATTAGCGTTTATTGCTAAAACAAGGGTTGAAGGGTTAAGAGACTTAGGTAGTGCACCAAGTCCGTTAAACAGTTTTCAAGTAATTCAAGGTTTAGAAACTTTAGAAGTTAGAATGCAAAAGCATTCTGAAAATGCATTAAATATTGCTAAATGGTTGGAAGAGCAGAGTGAGGTAAGTTGGGTAAATTACCCCGGACTTAAGTCATCAAAATATAATCAATTAGCTAAAAAATATCTTAAAAAAGGTTCAAGTGGTATTGTTACATTTGGTCTAAAAAAAGGTTTTGAAGGTGCAAAAAAAGTTGCTGAAAGCACAAAAATATTTGCTCTACTAGCTAATATTGGGGATACCAAATCTTTAATAATTCATCCTTCAAGTACTACACATTCACAATTAAATGTCGACGAACAAAAAAGTACTGGTGTTACACCTGATCTGGTAAGAATATCTGTTGGAATTGAAAACTTGGACGATTTAAAAGAAGATTTAAAACAATCATTTGCAAAAATATAATTTTTAATATGCCAAAATTGGATAGCATCGATATAAAAAATTTTATATCAAATACTGGCTTTGTATTTGATAATATTTCTCTATCCTATCAACTATATGGTCAAGAAATTGGTGATTCACCAATTATACTTGTAAATCATTCTTTGACAGGTAATTCGAGTTTAACTGGAGACAAAGGTTGGTGGTCAGAAATTGTGGGGATCGATAAAGCTATTAATCTGAATCATTTCACTGTCATTGCCTTTGACATACCTGGTAACGGACATTATCATCCAACAATTGAAAATTATATGGAATTGAGCTGTAAGGATATAGCCAAGATATTTTATTTAGGGCTTGAAAAAATTGGTGTTTCTAATTTATTTGCTATAATTGGTGGATCTATTGGAGGAGGTATTACATGGGAAATGGCCTCACTAAAAAATGAATTTGCTGAAAACATTATTCCTGTAGCTTGTGATTGGCAAACATCGGATTGGATTTTAGCTAATACCTATTTACAAAAAAGAATTTTAAAAAATTCCCAAAATCCACTCGAAGATGCCAGAATACACGCAATGTTAAGTTATAGAACTCCCATTTCCTTAAACAATAGATTTTCCAATAAAAAAAGCAAAAAGGGCAGCTATTTGGTTGAAGAATGGCTTTCATTTCATGGTGAAAGTCTCTTAAAAAGATTTAATCTTGAGGCCTACAAAGCGATGAATCATTTATTGTCAACTGTAGACATTACAGAAGACGATAAAGAACCGCAAGAAGTATTATCTAAAATTAAATCTAACATACATATTGTAAGTATTGATAGTGATTATTATTTTACTCTTGAGAGAGATATTTATACCTATAACTTAGTCAAGTCAGTTAAACAAAATATTTATCATCATATTATACAATCTGTTCACGGGCACGATGGATTTTTAATAGAAAATGAAAAAATGTCGAAAATTTTAAGTAAAATATTAATTGAATCTAAAAATGGAAATAACACTAGAAAGAGTAAACAGCGATTATCTATTTGAAGCAAAAAATACAGATGGGCACAGAGTTTTTTTAGACAATAAATCAAAAAAATCTGGAGTCGTAAGAGGGGTTAGTCCAATGGAAGTTTTACTTATGGGTCTCGCTGGGTGCAGTAGTATTGATATAATTGACATTTTGAATAAACAAAAAATCAACCCAACATCATTAAAAATGAAAGTTTTAGGTAACAGAGACAAAGATAAAGTTCCTTCAACTTTTGATTCAATTGATATTGAAATTTTCATAGATGGAGAAAATATCTCTAGTGAAAAGGCCAAAAGAGCTGCAGAATTATCTTACCAAAAGTACTGCTCAGTTTCTAGAATGATAGATAGTGTTGCAACTATAAATTTTAACATTATTCTAAACGGTAAAAAGATATAGAATTTAATAAAAACAAAATTCTGTTTTTTCAATTATTTGTAATCAAAGATAACAAAGATGATAGAAAAAATCCTTAATGAAAGAATAATGATATTGGACGGACCAATGGGTACTATGATTCAAGAACACTCTCTAGATGAAAATGACTTTAGAGGAAAAAGATTTGTTAATCATAAAGAGTCATTGAAAGGAAATAATGACCTGCTCAACATAACCATGCCAGATTTAATTAAATCTATACATAGGGATTATTTAGAGGCGGGAGCTGATATAATAGAGACAAATACTTTTAATTCTACATCTATAAGTCTCGCAGACTACGGAATGGAAAAATACGCGTATGATTTTAATCATGCTGGTGCAAAAATTGCTAAAGAGGTAAAAGATGAGTTTTGTAATAGCAAAAAAAATTCTGAGGTATTTGTTGCCGGTTCAATTGGACCAACCAATAGAACAGCAAGTTTATCTCCAGATGTTAATGATCCTGGATACAGGGCTATATCATTTGATAATTTAGTAAACTGCTATTCAGATCAGGTTCTAGGTTTAATCGACGGTGGTGTTGATATTTTGTTTGTGGAAACTATTTTTGACACTTTAAATGCTAAAGCGGCTCTGTTTGCAATTGATAAAATAAAAAGCGAAAAAAAATTAGATATTCCAGTAATGGTTAGTGGTACAATTACGGATGCAAGTGGAAGAACCTTGTCGGGTCAAACTGTGGAAGCATTTGTGATTTCAATTTCACATATCCCACTTTTAAGTATAGGATTTAATTGTGCATTAGGAGCTGACCAACTCTTACCTTACGTAAAGAGATTATCAAATATTACGAATACCTACACTTCTGTACATCCAAATGCAGGTCTTCCAAATGCCTTTGGCGCTTATGACCAAACAGCAACTGAAATGTCAGAGCTTATTGAAAATTATTTAAAAGAAAATATAATTAATATAGTTGGAGGTTGTTGTGGAACAAAGCCTGAACACATAAGATTAATAGCTGAAGTTGCTAGAAATTATAAACCAAGAAAAATTTGAATTCGACAATGGATAAGTATCTAAAGTTATCTGGTCTAGAACCTCTGATTATAACTCCAGAATCAAATTTTGTAAATATTGGGGAAAGGACAAATGTCACTGGATCTAGAAAATTTTTAAAATATATCAAAGAGGATGATTTTAAATCTGCAGTTGAAGTTGCAAGGGATCAAGTTGAAGGGGGGGCACAAATTTTGGATGTCAACATGGATGAAGGTATGATTGATGGAGTTGAGGCGATGACAAAATTTTTAAATTTAATTGTTTCAGAACCTGATATTTCTAGAATTCCAATTATGATTGATTCCTCTAAGTGGGAGGTTGTAGAGGCTGGATTAAAACTGGTCCAAGGTAAGTGCGTAGTGAACTCTATAAGTTTAAAAGAGGGTGAAAAGAAATTTATTGAAAATGCTGTAAAGATCAGAAGATATGGTGCTGCAGTAGTTATTATGGCATTTGATGAAAATGGACAAGCAGATAATTATTTGAGGAGAATTGAAATATGTGAAAGAGCATACAAAATTTTAACAAAAAAAGTTCATTTTCCTCCTCAAGACATCATTTTTGACCCAAATATTTTTCCAGTTGCAACAGGGATGGATGAGCATAAGACAAATGCTGTAGATTTTTTTAAGTCAGCCAAATGGATAAGAAAAAATTTACCTTATGCAAGTGTCAGTGGAGGCGTTAGCAATGTTTCTTTTTCTTTTCGAGGTAATAACTTAGTCAGGGAAGCAATGCACTCTGCATTTTTATATCATGGAATTAAAAATGGGATGAACATGGGTATTGTAAATCCAGAAATGCTTGAAGTCTATGACGAAATACCTAAAAATTTACTTCTTCATATTGAGGATGTTTTATTAAATCGAAGAGATGATGCAACTCAAAGGTTGCTCAAATTTGCTGAAGACCTTTCTGATGAAAATAAGACAACCAAACTCAAAGAAAAGTCCTGGAGAAAATTAGATTTACAAGATAGAATTACTCATTCTTTAGTAAAAGGTATAGAAGAATTTATACATAATGATGTTGAAGAGGCAAGAAAAATTGTTGATAAACCGATAGAGGTCATTGAAGTCTTTTTAATGAATGGAATGAATGTGGTTGGAGATTTGTTTGGGTCTGGTAAAATGTTTTTACCACAAGTTGTTAAATCCGCAAGAGTTATGAAAAACGCAGTTTCATACCTGTTACCTTATATTGAGTCAGGAAAAGAAAGTGGAAAACAAAAAGTTGCTGGTAAAATTCTAATGGCAACGGTTAAAGGAGATGTACATGATATTGGAAAAAATATTGTTAGTGTTGTTCTAGGCTGTAATAATTTTGAAATAATAGATTTGGGAGTCATGGTACCACCAGAAAAAATTTTAAAAACAGCAAAAGATGAAAATGTTGATCTCATCGGATTATCTGGATTAATCACACCATCTTTGGATGAAATGATTTTTATAGCTCAGGAGCTAAAAAGACAGAAAATAAATATTCCTCTATTAATAGGAGGAGCTACAACTTCCAAAGCACATACGGCGGTCAAAATAGCCCCAGAACTTAACACTCCAGTTGTACACGTAAATGATGCATCTAGAGCAGTTACAGTGGCGGGGAGTCTATTAAATAAAAAAACATCAATTGTTTATAAACAAACAATAAGGAAAGAATACGAAGATTTCCGAAATAAATTTTTACAAAGGCAAGTTAAAAAAGAACTTATAAACATAAAATCAGCCAGGAGAAATAAAATAAAATTAAATTGGGAAGAGTTTAAACCTAGTATACCTAAGAACAGCGGAATCACAATTATAAAAAATCAAAATTTAGAAGAACTAATTGAATATATAGATTGGAGTCCCTTTTTTAGATCTTGGGATTTACATGGTCGATATCCAGAAATATTAGAAGATAAAATTGTTGGTCAACAAGCAAAAGAGTTATTTTCTGATGCTAATCAGTTACTTCAAAAAATTTTAAAAAATAAATCTCTTCAAGCGAAATCTATTTTTGGGTTATTTCCCGCTAACAGCGTAGGTGACGATATTGAAGTATATTCTTCAAATGATAAAAAAATACTTTTGGGAACTTTTTATACACTAAGGCAACAGCTAATGAAAAGAAATGATAAACCAAACTTGGCACTATCTGATTATATTGCTCCTAAAAATAATGGATATTGCGATTATATAGGTATTTTTTGCGTTACTACAGGTATCGGAGCCGACAAACTATCCAAACACTATGAAAATAATAACGATGATTATAATTCTATAATGGTAAAAGCTTTAGCCGATAGATTGGCTGAAGCCTATGCAGAATATCTACACAAAAATGTGAGAACTAAATATTGGGGGTACTCACCAGAGGAGAAATTTAACAATGATGATTTAATTAAAGAAAAATATACTGGTATTAGACCTGCTCCAGGATATCCTGCATGTCCAGATCATTTGGAGAAAAAAACAATTTGGAATATTCTTAATGTTGAAAAAAATATTGGTGTTTCATTGACAGAAAGTCTGGCGATGTGGCCTGCAGCCTCTGTTTCAGGATATTATTTTGCAAATCCTAGTGCAAAATATTTTGGACTTGGGAAAATTTCTAAAGATCAAGTAGAGGATTATGCAAATAGAAAAAAAATAACTCTTGAAAGTGCTATTAAGTGGTTAAAACCAAATTTAAACTTTTAAACTATGAAAATTATAGATCATCTTAAAAATAATAAAAATACATCTCAATTTACTTTCGAGATTTTGCCGCCTTTAAAAGGACAAAATCTTGAATCGATTTTTGATGCAATTGATCCACTTATGGAGTTCAACCCTCCCTTTATAGATGTAACTTATCATAGAGAGGAATATGTTTACAGAGAGTTAGGTAACGGTTTGTTGCAAAAACATGTCATAAGAAAAAGACCGGGAACAGTAGGAATATGTGCTGCCTTACAGAATAAATACGATATAGATGCTGTCCCACACATTCTTTGTGGAGGGTTTTCAAAAGAAGAAACGGAAAATTTGCTCATAGATTTAGACTTCTTAGGAATTGAAAATGTTGTTGCCCTTAGAGGGGATTCTTTAAAATCTGAGGTATATTTCAAACCAAGTGTTGATGGGAACTCTTTCGCAAGTGATCTTGTTAAACAAATTGATGACCTTAATAATGGAAAATACTTAGACGAAGAGATTCAAAATAACGCAAAAACAAACTTTTGCATTGGAGTTTCAGGTTATCCAGAAAAACACATCGAGGCTCCAAGTTTTGACAGTGATATACATTTTTTGAAGAAAAAGATTGATGCAGGTGCTCATTATATCGTTACCCAAATGTTTTTTGATAATCAAAAGTTTTTTGACTTTCAAAAAAAATGTTTGGAAAATAAAATCAATGTTCCAATAATTCCTGGTTTAAAACCAATTTCAACAAAAAAACAACTAAACGTTCTTCCGCAAAGATTTTATGTTGATTTACCAGACGATTTAATAAAATCAGTCATAAAATGTAAAAACAACGATCAGATTAGACAAGTTGGAATTGAATGGTGCATAGAGCAAAGTAAGGAATTAAAAAAAGCTGGAGTTCCTTTTCTACATTACTATACTATGGGACGTTCAGATAACATTAAATCCATCGCTGAATCTGTCTTTTAAATATATAAAACATTTTTTTTTAGGATATAATAATCCAAGAAAAATTAGAGATATTGATCGTTTAATTTGAAATTCGGAATGATTCTTGCTCTTGAAACTTGTTCGAAATCAAATGCAATTTCAATTAGTTTACTCTCACTCCAAGCTCTGCCAAAAAATGAAATTCCAACTGGAAGTCCATGAACATTTCCCATAGGTATAGTGATATTCGGGTAACCAGCTCGAGCTGCAGGGGAAGAACTTCCAATATGATAATTATCACCGTTTAAAAGATCTGAACTCCAAGCGGGACTACCAGTTGGAGATATAATTGCATCTAGATTGTATTTATTCATAACCCTGTCAATACCCTCTTCTTTACTATATTTATTTAGTAAAAAAAGAGAATTTTTATATTTATCACCTTTCATCCCATCTGTTTCATTTGCTAGTTTTAAATATGCCTGATTAAAATATTTAAGTTCAATTGAATCTTTTTCATTGAACTCAATTAAGTCTTCTAAATTCTTTATCTGGGAACCATTTTTTAAATTTTTAAAATATTTGTTTAGTCCATCTTTATATTCGTGAAGCATTACGTTGTATGAATGAATACCATTGTCTCTGTGATTTATTGTATCTATCTCGATAATTTCCGCACCCAGTGAACGAATCAATTTAATTGATTTTTTAAACAAAGTGTCAACATCGGCATTATATCCTTTCCTTCTAGATTTATTTCCTAGTGGTAAACTGTATACTCCAATCCTTTTATTTTTAATTCCTCCTTGTCTCAAAAATTTAGTGTAGTCCAATTTTTTATTAGGTATGGATAATGTTTTGGAATCCAAGGGGTCTTCACCTTTCATTGCATTGAGTGCTATAACTGCATCAGTTAGTGTTCTTGCCATTGGACCAGATGTATCTTGAGTAAATGAGATAGGAATAATTCCTGTTCTACTAATAAGCCCAACTGTAGGTTTTATTCCTACTATCCCATTGGCATTTGATGGACACACGATTGAACCGTTAGTTTCAGTTCCAATAGCTAAAATGGTTAAATTAGCTGAGACAGCAACTCCGGACCCAGAGCTTGAACCACATGGATTTCTTGAAAGTACATAAGGATTTTTGGTTTGACCGTTAACACCACTCCATCCACTTGTTGAATTTTGACCTCTAAAATTTGCCCATTCGCTTAAATTTGCTTTACCTAATATAATCGCACCTGACTCTCTTAGTTTTTTTACTATAAATGCGTCCTTATTTGCTTTTGAATTAATCAAAGCTCTTGAACCTGCTGTTGTATTCATTTTATCACCAGTGTCGATATTATCTTTTAAAATTACTGGTATCCCATGTAAAGGACCCTTCAACTCACCTTTAGCTATTAGATTATCAAGTTCAGTTGCAATTTTAACGGCATCGGGATTGATTTGTATAATAGACCTTAGATTAGGACCAGCCATATCAATTTTTTTAATCCTGTCTATATATTTCTTTATAACCTCTACAGCTTTTATATCCCCATTTTTGTAACCATTAATTAGACTTTCGATTGTTGATTCTAAATAGATAAAGTCGTTTAAGTCTTCTGTTTCGATTTTTTTTTGACAGCTATGAAGTACAAAAAAAGATAATATTAAAGTTATTTTTAGTTTTAAATTAGACATGATTATATTGTAATTTTAAAACTTAATTTAATAATTGTTATTTAATTAACATATTAAATATTTTGTTTTTATCTCTTAGGATATTAGATTTGCAGCTTAAATGATAACAAAAATTACAACTTACTTTTACTTCTTCTACTTTTATTTTTATAATAGTTAGGACTATGGTATATAATTATAAGTAAAATAATAGTCCTGATTTTTCAGGACTTTTTTTTTAAATAAAAAATGAAAATAGCTATTCAAGGCATTAAAGGTTCTTTTCACCACTTAGTTGCTCTAAATTATTTTGGACCAACAGTTGATGTAATTGAATGTATTACTTTTCAAGAAATTTTTGATAAGTTAAATCAAAAAGAAGTTGAAAGAGGAGTAATGGCTCTTGAAAATTCAATTGCAGGATCAATTCTACCAAATTATGCTTTGATTGATGACTATAATATGCATGTAATAGGTGAGTACAATTTTTCCATTGATCATAATTTGATGTGTTTAGAAAGCCAAAAATTCGAAGATATTAAAGAAGTGCACTCTCATCCAATGGCACTTCTTCAATGTAAGCAATTTTTTAATGATTATGGACATATTAGATTAGTAGAGGCAACTGATACAGCAAAAGTAGCTCAACAAATTTCTGAGAAGAAATTAAAAGGAATTGCAGCTATAGCGTCAAAAGAAGCTGCTGAAACTTACAATCTAAATATAATATCAGAATCTATTCAGACTATAAATAATAATGTGACGCGATTTGTTATTTTAAAAAATAACTCTGAGCCTTACAAAGTAGAATCTTATAACAAGGCATCTCTTAAATTTATCTTAGATCACCAAAGGGGAAGTCTAGCTGCTATATTAAATGTTTTAAGTGATTGTCTTTTAAACCTAACCAAGATACAATCTCTACCGGTTATAAAAACTCCAGGGAAGTATGCTTTTTTTGTTGACGTAAAATTTGAAAATACAGAGTTTTTTCAAAAAGCTGTTTCAATACTCAAAATTATGGCTTTAGAATTTAAAATAATAGGTCAATACTTGGAATTTAAAAAATAATGTTTACGGCTGAAAGATTAAAATATGTAGATGAATATTATTTCTCAAAAAAAATGAGAGAAATAAATAATTATATTTCTTCTGGAAGGCCAATAATCAACATGGCTATTGGAAGCCCCGATTTATCTCCCAGTCTTGAAGTAAAAAAAGCTTTATCTGAAAGCATTGCTGATGAAAAATCAAGTATGTACCAAAGTTACAATGGATTGCCAGAACTGAGAGAGGCTATTTCAAATTTTTATTATAAACAATATGGCGTAAAAATAAATTCTACTTATGAAATTTTACCATTAATGGGTTCAAAAGAGGGTGTTATGCACATTTCTATGGCTTTTCTAAACAAGGGAGACAGTGTATTAATTCCAAATCCAGGATATCCTACATATGGCGCAGTCTCAAAATTATTAGGAGCAAAGATATTGAATTATAATTTGTCAGAGGAAAATAAATGGTATCCAAAAATGGATGATTTAGAAAGCTTGAATCCAAAAAATATCAAATTAATGTGGATAAATTATCCTCACATGCCAACGGGTGCAGATTTTGATAAAAAAAAATTAAATGAATTAATTTTTTGGGCAAAGAAAAATAATATCATTTTAATAAATGACAATCCATATAGTTTTATTTTAAATAAAAAACCTAGAAGTATTTTAACACTAAAGAGTTCAAAAGGAGTTGCAATAGAACTGAATTCACTTAGTAAATCATTTAATATGGCAGGATGGAGAGTTGGTATGATGGTAGGAGAATCAAAGTATATAGATGCTGTTTTAAAAGTAAAATCAAATTTTGATTCGGGAATGTTTTATTGTGTTCAGCACGGAGCAATAAAAGCATTGGCTAGTAGTCAAAAATGGTTTGATAGCCTTAACAAAGAATATTTTAAAAGAAGAAAATTAGCAGAACAAATTGCAGATGAACTTAATCTTTCATATTATAAAAATGGTGTTGGGATGTTTTTATGGTGTAAAATTTTAAATGATTCTTTAAAGTCAGAAGATTATGTTGACTTTTTGTTGGATAAATATGATTTTTTTGTTTCTCCTGGATCAATTTTTGGGTCTCAAGGTGAAGGATATGTTAGGATTTCTTTATGTACAGATACAAAAAAAATGAATCAAGTTTTAAAAAGATTGAAATCATGAAATTATTTTTAATTGGAACCGGTTTAATAGGAGGTTCTATGTCGAAAGATTTAAGGAATCTTTTAGGTAATATTCAAATACACGGAATTGATAAAAATGAATTAAGTGTGAAACGTGCAAAGAATATTGGAGTGATTGATATTATCGATAATATAGAAAATTTAAACATTGCTGATAGGGTTATTTTATCTGTTCCTGTCAGTGAAAGTTTGAAAATTTTACCTTTTATTCTTGATAATTTGAATAAAGATGCTTTAGTATGGGATGTTGGTTCAACAAAATTTAGTTTGTGTAAGTCAGTTGAAAAACATTCTAATAGAGATCAATTTCTAGCCACTCATCCAATAGCAGGTAACGAACTTTCTGGGCCTGAGGCAAGCGCAGAAAATCTCTTCAATGGAAAAATTCAGATTCTTTGTGAGAAAAATAAGACAAGACCTGATTTACTACAATGGGCTGAATCAATTTTTAATTTGATGGGGATGAAAATTAGATATATGGACCCAGAAGAGCATGATAAAAAAATGGCAATAGTCTCACATTTGTCTCATATAAGTTCTTTCATGCTTGGAAAGACGGTTATGGAGTCCGAAAAAAATAATCAAAATATATTGGATTTTGCAGGAAGTGGATTTGAGTCTACTGTAAGATTGGCAAAAAGTTCACCGGAAATGTGGTCTTCTATTTTTAAAGATAATAGGAAAAATATACTTGAAATTTTGAACGCATATATTGAAAATCTAAAACAATTTCAGTTGAAAATTGAAAATGAAAATTATATTGATTTAAAAAGTCAAATGATTAAAACAAATAAACTAAAGAAAATACTTGATACAATTAAACCTAAAAATTAAATCAAAATGGAAATAAAAATAAAAACAAACGATTGGTTAAAAAAATTTAATTTGTCCCATCCGCTTGTTATTGCAGGTCCTTGTAGTGCTGAAACGGAGGAACAGGTTCTTAAGATAGCTCATCAATTAAAGAAAACAGATGTTACTATTTACAGAGCTGGAATTTGGAAACCCAGAACTAGACCTGGTAATTTTGAAGGTGTTGGTTCCATAGGTTTAAAATGGCTTCAGAGGGTTAAAAAAGAAACTGGGCTTTTAACAGCTACGGAGGTAGCTAATAAGGATCATGTAAAATTAGCATTGGAACACAATATTGATGTATTATGGATTGGAGCCAGATCAACAGTTAGTCCTTTTATTGTTCAAGAAATTGCAGATTCATTAAATGGGACAGACAAAATAGTTCTAGTAAAAAATCCAGTCAACCCTGACCTCTCACTATGGCTGGGTGCTATTGAAAGACTTCAGTCTGCAGACATTAGTAAATTAGGCCTTATTCATAGAGGTTTTTCATCTCAAGGAAAATCGAAGTATAGAAATAACCCTGAATGGCAAATTGCTATTGAAGCAAAAAATAAGTTTCCTGATATTCCAATTATTTGTGATCCGTCTCATATTTCAGGACGAAGAGACCTAATTTTTGATCTTAGTCAAATGGCATTGGATCTTAATTTTGATGGTTTGATGATTGAAACTCATATAGATCCTGATAATGCCTGGAGTGACGCCGCTCAACAGGTAACTCCAAATCGATTGATACAAATAATGAAAGATTTAAAAATGCGAAATACAACTATCGAACAGAAAGACTATGTTGATGAATTAGATAATTTAAGAACACAAATTGATATAGCTGACCAAAATCTGCTTCAAATTCTTGGAGAAAGAATGAAAATTTCTGATTCTATAGGAAAGTTGAAAAAGAAAAATAATGTTGCTGTTCTTCAGAACAAGAGATGGAATGAAATACTTGGTAAAATGGTGCTTGATGGCGAAAATCACGGATTATCTGAAGAATTTGTGTTAAAATTATTTAAAGCAATTCATCAAGAATCAATTAATCATCAGGAAAAATTAATTGTTAAATAAATTAATAATTTGCTAAAACATTTTTGATTCTGGTAGCAGCTTCTATTATTTCTTCTTTCGAAGCAGCGTATGAAATCCTTAAGCAATTTTTATTTCCAAATGAGTCCCCAGAAACTGTGGCTACTTTTGCTTCTTCTAGTATGGTCATCGCAAAATCATTAGCATCATTAATAATTTTACCCCTTATTTTTTTGCCAAAATAAAATGAAATATCTGGAAAGAGATAAAATGCTCCCGATGGTTTTAAAAGTTTAAATCCGGGAATTTTTGAAATCAAATCAAAAATTAATTCTTTTCTAGAATTAAATTCATCAATCATATACCTTATTTTAGATACCGGAGCAGTAAGGGCTGTAATTGCCGATCTTTGAGCTATGCAATTAGCAGCACTGGTAATTTGGCCTTGAAACTTGTTACAAGCTTTAGCAATAAATTCTGGTGCCCCTATATATCCAATCCTCCACCCTGTCATAGAAAATGCTTTTGCGAGACCATTTACAGTTATTGTTCTATCGAACATGTTAGGGAGGTTGGCAAAACTAAAGTGTTTTTCTCCGTAAATAATATGTTCGTATATTTCATCTGACAAAACATAAGTATTGGGATAGTCTTTAAGTATTTTAGCAAATTCATATAATTCTTTTTCAGAGTAAACTATACCACTAGGATTATTTGGTGAATTGAACATTATTAATTTAGTTTTGGATGTCAATTCAGATTTTAACTGAGCTGTAGTTATTTTAAAACCATTTTCCATTGAAGTTGGAATAATTTTGAATTTAGCCTCGGACAAAGTAACAATTGCAGAATAGCTGACCCAATACGGAGCGGGAATTAAAACTTCATCACCTTTGTTTAAAAGAGCCATACAAACGTTTGCTATAGACTGCTTAGCTCCGGTTGAAACTACAATTTGGGAAGGATTATAATTTAAATTATTATCTCTTTCAAATTTTTCACAAATTGCATTTTTTAATTCTAAATATCCGTCTACAGGAGGGTACGAGTGGTAATTTTCTTCAATAGCTTTTATTGCTGCTTCTTTTACAAAATCTGGAGTATTAAAGTCAGGTTCGCCTAGACTTAAACTTATTACATCTACTCCACTATTTTTTAATTCTCTTGCTTTGGCTGCCATAGTTAGGGTAGCTGAAGCTGGCAAATTTTCAATTCGTTCCGAAAGTTTATTCATTATGGTTATGTTTGTATAATCTTAGATGTAAAAATAAATTAATTGTTTCAAAATTTGTGGAACTTAAAAAAAAATTTCCTGTGCTATCAAATTCACAAATTGATAAGTTTCTGCTTTTTGAAAAATTATTTAAAAATTGGAATTATAAAGTCAATTTAATTTCGAGAAAGGACATTAATTTTTTATTCGAAAGACATATTTGTTATTCTTTAGCAATTACATTTTTTTTCAAATTTAAATCTAAAACTAAAATATTGGATGTTGGAACTGGTGGAGGTTTCCCAGGTATACCTCTTGCTATTTTTTTTCCAGAAGTTGAATTTACATTAATTGACAGAACTGAAAAGAAAATAAAAATTATTGACTCGATTAAAAAAGAGTTAAAAATCAAAAATGTCAAGACTAAAGTTGGTGATGTAAAAAATTTAAAATCTAAATTTAATTTTGTTCTAGGTCGTGCCGTAACAAAAATGGAAAAATTTGTTCCGCTTGTCAAAAAAAACATTTTGATGCATAATGATGAATCTGGAATAATTTATTTGAAAGGGGGTGAACTTCTTTACGAAAAGGAAAAATTCCCTAACATTAAGATTTATAAATTAAAAAATAATTTCAAGTCAGAATTTTTTGAAACCAAAAAAGTCATATATATACCAAAAAATGATTTTTAATATCTCATCCTAAAAAAGGATACTTGTAGTCCTTTGGAGTAAGCAAAGGTTCCTTAATAAGTCTCGGAGAAACCCATCTTATTAAATTTAATTTTGAACCGGCTTTATCATTTGTCCCCGAAGCTCTTGCTCCTCCGAATGGTTGCTGACCTACAACAGCACCACTGGGTTTATCATTTATGTAGAAATTACCAGCCGAGTTTTCTAATTTGTCTAAAGCTTCCTTAATAGCATATCTGTCTTTTGCAAAAATTGCACCTGTTAGTGCGTACTCTGAAGTTGTGTCAACAAGCTTTAAAACCTTACTGTAATCTTTATCGTCATAAATATAAACTGTTACAATAGGTCCAAACAATTCTTTTTCCATTGTAATATATTTAGGATCTGTAGTAACCAAAACAGTAGGTTCTATAAAATAACCAACTGAATCATCACAATTTCCACCGTATAAAACTTTAACATCTTTCGAAGATTTTGCATCTTGAATTGCATTTTTTAACCTTTCAAAAGCATCCCTGTGAATTACTGCTGTTATAAAATTTTGAAAGTCATTTGGTGGTCCCATTTTGATTTCACTTAATTTATTACCAATTATATCCAACACCTTATTTGCAATTGATTTTGGAAGATAAACTCTTGATGCTGCAGAACATTTCTGGCCTTGAAATTCAAATGAACCACGAATTACAGCTGTTGAAACTTCTTTAACATTTGCAGATGGATGTACCATTATAAAATCCTTTCCTCCGGTTTCTCCTACTATTCTTGGGTAATTTTTATAAAGATTAATATTATTTCCTATTTTTCTCCAAATATTCTTGAATACCGAAGTAGATCCAGTAAAATGGATTCCGGCAAATTCTTTTGAGGATAAGACTTGATTTGTAATCATTTCTGGATCACCAAAAATCATATTTATAACTCCATCTGGTAGCCCTGCTTCCTCAAATATATCCATAGTTACTTTTGCGGAAAAAACCTGATAGTCGCTTGGCTTCCAAACAATTGTGTTACCCATTAGTGCTGGAGCAGCACATAAATTTCCACCTATTGCAGTAAAATTAAATGGACTAATCGCGTAAACAAATCCTTCCAATGGGCGATAAGACAATTTGTTCCAAGTTCCATCAGAAGAAATAGGTTGCTCATTATATATTTCTTCAGCAAATTTCACATTAAATCTTAAAAAATCTGCAAATTCACACGCTGCATCAATCTCTGCCTGGTGAATTGTTTTCGATTGAGCAATCATAGTAGATGCATTTATAATTTTTCTATATGGACCACAAATAAGTTCAGCTGCTTTTAAAAATATGCTTGCTCTTTCTGAAAATCCTAATTCATTCCACTTTTCTTTTGCTGTTAGTGAGCTTTTAATAGCTAAATCAACGTGATTTTTATCCGCTATTGAGTAAGAACCCAAGATGTTTTTGTAATCATGAGGGGGGGACATCTTATTTTTTTCTTTAGTGTCTATTTCTCTTCCATCAATTTTAAGTTTTATATCGATTTTTGTGTTCAAAAGATGATCATATGCTTTAAGAACCTCATCTTTTTCTTTACTTCCTGGTGCGTATAAAAGAACTTCTTCATTCTCTACACTTGGGCTTTTAATAAAACTATTTTTCATTATTTAAATTTAATTTAATGTGAAAGTTGCTGCTAAATCGAAAACCGGGATTTCAACCTCAAATTCTTTAGCAGTGGAAAAATTAATCATAGTGTAGAACCCACTCATAGATCCAATTGGCGAAGTTAAGAGGCAATTGGAGCTGTAAGTATGTGAAACTCCTGATTTCAAAATAGGTTTTTGTCCAATCACACCGTCTCCTTCAACAAAGTAAGGTCTTCTATTAGTTTGTAATATTTTCCAATTTCTATTGATTAATTGAACAACATCATTACTTTGATTTTCTATTTTAATAGTGTAGGTAAAGGCATAATTAATTAACCCATCACTTAAGAAGTCTCCATTATATTTGGTTATTACTGAAATTCTGATGCCTTTTGTTATTTGTTGAAACATAAAATTAATCTTACTCCAAGTTAACTAAAAAAAATGTTTCAAAAAAGAAGAAATAAATAGATGATTAATATTTGAGTTCAAATGAATTTATTCGACCAACTCCAATCAAGTTATCATATAAATCCTCAAATCCCTTTTTATACACTAAAACTGTGTAACTATTTTCAGTTTGAAAAAATGAACCCGAGATCTGATTTTTTAAAATCACATTATTTTTTTTAATGATATATTTATAGTTGTAGAATCCTTGCTTTAGTAACAAAATACCTTCAAAAGTTTCTAAGCTTGGGTTATAAACCATTTCATTCTCCTTAGTCAATTCATAGTTGTTAAATTTTCCATAGATATAAATTTTTGAATTATCAATTTCAAATTGTCGTGCTAAGCTGAAATAAACTATACTGTAATCGGATTCATTGTCAGGATTTTCACCTAAGCTTGTACTCGGGACAAAATTTCCATTTAAATCAGAATAGTTGGAATAATTTAAATTACTCCTTGGATTATCAGTAAATAAAAAATGTTGATAAATATTTTCTTTTCTTACAAAACTGATGTTTTGATTAGTTGCTCTCAAATCTTTAGTATCAAAAAAGAGGTACTCATTTCCTCCTTCAAATTCAGATTCTTCATCGTATCTGTACACAAGCCTATCTTTTTCTATAAATTGAGGTTTTAAAATTATTTTCGAATTATCCCACTGATCATTTTGAATAACAGTAACTTTTATGTCATTATTTGGATTTCTAATTTTATATCTGTTAGTACCAATTATAAACTGAACATTTTGATGGGTGTAAAATCTATCTTTATTTTGAGAAGGATAAATATTTAAGTCTACCCTTACCTTTTCATTTAATATTAAAAATTTTCTTTTTAGAATTATATTATCATCTGAGTCTAAAATTTCTAAAATATAGTTTCCTGAAATTTTAAAACCCACATCTTTATTTGGGAGTGATAATTTATAGTTTGTGTACCTTTGAAGTGTCCCATAAGAGCTTAAAACATTTTCAATTAAGTTATTATCATTGCCTTCTAAGTATTCAGATTTTAAAAGTTTACTTATGCTCCAATCAAAATTACAATGAGTAATTTTATAATAATAAAAATTTTCCTCACCACTGATGTCGTCAAAAGATAGAAAAAGTTTCTCGTTCATTTTTATTATTGGAAACTGAGAATTAAAAGATCCACCAGAAAAAACTATAGTTTTGACGAAAGGATTTCTTTGTATCTTTTTTTTTGATTTAGAAAACAGGAATGTAACTGAACAAAAAAATGAAAAAAAAACTAGCGAAAATTTCATTTAACTAATATATAAAATCAACTTTAAAATACATTAATTTATTATCTATCTTAAAACCATTATTGACTATAAGAAAATTATATAATTTAGTTTAAAAATATCTTTCAATAGATGTATTAAATTATTAAATTTACGGGCGATTTGAATTAAATAGTAGAATATGTCAGTAGACATAAAAATAAGAAAAGGGTTTAATTTAAACCTAAATGGGGAGGCAAACAAAATTCTATCGGAATCCGAGCGATCAAAAACATATGCTTTAAAACCAACAGATTTTTTCTGTTTCAAGCCTAAGCTTTTGGTTAAGGAAGGTGATAAAGTTAAAAAAGGAACTCCTTTATTTTTTTCCAAAGATAATCCCAGAATACACCTTGTGTCACCAGTAGCTGGAGAAATTTTAGCAATATCTAGAGGTGAAAAGAGAAAGATTCTGGAAGTTGTCATATCTGGCCAAAAAAATAGAAATGACTCTGTAAAATTTAAAACAACAAATTTCAAAAATTTTTCTGCAGATCAAATTAAAGACATTCTACTTATATCTGGGTCATGGCCTTTTATTTTACAAAGGCCTTACGGAATAATTGCTCAACCTGAAGATAAGCCCAAAGCTATTTATGTTTCAACTTATTCAACTTCTCCATTAGATGTTGATTTTGATTTTATTTTAAAAAATAAAAAAGATGATTTTCAACTAGGTTTAAGCATTTTATCTAAGTTAGCCGATATTCTATATCTAACTGTAGATTCAAATTTTCCTGGTTCTTTTGAAAACATTAAAGATGCAACTATACTAAAAGTTAAAGGACCTCATCCAGCTGGTAATATTGGAGTCCAAATTCATAATCACAAACCCATTTCACCTGGTGAAAAAGTATGGACTATCAAACCTGAAGATGTCTCAAATATTGGATCCTTATTCAAAAATGGAGAGTTTTGTTCAGATCGAACAGTAGCTGTTGTGGGTCCAACCGTTAAAAATCCGCAATATTTTAAATCTAAAATTGGTGCATCTATTTCTAGTATTTTAAAAAAAATAGAAGTCGATAAATCAAAAGAATGTAGATTAATAAATGGTGATGTTTACTCAGGTAAAACCACCAATTTTGATGGTTATCTGTCTTACAATACAAATCTAATAACTATTATTCCTGAAGGGAAAAATTATAGAATGTTTGGGTGGTTACCATTTAAAGATAATTTCATTCCGAGCATGTCTAAAACTTCATTTTCTAGATTTCTAAATAAAAAAAAATTAAAAGTTAGTACAAACTTAAATGGAGAAGAAAGAGCAATGGTGGTTACTGGAGAAATGGAGAAAGTTTTTCCAATGGATATTTTTCCAATGCAATTAGTCAAGGCTTGTTTAAATGAGGATATAGAAAGAATGGAAGCCCTAGGAATATATGAAGTTGTGCCAGAAGATTTTGGATTAATTGACTTTAGTAGTTCTTCAAAAATTGAAGCTCAGGAAATAATCAAAAAAGGAATCGAATTAATAATTAATGAAGAGAGTTAATGTTTTATGGAATTTATTAGAAAAAGATTAGATAAAATTAGAAAACCCTTTAACAAGGGAGAAAAGTTTGAAAGATTCGCCCCAGCGGTAAATGCTTTTGATACTTTTCTTTTTGTGCCCAATCACACAACAAAGTTTGGTTCGCACATTCGCGATGCTGTTGATTTAAAAAGAACTATGGTTACTGTTATTATAGCTTTATTGCCTGCTTTATTTTATGGTATATACAACACTGGATATCAATATTTTATTCAAACTAACCTTGAATTTACCTTTTTAGATGCTATGCTCCATGGTTCAAAAAAAATTCTCCCCATGATTGCCGTGTCCTACATTGTAGGATTACTAATTGAATTTATTTTTGCTATATATCGTGGACATGAAGTCAATGAAGGATATCTGGTAACAGGTTTACTCATACCTATGATTATGCCTGTTGATATTCCCTTATGGATGGTAGCCGTATCTGTAGCTTTTGCAGTTTTAATAGCTAAAGAAGCCTTTGGAGGCACCGGAATGAATATTTTAAATCCAGCTCTAACCGCAAGAGCCTTCGCATTTTTTGCATACCCCACTTACATGTCTGGAAACAAAGTTTGGGTCTCGGAAGCATCAAATTTAGACGGTATTTCAGGTGAAACAATTTTAGGTTTTTTAGCTGCTGGTAATAACATTAATTACAATTTTTCTGAAATGTTTAATGGTTCTATTCCTGGATCTATAGCTGAAACATCTACTTTATGGATTCTTGTAGGTGCAATAATTTTAATTTTTACAGGTGTTGCTAGTTGGAGAATTATTGTCGGGGGTATTTTAGGTGCATCTCTAGTAGGTTTATTATTCAATCTTTGGGGAATTAATGCTTTAATGCAATTTAATTGGGTAAATCATTTGGTTGTTGGAGGCTTTGCATTTGGAATAGTTTTTATGGCCACAGACCCTGTTTCTGCCTCTCAAACGCAAACTGGAAAGTGGATATATGGATTTTTAGTTGGTGTCTTCTGTATTTTAATAAGAGTATTTAATCCGGCATATCCTGAAGGTGTTATGCTTGCAATTTTATTAATGAACGTTTTTGCTCCAACTATTGATCATTATGTAATTGAGAGGAACATTAAGAAAAGGCATTTAAGGTGGGAGTCATCAAAAATTAAATTAACCTAATTATGAGTAAGGATAGTAACTTTTACACTTTTTTGTTTTCACTTTTAATGGTTTTAGTTGTTGCTTCTTCTTTAGCTTTAACTTCTGAATCCTTGAAAGAAAAGCAAAATGAAAATGTTGTTAAAGAAAAAATGCAGAATATTATTTCAACAATAGGCGTCAAGGCAAGTAGAGACGAAGCACAAAATCTCTACAAAAAATACATTAAAAGTGAATTATCACTTTTAAGAGATGGTTCTGTTGATGAAAACAAGGACGCTTTTTTGATTGATCTTTCAACAGAAGTAAAAAAAGATATTAATCAGCAGAGATACCCACTTTTTATTGCTGAAATGGATGAAAAAAAATATTTTATAATTCCTCTTCGTGGCTCAGGCCTCTGGGATGCAATATGGGGTTATGTTGCATTAGAAGATGACATGTCAACAATAAAAGGGATTGTTTTTGATCATAAAGGAGAGACTGCTGGATTAGGTGCTGAAATAACCCAGCAATGGTTTCAAGATAGGTTTGTGGGTGAAAAAATTTTCAATTCGAGTTCAAAACTTGTAGGAGTAAATGTTTCAAAATCAAACAATGATCCCAAAAATATAGATAAAGATGATCATGAAGTTGATGCTATATCAGGTGCAACAATCACAGGTGACGGCGTATCTGATATGATAATTGAAAGATTAAATCATTATATTTCATATTTCAATAAATATAAATCTGAAAATAATGTCGTAGCAATGAAGAATAATTTAATTAACAATACAATAAATGGATAGTAACAGTAAACCAAATCTATTTTTCATAAATAAAAAGAGTGAACCATTATTCTCAAAGAAAAATAGAGCTTTACTAAGTGATCCCCTTGATGATAACAACCCAATAACCGTTCAAGTTTTAGGTATTTGTTCTGCTTTGGCAATTACAGTACAACTAAAACCAGCATTGGTTATGACTATGTCTGTTGTATTTGTAATGGGTGCATCAAATGTGATAATTTCTATTTTAAGAAACTTAATTCCAAATAGAATTAGAATTATTGTTCAACTTGTCGTTATAGCCTCTTTAGTTGCTCTAGTAGAACAAGTTTTAAAAGCCTATTCTTATGATGTTTATAAAGAATTATCAATATTTATCGGGCTAATAATTACAAATTGTATTGTTATGGGTAGACTAGAGGCGTTTGCCCTTGGCAATGGAGTATGGAAATCTTTTCTTGATGGTATTGGAAATGCTGCGGGATATGGTATAATTCTAATTATTGTAGCTTTTTTTAGAGAATTGCTTGGATCAGGAAAGCTTTTGGGTTTTCAAGTAATACCAGACTTTATCTATGCTATGGGTTATGAAAATAATGGACTCATGCTTTTATCACCAATGGCTTTAATTACTGTAGGTGTAATGATTTGGATCCAACGTTCAAGAAACAGAAAATTAATTGAAGAAAACTAAACCATGGAATATTATTTAAATCTTTTCGTCAAAAGCATATTTATTGAAAATATGATTTTTGCATATTTCCTAGGTATGTGTTCTTACCTCGCCGTGTCTAAAACTGTTAAGACTGCCAATGGTTTAGGTTTAGCAGTAATTTTTGTGCTGTCTATTACTGTTCCAATCAATTTTCTATTGGATAATTATTTATTAAAGCCTGGTGCTCTCTCTTGGGTTGGTACTGAATATTTATCCATTGATTTGAGTTTTTTAAGATTAATTATGTTTATAGCTGTTATTGCTTCAATGGTTCAATTGGTTGAAATGATAGTTGAAAAGTTATCTCCCGCACTATACGGAGAGCTTGGAATTTTTCTCCCTTTAATCGCTGTAAATTGTGCAATTCTAGGCGGATCACTTTTTATGCAACAAAAAAGCTTTTCAGGAATTACTGAATCAACCGTTTACGGTTTTGGTTCAGGCGTTGGTTGGTATTTAGCCATTATAGCAATAGCTGCAATTAGGGAAAAAATAAGTTATTCTAATGTTCCTGCACCTTTGAAAGGGTTAGGGATAACCTTTATAATTACAGGGTTAATGGCAATTGGGTTTATGAGTTTTATGGGAATTAAATTATAGTTTTTAAAATGGATATTACAATAATTATTTCGAGTGTTTTGGTCTTAACGAGTGTTATTTTTTTGTTAGTCACATTGTTACTAGTTGCTAAATCTAAATTACTACCATCTGGTCCAGTATCTCTAAAAATAAATGGTGAAAATGAAGTTGAAGTCTCCTCAGGTGATACCTTACTGAGCACCCTTGGAAATAACAAAATCTTTTTGCCATCTGCATGCGGTGGAGGAGGAACTTGTATACAATGTAGATGCCAAGTATTAGAGGGCGGAGGTGAAATATTACCTACTGAAAAACCTCATTTTTCCAGAAAAGAAATTGCTGATGGTTGGAGATTGGGTTGTCAAGTTAAGGTTAAGGAAGACATGACAATCAAAGTTCCAGAAGAGGTTTTTGGAATAAAAAAGTGGGAAGCAACTGTAGTTAGAAACTGGAATGTAGCATCCTTCATTAAGGAATTCGTAATTAAGTTACCTGAGGAAATGGACTATAAAGCAGGTGGATATATTCAGATTGAAATTCCTGAATGCGAAATTAACTATAAGGACATGGATATTTCAGCTCATCCAGATGAACATCCAGAGGACGCAAATAAATTTAAGCTAGAGTGGGATAAATTCAATCTCTGGCCTTTAAAAATGAAAAATGGTGAAGTAGTTGAAAGAGCATATTCAATGGCTTCGTACCCTGCTGAGGGAAAAGAAGTAATGTTGAACGTAAGGATTGCAACTCCACCTTGGGATAAAAATAAAAATGATTGGATGGATGTAAACCCTGGGATTGCTTCATCTTATATTTTTAGTAAAAAACCAGGAGATAAAGTTACTATATCAGGCCCGTTTGGAGAGTTCTTTATCAATCACTCTGATTCTGAGATGCTTTATGTCGGAGGAGGTGCCGGTATGGCTCCGATGCGTTCTCATTTATATCAACTATTTAGAACTTTAAAAACAGGTCGCAAAGTTACTTTTTGGTACGGAGGAAGATCAAAAAGAGAGCTGTTTTATCTGGATCATTTTCGTGCTCTTGAAAAAGATTTTCCGAATTTTAAATTTTATGTAGCTCTATCCGAACCTCTTGATGAAGACAATTGGCGGGTTAAAAAAGATTTAGATTCTGAAGGTGATGGATTTTTAGGGTTTATTCATCAGTGTGTAATTGATTTCTACCTATCCAAGCATGACTCACCAGAAGACATTGAAGTTTATTTCTGTGGACCACCTATGATGAATCAAGCGGTTGAAAAGATGGCTGATGATTTTGGTATACCTCCAGAAAATGTTCGATTTGATGATTTTGGAGGTTAAAATCTATTTTTATCACTTTTGAGAAAAATTTTAATTCTATTTGTTCTTTTTGCAGCTTGCTCCAAACACGAAATAGTTATAATTGATGGACAAGCACTCGGAACATATTATAGAATCAAATATCTTGATTTAGGACACGATAAAGTAAACTTTCAAAAAGGTATTGATTCAATTTTGAAGGTTATAAACAGCTCAATGTCTACATATATTCCTAGTTCAGATATCTCCAAGATAAATAGTGGGGATAGCACTATAGTTGTTGACGAACATTTCGAAAAAGTTTTTCAAAAAGCAAACTTAATGTGGTATAAATCGCAGGGTTATTTTGATCCTACAGTGGGTGCGTGGGTGAATGCATATGGATTTGGACCAAATAAAAAACTTAAAAAAATTGGATTAAAAGAAAGAGACAGTCTTATGAAAATAACGGGTTGGCCTAGAATTAGACTAACAAAAGAAAAAAGAGTAATAAAGGATGATAGTAATATTTTCATTGATTTCAACGCATTGGCGAAGGGATATACTGTAGATCAAATAAACTCATATTTTGAAAAAAAGGGAAGTAAAAACCATTTAATTGACATAGGAGGTGAACTTGTATCTCGAGGCAAGAATTTAATAACAAACAAGATGTGGAGTGTTGGTATTGAGAAACCCAGCGAGACGACTTTACCTAGAAAAATTTTTGATATCATAGAATTAAATAATGAAGCTTTAGCAACATCTGGGAATTATAGAAAGTATAGGCTTGATAAAGAAACAAATCAAAAGTATGTTCACTCAATAAATCCGCTCAATGGGAGGCCTGCGAGATCAAATATTTTAAGTGTTTCAGTAAAAGCTGAAGATTGTATGACTGCCGATGCCTATGCTACTTCACTAATGGTAATGCCTTTAAATATGGGTAAGAAATTGATTGATGATACACCCAACGTAGAAGCTTTATGGATTATTTCAAAAAATCAAAACTTTGTCACCTATTCTTCAAAAAATTGGTGATTTATTTTATTGCAATTCCAACTGGTATTTCTTCATCTTTAGGTAAACAATATTTTATTTTTTTCTCTCTTGATATTTTTTTTAAAAGATCAATTTTTTTTGGTGAAAAACCTGAGTTAGTAAGTCTCATATAGAAGTCCAATCCATAAACTCTTACATGGTCATACTGACCAAAATATTTGTTTCTGTCTCTTGGATTTATAACTTCTTTGTTTTCAAAAGTTTTTTTAAGATTTTTATCAAGAGGTACCTGCGCAATCAAGGTTCCTTTATTCTTGATTACTCTGTGAAGTTCTCTTAATGCTTTATAATCGTCTTCAATGTGTTCTAAAACATGATTGCATAAAATAAGATCAAAGCAATTTTCTTTAAACGGTAAATTATATAAATTAGCTTTTATATCAGCCAGTGGGGACTTAAGATCTATTGAAACGTAATTCCAGTAAGTAATTTTTTTAAATTTTTTTATAAAAATAATTTCAGGTGCAACATGTAATACAGAAATATTTTTTTCTAAAAGCTTTGTTTTTTTTAGATACAACCATAGCAGTCTGTGCCTTTCAAGAGATAGGGTTCCTGGGCACAAGGCATTTTTTCTTACCCTATTATATCCATAGGGTAAAAAAGTTCTATAAGAACTTCCGTCAATTGGATCTACATATTTAGTGCCTTTGTATAGGATTCTTAAAACAGGTCTTAAAATCAGACTTATCCTAATTAAAAATTGTCTCGAAAAAAAATTAAGAATTAATTTCATGACTATTTTTTAAAAGGTTTTTCTTCATCACTTTGAATACCTATAGCCTCGTATATAAAATTGAAAGTTGAAAGCAATTCAGGTTTACCATCGATTAACGCTACGTTGTGTTCAAAGTGTGCAGAAACTTTATTATCGCGGGTATTTACTGTCCAACCATCATCTAGGTGTTTTAGTTTTTTACTTCCAAGATTAATCATAGGTTCAATAGCTATAACCATTCCGTCAACAAATTTTTTTCCTGTTCCTCTTATTCCATAGTTTGGAATTTCTGGGCCCTCATGCATATTTTTCCCGATACCGTGACCTACCAGTTCCCTAACTACACTGTATCCATTTTTTTCACAATGATTTTGAATTGAATATCCGAGATCACCCACTCTGTTTCCTTCTTTAAAGCATTCAATTCCAATGTATAACGATTCTTTGGTTGTTTTTAAAAGAGCCTCTATCTCATTGCTAATTTCTCCAACAGGGAAGGTATACGCATGGTCACCGTAAAAACCATTTTTGTACACACCGCAATCAATAGATATCACATCTCCTTCTTTAAGAATATTTTTATTGGGTATTCCGTGTACAACTTGCTCGTTAGGACTAGCACACAAAGTATTTGGAAAATCGTATAAACCTAAAAATCCTGGCTCTGCACCGTTATCTCTAATATATTCTTCAGCTTTTTTATCTAATTCAAGTGAGGTAATCCCGGGTTTAATCTCTTTGGCTAACATACCAAGAGTTTTTGAAACAAGAAGTGAGCTTTCTCTAATCAATTCAATTTCATCTCTAGACTTTAATATTATTTTACTCATCTATAATATGCATGTTTATATGCTTTTCCAGACAAAATATCTAAAATATCTTCTTCAATACTTTTAATTGGAAACTCAACTATTCTATTTATTTCACTATTATTATCATAAAAAATTATAGTTGGAATATTAATTAATTCATAATCTTTTTCAATAAAATTTGGTGTTATTTTATCCTCGTCTACTGCAATGATTCTTATTTTTGCAGTATCATAACTTATAGATTCTAAAATGTTAATAAACCCTGGTATTTCTCTCTCGCTATCTTCACACCATGTGCCCATAATTAAAACTATATCTATATTTTTAATTAAGGGTTTTATTTTTGTAAGTAAATTGGAATTGGGGTTATAGTTGTTTGACCAATCTTTTGTAAATTCTTTAAGTTGATTAATATTTATCTCACCTAAAAGAATTTCGTTTCCTTCTAAATCTTTTCCTTTCAGCCTGTCAGGAATTTGAATTTCTTTGTCGTAAGCGCTCTTTTTTTGAGTGAGATTTGAATTACAACTTATTTGTGAGATTGATAGAAAAACAATTAAAAAAAATCTAGATTTCATTTTTTAAAATTAATAAAAGTCAATTTGATAATAATGATTTTTCATCCATTTCATTTGGTTTTTCAATTCCCATGATTTCCAAGATAGTAGGTGCAACATTTGCTAGAATTCCACTAATTATTTTTCTTTTTTCTTTTTCTACTAAAATTATCGGAACAGGATTAGTTGTGTGAGCTGTATTAGGTGTCCCATCTGAATTTTTCATTTTTTCACAATTTCCATGATCGGCAATAATAATTACTGAATATCCTTTTTTCATACCCTCTGAAACTATTTTATTAGTGCAGTTGTCAACAGTTTCACAAGCTTTAATTGCGGCATTGAAGTCACCTGTATGTCCAACCATATCCGGATTTGCAAAGTTTACGCATATAAAATCAAATTTATTTTTTAAGATAGAATTAACAACTGCATCTCTAATCTCTAAAGCACTCATTTCGGGTTTTAAATCATATGTGACCACTGGAGGTGATTGGCATAATATCCGTTTTTCATTTTTAAAAGGATTTTCTCTTCCACCGTTAAAAAAATATGTCACATGGGGGTATTTTTCTGTTTCAGCTACTCTAAGCTGTTTACTGCCATTTTTTGAAATCACTTCTCCAAGAGTATTTATTAGATTTTCTTTTTCAAACAGTATTCTAACTCCTTTTAAGTTGTCATCATAGTTAGTCATAGTTAAATAATAAAGATTAAGCGGTTTTGATCCATCGAAAGAAAAATCCTTCTGTGACAACATTCTTGTAATTTGCCTCATTCTATCAGATCTAAAATTGAATGAAATAACAACATCTCCTTCTTCAATTAAATATCTTTTTTCTCCTATAAATAAAGGCTCTAAAAACTCATCCGTTAGGTTATTGTTATATGATAATTCAATTTCTTTTTTGAAGTCATTTGTTTTTTTTCCAACACCATTAACAATCAATTTATATGCTTTTCTTGTCCTATCAAGATTCAAATCTCTGTCCATCGAGTAGTAGCGACCAATGATTGAAACAATTTTTCCTGTTGTCTTTTTTAAAAAAAGTTCTAGTTTTTTTACATATTTAATTCCCGATTTCGGATCGACATCTCTTCCATCTGTAAATAGGTGTAAACAAACTTTCTTGCAAGAATTTTCACTAAGAATTAGTAATAATTCTTCTAAGTGATTAATATGTGAGTGAACACCTCCATCTGACAACAAACCCATTAAATGAATTGATTTATTTTTTTTCTTGGAATAATCAATAGCATTAAGAATGATCTTATTTTTTCTAAACGATTTATCAGAAATAGAATTGTCTATTTTTAATAAATCTTGATAAACTATTCTTCCTGCGGATATATTTAGGTGTCCCACTTCACTATTTCCCATTTGACCACTTGGGAGGCCAACATGGTTTCCGTGAGTGATTAATTCTGCACTAGAATATTGATCCAGAAGTTTGTCTATAAAAGGTGTTTTTGCATTTGCTATTGCCGATTCATTTTGATTTGAGGATTTACCCCAACCATCCAAAATCATTAGAATTACTTTTTTTGCAAGCAATATTTTACTTTTAAACAAATATAGCAATTCAACGTTTAATTGTTTGTTTTAAATAACTAGACTATATTTAGTATAAAAGATAGCTAATTAAAGGAATAGTATACAAGTCAACAGGCAGTAGCTACCTTGTAAAAAGTGCAGTAGAGAATAAAATTTACGAATGTACAGCAAGGGGTAAATTACGTTTACTTAATATTAAGCATACCAATCCAATTTCTGTTGGTGACTATGTGAAATTTGAAAAAATACAAGAGGTAGATAAAGGTGAAATTTTGAAAATTTTTCCACGAAAAAATTATATAATAAGAAAATCAGTAAACCTGTCAAAAGAAACCCACATTCTGGCTAGCAATTTAGATCAAGCAATTTTAGTAATTACTTTGAAAAGACCCAGAATCTATTATGAGTTTATTGATCGGTTTTTAATTACCTCAAATGCTTATCAAATCCCTACTATAATAGTCTTTAGTAAATCCGACACATATGTTAAGGAAGAACTCAAAGAAGTTGAAATAGTAAGGAAAATTTACTCTAACTTAAACATTTATTGTCTTTTGATTTCTTGTCACAAAAAAAAGGATATTTCGAAAATCTTGGATTTAATAAAAAATAAAACTACACTTTTTTCAGGTAATAGTGGTGTTGGGAAATCAACTTTGATTAATTATTTAAATCCAAAACTAAATCTCAAAACACAATCTGTTTCTAAATCATCCAATAGAGGTCGACATACCACAACGTTCGCTCAAATGTATGATATAGATAAAAATACTCGTGTAATTGATTCACCAGGTATTAAAGGATTTGGATTAGTTGATATAGAAAAAAATGAAATTTATCGATATTTTCCTGAATTGCTAGAAGCTAGTAAAAAATGCAGATTTAAGAATTGCATACATATTGATGAACCCGAATGTGAGGTAAAAAAAAGATTAGTGACTGGTGAAATTTCAAATTATAGGTATGAAAGCTATATTAATTTAATTCATGAAAAAAAATAATTAGATAAAAAATGAGAGCAGTAGTACAGAGAGTTTCGTATGGATCTGTAACGGTAGAGGGTAAAAAAATTGGAGAAATAAATCATGGTTTGATTGTCCTCTTGGGGGTTGATAACAGTGATAATCAAGAAGATATTTTGTGGTTAGCCAACAAAATAATTAATTTGAGAATTTTTGGTGATAAAAAAAATATAATGAATAATTCTTTAATTAATGTAAAAGGTGATTTGATGATAATCAGCCAATTTACCTTATTTGCTAAAACGAAAAAAGGAAACAGGCCGTCCTATATGAATGCAGCTAAGCATCCAAAAGCTATTAACTATTACAATTCTTTTTGCGATAAGATAGAATCTATAATATGTAAAAAAGTTATAAGGGGTATTTTTGGTGCGGATATGACTCTGAATATTGTTAACGAGGGCCCAGTTACAATTCATATAGATTCAAAAAATAAAGATTAATTATAATATTTCAACCTCAGGTTGTAAGTTTATTTTAAAGGTAGAATAAACTTCATAAGTTATTTTGTTAGCTAGAGATAACACTTCTTTTCCAGTTGCCCCACCCAAATTTATCAAGACCAACGCTTGATTTTTATAAACACCTACATTTCCAATTGATTTACCTTTGTATTTTAGAAACTCAATCAGCCAAGCTGCTGATACTTTGTATTGATTTTTTTCAACTTTAAATGCAGAGATAGATGGAAATTTCTTTTTAAGCTCAAAATATTTTGATTCATGAATCACTGGGTTTTTAAAAAAACTACCACAATTTCCTAAAAGATTTGTATCTGGTAATTTACTTTTTCTAATTTTAATTACTGCTTTAGAAATCGATTTTAAGTTTATTTCTCTGTTACCAATTTCCTCTTTAATAGAACCGTATGAGATATTGTATTTATGTTTTTCTTTTGTTAGTCTTATTTTAATTGACGTAATTATATAAATATTTTTATCGATATTTTTGAAACGTGATGTCCTGTAACCAAATAAACAATTTTTTTCATCAAATTCTTTTTCTGTTTGGTCCTTAATATTTATTGTTTTACAACTTATAAAAACATCTTTCAATTCAACCCCATAGGCTCCAATATTTTGTATTGGTGCGGCACCTACGAGACCCGGAATTAGAGATAAATTTTCAATACCTCCAAAACCATTATTAACTGTCCATTTCACAAAATCATGCCAATTCTCACCGGCCATTACATTTATAATAACGTTGTTTTTGTGTTCTTCAATAATATCTATTCCTTTTAAATCAATTTTTAAACACAGTCCATCTAAAAATTTTGTAAATATAATATTACTACCTCCGCCAAGTACAGTTATTTTCCTTGTTTTATTTTCTGATAAAACATTTCTTAAATCATTTAAACTTTTAACAATATAAAAGGATTCTGAAGTTACATCTAAACCGAAAGTATTTGATTTTTCAAGAGAATAGTTGCTTCTAATATCCAAGTAAGAATTTCTATTCAACATTTCCCGTAATCTTTAGGGATATTGTTGGTGAGTTTATAGCATTAGATAAAACAGTTATTGTTTTCCTTATTGGTCCAACTCTGTTAGTATCATATTTTACCTGGATTTCATCATCTTGTCCAGGATCAATAGGTGAGGAAGGTTTTTTTGGAATAGTACATCCACAAGATGAATATACTTTATCGATAATTAATGGTTTTGAACCTATATTGGTAAATTTAAAAATTCTTACACCATTATCACCCTTCGATATTTGCCCATAGTTAATTTCAAGAGATTCGAATTTTATTTTTGCCCCAACTTCTTGAGAAAAAATAAAGCTACTATTCATAGCAATAAAAAGAAACAATATATTTTTCATAACCTTAGTTTACTTCAACAATATACGAATTTTGATATTTTTAAGAGATAGTAGAATTGAGTGTTATTTTTTTTTTAATTAAACTAAAAGTACTTTTGTTACAAATTATTTAGAGAACTAAAATTTCATGCCTTTATCCACAAAGTTTGATCCATCTGAAATTGAAGAAAAATGGTATAGTTATTGGCTAGAAAAAAAATTTTTTCAGTCAAAACCTAATTCAAAGAAACCATATACTATTGTTATTCCTCCTCCAAATGTAACTGGAGTTTTACATATGGGTCACATGCTTAATAATACCATTCAAGATATATTAATAAGGCGGGCTAGGATGAGAGGTATGAATTCTTGCTGGGTTCCTGGTACAGATCATGCTTCAATAGCAACAGAGGCGAAAGTGGTTTCTTATTTAAAAGAAAAAGGTATTGAAAAGAAATCTCTTTCAAGAGATGAATTTTTAAAACATGCTTGGGATTGGACTCATAAATATGGAGGTATAATTTTAGAGCAATTAAAGAAAATTGGGTGTTCATGCGATTGGGATAGAACTAAATTCACTTTAGATGACGACTTATACGAATCTGTAATAAAAGTTTTTATCCTACTCCACGAAAAGAAATTAATTTATAGAGAAAACAAAATGGTCAATTGGGACCCTAAAGCTGAGACCACTTTGTCAGATGAAGAGGTAATTTATGAGGAAAAAAAAGGTTTATTGTTTTATATTTCATATCAAATTGAAGACAGCAGTAATCAAATATCAATAGCTACAACTAGACCGGAAACAATTTTTGGAGATACAGCAGTTTGTGTTCATCCCGATGATGAAAGATATAAAAATCTCATTGGTAAAAAAGCTATTGTCCCAATTTCAAACAGTTTGATACCTATTATAGGAGATAAATACGTTGATTCATCATTTGGTACAGGTGCCTTAAAAGTAACACCAGCCCATGACTATAATGATAATCTTATTGGTAAAAAACATAAACTAAAAAGTATAAACATTTTCAATTCAAACGGAACTTTAAATGAAAACACCCTGCATTACAAAGGCATGGATAGATTTGATGTAAGAAAAAAAATTCATAAGGAATTAAAAGAAAAAGGTTTTTTAATAAAAGTTGAAAATTATAATCACAATATTGGGATTTCAGAAAGAACAAAAGTTGCAATTGAACCAAGAATTTCAAAACAGTGGTTTTTAAAGATGAGTGATATTTCAAAACCGGCTTTAGATGCAGTTTTTAAAAGTAAAAAAGTAAAGCTACATCCAAAAAAATTTCAAAATACATATAAACATTGGCTTGAAAACATAAGAGATTGGAATATTTCAAGACAGTTATGGTGGGGTCACAGAATACCTGTTTTCTATTATGGAAAAGGGGAAGAAGATTTTGTTGTTGCAGAAAATATGGATAAAGCTCTTAGTAAAATAAAAAAAATCCGTGGTTTTGAAAATATTGATGCTAGTCTAGTTACACAAGATTCGGATGTATTAGATACATGGTTTTCATCTTGGTTATGGCCAATATCAGTTTTTAATGGAATTTGTGAACCTAAAAATTCAGAGTTTAAATATTATTATCCCACCCAAGACCTTGTAACTGGTCCTGATATAATATTCTTTTGGGTTATTAGAATGATAATTTCAGGTTATGAATTTACAGGGAAAGAACCATTTAAAAATATTTATTTTACTGGATTGGTAAGGGATAAAAAAAGACAAAAAATGTCAAAACAATTAGGTAATTCACCTGACCCATTAAAATTAATAAACAGTTATGGTGCTGATTCTGTAAGAGTAGGGCTAATGTTGAGCTCTTCGGCAGGCAATGATCTGTTATTTGACGAATCACTTTGCAAGCAAGGAAAAAACTTCGCAAATAAAATTTGGAATTCGTATAGGTTGATTTCTTCTTGGGGAGTAGACGAAAAAAATGAAAATATTGAGAAAGATTTAAAAATTATAAATTGGTATGAAAATAATCTTTACTCCACAATAAATCAAGTAAATAAAAGCTTTGATAATTTTAGAATTTCGGATTCATTAATGCTTATTTATAAATTAATATGGGATGATTTTTGTTCATGGTTTTTAGAAACTATTAAACCCGACTATGGCAAACCCATTGGTAGGCAATCATTGGTTAAAATAAAAAAAATATTTTCTATTAATCTTAAGCTACTCCATCCTTTCATGCCATTTATTACTGAAGAATTGTGGCAAAAAATAAAAGATGAAATGGAAGAATCTATAATGATAACTAGTTGGCCTAATGAAAAAAAGTTTGACTCAAAAGTTTTAAATGATTTTAATCGGACAAAAAAAATCATTTCGGAAATTCGAAAATTTAGAAAAGAAAAACTTATTAAAGGAACAAAATCTTTAAGTTTAAAATTTTTTGGTGATGAAGGTAATTTGCCATATTCTGAAGTATTAAAAAAATTAGGGAATTTACAAAGTATAGAACCTATGAATTCAGAAAAAGATGCTTCTGACTATACTTTTATTGTAGGGGGTACGGAATTTACTATTCCAGTAAATTTTGATTTTGATTCAAAGTCTGAAAAGGAAAAACTTCAAAATGAATTAATCTATACTGAAGGTTTTTTGAAATCTGTAAGAAAAAAATTAAATAATAAAAAATTTACTGAAAATGCCCCCAAAATTGTCATTGAAAATGAATTAAAAAAAGAATCTGATGCAATCAAAAAAATTGAAATATTAAAAAAAAATATTTCATTAAAATAATTTAAACTATCCTACTAACCCCGCCTTTTACCATTTGATTCATACTTACATTTACTTTAGTTTTTAATGGCAAAAAAATATCTAATCTTGATCCAAATTTAATAAATCCTGACTCCTCACCTTGTTTAATTTTGTTTCCTTCAGATGCATAATTCACTATTCTTCTAGCTAAAGCACCAGCTATTTGTCTGTAAAGAATATTTCCAAAAGCTTTATTTTTAATCACTACTGAAGTCCTTTCATTCAATTCAGAAGACTTTGGATGCCAAGCAAATAAATATTTACCAGGATGGTATTTACTAAAAATAATTTCACCTCCGACTGGATACCTTGTGACATGAACATTAAATGGTGACATAAAAATAGAAACTTGTAATCTTTTTTCTTTATAAAATTCTTTTTCAAAAACTTCTTTAATTATTACTATTTTACCGTCCGCAGGAGATAGGATTGATTTATCGTTTAACTTAACATTTCTTTTGGGATTTCTAAAAAATTGAAGGATTAAGACAAAAAATATAAAACACAATAATTTTAATAATAGTTTTATTTCGACTTTATTTATTGAGTATTCGAAAGAGATGATTAAACTAGATGTGATTAGTAACGAAATAACGATTATTTGATACCCTTCTTTGTGGAACATAGTTATATTAATTTCAGGAAAAGATAGTAATAAAGAGCTGAATAAATAACACTATCCATTCTATCAAAGGCTCCGCCATGGCCAGGTATTAAACTTCCACTATCCTTCATTTTTGCTTTTCTTTTATACAAAGATTGCAGAAGATCTCCAATTAATGATGTAATAGGTATTATTATTCCCAATATTATCCAATAGTTATTGAATAGATTATAGTAATGCTCCATAAGATAAATAAAAGCAATGGATGCGAAAAGCCCTCCAAAAAACCCTTCCCACGATTTATTTGGCGAAATTTCCTTTAAAATTTTATTTTTTCCAAAATTAGAACCTATCAAATAAGCAAATATATTATTTACCCATGTTGAGGAAAAAAATAAAAATAAATATAAAGGACTAAAAACGGTTCCGTGTTCATGAATTCGAACCATAAAAAAGTAAGAAGTAGTTATGTACAATAATGTAAACAAAACATTAATTTTTGAATTTTTAAAATCTCTATTAAAAAAAAGTAAAATCGTACAATAGATACTAGAGATAAAAGAAATAAAACAAGTAATTATTATTAAATAGTTGTAGTTGATTAAATTTTTAGGTGTCCAAATCAAGAATAAAACAACTAAGAAAAAAAAATAATATTTTTGGTTGATAAGTTTATAATATTCTTTTAGAACTATAATTGACAAAATTGAAATTAATACTTTAAAATAGAAATTAGAGTAAAAAACTGTGGTCGTCATTAATGAAGCGTATAATAATCCAGATAAAAAACGAGTCCAAAAATGTTTCATTTATTGACATCACTTAGTAGTAAATATAACTCTTTTGATGTTCTTTTATAGGAGATAAAATTTGAATTTTTTTTTGGATTTGTAGCATGAATATTTGTGATATTTGACGGGATGGATTTACCGTATTTATTTTTAATCGCACTCATAGCTTCACTAACATCATTTTTAAAGTCGGAAGTTTTAGCCATTATAATTAAAATTTCTGGTAATTGGTTTATTTTTTTATCCAAAATTTGTTGATTGGAAACCATAATTGAACCTTGGTCAGATATTAAAAATTCGCAGTTCACAACTAAGGCCTTTGGGTTCAAGACATCATTATCAATTTTAAAATAGTCAATAATTGAGTTTTCATTGGATATAAGCTCAGAAGTGGAGATTTCATTCTCAATTAGAATATTTTGAAAACTTATTCTTAACTCTGCTTCATTTTCACAATAAAGAAATTTTCCACCATTAAGAGTAAACTTTTTTACGAATGAAATTTCAATAGGCTCTCTTTTTTCTGGTAGATATTTGCTTTTTTTAGGTTTATTTCCTGAAAAAAATTTACCTAAAAAATTCACTTTAGACTATTTTTTTTTGGGTGTAACAACAGGTTCATTCTTTTCTGCAAATGGTCTATTACCTAGAATACTTATTAGATCATCTCTAAAAATAACTTCTTTTTCTAACAACCTGCTCGCTAACTTGTTCAATTTGCCCTTATGAGTTTTAATTATTCTGCATGCTCTAATAAACTGCTTTTCTACAATTTTAGAAATTTCTTTATCAATTGTTTGAGCTGTTTCTTCTGAATATGGTTTAGAAAAATTGAAGTCGCTTTGTCCGCTAGAATCATAGTATGTAATATTTCCAATTTGATCATTTAGACCATATACTGTGACCATCGCTTTAGCTTGTTGAGTTACCTTCTCAAGGTCACTTAAAGCACCAGTAGAAATTTTATTAAAAATTATTTTTTCCGCGGCTCTTCCACCTAGTGTTGCACACATTTCATCAAGCATTTGTTCTGTTCTAACTATCATTCTTTCCTCCGGTAAATACCAAGCAGCACCTAAGGACCTACCCCTTGGAACTATTGTGACTTTTACTAATGGGGCAGCAAATTCTAAAAGCCAGCTAACCAAGGCATGTCCTGCTTCGTGAAATGCAATTGTTTTTTTCTCTTCTTGAGAAATAATTTTATTCTTTTTTTCTAGCCCTCCAACAATTCTATCTACCGCATCTAAAAAATCCTGCTTTCCCACATTTTTTCTGTTTTTTCGTGCAGCAATAAGAGCGGCTTCATTGCAGACATTAGCAATATCAGCTCCAGAAAACCCAGGTGTTTGTTTTGCAAGAAAATCAACATCTAATGCTTTAGTTTTCTTGAGTGGCTTAAGATGCACTTGAAAGATTTCTTTTCTTTCTATTAAATCAGGTAAATCTACGTAAATTTGCCTGTCGAATCTTCCTGCTCTCATCAGTGCTTTGTCTAGCACGTCTGCCCTGTTAGTGGCTGCCAAAACTATTACATTTGTATTTGTCCCAAATCCATCCATTTCAGTTAAAAGTTGGTTGAGAGTATTTTCTCTCTCATCATTTGATCCAGTAAAATTGTTTTTTCCTCTTGCTCTACCAATAGCATCTATTTCATCAATAAATACTATAGATGGAGATTTATCTTTAGCTTGTTTGAATAAATCTCTAACTCTTGAAGCACCAACACCTACAAACATTTCAACAAAATCCGAACCCGAGAGTGAAAAAAATGGAACCTTTGCTTCTCCAGCTACAGCTTTTGCTAATAATGTTTTTCCAGTCCCTGGTTGTCCAACTAAAAGAGCTCCTTTAGGAATTTTACCTCCAAGTATTGTGTATTTTTTTGGATTTTTCAAAAAATCAACAATTTCTTGTACTTCTTCTTTTGCACCTTCAAGACCAGCTACATCTTTGAAAGTAGTTTTTATATCTTTTTTTTCATCAAATAACTTGGCTTTCGATTTTCCAATATTAAAAATTTGTCCCCCTGCTCCACCTCCGGAATTTCCAGACATTCTTCTCATAATAAATATCCAAACAGCAATAATCACAATGATAGGTAGGAAACTTAAAATTATATCAAAAAATTTGTTTTCAACCGTAACAAATTCATATTGAAAATCTAAATTTCTTGACTTTGCTTTTTCAAGTTTTTCTTGAAAAAGTTTTAAATCACCAAATTCAAAAGAATAATGAGGACCACTTTCATTAATTTGTCCTAAAAAATTTTTTTTTGATACTATTCTGTGTTCATTTCTTTCCAATGCTTCTCTTTTAAGAAAAATCTTTGCAATTTTTTCATTTTGGATAAGAACTTTTTCTATGTCCCCATTTAAAAGAAATTTTTCAAAATCAGAAGTATTAGTTTTACTATAAGTTTGAATACTCCCCTCTCCAAAGAAGCTTATGCTTAAAAGGATAAATATAATTATGCCGTATATCCAATATGGATTTAGTTTTACAGGTTTATTAGTTTTTTTAGACATTTTAATGATTATTAATTGGTATGGTATTAATTTTGCAGTCACCCCACAACTCTTCTATTCTGTAAAAATCCCTAACTGGTTTTTGAAAAATATGCACAACTACATTAATATAATCTAAAAGAATCCATTCTGCATTTTCCTCACCTTCTGTATGGGACGGTTTTTCTTTTAAAGTTTTACTAACTTTCCTTTTTACAGATTCTAATATCGCTGAAACATGCGTATTCGAATTTCCTGAACAAATAATGTAGAAGTCACAAATTCTATTTTCAATTTTTCTTAAATCAATCATTTCAATATCTTGTCCTTTAACCTCTGATATACCAATCACAATTTTTTCGATTAATTTATTAATCCCCTTAGTCGCTTTTAACATTAATTTTTTTACAAAAATATTATATTAGATAATATAAACTACAAATTTGTGATTCCTTATAAAATTATCAAAATTAATGCCATTGACTCTTCAAATAATGAAATAAAAAGATTATATCATAAGAAATTACACACAAATGGATTAGTGGTGTGGGCAAGTAATCAGACTGATGGAAGGGGTCAGGGTAACAAAAAATGGGTTTCTGAACCTAATAAAAACCTAACATTTTCAATTTTTTTAAGTGGTGAAAACTTATCTTTTTCATCACACTTATGTTTAAATTTAATTACCTCACTTTCCGTGAAAAAACTTTTGGTATGGCATGGAATTAATAACATCTTTATTAAATGGCCAAACGACATTTTGTCAGTAAATAAAAAAATATCAGGAATATTGATAGAAAATTTATACAAAGGAAAAAAATTAATTGGCTCAGTCATAGGCTTAGGGATTAATGTTAATCAGATAAATTTTCAAGAAAATTTAAATGCAAGCTCAATGAAAATTATTACGGGAAATAATTTTACTTTAAGAAAAGTACTTCATAATTTTTTAGATATTTTTAGTAATGATTTAGATATCTACAAAGACTTTGATCTCCTTAAAAGAGACTTTAACAAAAGTTTTTTTCAAAAAAATGGATTAATTGAATATGAATTCAATGGAGTTATTAAAAAAGGAAAAATAATTGGGCTTAGTGATTATGAAAGATTTCAAATTTTAAATTTAGGAGGAGTAAAAGAAACGCCCAAAATCAGTGATGTTAAAATAATTTACTAAACTATCCAATTGGCGGGATTTTTTTTCCAACTATTCACTCTATCAAGATCACCGTGTGAAAAACCTGTGTACTTTTTTGAAGATTCAATAAGTGCCGAAAAATCGCTTAGGGTGTAAAATTTTTGATTTGCTTTTTCGAAGTTAATTTTAGCAATTTCTAAATCATAGGAGAAAATTGCGAAAACACCCAATACATCGACACCATTTTTTTGAAGTGCTTCCACTGCATTTAAAGAACTTTTTCCAGTACTAATGAGGTCTTCAATAACAACTACTGGGAGTTTTTCTAATAACTTACCCTCAATTTGTTTACCAGCACCATGTGCTTTTGGTTCTGGACGAACATACATAAATGGTTTTTTTAAATTCTCTGCAATGAGCATACCTATTGCAATTGAGCCTGTTGCCACACCAGCTACATAAAAATCTTTTTGGATTTTAGATTTTATTAATTTTGAAATTTCATTTGAAATAAATTTTCTGATTTTGGGATACGAAAGAATTAACCTGTTATCACAATATATAGGAGATTTTATTCCACTTGACCAAGTAAATGGCTTTTCAATATTTAATTTTATTGCATTAACTTGTAAAAGTAATTCAGCTGTTTGAATTGCCAACTTCTTATTGATAACCATACGCAAATGTATAAAGTATTTTTTAATCAAAAGCCAATATTATTGACAACGGACATAATACCCCCCAAAGAGGATTCCCCTCTTTTTTATGTAAAATTCACGAATAAAAAATTTATCGTTCAAATGTTAAAATCAAAAAAAGTAAAAATGCTTTATTTATATCATTCCAAAGAGGACAAATTGTGGTATTACTTTCTTAACATGTTTAAGCTCGTTGAAGCTGCTGGAGGTTTAGTTAGAAATTTAGAAACAAACCATTACTTGTTTATTTTTAGAAATAAAAAATGGGATTTACCTAAAGGAAGAATAAATAAAAACGAGGAGGTAAAGAATGCAGCAGTTAGAGAAGTAGAGGAAGAAACAGGGGCTGAAAATTTGTCAATTATAAAACCTTTAAATACAACTTATCATATATTTAAAAAGAATAGAAAGTATCGTTTAAAGAAGACTTTTTGGTATTTAATGGAGACTGATTATACTGGTGAACTCACTCCAGAAACGAAAGAGGGTATTGAGAAGGCGAATTGGATTGACAAAAAATTAATTACTTCTTTAAAAAGTAAAATGTACCAAAATATTAATTTAGTAATTTCAGATTATCTTGATTTAAATTAACGAAAAATCAGTTTTTTAATTTAAATGGTAATAGGTGTTCATATTGTCCACCATAATTTATAATATCCTTGACTAGAGTGCTACTAACATGTGAAAAATTTTGACCCGATATGAAATATACATATTTTAAATTTGAGAAGGTTTCTTGCATGTATTTAGTATCTTTTTCAAATACAAAATCATTAATATTTCTTAGTCCACGAATTAAAAATTTTACATCTTTTGATTCACAAAAGCTAGTTGTTAAATTTGAATAAGATTCAATTGTAATTTTTGAATTAGTTTCAAATGATTTCCTAATAAAACTTATCCTATCATTTGTACTGAACATGCAGGATTTAGATGAATTTTCTCCAACAGCAATAATTATTTCATCAAAAACATTTAATGCTTGGTTTACAACATCTTTATGGCCAATTGTAAATGGATCGAAAGTTCCAGCAAAAACAGCTTTTTTCATTTTAATCCTTCATTTATCATAGCTAAAATAATTTTTTTTAAGTTTTTATTTGCAGCTTTAAATTGTTGTGGTATGATACTTTTTTCTGTCATTCCTGGAATTGTATTTGTTTCTAAAAAGTAAGGAATATTTTTTTCAAAAATGAACTCAGTCCTCGTAATCCCTTTCAAATTTAATTTAGTATATAAATTTAATGCATCTTTTTTAACTTTAATTTCAAGATCTATTGGAAGTTTTGCAGGTGTTATTTCATCCGACTCCCCTTCATATTTTGCTTTATAATCAAAAAAATCATTCTCGCTTATAATTTCTGTTATTGGGAGGACTTCAATTTTTCCATTGATTTTATATACTCCCACTGTAACTTCTCTACCACTTAAATATGATTCTATGAGAATTTCATTGTCCTCTTTTAAAGCTTTATTAAGGGCGGGCTTTAGTTCTTTTGGAGAGTAAACTTTACTGATCCCAAAACTACTACCCGATTGATTAGGTTTCACAAAACAGGGAAATCCAATTTCATCTTTAATTTCTTTCTCATTAACATTTTGCCCCTTTTTGATTAGTCGGCTTTTTGCAGTTTTTATTCCGATTTTTTCCACCATTTCTAAACATTTTTTTTTGTTGAATGTCAATTCTGCTATTGATGAATTGCATGTGGAGTGAGAAATACCCAAATCTTCTAACTTTTTTGTAATCTTCCCATCCTCTCCAGGACTTCCATGAACTAAATTTATAATGTAATCGAATGAAATTCTAACATCATTTTTAAAAAACTGAAAGTTTTTTTCATTTAATGAATAATTATTTTCGAATTTATCAGTTACTTTAAAATTGCTTTTACTTACGTCTATTTTAAAACACTCAAATTTTGAATTCTTAATCAAATTAAATATGAGATTTCCACTTTTCAGAGAGATTTCTCTTTCAGAAGTGAATCCACCACAAGCTACTCCAATTACTTTCATCTGTAAATAATCATAAAGGTAATAATTGAATTGATGAATTTGTTCGCTTTAATTAAATTATTATAGTTTTGAGAGATGAAATTAATTAGGTTTATATATAGTGGTGTTTTCTTCAAGAATATATTTTATATTTCTTGCCTTACTATACTTGTTGTTATTATTGTTTTTTTTGGACTTGGCTTTGTGACCCAACATAACAAATACGTTAAAGTTCCTGAATTATTTGGTCTCAATATCTCTAAAGCTATTGAAACTGCAAAAAATAAATCTTTGAATATTAAAATTCTAGACTCGGCAAAATTTGATCCAAATTACCCACCTTTAACTGTCTTAGAACAGTTTCCAAATCATAACAAGGAAGTAAAAAAAGGCAGAAAAATTTATTTGACATTAAATCCAGTTGGATATAAAAAAATGAAAGTTCCAAATGTTATACAGATTACGCTTAGAAACGCAGAAACTTTATTAAATGCTGTCGGATTTGAAGTTGGAGAATTAATTTATAAAGATAATATAGGTAAAGATATGGTTCTTGAGATACGTCACGAAGGAAAAAAGATTGAACCGGGTCACGCTCTTCAACAAAGAAAAAAAATAGATTTGGTTTTAGGTAATGGAAAAAGATAGAATTATCGAAGAAGGGAATTTATATGAGCACTTCACTTTCGAAGCAGATGCCGGACAAAAACCCCTGAGGGTAGACAAGTTTCTAATAAACAGGATTGAAAATTTATCAAGAAATAAAATTCAAATTGCAGCAAAATCTGGTTTTATTTTCGTTAATGAAACTTCTGTAAAACCCAACTTTAAAATTAAACCAAAAGATGTAGTTAAAGTAACATTACCTCACCCCCCTTTCGAAAATCTATTAAAATCTGAAAAAATACCTTTGAATGTAGTGTTTGAAGATGATCATCTCATAGTTATAAATAAAGAAGCAGGATTAGTTGTTCATCCAGGACATGGAAATTACTCTGGAACATTAGTAAATGCATTATTATATCATTTTAAAAACTTACCTGTAAATTCAAACGAAAGACCTGGTCTTGTTCATCGCCTTGACAAGGAAACAAGTGGTTTGATCTTAGTTGCTAAAAGTAATCTAGCAATGAAAAGTCTAGCGGATCAATTTTATAATAAAACTATTAATAGAACTTATCAAGCTTTGGTTTGGGGGAATGTACAAAAAGATAATGGAACCATAAATGCAAATATAGCAAGAGACTTAAAAAATAGATTAAAAATGTTTGTTTATGCTGATAATGAAATAGGGAAAAAAGCAATCACTCATTACAAGGTTATCGAAAGATTTGGATATGTAACATTGATAGAGTGTAATTTGGAAACGGGAAGAACTCACCAAATCCGTGTTCACATGAAACATATTGGGCACACATTATTTAATGATGAGCGGTACGGGGGAAATATTATTTTAAAAGGAACAAAGTTCTCTAAATACAAACAATTTATTGACAACTGTTTTAAAATTCTACCCAGGCAGGCACTACATGCTAAAACTATTGGTTTTAAACATCCGTTGAATCAAAAAAAAATGGTATTTACCTCTGATTTACCAGAAGATATTTCACAAGTTTTAAAAAAATGGAGGACATATTCCAAGCATAAAGATTTTCTTTAAAGAATCAAATTTTGAAGCTTGATTTTTAAAAAAAGCTATTAAATTTGAAATAAAAATTAAATGATGAAAATCCTAATTTCACCTGCAAAATCTTTAAACCTAAGAGCTGAAATACCTTTTGATGGATTCACAAATCCAATTTTTTCAAAACAAACTAGTGAAATCATTTCTAAACTTAAAGAGATGTCAGTAAGTTCTTTAGGAAGTTTACTAGGTGTTTCAGAAAAATTAGCTCAGTTAAATTGGAATAGAAACCAAAATTTCAAACTTTCATATAATCTAAAATCTGACTCTAGTTTTAGACCATGTATCTATACATTTGATGGTGATGTATATTCCGGTTTTGATGCGTATTCTATTTCAGATTCAAATATAAAAACCATGCAAAATAATTTAAGAATACTTTCTGGATTGTATGGGATTTTAAAACCTCTTGATTTGATCCAACCTTATCGACTCGAAATGGGAACAAAAATCAAATTAGGAAAGACAAATAACCTTCATGAATTTTGGATTGATCTAGTAACCGATCATCTAAATTCCGAATTATCGGGGAATGATATTTTGTTAAATCTAGCTAGTAAAGAATATTTTAATGCTGTGGATTCAAATAAAATAGAAGCTCAAATAATAAGTCCAATATTTAAGGATTATAGAAATGGAAAACTAAAAATAATTTCTTTTTATGCTAAGAAAGCTAGGGGACTTATGGCTAGATATATTATAGATAATAATTCGAAGAATTTAGAACATATTCTTGGATTTAATTCAGCTGGATATACTTTCAGTGAAAATGAAACTAAGAATTCTAGTGAGCCGGTTTTCATAAGGTAATCATCTAAATTTTTTAATAAATTTCCCTATATACTCTATACCATTTTGTTGGATAAAATTTATAAAGGCTGATCCTATAATTGCACCTTTGCTCTTTTCTATGACTTTTTGATAGGTTTCACGATTACTTATACCAAATCCAACTATTGAAGGATTATTTAAATTCATATTTGAAATTTTATCAAAATATTTAAAACTGTTATCTTCTAAATTCTTCTTTGATCCTGTTATTGACGAACTGCTAACCATATAAATAAACCCTTTTGAATTTTTATCTATTAATTTAATTCTTTCTTCAGATGTTTGAGGGGTTATTAAAAAAATATTTAATAAATTATTTTTGTTAAAGAGATTTTTGTAATCTTCAATATATATCTCAACAGGTAGGTCCGGGATAATTAATCCATCTATACCGATTTCTTTAGATTTGATACAGAATTTTTCAATACCAAATTGAATGATTGGATTTAAATAACCCATAAGTATGACTGGAATTTTCACTTTTTTCCTTAAATCTTTTAATTGAGAAAAAAGTACACGAATTGTCATACCATTTTCTATTGCTTTTTTTGAACTTTTTTGTATAGTTTCACCATCAGCTAGGGGATCTGAGAATGGAATTCCTACTTCAATTAAATCTACATTATGTTTTTCTAGTCTAGATATAATTTTTTTTGTGTCATCCAATCTAGGAAAGCCAGCAGTAAAATAAACAGAAAGTATTTTTTTATCTTCTTTTAATTTTTTCTGTATTCGATTCATTAAAGTTTAAAATATTTAATATAAGTTTCTAGATCCTTGTCACCTCTTCCAGAACAATTAAAAACAAGTATGTCATCTTTTTTGAAAGCCATTGTATCCAATATAGAAAAGGCATGGGCAGTTTCAATTGCAGGTATAATTCCTTCTATCTGAGATAAAGCTAAACCCCAATCCATCGCCTCACTGTCATTAACTGAAACAAATCTTGCTCTTTCTGTCTCATACAAATGAGAATGAAGAGGACCTATCCCAGGATAATCTAAACCTGCTGAAATTGAATAAGGTTCAATTATTTGTCCGTCGTCGTTTTGCATAAGTAATGTTTTACTACCATGCATAATCCCAATTTTACCCAATTTAATTGTTGCTGCACTCTCACCAGAATTAATTCCTTTGCCAGCTGCTTCAACTGAAATTATTTTCACTTTTTCATTATTCAAATAATGATAATATAAACCTGCCGCATTACTTCCACCACCAACACATGCAATAAGATAGTCTGGATAATCTCTACCTTCCTTTTCTAAAAGTTGTGTTTTTACTTCCTTGCTAATTACAGCTTGTAAACGAGTAACCATATCAGGATAAGGATGTGGACCTACAACTGAACCAATAATATAATGAGTATCTACAGGATTATTAATCCAATCTCTCATTGCTTCATTAGTTGCATCCTTGAGAGTTTTGCTTCCAGACTTTGCTTCCCTCACCTGTGCACCAAGCATTTTCATACGTGCTACATTTGGTGCTTGACGTTTAATATCAACCTCACCCATGTATATTACACAATCAATTCCCATTAATGCACAAACTGTTGCTGTGGCAACTCCATGTTGTCCAGCTCCTGTTTCAGCAATAATCCTCTTTTTATTTAAGTTTTTGGCTAATAAAATTTGTCCAATAGTATTATTTATTTTGTGAGCTCCAGTATGACAGAGGTCCTCTCTTTTTAAGTAAATTTTTGTATTATATTTTTTAGAAAGCCTTTCAGCAAAGTATAGAGGAGTAGGTCTCCCTACGTATTCGGTTAATAATTTTTCAAAATCTTTTCTAAAGTTTTCTGAATCAATTATTTTAAGATAATTCCTTTTTAGTTCATCAATGTTTGGATATAACATTTCAGGAATGTACGCCCCTCCAAAATTGCCATAAAAACCTTTTTCGTCAACTTTATATTTCATTTTCTAAACTATTTTTAAAAGATTTAATCAATTCTATATTTTTTTCCCCTGGATTTAATTCAAATCTGCTGTTAATATCAACGCAGAATAATGGTAGGGAAAGATTTTTTATTTTTTTTATGGCATTTATACTTTCAATACCAATTCCTCCACTAAGAAAAAACTTTTTTTTGTATTTATAGTTTCTTAAAATTTCCCAGTCAAACGAAATACCATTTCCCCCAGGAGATTTTCCTTTTGTGTCAAATAAAAAATAGTCACTGCATAATTCATACTTTTCTAGAATATTAAAAGTAAAATTTTCATCTATACTGAAAGCTTTAATAATTTCGACTCCTAAATTCTTTATTTTTTCACAAAATTCAGGAGATTCAAGCCCATGAAGCTGAATAGCCTCCAATTTATGGACACGAACTTTATCCCTAATTTTTTCAAAATCAGCATTTACAAAAACTCCTGTTTTTTTTATTTTGGTTTGCGAGAGGTTAGGAGTGGAACCTATAACAAGTCTTTTTGATTTTTCCCAAAAAATAAAACCCATATAATCAGGTTCTAATTTAGAAAGACCTAAAATATTTGATTCAAATTTTAATCCACAAATTTTAATTTTCATAAGATAAATTTTCTAAAGTTTTTTTTAACTCTTTACCTGGATCACTCGATAACATAAATTTTTCTCCAATCAAAAATCCTTGATAACCAATTTTCTTTAACTTTTTTATAGAATTATAGTTATTTAATCCACTTTCTGAAATCTTTAAAAATTCATTGGGTATTTGATTGAAAAGTTTTTCACTTATTTTTAAATCAGTTTTAAAAGATTTAAGGTTTCGATTATTTACTCCGATAATATCGACGTTTTCAACTAACCCTTTTTGTAGTTCATCATTATTATGAACTTCTAAAAGAACCTCTAATTTCAAGTCTTTTGCTTTTTTTGATAAATTGACTATTTCATCTTTTGTAAGTATTGAAGATATAAGCAATATAATGTCAGCTCCAAAGGCTTTAGACTCATAAATTTGGTATTCATCTATTATGAAATCCTTTCTTAATATCGGCAAGGAAGATATAGATCTAGCTAAGACCAAATCTTCCAAACTCCCACCAAAATACTTTAAATTAGTTAGTACTGATAATCCGCTAGCACCAAAAGTTTGATAGTTTCTACAAACTTCATCAACAGATAATTTATTGTTAATTTCATTTTTTGACGGAGAACGTCTTTTGAATTCGGCTATAATTCCAAAACTATCATTTTTAATTGAATTAGTCATTGAAATTGTATTTCTTTTAAAAAGAGACATTTTTTCATACTCCGATATTGGAATAATACTTTTTTTAAGTTTCAGTTCTTTCTTGATGTCAATTACAATGTTTTTTAAAATAGACATGTTTAAATTTTAGCTAGTTTTTCAAAAGACTTGAGAGCTTTTTTATTATATAATGAATCCTCAGCTATTTTTATAGATTCAACAATATTTAATTTTTTAGATGTGGATATTGCCATCGCCGCGTTAGCACAAACAACGTTATTTTGCTCCTTTGAGCCGTTTCCTTCTAATATGGATTTAAAAATAAAAGCGGATTCTTTTACACTATTTCCCCCACTGATTGAATCTTTTGTTACACTTTTATATCCAAAATGATGAGGTTCGAAAATAAATTCTCCAGAATTTCGAATCAATTTTGTTGGACCAGTTAAAGATATTTCATCGTAGCCATCTAACGAATAAGTAATTGTATAGTTTTTATTTGTTTTTTGGAAAAGATAGCCATAAAGTCTTGCAGTTTCTAGATTATAAACGCCAGTAAGTTGATTCTTAGGATTAACTGGATTTACAAGAGGCCCCAAAATATTAAAAAAAGTTTTAATCCTTAAGTTTTTTCTAACCGAAGCTACATTTTTCATAGCTGGGTGAAATAACGGAGCGTGTAGAAAACATATTCCAGCTTTATCGATACAACTTTTTAAAAAACTTTCATTATTCGAAAAATTGATCCCCAAAAATTCCAAAACATTACTTGAACCGCAATTGGACGAAACTCCATAGTTTCCGTGCTTTGCAACTTTAATTCCAGAACCAGCAGTAACAAAAGAGGACAAAGTTGAAATATTGAAAGTATTTTTTTCATCTCCTCCTGTACCGCACAAATCAATTGTATCGTAATCTGATAAATCTATCTTAACACATAAATTAAGTAAAGCATTTCTAAAACCATTCAATTCATCAATAGAAATACTTCTCATCATGAAAATGGTTAAAAAAGAAGATATTATAATATCATCATGTTTCCCTTTGGTTATTTCAATAAGAGATTTTTCCGCCTCTGATGCAGTCAAGTATTCTTTAGCAATTAATTTTTCTAAAATATTTTTCATACTAATCATTTATCCAATTTTGAAGAATTTTTTTTCCGTATTTCGTCAATATTGATTCGGGATGAAATTGAACTCCATATACTTTATAATTTTTGTGTCTTAAAGACATTAGGTGACCTTTCTTATCGAATGAAGTCGCTTCAAGATAAATTGGTAAGGGATGCTTAACAACCCATGAATGATATCTTCCTACCATTATGTTTTTTGGAATATCTAGAAATAATTTTTCGTGATTAATAATTTTAATGCTTGTTTCAACTCCATGATACACATTTTTTAAGTTCTCAATTTCACCACCAAATACTTCGCCTATTGCTTGCATCCCAAGACACACTCCCAGAATACTTTTAGTTTTATGATATTTTTTAATTACTTCATTTAACAATCCTGATTCTCTTGGGATTCCTGGACCGGGTGACAAAAGGATGTATTCATAACTATCTATTTCATCTATATCAAAGTCATCATTTCTTTTAACATCAAGAGTACAATTTAAGTCCCTAAGTATATGGACTAGGTTGTAAGTGAAAGAATCGTAATTATCAACCACAAATATTTTTTTCATGTTATTTTTTCAGCCATTTCCAGAGCCTTTTCTAAAGCTCCTAATTTATTATACACTTCTTCTAACTCTTTCTTTGGTTCCGACTTTGCTACGACACCGGCTCCTGCTTGATAATGAATAACCTGATTTTTACTTAAAAAAGACCTTATAATAATACAGTGATTAAAATTTCCTTCGAAATCAAAAAACCCTAAAGCACCTCCATAAAAATTTCTTGAAATATTTTCATATTTATCAATAAGTTTTAAAGCCATATGTTTAGGGGCACCGGACAAAGTACCTGCAGGAAAAGTATCTGCAACAACCTGAAAATTATTAGTTGAAGGATTTAGTTTTCCTGTAACCTTTGATACAAGGTGAATAACATGTGAAAAAAATTGTACTTGTCTATTTTTTTCAACTTTAACTTCACTTCCATTTCTACTTAAGTCATTTCTAGCAAGGTCCACAAGCATAACATGTTCACTATTTTCCTTAGGGTCTTTTTCCAACTTTTCTGCCAATTCTCTGTCTTTTGTGTCATCTCCTGTTCTTTTGAATGTTCCTGCTATGGGGTGTATTTCTGCTCTACCATTTTCAATTATTATTTGTGCCTCTGGAGAACTACCAAAAATTTTAAAGCTCCCGTAATCAAAGAAAAAAAGATATGGAGATGGATTAATTGACCTTAATGCTCTATAAACATTAAATTCATCTCCATAAAATCTTTGAGAAAATCGTCTTGATAAAACTATCTGGAAAACATCTCCCCGAAAACAATGATTTTTTCCTTTTTTTATAAGATTAGTAAATTCTTTATCAGTGAAATTTGAATTTTTTTCACCTTTTTTACTAAAATTATAATTTGTCGGTACATCTTTTTTTAAAAGTTTATCAATAATTTCAATATCGTTTTTATTATTGGTTGAATGACAAAAAATGTGCGCCTCATGATTAAATAAACTTACACTAATTATGTATTTATAAACAGCATAATATAATTCGGGTATTTCTAAATCGTCTTTGTTTTTGTCTAAATCTAAATCTTCAAAATGTGATACAGTTTCGTGTGCAATATATCCAAAAAGGCCATTGGTTATGAAGTTGTATTTTGTTTGTTTATAATAAAAATTGTTAGAAAAGTTTTTAATAATATTAGGGAGGCTTTCATTTTTTTTAATTTTTGTTGTAATCTTTTTTTGCCCTGGATATGTATAAGTTATTTTTCCATCCTTAACACTAATGGATGCAATAGCGTCACAACATATGTAGGAAAAGTTTTTATTATTTACATCATAATCGCTGCTTTCGAGAAGTAAACTATTTGCAAACTTATCTCTAAGTTTCAGATAAATACTAACCGGAGTCAATTTATCCGACAGAATTTTTTTATGATATGTTTTAAATTTTATTTTTTCCAAATTGTATTAAAATAAAAAAGCCTGTCGTGATGACAAGCCAAATATTAATAACAGGAGTTGTTTACACGAATTCATGAATCCATAAAAGTCCACCAATTAATAATATTAAAAATTTTCATGTAGCAAATATATATTAAAAATTTATACAATTTAACTTTTTAATTAAAAGTTAATTGAGCTTCTATTTCTATATCATCATATATTAACTTATCTCCTAGATTTTGAAAAAAATTTCCTGATCTATATGTGACGTTATGTTTTGTTCTATCAAAGATCAATTTGGCTTTTCCTTCTTTATTTTGAATTGATATATTAAAACTTATAGGCTGAGTAATTCCTTTTATTGTTATATCACCTTCGACAACTTGATTTCCATCACTTTTTAACTTAGAGGTTTTTTATGGATAAAGAGGCTTCAGGATAATCTTCGACTCCAAAAAAATCCTCTGATTTTAAATGTGACTCAAGATAATTTTTGGATTTTCCTGAAAGATCTTGACAATTTATAGACCTCATGTCAACAATGAAATTACCACTAATAATTTTTTCTCCCTTCATAATGATTTTCCCTTCTTTAAATTTTAGTGAACCATAATGTGTTTTTGTAGTTATTTCCTTTCCAGTCCATTTAATTGAACTATTCATTTTGTTGAGAATAATCTCTTGATTTTCCATCAGTAAAAATTGGTCCTGAGCAAAAGTATTGTAAGCAAGAAATAGAATTAAGGAAAATATGGAAGTTAAATTTTTAAATTTCATCTTTAATTTTTTTATAAAAATAAAAAACTTGACTAAACTATAAGAATAATTTTCTCACATATGTTATTTTTGATTTATGATAAATCTTGACTGCGAAGATTGGGTTAGAAAAACAGGTTCATATCAAAAGCCAATTATTTTGGATGTCAGGACGGTTGAGGAATACGAAGAAATTTCGGTTCCTAACGCTGTTTTAGCAAACATACTTGAACCCAATGAATTTATGAATGTAGTTGAAAAATTCTCCAAAAAATCTAAAATTTTTGTTTATTGCCGATCCGGTGTAAGGAGTCAAAAAGCATGTAACATACTCGATCAATTAGGATTCAAAGAAACCTACAACTTAAATGGTGGAATATTGGAATGGGAAAAGAGAAAAAACTTTAATCAATGACTAAAAGTTTAAGAGTTTTATTTGAAAAATATGGTTTTGAGGTATGTTCACGACTAGCGGACTTCTTGGGTATGAAAGTAAAATTAGTTAGATTATTTTTTATATATGCTTCTTTTGCAACTGTTTTTGGTGGGTTCGTTATTTATTTGACTCTTGCCTTTTGGCTAAAAATGAAAGATCTGTTATACGGTAAAAGAACATCCGTTTTTGATTTATAAAAACCAAATAGGATTATAATTTGTATTTCGAGAATAATTTTTAATATTAGCGACTTCTAAACCAATCTTTATATTATGTCTAAATTTAAAATTTTAATTTTTTCATTCTTTTTTTTATTTTCAAAAACTTCATCCTCTCAACAAAAAGGTATTGATGAAACCATTAATGAGGCATTTTTGCCGGTATCTAGTTTTTGGGAAAATTTAGTTTTGCATGAGTTTTTTGGAACAGGAATACCAACTATAATTTTTTTACTAGTTGGTGGAGCAGCATTTTTCACATTTTATTTCGGGTTTATAAATATTAGAGGATTTGGATTATCATTGAAAACAGTAATGGGAAAGTATGATAAGTTAGATGAAGAAAGATCTAATAATGGTGAAGTAAGCCATTTTCAAGCTTTAGCAACTGCTGTTTCAGGTACCGTAGGAAACGGCAATATTGCAGGGGTTGCAATGGCTATTGCCTTGGGAGGTCCTGGAGCAACATTCTGGATGATTCTTTGTGGTATTTTAGGTATGTCATCAAAATTTGTAGAATGTACTCTAGGTGTAAAATATCGTGAAATTGGTTCAGATGGAACAGTTTATGGTGGCCCTATGTATTATCTCAAAAAGGGGTTGTCAGAGATAGGATATGGTAAGCTGGGAAAAGTTTTAGGAATAACCTTTGCTATTTTATGTATCGGTGCATCTTTTGGTGGAGGTAACGCAGCTCAATCTAATCAAGCAGCAATGCAATTGGTCAACTCATTTGGAATGACGGGAGGGAATGCAAGAACAGCAATTGGAATAATAATGATGATTGTTGTTGGGGTAATTATAATTGGGGGGATAAAAAGAATTGCATCTGTTACCGAAAAAGTAGTTCCATTTATGGCTGGAATTTACGTTTTAGCTTGTTTATATATCATTTTTTCAAATTTTTCCTATATAGACGATGCGTTTGGATTAATTTTCAGTCAGGCCTTTACTCCACCAGCTGCTGTTGGAGGTTTTATTGGGGTTCTTATTCAAGGCTTTAGAAGGGGTGCTTTTTCTAATGAAGCTGGAGCAGGTTCTGCTTCTATTGCTCATTCAGCTGTTATTACTAGCTATCCGGCATCAGAAGGATTGGTGGCTCTATTAGAGCCATTCATAGATACGGTAGTTATCTGTACAATGACCGCACTTGTAATAATAATTTTTAATGGTGATAACACAATTTTTACTTATGGGAATACTGTTGGGGACGGAACGGCAGTAATGATTGAAGGACAACAATTAAGTGGAGCAGGAATAACTTCTGCTGCTTTTTCTAAGTATATTTCTTTCTCTGGTCCATTCTTAACATTAGCTGTAGTACTTTTTGCTCTGTCAACTATGATTTCTTGGTCATATTATGGCTTACAATCATGGATGTATGTTTTCGGCAAAGGGAAAGTAGCTGATCTGACTTATAAAATCTTATTTCTTGTATTTATTGTAATTGGAGCCGCAGGAGATATGTCTTCAGTCTGGGCTTTTTCCGATGCGATGATTTTAGCTTTAGTTTTTCCTAATATGATAGGCCTTTTTTTCCTTTATCCCAAGGTGAAGCAAGAATTATCTATATATATTGATAAAATAAAAAATAAAACAAACTGAATTAAAATTTCATAGGTTATCATAAACAACTTATATTTGCAACCTAAATTTAGAATATGTTAATTATACCTATAAAGGAAGGTGAAAATATAGACAGGGCTTTAAAGCGTTTTAAAAGAAAGTTTGATAAAACTGGAGCTATGCGTGAACTGCGTACTAGAAAACAGTTTATTAAGCCATCTGTAAAGAATAGATCTAGGATTCAAAAAGCCCAACATGTTCAAAGGTTAAAAGATTCACTTTTACAATAGACTATACACCCTTTTCTACTTAATGTTTTAAAAGTTTACTATCTTAAAGAAAGATTATGTCTTTAAATAGTTTTATTGAGTATTTGGTTAAGGAAAGAAACTATTCTAATAATACTATAATTGCGTATAAAAATGATTTAGAAGTATTTCAAAAATTTTGTCAAAAAGAATTTAATCATAAAAATCTAAAAACATCTAACTACAGTTTTATAAGGTCTTGGGTTGTGAGTCTAGTTGAATCTGGTTTAAGCAATAGATCAATAAACAGAAAAGTGTCAGTATTAAGGTCTTACTTTAATTTTTTATTGAAAATAGGAGAAATTGACAAAAGTCCTTTAAAAAACCACAAACCTTTAAAGGAAGAAAAAAAAGTTCAAGTTCCTTTTTCAGAAAAAGAAATTAACCTGTTGCTTGAAGGTGATTTTTTCAAAAAAGATTACGAGGGTACGATGATAAAAACATTGATAGAACTTTTTTATTCAACAGGATTAAGACTTTCCGAAGTTACAAACCTTAAAAGAACATCAGTTGATTTAGTTAACAAAAAAATAAAGGTTTTAGGAAAACGCAACAAAGAAAGAATTATTCCTATAATTGAATCCTTAAAAAATCAACTATTTAAATTTCAAGGATTAAAAAATCAAATAATCAGTGGTCCTGAAAGTGAATTTTTTTTTGTAGACAAAAAGAACACTAAACTCAAAAATATTTATGTATATAAAGTAGTAAATAACTACTTAAATAAGGTATCAACAAAATCAAAAAGAAGTCCTCATATGCTTCGTCACAGCTTTGCTACTCATTTGTTAAACCATGGTGCTGATATTAACAGTGTTAAAGAATTACTTGGACATGCATCTCTTGCTGCAACTCAAATATATACTCATACTAGTATGGAAAAAATAAAATCTATTTACAAAAAATCTCACCCTAGAAACTAAATTTATAAAAATGAAAAAATTTATTTCCATAGCAATATTAATTATTTTAGTGATTTCTTGTAACAGTAAAATTGATTTAAGCTTACCATCAGTTTTTTCTGACCAAATGATTTTACAACGTGAGACTGAAGTTACTTTTTGGGGAAAATCTAGTTCAAATGAGAAAATTGAAATTAAAGGAACCTGGGGTAAATCTTCTTCGACTAAGGCAGATAAAAGCGGAAATTGGGAATTGAAGTTAATCACTCCTTCAGCAGGAGGACCCTACGAGGTTGTGGTAAATGATTCTAGAAATTCGATTGTATTTAAAGATGTATTAATTGGGGAGGTTTGGCTTGCATCTGGTCAGTCAAACATGCAATGGAAGTTAAACCAGTGTAAAGATTGTATTGATAATCAAGATGAAGAAATTGAAAATGCCAATTATAATGAGATAAGGTTTTTTAATAATCCAACAGATCTATCTGGGACAATTATAAATTCTCAGAAGTGGAAAACCGTAAACCCAAAATCTGCTTCCGAAATGGAGGACTCGTATAGCACGGAAAATTACAGTGCTGTAGGTTATTTTTTTGCAAAAAAATTGTATTCAGAACTTAATGTTCCTATAGGTATAATAGGGTCATATTGGGGTGGAACTAGAGTTGAAGCTTGGACTAGTCGGGCAAAGCTCAATGAGATTACCTCTGTTAAACTTCCAATTGAAGAAATAAAAAAAATTATTAGTATGGATCGTGAAGAGTTGGAACTATTTTATAAAAATTACAATGATTCTGTAGCAAACATAAATAAGGAACTTTTTGGTTTTGATACTTTTGATTTACCTAAAATAACTCAAGAGAGAAGTATTGAGAAAAATTGGGAACTACTTTCACTCAATGATAAACATTTTCCCAAAGCTGATTTTAATGACACAAAATGGCAAAATTGGAATAAAAATTATGAGGTGTCCGGTTACGGTGACCTAAACTCAAGATTTGAAAATATTTATGATCCTAAAGATTTTTTATTAAACAATGGGGTTATTTGGCTTAGGACTCTAGTAAATATAGAAGATATTTCTTCCGATTATGAATTGATTTATAAAGATGGTGCCGATGACACTGACCAAACTTATTTTAACGGTACTCTTGTTGGAAACACATTTAGCTGGAGTAAAGAAAGAAATTATACAATAAAAAAATCATTACTTAGAAAAGGTGAAAATTTATTAGCTATTAGACTATCTGATTTGGATGGACCTGGTGGTTTTAATGGGAAGATTTTTATAAGGAATAGTTCAGATGAAATTGAAATACCAATAGAGTCTTTTAAATATAAGCATCATGCTTTTTTACTCGATGGAAGACTTATTGTTCATAATTTGGAGAACCAAGAACTACTTGAAAAATCGAATTTTTTCAAAGAAAATATAGTTCGTGGATTTGCCACTGATACTCATAATGAATACTCCATTTTATTTGATAGGATATTATCAAACGTTATTCCGTATACTATTAAAGGAACTATCTGGTACCAAGGCGAAGCTAATACTATAAATTACAATGAATACCAAACCCTATTTTCAGCTATGATAGATGATTGGCGAGAGGCCTGGGAATATGATTTCCCATTTTATTATGCTCAGCTAGCTCCTTTTCCTGCGGGGGGTACTCTTGGAGTTCGAGAAGCACAGCGAAAGACCCTAGAGTCAACTGAAAACACCGGTATGGCTGTTTTAATGGACATAGGGGAGGAGGATGACATTCATCCTCACAATAAACAAGATGTAGGTAAAAGACTTGCCCTTTTAGCTCTTGACAAACAGTATGGTTTTAACTATATATCCTCTGGGCCAAAATATAAAAGTCATAAGGCTAAGGGTAGGTATCTTTATGTAGATTTTGATAGCGTAGGATCTGGACTTGATTTTATAGGAGGTAAAAATGGTTTTGAAATAGCTGGTAAGAATAATAAGTTTTATCCAGCTACTGCGAAAATTATAGACAATAGGATTCGACTGTATTCCAAGGATGTGAAAAGGCCTATTAATGTGAGATATGGGTGGAAAAACTGGACAGTTGGAACACTATTTAACAAAGAGGGACTACCTGCATCATCATTTAGTTCGGGTTTATAAATTCTAACAAAAAATATTTAAAAACAAAGTGTTAGGGTTCAATATTGGAAACAAAAAAATAAATTATATTTGCCACTCTAAAGTGGGTTAATATTTAATAAAATCCTCACTATTTTACTATAAAACTTATAGTAATTATGTAGGATTAATTTTTAACCTTATTAGAAAAAAATAAGCCGATGTAGCTCAGCTGGCTAGAGCAGCTGATTTGTAATCAGCAGGTCGTGGGTTCGAGTCCCTCCATCGGCTCTTAATTAATTGGGGAGATACTCAAGCGGCCAACGAGGACAGACTGTAAATCTGTTGGTTTTACCTTCGCAGGTTCGAATCCTGCTCTCCCCACTCAGTTTGCGGGAGTAGCTCAGTTGGTAGAGCATTAGCCTTCCAAGCTAATTGTCGCCGGTTCGAACCCGGTCTCCCGCTCTTTTATTTACTTCAATTTTTAATTAAATATTTACATAAAATGGATACTCTTGATATTATCGGCTGGGCAGCTGCAATTTTTGTCATAATTTCTTTTTTAATTAACAACATGTTATGGTTAAGAATAATTAATATGGTAGGTGCTTCTTTATGGTTAACTTATGGGATAATCGATACTTCATATTCAATAATATTTTTAAACGTAATAATTGTTTCTATACAATTTTTTAAAATATCCTTACTTTTAAAAGATAAAAATCTTAATTTAAAATAACACAAATTTTTAATGCCGATGTAGCTCAGGGGTAGAGCGTTTCCTTGGTAATTATATATGAGAGGGGGGAAATGCAAGGGAACACTCGAAAACATCAATAAAATAGGGGTATTAAATTTATATAGTTTGCTTTCATCATCCCCAAATAATCCCTGCCAAAAAATTAGCCTAAAACTTTTCCTTACCAAGGAAAATCTGAAAAGAGATTTACATTTAAAAATTAAATCAATAAATTTATCTGTTAACCTTAAACATTTATCAATTGACAAAGAAATTTGCCTTACTCTTTCTCTTTGTAATTACTTTATATAATACTATTTATTCTCAAAATTCTTTGAATTCTTATTCAAGCTCTGAAGAAAATTCAGGTTTATTGTTAGTAGCGCAAATCAAACCTATTTTTTTAGATATATTGAAAATTGATGATGAATTACTTTTTGGAGATTTTAAGTACACTAACCCTAGTTGCAATAAGTTGCACTTTTTTCTGCCTAAACTGAATAAAGGAGTTAAAATTGTAATATATAATTTAAATGGCAATAAAGTTTTTAATGGGTTAGTAGATAGCGATGTTAATGGTTTATATACAGTAAACCATAACTTTCCTTACGAGGGGTTTTATTTAATGCAAATTGAATTTGAAAAGAGCAAAGTAATTAGAAAAATAATTAAGAAATGCGACTAGTAAAAAAGCTTTATTGTTTTATCTTTTTTATAGGTTTTTTTCACCTACAAGCTCAAGATTTTAATACAAGTAATAAAGATAAGGAAGTAGTTGTAAGGAAATTGGTAAGAGTGATTTTAGGATCTTTCAAATACCAGTATAATGCTATCAATCTTAAACAAAAATTAAAACAAAAGGGATTTGAAAGAACAGAGATATTAGAAGTTAAAAACGGTTTCTACAGAGTTTCTGTTGGCACATTTAAGGATTTAATTACTGCTGAAAAATTTGTAATTGATAATGATTTAAAAACAAATGACTTGTGGTATCAATTTTCCTTTCCCAAAAAAAACTTGATACAATCGACCGAAAGTTTAGATGAAAATACTAATGAAATAAATAATACTGAATCGGATGAAATAGAATCCAAAGAGGAGGAAGCAGAAGAAAGGAAGGAGGATAACTCACAAATAAATGAAGAAATAGATGAGAGTATAATTGAAAAAAACACGTTTGATGAAAATTTACTTAACCAAAATGAAATAAATCCGAGTGAAGAATCAAATCAAAAGGAATTAAAAAAAGGTGATGATGAAATAACTAATGAAGATAAAATTCAGTCCTTGGAAAATCGTTCTCTAAAGTCGGATTCTTTAGAAAATTTTAACGAAGATCAGAATAATAATGATCTTGAAATAAAAAAAAATCAATTAGAAGAGAAGGAAAAATCGGGGGTGTTTATATCGATAGGAAGAAGTATAACAAGATATGACTTTACAAATAGTTTAGGAAACGCAAATCCAAATGTTTTGTCCTCAGATGGTCTTGATTTTGAAATTGGAAAAAGAGGTGTTTTTAATTTTAATTTACTTTTTTTAAAACTTCTTTTTTCTGCTTCTTTATCATTGAACCAGTACAATGCAATTGGAGGGGACGGTAATGTTTCATACGATTGGAATACATCATATTTGGGAACAAATTTATATTTTTCATTAGAGACATTTCGAATTTTCAACCTAATAAATTTTGATGTTAGTGCTGGATCTGGGATTAGTCATATCCTCTATGGTGAACAAAAAATTGGTTCGAGTATATTTAAATTAAGGGAGAATAATGAGTTTGACGGTCTCTTTGTAAGACCATTTGTTGAATTCGGCTCAAATTTTTACAATTCAAAAAAAGTATCTGCTGGTCTATTTTTAAATTTATCTAAAAGTTTTTCTATGGATAATAATTCTGAACAGAAACTAGATTTTGAGAATTTTCAAATCAAATTAAAGTTATGCGTAAAGTAATATTTTTAATTGCTTTTAATTTAATGATGTCACATTCATTAATCGCACAGACCTTTTCATATCAAGCAATTATTTACATTAATGAAGAGTTACCAGGTGTTGACTTAATTCAGAAAGTAGCTACCAATAAAAATATTTGTCTTAGATTTTCTATAATTGGTAATAATAGTGCTATAGAATATCAGGAGAGTAAATCTGCAGTTACGGATGAATATGGATATGTTAATTTGCTAATCGGTGATGGTTTTCAAGAAGGTGGATCTGCAAATAGTTTTATTGAGATTGATTGGAAAAATTACCCAAAATATTTGAGGGTAGAAATCAATGAGGATGGAGTATGCAACACATATAAAATTTTAAGCGAACAGGTTTTCTCCTTTGTTCCTTATTCTTATTACAGTTTAAATTCAATTGGAGAAAAAGGTCCACAGGGTGAAAAGGGTGATGTCGGACCACAAGGTCCACAAGGTGAAATGGGTCCGCAAGGCGAAAAAGGTGAAATAGGTCTGACAGGTCCAGTAGGTCCTGCTGGAAGTGGAACGGATAGTCAAACAATAAATGCAGCTTTAGTAGGAAATACACTTCAACTGTTACCAGAGAATACTACTGTATCAGAAAGCGTTGACCTTTCATCTATTTCTGGAGTTCCTGGAGTTCCTGGAGTTCAGGGTCCAGCAGGCCCACAAGGTCCAGCAGGTCCACAGGGTCCAGTAGGTC
>CACKBL010000007.1 GCA_902598305.1 uncultured Bacteroidota bacterium
CAGGTCTAAGAAGCCGTCTCCATCATCATCGGTATCAATACAATTGGGTATTTTATCACCATCGGTATCTGTTGGAACACTTAGTGCGTCCAATGGATCTGTACCACAGGCTTTTTCATCTACATCTAAGTAACCATCTCCATCATCGTCATCGTCTTCACAGTTAGCAAGTTGGTCCTTGTCTGTATCAGGAAGAGTACTTGCTGCATCTAGTGGGTCTGAACCACATTCTATTTCTAGTATATCGGACCAACCGTCGTTGTCATCATCGGGGTCTTTACAATCTGGGACTCCATCTGCGTCAGTATCTAGTGGTCTACTGTTTACATCAAGTGGATCACTACCACATTCTATTTCAGTCTCATCAGAGAAGCCGTCATTATCGTCATCTGGGTCGCATGCATCACCAATACCATCAAAATCGGTATCAAGCTGGTCTGGGTTGGCAACATAAGGACAGTTGTCAAAATTAGACACTAATGCTACTCCATCGCCATCATTGTCAGTTTCTAAAACTGTAAAGGAAGCTGAGGCTATTCCTTGATAATATTTTCTTACTCCATCCTGGAATGCTGTGATGGTGACCTGTCCTGTTCCCCTGATTGAAATTTTGTTTCCAATCACCTCAGCTACCGAAGGATTACTACTTACATATCTAATTACACCGGGTCTATTGGATACAGGTTCTGTTATAAGAAAATCAGGATCATCATACATCTTATCTGGGATGCTAAAACCTGACAGTATACTACGGCCAGGTAATACTCTAAATATAAATCTCATAGTAGGGGCCTGGTTATATTGTGCATCACCTGACTGGTCAGCATCAACCGTTACTGTTCCAACATCACTTATGCTTAAGACATTTGAGCTGAGCGAAGCCGCAGCTTGGGAGGGCGGATTTAAAGCATAACTTATAGGAAGACCTGAATCCGAGGAAGCATTTAGCGTGTAGGTCAGGTTTTCTTTATAGTTCAAATAGATAATTGGTGAAGATGGAGGTGATATGTTTTGATTTAGTTTAATCACATCCATTGCTAAGGTTATCGATACAGTATTATAGTTTGGGTGATCTACTATTTTTGTGTAAAAGGTGAGGGTTACCAAACCAGTTGCAGCAATATTACTTAAATTAATGGGGCTTTGTGAGCCTGCAATAGATGCCGCCGAACCTAGTGCCATATCAATATAAACCGGTGCACCCGATGTGGAGGTAGCTGTAACAGAAAATGTGGTAAAATCTTTTAGAGCCTTACTTGAAGGTAAATTCTGAACATATATTGCCTGTAAAGCACTAAAAATATCTAATGTTGTGGTTACAGTAGTAGCCTGATAATTCCCATCTGAAGGTAAAGAAGCTGTTAAAATCACATTACCCACTTGTAAAACATCAACTTCACCTGTAAAGGAATTAATCGATGCGATTAAAGGATCTGAAGATGAGTAGGATATTGTCCCAGTGTAATCCCCATTTGTAGTTGGACTATTTACATTAAAGGGAGCGTCTCCATATACTGCTGTGTAAGGAGGTGTCCATGATACAGATTGCATAGCCTTATTTATAGTAATAGTAAAGGTGACCGTTTTTGAGTTATAATTTATGTCCTGAGCTTGCGTGGCAGATACAACAACGGAACCGGCACCGATAATAGATACATTGCCAGTATTGGTTATAGATACAACCCCAGAGGATAAAGTAGAATAGGTAAATGAAGCGGTGCTACTAGAGGCAAGAGATATAGAAAAATCTGAATCTGTATATAGTTTTGTTATATCAGGTGCTGAAATAACTGGATCAGCTTTAATAACTGTTATTGTAAAGGATACTGTTTTTGAGGAATATTGACCAGTGCTTTGTTGAGTTATTGAAACTACCGTTGAGCCAACTGCTAAAATCGATACACTATCGCCAGAAATAGAAACAATCCCAGGAGTTAAAGCAGAGTAACTAAAACTACCTGTACTGTTGGACGAGGGACTTAGTAAAAAGTCGGGATCCCCAATTTTTTTTACAACATTTGAAGCAGTAATTGTTGGTAGTTTGAAAATTTCGAAAGTGATACTGTCAACCCCTGTTTCATCTCCATCTATAATTCCAGTGGATGGATCATAAGAGTATCCACCATTTACACATGTACCTGTAACAGTGAAAGTATATTGATCTGGTGTAAGGGAGGTTGGATCTAATAAAAATGTCCAAATTTTAAGATCTCCAGTAGGAGTAAGATTTAAATAAGCACCTCCATTTAAAGAATATTGGGGGCTATTATTCATATCCTTATTAAAAGTGGCTGTGATAATGGCCGTTTCTGTATCGGTTAATTTGTTATCTCCATCTGAATCAGTTAAAATAACCCGAGCACCACAAGGTTCTCCCCATTTAGGCAGGTATTCTGCTCTAATACTTCCACCGTTATTAAAAGCGGAGATTTTACTAGGATTAGTAACATGTTTTACACACCATGTTGAGATATCTCTGTCAAATGTCATAACACCACCATTTTGCCGAAACATCCACTGAAATTTTACAGCACTTGTTACATCCCACACTCCTATATCTTGATTGAAACTAACCGCATTATCGAAAGTTCCATAAAATTCTCTAACGCTAGATGTATTCCAATTGTTTAGTGGTCTTCCAGAAGAACCTGCTGGTTCACCATTGTTAAACGCAACTGCATTTTGAAACATGCCGTTCATATAGGCTACATTAGAAACATTAAAATTGGTAATATCTTGATTAAAAACTGTAGCACTTTGAAACATATTAAACATAGTAGTTACAAGTCCTGTGTCCCAATTTAACGGATTGTTCGAATCACCTGGATTATCCCCATTATTAAAAGCTGATGCACCAGAAAATATTTCCCTCATAGTCGTGACATTTCCCGTTTGCCAACTACCAATATTTTGATTAAAAAGAACTGCATCTCTAAACATATAGCTCATATCTGTAACATTAGAAGTGGTCCAGGAACTTATATCTTGATTGAAAGATCGGGCGTCATCAAACATTAATTTCATATTTGTAACGTTAGAGATAGTCCACGAACCTATGTCCTGATTGAAATCATGAGCTTGTTTGAACATATTCTGCATTGTGGCTACACTTGATGTATCCCAATCGCCAATGTCTTGATTAAAAGCTCTCGCTTCTTTGAACATAAAATGCATAGCGGTAACACTTGAGGTATCCCAGTTACCAATATCTTGATTGAAAACGCGGGCATCTTGAAACATACCATTCATTTTTTCAACCTTTGTAGTATTCCAATTTCCAATATCTTGATTAAAAACGCTTGCATCTCTAAACATTGCTTCCATATCTGTGACATTTGATGTTGTCCATGAACCAATATTTTGATTGAAAAGACGAGCGTCATCAAACATGTAAGACATGTCAGTTACATTTAAAACATTCCAATTATCTAAAGGTTGATCGAATATGATTGCACCTTTGAACGTATTTTGCATTGTCGTAACACTAGATGTATCCCAGAAGTTAATATTTGAGTTAAAAGTTGAATCGTTTAAAAACAAATTGTCCATATCTGTCACCTGAGAAATACACAGATTAAAATTATCTGCAGCTACCTCCGTTCTTAAATTTGTATTGTCAACAACTGTGTACACAGTTCCACTTATAGTTGCTGTATCTCCTACACTGGCATTGGGACACTTACATACACCAGAATCAAAATAGATAGTTGATATAGGAAATATAGAGTTAAGGTCTATGGTTTGGTCTGGAATCCAACCCCTTATTCCAGGTGTCCATATAGCATTACCATCTATAGCACCAATATCGGTACCACTTCCAACTGGAGTATGTGGTACAATATTGTTTAATTGGTTTGTTGAACTAATTGATGTTGATACTGTATTTGTAAGGGCAACACCTTTGTCAATTATATCATTACTATTTGGTTCATAATCATTTGTAGTCTTTCCATCTCCAGGATTGTAGCTCAGTAGTGCTTCAATATTAGCATTATATGATATTCCTGGGCGAGATACATTAATACCATCCATGTTTGCAGTTGAACTACCCGTGCCAGTTCCTAAATATAATGAACCATCTCCTGAGTCACAAAATTCCCAATTAGGACTTGCGCTAGTACCCATGTTTATATATCCATCGGTTCCTATGGGTATTGGTCCATTATTTGGAATAGAGAAAGAAGTTGCACTTCTATGCGAGCCTATTCTCTCTGCTAAATTATTATATAACCAGGTATTGGTATTAGAACAATCTTCAGCGAGAATGATGATATCGTTCCTATTACTTATGGTATTTATTACGGTATTATGAGCAATAATCTGATTATTCCCTTTTATCATAAGACCAAGGGTGTTGTCTGCTATATTGTGGTGCATTACACCAAAACTTCCGGCTTGAGCAGCGTCTCCGCCCGGTGCATCATATCTAAATGCGTATTTTTCTGTGTCATAAACAAAGTTGTGATGTACGACAGACCCAAAAACGTAATTTTTTGTACCCTGGAAAACAGAACCGTCCGACTGTGCATGACCGGTGCTAGAAACTTTATTGTAAGAAAAAATTGATTTTTCACCAGGCCAAACCGTTGCAGATGCTCCTGTAAAATAAATTTCATTTTCCGTAAATGTGTTATTCTCACCGTCTACAAAAACTGTGACCATAAGACCATTGAGTTCTGTTGCGGACCAGTCAATATTTCTAAAATATGAATTTCTAACCGTATTGTTATTTCCTCTAATTACAAGAGCCTCCCCTTCTGTGTTTATAAATAAACAACCGCTCACGGTAGAGGAATCTACCCTAGCTGTATTTCCAGAACCAGTACCAAATGTAGTTGCGTTAGCGCCATTTAGGTCACCCAACATTCTTTTTGAGTGAGACGGAAAATAAAAATTACATTCTGATATTTCTAAATTTTTAGTTCCACTAGCATAAATCGTAGTTGCAAAAAAGATAAGTCCATGGACTTTCAAGTATTCACTACCTGTAATAGTCAAGGAATAATCTCTTATTTTTCCTCTAACTGGAACTTGAGTTAAATCAACTCCACTAGTTGGTTTTAAATACAAAATATTGTTTGAAGTGTCTAAAAACCATTCATTGTCTGCGTCTATAAACTCTTTTTTACCTTCAAAAAAGAAATGGTGGTGTTTGTCTTTTAATTCTCCATTATTTGATAAGCCAGCTCCAATCCCATTTTTACCAATTGGGGTTGTATATGTAATAACGTCATCCCCAGCTTGTTGTGTATGAGATGCTATTTGTCTGTTGAATGTTCTAAAGGAGCCTACATTTAAAATTCCAATTGAATTAGAAAGACTAAGAGATCCTGGGTCGTCATATGTTTCATCTATCAAAAAAGAACCATCGGTACTTCCTGACTCCTCTCCATGAGCCCAATTGTCGTGATCGTAGATAGACAAATCACTGAACTGTGCATTGGGCCACCTAGCCATGACCATCTGATTATTCCCAACAAAGAGTTGGGTTATTGAATTTGTAAAATTTTCTAGTTTTTTAACCTGTACCCCTCCAATAGTGTCGTCAGCCCAAGTATTTGAAACTTTAATAGTTCCGTCAATTATAACCTCTTCATTATTGTAATTTGAAATTAAGGTCTCATTTCCATTTGATGCATCGATATTGTTAAAAACGATGTTTTCATGGTAAACTCCTTTCCTTATATATATTTGGTCCCCAGGGTTTATGATAGATACAGCATGAGAAATAGTCAAAAACGGGGCACCAAAGTTACCTGAATTAGAATTATTACCTGATTTTGAAACGTAATAAGTTGTTTGTGAATATGAATTTAAACTTGTAAGGAAAAAGAACCCCAGAAGGATATTTTTAAATATTCTTGAAGACATAATTATTGTGACTCTAAAAACTCTAAACAGAATGCCAAATATAGTGATAAAAGAGTTTTTTCAAATAGTTTGATAATTTGTAAATTTGAATAACAAACGAGGCCTCGTAGCATAACTGAATAGTGCACTTGATTACGGCTCAAGAGGTTGCAGGTTTGAATCCTGCCGAGGTCACTTTTGTCTTTTAATACAATTTACTTTGAAAATAAAAAGTTGCTTTTTATTAATTTTCGTCATCACTATTTTTACAGAATGCTCAAAAAAAAATATTGAAATTGAAATATCAAGTCTTTCAAAGAAAGTAAATGAAACATCTGGTCTTGAACTTATTAACGGGAACTTTATAACATTAAACGACTCGGGAGATGACCCGACTCTTTATACATTTGATAAGGAAGGGAAAAAATTGTCTGTATCACTAATTAAAGGAGCTCGAAATAGGGACTGGGAGAGCTTGGCATCAGATGAAAAGTACATATACATTGGAGATATTGGAAACAACAAAGGAAATAGAAAGGATTTAAAAATATATTTAATTGATTTCGATTTTAAATTAATTGACAGTATTAACTATAATTACAATAATCAATTAAAATTTAAAAAAAAGAAAAAAAACAGATTTGATGCTGAAGCTCTAGTTTCCATTAAAGATAGTTTAATGATTTTCTCAAAAAATAGAAAAGATTTAACAACAGAAGTTTACTCCCTCCCAAAAACTCCTGGCTTTTACTCTGTTGATCCCAAATACTCATTCAAAGTTGATGCATTAATTACAGGTGCTGATTACGATTCAAAACTTGATTTACTTGCTCTTGCAGGTTATAGCTATAGTATTAAAAAACAGTACTTATTTTTATTCAAAAATTTTAGTTACATAAAAACAAATGATACAATTTTTCAAAAATTTAATATTCCTATAACAAATGCTCAAATTGAAGCTATTAAAATAATTAATGATAGGAATTTTTGGTTAACCTCAGAAGATGAAGGTGGTGGTTATCCGAAATTAATTAAATTGAAATTAAAGTAATCTAGTTTAATTGAGTGTTTAAAACAAAAAATTTGAACACATAGATATTTGATGTAAATTTAAAGAAATTATAATGTTATGAATGATTCAATTTTTAATGAATTACAAGACAAAGCAAATGAAGCTGATGCAATTGGTGGTACAATAAAATTTGTAATTGATGACACAGTTGTGTTCGTTGATGGAACAGGTTCGAAAAATCTTGTTTCTAATAGTAATGAAGACGCGGATTGTACTATTAGCACAACTGCGACTGCTTTAAAAGATATGCAAAGTGGAGACTTAAATCCGATGACTGCTGTAATGAGCGGAAAAGTTAAAATTAGTGGAGACATGGGACTTGCTATGAAAATTCAGTCTCTGATGAGCTAAATTGAATAATTTTAAACTTATTTTTTAATACTATTCAACTTATATTTCCGTTGTTATTATTGTTATCTTTAGTTGATGTTTAATTCACTCAAATTTAATCGAGTTCCTTTTACTTTCATTTTTTTGATGATTATTTCATTTTTTATTCCTAAAGATGAATTATCACTGAAAGAGTCGCATCAAGTTTTTCTAAGAATAATCGATTCTAACCCCAATAAAAATTTAACGAAAAAACAAAGATTTGAAAAAGGTTTACCACCTGATAAATTCCATGAACAGATATTTGAATTAACAATTAATCCTTATACAGGTGAGCCAGATTATGAAAGTAAAATCAGAGTTCAAAGAGACATAGAAACACAAAAAGACGTTGGCGATCCATTTGCCGTTCCCGGACAAAGCGGAGCAACTCCTTGGTATGAGTTAGGTCCTAATGATGCTGCTGGAAGATCAAGAGCTGCTCTTTGGGATTTATCAGACGGAACCAAAAGGAGAGTTTTTGCAGGTGGAGTTAGTGGTGGTTTATGGAAAAATAACAATATTACTGATGCATCGTCAGCATGGACAAAAATTAATGGTGTTCCTGGAAATCTTGCAGTTTCAGTCATTGTTCAGGATCCTAATAACACAAACATAATGTATTTAGGTACAGGGGAGAGTTATACAAGTGGAGATGCAAGCGGAAATGGAATTTATAAATCAACGGACGGAGGAAATAACTGGTCACTTATTTATGGGCCAGGTCAATCTGGAACCGTTACAGTTACTGTGCCTAGTTCAACTAGAGTTCAAGGAATCTTTTACGTTAACGATTTAGCTCTTTATGACCACGACAGAAATGTAGGAACCGATCCCCATGTTTTTGCAGCACTCGGCTCTGGAGGACATAGCAAAATGAGTAATACTTTTTTAGATGGATTTGAATATGGACTATACAAATCTACCAATGGAGGTAGTACATTCAATAGGATAACATCAATAAATAAAGGAAGTATAGCGGCTGGTGATAAAGATGAGGTAAATGATATAGATATTCAAACTGTATCAAATAGAATTTGGCTCAGCACCACAAGTTCAGTCTGGAATGGTAACTACGGAGGAAGATTTTGGTATAGTAACGATGGTACTACATTTACTAAGGCTAATCCAACATTTCCAGCATTTCCATCGGTAGCAGCAAATAGCTTTTATAGGACTGAAATAGCCCCTAGTCATCAAGATACAGACACTCACTACGTTTTGGTTAGAACTAACACGGCAAGTGGAACAATACCTTTAATCTACAAGACAACTGATAATTTCACAAATTTATCATATATAGTTGCCCCTGCTGATGCAGATACTGGAATTCCAGATCAAGATTTCACTAGAGGTCAATCTGGATACGATCTTGAAATAGAAGTAGATCCGACAAATGATAATATTGTTTATGTTGGAGGAATTGATTGGTTTAGAAGTCAAAATGGAGGAACTTCTTGGAGTCAGATAACTAAGTGGTCCAATAATAACAACTTGGCAGCATTAAATTGTTCATTAGTGCACGCAGATCAACACGGTTTGTATTTTAGGCCATCATCTCCAAATGAAGCTATAGTTGTAAATGATGGAGGAGTTGCTTATAGTTCTAATTTAGCAAATGCCTCAAGTACCTCTTCATTTTTTGAAACAGAGGCAGGTATGATAACAACTCAGTTTTATACCGTTGGGCAAAGTCCACAAGATTTCGCAGGTGATGACTGGATAATTGGTGGAACTCAAGACAATGGGAGTTATGCATTAATGAATTCAAATAACAATAAAACTGGTGGTACAGAAATACAAAGTGGAGATGGTGCTGAAAGTGTATTTGATCAAGTAGGTGGTGATTTTTATATTACAAATTATGTTTATAATGACAGGATTGTTAGAGGAGAATTTGACGTTAATGGCACTCTTACGAGTCTGGATTTTAATTTTGGTAATAATTTAGGAGTTCCTGACGATGAAGGAAGTTTTATAAATCCTGGTGCTTTGGATTCAAATCAAAATGTATACTTTAGTAATGCAGGTACTTCAATAAGAGTCATTACAGGTCTTGAAAGAGGTGGGACTCCTGCTACATTTTTAATTCCTGGTGTAGCAAGTGGTTCAGATTTTACTACCGCATTAGAAGTATCAAGACACACTACAGATACTTCAACACTTTTTGTCGGACTTAGAAGCGGCGAAATTAAAAAAATTACAAATGCAAACAAAAATGATGGCTCTAGAGTGATTTCTAGTATTTATAACCAAGTGGGTAGTGTCTCAGATATCCACATTGGGAATACTGAACAGGATATTTATGCAACTTATTATAATTATGGAATAAATACTGCGGCCAATAGCAATATTAGATATACAGATGATGGCTTTTCAACTTCTTCTAGCAAAGAGGGAAATTTCCCAGATATTCCTGTTTTTTCTATTCTAAATAATCCTTATGAAAGTGGCGAAGTAATTGTAGGTACTGAACTTGGAGTTTGGAGAACTTCAAATTTTGATGCTGCTAGTCCAAATTGGACGCAATCATATAATGGAATGAGTGATGTTCCTGTTTATGATATGGATTTCAGAGGTGATTCAGCAACCGATAATAGGGTAATCGCCGCAAGCTATGGAAGAGGTGTGTATTCAGGGTCGTTCGCTTCCGATACAAACCCTCCAGTAACTGTTACTGACTCTATTACCTTAGCTGAGGCGGGCACAGCAACTACAACTAGTGCGGGGTCGAGTAATGTTTTAAGCAATGATACTGATCCCGATGGAGATGCTTTACAGGCTCAGTTGGTTTCAAGCCCTCTAAATACCTCTAGTTTTGCACTTCAAAGTTCAGGTACGTTTACATATGTTCATAATGGTTCAGAAACAACAACAGATTCTTTTACTTACAGAGCCTTTGATGGAGCTAAACAAGGAAACACAGTAACTGTAACTATTCAAATTAGTCCTGTTAATGACTGTCCTACAATTGCAAACCCTTTAGGAAATATAAATGTTAGTGAAAATGCATCAAATACTATTATAAATGTTGGTAATGTTTTCACAGATGTTGATAGGGTAGCTGGAAATCCAGATAATCTAACATACACCGTTTCACAAACAGGAACTAACTTAGCGACAGTAACAATTAATACAGCAACAATTACTATAGATTACATCGAGGATCAGTATGGAAGTTTTGTTGTGACCGTTACTGCGAATGATAATGCCGGTTGTAATACCACAAATAATGCTTTCAATGTAAATATTGGTAGCGTTAACGATGCTCCAATTACTGTTACTGATTCGATCACCTTAGTAGAAGGAGGAACAGCAACTATTACGAGTGCGGGATCAAGTAATGTACTTAGCAATGATAGTGATCCAGATGGAGACAATATTTTTGCCCAAGTAATTGATACACCTGTTAATTCATCAAGTTTCTCACTTCAAAATTCAGGTACTTTTAATTATGTACATAATGGTTCTGAAACTACTACTGACTCATTTACATACAGAACATTTGATGGAACTGACCCTGGAAATACCGTTACAGTAACAATTCAAATTACTCCTGTTAATGACTGTCCAACAGTTGCAAATCCAATTTCAGATGTAACTGTTCAAGAGGACGCATCAGATACGATTATAAATGTTAGTTCAGTTTTTGACGACATCGACAGAGTAGGAGGAATTCCTGATAATTTATCCTTTTCAGTTACTCACACTGGTTCTGGAATAGCAACAGTTACCCTTAACACTGCAACAATTACAATTGACTACATTGACGATCAAACTGGAAGCTTTGTGGTAACACTAACAGCTGATGACGGTGCTGGGTGTAATACTGTTAGTGACATTTTTAGCGTGACTGTAAATCCTGAAAATGATCCACCAATTGGAGTAGCAGACCAAATTATATTGAATGAAAGTGCCACTGCAACCACAGTTACTGGTGGGGCCACTTCTGTTCTTGCAAACGATTCAGATCCTGAAGGTTCCCCTCTAACAGCGACCTTACTAACACAACCACTACACCATAACGATCCTGGTAATTTTGCACTCGCTGCAAATGGAACGTTTTCTTACACTCATAATGGTTCTGAAACAGCTACGGATACATTCTTTTACACACTGTCCGATGGTGTAAATAATGTAACTGTCACTGTAACAATTCAAATCAATGCGGTTAATGATTGTCCAACAGTTGTGAGTGCTCAACCGGACATAAGTGTCAATGAAGATGCTCCTGATTCTGTATTAGACCTAAATACTGTTTTTGAAGACGTAGATATCAGACCAACTTTAAATAACTTAACTTATACCGTAACTCATACTGGAGCAGGAATAGCAACTGTAACACTTAACAGCGCTACACTTACTATTGATTACGTTGATGACCAAACAGGTAGTTTTGTTGTAACAACTACAGTGGACGACAATACAGGAGATGCAAGTTGTTCTCCACTAACCAATGATGTTTTCAATGTGACTGTAAATCCTCAGAATGATCCACCTGTAACCGTCGGAGACGAATTGTCAGTTTTAGAAGGAGGAACAGTAACAGTAACCACCTTAGGAGCTTCTTCAGTTTTAGAAAACGATACGGATGTTGAAATTGGCACTCCAACTGCTGCATTTCTAGTTACTTCCCCTACCTTTGGAACAATATCTCTGACTAGCACAGGTTCTTTTACATATGTTCATGATGGATCTGAAACTACAAGTGATTCTTTCACATATAAATCAAATGATGGTACACAAGACGGAAACACGGCTACTGTTAGTATAACAATTACTAAAGTAAATGATTGCCCTGAAACTACAACTGGATCATACACCCTAATTTACAACGAAGATGTAGCTATCCCTACATTAAATATTGGAGCAACAGTTTCAGATTCGGATTTACCACCAGACACTATTTTATATTCATCTGTTCAGACAAATTCTGCACTTAGTTCTGTTACAGTAAATGACCAGGGTATAGTTTCATTTAATAATATTGCTCAACATGACAATGGATCTTTGACTACAACGGTAACAGTTAACGACCAAAATTGTCAAATCGATATCCCTATATATTTAACAATTGTACCTGTTAATGACTGTCCAACACTTGATAATGCCATTGCTGATATTAATGTAGCCGAGGACGCTGCACCTATTGTTATTGATATAAGAAATACATTCTCTGACGTTGAGAGTCCCACGTTGCAATATTCAGCTATTACTCAAAATCCAGATCTAATTGCAGTAACTACAACTAGTACAAGTCTTATTGTTCAGTTTAAAGAAAATCAAAATGGGAATACTAATGTAATTTTAACTGCCTTTGATGGAGACCCTGGTTGTTCACCAGATGATATTATAAACGTAAACATAACTAATGTTAACGACCCCCCTACCGGGAATCCTGACAATATTAGTGTTGTAAACGGAGGAACAATAAACACTTTAAATGACGGTGTAACAACAAGTGTTCTTTCTAATGATGTAGACCCAGAAGGAAATCCGCTCACCGCACAACTTTCAAACGGACCTTTGAATGGAAGTCTTACTTTTAATGCAAATGGAACTTTTTCATATACTCATGACGGAAGTGCAACAACAACCGATGTTTTTTATTATAGACCAACTGACGGGTTTTTCCCTGGAAATACAACTACAGTAACAATTTATATAAACAATCCAGCAAATGGTGTAGGTGACACCATATTCGTTATGGAATCTGGAACTGCTACGACTACTTCAAACGGTTCAACTTCAGTTTTAGCAAATGATACTGACCCAGATGGTGATGCACTCACAGCTGTAAAAGTTACGAATCCTTCAAGAGGAACTGTAACACTCAATGCAAATGGAACTTTTTCTTATACCCACGATGGAAGTAACGAATCAACTGACTCTTTCACATATAGTGCTAATGATGGAAAAGTTAATAGTGCACCAATAACAGTGAGTATTAATGTAACAGGAACAAACGATCCTCCAGTAGCAAATAATGACACTATTATTGTAGATGTAGGAGCAACAGCTACCTCGCTAGATAATGGTCAAACAAAAGTTACTTATAATGATGTTGACCCTGATGCAGATTCTTTAACCGTAACTCTAGTATCATCTCCCACATATGGAAATTTGACTTTAAATAGCAATGGTACTTTTTCCTATGTTCAGGGAGGAACAATGAACTCTGGTGATAGTTTTCAATACAAAGCATTTGACGGAACAGTTTATAGTAACAATGCTACCGTTAATATTTATGTTAGTTGCTCACCATGCAAAGAAAGTATTGTTGAAGGTGGAAATAATGGTGTATCATTTACATATACTGATCCACTATGTAAAAAGGTAAGAGTCTATGTTCCTAAAGGAAAAGCCTACAGTTTTAGGCATTTAGAAGGTAGTATTACAATCAATGTTGGAACTTATACCTTAATAAGTAGTTTAAATTGTAATTAATTTGCTAAACATCACAAATATCTATCGCCTCTTCTAAGGATTCAATAGGGTTATTCCTTGTAGGTCTAAATTCTTGAGCAACAAACCCAGAATATCCAGTTTTTACAATAGTTTTCATTATTGCGGGGTAATTTAATTCTTGTGAGGAATTAATTTCATTTCTTCCTGGTACACCAGCCGTATGGTAATGTCCAAAGTAAACATGATTATCATTAATAGTTCTAATTATGTCACCTTCTTCAATTTGCATATGATATATGTCATAAAGTAACTTAAAATTTGGAGAGCCGACTCTTTTACATAATTCAATAGCCCACTTGGTGTTATCACACATATAATCTGGATGATCAATTTTTGAATTAAACAGTTCCATTAAAATAACAACTCCTTTTTTTTCTGCGTATGAAAGAATTTTTTTTAACCCTACAACACAGTTATTTAATCCAGTTTCATCATCCATGCCCTTTCTATTACCAGAAAAACAAATTAAATTTCTAAAACCAGCTTTAGATACATAATCAATATGATTTGTATACCTATCTTTTAGTTGACTGTGATAGCTGGGATCATTGAAAGACTCCTTTTGAGTTATTTCTGCACCTTCTGTCATTGTGGATAAAAGACCGTATTTTTTGAGTATTGGAAAATCTTTGGGTTTGACTAAATCGATACCAACAAGACCAATTCTTTTCGCTTCAATGCATAATTCTTCAAGAGATAAGCTCGGATAACACCAATCACAAACACTATGGTTTATATTGCCTTTAAGCATAATTTTTTTTTCTGTTTTTTCTTTTTGATTTTTAAAAGGTAATAAGATTCCAAAAGCCGAAGCTATTGCAGTCTTTCTTATGGCATCTCTACGTTTCAATAATTATAATTGTATTATTTATCAATAATTTATAAAATCATAGTTGCCAACCTTCTCGGTAATTTCTACCAACAAACTGATTTGCATCTTCGAGGTTGGTGATTTTCATATTTTCTCCATCCCAGGTCAGTTTCTTCCTCCCATAATAACTATTTCTATTCTTACCTGTTATTCTTACCGAATCTGGATTACCATTTTTATTTAATAAATACGATCTGATAGCTATATTTCCCATGAGCACCGTCTCTGTCATTGGGCCAGCGTAATCAAATGAAGAAGTTAACATTTTATGCTTAGAACTACCATAACCATCTTTAATAGCATCAATCCACATCCTCTGATGACCCCAATCATCTTTGGGTAAATTTTTAATTTTAGGCGATATGACCTGCTTATCTCTAGTAAATAGTCTAGGATTTTTTCCGTACACGTCGGTAGTAATAATACCATCTTCACCTATCATCATAACTCCATTTGTATTTCTTTTGCCCCCTAAATAAGTGTCAGTTGGAATTAGACTTGGATAGGAAGGCCTTAATCCACCATCGTACCACTCTAATTTAATTGGAGTTTTATTTATATCAGTTGGATCAAAATTAATGGTAACATACGAGGACGCTGGACATCCTATAGATTGGTGCCTAACCTCCCACATTTTTGAAAAAAATGAACTTACACTGCACTCCACAGAAACGGGGTATTTTAACTTTAAAGCTCTAAATGGAATATCAATCAAATGGCATCCCATATCTCCTAAAGAACCTGTTCCGTACTCCCACCAGCCTCTCCAATTGAACGGATGCAAAGAAGAATTATATGGAATTTTTTTAGCAGGTCCCAACCATAAATCCCAGTCTAGGTCTTTAGGTTTGTTTCCAGGATCAGATACAGGAAAAGATATTCCCTGTGGCCATACGGGTCTATTTGTCCAAACTTTTACTTCACTAACATTTCCAATTCTTTTTTCACGAATCCATTTTTGAACATACTTTTGGCCTGGATGAGATGCACCCTGATTTCCCATTTGGGTAACAACTTTTTTCTTTCGTGCTAGTTCTGTTAATAAACGTGCTTCTTTAATATTGTGAGTTAGTGGTTTTTGTACGTACACATGAATCTTATTTTCCATTGCTGTTTTTGCAATAATACCATGAGTGTGGTCAGGTGTAGATACTGTTACCGCGTCCAAATCTTTTTCTTCACTTAGAAGTTCTCTAAAGTCAGTATAGAATCGTGCTTTTGGGAACCTTTTTCTTATGTTAACAACTCCGTGGTCACCAGTAGGATGAATATCACATAGAGCAATAACATTTTCTCTTCCATTTACAGAAGCATGTGTGATATCACTACTTCCTTTCCCCCCGCAGCCAATAGAAGCAATTGAGAGTTTGTCACTGGGTGCAGTATAGCCATTACCACCTAAGACAAATCTAGGGACAATAAAAAATGAGGATGCAGTAACTGATTTTTTTAAAAATGAACGTCGAGAAGAATAGGAATTTGGTTTTTTCATTTTAATATTTATTTAAATTTATTAATTAAATCTTAATTATCAATACTGTTTTAATTGGTAATTTAAAAAATATTATAAGTTAAAATTATCTGAGATTTTATTGTTTCTTTTGCCACGACTTTAACCTATTAATAGAGTTTATCTCAATATCTTTCCAGAATAAATTTATATCTGCAGCATGATAATTTTTTTTCATTAATAAGAATAAACGTTTTGGAATACGAGGTAAATAAGACCATACCAATCCATCTTTTAATATTATTTTAACTGAATTGGGATACACTTTATCATCTGTGTAAAAGAGCCCTTTATGATCCTCGTAATCAGTTTTAATTGTTTTATCCCACGTTATTGGGTTTATTGTAGTGGCTCCTTTAAACCACTCTTCATACTTTTTTGGATAACTACCCTTTTTATATGTATTCCATGAAACATAACCTCCTACTTCATCGCTTTTTTGTAATTTTTTTATCTTTTTAAAATAATCATCCAAAATTTTAGTTCCAGGTAAATAAGCAATTACCAATTTTTTTTGAAGTGGTCTGTCATCAAAAAACTCTTTTAACAACATCACAGATAAAATACTACCTTGACTGTGAGAAGCAATAATAATTGGTTTACCATTATTATAATTATCTAAATAATATTTAAATGCTTTTTTTATATCACTATATGCAATGGCTCTTGATTTTTCCTCATAATTATTAAATGGCTTAACATAAACCTTATAATGAGACTGTCTATAAAATGGAACATATATATTCCCCACTTTCCCAAAAGCGGAAGCTTGGTATTTAACAGATCTGTTAATTATATTTTTATTTAATAATTGATCATCCAGATCGGCATTCCAATTAAAATCTTTTCGATTAAGAAACATTGTAGGATAAATAAAAAATACATCACAGTCTTTATTGTTACTTTCTCCGATGATCTTTTTCAAAGATTCTGGATATTTACCTGGTTTTACAGCCCACGATTCAGAATGTGAATAATTAGGACTTTTAGAAGGTACATATTTATCAAAGGGAATCGCTCTGTACACAGGTTTACATGCATTTAAGGTAATTACGAAAAGAAATAAAAATTTTTTAATTTTTTTTTTTTTAAATTTAAAAAAATCAGTGGATAAGTATCTATTTATTTGACACAATAAGAAATACATTTTGAAAGTCTCTTATTTTCATCATTATCTTATCATTTCTTGTATTGTCTTTAATTCTTGTAATAAGTCTAAAAGAAGTTATAATGATTTTGAAATAACTATCGAAAAAAAAAGAATTGATTCAATAAATTTTGAAGCTAAAGTAATTGTTAGTGATAAATCCCAAATAAAAAGCAATGACAAAGTTTATTTTTTAATTGATAGTGAATCAAAATTGGACTCAACAATTAGAAACATTAAGGAAAGTTTTTTAAATAATAAAGACGGTTTAAAATAATATTTTTAGATACTAATTAATATTGTCATTAATTGGATGAACCCTTAAAAAAGAGGGATGTTGCTCTATTGCAAATTCAATCTTATGAATTATTTCGTCAGCCGATTCTTTTTCATAATCAATATCTAGTGGATTTTTTATGCACATTGATTGAATTACTCCTTTTTTTTTGATCAAAATACCTTTTTTATCAAATGATCTTCTAAATCCATCTATAACTATTGGTACAACCAATGGTTTAAATTGTTTGATGAGATGTGCTGTGCCCTTCCGTAATGGTCTAAACGGAGTTGTTGTCCCTTGAGGAAAAGTAATTACCCAACCGTCTTTTAAAGCTAAAGAAATATTATTGATGTCTGATTTATTGACATCTCTTTTGACATCTTGTCCCCCTTCTCTCCATGTCCTTTGAATCGGTATTGAACCTGCATACGATAATATTCTTGGAAGTAATCCTGACCTCATTGTTTCTTTAGCCGCAACGTAATAGATATTTAATTTTGGGTTCCATAAATAGCCTACGTTTTTAATAGTATCATTTCTTCCATGAAGACTTGCATTAAAAACGTGTAACATGGCGACTACGTCAGCAAAGTAAGTTTGATGATTAGAAACAAAAAGGACGTTTGAATCAGGCAGACCATTTAATACATTTGAACCTTCAATCTTTAATTCATTAAAACCCCTATATCTCCTATGTGTTAAATAGCCGATATATCGAATTAGCATCTTCTTGATTATTAGATAATGTCCAAAAGGATTTTTTTCAAAAAGTCTCATTTGTTTGGTAAATATATTATTATTTCAACAATATAAACATATCCCTTGCTTCACCAAGAATCATTGCAGTAGCTCCCCACACATGTTCACCATCGAAATTAAATATTGGAACCTTTCGATTCATAATTTTTGATGTTCCTATCGAACTTTTTGACAAAAGTTTTGAAAGCTTTACCTCTATGAGATAATCAACCTCATTTTTATTTAATAAAAATACCGGTCGTTTGTTCATTCTTGCCATGAAGGGAAAAACAAGATAATCGCTAACAGGAATGAAAAGTTTAGATAAGTTTGTTATATAAATAACATTATCTTGTTTAACGCCAATCTCTTCATTCATCTCACGTAACGCTGTATCCCAATAGTTTTTATCGGATTTGTATTTTTCTCCTCCAGGAAAAGCAATTTGATTTGAATGTATGGTGTTTTTAGAAGCTCTTCTTATAAGACAAAAATGTAAAATTTTTCTTATTGGATAAATTAACATTATCGTAGCAGCAAATCTTAAATTATTATTTATTTCGTAGTTGAATTCTCTCCCCTTAGGTGCCATTTTAAAATGAGATTTAATTCCTGGTTTAGGAATTTCATTTAATTTTGGAGTGTTAAGTAAAAACTCATTCAATTCCATATGCAAAAATTAAATTTAATCATCTTTTTTATTATATCAATTATTTCAATTTGCTGTGAAAGTAAAAGGGTTGAAAATAAAGAAAAAATAAAAACTCGTATTGGAGAAAAAATTATAAAGAAGAAAATCAATAAAATTTTATCAGAAGAACCTAAAATTATATTGAATGATAAAAATGTAATTAATTTTTTCTATGAGTTTAATAAACAAAATAATTTTAATAAGGTTAAAATATCAACTTCTTTCGGTGAAATTATAATCCGTCTTTTTGATGAAACCCCATATCACAAGTCAAATTTTATTTATTTAACAAAATTGGGGTATTTTAATAATACCTTTTTTCACAGAGTTGTTCCAAACTTTATAATTCAAGGAGGTAACTCTGACAATAGGGAGACATCAATTAAAAGGAAACAAATAGGAAAATATTTGTTACCTGTAGACGCTAAAAGCAACATTAAACATAAGAGAGGAATTATATCAATGCCGAGCAGTGATATTAATAATCCATATAAATTAGCATCTCCTTATGAATTTTTTATAGTTCAAAAAAAAACTGGGGCACACCATCTTGATGGGAGCTATACACCATTTGGGAAAGTCATTAAAGGAATGGATGTAGTAGATAAAATAAATGCCCAACCAATAGACAAAAGAGAAGCACCTCTTGACAATATAAAAATGAATGTAGATATCATAGAATAGGTAAATCTAATAGTTAATAAAATAATACAATTAAAAACCTATAGTTAATCTAATTTTAAATATTAATTATGTGTATCCAAATAAGGGAGTTTGTTTGATTTGGTAACTATTATTATAGTTTTTTCTTTTGATTTGTTTTGGTTACTCCCTTGTTTAGATATTTAATTATTGGTTAACACTCGAGAAGCCTACTAATCCAAGTAGGCTTCTTTTTTTAATTAAATTTTTTCTTAATATAAAAATCTTATTATATTTACTTTTATAATAGTTTTTAGATATGACATTAACACAACTTAAATATATGATTGCAGTTGCTGAAACTGGGAATTTTACTAGCGCTTCAAAAAAAGTTTTTGTCACACAACCTTCTTTAAGTATGCAAATTCAAAAACTTGAAGATGAATTAGGCGTACAAATTTTTAATAGAACTAAAAAACCAGTTGTATTAACAAAGGTGGGTGAAGAAATTTTAAAACAAGCAAAAAGTATAATTTCTGAGTCTAAAAGAATGGAAGATATAATAGCCCAAGAAAAAGGTTTTATAGGCGGAGAATTCAATTTAGGGATTGTTCCTACAATTATGCCTACTCTGCTTCCTATGTTCTTAAAGACCTTTCTCAAGAAATATCCAAAAGTTGTATTAAATATTCTAGAGATGCCAACTGAAAACATCATAAAAAATCTTAATGATGGTGTTTTAGATGCTGGTATTGCTGCTACACCACTTAGAATAGATTCAATTGTAGAAACACCCTTGTATTATGAACCCTTCGTGGGTTATATACCGAATAGCCATAGATTAAAAGGTTTGAAAAGATTAAAATTAGAGGATATCGAGTCTGAGTCAGTACTAGTTCTTGAAGATGGTCATTGCTTCAGAAACCAAGTATTATCCATATGTGGCCTTAATGATGAAGAAAAAATTAAGTCTTTTGACAATAAAAGTGGAAGATATGTTTTAAAAAGCGGAAGTTTCGAAACATTAGTAAATCTATCAAATGAGGGGCCTTGGATGACATTACTTCCATTTCTTAACACTGAAAATCTTTCAAAAGAAAATAAAGTAAACGTTAAACCATTCGAAGAGCCTGCGCCTGCAAGGGAAATAAGTATTATATATCCAAAATCCCAACTAAAAATTCAAATTATTGAAGCTTTACAAACAATAATTCAGAGTATTGTTAGAGGAGAAATTTTAATAAATAAAATTAAGTTAATAAGTCCTTAGGAAGATTTTCTAATATAATTACTTTGAACTTTTTCGAAAAGAAAATTCCTTTTCCATCTCCTCAATTCATTTGAATCCTCATATGAGAGGTCAAGAACCGCCTTGTTAAATTCTTTTTCGAATAACATACGATCAAAACTGACCTTTTCTAGGATAGTTTTATAAAATTCTAGTTGAGTTTTTTCTTCTTTCATATTCCATCTGCTATTATAAAACTAAATCTATAATCTTAAATTTAAATAAAATGTTGTAGTAATGTTAATTTTTTTTTAGTTTTTAATAATTGTGATTTATTTATAAAAGAATTTATTATAAATTTAAATAACGGGATGTAGCGCAGCTCGGTAGCGCACACGCATGGGGTGCGTGGGGTCGCAGGTTCAAATCCTGTCATCCCGACTTATTCTATAAAACCCCTCAAAAAAGAGTTTTTTTAAAATCATAAACTTCACTTTTTGTCTTTTAAATCCTTCTGAATCATTATAACTATATAAGTTATATATAAAAACCAAAAAAACATTAGGGTGTCTATTATCTCAGGAATGTCAAGAATTGGTTCTACCAAATAAATATCAGAATATACAAAAAAGATAAAGTATCCTAGTGATGAAAAATATAATATACTAGAAAATCTAATGTTTTTCCTGAGGAATTTTTCTATTGAGTTCATAATAAATGGTCTATTAAAATTAAAAAAAAAATTATTTTATAAATTAACTGTATAAGTATGATTTGAAATTTTGAAAATGTCATAATTTATTGTAGATATTTATCACCATTTTGATAGTAAAATTGATGTATTTAACTTTAATTTACATAGAGTGATAAGTTTAGTATGTAGCTCGACAACTGTCATCCTGAAAATGAAAATCCACATAACTCTTAATTATTTTCAAACCAAAGATTTTTGTAATTTTAAAAAAAAAAAAAATTGAAAAATACATTTTTAACAATTGCTACACTAACGGCTTCTATTTTGAGTTGTAGTGCTCAAGAAAATCTACCAAAAGTTCAAACTCCAGACAAAAAAAACTATTCATACAAAATAATTGTTGATAGTTTGGATATTCCTTGGGGGATGAGTTTTATAAATGAAAATGATTTATTGGTAACTGAAAAAAGTGGAATTTTATATAGAATAAGAAACGGTAATAAAAAGAGAGTTAAAGGTCTACCACCAGTTTATGTGAGGGGCCAAGGAGGTCTTTTAGATATTGCTGTTTCACCTCACTATGAGGAAACAAAAGAAATCTTTTTTACTATGAGTTCAGAAATTGACACTTTTAATAAGATTTCTCTTGTAAGTGACTCTGTTTCGGATGAAAACTTTTTTAATAGCGAACTAATTAAGAAAGGGATTGAATTAATAAGGGAAGAATATCCATTTGTTTTTAATGAGACATTGAAAGATTTTATCGAAACTTTTAAAGATGAATTGAATAATGGGTTTGATCCTATTGAAAAATTTCAACTTTTTTTAGATGTAAACTATTATCCTGACATAAAGGATCAAAATGTTTTAAATCAAATTTCAGAATTAAGTAATCGAATAAAAAAAATTGAAATTTCCAATGACATAAATTTATATGAAGAAGAAAAAAAATTAAAAAGTAAATTAAGATCCATACAAAAAAAATATTCCTTTTTGCCTCAAAACGGGAAAAGAAAAGCAAAAGGAGGTCATACTGCGTTATACAGAGCTACTTTGGTAGATTTAGAATTGAAGGATTTAAAAATGATTTACAAAGGAGATTTTAATACAAAAAAGGGACAGCACTGGGGTTCAAGAATTGTTTTTGATGATGACAATTATCTTTATTTTACAATAGGAGACAGAGGAAACAGAGATGTAAATCCACAGGATATTTCCAGAGATGGAGGTAAAGTTTATAGATTAAACTTAGATGGGAGTATCCCAAATGACAATCCATTTTTTGGCAAAGGAAATGTTAGAGAGGCAATTTATAGTTATGGGCATAGAAATCCACAAGGAATGGTATTTAACAAAAAAACTAAAAGAATATGGACTAGTGAGCATGGTCCAAAAGGTGGAGATGAAATAAATATTATTAAACCCGGAAAAAATTATGGATGGCCAATAATAACCTACGGAATTAACTACAGTGGAACCATCATAACTAATAAAACTTCTATGAATGGAATGGAACAACCTCTATATTATTGGGTCCCTTCAATTGCTCCGTCTGGAATGGCATTCTCAACATCTAATGTGTATCCAAAATGGAAAAACAGTCTTTTTGTTGGTTCACTAAAATTTGAGTACCTAGAGAGATTAGAAATAAAAAAAGAAAAAGTCATAAAAAGGGAAAAAGTTCTTGAATCAATTGGAAGAGTCAGAAATGTTAAAGAAGGTCCTGATGGGTACTTATACGTTGCTGTTGAAGGAAATGGAATTCTGAAAATAATACCTAATTAGATATGAAATTTTTTGTAACATTTTACTTCATTTTTATATTTAATATTTGTTTAAGTTTATTTACAAAAAAACCTCTCCAAGAAAGCTTATTAGATGGGCAAGAGATATATAAAGATTTTTGTGCTCAATGCCATTTAGAGGACGGAAAAGGTGTCAAGGGAATTTATCCTCCATTGGCTAAATCAGATTTTCTAAAAGATATTAATAGAACTATTTCTTCAATTAAATACGGTCTTAAAGGACCAATTATAGTTAATGGAGAAAAGTACAATTCAATAATGGTTTCTCAAGGCCTGGACGATGAAGAAATTTCTGATGTAGTAAACTACATCTTAAATTCTTGGGGAAACTCCACCAAACAGTTAATTACTGAAGAGATTGTTAACTCTATTGAGAAATAATAAAATGAACTTTAAAAAAGTAAAATTAAAAAGCCCATACTCATACGCATATGCAATAATTAGCCTATTTTTTCTTGTATGGATGATTTTTTTAGATACTCATTCTTTATTAGTTCACCTAGAACTAAGTAAGGAAATTGAAAATTTAAATGAAAGAAAAAAATTTTTAGAAAGTGAAATCAAAAAAGATAATAAATTAATTATAGATTTAAATAATATTGATAGTTTAGAAAAATTTGCTCGTGAAAAATACAGACATAAAAAGAATAATGAAACAATACTTATTGTTGAATAATAGTTATTCTTATTATTTAATATTTTGTTAAAAAACCTTTTCAGATTCCCTTTTTTTGACCTTTAATTAGTGCTATTTTTAAAAAATATTATGGCAAAAATAATTGCAATTGCGAATCAAAAAGGTGGTGTTGGAAAAACGACAACTTCCATTAATCTTTCGTCTGCCCTTGCTATTCTTGAAAAAAAAGTTTTATTGATTGATGCTGATCCACAAGCTAATGCAACCTCTGGCTTAGGCTTTGATTCTTCAATAAAAAAAATAGGGACTTATGAGTTATTTGATAATAAAAGTGATTTAAAGAAAATTATCTATAAAACATCAATAAAAAAATTAAAATTAATTCCTTCTCACATTGACTTGGTAGCTGTTGAAATTGAGTTAGTGAATAAAAAGAAACGTGAATTTATTATGAAAAAGTCACTCGACGAAATTTCAGATAGTTTCGATTTCATTTTAATAGATTGTCCTCCATCTTTGGGTTTGATTACCTTAAATGCTTTAACTGCTTCTGATTCAGTTATAATTCCGATTCAATGTGAATACTTTGCTTTAGAAGGTTTAGGTAAACTTTTAAATACAGTAAAAAGTATTCAAAAATTACATAATCCTAATCTTGATATTGAAGGTTTGCTTCTTACAATGTATGATTTAAGACTTAGGCTTTCAAATACTGTAGTTGAAGAAGTGAGAAAACATTTTGGAAAAATGGTTTTTAAAACAATTATTCAAAGAAATGTCAGATTAGGTGAAGCTCCAAGTTATGGAGAAAATATTATCGAATATGATTCAACTAGTAAAGGGGCTAAAAATTATTTAAGTTTAGCTCAAGAAATTTTAAAAAAAACAAATAATGAGTAAATCCAAAAAAAAATCAGCTTTAGGACGAGGCCTTTCTGTTCTTTTAAATAATTCTGATTCGTATTCGGTTGACAATAATGCAACTGAAGAAAAAATTAAAGTTGGTGTTGTTGCAATCCCAATAAACCAGATTGCAACAAATCCATATCAACCGAGGAGTAATTTTAGTGATGAAAACATAGGTGAATTAGCAGAATCAATCAAAAACCTAGGCATAGTTCAACCGATAACAGTTAGAAAGGTCGATAACGACAAATTTCAATTAATAGCTGGTGAAAGGAGATTAAGAGCATCAAAGAAAATAGGTTTAAAAACTATTCCATCATTTATTAAAAATTCAAATGAAGAAGAAATGCTAGAAATTGCATTAGTTGAAAACATACAGAGGAAAGATCTTGATCCTATTGAAATAGCCCTTTCGGTCAAAAGATTGATTGATGAGTTATCTCTCACTCAAGAGCAATTAAGCAAAAAATTAGGGAAAAAAAGATCTACAATATCAAATTATATAAGGTTGTTAAGACTAGATCCAATTATTCAAACTGGAATTAGAGATGGCTTCTTATCAATGGGTCATGGTAGAAGCATAATTAATATTGAGAGTAAAAACATTCAACTAAGGGTTTATAAAGAAATAATTAGAAAAGAATTAAGCGTTAGAAAAACCGAAGTTCTTGTTAGGAAAATTAAAGAAAATAAGTCACCAAAAAAACCACTAAAACCGAAACCTAACTTTGATCAGGAGGAAAAATATTTTTCTAAAATACTAGGGTCAAAAATTCAAATTCTTACATTAGGAGATAATAAAGGAATTTTAAAAATACCCTTTAACTCAAAATCAGAGTTATTGAAGCTTAAAAACCTCATTAAAAAGTGAAAGTTAAATTATTTTTTTTGTTCTCAATTTTTTTCTCTCTTAATACTTATTGTCAATCAGAAAGGAAAAATTATAACAATGATGCAAAAAGAGAAAAGCTTATTAAAAATCCCCTTACACCTTCAAAAGCAGCATTTTATTCCGCTGTAATTCCTGGTCTTGGACAAATTTACACTAAAAGGTATTGGACCATCCCATTTATTTATGGAGGGTTAACCGTTTCTGCGTACTATTTTATATATCAAACAAATGAAATGAATTCCTATAGAAATGCCTACAAGCAGAGAATTAGAGGAGATTTTTCGGATGAATATACGCGTAAAATATTATTTAACGACCAGCTTATTGAAGGAATGAATTTTCATAAAAATTACAGAGATCTATCAATTTTATGGTTTGTTGGTATATATCTTTTAAATGTTTTAGATGCCAATGTTGGTGCTCATTTATTACAATTTAATGTAGAATCAAAACTTACAATTAAACCTTATTTAGATCAATCAGGGATAAATTCTTTTCCTACGGCTGGTATTAACTTAAATTTAAAATTTTAGATATGAAAATCGCTATTATTGGTTACGGAAAAATGGGCAGAACTATCGAAAAAATAGCAACAAAAGAAAAAATAGAAGTTGTTTGTATAATTGACAAAGAGATGCAAAAAGGTGATTTATCAAAAGCTGATGTTTCAATTAATTTTTGTGTTCCGTCAGCAGCCGTTGAAAATATTTTTAAATCTTTTGACTACAAGGTACCTGTCGTGTGTGGAACTACTGGTTGGTTGGATAATTTTGATTTAGTGAAAAAGTATTGTGAAGAAAAGGAAACTGCTTTTATTTATTCATCTAATTTTAGTTTTGGAGTAAATATTTTTTTTAAAGTAAATAAATATTTAGCCTCTTTAATGAATAAGTATGACAGTCCTTACAGGATTTCTATAGAAGAAACACATCACAAAGAAAAGTTAGATTCTCCAAGTGGGACAGCAATTAGTTTAGCTAATGATATAATTGACAATAATAATTCATTTAAAAGTTGGACAAAAAATAAAAATTCCGAAAGTATTTCAATGATTTCTAATAGACAAAATAAAAAGATAGGCGTTCATAACATATCATTCGAATCCAAGTTCGATAAAATTAAAATTCAACATGAAGCTTTTTCAAGAGATGCCTTTGCAAAAGGATCAATAATTGCTGCAAAATGGATTAAAAACAAAAGGGGAGTTTTTAAAATGGATGATATTTTAGATTTTTAATTTTAAAAAACAATATGACACTGACTCAATGGTTCATTTTCTTTATTTTAATTCAATTAATACACTTTTTAGGGACATGGAAATTATATATTTTGGCTGGAAGAAAAATTTGGGAAGCCATATTGCCTATATATAACGGTATAGTTCTACTAAAAATAATTGGAAGACCCACGTGGTGGGTTATTTTATTATTTATGCCAGTAGTAAACTTAATTATGTTTCCTGTAATTTGGGTTGAAACCATTAGAAGTTTTGGGAAAAAATCAAACTTAAGTGTTTTTTTAAGTATTATCTCACTTGGATTTTACATTTACATTTTGAATTATTCAAAGAAAACCAAATATTCTAATATAGAAATCAGAGGAAATACAACTCCAATTGGAGACTGGATTAATTCAGTTTTGTTTGCAATAGTAGCTGCTACAATTGTACATAATTATATAATCCAACCTTTCATTATTCCTACAGGTTCACTAGAAAAAACCCTTTTAATAGGAGATTTTTTATTTGTAAGCAAATTTCACTACGGAGCGAGAATCCCAATGACAACTATTTCATTGCCAATGGTTCATGATACTCTTCCAATATTTAAAACAAAATCATATCTAAAATTTCCCCAACTTCCATATATGAGGTTACCTGGGTTTCAAAATGTGAAGAGAAACGAAATTGTAGTTTTTAATTGGCCTGCAGACACCGTTAGAAAATTTTTCGTAAAAGAGAAAGGGGTTAAGAAGCCAGTAGACAAAAAATCAAATTATGTTAAACGTTGCTTGGGTCTGCCAGGAGATAGCTTAGAAATAATTAATGGCTTGGTTTATGTCAACGGAAAACTAAATACCCTATCTGATAGAGCCAAATTACAGTTTAATCATTTTATACATAATTCTAAAGGAGTTTCGTCAAAAGCACTTCTTGATTTAAACATTAAGGGATTTAATAGACAATATAGAGTTGAAAATATAACCCAAAACTCGTATAAAAAAATTTCAAAATATATATTAGGTAATATTTCTAATGACTTAAAGGACTTCCGAATCCTAACTTCTTATGAAGGTCTTCCTAATAAGATAGTAAGAGAGGTTAAACAAAGTGAACCTTATATTGAAATTAAAGAGATTATTGAAAGAAAGAAACAGGTTACTTTGACTTTGAATCAGGCTGAAAAAATTAGAAATAATAATGTTTTTGACAGTATAATTAGAAAAATTAATAACAAAATTTCTTATAATGAAAGTTTTTTTCCAAATAATTTAAAATTTAATTGGAACGAGGACAACTTTGGACCTATTTTAATTCCAAAGGCAGGCGAAACAATTAAAATTGATAATGAAAATTACCCTTTATACAAAAAAATTATTAAAGATTATGAAAGTAATTCAATAAGGAAAGGAAAAAATAATTATATAATTAATGGAATCGAAACCACTTCATACACTTTTAAACAGGACTATTATTGGATGATGGGAGACAATAGGCATAGTTCTGAGGATAGTAGATTTTGGGGTTTTGTGCCTGAGAATCATATTCTAGGCAAACCGGTTTTCATTTGGTTTAGCGTAGACAACTTCAACAAGGGAATTTTAAATTGGAAAATAAGATGGGATAGAATCATGACAACTGTAAAAGGAAAAGGAAAACCAGTTTCCTTTTTTCTCCCATTTTTGATTACAATATTTATTTGGCAAATTTTAAGTTTTATAATTAAAAGAAGAAAAATAAATAAAAATTGATTCATCTTGTTCCATCATACTTGCCATCTATAATATATTATTGGCATATTGTAAATTTCAATGTAACCTACAATTTATCGATGAAGTATCAAAAGCAAACAACAAGAAACAGATGCCTGATTATGAGCTCAAACGGAGCACAAAAACTAATCATCCCTATAAAACACAACGAAAAAAAAGATGAAAATTTACATGACCACAATGTGAAGATTGATAATCGCCAAAACTGGAAAACTAAACATTGGAAATCCATACAGAATGCATATAGATCTTCTCCCTTTTTTGAATTTTATGAGGAAGAATTTTCCAATGTCTTTTTCAATAATGAAAAATTATTATACTCGTCAAATATTAATATGATTTTACATATTAACCAAATCTTAGGTATAAAAAAAGAAATAAAAATTTCAAATAAAAAAATCACTCATGACAAATATGACAAAAGACTAATAGATGTTAAAAATTATTCTAACTACGATATTCCTCAGTACAATCAAGTTTTTATGTCAAAGTTTAAATTTATTTCAAATTTGAGCATATTAGATTTGTTATTTAATATGGGTCCAAAATCAATAAATTATCTGACTGACTTAAAGCTTAGTCAATTCCATAGTAACTAATTATTGGATAATGGTCTGAAAGATTTTTTCTTATTACTTTAAAACTATTAATTTTTAATTTTTTGTCTGAAAAAAGAAAATCAATTCTTAAAGGAATAAATGAGTATTTGTACGTTTCACCAAGACCTGAACCAGCAGTGTGAAAAGCATCATTTTTTTTTCGAGACAAAATTTTGTAAGTCTCAGAAAACTGGGTATTGTTTAAATCAACCGCAATAATTGAAGGATTATCATTAAACTTGTCTGTTTTTTTAAAAAAATTTATTTGCTCAATTTGTCTACTACTAACTTCATCAAACTTTAGTTTAAAATTTTTAGAAAAGCTTGAATTGGTAATGCTATCAATTCTATCGAGTTTAAACGACTCAAGATGAAGATTGTAAACACGTAATTTTTGCTTTCTAAATTCAATATCAATATAGATTCCAGAGTTGGATGAATTATCAAAATCAATAAAACCCTTACCATTAATTTTTAATTTTGAGAAAATTGCAACGGTTGATTTTCCTTTTTTTGAAGGATTTGGATAAATGTACCTAAATTTATAGCCTTTCAACTCCGGTGCCATTTCACTTGAATATTCTTGGACGCAAAGTATGTCAGGGTTTTCTTGAATTATTAATTCTTCTATCTCGTCTGAAATATTTGGTTTTTCGATCCATCTATATTTGTTAAATAATCTTACATTATAACTCATCACAGAAAAAGTGGAACCACTTTTTCTTAACGTAGTGTTTGGAAACTTATAAAATAAATTCCACTCATTGTAACCAATCAAGAAAGTTAAAATAAATAACAAAAACGGCCATTTTAAATAAAATAACCAGATAAAAAAAAAGAAGAGATTGATAATAATAATAACAGGAACAAAAAGGCTAAAAAAATAATCTTCAATGGGAGTTTCTATTGTACCCATTAAAAAAAGTTGAATAATTAGAAAAACAACATTTAAAATAATAAAGAATTTCTCGATGAAATACATCTTACAAAAATTAAATTAATTAATCTTTACTAGCTTCATTTAAAGTATTTTTTTCTTCGCTTGTTAAACTATCAAAACCAGACTGATTTATTTTATCTAAAATCCTGTCTATTTTTATTTGTTTATTATTTTTAAATTTTTCATTATTATCTTTTTTCCTGTTATTCTTTTTCTTTTTTAATGAATTGATTTCGTTAAAAAAATTAAAAATATTGTCCCCATTTTTCATCTTAACTCCAGCAAAAAAACCAAATAATGCCCCCCCTAAATGTGCAATGTGTCCTCCAGAATTTGAAATTGGTAGTTGAGCTAAATCAAAAATCACTAGCAAAATTCCGACATAAATCAATTTAACATTAAAAAAGAGTAATCTAATTGTTGAGTTTGGAGAATATGTACACATGAAAATTACAACGGAAATTACTCCTGCTGAAGAGCCAATAAGAGAAGCATTAACACCACCAAACACCGGAAAAAAAGAATAACTAAAAACAAATATTAGTCCCCCAACAATAATTCCTGAACAAAATAGAGCAATCAAGTGGTCTCCTTTAAATAAATTTAAAAAAAGTGTCGAGAAATAATAGAATAAAAACATATTCCAAAATAAATGAGTAATACTAGCGTGAATAAACCCATAAGTTATCAAGGACCAGGGCCTATAAAATAAATCACCAATATTTGGTAATAATTCAAAATAATGATAAAGGTTCATTTTAGGAATTTCAAATAAATAAAAAAAAACAAATACAACTAGAGGTAACACAAAAAGAATAACATTGATAAAAATTATTTTTTGTGCAATGTTTAATTGCCAATATTTATCTAATATTTTATTATAATTACTCATAAATCCCATCGGTTGTTTTTGAATTGATTTTTTTTCCAATAAATCATCATTCCTAAACCGGTTAGAGCTCCACCCACATGAGCAAAATGGGCTATATTTCCAATGGTAAAAGAATTTGAAAAACCAAAAAATAAATCACCTGCAATCAGTATGGGTACAAAATACTTTGCCTTTATAGGAATTGGTATAAATATTAAAAATAGAGAAACATTTGGGAACAAAAACGCAAATGCTACTATAATTCCATACAAAGCACCAGAAGCTCCAACCATTGATAAATTAAAACTTTCATTAAGATGATTTAACTGTTTTTCCGAAATATAACTTAACCAATTTGTATTATATCTTTTGGTTTTTATTGTATTTATAATTTCATCTGAATTAAAACCATTATTTACTAAAATTTCAAAAATTGAGTTAAAATCATATGAGCTATATAACATTTGCAAGGCCGCAGCTCCAAGTCCTGAAGATATATAAAAAAACACAAATTTATTTTTCCCCCACAGCTGTTCTAGCGGAGAACCAAACATCCATAAACCTATCATATTAAATAATATATGACTAAAATTTCCATGCAAAAACATGTGCGTAAATGGTTGCCAAATTTGAAATAATGGGTTTCCGTAGTAATGGAGAGCAAACAAGTCATATAAATAATTACCATATAAAGACGTGGCTAGAAAAACTATTCCATTGATTATTAATAAGTGTTTTACAGTCTCAGTAATTCTACCCATTATGAAAATTTATTTTGTAATTCTGATTTCGAAATTGAAAAAAATATTTTTTGCTGCGATGGTGATAATAAATGTTCTTTGCAATTAAATAAATTATTTACAATATTTTTCTGTTCTTCTTTTTGTAAAGCACTTCCTTTCTTAATTGATGTAGATTGTGAAATTGACTTGGCTATTAAATCTCCATTACTAAAAGACTTTTTTTTGTTGTCGTTTTCAAATTGGTCAAATAAATCTTCTATAATTTTAGTTGCTTGTATGTCAGAACATATTCCAGGAATCCCAATAATCTTTAAATTTAATTTTCCCTCTAATTCTAATCTGAAACCAATTTCAGTTAAAGTGTTTTTTAAGTCAAAATAAATTAATTTTTGACTTTTAGTCAGAATGAAATTTACCGGAAAAATTAGTTGCTGGCTAGAGTTATCGGACTTAGTTATTTTTTTCATTAATTTTTCGTAAATAATCCTTTGATGAGCTCTTTCTTGATCGATAACTAGTAGGGAATTTCTTGTTGATGTAATCAAGTAAGAATTCATGATTTGAAAAATCTTATTACCATCTTCATTGATTATTTCATTCAGTATCTTAGAATTGAACAAATTTGATGAACCAACTTCCTCGTAAACAGTTTCAGATTTATTCCAAATTTTTGAATGGTATTTTGAAGCTCCATCTTTAAAAGGATTGAAATTATGGTCTACCTCGATTTTGGGGTGAATTGGTTGATCAAATCTTTTTGAATATGGAATTTCAAAACTTGGCTTAGATTCAAAATCAATTGTTGGTGTTACCTGGAAGATACCTAAACTGTGTTTTACGGTAGAATTAATTACTGAATACAAGCTTTGTTCATCTTCAAATCTCACTTCAATCTTATTTGGATGAATATTTATATCTATCGAAGCAGTATCAACCTCTAAAAATATAAAAAAGCCAGGATATTTTTTTTCATCTAAAAGGCCCTCATAAGCTTTGTTAATGGCATGAAAAAGAAAATTATTTTTAATAAATCTATTGTTAACAAATAAAAACTGCATCCCCCTTGTTTTTTTTGAAGCCTCAGGTTTAATAATATATCCAGCTAGTTTAACAAAGGATGTTTTTTCTTTTATTGGTATTAGATTTTCTTCAATTTTTTTTCCAAAAATATTTTTTATACGAACATGAATACTTGACTTTTGTAGATTAAATATTTCTGAGTTTTTATGACTTAAAGAAAAGTTTATATCATGATGGGCAATTGAAATCCTGTGGAATTCGTTTAGTATGTGTCTTAACTCAACTGAATCAGATTTTAAAAAATTCCTCCTTGCTGGTACATTAAAAAATAAATTTTTAACTAAGACATACGTTCCAATATTGGAAACAACTTTTTCCTCGGATTGAATTTTACCTGCTACAACCTTTAATTTGTATCCAAGGGTGTCAATTTTTCTTCTGGTTACAATTTCTAAATGAGATACAGCAGCAATTGAAGATAAAGCTTCTCCTCTAAAGCCTTTTGAACTTATGTTAAATAGGTCATTGGATTTATTTATTTTTGAAGTTGCATGTCTTTGAAAACAAATCATTAAATCATTTTTACTCATTCCAAAACCGTTATCAACCACTTTAATTGATTTTTTACCAGATTGATTTAAAACAATTTGAATTCTATTTGAAAAAGCATCAATTGAATTCTCAACCAATTCTTTTATTAGTGAAGCTGGTCTTTGTACAACTTCACCAGCAGCAATTTGATTAGAAACATTTTCTGGGAGAATTTTTATTATATCTTTCATCAGGATTTTATAAAAATTGAAAAATCAAATTCAATTATATAAAAAAATACAAAAAAAAGAAAAAATAGAATTATGATAAAAACTTTATTAAATGAATGATTTTCTTTAATCCTTTTATTTATTCTTTCCTGTTGCCAGAAACTACTTCTATCATTAGAGCTAAAATTTTCTCTACCAAACTTTATTCTTGAATCCAAGTTGAAATTTATAGATTCTTTTTTTTCTTTTAAATAACGTGGTCTGTAATTAAATTTTTTATTTCTATTTAGTTTGAAAAGTGAATTTTTAAGCATTAGAAATAAATTTATGATTTATTCAAATCTATCATTTTAAGAGATGTATATGCTGCATCTACACCCTTGTTCCCCATTTTGCCCCCAGATCTATCAACTGATTGTGTAATATTTTCATCCATGAGAACACAAAATATTAAGGGAATTGGGGATTTTAAATTAATTTTTGCAATGGAATAAGAAACAGACTTACATAAATATTTAAAATGTTTTGTTTCTCCTTTAATTATACATCCAATAACAATTATTGAATCAAATTTTGATTCTTTTGATTTTTTTTTTGCCTCGAAAATTAACTCAAAACTACCAGGAACTTTGGTAATAGATATATTTTCATTGATAATACCATTGCTAGTGAGAGTTTTAACAGCTCCTTCTAAAAGTTTATTGGTTATTTGGCTATTCCATTCAGAAACGATTAATGAAATTTTATATTTGGCCCTAGAAGAAATTGTTTTTTTATCCTCTTTTTTTGGTATGTTAAAACCAGAATAACTCATAATTTTTATTCTGTTTTTGCAATTTGAATGTCTATAAATTCAGCTTCTTTAGAATTAGGAAAATCACTTTTGATTTTCTTAAAATAGATTGATGCAGTTTTTTTTTGTCCTAATCTTAAAGATAATAACCCTGCCTTAAACAAGTATTTTGGTGTTGTAAAATCGTTGTCATTAAAACTAAAGGCCTTCTCATAACTCAATAAAGCATTTTTTTGATCGCCAACTTGAAGGTAAGCATCACCTAAAACACCCTTTGCTATTGAAGACAATAAAACATCTTCTGATTTGAAATTTTTTAAATACTCAATGACCTTGTCGTATTGTTTTAGATTTAGATAAGACATACCTATGCTAAAAACTGCAAGGTTCGATGAAGGCGTATTTTGGTAGTTTTCAATAATATCTAAAAATCCAAATTTACCTCCCCCACCACTAATCGCATTGTTATACAAATCCGTCGGCTCTTCACTGTTTAGTGCAAGATTAAAATAATATTGAGCCTGGTTAAGTTCAGTAATAGCATCTTCTTTCTTAGGCTCAAGGATAAAGGTATCATAGGCTAAGTATATAAAAACTGACAAAGTAGCTAAAACCACACTAGAAATTATTAGATTTTGATATTTTGAAACTAGGTTTTCTGTCTTTGATGCACCAGTGTCCAAACTTTCGAAAACTTCAGCAGTAGTACTTTCTATTTTTTCTTTATTTGCAGCCTTTTTTTTAGAATTAAATCTTTTGCCTCCTCTTTTATTGTATGTTGCCATAATTGCGCAAATTTAAACTTTATTCTTCAACAATAAATAATAATAGCTAAATAATATTACGTTATTTAAGTTATATTCAGTGCACGTTTTATATTTGCTTATATAATGAGATTAGAGGAATTATCATTAATGAACTACAAAAACATTGACTCAAAAAATTTTGTGTTCAAAGAAAATATAATTTGTTTGGTTGGAGATAATGGAGTTGGTAAATCAAATATATTAAGTTCAATTTACCATCTTTGTTTTGGAAAAAGTTTTATTAACTCTTCATCTGTTTCAAATATAAAATTTGGTACTAAATTTTATGTGATTAATGGAATATTCATTAAAAACAATCTAAAAGAGAAACTAAATTTTAGTTACAAAAAAGGGAATACTAAGGTCTTTAAAAGAAACGGAAAGATTTATAAAAATATTTCAGAACACATTGGACAGTTCCCATTAGTCATTGTTTCTCCGTATGACAACGATATAATTAGTGGGGGAAGCGTATATAGAAGAAATTTAATAGATGGAATAATTGGTCAAACAGATAGTAAATTTCTCAATGATTTAATTATTTATAAGAGAATATTAACACAAAGAAATGCATTGTTAAAAATGAACTATGAAAAAAGAACATTAGATGTTGGGGTATTAGATATCTATGATGATAAACTTATTAACACAGGAAATAGAATCCATAAAAAAAGAAAATCATTTATAGAAACATTCTCAAATATTTTTAAATCATATTATTTATTTATTTCAGAAAATAAAGAATCGGTAGAAATCAATTACAAAAGCGAACTAAATAATCATAATTATAGGGATTTAATAAGAAATTCTTATGAAAGAGATTTGTCATTTCAATTCACAACCAAAGGTCCACACAAAGATGATTTAGAGTTTTTGTTAAATGGATTTCAAATAAAAAAATTTGGTAGCCAAGGACAACAAAAATCATTGTTAATATCTCTGAAACTAGCACAATATGAATTTTTAAAAAAATATTTAGATTTAAAACCTCTTGTTCTCTTAGATGACATTTTTGATAAATTAGACCATAAAAGAGTTGAATTGATAATGCAGCTAATTGAGGATAATTATTTTGGACAAATATTTATTACAGATACAGACAAAAATAGAGTAACAAAAGCAATAGAAACCACAAACCTTACATATAAAATTCATGAAATTGGTTAATATCTAAATATGCAGAAATTTATTTTTATAATCATTCCTATTTGTCTACAATTTATGTTCTGTGATTTAAATGAAATCAAGGATGTTAAAATTATTGAAGGTATATGGGTAATTCACTCAGTATCATCTAAAGATGAGGTTTTTTACCCTAAAGGAAAATCACCCTTAGTAGATTATTATGTTTTTAATTCTGACTCAACTGGTACGAAAAAAAAATTAAAGCCTAATTTTAACAAAAATTATTCATCATCCTTAGACGAGATAAATTTCGAAATAAAGAGAATCGATGGTTTGATATATTTGAATTATATTTCTAATTCGGAAAATTGGAAAGAAAGAATAAAAAAATTAACAAAAAATGAATTGATTATTTCTAACAACAAGTTCGACTACCATTATAAAAGATTTAAAGTCAATTAAATGAAAGTATTTCGTTTTAAAAAAGCTAACTCGGTAAAAAGTATTATGCAGAAAATCACTACAAACAAATTTTTTAGTGATGGATTGAAAAAAGTATTTTTAAAAAAGATATGGTTAAATGTAATGGGGGAAAATGTAAGTCAATACACTGAAAATATATATATCAAAAACAATACATTGTATTTAAAAATAAATTCATCCGCGTTAAAACAGGAGCTAACATACGGGAAGGATAAAATTATTGAAAATTTTAATAATGAAATTGGTAGTGATGAAATCAAAAAAATTATTTTTTTCTAATATATCTCCCTACCGGAAAAGAAAAATGATGATTCAATTTGAGCATTGTCTGCAGAGTCCGAACCATGTATGGCATTCTCTCCCATAGATGTTGCAAATAATTTCCTAACTGTTCCTTTTTCTGCTTTGTCTGGGTTTGTAGAACCAATTAATTTTCTAAAATCTTCGACGGCATTTTTTTTCTTTAGAACTGCCACAATTATTGGACTTCTTGACATAAATGTTACTAATTCTCCAAAAAAAGGTTTTTTTCTATGTATACCATAGAAAACCTGGGCTTGTTTCTTCGAAAGCTGAGTTAATTTTAATGCAGAAATTTGAAAATCAGACTTTATTATCATAGACAAGATTTCACCCGCATGTCCATTTTCCATCGCATCAGGTTTAATCATTGTAAATGTTATATTATTTTTCATTTTTTCTTCAAATTTAAAAATTAAATTTTTGAAAGATTACTAATTTGAAAATGATTATTAACTATTATCGTAAGTGTTTGGTATCTTTGCTTGTATGTACTTAGAATTTTCTCAAAAATTAAATAAAATACTGGAAGGCGTATCAAATTGTTTAATTATTCCTCATAAAAATCCGGATGCTGACGCTTTAGGGTCCTCAATGGCTCTTTTTGTCTTTTTAACTAAACTTGGTAAAAAAGTAAAAGTCATTTTACCAAACTCAGCCCCAGAATATTTAGAATGGATGACGAATAAACCCGATGTTATTTCTTACGATGAGAACTCTGAAAAAACAAAAAGATATTTATCAAATTCACAAATCATTTTTGCTCTAGATTTTAATTCCCTAAAAAGAATTGGTTCACTTGGCAAAGAAATTGAAAATATCAAGACACCTATAATTATGATTGACCATCATGAATCACCAGAAAAGTTCTCAACTCTTTTTTTATCTAAACCAAATATTGGATCCACTTGTGAAATAATTTATAACATCATGAAAACGATTAATAATAAATTAATTGACAAAGAAATTGCTACATACATCTATTCGGGAATTATAACAGATACAGGTTCTTTCAGGTATCCATTGACAACAGCTAAGACTCACAATATAACTTCAGAACTATTTAACAAAGGAATCAATCATACAAAAATACATGAAAATATTTATGATAATTTTTCTTTTGAAAGAGCTCACCTTTTGGCTGTTGCCCTCAAAAATTTAAAGAAAATTGACAACCTAGGAGTTGTTTATACAATTTTAACAAAACAGGAGCTAGAAAAATATAACTTTAAAAAGGGGGATACTGAAGGCTTTGTTAATTTTGGATTGCGTATTAAAGGTGTAAATGTTTCAGTGATTTTTATTGAAGATAGTAATGAGGATATAATTAAAATTTCATTCCGGTCTAAAGAAAAAATTGATGTAAGTAAATTTGCAAAAAAGTATTTTAGCGGCGGTGGACATAAAAATGCCTCTGGAGGTTTTTCAAATAATTCAATAATAGAAACCGAAAAAAAGTTTATTGCATCAGTTAAAGAATTTTTTACAAGATGAAAAACATTTTTTTTTTTATAACTAATTTTTTTTTGATTGCTAGTTGTGTTCAAACAAAATCTAGAGACCCAATTAATTCGAACAAAAAAAGCTTTCTAAATAAGTCAGTAGACCGCAATATAGATATTCAAAGAAAAGAAAAAATAATTTTTCAAAAAATAATTGAAAGGGACTCCAAATCAAAATATATTGTGTCAGATAAAGGTTACTATTTTAAAATATTGAATTCATCAAAAAAAAAATTAAAACCCAAATCAGGTGATCAAGTAGAGTTTATCTACAATATTTTTGATGTGGAAGGAAATGATTTATACATTGATGATAATTTGAAACAAATAAAATATGTTGTAGACAAAGAAGAAATTATTCCAGGCTTGAGATATGGGATTAAAGAATTGAGGGTTGGTGAATCTGGTATTTTTTTGACACCTTCGTTTTTAGGTTATGGATATCAGGGTGATGGTGAAAAAATTAATCCAAATCAACCACTTATTATTGAGATTAACTTAATTTCGTTAATTATTAATTAAAAATTTTAGAATGACTAGAAAAATTATTATACTTTTTTCTTTTGTTTTTGCTGAGTGTAATGACAAATTTTCTTATTTAGATGAAGGTATTTATGCACAAATGAAAACTAACAAAGGGAACATTTTAATGAAATTCACTGAAGATAAAACTCCAAATACAGTAGCAAATTTTATTTCTTTAGCAGAAGGAAAAAATAAGTTTGTTTCTGATAATTTTAAAAATAAAAAGTTTTATAATGGAATAATTTTTCATAGAGTAATTAAAGATTTTATGATACAGGCTGGAGACCCTACTGCCTCTGGATCAGGCGGTCCAGGTTACAAATTTAATGATGAAATAACTGATCTAAAACACGATGGTCCTGGCATTTTATCTATGGCAAACGCTGGAAAAAATACAAATGGAAGTCAATTTTTTATAACTCACAAAGAAACTCCTTGGTTAGATGGCAAACATACTGTATTCGGAAAAGTTATTGAGGGTTTAAATGTAGTTGATTCTATCCAACAAAATGATACCATACATGATGTAAAAATAATAAGGATTGGTTCTAACGCTAAAAATTTTAATGCCTCTAAGATATTTTCCAATTATTTTACAAATCTGGAAAAGATGAATGTCGAGATAGAAGAAAAAAGAGAAATAAAAAGACTAGACAAAATAGAAAAATTTGAAAATCTAAGACAAAATGTCAAAAAAACTCCTTCAGGACTAAGTTACATTATAACCAAAAATGGAAATGGACCTAAAGTTAGTTCTACAAATAAGGCGAAAGCCCATTATGCAGTATATTTTGAAAATGGGAATTTATTAGATACAAGTATGTTAGAAGTTGCTGAAAGTTTGTTTTTAGTGAATGAACAAAAGAAAGCAGCTGGTGCATACTCACCAATAATATGTGATATTAGTCCCGAAGCGCAAATGATTACTGGTTTTAAAGAAGGTTTAAAATTTTTAAGAGAAGGGGACGAGGCCTTTTTATTCTTACCATATCAACTAGCTTATGGAGAAAAGGGTGTTAGAGGAATACCTGAAAAATCTAATCTTATTTTTGAAGTGAAAATTGTTGAGGTTATAGACTGAGGATAATAAATACAAAATCATCAAAGGAAACATTCTAGCTTTTTTATTTTTTTTAATATCCATTTTATTTTTAAAGAATAATCCATCCATTGTGGAAACTTACTATTCAAATCTATTATATAAAAAGCTAAGTTTCTCGAAAAATATAATTTTTGATTTATCCGATTTTCCTATTGGTGAAATACTTTACTTTTCATTTATATTTAGTTTAATATATTTTTTCTTCAGAGATACCAAATCAATTACTTACACAGTAAGTTCAATTTTAATAATTATCTATTTTTTTTACATATCGTGGGGTGTAAACTATTTTAGAATCCCATTGCACAAGTCCATTTCTCAGGAAGTATACCTGAATGAGAAGAAAATAGAAACATTGACAAGATTTATTTCTATTCAATGTAATAAGTTAAAAAAAGAAATTAATACAAAAAAGACAGGCAATAAAAACAATTTAAATTCGTATAAAAATATAATAGAGTCTAAAAATAAAAAGTTTAAATATTCCAATTTTAGTATAATTTTAAGCTATCTGGGAATTAAGGGCTATTATAACCCCTTTACAAATGAAGCGAATGTCAACTCCGAAATTCCAGATATATTAATTCCAGTCACTATTTATCACGAATTGGCGCACAAACAGGGATTTGCGTCAGAGAGCGATGCGAACTTTATTGGCTTTTTTAACGCCTACAATAATCATGAAGCGGAAATTCAATATTCAGCTAGTTTTTTTGCTTTTAGATATTTATACCATGACCTTTATAAAATGAATCCAAATAGTGCTGAAAATATATATGAGTCATTAAATAGTGAAGTCAAAAATGATTTTTCTATAGTTTCAAACTTTTGGTTATACTACTCAAATAGATTTCAAAAGATTCAAAAAAATATATTCGATCTTTTTTTAAAAACAAATGGACAAAAGAAAGGTATAAATTCTTATGATGAAGTTGTAAAACTACTATTATTTACTTTTGATGGGAAGAATAAATTTATTTTCGATGAAAATAATTAGCAGCTTACAAAATTCACATTTCAAAAGACTTAAAAAACTTTCTAATAATAAATTTAATAAGAAAGAGATGGAGTTTATTATTGAAGGTGTCCAAGAGTTTGCATTAGCAGTCAAGTCGAATTTTACAATTAATAAAATTTTTTTTAGAGAGCGAAAACCATTAAACTTTGATGTTAATCTAAGTAATAAAATAGAGACATTTTATTTGAAGAAAAAATTATTTGATTTTTTGAGCTACAGAAATAATTCTTCCAAATTAATAGCTGTTGCAAACAAAAAAAAATATACGTTAAATAGTATTTTTTTAAAAAAAAACTCAATTATACTAATTATTGAAAATATTGAGAAGCCTGGAAATTTAGGAGCTATACTTAGGACTGCAGATGGTATGGGTGTTTCAGGAATAATTTTAATTGATTCAAAAATAAATATTTTTAACTCTAATGTAATTAGGTCTAGCGTGGGAAGCATTTTTAATTTACCGTTAGTAAAAACTAATAAAGAGGAGGCAATTAAATTTTTAATTAAAAATAAATTTAAATTATACAATACAATTATATCAAAAACTTCAAAAAACTATTTAGATATATGCTACTCAGGAAATATCGCCATTGCTTTTGGGTCTGAAAGTAAGGGTTTGTCGGACAACTGGAAATCACATCCCGGAAAAGAAATTTGCATAAAAATGAAAGGTAAAAACGATTCTTTTAATTTATCCGTTTCAGTTGGGATAATATTATCAGAGGTAGTAAGACAAACAAAATGATTTTCTTGTCCTTAAATTGTAGAATTAGTAACTTCATGTATGCTTGTAGATGAAAAGATAGAAAATAAAGAAATAGCAAAGCAATACAAAGAGCTATTAAAGATTAGTTATCAACATCTTAAACTAGAGGATAAAAAACTGATTCGTCTAGCATTTAATACTGCTGTTGACGCTCACAAGCATCAGAGAAGAAAATCTGGAGAAGCATATATTTTTCATCCCATTTCGGTTGCAAAAATTGTAGCTTCTGAAATTGGACTTGATGCGACATCAATTTCAGCTGCTTTGCTTCATGACACAATTGAAGATACTAATTATAAATTGGTTGATATAGAAAAACTATTTGGAAAAAATGTTACCAAAATAGTCAGTGGTTTAACAAAAATTTCACGCTTAAAAAAAGATACTGACATATCGCATCAAGCTGAGAACTTTAGAAAAATGCTCTTAACAATAAATGATGATATAAGGGTAGTAATTATTAAAATTGCTGATAGACTTCATAACATGCAAACCTTAGATTCAATGCCAGAAAATAAGCAAATAAAAGCTGCTTCTGAGACTCTATACATCTATGCTCCACTTGCACATAGGATTGGATTATACAATATAAAAACCGAGCTTGAGGATTTGAGCTTAAAATACACAGATTCCAAAAGATTTACCCATATTAAAAGCAAAATTGAAGATAGTAAAGAAGAGCAGGAAGAATACATAAAAGAATTTTCAAATTTAATAAGTGAAACATTAGAAAAAGAAAAATTAAAATATTTTATAAAAGGGAGAAATAAGTCAATATACTCAATTCATAAGAAAATGCAAATTCAAAACATTAGTTACAATCAGGTATTTGACAAATTTGCAATAAGGATTGTTTATAAATCGTCTTCTAAAAACGAAAAATTTCTAGCTTGGAAGATTTATTCAATAGTTACAGATCATTTTACTCCAAATCCAACAAGACTTAGGGATTGGATTTCATCTCCAAAATCTAATGGTTATGAATCTCTTCATATTACAGTTATGGGGCCTAATAAAAAATGGATAGAAGTTCAAATTAGGTCTGAAAGAATGCACGAAATCGCTGAGAAAGGTTATGCCGCTCATTACAAATATAAAGTTGGAAAAGATAATGATAATGGCCTAGAAAATTGGTTAAACCGTCTAAAGGAGTTACTCGAATCAAAAGATTCAAATGCTCTTGATTTTGTTGAAAATTTTAAATTAAATCTTTATTCGGATGAAATTTTTGTTTTTACCCCAGCGGGAGAATTGAAATCATTACCTCAAAATTCAACAGCATTAGATTTTGCATTTAATATTCATACAGAAATTGGAACAAAAACTAGAGGTGCAAGAGTAAATGGAAAATTAGTCCCGCTTTCAAGAAAATTAAGAAGTGGAGACTCTGTAGAGATAATTACCTCGGAAAAGTCAAAACCCACTGCTAATTGGCTTGACTTTGTTGCCACATCAAGAGCAAGAAATATAATACGTACATCTATAAACGAAGAGAAAAAGAGAATTGCAGCGGAAGGGAAAGAGTTATTAAGAAGAAAATTAAAACATTTAAAAATTATAATGGTTGATAAAACAGTAAATGAAATGCTTGATTATTTTAATGTTAATTCAAATTTAGATCTTTATTACAGAGTGGGAATTAAAACTGTAGATAACAAAAAAATTAAGGATTTTGCAAAATATTATAATAATAGATTTTTAAAATTTTTTAATGAAAGACTTAGGTCTAAACCAAAGAAAAACAAGATTAAGAAAGACTTTATCTCTAGTAACGATAAAATCGTTTTTGGGAAAGAAAAAAATGAGTTTGATTATAAATTGTCTGAATGCTGTAATCCTATTTCGGGTGATAGAATTTTTGGATTATCTACATTAAATGATGGCATATTAGTTCACAAACATGATTGTGATTTTGCTATTTCTTTACAATCAAATTTTGCATATAGAATTATACCTGCTTTTTGGATTGACTCAAACAAGCAAGAATTTACTGTAGAATTGCAAATGTCAGGTATCGACCAAAAAGGACTTGTCAATCAAGTAACAAGAATAATATCAAACCATATGAATATCGATATTAAAAAGATGAACTTTTATACAGAAGAAGATTTATTTAAAGGGAATATTTTAATTCGTGTTAACAATCAAGATCACATAAAAAAATTAACACAAAAGCTTTTAACTATATCCGGAATTGAAAAAATTGCTCGTAAATAAAAAAAGAAATATTATTTTTGCAATAGATACTTATAACAATGATTGAAACAAAATCACAGCAAGAAATTGTAAAAGATGTTTTTGTTAAATTTTTAGATAAACAAAAACAAAGAAAAACTCCTGAGAGGTTTGCAATTCTCCATGAAATTTATGAAACTAATGAACATTTAGATATTGAATCGCTTTATATCAAAATGAAAAACAAAAATTATAGGGTCAGTAGAGCTACTTTATATAACACAATTGATTTGTTAATTGAGTCTGGGTTAGTGAGAAAACACCAATTTGGAAATCAAGCTCAATACGAAAAATCATTTTTTGATAAACAACATGATCATATAATATTTACTGATTCTGGAGAGGTGAAAGAATTCTGTGATCCAAGAATTCAATCTATTAAAGAAACAATTGAAGAGGTTTTTGATGTTAACATTCATCATCATTCGCTTTATTTTTACGGCACTAGAAAACAGTCATAAAAAAAATGTTTGTTGATTTACTTTTAGGTCTACAGTGGGGTGACGAAGGAAAAGGTAAAATAGTTGATGCAATATCTAAGAATTATTCAATTATTTCTCGTTTTCAGGGAGGACCAAATGCTGGGCATACAATTAAAATTGGAAATAAATCTCACGTCCTACACACAATCCCCTCAGGTATTTTTCACAAAAATTTAATTAATATTATAGGGAATGGAGTCGTTATTGATCCAGTAATTTTTGAAGAAGAAATATTGAAATTGAATGATAGTGATATAGATTTTAAAAAAAATTTATTGATATCTAACAAAGCTCACTTAATTATTCCAACTCACTGTCTTTTGGATCAAGCTTCAGAAATGTCTAAGGGAATAAAAAAAATTGGTTCTACTTTAAAAGGTATTGGACCTACTTATATGGACAAAACAGGTAGAAATGGAATTAGGGTTGGAGATCTATTTCTAGAGGGATGGAGATTACAATACACTAAACTGAAAAACAAACATTTAAATATGATAAATAATTTAAATGTTGATATTTCTTTTAACCTAGAAGAATTGGAAAAGAATTTTTTTAGAAGTATAGATTTTTTAAAAAACTTTTCAGTTATTGATAGTGAAAATTTTCTTTTTGATTCTTTAAATGAAGGAAAAAAGATTCTTGCTGAGGGTGCTCAAGGATCTATGCTTGACATTGACTTCGGAACTTATCCGTATGTTACATCTTCAAATACTACAGCCGCAGGAGCGTGTAACGGATTGGGAATTCCTCCAACGAAAATAAATAAAGTTATCGGTATTTTTAAAGCTTACACAACAAGAGTTGGAAGCGGTCCTTTTCCAACTGAGATTTATGATGAAATTGGGGAAAGAATAAGTAAGGTCGGTAAAGAGTTTGGTGCCACAACAGGACGCGCCAGGAGGTGTGGTTGGCTAGATTTAGTCTCACTTAAATATGCAGTTGATATTAATGGTGTGACTGAACTCGCGATGATGAAAAGCGATGTTATGTCAGGTATTAATAAAATAAAAGTTTGTACATCATACAAGCAATTTAATAATGAAATATTTAGAATGCCATTTTCATTAAACCCATCCTCACTTTCTGCTACATATACTGAGTTTGATGGATGGAATGAAGACATAACAAACATTAAGGATGAATCTCAACTCCCCAATAACTTAAAAAAATACATATCATTTATTGAGAAAAATCTTCAAGTTCCAATAAAAATCATCTCAATAGGTCCAAGAAGAGACCAAACAATTTATCTATAAAATGGATATAATTTTGAAGAAGATTTTATATATAATTATAGTATTATCGATTTTTAACCCCTTAAATTCTTTCTGCCAAGAAAAAAAAATAATTGAAATTATAGAAGCTGGAAGATTTACCAAAGATGAAGAAAATTTTCCAAAAGCAAATATTTTGTCAAAAGGGAATAATTTAAGAGTAAGGCTTTTTCATGATGGGGCAACAATAACTTCTGACAAAACATTTTTTTACTCTAAAAAAAATAAATTTAATGCAAGTGGTAGTGTTTTGCTCAAACAGGGAGACACACTGGAGCTTAAAAGTGAATATTTAAATTATGATGGTAACGAAGGCCAAGCAAAAGCTTGGGGAAAAGTAGTTTTAAAACAACCCGACATGACACTTAAAACAGATACCCTCTATCTTGATAGAATTTTAAATATAGCCTACTATAATTCTAATGGTATTATAGAGGACGAAGAAAACGTACTTAAAAGCAAAAAGGGGAGATATTTTATAAATGAAAAAAAATATAGCTTTAAAACCGGAGTAAAAATAAATAATCCAAAGTATGATATTGACTCCGAAAATCTAGATTACAATCTAATTTCAAAAAAAGCACTTTTTTTTGGTCCAACTCTAATCACAGGAAATGATTATGAAATACATACTGAAAAAGGAAATTTTGATTTGAAAAGTTCAATTGGAAATTTTCAAAAAAATCCAAAAATATTTTACAATAATAAGATAATTGAAGGAGACAGTATATTTTATGATGAATCGATCAATTATGCTTCTGCAACCAAAAGAGTTGTAATCACAGACACTATTAACAACTCAATAATAAAAGGAGAATATGGAGAGATTTATAAGGATAAAGATTCTGCAATTATCACAAAAAGAGCACTCGCAATAAACATTATAGAAAACGATTCACTCTATATACATGCAGACACATTAGTCGGAACAGGACCTACTGATCAAAGAATTTTGAGAGGTTATTATGATGTTAAGATTTTAAAATCGGATATTAGAGGAATATCTGATTCAATATACTTTGATGAATCCAAAGGTAAAATTGAATTACACAAAAAACCACTTTCAAAAAAACAAAAACAAATTTTATCATTAAAATCAAAACTCAAGCTCAATCCAGTAGTTTGGTTTAATGATAGTCAGATGAGTGGAAATGAAATTAATCTTCTAACAGATCTAAAAACAAGAAAGCTAGACTCACTTTTAATCTTTGGGAATTCATTTGTGATTGAACAGGATAGTATTGATAAAAACAATTATAACCAAATTGAAGGAATGGATTTGAATGGTGATTTTGTCAATGGTGATTTAAACAATTTACAAGTTTTAAAAAATATTAAAGTTATTTACTATTTATATAACGACGATGGAGAATTAATAGGTATAGATAAAACTATTTGTAGTGAACTAAAAATAAAACTTGAATCAAATGAAATCAAAAATATTACATTTTATACTTCTCCTGAAGGGAAGGTACATCCCGAGGATAAATTAGACCCTAATCTAAAATTACTAGAAGGATTTGTCTGGAGGATAAGTGAAAGACCAGAGACTTTAGACGACCTATTTAAATAAAAAATGTCACTTAAAGATTTTCATACATACCAAGCTAAAACCACCCCTAACCCAGTGGGTTTGGAGGTTAGCAAAGCAAAGGGTTCTTATATATATGATTCAAAAGGTAAAAAATATCTTGACTTTGTGGCTGGAATTTCTGCATGTAGTTTAGGTCACAGACATCCTAGGGTTATAAAAGCGATAAAAAAGCAATTAGATAAATACTTGCATGTAATGGTTTATGGTGAATATGTTCAAAAGTCTAGTGTTGATTTGTGTAAAAAATTAGCAAGTTTTTTACCCAAAACTCTAGAAGTAACCTTTTTGACCAATTCAGGGACTGAAGCCATTGAGGGAGCTATGAAACTTGCCAAAAGATATACAAAGAGATCAAAGTTTATAGCTGCAAAAAATTCCTATCATGGAAGTACTCAAGGGGCTTTGAGCCTATTAGGTGTAAAAAGTCAAAAAAAAGGATACGGGCCTCTATTACCCAAAGTAACTTTTATTGATTTTAACAATAATATGGACTTAATTAAAATTAATAGTGATACAGCTGCTGTAATACTTGAAACAATTCAAGGAGGTGCAGGTTTCATTATACCCAAACTAAATTATTTACAAAATGTTAAAAAGAAATGTGAAGAAGTGGGAGCCCTTTTAATTTTGGATGAAATTCAACCTGGAATTGGAAGAACTGGTGAGATGTTTGCCTTCCAAAAATATGATATTGAGCCAGATATATTAGTAATTGGAAAAGGATTAGGTGGTGGTCTCCCGATTGGTGCGTTTTGCAGTTCAAGAGAAAAAATGGAGAAATTTGAATACAACCCTTCGCTTGGGCATATTTCTACTTTTGGCGGAAATCCAGTTGTTTCTTCAGCTGCATTGTCAGTATTAAACACATTGGAAAACGAAAAAATAATAAATAAAATTAGCGAAAAAGAGAAATTAATTCGATTACTGTTAATACATAAAAAAATAAAAAAAATAAATGGAACTGGCTTAATGTTAGCAATAATTTTAGAAAGCCAGGAAGATGCAGAAAGACTTGTAAATGAGTCGATGAAAAGGGGTTTGATTTTATTTTATCTTCTATGGAATAAATTAGCAGTAAGAATAACTCCGCCTTTAACTATCACCAACAAAGAGATAAAAAAAGGATGTAAAATTATTTTAAATATTTTGGATGAAATGATATAACTTAGTTTGTTAATTAATTTGTTAAAAAGAATAAAACTTAAGTCAGATTGATTTAGTCTTTGTTTTTAATTTTAAGTATGTTGAAAATATAACAAATGCTTGAAGATTATTCTCAGGGTTTTAGTTCTTCAATTAGAAAGTTTGAAGAAATGCTTAAAACAAATTATACATATTTTTTTGATGCACAAGAAATTGAGTACGTAGCTCAACATTATATTGATTTTGGTAAAATAAATCTTGCTAAAAAAGCAGTTAAAATAGGAAACAAACAGCATCCGGCCAACATTAATATTCTTCTTCTTAAATCAGAAATATTAATTTTAGAAGATAAATTAGAGACAGCAAACGAAATATTAGCATTTATTCATGAAATTGAACCTAATAATCTAGATGCTTATATACAAAAAGCAACAATCCTTTCAAAGCTTAAAAAACACAAAAAATCAATCGAGACACTAAATGAATGTCTTATTTACTCAGAATACAAATTTGAGGTTTGGCATTTAATAGCTTTGGAATTTTTAACAATTGGTAATTTTCAAAAAGCAATGTTTTATTTTAGGCTATGCATTGAAAATGAACCAAACGATCACCAAGTTTTATATAATTTAATCTACTGTATTGATAATCTAAAGTTATTTAAAGAAGGTGTTAAAATTTTAAGGGGAATCTTAGAAAAAGACCCGTATAACGAATTAGTGTGGCTTGAATTAGGAAAACTTTATTTAAAATTAAAAAATCTCAATCAAGCTTTAAAATCTTTTGATTATGCTATATTATGTGACGATCAATTTTCAGCTGCATACGTTGAGAAGGCAAAACTTTTACAAAAAAATAATAATTACTTAGAAGCGATTGAAAACTACCAATTTTCATTAACATTGGAATCTCCCTCTGCATTTGTTTACTTAAGGATAGCAGAATGTTTTAAAATGATAAGTAAAGAGAAATTAGAAATGAAATATTATAAACTTTCAATCAAAGAAGATCCAAATTATGAAGAAAGTTGGCTAGCACTAATAGAGTATTATTTAAATAAAAATAATTTTAAAGGTGCTTTAATTTATTGTAATAAAGCTTTAAAAATAAATGAATACTATCCTGAATATTGGAAAATGTATGCAAAAATAAATAAATGCTTAAATAGATTTGTAGCCGCAGAAGAAGGTTTCAAAAATATTATTGGTCTCGGAATTGATGAGCTGAGAAGTTGGTCTGGTTGGATTGATACATTAATTAGTCAGAATAAATGGGAAAAAGGTTACTTAATAGGTAAAAAAGCAAAGAAGCTTTATCCAAACGTTCCAGACTTAGATTTTAAAATTGCGCTATGTTATTTAAATCTTGGTAAAAAAAATGAAATGGAATTTTATCTAGAAAACGTGAGAAAGAATATTAATTTACTTTCACCAAAATTATTGGAATTTTATCCTCATTTAGAAGTTCTAATTTGACCTAATTGGATAATCCAAAATCAAAGAAAAACCACTTTTTCACATACTTCATAGGAGTTTTGATGGGTTCTGTCGATATTATTCCAGGAATTTCTGGAGGGACCATAGCTTTTATTACTGGAATATATCATGAACTTATAAAAAGTATCGATAAATTTTCGTTGAAGATGCTAATAAAAGGTCAATTTAAAATTTTTTGGTCTGATATTAATGGATCTTTCTTGACCTCTCTCTTTTTAGGTGTTATTACTGGGGTTTTTTTTCTCTCAGGTATTTTAATTTTCCTTTTTGATTATTATCCAATTCCGATTTATGCATTCATATTTGGAATAATCATGGGAACCTTCTTTCAATTTATTGGACTAATTAAAAATAAAAAAACTGATGATTATGTTTACCTTTTAGCATCATTAGCTATATCCATCTGTATATCACAGATAAATAGTTTTATTGTCGAACCAACTTTGATTTATCTTTTTTTTTGTTCAGTAGTTGCAGTTTCAGCAATGATATTACCGGGTATTTCTGGAGCCATGATTCTTTTAATTCTAGGAGTTTACAATGAAATTCTTTTTGTTATCCAAAATTCAATTAAGATTTTATTTAACTTTAAATTCGATGATTTCTTAAGTATATATTCAAAGATCTTTTCTATTTCACTTGGTATTATTTTTGGATTAAAAATTTTCTCAAGATTTGTGGTTTGGCTTTTTAATTATAGGAAAAGGAAAACATTATTGATCTTAACTGGATTAATAGGTGGATCATTGCCTCAATTATGGCCATTAAAAGATTGTCTAAATCTTTGTACCTTAAACAGTATTTTCATATCAAATGAAGGTTTAATTATATGTAAAAACGATGAATTAAGTGAAAGTATTTTTTTTATTTTAGCCGGCCTCATCTTAATTTTAGTTTTTAATAGATTGAAAAAACCAATTGAATACTTTTAAAAAAAAAAGGGGAAACCCGTTACTAATTATTTTTTATGGTCTAATAATGGGAGCCATAAATAAAATACCTGGTGTGTCTGGTGGAATTGTTCCAATTATATTTGGATTTTATGAAAAACTAATTTTTTCATTTTCTCGTTTAGACATTAAGAGCCTTATAATTTTAAGAAGAGAAGGGTTTAAATCTTTTTATGAACATATAAACGGTAAATTTCTTTCACTTTTATTATTGGGGATTATTGTAAGTTTTTTTAGTAGCTCATTAATAATTGGCTATTTATTAGAAAACTATCATGCTCAAACTTTAGGTTTTTTTTGTGGTATGATAATTTTTTCAATAACTATAATTTTAAAAAAAATATCAAATGTTAACTTTTATAATATTCTATTTATCACTTCAGGCTTCATAATTGGAGTTACATTTTTTTTTATTAGCCCAGGTAGTGAAATCACAAATCCTTTATTTGTTTTTTTCTGTGGTATGGTAAGTGTATCCGGAATGATTCTTCCTGGGCTTTCAGGTTCAATGATACTCTTAGCGCTGGGAAATTACAAACTTCTTTTGATTGATTCTGTAAATGCTCTGTATTATAGTATAATCAACATGATCACGGGCTATGGGGTAGAAGATTTAGATTTAGAAAACAAAAATTTAATTTTTCTTTTGTTAGTTTTTGCAGTTGGATCAATAATTGGTTTAATTCTTTTTTCTAAAGCTTTAAACCATTTAATTATTAAATATAACAACATTATAATGTCGTCTTTAGTAGGATTTGTGGCGGGATCCATAGGTGCTATATGGCCATGGAAAAGTGAAAATTCTGATGATAATATTGGGGCTTTATTTTTAAAATCAACCCATAATCATTTTTATTACCCTAACAACTTAAATATTGAAAATATTACTATTTTAATTTCGATTCTAGCTGGAATATTTATAGTTTACATAATTGAAAAACTAAATGTTAAGGACTAAAAATGTTTATGGGCTAATTGGAAAAGAAATTGACTACTCTTTTTCAAGAAACTATTTTAACCAAAAATTTAAAAAAGAAGGTTTAATCCATAATTCATATAAGAATTTTGATTGCGAAAATTTACCCCAAGTATTAAAAACCCTCAAACAAAAAAATATTAAAGGACTGAATGTAACAATCCCATATAAAGAAAAAATTATTCCATATTTAGATAAAATCTCAAAAGAGGCAAAAGATATTATGGCTGTAAACACTATTTCATTTAATGACCAAAGAAAGTTAATAGGTCACAATACGGATTGTTATGGGTTCCAAAAATCATTGTTTGAAAATGTAGATAAAAAAACTAAAAATGCACTGATTTTAGGGACAGGTGGGGCTTCAAAGGCAATTAAATATGTTTTGGGAAAAAATTCAATCAAATTTAAAACAGTGTCAAGAAAAAGAACGAGAGGTGATTTCATATATAATGAATTAGATAAAGATATAATGAAAAATTATAAACTTATCATAAATACAACACCTCTTGGAACTTACCCAAATACTGAAAGGTGTCCTAAAATTAACTTTAACCATATAACCAAGAATCATATTCTATTTGATTTAACATATAACCCAAAAAAAACAACTTTTCTGAAAAATGGTGAACTAAAAGGTGCCAAAATAGTAAATGGTTACGACATGTTAATTTATCAAGCCGAAAAATCTTGGTTGATTTGGAATGAAATAAATTGATTATTTTTTTTTGTATTTTAGGAGGATACTAGGGTAAAAAAATGAAAGGCGATTCCTTAAATAAGTCCACAGAGAAAAAAGACGATGAAAGAAAAACTTCAGATAAAAATAATCATAGAGAAGAGGTTAATGAAGAATTATCAACAGAAAAACCAATTGATTCTGAAAAGAATATCAAAAACGAGTTAAAAGGAATTGAGATTGAGGAATATCCAAATTATCTTAACAAACTTTTAAAACAAACTGATTGGATTAAGCAAAATGATATTATAAATATTTTAAAAAATGATTTTGAAAGCAAGTATAAATCAATAGTAGAAAAGAAAAAAATAGAATTTATTGATAATGGAGGTAATGAAATTGATTTTTATTTTACCCCAACCTATAAAAAAGAATTTTATGATTTATTTAAAGGGTATAAGTATAGAAAGAACCAATACTTTAAAGAATTAAAAAGTAAACAGAAAACAAATTTAGCTCGAAAAAGAGAAATAATAGAGGAAATTAAAAACCTAATTGATAAAAGTCAGCACGACAAGAATACTTACAAAAACTTTAAAAAATTACAAGAAGCATTTTATAATGCTGGGCAAGTTCCAAGAAATGATAACAATAATATATGGCAGACATATAAATTTCACGTTGAAAGATTTTATGACCTCTTGCACTTAAACAGAGAACTAAGGGATGTAGATTATCGCAATAATTATGAGGAAAAAATTAAAATAATTGAAAAAGCTGAAAGGTTGGTAGATTTGGAAAATATCAACACATCAATTAGAGAGCTCAATAATTTACACAGACTATGGAAAAGTGAGTTAGGTCCTGTGGCAAGAGATAAAAGAGAAGAGTTATGGAAAAGATTTCAAATAGCAACAAAAAAAATACATCAGCGAAAAAACGAATACATTAAAAATATTGATTCAATTAAATTAAAAAATTACGAAACGAAGTTTGAATTAGTTAATCAAATAAAAAAAATAGCTGAAAAAACTATAAAAACTCATAACAAATGGCAAAGTTCAATAAAGGAAGTCGAAGAATTAAAAAACAGATTTATTAGCACTGGAAACGTACCTAAAGAAAAAAATAAGGATTTATGGGACTCTTTCAGAGATGCTTCTAGAGCTTTTAATAAAGAAAAAAATAACTTTTATAAAAATCTCAAAAGACTAGAAAAAAAATCCATTCAGTCAAAAGAAAAATTAATTGAAGAGGTAGAAAATATTCTCAAAAAAGAAGATTGGCGAAATTATATCAATAGAATTAAAGAAATTCAATCTGAATGGAAAAGTTCAGGAAGGGTTTCAAAAAAATATTCTGAAAAATTGTGGTCAGAGTTTAAATTAAAAACAAATAATTATTTTGATAAATTTAAAAACAAAAAGAAAAGTCTCAATGAAAGCGAAATCAAAATAATAAACAAGCAAAAAGATTTTATAGAGATTTTAAAAAACGAAGAAGTACCATTAACCCCAAAAAAATTCGAATCATTTATTAGAGATAAATCTTCAATTTGGAATGAAATAAGGAATAATGATGTTGGAAACCAAGAAAAGCTCGTTATAAAGTTTTTGTCAGATAAATGGAATGAAATTTCTATTCCGAAAAGTAAAGCGGAAATGAAGAAATACGAAACAAGACTTTATTTCATAAAAAATGATGAAAAGCTAATTAATGATGAAAATAACCAACTGAGAAAAAAAATTGAGGACATAAGTAGTGAACTTAATCAACTTGAAAATAATTTGGAATTTTTCAGTGAATCTAGTAATAGCAATCCATTACTAGTCGAGGTAAATAATAAAATAAAAGAACTTAACGCGAAAAAAACATTAGTGGAATGTAAACTTAAACAACTAAAATCTATTCTCAATCAAAACTTAAAGGATTAAATAAAATTATAAATTTTTATATTTCATTTTTGGACTGTTGCCATAAAATATCAATTTCTTTCAAGTTGAGATCGTTAATTTGTTTTTTTAATTTTTTTGTTTTTTGCTCTATATATTTAAAGCGTTTGGAAAATTTTATATTTGTTTGCTCTAAGGCGTCATAAGGATTTATTTTAAAATGTCTTGATAGATTTATTAATGAAAACAAAATATCTCCAAACTCTTTTTCTAAATTATCTTTATTTTTTTTATTTAACTCTTCCTTAAACTCAAATATTTCTTCATCTAGCTTTTGTAATACATCCTCGTGTTTTTTCCAATCAAATCCAACAGAAGAAACCTTTTGCTGAATTCTGTGAGCTTTAAGTATGGGCGGTAAATTAGTTGGTACGCCGTCTAGAATGCTCCTTCTGCCCTCTTTTAATTTTATTTTTTCCCAATTGGATACAACTTCTTCTGCATTTTTAATTTTTACATCATTATAAATATGAGGATGTCTTCTAATTAATTTTTCAGTTAATTGTCTAGCGATAATTCCGATATTGAATTTATTTTTTTCAGAGCCTATTTTAGCATAGAAAAGAATGTGAAGCAACAAATCTCCTAATTCTTCTTTGATACCTTCATAACTTAATTTGTCAATCTCTTCACATAGCTCATATGTTTCTTCTATAGTCAGTGTTTTCAAAGTTTTAAAAGTTTGTTTTCTATCCCAAGGACACTTCTCTCTTAACTCCCATACAATAGAAATTAATTTTTTAATGTCTCTAATTTGTTCATCTAAAGAATCATTCATTTTAATTAAGTTTATAAAAATTTCATGTCGTAATCAACCTTAATTTTTCCTGTGGATATTTCTGCAAGCTTCCTTTTGATTGTCTTCTTTTTTAAAGAAGATAATTTGTCAGTAAAAAGGATTCCTTCAATATGGTCATATTCATGTTGTATAACTCTGGCTGCAATACCTGAAAAGGATTCTTTAGAAACTGTACCATTCAAATCTTGAAATTTAATAGTTATAGAATCTTTTCTCTTCACATCCTCTCGTATACCAGGTATACTTAAGCAGCCTTCACTGAAAACACATTCTTTCCCATACTCTGAAATAATTTTGGGATTAATAAAAACCTTTTTAAACCCTTTTAAAAAATTCTTTTCATCAATTGACAAATCATCATTATCTGAAAAAGGGTAGGTGTCAACAATAAAGAGTCTGATTGGTTCTCCTATTTGTGGCGCAGCTAGACCAACACCCTGAGCTGCATACATTGTGTCCCACATGTTGATTATCAAATTTTTTAAATTCTTTTTATTGATAGAAATTGGAAGCGCTTTCTTTTTTAAAACTGAATTTCCATAAGACAGAATTGGTAAAATCATAGGTTCAAGTATTTTTGTATGTGGATAAATAAGATTGTAATAAAATTGTTGCACTTACCTTATCAACTAAAAAATGATCTCGTCTTCTTCTTTTGCTAACACCGGATTCAAGTATTGCGTTAGAGGCAATTTTAGATGTAAATCTCTCATCATGTCTCACAATAGGAATTTTTGGTAAAGATAAATTCAATTTTTTTATAAAATCTTTAATTTTTTTCTCTATTTGACTTTCAGTGTTATTGTGTTTTTTGGGATGTCCAATAATAAATTTTTCAACAAAGGTTTTTTCACAATATTTAATTAAATATGGAATTACTTCTTTTGTTGATATCGCGGTGAGACCAGAAGCAATAATTTTATTAATATCAGTGACTGCTATACCTGTTCTTTTCTGACCATAATCTATCGCTATAAAAATTCCCATTCACAAATATATTGATCCTAAGCTTGAAATGAAAAACTTAGCTTCAAAGTAATTTAGATAATGTAAATTTGTAAAAAAAAAATATGAATTCAATTATTGAAAATGCATGGACTAATCGAGATCTACTAAAGAAAGAAGAAACACAAAACAAAATTAGAGAAGTAATTGAAAATCTAGATAAAGGGAAAATAAGGGTTGCTGAAAAAAAAGGTAATAAATGGATAACACATGAGTGGATAAAAAAATCTGTTATTCTTTATTTTGCTATTCAAAAAATGGAGACTACAAAAGCTGGACCTTTAGAATTTCATGACAAAATAGATTTAAAAAACAATTATTCAGAGAGAAATATCAGGGTCGTTCCTCATGCAGTAGCAAGATATGGATCATATATTTCAGAGGGTGTTATTTTAATGCCCAGTTTTGTCAACATTGGAGCATATGTTGATGAAGGAACTATGGTAGATACTTGGGCAACTGTTGGAAGCTGTGCTCAGATAGGTAAAAATGTCCATTTAAGTGGTGGAGTTGGAATAGGTGGGGTTTTAGAACCTCTACAAGCATCTCCAGTTATAATAGAGGATAATGTTTTCGTTGGTTCAAGATGCATTGTAGTGGAAGGTGTACATGTTAAAAAAGAAGCCGTTTTAGGAGCTAATGTAGTCCTTACAAAATCAACGAAAATATTTGATGTTTCAAAAAAAGAGACTGTGGAAATAAAAGGTTTTATTCCAGAAAGGTCGGTTGTAATTCCAGGGAGTTATAAAAAAGAATTTAATGATGCAGAATTTAATGTCCCCTGTGCATTAATAATTGGAGAAAGAAAAGAAAGTACTGATAAAAAAACTTCTCTCAACGATGTACTTAGAGAACACGGGGTGTCGGTATAATCTCAAATGGAGAACAAAATAAATAAAGCAAAAGAAGTTGTATTAAACGGAGGTGTTATATTATATCCAACCGACACTATTTGGGGTATTGGTTGTAGTGCAATAATTGAATCAGCAATAAAAAAAATACTTAAAATTAAGAGAAGAAATAATAATAAACTTTTAATATGTCTAGTGTCTAGTATAGAAATGCTCAAAAGGTATGTAAAAAACGTTCCAGAATATGTTTTAAAATATTTAGATGATGATTCACCCACAACAATTGTTTACCCAAAAGTTACGGGTATGAATCAGGTTTTGTACGGAAAAAATGAGTCAATTGCAATAAGATTAGTTAAAGACAATTTTTGTAAAGAATTAATTAATCAAATAAATGCTCCCTTAATTTCAACCTCTGCCAACATAAGTGGTAAGCCTTTTCCAAAAAAATTCCAGGAAATTGATAAAAAGATTATAAATGAAGTAGATTATGTTGTTAATTTTGATGACAGTAATTTAAAAAACCCAAAACCTTCTAGAATTATTAAAGTTTTATTAAATGGCCAAATTGAAATAATTAGGGAATGATTAATACAAATAAAAAAATTCAAAAATTAATTAAACAAAATATTGTTGATGTGGTTTACAAAAGTAGTACTTCAATATCACAAGAAACATACGTTGTAGGTGGAGCCGTAAGAGATTGTCTAATGGATAGAAATAGAAAAAGTTCTGATTTAGATTTTGTTACACTAGGATGCGAAATGACTTTGGCTAATGAGATAAAAAATAAAATAAATAAAAATTTAAAAATAAGCAGGTTCAAGAAGTTTGGTACTGCACATATTAATTTCAATGAGATTAATATTGAAATTGTTAAAGCTCGTAAGGAGTCCTATAATTCATCAAGTAGAAATCCAGATGTTGAGCCTGGAAATCTTCTTGATGACTTAAAAAGAAGAGATTTTACAATTAATGCAATAGCTGTAAGTTTAAATGATAAAAATTTTGGTGAGCTAATCGATCCTTTTGACGGACTGAATGATTTAGAAAATAAAGTCATTAAAACCCCTACAAGTCCAGAAATAACACTATCAGATGATCCTCTTAGAATACTTAGAGGGGTTAGATTTAGCTCTGAATTAAATTTTGAGATTGATGATTCCTTATTAAATGCAATGATAAAAAATTGTGATAGGGTTAAAATAATTTCAAAAGAAAGAATTGTAGATGAAATCAATAAAATTTTATTAACTGATAAACCCTCAAACGGATTTAAATTATTAGATAAAATAGGTTTAATTCAAATATTAATTCCCTCTTTGAACAAACTAAAGGGAATAGAAGAGATTGAGGGTATTACCCACAAAGACAACTTTTATCACACACTCCAAGTTGTGGACAATATATCCCGAGTAACGAATAAAATTTGGTTAAGATGGGCTGCTCTCTTACATGACATTGGTAAACCAAACTCAAAAAGATTTGACAAAAAAATTGGTTGGACTTTTCATGGTCACGAGTACATAGGTTCAAAAATGATTTTCGAGATTTTTAAAAAATTAAAAATGCCCTTAAATAGTTCATTAAAATATGTCCAGAAGGTTGTTATGTTAAGTTCTAGGCCAATAATTTTATCTGAAAATATTGTTACAGATAGCGCTATTAGAAGATTAATTTATGATGCTGGAGAAGAAATTGAAGATTTACTGATGTTGTGTGAAGCAGATATAACAACCAAAAACAAAAAAAGGCGCGAAAAATATTTAAATAATTTTAAAATTGTAAGACAAAAAATTAAAATAGTTGAGGAAAGAGATAAAATTAGGAATTTTCAACCTCCTATATCTGGAAAATTTATTATGAGCATTTTTAATTTAAAGCCCTCAAGAGAGGTCGGGATATTAAAAGAAAAAATTAAAGATGCTATTCTAGACGGAAAAATCGAAAATGAATACAAATCTGCTTTTGAACTTTTATTAAAAGAGGGTACAAAAATGGGGTTAAAACCAAAAATCAATGAGGAAAAAGTTTAATTTCTGGACTAAAACTTCAATTTTACTTGTATACTTGGTTATTGCTACTGGAGGGGTTGTTAGAATGACTGGAAGTGGCATGGGCTGTCCTGATTGGCCTAAGTGCTTTGGATATTATATACCTCCGACAAACATTGCCCAACTAACTTGGATTTCACAAAAGATATTTAAAAAAGGGCAAATGATCATTTATAAAGATGAGCTAAAAATATCAAAAAATAACTTTACAAGTGGATTAGATTTCGATGACAAAAATTGGGAAGATTTTACAAAACACGATTATTCAAAATTTAATCCGCTCCACACATGGGTTGAATTTATAAACAGATTGATTGGTGTAATTTGTGGTATATCCGTATTGATTTTGGGCTTTTATTCCCTACAATTCTTTAAAAATAAACCCATCATAACTCTTTTAAGTTTATTGACAATAATTGCAGTTGGTTTCCAAGCTTGGTTAGGTAAAATCGTGGTGGACTCCAATTTAAATCCCTACAGTATTACCATACATATGCTTATGGCACTTTTAATAATTTCAATTTTAATTTTTATATACTCCCTAAATAGTAATTATAAAAAAAATAACGTTAAAAGTTTAGCGTTAAAAAACATTGTTTTACTATCACTTATTTTCACCACAATTCAAATTTTAATTGGAACACAAGTAAGAGAATTTATTGATGAACAAATAGTAATGATGGGAGAAACGAAGAAAAATTTATGGCTACTTGTCCTTCCTTCAATTTTCTTAACTCATAGGAGTTTTTCACTTTTAATTTTAACAGTCAATTTTTTTATTATTTATATATCTAGGAAAATAAATTTGAATTCAAAGATTATTTTTTGGATTTTAGGAATTATTGCAATTGAAATTATTTTAGGCATTGCGATGTACTATTTACACTTTCCATTTAGTTCTCAGCCCCTTCATCTATTATTGGCAACAATACTTTTTGGAGTACAATTTTATTTCTACATGTCAATTAGAAAAATATCAAAATAATAATGTAAATATTAGGGAGTGATTCAAGTTTAGATAAGGTAACACAATTAGTGTTTAAAAAGTTAAAAATTACTTTTGTTTATTAGATTTGACATATTCAAGTTTTCATAGTTATTTCTAACATAAGAGAATGAAGCTGACATAACATCTCCCATGCTTTTGACTTTTTTAAATGCTAAATCTTTTGTGAATTTATAAATCTCCTGAGATAAGTTTTTAAGATACTCTGGTTTTGATAAAGTGTCTTTGGTCATGATTTTAACTAGAGTTTCCAATCTGGAACCAGAACTAATTATTCTTTTTGCAACTATAGATCTTTCCTCAATTTTGTACTGAATTACTGAATCTTGATTTAATCTTTTTTTTACAACCCTAATAATGGGAAAATTTTCTTTAAAAAACTGAGGTCTGTAGACTTTAAAACTTCCTTCATAACACTGTTGATCAAAGTCGATTGCTCTAATTTTGTAGACTACCTGGTCAAAATCATGGATTGGTATAACAACGTAGTTGTATGATCTCATATCACCCAGTAATCTTATCATACATCTTTCATTGAATTTAACATATTCCTTAGCTATTTGTGCTTGCTGACTAATTGAACACTTTTTTAGTAAATTGTCTATAAAAAAATCACCTGGAATTCCAGAAATGTGTTCTTCAATAAGAGTTTTGTCATTAACTAAAAAATTTAAATTGTATGGAGATAACATATGCTCAAACTCCAATCCATAAACCCGCGAAGCATCTGTACATTTAATATAAAAATATGTAAAGTTATCATTGAGGATATTTCTGACTTTTATTCTAAATGGTTTTGAATTTCCAAATGTACAGTAATCAATAGCATCAATACTTAGATAGGGTAAAGATGACTCATTACCATCTGAGTGAAGAAGAGTGTATACTTTTTTTAAGTTATGATCTATGTCTCTTCTTTCGGTATCACTATAATAAACCCTAACCCAAAGTGTATCTTTATCGTTTTCATCATATACTGCAACTGAACCGGCAAATCTTAGGAGGTCTTGATATGAAATTGGAGTATAAACCCACCTATTATACTTTTTAAGATAAATACTTAAATTTTCTATAATAGGAAAAAAAGGCTTTTTTTTTGAAATAAGTTTTTCTTCCATATAATTTTCAAATTTAGCTTCTTTTCAAAAGAAAACGAGCAATTATAATTCAAATATTCAATAATTTTGTCCAAAATGAAATTCAAAATAATATCCAGTTTTAAACCAACAGGAGACCAACCTGAAGCTATCGATCAAATCTGTGAGGGTTTTAATAACAACTTCAATTATCAAACCCTTCAGGGAGTCACAGGCTCTGGAAAAACATTTACAGTTGCAAATGTAATTGAGAGACTTCAAAAACCAACCCTTGTCCTAGCACATAATAAAACATTGGCAGCACAACTATATTCTGAATTTAAGTCTTTTTTCCCAGAAAATGCAGTTGAATATTTCGTCTCTTACTATGATTATTACCAGCCGGAAGCTTACATACCTAGTTCTGGACTATATATTGAAAAAGACCTATCGATTAATGATGAAATAGAAAAATTAAGGCTAAGTACAACATCTTCACTTCTATCTGGTAGAAGAGATATAATAGTTGTAGCATCTGTCTCTTGTCTATACGGAATTGGAAATCCAAATGAATTTAAAAATAACATGATACAAATAAGGGAAAAACAACTTATTCCAAAAATGAAACTACTAAGAGATCTGGTCAAAGGACTTTATTCTAGATCAACAGGTTTGTTTTCAAGAGGTAATTTCAGGGTGAAGGGAGACATAGTCGATGTTTTTCCAGGTTACTCTGATGTAGCATACAAAATATATTTTTTTGGAGATGAAATTGAAGAAATAGAAGTCTTTAACCCAATTGATAACTCAAATCTAGGAAAAGTAGAAAATTTAAGAATTTTCCCAGCTAACATATTTGTTACCTCAGAAAATCAATTGGAAAATGCCATAAAAAATATCCAATTCGATTTAAAAGATCAAATAGATTTTTTTAAAGACATGGGAAGAAATTTGGAGGCAAAAAGAATAGAGGAAAGAACTAATTTTGACTTAGAAATGATCAAAGAACTCGGATACTGTTCAGGCATAGAAAACTACTCAAGATATCTTGACGGTAGAAGTCCTGGAACACGACCATTTTGTTTATTGGATTATTTCCCCAACGACTATGTTATGGTGGTTGACGAAAGTCACGTAACAATATCACAAGTACATGCTATGTATGGGGGGGATAGAAGTAGAAAAGAAAACCTAGTGGAATACGGTTTTAGACTTCCTGCAGCTCTTGACAACAGACCTCTAAAATTCGAGGAATTTGAACAATTACAAAGTCAGGTTCTTTATGTGAGCGCAACACCCTCTGATTATGAATTTAAAAAATCAAATGGTGTTTTTATTGAACAAATTATAAGACCAACTGGGTTATTAGATCCTGTTATAGATGTAAGAAAAAGTAAAAATCAAATTGATGATCTTATTGAAGAGATTCAAAAAAGAGTTGAGTCAAAGGAAAGGACACTCGTAACAACATTAACAAAGAGAATGGCGGAAGAACTCACAAATTATCTAGCGAAAATTAGAATAAAAACGAGGTACATCCACAGTGATGTAGAAACGTTAGAGAGGGTTGAAATCATGCAGGGACTAAGAAAAGGTGATTTCGATGTTCTCATTGGAGTTAATCTTTTAAGAGAAGGATTGGATTTACCAGAGGTTTCCTTAGTGGTAATATTGGATGCAGACAAGGAAGGCTTTTTAAGGTCCAATCGTTCTTTAACGCAAACAATAGGAAGAGCAGCGAGAAATATTAATGGTAAATCCATTCTATATGCCGATAGAATTACAGATTCAATGAAAAAAACAATTGAAGAAACAAATTACAGAAGGGAAAAGCAGCAAGAGTTCAACAAAGTTAATAATATCGTTCCAAGACAGATAGAAAAAACTTTAGAAAACGCTCTTGCAAAAAAAGTTGATTCAGAAATTGAAAAAAAAATAAAAACTGATGAAGAATCGATATACCTGCTACCTAAAAAAAAGATTGAAGAAAAAATTAGAGAAACAAGAAAAAAAATGGAAAAGGCTGCTCAAGACCTAGATTTCATGGAAGCAGCTAGGTTAAGGGATGAACTTAAAAAACTTAAAAATAATATATAAAAGCAATGAAAGGAATTTCTTATTATTTGATTTTTTTAAAAACAATAGTATTGCAGGGCCAGGAAATATATTTACAGGTTACAGACAGCATTACAAAGGATCCTATACCATTTACAACCATTTTAACAAACTTTAATTACAATACTATTTCCAATGAAGAGGGCTTTTTCCGAGTCTCAAAATCAACAAATTTTTCAAACCAAGATTCTTTATTTATAAGTTGTATGGGTTTCAACGAATATAAGGGTGCAATTGTTGATTTAAAACAACCAGTAATAGAGCTCAGTGAAAAGACAATAAAACTTAATTCTATAATTCTAACATCTCAAAACTTAGATGCTTACGAAATAATTAAAAAGGTTAAGGAGAAAATAGATGATAAATATTTAACTAGTTATTCTAAAAAAAGATTCTTTATGAGAGAATCTTTTTTTCAAAAATGGGACAAAATGAAGATGGAAATTGAAAAATCATCAATCAGTGAATTAAATAGGAAATTTTGGGATTCAATATTCAAATCAATTCCCAAAAAAGACTCATGGCATACCGAATCACTCGGTCAAATTTACGGTGATTGGAGCAAGGAAAATCAAAAACTCGAAATTATTAGAGCTGTGGATCTTGCCGACACTGTTAACGAAAAAGGATATGAACAAATTGAAAAAAAGATTGCTGAAATTTTAAATAAGCGAACAAAAGAAAATTCTTATTTCAAATTTAAATCAGGAATTTTCAGTACTAAGGTTGACAGGGAAGAACTGATTGAAGAAAGCATAGATAGTATTAAACAAGACTCAACAATTATTAAAAAAAAACTAGAAAAAAAGAATATTGAAAATGAAAATTTTTATAAAAACAGAAAAAGTCAAATATCAAGAATATACGACGGCATCTATAAAAAAGGACTAAAGTTTGAATTTTTAAAAAAATCTTATTTATATGATTTTAAAGTCATTTCCTATTCTTATGAAGGAGAGATACCAGTTTATAAAATAAAATTTAAGCCTAAATCCTCAAAAGGAAAATATAGTGGTAATATCTGGATTGATTCTGAAAATTTTTCTATCATAAAGATTCAGCAGCAAAATAATAAAGTTTTAAGAGATTTTTCATTGTTTGGGATATCTTTTGAATTATACTATCACAGGGCTACTGTTGTTTTTAGCCATTTTTCTACTGAAAAATACCAACTTCAATTCTTAGAATCAGAATTTAAGTTTAAATCTGGAATCAATAGACCAATAAAGATTGTAGAAAAAAATAAATATGTTCGAGGAAGAAGAAAACAAAATGAGCTATTAGCAAGAATTAATTTCAACTTAGACCAAAGTTCAAAAACTACTTTGATTGTCTTTGATGATATACCAATTAATGAAGAAGAGTACAGTAAAATAAAGGAACAAAAAAGATTTAAACAAGATAAACTTCACTCTTATGATCCAAAATACTGGAAAGATTATTCTGTAATAGAACCAAATCAGGCGATTAAATCGTTTAAAGTTAATTCTAACTGACTTAATACTTAGCGGGTTTTTTCCCTGGTAGAGTTTTTAAAATAAATTCTCTTAGATCGTCGTTCGCTTTTTTCAAGTCCTCCTTCCGAAGATACATCATATGACCACTTCTGTAACCTTTAAAATGCATTCTGTCTCTTAGCTTACCGCTAGGATCAATTTGCCATTGAGTATATTTGGCAGCAAAATATGTCGTTGCCCCATCATAATAACCTGACTGAGTTAAAATATTTAAGTACGGATTTTGAGCCATAGCCTGTCTTAGATCTTCTCTCGTATTTAAATTGTCATCTTCCCAAGGATGAACTGGTCCAAACATATTATACTTTATATCTGTTTTAAATTTTAGTTCATTTAAAATATATTGGTTAATCGCAGGAGTAAATGAATGTTCCCAAGAATCTAATTCTGAATTATAATCTGGATTATCACCAGATTGCTTTCTATCTATTCCTTTATATCTAGAATCAAGTCTACCGACGGTGAATCCCTCATCTCTTAAAAGTTCCTTCCAAAAAAAACTTTCAGGCAAATCAAGATTATGCTGAAGAATAACTTTTTCTGAAATTCCAGAAAAGTAGGACATTTTTTTAGCAATTTCTGCTTTTTCATTTAAAGGTAAGGCCCCTCCTTTTGCAATAGCTGGAATCAATTTATTGATAGCATAATCCTCAGAAATAGGTAAAACATCCAAAAGGTCTAACTTTTGCAAGTCTTCATTTAATTTATTATGATACCACGAAGCAGCTGTATAATAAGGTAAATTCAAAGCCGATGAAACTGGACCCCCTACCCTAAGGGTTCTATAATCTGCTGGTGAAACAAGAATTACACCATTCAAATACATCCACTGTTTATTTTGTAATGCGAGAGAAAGTCCCATGACCCTTGTACCTCCGTAACTTTCTCCAATTAGATATTTTGGAGCATCCCATAAATTTTTTCTTGTGACAAATGTATTCAGCCAATCTGATAAATAAGAGATATCTGCACTTATACCAAAAAACTTTTCTCTTTTAGGATATTCTCCATTTACTTTGTGCATTCTAGAATAAGCTGTATTTACTGGATTGATAAAAACTATATCTGCTGTATCCAATATAGAATAGGGGTTATTTTTATAACCATATGGCTGAATAGGATATCCTTCATCATCGATTTTTAAGATTCTTGGTCCAGTGTAAGCTAAATGCATCCATACTGATGCTGAGCCGGGGCCTCCATTGAATGAAAAAATAATTGGTCTATAATTATCACTAACATCGGTCCTTCTATAAAAGGTGTAGAATAGAGAAGCCTCTGCAACCCCATCCTTATTCCAAACTGGTTGCGTTCCAGTCTCAGCAACGTAACTAATTTTCTTGCCATTTATATAAGTCTGGTGGTTTGTTTTTACAATTGTATCTATTGGCAAAGATCTATTTTGTGAAAACGAAATATTCAAAAACAAAATAGAAATTATGATAAATAAGTGTTTTTGATTAATCATGCTTTTTTTTCAAATTTAAAAAAAAAGCGGCTTCAAGTTAAGCCGCTCTAATTATTTAGTTAAAATAAATTACTTTACTTCAATTAATTTTCTAGATTTTGAAATTACTTCTTTTAATTTGGGTAAAGTAATGGTTAAAATACCGTTAGTATAAATAGCCTTTATTTTACTTTGATCTACCTCTTTAGGCAATGAAAAAGTTCTATGAAATGAATTATAATTAAATTCTTGCCTATTGTAATTGAAACTATCTTCAAGTTCTTTTTGTCGCTTAGAAGTTGAGGAAACTGAAATTAAATCATTTTCAATTTCAATTTCAAAATCTTTTTTATCCATTCCAGGAACAGCAATTTCAAGTAGATATTGATTATCCTTTTCAATTGCATTCACAGCAGGAAAAGTGTTGTTGTAAGTTTCGAAGTTAAACCATCTATCATCAAATAATTCATCCAATAATGTAGGTTTCCATCTATTTAAATTTGTTGTAATTAAATTCATAATATTAAGTTTTTAAGTTCAACTGTAAATTAGCAAAACACATACCATACGTATTTAGATGTCATTTTGACATAATATTTGCTAAAATTAGTGACATAATGTCTTATTTTATGACTTCTTGAACTTTATCAGCAGCTTCTTTAAAATCAATTGCTGAAAGTACATTTAAATTTGAATTATCAATAATTTCTTTAGCTATATCTGAATTTGTCCCTTGAAGTCGGACTATAATTGGGACATTTATATTTTTAATATTTTTATATGCCTCAACTATGCCATTAGCAACTCTATCACACCGAACTATTCCACCAAAAATATTTATAAGAATTGCTTTAACGCTTGGATCTTTAAGAATAATTCTAAATCCTTTTTCAACTCTTTCCGCATCTGCTGTACCGCCAACATCAAGAAAATTCGAGGGTGAGCCTCCTGCTTGTTTAATTAAATCCATAGTAGCCATTGCAAGACCGGCTCCATTTACCATGCAACCGACATTTCCATCTAGGTCAATATAATTAAGGCCTGCGTTATCAGCCTCAACCTCTATGGGGTTTTCTTCCGTTAAATCTCTTAAATCTGAGTAATCTGGGTGCCGAAATAAAGCGTTGTTGTCAATCGTTACTTTAGAGTCAACCACAATTATTTTGTCATCAGATGTTTTAAGAAGTGGATTTATTTCAAACAATGATGAATCTGACTTGACATATGCTTTATATAACGAAAAGATAAATTTTGTCATATCTTTAAAAGCGTCTCCCTTAAGACCTAAATTGAATGCAATCTGCCTAGCTTGAAATTTTTGCAAACCAATTGTAGGATTTACTGTTTCTTTAAAAATCAATTCAGGGGTTGTTTCAGCAACCTTTTCGATGTCCATTCCCCCTTCAGTGGAGTACATTATAATATTTTTACAATTTTTTCTATCCAACAAAATTGACATATAGAATTCTTTAGTTTCCGATTCACCTGGATAATAAACATCCTCTGCGATAAGGATTTTTCTTACTTTTTTTCCTTCAGGAGGGGTTTGTGGTGTTATAAGCATCATTCCTATCATTTTTTTAGCAATTTCTTTTACTTCATCTAATGATTTTGCGATTTTAACTCCACCTCCCTTACCTCTACCTCCAGCGTGAATTTGCGCCTTAATTACATATATATTAGTACCAGTTTCTTTATTCAATTTTTGGGCAGCTATAAAGGCATCGTCTGCATTGCTGACAACTATTCCTTTTTGTGTAGAAACGCCGTAGCTGGCTAAAATTTCTTTTCCTTGGTACTCGTGCAAATTCATAATAAACTCTTTCGTACAAAAATATAAAATTCTATTGCCCTTGCTATAAAATTTACTTTAGAATAATGTTTTAAATGTAACAATAATTTGAAATTTTAATATTTTACAAAAAGTATTTGTTACAAATTTCTATAAGATGTTACTTTTGCACTTGAATTTGGTAAAATGAAAAGTCAACAATTATTAAAAATTGCAAAAGATTTTGGGGGGCCTATTTACATTTATGACTCAGAAAAAATAATGAAGCAATACAAAAAACTCAAATTAGCTTTTAGAAATGTAAAAAATTTGAGTATTAATTATGCAGCAAAAGCGCTTAGCAATGTAAATATTTTAAAATACTTAAATCAACTCGGTGCCGGACTAGACACTGTTTCATTGCAAGAAGTGGAACTTGGTCTCAAAGCAGGTTTCAATCCTGGAAATATAATTTATACACCAAATGGTGTATCTATAGATGAGATTGAAAAAGTCGTTTCATATGGAGCACAAATAAATATTGATAATCTTGCAATGTTGGAACAATTTGGAAACAAACATCCTTCCGTTCCAGTATGTATAAGAATAAATCCGCATGTAATGGCAGGAGGAAACAATAATATTTCTGTAGGTCACATTGATTCGAAATTTGGCATATCAATACATCAAATACCACATTTATTAAGGATTGTGGAAAATACTAAGATGAATATAAATGGAATTCACATGCACACAGGAAGCGATATTTTGGATATAGAAGTCTTCTTGCACGCATCTGAAATTCTTTTTAATACTGCTAGAAAATTTAAAAAATTATCATTTATAGATTTTGGCTCCGGATTCAAAGTTCCATACAAAAAAGGAGATATTGAAACTAATATCGAAGAACTTGGAGAAAAATTAAGTGTTAGATTTAATGAGTTTTGTAGAAATTATGGTAGTGAATTAACTCTAGTTTTTGAGCCTGGAAAGTATTTAGTTAGTGAGGCAGGATATTTTATCAGTAAAGTAAATTCTGTAAAACAGACTACTTCTACAGTATTTGCACAAGTTGAAAGTGGTTTTAATCATCTTATGAGACCCATGTTTTATGGATCTTATCATGAAATTGAAAACTTATCGAATCCTACGGGAGAAGAAAGATTTTATTCTGTGGTTGGATATATTTGTGAAACCGATACATTTGGAAGTAATCGTAAAATAAGTGAGATTAAAGAAGGTGATTATCTTGTATTTAAAAATGCTGGGGCTTATTGTTTTTCTATGTCTAGCAATTATAATTCTAGATACAAACCAAAAGAAATTCTTTGGATAGGTGGTGAAGGACATCTTATAAGAAGGGAAGAAAAATTTGACGATTTAATTCGAAATCAAGTTGAATTGAGCAATGATATTTTGGCAAATTCAATAAATAATACCTGAGCCAATTAATTCTTTTCCCTTGTACCAAGCGGCAAATTGACCACTTGATATGGCCTTTTGTTTTTTATCAAAAATCAAGTAAAGACCATTTTGATCTCTAAAAATTCGAGCTGGTTTTAAAGTTTGTCTATATCTTATTCTCGCTAAAATTTTTTTAGAAGAGTTTAAACTAATTTTTAAATCAGGTCTTACCCAATTAATATCGTTATTCCTAATTAAAAGACCTTGTCTATATAATCCTGGATGATTCTTTCCTTCGCCAACATAAATAATATTTTTTTTTATATCCTTTTCAATAACAAATAAAGGACTTTTAAATCCTCCAACTTGCAACCCCTTTCTTTGGCCTATAGTAAAGAAATGTGCCCCGTTATGATAGCCTATCATTTCCCCGTCTGCTTCGGTATATTTATATTTTTCAACAGAACTTTTTAGAAAATCATCATTTTTTTTGCCTTTTACACTCTTTTTAAAAATCTTTTCATCTGGGGCTACTTTGATAATTTTACCCCTCTTGATTTTTAATTTTTGTTGAAGAAATTCTGGTAATTTGATTTTACCAACAAAACACAACCCCTGAGAGTCTTTTTTATTTGCAGTTATAAGACCATTTTCCTTTGCTATTTTCCTGACATCAGCTTTTTTTAGGTCTCCTATAGGAAATAGCACCTTTGATAATTGAACTTGATTCAACTGGCATAAAAAATAGGACTGGTCTTTTGTCTTATCAATACCCTGTATTAATCTATAAATATTTTTATTTCCTTTTTTAGATTCTTTTTTTCTACAATAGTGACCAGTTGCAATGAAGTCAGCACCTAGTGATTCAGATTTTGAAAGAAAAATATCGAACTTTATTTCTTTATTACATAAAACATCAGGATTAGGTGTTCTACCTTCTTTATATTCTCGAAACATATAATCGACAATTCTGTTTTTGTACTCTTTGCTCAAGTCAATAACTTGAAAGGGAATTCCTAATTTTTCACTTATAATTAAAGCATCATTACTGTCTTCTAGCCATGGACATTCATTAGAAATAGTAACAGATTCATCATGCCAATTTTTCATGAAAATTCCAATAACATGATACCCTTGCTTTTTTAGAATCAGAGCTGCAACACTTGAATCAACTCCCCCAGAAAGAGCTACAATTACTTTTTTGCTCATTTTAATGTAAGCTTATCTTTTGCTATTTAAACGTTTTTGTTTTTCAGCCTGCTCCATTGCCTTTTGAAGTCTGGCACTAAATCCTGATACTTTTCTTGGTTTCTTTTTGTTTTCTTCAATTTGGAGTAAAATTTTACTTTCACTAACAACAAAGTTTTTTATAACAACCATCAAAAGTATGGTTAACAAATTTGACACAAAGTAATATAAACTTAGTCCACTTGAGTAATTGTTAAAGAAAAAAAGCATCATTAAAGGCATTAAATACATAATAAACTTCATGTTTGGCATTCCGGGCTGTGGAGGTGGTTGTTGTTGTCCCATTGTCATCATCGTATAAATAAAAATTGCTACAGATGCTAAAATCGGAAATAAACTTATATGATCTCCATAAAAAGGTACATTGAATGGTAATTCTAAAATAGAATCGTAAGAAGACAAATCATCAGCCCATAAAAAGCTTTTTTGTCTTAGAGCGAATGCAACCGGAAAAAAACTAAATAATGCATAAAAAACTGGTAACTGAACTAATGCTGGTAAACAACCTGACATTGGGTTTGCGCCAGCCCGGGAATAAAGTGACATTGTTTCTTGTTGTCGTTTAACAGCATCCTTAGAAAACTTTTTATTTATCTCCTCTATTTCTGGCCTTAGTATTTTCATCTTTACTTGAGAGACATACGACCGATATGTTACGGGTGACATTGCTAGTCGTACTATAATAGTCATAATGATTATTGAAATACCAAATGGCATAAAAGAACTAATAAAATTAAAGAGAGGAATGAAAATATACTTATTAATCCACCCAAATATGCCCCAGCCATAGTTTACACTTTTCTCAATACCTATTTTGTAATTCGAAAGTGTAGAATACTGTGAGGGACCAAAATACCATTTAAATTTAAAATCAAAATCTCCATTATTCTTAAGTGGAATAACAGAACTATAAAACTTAGTATATTTTTCTTTTTTATCCTCTGACTGAACTAAATTTTCAGATTTAAGAAACACATTACTAATTTTTTTATCTGGAATTAAAATCGAATTAAAAAAATGTTGTTTGTAGCTTATCCACTGGATTTCATCAACTTTCTTTTCATCAGTACCAGAAATACTGAGCTCATTTACTTTACCATTTTCGTATCCATAAGTAAGTTCAGTATATCTATTTTCATACTCCACACTTCTGGAATTTCTAAATGATTTTAAACTCCATTCAAGTCTATTTAACTCTGAAGCGTCAACAAAACTTTGCAAATTTGATGAAGTTATAGAGTAATCTAAAAGATAAGAATCAGGTAATAAAGAGTATTGAAATTCTATCCATCTATCTTGGCTGAAAAACGCTCGCATTGTTAGTTTCTCTTTTGAAGATTTGTTTTTATTTATTTCAAAGTTCAATTTGGATGTATTGATTTGTCTTCCATCTTTTAGTTTAAAAATTAAATTCGTGGTTTGGTTGTTTTCTACCAAGTTAAGCGGCTCTTTTAAGTAGTTGTCAAACTTTTTAAGATTAGCTTTAGTAATTTGCCCCCCCTTGCTAGAAATTACTATTTTAATCAAATTATTTTCTAATTGATAAAACTCCTCCTCTTTTACAGTTGAGAAATTTAAATTTTCAACACCAAGTGATTCTTTTATGGTTTGCTTAGAATTTTGATTTGACAACTTATTTTCAGATTCATTCAGACTTTCACTTTCTGATTTAACCTTAGCCTGATTATTTAAATTTTGTTCTTGTTGACGCATAAGCATCCAAGTCATAATTAGGGCAATTAAAACGAATCCGATTAGTTGATATGGATCTAATTTTTTTTCTTCCATACTAATTATTATTATTTTTTAAGTTTTCAACTGATGAATTTATGAAACTTTTAAATAATGGGTGAGGCTCTAAGACAGTACTAGAATATTCTGGATGAAATTGCACTCCTATAAACCAAGGATGTTTTTTGTGCTCAATGATTTCAACTAAATTTGTTTCTGGATTAAATCCAGATGGAACAAGATCCCATTTGTTGAGTTGGTCCAAATATTTGTTATTTAATTCATATCGGTGTCTGTGTCTTTCTGAAATCACTTTTTTATTGTATATTTTTTCTGTTTTAGAATTTTTTAATAATTCGCAATCCCAAGCACCTAGTCTCATTGTACCTCCTTTATTTAGGATACTTTTTTGGTTTTCCATAAGAGAAATAATAGGATTTTTACAATCTTCTTTCATTTCAGTTGAATTAACATCTTCAAGTTTTAAAACATTTCTAGCATATTCAATTACAGCCATTTGCATTCCTAAACAAATACCTAAAAATGGGACATGATTTTCCCTTGAATATCTAATAGCATTAATTTTGCCTTGCATTCCTCTTTCACCAAATCCAGGAGCTACAATTATACCGTTTAACTTTTCTAACATTTCACTTAAATTTTTGTCTTCAATTGATTCAGAATGAATTGTTATTATATTTACTTTTACTTCATTAGCTACTCCTGCATGTGTCAAAGATTCAAGGATAGATTTATAAGAATCTTGGAGTTCAACATACTTTCCAACAAGACCTATATTAACAGTTTTGTTCGAATTTTTTAATTTATCAAGAAACACTTTCCACCTATCCATCTTACTAGATTTTATAGTAGATAATCCAAGTTTTTTAAGGACTACCTTGTCTAGACGCTCTTTTTGCATTAAAATTGGAACATCGTATATCGTTTCTGCATCAATTGATTCAATAACTGCTTCATTTTGGACATTACAAAATAATGCTATTTTGTTTTTAATTGCTTCAGATAGTTTGTACTCTGTTCTGCATACAATTATGTCAGCATTTACTCCACTTTCCATCAAAGTTTTTACGGAGTGTTGTGTTGGTTTGGTTTTCAATTCAGCAGCTGCAGATAAATAAGGAATTAATGTTAAATGTATTACCAATGAGTTTTCTTCACCTAATTCCCACTTTAATTGACGGACCGCTTCTATGTAAGGCAAAGATTCTATATCACCAACAGTACCTCCAATTTCAGTAATAATTATATCATAGTCTTTTTTTCTTCCTAAAGATAAAATTCTGTCCTTAATTTCGTTTGTGATATGTGGAATTACTTGCACCGTTTTTCCAAGGAAGTCTCCCTTTCTCTCTTTTTCAATAACGCTTTGATATATTCTTCCTGTTGTAACATTATTTGCCTGTGATGTTTTTACATTCAAAAATCTTTCATAGTGACCAAGGTCAAGGTCTGTTTCTGCTCCGTCTTCAGTAACAAAACACTCACCATGTTCATAAGGATTTAGTGTACCAGGGTCGATATTTAAGTAAGGATCTAACTTTTGAATTGTAACCCTATAATTTTGGGCCTGTAATAGTTTTGCCAAAGAGGCAGCAATAATTCCTTTACCCAAAGAGGAACTAACACCACCCGTTACAAATATATATTTAGTATTATGAGACATCCGGATATAAAAAATTTCCGGACTTAAAATTACAAAAACTATTTGTGAAATATTAAAAACTAAATATTATTTCTTGATTTCTATTATATCATAGTCTCTGTTTTGAAGAATATAAAAACCAAAATTGGAAAACCCACCACCCTTATCTGGCAGGTATTTGAATTTGTTTTCTATATAATTCGTTTCTTCTATTTTATCACTATATATTTTATTTTGATAAGCCAATCTTAGTATTACATCCATGGTAACATCAAAAGCGCGATAACTTTCTTTGGAAGGATAATCCCCATACTTTTTTAAAAATTTTTCTTTAAATTTTTTTCTTTCATTTGTTTCCCTTGGAAAATTATCATTTAGGTATGTGAATTTAATATTACCTAAGTGTTTTCTAGAAATATTTACATTATCATAAATTGTTGTTCTTAAACTTGAAAAAAGTTGAACATCTCTGTCTTTCCCTACCTGTGAGTTCAGTAATGATGTTACGTTTGCTGCCAAACCTAAATTTTGTGATTCAAAAATTACTTGATTTTTTAATGAATCTACAAGAAGAGAATCTATTAACTCAGGTATTACAAATCCACTTTTTTCTGATTCCACAAAATGCGCCTTTGAAAATATCTTTTTAAATTCTTCAGCAATTTTAAAATTCATGCTGTCCGTAATAATGACTAAGTTTTGGGTTGTATCAATTTCATTTTTTATATAATTCATCATTACCTTTCTCAATCTTCTAAGGCGACCAACAGATTGAAAGAGATTTTTATTTCCATCTATTTCCTTTGTGGATAATGGAGAAATAATCGGTATATCTGATATTTGAATGTTTTTTGAAAAAAAATCAAAATTTTTAGGAATCAAAGGCCCAATGATAGCATTAATTCCTTTCCACTTAATTGAAGATATCTTTTCATCAATTACGCTTAAATCATTTTGCGTATCAATAACATGAATTTTTGTTTTAATTCCAAGGGAGTCGCAAAAGTCCTTTGCCATTTCCATACCAAAATAGAAGTCAGTAGAAATTGTATGTAAATTTCTTTTAGAAAGCTTAATGTTGGTTTTTTCAACAGAATCAAATTCTATTTCCTTGATTTTGAAGGGTAAAAAGCATACTAATTGTAAATAGTTATTTGAAAAAAAAGAATCCTTAAGGGAAATTCTCTCATATAGTAAACCATTTTTTACATCGAAGTTGCCCTTAAACTGGTTAGGTATTTTTAATATGTGCTCTTGTTCAGGTTGAGTATTAGTGAAACGAGGATTATATGTAATTAAACTGTCAATTGAAATTCCAATTTTTTGACTTATTACTGATAAATTTTCATTCGACTTAACTTTGTAATAATTCATTTCATTTTCGAAATCATGAATAATAGAGTCTTTTCCTGTAGGTAACAATATTTGTTGCCCTACTTTTAATCCACCGACTATTTCTGGATTAATTTTTTCTAAGTCACTAATTTTAAGTCCATATTCGTAGGCTAATCTCCACTTGGTTTCTTTTGGTTTTACAAGATGCGTTTTGTAATTAACCAACTCTGGCTTATCCTCTATAACTTCCTTATATTTAAAGAATGGAATTTGTAATTTCATTTTCCTTTTCAGACCAATCTTATCAATTAAAGGGTTATACTCTTTGATAGTTTCTATAGAAATATTATACATTTTGGATAAAGAATATAGGGTCTCTTTTTTCTTTACTTTATGAACAATAAATCTATCCGGAGTGCTTTGAGAAAATGAAAGAAATCCTAATATCAAAAAAAAGAAAAAAAATACTCTCAGCTTCATACTACTCCCATTCTATTGTAGATGGTGGTTTAGAACTAATATCATAAACAACCCTATTAACCCCTACAACGTTATTAATTATTTTGTTTGAAACTTTTTGAAGAAATTCATAAGGCAAATTAATCCAATCAGCGGTCATACCGTCAGTAGAGCTGACCGCTCTTAAAACAACACATTTTTCATATGTTCTTTCATCACCCATAACACCAACACTCTGTACTGGTAATAAAATTGCGCCAGCTTGCCAAATTGAATTATATAGTCCATCTTCTTTCAAACTATTTATAAAAATCGAATCTACCTCTTGTAACAAACTTACTTTTTCAGAAGTTATATCTCCCAATATTCGGATACCAAGTCCTGGACCAGGAAAAGGATGACGGTCCAGGATAGAATCATTTATTTTTAATGTTTTACCTACTCTTCTTACTTCATCTTTAAAAAGCATCCTAAGAGGCTCTATTATTTTCAATTTCATAAAGTCTGGTAAACCACCAACATTGTGATGCGATTTTATAGTTGCTGAAGGACCCTTTACAGATTGTGATTCAATTACATCTGGATATATAGTCCCTTGAGCTAGCCATTTAGCATTTTTGATTTTTTTAGCTTCTTCATCAAAAACATCAATGAATGTATTGCCAATAACTTTTCTCTTTTCTTCTGGATCGTTAATACCTTTTAGATTATCTAAAAATTGTTTTGTCTTGTCAACACCTATAATATTCAGTCCCATATTTTCATACTGACTCAAAACACTATCAAACTCGCCTTTTCTTAAAAGACCATTATTAACAAAAATACATATCAGATCGTCCCCAATAGCTTTATTAATTAGAATTGCAGCAACCGAAGAATCAACTCCTCCTGACAATCCCAAAATAACTTTATCGTTTTTTATCTTCTCTTTAATTTTTTTTACTGTCATTTTAACGAATGAATCTGGAGTCCATGTTTGTTTTATTTTAGATATTTTAACTAAGAAATTTTCTAAAAGCTTAATTCCAAGAGTGGTGTGATAAACCTCAGGATGAAATTGAATAGCGTAAGTGTGTTCAGATTTGAACTTAAAAGCAGCATTTAGTACATCTTCCGTACTAGCCAATTTATCTGTTTCTTTAGGTAATTTATTTATCGTATCTCCATGACTCATCCAAACTTGAGAGTTATTTTTAAAACCATATAACAAATTATTGGTATCATGAGTAATCAATTTCGCTCGTCCGTATTCTCTAGTGAAAGATTTTCCTACCTCACCTCCGTAATAATCGGCTAAAAATTGTGCACCATAGCATATTCCAAGAATAGGAACATTTCCCTTAATTTTTGCAATATCAATTTTAGGAGCATTTTTAGAATGCACAGAAAAAGGTGAACCCGATAAAATTAAAGCACGATATTCTAATATGTTTTTTGGGAGATTATCAAAACTAAATATTTCACAGTAAATATTTAGTTCTCTAACTCTTCTAGCAATTAGTTGGGTATATTGAGATCCGAAATCAATAATTAATACCTTGTATTCCATTCTCAAAAATACAATTAATCTTCCTTCAAAATAGAGATTAAGTAATTAAATTATTTTAGATCAAGGACCAAAAACTTTTTTTCAAATAAATCAATATTATCAAACAAATTTTCAAAAAAAATATCACCATAATGAAGGTAAAAGTCGATAAAATTTATTTTTCTTTCTTGAAAAGTATTGTCAGGATTGATTTCTTTGTGTATATATTTTAAATCATTTTCAATGGAACTCATTTTTCTCTTTTGAGCCTTCAATAACCTTTTTTCTAATTTATCAATTCCATTAAATTGTTTTTTCTTTTGTGCATTCACAGCTCCCAAAAATGACGAGTCAGTAATTTTAACTATATCATCCAAAACTTTAAACTGTTTTTTTAAAGCATCTTTTAAGAAATCTAAATTTATATCAATTTTGCTATGCTTTTTAATATTTAGATTAATAAATTCATTTTTTTTAAGAAAAATCTCATTCTCATTTATTAAATATTTATTAATTTTTCTTCTCATTTTTTGAGTTATAAGCAAAACAGAAACACGAGGATTTATAATTGGAAATACAACACCATGATAGTCAAAAAAACTTTTTAGCTGTAACCAATAAGACATTTCACTTGGCCCTCCAATGTAGCAAAGATTTGGTAAGATTACTTCTTGAAATAAGGGCCGCATTAAAACGTTTGGAGAGAAATTTTCTGGTCTTTTATTAAGCTCATTTAACATTTCTTTTTGGGAAAGATTTTTATCAGAAAGAATATATTTTGAGCCTTTTCTCATAATTCTTTCTCTTGAATTAACATTTAAATGAAATAAATTAATTTCTCTTGGATTAACTTGAGGAATGTATTTTTCTGAGTATGCCTCTTTAATATTCTTTACTGTCTTATTTACAAACTCTTGACATGTATTATTAATCAGCTCGTCTTCCATATAGGAAGAAAATATTTTTTTAAGATCATGAGAATCTGGATCAATTATGATAAGCCCTTTATCTCCAAATAATTGATGAATTAGACTTCTAGTTGCACCAGCTAATGTAAATTTATCTTTGTAGGCAGTTGTAATAATTTTTTTAATTCTTTTAGCTTGCTTGTTCGTGGGGAAAAATTTAAATATTTGATCTAAAAAAGCCTTAAAATCCTCTAATTTCATTCTACCAACGGAACCTTTGGCTTTTGTCGAATAATTTATTTTTTTATCTCTAAAATAAACCTCGGATATTTCCTCAAAATCATGGTCTTCAGAAGCTAACCAAAAAACTGGAAGAAAATTATTTTCAGGATATTCTCTTTTCAGTTTTACACACATGTTTATAACACTAATTATTTTGTATACAAAAAAGATCGGACCAGTTAAAATACTAAGCTGGTGTCCAGTAGTTATTGTAAAAGTTGACTCTTTTGACAAAAGATTGATGTTTTTTAAGACTTTTTTGTTCTTTATATCCGAGTATTGAGACAATAGCTCTTTTACTAAAGTATTTCTCTTCGACAAAGAAAAACTTTTCTTCAACTCTAACTGTTTTTTAAAGTTTTTAATATCAAAACTTGAATTATAAAAGTTTTTTAAAGCTTTATTCCCATTTAAAAAATCAAATACAAAATCTGAATAAACTTTAGTTTTCTTTAAATCAATGCGTTTTTTCAATTTTTAAAATTTAATCTAAATGTAAGTTAAAAAAGTATTATTTAAATTTTGTTTTAACTACTTACCGGTTCGCCATATAAATCAAACTCGGTGACTTTCATAATTTTAACTTTACAAAAATCTCCCAGCCTTAGATAAAATTTTGATGCATCAACCAAAATTTCATTATCAACATCTGGAGAATCCATCTCAGTCCTACAAATAAAATTTTTACCTTCAACCCTGTCTACCATACATTTGAAAATTTTATCAATTTTTTTGTAATTCATCTGTAAGGATATTTCTGCCTGTTGAGACATAATTTCAGTTGCTCTTTTTTCTTTTTCTGACTCAGATACATCATCAATTAAATCAAAAGCACTTGTATTTTCTTCATGAGAGTAAGTAAAACAGCCTAAACGCTCGAATCTAGTTTCTTGAAGCCAATCTTTTAATTCTATAAAATCCTTTTCTTTTTCTCCAGGATATCCAACCATTACAGTGGTTCTCAATGCTATTCCTGGTACTTTATCCCTTATTTTATTTATTAAATCATTAATTTTTTCCTTACTACCCCCTCTTTTCATCGACTTCAAAATATTGTTTGATATGTGTTGAATAGGCATATCGAGGTATTTACAAATTTTTTTCTCTCTTGACATAACATCTAAAATTTCCTCAGGAAAACCGGTAGGGAAAGCATAATGAAGTCTAATCCATTCAATCCCATCCACTTCACATAGTCTAGACAAAAGAATATCAAGCATTCGTTTTTTGTAAATATCAATTCCGTAATAAGTTAAGTCCTGTGCAATTAAAATTATTTCTTTAACCCCATTTTGAGCTAAGTTTTTAGCCTCAAAAATTAACTCTTCTATAGTCTTTGATTTATGATTTCCTCGCATTAAGGGAATTGCACAAAAAGAACAGGGTCTGTCACATCCTTCAGAAATTTTTAAATAGCTATAATGCCTAGGTGTGATTGTCTGCTTTTCTCCAATCAGATTGTATCTGTAGTCAACCTCAAGTCTTTCTAATAATTGAGGTAAATCATTAGTTCCAAAATATTGATCCACCTCCGGAATATTTTTAATCAAATCCTTTTTATACCTTTCACTTAAACAGCCTGTTACAAATACTTTATCTATTTCACCAATTTGTTTTTTCCTTACATTTTTTAAAATTGTATTTATAGATTCTTCTTTAGCTCTATCAATGAAACCACAGGTATTTATAACTACAATATTTCCATCTTTCTCATTAGACACATCTTTTCCACCGTTTTTAAGATGACTAATTAAGACCTCAGAATCATAAATGTTTTTTGAACATCCTAAAGTTATTATATTAATTTTATTCTTTATCGCCTTAGTCCTCATTTAGATTAAATACTTTTTGTAAAAAACTGAAAGTTAATTCCTGAACTCTATCATAATTTTTATTTACAAAATTATGAGCTATTTCGTGTCCTCCACCATCTTCAAATGCAATTTCTAGCTTCAAAGAATCTTCTGTTCCTAATTGCTTAAACATACTTCTCATGGCCTCCACAGATACAACATTATCTTGTTCTATTTCATTTTTATAATAAAATCCAGAAAAAGTTGGCACTTTAACTTTTCTAAATATATTTTCATTCATAGCTGTTTCTAATAACATTTGCATTTCAACAGGAGCTTCAAGACGATACTTAGTGGTCCAAAACTTTTCTTTATCTTTCCAAGTATCGGTAATGTAATGATACTTGCCCCCCTCAACAAGTCTAACTATATATAGTCCCCAAGGTAAAGTGGCTACAAAATCAAGTGGGTGTGTAATTCTTATATTTGGTGCATACATCACTAGAGCAGCGACTTCAGGGTGATTTGCAGCTAGTGTAAGGGCAGCAGTACAACCAGTAGAAGTACACATTAAAATGACCTTCTCACCTATTATCTTGCCAAGGGCTAAAGCTACACGTGCACTATCTAAATATTTTTCTCCTGTGTATTCAATTAAAGGCTCTTTAGAATTTAGTCCATGTGCAAAAAGTCTAGGCAAATAAATATTAGCATTTAATTTTTTAGCAATATTTTTATGAACTGGAGATCCGTCTTGTGAAGAACCAGAAAAACCATGTAGATAAACTATACTTAATTTAGTTTTTTTTGGAATTGAATCATAAAATATGATTCTAGATTCGTTTCCCATTTTAATATTATTGAATTTTGACTCATTGTAATTAACCCATGACTTAACTTCATTGATTTTTAACTCAATTTTTGGTAAGTCTTTAAAAATTACAGGTTTTTGAATTTTGGGCCCGGTAAGAAAAATCAAAATAAAAAAACTAATAATTAGAATCGTCTTTTTCATTTAATTGAAAAATGAATTAATAAAGTTTTTGCTATCAAATATTTTCATATCATCAATACCCTCTCCTATGCCTATGTATTTAATCGGAATTTGAAATTGATCACAAATTCCAATTACAACTCCTCCTTTAGCTGTTCCATCTAGTTTTGTCACAGCTAATGAATTTACGTCAGTTGATTCAATAAATTTTTTTGCTTGTTCAAAAGCATTTTGTCCTGTTGAACCATCTAGAACTAGCAGAATTTCGTGAGGTGCACTAGGAATGACTTTACTCATAACCTTTTTTATTTTTGATAGTTCATTCATTAAATTAACCTTATTATGCAATCTTCCCGCAGTATCTATTAATACTATATCAGCATTTTTTGAAATAGAAGAGTTTAATGTATCGTGTACTACAGACGCAGGATCACTACCCATCTGTTGCTTAACAATGTCTACGTTTGCTCTTTTAGCCCAAACCTCTAGCTGGTCAATTGCACCTGCACGAAAGGTATCAGCAGCGCCAATAATCACTGATTTACCTGCATTTCTGAATTTATTAGCCAATTTCCCTATAGTTGTAGTTTTTCCAACTCCATTTACACCAACAATCATAATTACATAAGGATCTTTGTTTGAAATTTCAACCTCCTTGAAATCGTGACTAGAAATATCTATAATTTTTGATATTTCTTCTTTTAAAATTTTGTTTAAATCCTCAGTATTGATATACTTATCCCTAGCAACTCTTTCTTCCAGTTTATCTATAATCTTAATTGTAGTTGAAACTCCCACATCAGCACCAATAAAAATTTCTTCCAATTCATCAAGAAAGCTTGCGTCCACCCTTGATTTACCAGCAATTGATTTTTTAATTTTCGAAAAAAAAGACTTTTTGGACTTATCAAGCCCCTTGTCAATTTTTTTCTCACTTTGACTTGAAAATAGCTTTTTAAAGAAGTTCATTGAGTATAAAACTTCTAGTAAAATTAAGCTTAATAATTATAAGTAAAAAGATTATTTTTTGTTAAACCATTCATTGGCCAAATCAGGAGATATTATACTTTCAGAAAAAGTATAAGAATTGGAACCGTCTTTTTTGGTCATTTTTATGACTTTAGTCAGCTTTTTCGATCCAGTTTGTAAAGATGCTACCGCTTTTTTTGCCATAACTATTTAATTTCTTTGTGTAAAGTCATTTTTTTTAGAATAGGATTAAATTTCTTTATTTCTAGACGATCAGGAGAATTTTTTTTATTCTTGGTTGTTATATATCTAGATGTACCAGGTAAACCTGAGTTTTTATGCTCAGTACACTCTAAAATTACTTGAATCCTATTACCTTTCTTAGCCATTACAAATCTTTAATTAGGCTTTTGTTTTTTCTTAATACTTCAGAAATACCTTTTTTGTTTATTGTTTTTAAGACTGACGTAGTAACTTTTAAAGTGACCCACTTGTTTTGCTCAGGAATAAAAAACCTCTTTTTAACTAGATTAATATCAAATCTTCTCCTAGTCTTGTTTATAGCCTTGGATACGTTGTTTCCAAACATAACCCTCTTTCCTGAAATTTGACAAATTTTAGACATCTGTATATATTAGATTTGCAAATTTAAGTTTTTTTAACAAGTTTCAAAACTTGTAGCTTATTTAGATTCTAATTTGATTTAAAAATAAAATTATAAAGATGAAATTATAAATTTCTAATTATTATAAATTTAAATAGTAACGAAATTATTTATTTGTTAAAAATTGTCTAGTTTTTTGTAAAAAAAATTAAAAATATTAATTTTCAAAAGAATAATAAAATATAAAAAATGGTAACAAAACAACAAGTACTTGATGCACAACAGACCTGGGGAAATGGTGTTGTTAAAATTGGTTCTCTTCGAGATAATCGCTCAGAATGCGAGGAATATACAAGTGATTTTCTAGATAAGCTTTATGCATTTGATTCCAGCGATGTGTTATTTAAACCAACTAAATGTGCGGCTCAGCAATTTAGACCTTCCAAGGCAGAAGCTTTATCTTATTTCATTTCAGGTGAAGATAGAGCATGTGATGAGGACAAAGGTTTTGCAATTAACCCATGGACCAATGTTAGATTTGAAAATGCAGGAATGATACTTGAAGAAAATCGAGCGATTTCTATGGGAAATTATTTTTTTACAGATCTTGATGGTAACGAAGCTAAAGTTGAATATACTTTTGGGTATAAACTAATTGGTGGTGCTTTGAAAATTGATTTGCATCATTCATCGTTTCCATATACTGGCTAACTTTTTGGATTTAAATAATTTAACACCTAGGCTTTTAACAAAATTTAATTAGGAGTAAACCTAGAAGTTTGATTAGAGATTAACACTGATTAATATTATTGAATGCTCTTAATGAGCATTTCAAAAACTTTATTTACAGTTTTTAAAATGATTCTTTCTCTGTGATTCCCAAAATTGTATTTTTCAGTTATTGTACTATCGTTTTTTGATATCGAGATATAAACCGTACCAATTTTTTCTTTAGAGTCTCCAAGAGTGGGGCCAGCAGTGCCAGTTGTTGAAACACCATAGGTAGATTTAAATTTTTCTCGCACTTTCAAGGCCATCTCTCTCGATACCTCTTTGCTAACTACAGAATGAGTTTTGATAAGCTGCTCATCAATCCCTAAAATTTCTTTTTTAGCATAGCTATTGTACGCTGTGATACCTCCCAAAAAATATTCTGACGACCCAGGGATTTTAGTAAGTCTTGAGGCAATTTCACCTCCCGTACAACTTTCTGCAATTGCCAAAGTAATATTATTGGTTTTAAATAAATTTTGAATTTGCTTTTCAACAGGAGTATCTGCTTCATAGCCAACAAATATGTCTTTGATTAGAGGTAATAATTTTACAATATATTTATCAATTTTAGCATGAATTTGCTTTTCATTTATTCCTTTTGATGACAGCCTCAATCTAACTCTTCCCAAATTTGGTAAATAAGCAAACTTTATATCTTTAGGCAATTCCTTTTCCCAGGATTCAATTCTTTTAGCAATATGACTTTCACCAAGACCATATGTTAATAATGTTTTATTCACTATGTAGAATGTAGAATATTTTTTTAGTTCTGGTACTACTTCTTTTTCAATTAAGTGTTTCATTTCAAAAGGTACCCCTGGAAGTGAAATTACATTTTTTTTGTTTTTCCTAAACCACATTCCAGAAGCTGTGCCGTATTCATTAATTAAAATTTTGGCTTTAGAAGGTAGTAAAGCTTGATTTTTGTTTAATTCATTAATGGGCTTTTTTACGTAATCTTTAAATATTTTTATTATATGTTCTAATACATCAGGATTTGAAATTAATTTGTCATTGAAGAATTCACATAATGCTATTTTTGTTTTATCATCATTAGTTGGACCTAAACCCCCAGTAATAATGACTAAGTCCGATTTTTTCATGGCACTCTTGAGTGAGTCTTTGATGTTTTCAATATTATCTGAAATAGATGTTACTTGTAAAACTTCAATCCCAATTTTATTTAATTCTTGTGACAGGAATGTCGCATTTGTATTGACAACTTGACCAATTAAAATTTCATCCCCTATGCAAATTATTTCAGCTAGCATTAAAATTTAACTTACGTTGATTTCAAAAAGTTGTTTGCCCTCCAAAAATCCTTTTAAATTATCCTCAAAAATGACTGCTCCAACACCAGATGGTGTTCCTGTAAAAATTAAATCCCCTATTTTGAGAGTAAAGAACTTTGAAATATGTTCGATTAATTCATCAATTGGCCAAATCATGTTTTTGGTATTTTCATTTTGTACGGTATGGCCATTTTTTAATAGGTGAAAGTTTAAATTTGAAATTGGTGGCAAATCATGTTTATTCAAAAAATTTCCAACAAGTGTAGAGCCATCAAAACCCTTGCTCTTTTCCCATGGATGACCCTTTTCTCTTAAATTTTTTTGAAGGTCTCTGGCTGTAAAGTCAATTCCCACGGTAATTTCGTCATAATATTGACTTGAAAATTTACGTTCAATATATCTCCCTGGTTTTTTAATTTTTATAACAACTTCTAATTCATAATGAATTTCTTTCGAAAAGTTTGGTATGAAGAAAGATCTACCTTTTGAAATCAAGGCAGTATCGGGTTTTAAAAAAACTAATGGCTCTTTGGTCTTAACGTTAGAAAGTTCTTTTATGTGTTCTAAATAATTTTGTCCAACACAGATAATTTTCATTTTTTATTATTCATTTTTCTTAGTTTCAATGAAGTCAATACATTTTTTGTATAAAGGGGAAAATCTGCATTCAAAATCCAGCCAAAATAGCCAGGCTCGTTTTCAAGTACTTCTTCTACTGATTTACCTTTATGCTTTCCAAATGAAAATGTTGGAACATTGTTTTTATTGCTAACTATAAAGCCTGCGAGGTCAACGAATTTTTTATGAGTTGAAAATTCACTTAAAAATTTCACGGTGTTTTCAAGGTCTTTATAGAAATCTAATTGAGCTAAAAGAATATCACAAGTAGCTTCAGCATCTGATAAAGCTGAATGAGCATTTTTCATGTCTTCATTGCAATAAAATTTATATGCTGCCTCTAAAGTTCTTTTCTCCATTTTGTGAAAAATAGTCTGTACATCTATTGTTTTAAATTTTCCAATATCAAATTCAATTTCTGATCTTAAAAATTCCTCTGCTATAAGAGGAATATCAAATCTATCAGAATTAAATCCAGCCAAATCACAGTTTTGTAAAAAATTTTTAACCTCCGGTGCTATCTGCTTGAAAATTGGTGATTTTTCTACCATAATATCAGTAATACCGTGGACTTCCGAAGCCTCTAAAGGTATTTTTACTTGAGGATTTACACGCCAAGACTTACTTTCTCTTTTACCGTTAGGATGTAATTTTACTATCCCAATCTCTACAATTCTATCCTTAACAATATTAACTCCTGTTGTTTCAAGATCAAAAAAGCATAATGGTCTGTCTAATGCAAGGTTCATTAATGATTAACTTAATTTAGTAGTTGCTTCCCAGCTTTCAAGATAATTTGCAACATACTTGACAAAATTACCTCCAACTGCTCCGTTTATAATTCTGTGATCATAGCTATGGGTTAGAATAATTTTTCTCCTTATTCCTAAAAAATCTCCATTTGAGGTTTCAATTACAGAAGGCATTTTTCTTATTACCCCGAAAGCAATAATACCTACTTGAGGTTGATTAATTATTGGTGTACCCATTATTGATCCAAAATTACCAATATTAGTTACTGTATAAGTTCCATCCTTTGTATCATCCGGTTGAAGTTGATTTTGTCTCGCTCTAGTTGAAAGATCATTTACTGATTTAGCTAGACCTGCTAAATTTAAATGGTTTGCATCTTTAATGACAGGAACGATTAAATTTCCTCCTTCTAAAGCGGTCGCCATTCCTATATTTATTCTTTTTTTTGTTATTATTTTATCATTTTCAACACTGCTATTTAAAATAGGAAACTCCGACAGTGCCCTAATAACAGCAGATATGAAAATAGGTGTTAAAGTTAACTTTGTATTGAATGTATTTAAAAATTCATTTTTGTTTTTAGAGTACCAGTTCCACAATTCAGTGACATCAGCCTCTACAAAAGACTGAACGTGGACAGACTTTTTGTAACTATCAATCATATGGTCAGAAGTGATTTTTTGAATTCTCGTCATTTCTGAAATTATTTCATTCTCTATACCAACATCATTTACCTGGTCAACTTGATTAGAGTCGTTATTAGGCATACTAATTTTATTTTCATCTCTAGAGGATATAAAACTCAAAATATCATTTTTGGTAATCCTGCCTTTCTCTCCGGATCCGTCTATAAGTAACATTTCATTGTCTGAGATACCCTCTTTTTTTGCTATACTTTTAACTAATGGTGATAGGTATTTTGATGAAAGGATGTTATTAATTTGATTTTTATCTGTTTCAATTTTTTCTTTAAATATTGGTTCCTCTACTGCATCAAGGATTTCTTTGGGCACAATAATTTCTTGTGGTTTATTAAGTTCAATAGTTTCTGTTTCGTTTTCAAAGGTAGTCTCATTAACAGTTTCGGTTTTTTTTACTTCTAAATCTTCGTTATTAATAGACTCTTGATTTTCGGAATCAATTACCGCAATTACCTCTCCTACCTTTATTACATCATTCACTTTAAACTTTTTCTCGACTAAAATTCCTGATACCCCCGAGGGAACATCTGAATCAACCTTATCGGTAGAAACTTCAACAATTGAGTCATCGATTTCTATTTTATCACCAACATCCTTAAGCCATGAGGTCAAAGTTGCCTCATTAATACTCTCACCCATCGATGGTAATGTTACAAAGAGTTTACCCATTATTCTTAGTGAAGAATTATATTTAGGGCAAATCTACAAAATATTGATTAGTTCTATACCGAACCAGTATAGGGTATTCTTTTCAAAATACTTCTTCCTAGAGTTACTTCATCGGTATACTCAAGCTCGTCACCTACTGGGATACCCCTAGCTATTGTTGAAATTTTTATATCAAAATTTGATAAATTTTTATTGATATAAAAAATTGTCGTATCTCCTTCCATAGTCGCACTTAGTGCAAAAATAACCTCTTTAATCTCACCCCCCTTTACTCTTTCTAGTAGTGAATCAATTTTTAGATCTGCTGGACCGACTCCGTCTATTGGTGAGATTAACCCATTGAGAACATGATATCTACCTTTGAATTGAGAGGTGTTTTCAATAGCCATAACATCTCTTATATCTTCCACTACACACAATTCGCCGTTTTCCCTACTTGGATTTAAACAAATCTCACAAATTTTATTATCCGATATATTATAACATTCACTACAAAAATTGATAGTTTTTCTAAGGTTTTTTATAGCGTCTGCAAGTGTATCTATCTGATTTTCGGGTTGTTTTAAAATATGTAGAGCTAATCTTAAAGCAGTTCTTTTTCCAATTCCAGGGAGTTGAGAAATCTCATTTACTGCATTTTCTAAAATTTTTGATGGAAAATCCATATCATAAATTCTTTAAGCCAACAATTTATATAAATATTTTAATTTTGATTAAGTGAATGATCCAATAAATATTTTCTTACTTGTAATTTCTTACTTTATAGTATTGTTAGCAGTCTCATATATAACTGGAAAAGACGACAGTAATAAAAACTTTTTTACTGGTAATAGAAATTCCAAATGGTACATAGTTGCATTTGGAATGGTCGGAACTTCTTTGTCAGGAGTAACCTTTATATCAGTACCAGGGTGGATTCAAGAATCTAACTTTACATATTTGCAAGTTGTTATTGGATATCTATTTGGATATTTTGTTGTAGCTTTTGTGCTCTTACCCATATACTACAAAAATAATGTAACTTCTATCTATGAATACTTAGGAAAAAGATTTGGTCAAAACAGCCATAAAGCGGGAGCTCTTCTTTTCTTCGTTTCTAGAGTTTTAGGCGCATCATTTCGACTTTTTTTAGTTGCAATTGTTTTACAAGAATTTATTTTTAAAAATTGGTTGATACCATTTGAATTAACTGTAATTTTTTCAGTTTTTTTAATTTGGATTTACACAAACAGAGGTGGTATAAAAACCATTATTTGGACCGACACCTTTCAAACTGCTCTCATGATCGGTGCAGTTTTTTTAACTATTTCAGCAATAGCTAGCAATCTAGAAATAAATGTCTTAGAATTATCAGAAATTAATGAAATAAAAAAATACACAAAGGTTTTTGTTTTTGATTCTCATTTAGAAAGAAATTATTTTTTAAAATCCTTCATAGGAGGGTTTTTTATTACAATATGTATGACAGGTATGGACCAAGATATGATGCAAAAAAACTTAACGTGCAAAAATGAAAAGGATGCAAAAAAAAATATGATTGTTTTCAGTTTTATTCTCTTTATAATAACAGCTCTTTTTATGTTTTTAGGTGCTCTTTTATATGCTTACGCTGAAAAAGAAAATATAAGTGTACCCGTAATGGATGGAAATGCAAATACAGATTTATTATTCCCGAAAATAGCTCTCGATGGAGGACTTGGAAACGGTGTTGCAGTAACCTTCATTTTAGGACTAATTGCAGCTGCTTATAGCAGCGCAGATAGTGCACTTACTTCTTTGACAACATCTTTCTGCATTGATTTTTTAAACACTCAGAAACTAGAAGCTAAAATCCAGAAAAATCTTAGAAAAAAAGTTCATCTTTTAATGGGAATTTTGATTGTTTTAATTGTTATATCATTTAAGTATTTCTTAAGCAAAAATGTGATTGATGGTCTTTTAACTGTTGCCGGATACACTTATGGACCCTTATTGGGTTTGTTTGCATTTGGTATTTTTACAAAAAAAAGAATTTTGGATAAATGGGTTTGGTTAATTGTTTCGGTCTCAGTTACACTTACGTTAATAATTGGAAATTTAAATTCGGATTATTTAGGTGGTTATAAAATTGGATATGAACTTCTACCAATTAATGGGATAATAACATATTTAGGTTTAATATTGATTAGTAGAAAGTAAAACTAAACTACAGCTATTTTCACAGCTGATTTTTTTTTCTTCAAGCTTATTCATTAAAATTTGATTCTCACTTCCAGGGTTAAAAATAACTCTTTTTGGAGATAATTTTATGATATAATTCAAATACTGAAATTGGTTTAAGGGTTTCAGATAAATAGAGACAGTATGAATTTTTTTAAAGTTTATCGGCTTTGTTTGAATTTTCACATCCATTATTTCGCCCTTATTTAGGCCTAAAGCACAGACGTCCAAATTTAGTTTTCTTAATTTTTGAATTGCTTTGTATGAGTATCTTTCCTTCCTTGTAGAAGCGCCGATAACAAGAGTTCTCATTACCAAACAATCATGGTGCTACCCCAAGTAAAACCGCTCCCAAAAGCTGCCAAAACAATTTTATTTCCCTGTTTTACTTTATTATTCTCCCAAGCCTCAGTTAGTGCAATCGGTATGGAAGCAGCAGTTGTATTTCCATAATTCATAATATTGTTAAAAACTTGATTGTCCGACAAACCGAATTTCTTTTGGACAAATTGGGAAATTCTAAGATTTGCCTGATGAGGTATTAAAAGGTCAATATCTGTACTTTTCCATTTGTTGAATTGGAGTCCTTCATTTATAACTTCTGTAAATCTTGTTATTGCATGTTTAAAAACCATTTGGCCATTCATAAATGGAAAATATGTTTCATCATTCGGATCATTTGCATCCATAATTTCAGGAACCCACCTTTGAGTACTAGGCCCAATTAGTGACAATTCTTTCGCATATTTTCCTTCAGAATAGAGGTGAGAAGACATAATACCGAAGCTTTTATCTTTCTCCCTAGTTAAAACTGCCGCGCCTGCACCATCTCCGAAGATAACAGAAACCGCTCTTCCTCTTGAAGACATATCTAGTCCTCCTGAGTGATTTTCGGCACCAACGACCAATATATTTTTGTACATTCCAGATTTAATGAATTGATCAGCAGTGGCAATTGAATAGATGAATCCAGAGCACTGCATTCGAATGTCCATTGATGGACAAGTTGAAATTCCAAGCAGCTCTTGGAGTAAAACACCTGAACCAGGAAAATAAAGATCAGGACTGAGTGTTGCAAATAAAATCATATCCAATTCGTTTGCACTAATACCAGATCGTTGCAATGCTATTTTAGAGGCCTTGAAGGCCATAGTAGAGGGAGAGTCATCACTGCCTTTAACAATATGTCTTCGCTCATTTATTCCTGTTCTTTCTACAATCCATTCATCGGAAGTATCCATTATCTTAGAAAGATCATCATTTGTTACAACATTTTCAGGTAAATATTTCCCTAAACCTATTATTCTTGAATTGTACACTCAATAAATATTTTTTTTAAATCTAAAATAAAATTTTTATAAAATGTCAATTTGGCAGAAAAAATAATTGGGATGATTTTTGATAATTAAAGATAAAAATAAAATTATGTCTAAAGGAAAAATTAACGTATCAGTAGAAAACATATTCCCTCTTATCAAAAAGTTTTTATACAGTGATCATGAAATCTTTTTGAGAGAATTGATATCTAACGCTACAGACGCTACATTAAAGTTAAAACATTTAAGTAGTATCGGCGAACTAAAGGGAAATATAGGTAATCCTAAAATTGAAATTAAGGTTGATAAATCAAAGAAAACGTTATCTGTTATCGATCAAGGAATTGGAATGACACAAGATGAGGTTAAAAAATATATCAACGAAGTTGCCTTTTCAGGAGCTGAAGAATTTTTAGAAAAATACAAAGATAAAGACAATCAATCCAATATAATTGGGCATTTCGGTCTTGGCTTTTATTCATCATTTATGGTAGCTAAAAAAGTTGAAATAATAACTAAGTCATACAAAAAAGACCCGGCCGCTAAGTGGGTTTGCGATGGTTCTCCTGAATATAGTTTAACAAAGTCTGACAAGAAGGAAAGAGGTACAGAAATAATATTACACATTGATAAAGATTCTCTTGAATTTCTTGAGGAAAGCAGAATTAAAACTCTTTTAGATAAGTATAATAAATTTATGCCAATTCCCATCAAATTTGGAATGAAAGATGAAACTCTGCCACTTCCAAAAAATGCTAAAAAAGACGCTAAGCCAAAAACAATTGAAGTTGACAATATTGTAAACAATCCCAATCCAGCTTGGACTAAAAAACCAAAAGATTTAAAGGAAAAAGATTACAGTGAATTTTACAGAGAGCTTTATCCCATGCAGTTTGAGGAACCTCTTTTTAATATTCATTTAAACGTAGATTATCCGTTTAATCTTACTGGTATATTATATTTCCCGAAGGTTAATAATGATTTGAATATTCAAAAAGATAAGATTCAACTTTACCAAAATCAGGTATTCGTAACTGACAATGTTGAAGGGATAGTTCCTGAATTTTTGACCTTGTTAAGGGGAGTTATAGATTCTCCTGACATTCCCCTTAACGTTTCAAGAAGCTATTTACAAGCTGACAGTTCTGTTAAGAAAATTAGTAATTATATAACCAGAAAAGTTGCTGACAAGTTGATCAGTTTACATAAAAAAGACAGAAAATCTTTTGAGTCGAAATGGAATGATATAAAGGTAATTATTGAGTATGGAATGCTATCAGAGGATAAGTTTTTTGAGAAATATCAAGATTATTTTCTATATCCAACAGATGATGGAAGTTATTTAACGATGGAAGAGCTTAAAAAAGAAATCAAAGAGATACAAACAGACAAGGATGGAAAAATGGTAGTTCTATACTCCTCAAATATTGAAGAACAATTTTCCTACATTCAAGCTGCTAAAGAAAAAGGCTATAAAGTTTTACTTTTAGACTCTCCAATAGTCTCTCATCTTATCCAAAAAATAGAAACATCAAATGATAAAATCACTTTTACCAGAGTCGACGGTGATGCGATAGATAATTTAATTAAAAAGGAAGAGGAAAATTCCTCAAAATTATCAGATAAAGAAAAAAAATCTCTTGAAGATATTATAACAAAAATTATCCCAAAGGAAAAATATACTGTTAAGTTAGAGGCTTTAGATAGCTCACAGTTTCCGTTTGTTCTTACTCAACCAGAATTTATGAGGAGAATGAAAGAAATGCAAAATACAGGAGGTAATTCTATGTTTGGTAGCATGCCTGAAATGTTTAATTTAATTGTTAATGTTAATCATCCACTAATCATACAAATTCTTAAAACTAAGACTTCAAAAAAACAAGAAAATCTAATAAACCAAACTCTCGATTTAGCTAAATTATCTCAAAATTTACTAAAAGGGGAAGATCTTAATAAGTTTATAAACAGAAGTTTAAATATGATTAAATGATGTTGGATTATGGTTTTTGAATTTGTTTTAAAATAATTATTAATAATCATGACTGAATTATCATTTGAAAACAAACTAGGAAATTTAAAGGATACAAATAGTCTAAATATTTTTTATTTCCCTAATTTCCTTAGTAAGAAAAAATCCGACCTTCTTTTTAAGAAACTCCAGAGTGACATTCCCTGGCAAAAGTATCAAATTAAGATATTTGGTAAAACTTATGATCAACCAAGACTTACATCTTTTCATTCGATAGGAAATAAAAAATATAATTATTCTCAAATAGGCATAAAAAATAATTTTATGACAAACGATTTAAAAACTCTGTTGAATCTTATACATAAAAAAACTGATTATAGGTTTAATTCGGTGTTACTTAATTTATATAGAGATGGAATGGATAGTAATGGTTGGCACAGTGATAATGAACCAGAACTAGGGAATGATCCAAAAATTGCATCCATTACCCTTGGCGAAGAAAGATTTTTCCACATAAAACACAGAAAGATAAAAAACTTAAGCTATAAGATACTATTGAAACACGGTAGTTTATTTTTAATGGGTGAGAAATCTCAAACAGAATGGGTTCACCAAATTCCAAAAACAAAGAAAAAAATAAACCCTAGAATCAATCTAACGTACAGATATATTTACTAACTTTTATTTATAATCAAAGGCAAGTTCTTTGAAAACCATTTACTGTCCCTTAAAATGGTTGCATGTGTACCATTTTTAATTATGAACAGATTTTTATTTCTTTCCAAATACTTCGATGGGAAAACTTTGTCTTTTTCCCCATGAATGTGAATGATATTTTTGTCATACTCAATTTGTTTCCAATTAACAATTTGATTAATAGACCATTTTAAATAATTAGGATCCCTTTCAGAAAGATATTTTTTATAGGCATCGACCCTGGGCTTTATCGAGGGTCCAAAAACAAATAGTAAAAGTTTTTCTAAGTCATTTATCCAATTCAAGGGCAAAAACCGGTGAATTCCAGTTTTTTTTGCAAATTTCATAGACAAAGACAATTCAACTTTGGATTTCACACTAGAAATAATTATCAGTTTTTTTACTTTAACATATTTCGATATTTCTTGGACTAAAATTCCGCCAAAAGAAACCCCAATCAAAACTGGATCTACATCAGTAATAAATACGGACATTCTTTTAGCATAGGATTTAATCGATTCATTTGTATTCGGTTTTATCCATTTCAAATAAATTATCTTATAATTGGAAGGAAATTTTATAAATTCAAATATTTTTGGAGAGGCAGCCATGCCTGGCATTAAATAAATTGAAGTTTCAATTTTATTGTTCATTTTATTAAAAACCTATTTTAAAATTTCTTATCTTTAGGGTCCTGATTTAAAAATTCAAATATAATTTTTAATCAGAAATATTCATAGACCAAATCAATAAATGGAAGTTAAAGACCTGGATAACAATAAATTTTTGAGGCAGTTTGAGCTCACACAAGGAAACGCAATGGCAAGGATAGAATATGCTGAACAAGAAAGAAAAATTTTCTTAACTAAACTTATTGTCCCAAAAGAAATTGATTCCTTAGATTTTAAAAATAAATTTATTGCCTTAGTACTTGATTATGTTTCTGAAAAAAATATGAAAGTTGTACCAACCAGCCCCGAAATTGCTGGTTTTCTGAGGAAAAATAAGTCATATAAACATCTGTTACCAGTAGGAATAAAACTCTAGTCTATCCTTGCGTAGCCGTCTTTGTCAATACGAGATATATACTTTTTTTGTATGGAATTCACCAATGAGGGGTTCCAAAACCGTCTAACTTTAATGTAATTGGAAGTGAATCCATGAATGTAACCTTTTTTATTTTCAGATTCCCACAAAATGTTATGGAATTTATTAATATTATTTTTATAAAAATTACTTTTCTTTTTTAGTGACAAATCTCTAAGAACCTGACTTCTTATAATTTTATCCTTCTCAGATACTTTATCGACTATTTTAAATGATAATGTGTTTTCTCTGTCTGAATATTTGAATACGTGAAAATACGAGACATCCAAATTATTTAAGAAATTGTAAGTATCAAGAAATTTATCGTAATTTTCCGTTGGGAAACCAACAATTACATCCACACCTATACTGGCATTAGGGATTAATTTTTTTATCTTGGAAACAAGATTGAAATAGAAGGTTGAATTATAACGTCTTTTCATATCTCTTAAAATTGCATTGCTCCCACTTTGTAATGGGATATGAAAATGCGGTAAAAATTTTCTGCTTCGAGACATAAATTTTATAATTTCGTTCGACAATAAATTGGGTTCGATTGAAGAAATCCTATACCTTTCAACATCAACAATATTCTCTAGTTCATTCAAAAGATCTATTAATCCACTTTTTTTATCTTTTAATTTACCATGTAGATTTCCAAAATCTCCTAAATTAATTCCGGTAAGAACTACTTCTTTAATACCCTTTGAAACAATTTTTTTTACATTTTTAACAACGTTTTCAATGCTATCACTTCTAGATTGACCCCTTGCAAGTGGTATGGTGCAATAAGTACATTTGTAATCGCAACCATCTTGAATTTTCAAAAATGAACGTGTTCTTGAAGAATTTGTGTCAGAAAAACTAGAATTAAAATTTTTAAAAGAATCAATTGAACAAGAATATGTTTTGGAAAATTTTTCTTTATTCTTTTTGTCTATAAATAGATCTAAATTAAATTTTTCGGCGGCTCCAAGAACCAAGTCAACCCCATTAATTTTTGATATTTCAATTGTTTTTAGTTGTGCATAACACCCTATAACTGCTATGAAGGCGTTTGCATTCAATTTATTAACCTTACTAACTAAATTTTTAAACTTTTTGTCAGCATTTTCAGTGACCGAACAAGTATTAAAAACATATATGTCAGCTATTTCGTTAGGATTAACTCTTTTGTATCTCTTGAAACTGAATTTTTTTGCAATCTGCTCCGTTTCAGTAAAATTTAATTTACAACCTAAAGTTTTAAAAGCAATTTTCGTTAAATGTTTAGTTTTAACTTGATCCAATGCAAATAATTAAAGTTTTATTAAAAAGAAACCAATCACTCTTTATTTGGCTCTGTTTTTTTCCCATATTTAGTTTTAAACTTATCAATTCTTCCGGCAGTATCAACAAGATTTGATTTTCCAGTATAATAAGGATGGGATGTTCTTGAAATCTCAAGCTTTACTAATGGATATTCTACTCCATCAACCTTTATCTTTTCTTTGGAAGGAGCTGTGGATTTAGTAATAAATACATCGTTATTGGACATATCTTTAAAAGCAACCAATCTATAGTTTTCAGGGTGAATATCCTTTTTCATTCTTTGTTTAATAAAAATTCAAACAAATGTAATTGTTTTTTCTAAATTTATACAACAAAAATTTAATACATGTTTACTAAAACAAAAAAATCTATTAGAGATTTTATCTTGCATTATGGTACTATTTTAGGATTGGTATCTATTGTATTCGCCTTAATGATTTTTTTTCTTGATCTTCACTATGCACAAGAAAACAGCGTAAGCCTAGTTAATTACGGAATTTCAGTCGTCGTTTTAATTATAGCTCTTTTAGACTACAGAAAAACCAGTAATGGACTTTTATCCCTTGGTGATTCAATCAAAATGGGTTTGGGTGTTTTTTTGGTTAGTGCTCTTTATGTTTCCATTTATACTTTTATACTTATAAATTTTTTAGATCCTGAAACACTAACTAAATCTCTTGAGGTTACTGAAATGAAAATTTTAGAACAAAATCCAGAAATTTCTGAAGATCAACTTAATCAAATTCTTTCTTTTCAAGAAAAATTTTCTACTCCATTTGTAATAGTTACTGTCCTTATTATTTTTTCATTAATAAGTGGGTTTTTCTCCTCGCTTGTGTTAGGCCTAATTTTTAAAAAATCAAGTAAAAATTAAAAAAATAAAAATTTCAGGGGTAAAATTTATATAAATAAAATGAATTTATAATTAGTTATCTACCTAAAAATATATGTGTTAGAATAAACTTTAAAAATAAAAAGTGATTTTTAAATTAAATGCTTGTCATTTTTCTTCCTCATACTTTGCACGTTATTTGTAACTTTGAATAAATCATTTATATAATGAATCTTAGCATAATTATTCCTGCTTTTAATGAAAGTGAATCCTTAAATGAGCTACATCAATGGACATCAAAAGTTGTAAAAAGAATAAACATTACTTATGAAATCATAATTATAGATGACGGTAGTAATGACGATTCTTGGTCAGAAATTAAAAGAATCACAAAAAAAGACAATAAAACTAGTGCAATTAGGTTTTCTAGAAATTTTGGGAAATCTCAAGCGTTACATGCTGGTTTTAGTTTATCAAAAGGTGAAGTGATAATAACATTAGATGCTGATTTACAAGATAGTCCTGATGAAATTCCCAATCTTTATAATAGAATTATTAGTGAAAAATTAGATATAATATCCGGATGGAAAAAAAGAAGATATGACTCCTTAATTTTTAAAAATATTCCCTCAAAAATATTCAACTTTGCTGCGAGAAAAGCGTCTGGTATAAATTTAAATGATTTTAATTCAGGCTTAAAAGCATATAAAAAAGAGGTTATCAAATCAATAGAGTTATATGGCGAGATGCATAGATATATCCCTTTGCTCGCAGCTAATAGAGGCTTTACTAGAATAGGTGAGCAGATTGTCAAACATCAAAAAAGAAAATTTGGATATTCAAAATTTGGTTTTAGTAGATTTATAAATGGTTTATTAGATTTAATAACCTTAATTTTTTTAAAAAAATTCGGAAGGAGACCAATGCATTTTTTTGGATTATGGGGAATAATCCTTGTTTTTATTGGGCTATTTTTTTCAGCATACATAGGTTTTGATAAATTGTTTTTAAACAAGGACAGTAGAATGATTGCACAAAGACCTGAATTTTACATTGCTTTAGCCACAATGATTCTAGGAGGACAACTTTTTGTAGCTGGTTTTCTCGGCGAACTGATTAATGGTAGGCACAAAAATAGCAATCAATATTCCATATCGGAATCAATTAATATAGATGAAAATAGCAGATAAGATAAGTATTTGGAAAAATAAACCATTCGATAAGGAAACTATCAATAAGATAATTGAACTTGAAGAGAATGGAGATGAGTTAACTGAGAGATTCCATTCTGATCTTGAATTTGGTACTGGGGGGATAAGAGCTCTTATGGGAATAGGAAGCAATAGAATAAATAAATATACTATATCCAAGTTCACTCAAGGAATTGCAAATTATCTAAATAAAAGTTTAAAAAAAAAACACAAAACAATAATTATCGCGTATGACAATCGGAGAAATAGTAAGTTTTTTTCAAATGAAGTCGCAAAAGTTTTTTCTGCAAATAATTTTAATGTTTTAATCTTTGATGATGTTAGACCAACCCCCCTCCTTTCCTTTTCAATCAGACATTTCAACGCTGATGGTGGAATCATGATTACCGCTTCTCACAACCCTCCAGAGTACAATGGATATAAAGTTTATAACAGTTTTGGTGGGCAAATTGTTCCTCCTGATGATAAAAAAATATCGGAGTCAATTAAAAAATTAAATTTTAACGAAATAAAATGGGACAATAAAAAAAAGAAAGTAAAGATAATAGATAACAACTTTGATAAAATTTATTTCCAAAAGATTATTTCAAATAGTGTATTGAAAAAAAATAATAGACAAAATTTAAAAATAGTTTATTCTTCCCTCCATGGGACTGGGATAAAGAGTATCCCTCCGTTACTAAATGAAGCAGGATATAAGGATATTAATTTAGTCGAAAATCAGTGTTTTATTAATGAAAATTTTTTAAATACAAATTCATCTAATCCAGAAGATAAAAGTGCCTTTGAACAGACTATAATATTAGCTGATAAAATAAATGGAGAACTTGTCATTACAACTGATCCGGATGCTGACAGACTTGGAGTTGGAGTTAGAGATTTTAAAAGAAACTGGATCTTGTTAAATGGTAATCAATTGATGGTGTTATTGTTTTCATTTTTAATAGAAATAAAAGAAATCAAAAACGAAGATTTTTTCGTCTCAACTACATTGGTATCGTCACCACTATTTGAAAAAATAGCAAAAAAAAACAAAATTGAATTTAAAGTATGTCATACTGGTTTTAAATGGATTGCGGACATTATTGAAAAAGAAAAGAATAAAAAATTTTTATGCGGTGGTGAAGAAAGTTTTGGTTTTTTATTCGGAAATGAGGTCAGAGACAAGGATGCAGCAGGTACAAGTCTCCTTTTTTGTGATATGTTTTCTTTTTTAAAGTCAAAAGGGAACAATGTTACTAGCTATCTAACAGAGATTTACAAAGAGTATGGATTTTACTATGATAAACTACATACCATAACTAAAAATGGGAAAAAGGGAACAACTGAAATTAAAAAACAAATTGAATCTTTAAGACTAAATCCTCCCAAAAAAGTCGCCGATGTCAATATCTCAAAAATTGATGATTATAAAACAGGGTTGTCGTATTTTAAAAATGGAAAAAAAGAAAAATTAGATTTACCAAAAACTAATTTAATTATTTATTACTTAGAAGATAATTCAAGAATCTCAATAAGACCTAGTGGCACAGAGCCCAAAATAAAGTTTTACATTAATTTGTATTCTAAATTTGGAGAGACTTTTGAATTGAAAAAAGAATCCAATAAGTTAGAAAAAAGAGCAAAACAAATAATAAAACATTTTAATTAGATGAAATACTTTAAAGAAATTTTAAAATATGCGATTCCTTATAAATCATATATTTTTCTAAATGTTTTCTTTAATATTCTCTATGCTTTTTTCAGTGCCTTATCGTTTGTTTCGATGATACCAATGCTAAATATTCTTTTCGGAACTACACCAAAGATTACGACTAGACCTGTTTACCAGGGATTTTCTTCTGTAGAAAATTACTTAACAAATAAAATTAATTATGAATTAAATATTGCATTAGATAAAAACCCTTTAGATGCACTAATTATTTCCATTTTCTTAATCCTTAGTTTATTTTTTCTAAAAAATTTATTCAATTACCTTGCTCTTTTCTTCATAACATTCTTAAGAAATGGAATTTTAAAAGATTTGAGAAATGATCTTTATTCAAAGATTTTAGAATTACCAATAGGCTACTTTAAAAAAAGAAAAAAAGGGGATACAATTTCAAAACTATCTGCAGATGTTATAGAAATTCAGACTTCTTTTTTATCCATTTTAGAAATATTAGTTAGAGAGCCCTTAACAATCATTTTTACACTGATAATGATGATTAAAGTTAATATTGATCTGACATTGTTTGCTCTGGCTTTTATTCCAGCATCAGGTTTATTAATATCCATCATTGGAAAATCTTTAAAAAAACGTTCAGATCGAGTTCAGAAAGAACAGGGAGAGTTTCTCTCAATTGTAGAAGAAACTTTAAGTGGTTTAAATATTATTAAGGCATTTTTTGCGGAAAAACAATTTTTTAACAAATTCTCGAATTCTACAGACAGATTTTTTTATTTCAATAATAATTTGATAAACAGGCAAAACTTAGCCTCCCCTTTGAGCGAATTTTTAGGTATCATTGTTATTGGTTGTCTTTTATGGTACGGTGGTAAACTAGTATTAATAGAAAGTACACTACAGGCATCTGTTTTTATGTCTTTTATGCTTTTAGCCTACAATATACTTACCCCTGCAAAAGCAATAAGTAAAGCATCTTATGCGATTAGTAAAGGTAATTCTGCTGCTGAGAGAATTCTAAGTCTAATGAATGCTATTAATTATATTTCTAATAAAAGCTCTAACATTGAATTAGACCAATTTAAAAACGAAATACATTTTAAAAATATTTCATTTTCGTTTGGTGAAAAAAAGGTTATCAACAAAATTGAACTGAAAATAAAAAAAGGAAGTAAAGTTGCTATTGTTGGTGAATCAGGAAGTGGTAAAACAACATTAATAAATTTATTAAATAGATTTTATGAAGTTGACAGTGGTGAAATTTTAATCGATGGAGTAAACATAAAAAAAATAAGTAAGCGGTCTTTACGTAGTTCTATTGGACTTGTTACCCAAGAACCAATACTATTCAATGACACAGTAATTAATAATATCAGTTTGGGAAAAGAAAAACATAACTTAGATGAAATAATATCTGCAGCTAAAACATCAAATGCACACAACTTCATCGTAAAACTAAAACAAAAATATAATACTAATATTGGTGATGGTGGGGGAAAACTATCCGGGGGACAAAAGCAAAGAATTTCAATTGCTAGAGCTGTTCTTAAAGAACCACAAATTTTATTAATGGATGAGGCTACCTCTTCTTTAGATTCAGTATCTGAAAAAATGGTACAAGATGCTATTGAAAAATTATCTAAAAATAGAACCACTATTATTGTTGCGCACAGGCTAAATACAATTCAAAAGGCTGATTTGATAGTTGTTATGGAAAATGGAACAATAATACAAACTGGTACGCATAAAAAGCTAATATCAATTAATGGTAAATATAAACAACTTGTGGAGATGCAAACATTTCAAAAATAAATGTGAATAACCGTAAGAGAAAAAAAAATATTTAGTTCCCTTCATGAGCTAAAATAAATTAGATAAAATGTATTTTTGGTTGTAAACAAAATTGAATGATTGAATTTTTCGGTAATAAGAAAAAAAAAGTATATGTAGTTCAATCAACTTCAAAACTCCAAACATTTGATTTAGATAAACTTTACTGGCTTTTTAATTACGAGTCTAAAATTAAAGTCTCTGAAATTAAGGGAAGTTTTTATGGGCCCAAATCTTCGATGGTGTCACCCTGGAGTACGAATGCTGTTGAAATTACCAGAATAATGGGAATTGAAAAAATTTTAAGAATTGAAGAGTTTTTTAGTTTTCAGAATAGTAAAAGTTTTGATCCAATGCTATTTACAAAATATGCAAAACTTGATCAAAATATTTTTGAAAATAGCACAGCCCCGGAAAAAATAAAGGAAATTAATGATATCAATCTTTTTAATATTGAGGAGGGACTTGCATTAAGTGTAGAAGAAATAGAATATTTAGAGGGTCTTTCTAACAAACTGAAAAGGAAACTAACTGATTCTGAAGTTTTTGGTTTTTCACAGGTCAATTCTGAGCACTGTAGGCATAAAATATTTAATGGGCAGTTTTCGATAGATGATAAGGTCAAAAAATTAAGTTTGTTTGAAATGATAAAGAAAACGTCTAAAATTAATCCTAATTCAATAATTTCAGCATATAAAGATAACGTAGCTTTTATAGAAGGACCTAAAATAGAACAATTTGCACCTTTAAAAGGAAACTTACCAAGTGAATATGTAAAGAAATCCTTTAAATCAGTTATTTCAATAAAAGCAGAAACACACAATTTCCCCACAACTGTTGAAGCATTTAATGGCTCGGCAACTGGGAGTGGAGGTGAAATTAGGGATAGATTGGCTGGGGGAAGGGGTTCTTTGCCTCTTTCTGGAAGTGCTGTATATATGACCTCTTATACTGGATTGCAACATAAAAATTTATTGAACTCAATATTTAAAAGAAAATGGCTTTATCAGTCTCCGAGGGATATTTTAACTAAAGCTTCAAATGGTGCTTCTGATTTTGGTAACAAATTTGGTCAACCTTTAATCAACGGGTCTATTTTAACTTTTGAACATAAAGAGAATGAAACTTTTTATGGATACGACAAAGTAATTATGCTAGCTGGAGGGATTGGGTTCGGTAAAGCTGATCAGTCAAAAAAAAATAAACCTAAAAAAGGTGATAAAGTTATAATTATTGGTGGTGACAATTACAGGATAGGTATGGGTGGAGCTGCAGTATCTTCATCAGATACTGGAAAATTTAAAACTCAACTTGAACTAAATGCAGTTCAGAGGTCTAATCCAGAAATGCAAAAAAGAGTTTCCAATGCAATTAGATCAATGGTTGAGAGCTCAAATAACCCAATAGTTTCTATTCATGATCATGGTGCTGGAGGACATCTTAATTGTCTATCTGAACTACTTGAAGAATGTGGAGGTAAAATTAATATTGATAGTTTACCAATAGGAGATTTAACACTGTCTTATAAGGAAATTATCGGAAATGAGTCTCAAGAGAGAATGGGTCTTATAATTTCTTCGATAGATGTAGAATTAGCATCAAAAGTTGCAAAAAGAGAAAGAGCACCTTTTTATATCGTAGGAGAAGTTACGGGAGACAACAATTTTTGTTTTTTTTCCAAAAAAAATAATGATATTCCTTTAAATATGAAGATAGATGACTTAATTGGTAATTCTCCCAAAACAATAATTAAAGATCAAACCAGTAAAGTATCCTTTAAACAAATAGTTTATGATGAAAATAAAATTGAGGAAAACATTGAAAAGATATTTCAACTTGAATCAGTAGGTTCAAAAGACTGGCTAACAAATAAAGTTGATAGATGTGTCACAGGAAAAGTTGCTCAGCAGCAATGTATTGGTGAACTTCAACTACCACTAAGCAATTGTGGAGTTATGGCATTGGACTATAATGGAAAAAATGGAGTTGCTACTTCTGTTGGTCATTCCCCACTTACTGGTTTAATTGATCCTAAAATTGGAAGTATTAATTCAATCGCTAAATCACTTACAAACATAATTTGGGCACCTCTGGAAAAAGGACTAGAAAGTGTTTCTTTATCAGCCAATTGGATGTGGCCTTGTAAAAATAAAGGTGAAGACCATAGACTCTACCTGGCAGTTGAGGCATGTTCAACTTTTGCAATTAATTTAGGAATTAACATACCTACCGGAAAAGATTCATTATCGATGACACAAAAATATGATAAAATGAATGTTTTGTCTCCAGGTACTGTTATTATTACCGCAGCTGGAAACTGTTCTGATATTACTAATATTATATCTCCTGCTTTAAAAGAAAAAGGAGGAGATATATATTATATTGATATGTCTAATGATAACTTTTATCTAGGAGGATCTGCATTTGCTCAAATTCATAAATCAATAGGTAAAAAAGCACCAACTATAAAAGATGATTCATATTTCAAAAAAGCATTTAATTTAATTCAAAAACTAATTAATAATAATAAAATATCTTCAGGACACGATATTGGCTCAGGGGGATTAATCACTACTCTCATGGAAATGTGTTTCCCTAGATTAAATATTGGTATGCATATAGACTTAGATGATTTAGAAGAAGAAGATACTTCAAAAATATTCTTTTCAGAAAAAATAGGATTGATACTCCAATCAAAATTTGATATTGAATCAATATTAAAAAAAGAAAAAATCAAATGCATAAGAATAGGTAGCGTAGTAACAAAACCTATCTTAAAAGTAAAAAATCACTCTCAGTTATTAGAACTTCAAATTTCTAAATTCAGAAAAAAATGGATGAAAATTTCTTCCAAAATGGAACAATTTCAAACCAAAAATGATTTTGCTAAAGTAAGGGCAGAAAATGTGGTAAAACAACCCCTAAGATTTAAATTTCCTTCAGGGTTTAGTGGTATTTACCCAAAGAAAAAAAATGACACAGTTAATGCTGCTGTTTTAAGAGAAAAAGGAAGTAACTCTGAAAGGGAGATGGCTTATATAATGGACATGTGTGGATTTAAAGTTAGAGATGTTCATATGACAGATATAATTGAAGGAAGAGAAAATTTAAATGACATTAATTTTCTGGTTGCGGTTGGAGGATTTTCAAATTCTGATGTTTTAGGTTCAGCTAAAGGATGGGCAGGTGCATTTAAATACAATTTGAATGCAAAAAAGATTATAACTGAATTCTTTAATCGTGGCGATACTTTGACTTTAGGAGTATGTAATGGGTGTCAACTATTTATTGAGCTGGGGATGATTAATTCTGATGATAAAAAGAAGCCTAAAATGGAATTTAATGATTCAGGTAAATTTGAATGTATATTCTCACCAGTAGAAATTAAAAAAAGTAGCTCTATAATGATGAAAAGTCTTGAGGGGTCAATTCTTGGTATTTGGTCCGCACATGGAGAGGGAAAGTTTTCTTTTCCGTATGAAGAGAAAAAATATGAAATCCCAGGTAAATATTATTATGGAAAATACCCGTCAAATCCTAATGGTTCGGATTTTAATACAGCCATGCTATGCAGTAAAGATGGAAGACACTTGGTGATGATGCCTCATCTAGAAAGATCTACGTTTCCGTGGAATTGGGCACACTATCCAGAAAATAGAAAAAAAGATTCTGTAAGTCCTTGGGTAATTGCATTTCAAAATGCTTACAATTGGTTAATCAACCCTAAATAAATTTAATTTAAAAATTAATATTTTTAAATTGTATTGTGAAAAAACCAAAACGACTCTTTGATTTTTTAAAGTATCAATTAGAAAATCCACTTAATAAATCAATAAACACCAAATATAATGGAGAATGGGAGTCATTGAGCACCAATGATTTTTATGAAAAAGTTCAAATAATATCAAGAAAATTAATTGAAGTTGGTATAAAAAAAGGAGATAAAGTAGCTTTAATCTCAACTCAAAACAGAACTGAATGGTGTATAATAGACAATTCAGTTTTACAAATCGGAGCAGTAACAGTGCCTATATATCCAACTATTTCGAAAAATGAATTTCAATATGTTTTAAACCATTCTGAAAGTAAAATATGCTTTGTTTCTGATAAAGATATATTTGATAAGGTTAATCAAATAATGAAGGAAACTAAGTTGGAAAAAATTTATTCATTCGAGGAATTTGAAAATTGTCCAAATTGGAATTTGTTATTTGAAAATGATAACAAATCTATAGAAAGTGAACTGAATTTTAGAATGAAAAATGTTTTACCTGACGATTTAGCTACCATAATATACACATCTGGAACTACAGGAATACCAAAAGGAGTAATGCTTACCCATAGAAATATAGTTTCAAATATCTTATCAGCATCTAAAAGATTACCCCCTATGGAAAATAAAAATAAGGCACTTAGTTTTTTACCCTTATGTCATATTTTTGAGAGAATAATTATCTACATGTATTATTACAGTAGAGTTGAAATTTATTTTGCAGAATCGTTAGAAACTATTTCAGAAAATCTAAATGAAGTAAAACCTTTCTACATGACAGCTGTTCCTAGACTGATTGAAAAAATATTTGATAAAATAGAAAGTAAAGCTGAGGAACTGAAAGGAATAAAAAAAAGTTTGTACAAATGGTCTATTTCAATAGCCGATCAATTTAATATTGAAAAACAAAACGGGGTTTTTTACGACTTTAAACTCAAAATAGCCAGATTTTTAGTTTTCTCAAAGTGGAAAAGTGCATTGGGAGGAAAGCTTGAATTAATTTGTTCTGGAAGTGCTCCTCTTCAACCACGACTTGCAAAAATTTTCACAGCAGCAGGAATCCAAATCATGGAAGGTTACGGACTTACTGAATCATCACCAGTAATATCTATTAGTGAAGCTAAAAAAGGTGGAACAAAATTTGGATACGTAGGAAAAGTAATTGAGGGTATAGAAGTAAAAATAGCGAAAGATGGAGAGATTTTGTGTAAAGGACCAAATGTAATGAAAGGATATTTCAAAGATTCAAACTTAACTGCAAAAACAATAAAAAACGGCTTTCTTTATACAGGCGATATAGGAGAAATTGACAAAGAGGGATTTTTAAAAATTACAGATAGAAAAAAACAACTTTTTAAAACTTCTGGTGGTAAATATATTGCTCCTCAAGTCATTGAAAACAAAATGAAAAGGTCGCCTTTTATAGAGCAAGTAATGGTTATTGGTGAAGGTGAAAAAATGCCTAGTGCACTAATTCAACCTGATTTCCAGTATGTAAAAAATTGGTTGTTAAATAATAAATTTCCGTTTTCTGATGATTTAAAAAAAATTTGTTTAAACAACGAATTATTAAAAAAGATTAACCTAGAAATAAACAAAATCAATGAAGACTTCGGTGATTGGGAAAGAATCAAAAAGTTTGAACTTACACCTGAAATTTGGTCAATTGAAAATGGACTATTAACACCTACTATGAAACTAAAAAGAAAATCAATTTTGGAAAAATTCATTCAATTAAAAGAAAAGATTTATAAATAAATTTATATTTTTTTTAAAATAAATTATTCAAGAATAATATTCTTGCATAATATTTTTACTATATTTAACAAAAAGTTGTTTTGAAAAAAGAAACGATAGAGTTCGCGTTAAGAACAACATGGCAGCAAATAACCAACATGTACAATGAGAAAGCACTGAAATACGGTGGAACAATGACGATGGCTTTTACTCTGTTAAGCATTGATGCAGAGGGAACACCATCAACGACTCTAGGACCCAAAATGGGTATGGAAAGTACAAGTTTATCAAGACTTCTAAATACAATGGAGGAAAGAGAACTTATATCAAGAAAACCTAATCCTGAAGATGGTAGAGGTGTATTGATTTTTTTGACCAAAAAAGGAAAACAAAAAAGAGATCTTTCAAAAAAGATTGTCTTAGATTTCAATAACGGTCTAGAAAAAAAAATTGATAAGAAAAAAATAGATAATTTTTATGAAGTTATTGCAGCCATTAAAAATCAAATTGAAGAAGAACAAGCCATAAACTATTTTTAAAATTATGAAAACAATATCCCAAAACTCAACTAGAGGAGCAGAATTTATTGTGAAAGAATTGATTCCTGAATCAATTTTTACACCTGAAGATTTTAGTGAAGAACAAATTTTAATGAAAGATTCGGTCAAAGATTTTGTAGACAGAGAAATAATTGCAGAAAGATCAAGATTTGAAAACAAGGATTACGAATATACCAAAGAGGTAATGCAAAAAGCTGGCGAGTTAGGATTTTTGAGTGTAGGGGTTCCAGAAGAATATGGTGGAATGGGTATGTCTTTTACTTCTACAATGCTTGTGTGCGAATATATATCTGGTGCTAACGGATCATTTTCAACAGCATTTGGCGCTCATACCGGCATCGGAACAATGCCAATAGTTTTATATGGAAATGAAGAACAAAAATTAAAATATGTTCCAAAATTAGCTTCTGGAGAATGGTTTGGTTCATATTGCTTGACGGAACCAGGAGCAGGTTCTGATGCAAATTCAGGAAAAACAGTAGCTAAATTATCAAATGATAAAAAGTATTATTTAATAACAGGGCAAAAAATATGGATATCAAATGCCGGTTTTGCTAATCTTTTTATAGTTTTTGCAAGAATAGGAGACGATAAAAACATTACTGCATTTATAGTTCCAGTTGATTTAAAAAATGGTATTACTTTAGGTGAAGAAGAAGAAAAGTTAGGTATAAAGGCATCTTCAACTAGACAGGTTTTCTTTAATAACACAAAAGTTCCAATCCAAAATATCCTTGGTGAAAGAGGCGAAGGTTTTAAAATAGCAATTAATTCACTAAATGTTGGTAGAATCAAACTTGCTGCAGCCACAATTGAAGGACAAAGACATGTAACCACGCTAGCAGTTCAATATGCAAATCAGAGGATACAATTTAAGTCCCCTATTTCAAGCTTTGGTGCTATTCAAAGTAAAATTGCTACTATGGCAACTTATTGTTTTGCAACCGAATCAGCTACTTACAGAGCTGCCAATGATATTGAAAATAGAATTAATGAGCTTAAAAATAGTGGAAATTCATCTCAAGAATCTGAATTAAAGGGCTTTGAAGAATTTGCCGTAGAATGTTCAATATTAAAGGTAGCTGGTTCTGATAACGGTCAAAATTGTGCTGATCACGGAATTCAAATTTTTGGTGGAATGGGATATTCTTGCGATTCACCTATGGAAATGGCATGGAGGGATTCTAGAATTGCGAGAATTTACGAAGGTACAAACGAAATTAATAAGATGCTTTCAATTGCCATGCTTTTAAAAAAAGCATCAAAAGGAGAAATAGATTTAATTACAAAGTCTACTGAGATTTTAAATCAAATTAAAAAAAATGTAAATTTTTATGAGTTTAATTCGTCTCATGAGAATAACCTAGAACAAGAGCAACACTTAATTAGAAATTTAAAAAGGGTTTTTCTTATATTAATAAATTTAAGTTTTCAAAAATACGGCACAAAACTAGAATATCAGCAACAGGTACTTATGAATATGGCAGATATACTTATTGATATCTATCTTGCTGAATCAATTTACTTAAGAGTTTCTAAAAACTTAAAGGAGTTAGGCACAGATGAAATAACAGTTAACGAAAGTCTAGTTAAACTCTACACATATGAGTCTACTCAAAGGGCTATTACATCATTTAAAGAAGTAGTATTAAATATCACAAAAGATAACGAACACCAATACATGATAGAAAGAGTTAATAAACTCTTGTCCTATAAACATAACCCAGACGTGATTGAATTGAGAAGGATTATTGCAAAAAATGTAATACAAAAAAATAAGTATCCATTTTAATATTATTTAAAAGTAATTATCAGTTTGTAATCTATTATATTGACCCCTTCTGTTCCTTCTATATATACTGAAGTCGAATGTAACAAAAAGTTCAAAAATACTAGGTGAAAAAACCGCACCAGGAGATTGGAATGGGAAGTTATATAAAATTCCAAAATCAAAATTTTCAACCGCTAACCCAATTGATACACCAACATTATTGAGTGCAAAAGTGTTTAGAGAAGAAGCTTGCTGACTAAGACCAAGGGAAAACTCTCCTAATTGAAAATCTTGAGATAGATAAATTAATACAGAATCTCCAAACTTTGTGAATGAACCATAAGTAAATAAGTAAGAATATCTAGGCAAGTATCTTCTCTCATATGGATTAATGTTGAATTCGTAAGCACCTTGGACGGATATTTTAATTGGTTTTTCAAAAGGCACTTCCTTATTAAATGAAGTATTTGGTTTATTCAAATGCTTTAAAGTTAATCCAGCCATAAATTTTTCAGAGTGGAGCATAAAAGAAGCACCTAAATCAAGGTAATTAACATTGCTTATAACTGGTGCTAGTCTGTCAATAGATTCTGTATTTATAAACCCTGTCGTTGTATTCAATTGGTCTTCAAATATTAAATTGCCAGGGTTTACAGCTGAGCTTCCAAAACCTAAAGAAACAGCAGGAAGGAAGAAAAGATCATTGTCAAATTGTAATTTATAAACATATGATAGATTTGCAAGATTAATTGTTAATCCTGTATTTTGAATTTTAAAAGAATTTATATCCAACCCGAGACTAAAATCTAAATTATCAAATGAAATTGCTCCAAAAACATATTTATTATCCATTTTATCAAACTCATTTAATTTCATTTGGTTATAAAGAACACCAACTTTGTTTAAGCTGTTAAAACCAAAGTAACTCGGGTTAGTTTTTTGCATAAACTTTGAATGATTGACAATGTAATCCTCTTGCCCATAAAGATTAGAAGCGTAAATGGCAACAAATAATATAATTATTGATTGTTTTATTTTCTTGAATTTTATCATTTTATTAAAATAAATGTTCCACTTTTTTCAACTTCTGTCTCACCATCCAAAAGTAATCCTTTTGCAGTATAAATATAATATGGAGAGTAAGGAGCAAAGTTTCCATCCCATCCATCAATGGAGAAACCTTTGATGTTATTTATGTCTGCCTCTTCTTTGTATTCGTTATAAATTACATTTCCTCTAAAATCATAAACTGTAAATGTCATATTGCTGAATCCACTAAATAAAGGTCGGAAATAGTCATTAACAAGATCTTTGTTTGGAGTAAATACATTTGGAACCATAATGTTATAACCTTTTCCAACCGAAATCGGTATGGTTATTTCCTCTGAACACTCTATGTCATTGTATATCCTTAATGTTGCAAAGTAAGTCCCAGAAATTCCATAAGTATGACGCACAGTAATTACACTATCAATTAAGGTTGGAACCATTTCTGGAGCTGTATTGTCCCCAAAAATCCACTCAGATTTAACATAGGGGTCTGTAGAAGTATTTTTAAATGTCACTTCTTCTCTTGCAAGAATTACAGATGAAGCCTCATAATTTGGGGAAGTATATTCAAAGTTTGGTTCTCCGATACCCCTATTAACCTCCGTTGTTATCCAACAGCCCTCTTCATTAACAATTCTAAACTCTGCAGTTTCAATTGCATTTACTACTGCAACCGACCAAGACCTATCACTTAATCTCACAACGTCTGAAGAAGGAATTAAAATATTGTTATAGTAGAAACTTAGATTACCTTCATTGTTATCAAAAATATCGATTGTTAATCTACCTTGTTGACCAACACATAAGTCTTCATCTACAAAAGGACCATTCATTATATATAACTCTCTATTTGGTGAGACCTGAATTATTTCTTCATAATATGTGTAGTTAGTAGTGTTTGCACACCCAGTTAATGACTGTGAACTAATTATCACTTTGTAATTTCCAGGAAGCAGGTCATCTAACGATGTTCTATTGTCATACTCACTTAGCGGTCTATATCCTGGACTTACTGGGTCGTTTAAGTAGCGGGGGTCTTCGATATACCAGTTTATTGATCTTGGTAATTGACCACCAGCAACTTGAATTCCTATTTTACCATTTAATCCCCCACCAGTACAATCAGGAGGAAGCGCCTTAAGGGAATTACCTGGATTATTTGGATCAGCTAAAATACCCTCAGTTGTTATAGGTTCAACTACATCTTCTACTTCGATTGTAACTTTATTTGCTTCAGCTGCGTCACAAGAACAGTATGAATGAGAATTCTGATCTATTATTCTCAAGCAATATGTTCCTGGATACGCAGGGTCAACAGTCGCTCCATAAAAAACTTGTGTGCTTGCAGTTGGATCAATTGGAGTATATGTCCATTCAAATTCATAAGTAGGGACCCCATCTACAATGTAAGGAACCCCTCCGATTGCTGAAGCAGTTATTCCTCCATCAACCGCACCTGTACATATGTCTGTTTCAAAAACAGTATCACCATCGTACTGAATTGGTAAAAATTCTTCAACAGTGAAATAAAAGATTTCTTGACAAGGAACTAGTGTTCCAGTTACATTTTCAGTAATTGTAAGAGTATACTCACCGGATGGTAAATTTCTGAATCTATAAGTATATCCTGGTCTTTCCAAAGAAGGTTGAGTTGGTAATCCAAATAGATTTGAATTTCCTGTTAGATCAACATTTGAACCGTCAGGCCCAATTAAAGAAATATTGAATCCGTTGTACGCGGTAGTTCTTCGAACACTAGATGAAATACTGAAGAATATGTCGTTGGTATAGCCTCCACTAGTTGATAACCAGTCTATCGTTCCCGAGGGTTCAGGGTAATTTTTACATGCTCCAGTAGATACTTCAGGTATATTTTCAATTGTTCTAAAGTTTGAAACAGACAGTGTACTTTCAGCAATAACAACATTTCTTGTAATAAATTCGTTACCCTCACATGAAGAAACTCTACCATCGGTTGCAATAGCTCTGTATATTCCTGTTGGCAATCCGGTAACTACTGCATTTCCACGCTGTGCTGTTATTTCAACCCAACTATCTGTAGTAGAAGTTGCTGTTTGGACAGTCGTACCTGAAGCAGTAGATGAATATACTGCTGATGTGGTTATATTCTGATTCTCATACCATTTTATTTCAAGAGGGGGAATAGCATTTGTTATCGTCAATGAAATTTGACTTTCACTATTACCACACCCAGGCTGGGTAACCTCTAGGTCTAAGACCAATTGTTCATTGTTTTTTTCCTCAATTGTAAAGTTTCCATTTGCAATTTCGCAAGTTGTTGTATTGTTAACTGATATTATATATTGATATGTATCCGCTTGAGTGATATTAGTTACGGTAATAGGACCGTTTCCAGTTAATGTTTGGTAATATTCATAGGGTCTACCATTTGCCTTAATATACAGCTGAGCTGGGTTGCCAGAAGACAAATCTCCTGCTACATCACTTGGATTTACAGTGAATGTTACTTCACCTGAAGTATTGGCTGAACAATCTATATCCTTACTGTCAACATCAACCGTGTATGTGTAAACTTCAGGGAATTCGTAAGTGAACGTAACCTGTTGAGAACACCCAAAATTATCAACAATTTCTGCAGAAGTGATACTTCTTTGAAGTGGATTAGAAATGTTTATATTACTAAATATTACTCTAGAAGATGCTCCTGAGCTAGCTGAAAGTACTCCGCCATTTAGGTTAATTGTATATGGTAAAGCTAGGGCATTACCCCCACTAACACCAAATTCTAACCTACCTCCAATAGCAAGATCATCAGGGCAGAGCGGATTGTAACTATCAATTAATGTAAGTGAAAGGGGTTCAGGTTCAACTACTCTTACAGTTATAATGTCAGTACATGCTGCTTGAGGGTTTCCATCTGGATCTAATGGAGGACTTAGGTCAGTAACTTGGAATATATAATCTCCAGCAGCAACGTTTGAAAGGCTTACTGCAGCTCCACTTCCAGCAGGAACCAATCCGGCGGGTGACAATGAAGTTATATCTAAATTTCCTGAACCACCTGTGGCAAAGAGATCAAAAGCTCCATCAGATCCTCCGTTACAATTGAGAGTAAATTCATAGTCGGCAGTTGCAGTACTTGTAGCGGGATTTGCACCTCTTAAATTCACAAAGTTTGCTGTTTCAACTCCGTTAAGTCTCACTGGATTGTAGCCCCCTAAAACAATTAGTTGTGGAGGATATTCACATCCTAAAATAGCGTCAGTTACGGTAACGTAGTAATCACCTGGAGCAATATTATAAAGATTTGCACCTACTCCATAAACTACGGTTGAACCGGTATCAGATCGAACCCACCTATATGTATATACTCCAGATCCTCCAGAGAATGCATTTAATTGATTTCCTGCGCCGTCAAGGGGTGTTGTTACAATACTTCCATTCCCAATTGTTCCTGTCACACAATAACTGTCTGTTTTTTCTACAATTGCAGGGTCGTAATCTAAGGCCGTAGGTATTCTTACTGCCCTAGTTAATCCATATGTACAAGAACTAGAATCAGATACTTCTACAATATATAACCTTCCTGGTGTTAACCCGGTAAAATTAACTTGACCATTACTAACCTTAATACCACTTGCACCAGGTAATCTCGTTCCATCATATTCTATTGTGTATGTGTAGGGAGCAATTCCTCCAGATGCTTGTACTGAAATAGCACCAGTTACTCCTCCACAGAAATCAACCTCAAATGACAATTCATCAGGTTGATCTACAAAGAAGGTTGCTGAAGTTGTACAACCCCCAACGGTAACATTTAACGCATAAGATCCTGAATAAAGATTGTATATGTTGTTTGCAGGTACGACTGTGCTGTCAGGGAAGTACCATGTAACAACTGGAGTATAAGCTTCAGCCACTTGAGTTGTTGTGACAGTGTTTGTAATAGCATTTGTATCTGAAGTATTAGCACTGAATGTAAAACTTACACCTTCAACTTCGCCAACAAGTCTTAAACCGAATCCTGTTTGAGATACACTAAGATCACTTTGCGATGGATCATTATTTATATCTGTCATGAAGTTATTTATAATCTGAGCATTTGAGTATAAGACAGGAGCACCTCCTAAAACTTCTCCTCCTCTACCAATATATGTAGTACCATTTATAGTTACTCTTAATATGTCTGTGTATGTAGCAACACCAGCAAAGGCAATTTCAGAAATTTGAACTGTTCCCAGTTTTATATTTTTGATAGCATTTAAGAAATCTGGTGAGGATGTATCGCCCAAAACAATTGAGCCTGTATTGTCATTATAACACTCAACATCTTTAACGAGGAAATTTTGAATATAATCTTCATCAATATCTGGACCTGGATCTACTTGTATAGAACCAGTTTCTACGACGTCAGGGTCACAGGTTCCCGATAAAGTTAATCTATAATTATACGTTGTAGTCACAGAAACGTTAACAGAAGGAGTACCTTGGATTCGTACAACATTGTTGGTTCCTCCAGCAGCAGACACTAAAATAGGTGTTATTCCAGTTGGGGTTACATCCCAGGATATACTATATGAAGCATTGGATTGAGTATTGAAAATGTAATCAATATTTGTTATAGGATCATTATTACAAACCGAAGGTTGATTTGGATTCCCGGCATATAACTGCATAACAGGTGTTGGAAGAACCGTTATAACCCCACTGTCAGTTGCAGGACCACAACCTGTAGTTGAAATTTCATAATTATAGGTTAAAATTGTTGTTGATGCTTGCGCTGCAGCAGAGGCAATACCACCAATAATTACCTGTGTGCTACTCATTGAAGTTATTCCAACACCAGGTAAGGCAGGAGTGAAACTTACTACGGCTGAATTGGCACCTTGTCCAAAGTTGTAAATAATCGGTTCTAATGTGTTTGTTCCTGATCCAGCACAAATTGTCTGATTCTCTGTAGAAGGATCTGAAGCTAAGGTGATTGTTTCTAACGGTTTGACTTGGATTGTTCCTGTTAAAATAACTTCAGGAGCACAAGCACTTCCGTTAGTTTTAACCTCAAACGGATAATTTGTTGTAGAGGTAATATTGACGGATGGATCTCCAGAAATTACGAATTGATTCGTTCCAGGAGTAATTGCTCCATTAACTCCAGTTAAAGTTCCTGCTGTCCACTCAAGCACAACATCAGTAGCACCTCCATAATACTCATAAGTGATATCTGCTATTGATTCTAAATTTGTACACAAGGCAAAGACACCAGATTGATTAGTAGTTGTTGCAGCACTTGTCAACACTAGAATTGGTGGAGAATGAACTGTAAAGTTACCCGTAATTGTGCTACTAACGCAACTTCCACCAGTAACAATTTGGTATTTATACTGAATAGTTGGAGTACTAAATGTCGTAGATGCTACTATTGACCCTGATATTAAAACCTGTGTTCCAGTGATAGATATTCCCAGACCAGTTGGTAAATTATTTATTGAAGGGCCACCATTAGCCGAATAGGTTACAGTTAATGATTCACCAATTGCTCCACCTCCAATTTCATAAATTACATCTTCAATTGGTAAAGCAATTGTATTAGATGCATTATCCGTGTCATTATAACATACACTTTGACTAGCTGTATTTGCAGCAGAAATTAATGTAATTGAATCGGTTGGATTGATTTGTAAACTACCAGTTAACACAATTTCAGGAGTACAATCACTACCTACTGTTTCAATTTGATAATTATAAATTGTTGTTTCAGTAACATTTACAGTTGGTTTTCCAGAAATTCTAAATTGATTTGTTCCTGATGCTATGGCTGTAACACCTTTGCCAAATAAAGTATTAGATCCTGTCCAAGTAAAGTTTACTCCTTTTGCCCCTCCACCAAATTCATAGATTATAGTTTCCAAATCTGTATCATCACAAATTATTTGAGAATTAGTTGTTGGAGATGAAACCAATGCCAATGATGGCGCAGTTCTTACTTCAATAGTACCAGTAGCAATTGCCGTTTCACATGAACCTGGGCTTGTTTCTATTCTATACTCATATCTAGTAGTTGAGGAAGCTAAATTAGCTGCAGCAGCATTTGCAGCACCTTGAATCCTAACTGTATTAGATGCTGTTAAGCTGTATCCAAATCCAGGAGGTAATCCAGACACTGCAGGGGCACCATCTTGTGAGTAAGTAATAGTACCAACAGCATTAGCACCACCCCCAAGTTCATATTCAATAGTTGTAAATGCGAAAGTAGGCGTTGGTGTGTTGTTCACGCATACAATTTGGCTATCGTTACCAGTTAAAAGTGTTATTTTATCAGTAGGAGAAATTGATACTGTACCTGAAATTGGTGAAGGGGTTGTAGTACATCCAAAGTTATTACCTAATAGGTTAAATTCATAATTGTATGAGGTTGTAACCGTTACCCCTAATGTTGGTGGATTAAAGTTTATAGTAACATCTCCAGTGGCATTATCTAAGGATGCAGTAATCCAGTTAGGAGTGGTAGGCGTAACAACACTAATTGCAATCGGACTTCCAGTAGTTCTGAAAATAGATGAGCTTGATACACTAGTGTCACAGAAAGTCGGATTTTGTCCTACCCCTGAGAAATATGATGCGCTTGTACTTGGATTAACAGTAATGGTTCCTGAAACAACTGCACTTCCAGTACAACCACCTGCACCAGCTGAAATTAATAAATATACATAATCCGTAGAGCTTGTTACAACTGCTGAAGGAACACCAGCAATTTCGTAATATGCAGGAGCAGTGACCCTTACAGGAGGTGCAAAACCAAGACTTGAAGAAGAAGTCGCAGACAACGTAAAACCAACTCCTGCGTTGGCTGCTTCAATCTCAATAAATGGGAACACAGTCGATGAAACCGTATATGTTGGAGATAATTGTGCATCTAAAAATGCAGAGAACTCAGAATGCAACTGATTTCGATTTGCCGTTCCAGTTGCCATTTGAGCTGATCCTGTGGCAGCGGTGTAAGGAGTTCCATTTATGGTTACTGTAAATGTGTCCCCAAATTGAGTTTGATTACTTGGACCATTTTGTCTAACCTCTAATCTAGTCATTTGTTTTTGAGCGTAAGATGTTCCAGTAATTCCTGCAGGGAAGGAAGAAGTTGCAGCCTCTGTTAAAGTAAACGCAGGGTTTGCAATTTCAAGTCTTATTGGAATCATTGTATCAGATGTACATACAGTCCTATCAGTTCCTAATGATGCACTACTTGTAAGAGTAGCTTCAGGTGTTGGGACTATTGTAAAGGATACCATTTGTGAGGCTTCAACACATTGCCCACCAAATGTTTGAATTAGTACTCCAACTGTTGTCTCTACAAGTGTAGGGGAATTTAATGTTCCAGTAATTGCATACCTATTGAAGAACCCTGGTTGTAATCCAAATGAAAGTCCACCTGGAAGAGGGGTTGCACCGTTAATTTGAAGGCCTGCAGCATTTGAAAATTCAAAAATTAAAGCATTGGCACCATTGAAATCTTCACCATCACAATAGGATGACCCTGTGGGATCATCAATAACATTAATTGTTGCACTTTCCTCGACTGTTATTGTTCCAGTAGAAACTGCTGTTTCACAACCCGGAATAGGAGCTTGAGTCTCCACAGTGTAGGTAAATACTCCTGTACCAACAATAGATGGTGTCCCATAAATGCTAAATGTTTTTGATAAAGGTTGAGTAACCGGCGCCCCTATATTAACGGAACTATTTACAGGGACTTCAGTTCCTATAATAAATGAATTACCAGGTGTACCAGTTGGCCCAGGAGTTAAAACCAGGTTTCCTCCAGCATAAGTTGCTACGAAATCATTAGTTTCTGCATTAAGTTTAGCCGCCAATCCACTCCCGATATGATCGGCTGCATTTGCAACAGCAGCATTTGTTGGAAAATCGAATCTCCTATTATTGATTATAAGAGTATAAGTTCTTCCAACGATAGTAGGGCTAACTGTTACAAGGGTAATTGTAGTTACTTGAGAGGTAATATCCAACATAGGTAATACTCCAGAGGGGAGATTTTTTGCAAGAACAAGATTTGCAGCTCCTGTTATCTCATATGTTATTGTATCAATAGCACTATCATTGCAGACAGTTATATTATTTGAATTAAACCCTGATGTGAGATTTATCTGTGGAGACTCAGGAACATTTATAACATAATTTACTCTATCCCCAGGACAAGGAACAGGTTCAGCGCTTATTACTATATTTCCTGAAAATCCAGGTCTAAATTTTAGTTCAACAGTGTTACTACTGGAGTTAGTAGGTGCCAGCTCATAAAAAGTAGCTGAAGCAAGGTAGGTTGTATCGGTGGTTAAACCTATTGGACTATTAATAAACCATCTAACTGGATCTCCACCTGTTATGAGAGTGGTTGAAAATCCAGCATCAGGAATTGGGCACTCTGGTAAGTCTCCAACTGGAGTTATAGATGTGATAGGACCATCGGTAGCTCCAATAACAATAGTTCTAGTGACCCAATCATTATCATCAGCACCAAATTCACATGTCACCGGTCTTACCTCTAAATCAAAACTACCATACCATCCAACGTTCCATGTAATGATACCTCTATTTGCATCTATTATTCCAGGAGAACTGACCGAGGAACCTGCTCCTGGGAAAACATCATCTATTCTCCATTCTAAAGATCCAAAATCATTAGCTAAATCTCCATTGTCACTTGCAGTAAAAAATTGAACCGCTTCATCTGTTGCTTGAATTTGACATTCAGGAAGATCTCCAGTAAAAGTTCCGCCACAAATTTGAAAATTAGGAGCAACCGGGCTTAAAAGGGGAGCTAATGTAGGAGTAACTATTGCTTGAGGAATTACAGATACTTCAACTTCTTTCCAATTTGAGAATTTTCCATCGCATCCTTCTGATCTAACACGTATTGTGGCTGTTCCACTGAAACTAGGAGACCAATCCATTGTTGCGCTTCTTATAATTTGAGTTGTACTTGGAGATTGTAATCTCATCGATTGTGCTAAACCTGTCGGACTAACGCTAACTGAGAATGGTGTATTTTTCTGTATTGCTTCTAAAACAATTTCATTCGTAGAGTCGTTATAAATTGCGTCGATGCCAGTATTCGCATTTGCTAGTGTTGCTAGTCTAAGGCCAAGTTGGTCAACTGTCTCAAGCCCAGCCTCTGTAGTATCAGAATATGTATTTGATATTCCGCTCATTGTAACGACAATTGAATACGCAACTCCAATTACAGGGCCTGAGGAATTTTGGAATATTTTAATTTTCGTTTCCTGATGTTGATTTTGTATTATACTTCCTGCTGCAAAGGGTGTCCAATCCCAATCCAAATCGTTGTGAATTCTTGTTAGGGCATCATTTTCAAAGCACGCAAAAAATTCAACATCGGGTGTTGTGGGAGCAGGTAGATTATCTTGACAAACTGTGTTATTATACCATATTCCTGATCCTGGGGCACTTTCAAGTATTTCGTATCCGGGAGAATTTAAATTCATTCTTACAAAATCTGGGGTAACCGGATCAGGCTCTACAACAATTGAATATGGTAATTCAGTTGCTGTACAACTACTGCCTTGTGTGACAATTGTAAAGGTTGTGTCTCCACCTACATTCCCTGATACAGTAAATGTTGACGTGCCGCTAATAGCATACCAATTTCCAAGACCAGCAAATGGGTTTGTAACATTTCCACTTGTTGTTATCGATAAACCAGGATCCAGATCTCGAACTACTACGCTTGTTGCTCCTCCGCCAAAAGTAAAAGTAACAGGATCTATTGCACTGCCTACGCATAAAATTTGAGGTGTTGTATTTCCGCTAACTTGAGTAATAGTTGGAGGATCTAAAACTTCAACAGTTACAACTTCAGTATAAATTTGACAACTTTGCATTGAGATGTTTGGTAATCTTGCCCCAGTGTTTCCAGAAACTAAAATCCTCATATTAATTCTTGCATTTTCATCTGGTACAACAACTGCAATCGTTGGAGAAGGAACACCAGTGGAGGCAGCAATATTATAACTTCCCAAAACAATTGGTCTAATTGTCAATATATTAGAAGAAGAATTGTATAAACCGTCTACTGTTGGGTCAGTTGAACTTATATAGTTTTGGAAAAACTCTCCTATAGAATCAATAGTGGTTGTACCAGTAGTTGTTGCATCATATCTGTTCCCATTTACCACAACAGAATAAACCTGACCTGCGATAAGACCCCCAATAGGTGATAATTCAATCATAGTTTGTTCAAGAGGCTGAGGTTGGGGGTCGCCAACATAAGTTATAATTCCACGATAATAAGTAGCAGGGTGACCATTACTTGGAAGCCAAGAATCTCCTAAATTAAAACCTAAAGAAGCTGATCTTTGTCCATCTATATCTTCCCAATTCAACTGGTCAACTGACCTTTGCCATTGAAATGTGACAGAATTTGTAAGAGCACTGGCACCATTTAGAATTAAATCAGCAGGTAAATCAGCACCCCCTGTAATTTGACATATTACTTGATCACTAAGTATGGAACCTTCATTCAAGGAAGGTAATATTTCTATTCTTATTGGATCAGTTGTATCCTCACAAAATTCTGTTGGACTGTTGCTTGCTCTAGCCACCCTTCTAAACCAAGTTGTTTGAATTAATGATGGGGGATCGTAATCTACATTTGTAGCTGAAGTGATGGCTGTCCAAGCAGCTCCGTTAATTGATTGTTCCCATTGATAGGTTAGTGTCCCCATACTTGTTGATGCATCATCAGGAATTCCACCTGTAATTGAACTCACAATACTTGGTGGATCTACACCATAACAATAAGACATATTTAGAGACGGATCCAGAGCTCCTGCATCTAGATCAAAAACTTTTATCTCAATAATAGTACTTTCTCCCACACATGTACTTGCAGTTCCACTACCTGCAGTAGTTACTCTCCTGTAGAATGTGGTTGTATTAATCGCAGAGGGGGTGTAACTCTGTCCTGTAGCTGTCGAAATAGCGGAGAAAATAACACCGTCTGAAGAAATTTCCCACTTATAAGATACTCCAGGACCAATTGTGCCACTAACTACATTCAGTTGTGGAGGCACTTCACCCGAACAAATAGTTAATGCTGTTGGAGTTATTGTTCCTCCAACTACTTGTGGTAAGACAGTTATAGTTACTACATTACTGTATTCCGTACATGAAGTTAAGGTTGAAATCGTACTTTTTGCACTTCTTCTAAACAACGTAGTTTGGAACAAATTCCCAGGATTTGACAATGTGTGTGTATTGGATGAGGATACATAAGGTGTGAATGAAACACCATTATCAATTGAGGCTTCCCATGCGTATTCAATTACCCCGGAACCCGTTGCTTCTGTTACATTAAATATTGGTGCCGCTTGTTCACCAAAGCAAATTGTGGGACTAGTTGTGTTAATTAATCCTGGGGAAACAACATTCTCCGTCATTAATATTGTGGCAGAGGCAGTACACCCACCAGCTGTTGTAGCAATAGCAACAACATTAGCTCCGTTTGGAATTAAAATTGGTGGGGATAGATTTGCAGGTTGAAAAATATTTGTCGAACTACTCTGATAAGTTATTCCTCCAACTGAGAAAGTATAGGTCGCTATCGCTGAAGTTGAACTAGCTGTAAAGGTTATCGAATCTCCTTGACAGAAAATAGAATTTGTTGAAGTAAGTGAATATGCATCAGATGTTAAACTAATTGTTGGATCTAAACTTGTACTTATTAAAATTTCTGGAGAAAATGAAGAACACCCCCCACCAGTAGCAGTATTTGTTGTCCAGGATTTTACTTTAATTCTTCTACCATCACTCAATGTGCTTGTAGAGAGAGTGCTTGAGTCAGATCTAACTCCTTGAGGAACATTATCAATATAAAATTGGAATGATTGACCACCTCCAGTTGCATTAAAAGTAACCGACTCCCCTGAACAAATTGTAATAGTAGCAGGAGCAG
>CACKBL010000008.1 GCA_902598305.1 uncultured Bacteroidota bacterium
GTTGGTGAAGTTGCAAGGGTAATAGTAAGAGAATATGGTGAGCAAAGCAAAAGAAAAGAAGATAAAAATCTTGATTTGTCAGAAGAATTATCTGATGTGCTGTTTGTTGTTTTTTGCATTGCTAACCAAACAAACATAGATTTGCAATCTGAATTTGAAAGAAAATTAATTAAAAAGTCAATCAGAGACTTATCAAGACACAAAGAAAACAAAAAATTATTTTAAAATGTATGATTTCAGTTTTACATCCTAGTAGAGTTATAAAAGTAGGTTTATCACTAACTGGTTCTAAAAGTATAACTAATAGGTTACTTATTCTAAGGAACATTTACCCATCATTAACAATTAAAAATAAGTCAAAGTCGGAAGACTCTGTTGTGTTGGAAAATGCATTAAAATCCTCATCGAATGTAAAAGATATTAATCATGCAGGAACCGCAATGCGTTTTCTTACTGCTTTTTACTCAATACTAGAAGACAAAGAAATTATTATAAAGGGCTCAAAAAGAATGCACGAGAGGCCAATTTATCCCTTAATTGATTGTTTGAAATTAATTGGTGCGGATATTAGTTACCTTGAGAAAGATGGATTCCCTCCAATTAAAATTAAAGGAAAAAAATTAAACTTTAAAAAGGTAGAAATTTCTTCAAATATAAGCAGTCAATTTATTTCAGCTATTTTGCTGGTTGCACCAAAATTAGTTGGTGGTTTGGTAATAGAATTAAAAGGTAAATTGATTTCTAAGCCCTATGTAAAAATGACGTTATCTCTTCTAAATAATTTAGGAATAAAAACGAGCTTCGAAGGGAAATTAATTAAAGTAGCGAACTTAGAAAAAATTCAAGAAAAGTGTATTAATGTTGAATCAGATTGGAGTTCTGCTTCTTACTGGTATAGTATAGTAGCATTTTCTAAAAGAGCAGAGGTAAGGCTTAACAACTTTTATAAAAAAAGTATTCAAGGAGATTCAGTTTTGGTCAAATATTACAAAGAGCTAGGAGTTGACACAAAATTTGTTGAAAATAAAATAATCCTCACTAAAATTAAAGATTTTACCCCCCCCAAAAACTTAACTTTAAATTTGGTTGATAGTCCTGATTTAGCTCAAACCATTGCGGTAACTTGCTTTGGACTTAAGATTCATTGTTTTTTAGACGGACTACAAACTTTAAATATTAAAGAAACGAAAAGATTAAATGCATTGAAAAATGAGTTGACAAAGCTAGGAGCAAACGTACAGGTTACTGAAAGTAGCCTGAAGATTTTTGAAGCCCAAAAATTAAAAAAAAATACAATAATTAATACTTACCATGATCACAGAATGGCAATGTCTTTTGCACCTCTGTCTCTTAAAATTCCAATTTCAATTGAAAATCCAAATGTTGTAGTTAAGTCTTATCCAGGTTTTTGGGACGATTTGAAAAAAGCTGGATTTATAATTAAGCCAATTTAAAAATATAATTAAATTACCTTGACAAGCTGATGTTTCAGAATGTATATTTGCGAAAAAAACAGATTAAATGAAATTATCAGATTTTAATTACGAATTACCTAAAAATTTACTTGCTGAATTTCCATCTGAAAACAGAGATGAATCAAGATTAATGGTTATAAATCGGAAAGACGGTACAATAAAGCATCATCAGTTTAAAGATTTAATTAACTTTTTCGAAGAAGAAGATGTATTAATTATAAACAACACAAAGGTCTTTCCTGCTAGATTGTACGGAAATAAAGAAAAAACTGGAGCGAGAATCGAGGTTTTTTTGTTAAGGGAACTAAATAAAGAACAAAGGCTATGGGATGTTTTGGTGGACCCAGCCCGAAAAATAAGAATTGGTAACAAGCTTTACTTCGGAGATGATGATAGTCTTGTTGCAGAAGTTATAGATAACACTACTTCAAGAGGAAGGACCCTACGGTTCCTTTTTGATGGCACTTACGAACAATTTAGAACTAAACTTACTGGATTGGGGGAGACTCCTTTACCTAAATATATCAAAAGGGAGCCTATTCCAGAAGATAAAGAAAGATACCAAACAATTTACGCAAAAAATGAGGGCGCTGTAGCAGCTCCTACCGCCGGTCTTCACTTTTCCAAACATTTGCTAAAAAAAATGGAAATTAAAGGTGTAAACATCGCTGAAATAACTCTTCATGTAGGCTTGGGAACTTTTAACCCAGTTGAAGTTGAAGATTTATCTAAACACAAAATGGACTCAGAGGAGTTGATAATTAGTCACGAAGCAACAGACATTGTTAATGAATCAATTCGAAAAAAGAAAAGGATATGTGCTGTTGGAACTACTGTTATGAGGGGATTGGAAAGCTCAGTTTCTTCAATGAATACTTTAAATACTTATAATGGTTGGACTCATAAATTTATTTTTCCTCCACATGACTTTGCAATTGCAAATTCAATGGTAACAAATTTCCACACTCCAAAATCAACACTATTAATGATGGTTTCAGCTTTTGCGGGAAATGAACTGACGAAAGAAGCATATAACGAGGCTATTAAGAAAAAATATAAATTTTATTCATACGGAGATGCAATGTTAATTCTCTAGCTGGATGGAAAATAAAGATGATATAAGGCTATTAAATTCTGAAAAACTTGAAGAATTTTTCATTAATAAAAATCAAAAAAAGTATAGAGTTAATCAAGTTTTAGACTGGGTTTGGAACAAAAGTATCAGTAGTTTCTCACAAATGTCAAATATATCAGACGATTTAAAAAATATTCTTGACAAAGAATTCGTTCTCAATAAACCAATTGAAATAAAATCTTATAAAAGTAGTGATGGAACAATCAAATATTCAATCCAACTCTACGATAAGAATTTGATTGAAGCTGTATTAATACCATCGAAAAAAAGAATAACAGCATGTATTTCATCTCAAGTTGGTTGCAGCTTGGATTGCAAGTTCTGCGCAACCTCAAGATTATATAGAAAAAGAAATTTGTTTTGTTACGAAATTTTTGATCAATTATTCTTTTTAAATGAACAGAGTAAATTTTATTTTAAAAGAAAAATATCAAATTTAGTTTTTATGGGTATGGGAGAACCTCTTTTGAATTACAAAAATGTGGTTAAAGCTATAAATAAAATAAAGTCGAAAAGTGGACTAAATTTTTCAGCAAAAAAAATTACAATTTCAACTTCTGGAATACCTAAAATAATCAAACATATTGCTCACGAGGATTTAAAATGTAATCTGGCAGTTTCTCTTCATTCAGCGATTCAAAAAACAAGAGAAATAATTATGCCTTTTTCAAGAAAATTTCCCATAGAAGATTTAATAGATTCATTAAAATATTGGAATAGAGTTACCAAAAAAAAGATACTTTATGAATACATTATTTTTGACGGAATTAATGATAATGTTGAGCATATAAAAGCACTTGTCAAAATTTGCAAAACCATACCTTGCAAAGTAAACTTTATAGAATATAATCCAACAGGTGATTTAAGGTTTAGACGATGTAAAGTTGAAAAACTCGAATTATATCAAAAATATTTGACAAATGAAGGGATTGTGAACACTTATAGAGTCTCAAGAGGTAGAGATATAAATGCTGCTTGTGGACAATTGATTAATTTAAACAAAGTTGGTTATTGAAAGCTGTTGAGAAAATAAAAAAACCGATTTATCGTGAAATGGAAATTTTTGAAGAAAAGTTTGCCTTGTCTATGTTCTCGAAGGTTCCCTTAATTAATCGAATTATGCATTTTATAGTCAAAAGAAAGGGAAAACAAATGAGGCCTATGTTGATTTTTTTAACAGCAAAATTAGTTAATAATGGAGAGATTAATAATCGTACGTACCGAGGTGCCTCAGTAATTGAATTAATACATACAGCGACCTTAGTGCACGATGATATTGTTGACGATTCTAATTTTAGAAGGGGTTTTTTTTCGGTAAATGCCTTATGGAAAAATAAAATAGCTGTTTTAGTAGGAGACTTTCTTTTATCAAAAGGAATGTTACTGTGTATAGAAAACAAAGACTTTGACTTGTTGGAATATATATCTATTGCAGTCAGAGAAATGAGTGAAGGCGAGTTGTTACAAGCCGAAAAAGCTAGAGATTTTGATATAAATGAAGATTTGTATTTGAAAATAATAAGAAAAAAAACTGCAACTCTAATGGCAACCTGTTGTGCAATTGGTGCTAAGTCAGTAAATGCGGATAAAAAATTAGTTGATAAGCTTTTTTTATTTGGTGAACTAATTGGTACAACCTTCCAAATCCGAGATGATTTATTTGATTACAGTGAAAATAAAATTGGAAAACCTATAGGAATTGATATTAAAGAAAAAAAAATGACACTACCTCTAATTCATGTAATCAATAAGGTCAGCTTAAGTGATAGAAAATGGATTTTGAACACTATAAAAAAACACAACAAAGATAAAGATAGGGTAAAAAAATTAATAAGTTTTGTTAAGAAAAAAGGAGGAGTAGAATATGCAGAAAAAATTATGTTAAGCTATAAATCCAAAGCATTGAAAGTGATTCTGGAATTTCCAAAAAATGATTTTCGTAAATCACTTGAATTTATGCTAGATTATGTGATTGAACGAAAGTACTAAATACTTTTTTCACTAAGTTTGATAAAATAAAATAATTTGATTTCTAAGACTACCATCAATAATATTTACGAAGCAGCTAGAGTAGAGGAAGTAATTAGCGACTTTATAAGTTTGAAAAAAGCGGGAAGTAATTTTAAAGGTTTAAGTCCTTTTTCTCAAGAAAAAACTCCGAGTTTTATGGTATCTCCAGCCAAACAAATATGGAAAGATTTCAGTAGTGGAAAAGGCGGAAATGTTGTAGCATTTCTTATGGAACATGAAGGATTTTCTTATCCAGAAGCATTAAAATATTTGGCAAAAAAATACAATATTGAAATAGAAGAATTCATTAAGACACCGGAGGAGCAAATAAAATATGATATAAGAGAAAGTATATATATAGCTTTAAGTTTTTCTTGTGAATATTACATTAAAAACTTAAATAATACCGATATGGGAAAATCAATAGGAATTTCTTATTTAAATACCAGAGGTTTTTCAGTGGAATCAATAAAAAAATTTGGTCTTGGAATTGCATTTAACGAAAAAAAGAGTTTTACTGAACAAGCACTAAAAAAAGGATATGATATATCCATTCTTGAGAAGAGTGGATTAACAATAAAAGATGGTAAAGGAGGTTTTGATAGATTTAAAAACCGAATAATGTTCCCAATTAAAAGTATTTCGGGTAGAGTTCTTGGGTATGGAGCCAGGATAATGTCAAATTCAAAAAAAATAGCTAAATATATAAATTCCCCCGAAAGCGAGGTTTATCAAAAAAGTAAAGTTTTATATGGTTTGTTTGAATCAAAATCTTTTATAATAAAAGAAGATAATTGTTATTTAGTTGAAGGTTACACGGATGTAATACAGTTCCATCAAAAGGGTATAAATAATGTGGTTTCTTCGTCAGGAACAGCACTTAGTTCTAATCAAATTATGCTTGTAAAAAGATTAACAGAAAATATTACCATAATTTTTGATAGAGATCAAGCAGGGATTAGTGCCGCCCTCAGAGGAATAGATTTGATATTGGAACATGGAATGAACGTAAGAATTTGCAAGCTAGATGAGGGGGAAGATCCAGATTCATTAGCAAGAAAACATTCTCTGGATTATATTAATGATTATATAAGCAGCAACAGCTTAGACTTTATTAATTTCAAAGCATCTTTATTAGCTAAACAATATGAAAACGAACCCACAAAAAAGGCTGAGATAGTAAATAATATTGTTAAAAGCATTAGTCTTGTACAGGATGTAATAAAAAGGGAATTGTATGTTCAGACCTGTTCCAAAATTATGAAAATATCCGAAGATTCAATTTTTGAAACTTTATCTCGAATTAAAAAAAATAAGGAGAATCGATTTAGAAATCAGCACTCTAAATCTATTAGCATTGTTAAAAATAGTGGCTCGAAAGATGACCCAATAGATGAATTATACGAGTTAGAAAAAAAAATAATAACAATTTTAATTTTGTATGGTCAAAAGACCGAGACTTTCAACGAATCAATTCTTATTTTTTCAGAGGTAGACGACGAAATAATAGAAAAAAACAAATATGTCAAATCCAAGGTGTATGAGAAAATATTTTTAGATCTACAACAAGATGAAATTGAATTTGCAAATAAAGAATTCAGAGACTTGTTTGATATACTAATGACGGAGTATCAAATAAAAGGTTTTGTTTCAATTGAAAAAATTGTACCTAATTTATCGAGCAAACTCAGTGGAATAGTGAGTTCTATAATATTGCAGGAAGAAAAACATTTTTTACATAAATGGGATAAAAAAAGTATTCATGTAAGGTTGCCATCAGAAAATGTGAGTGTTATGGTTACAGAAACTATTTTAAGTTTGCGAAAATTATTAGTTAGTAAAAAGATAGAATCTCTTCAAGAAAATATTAAATTAAAGAACAATAAAAGTATCCTTGAAGATGTAATGGGTTATTACCAGCTAAGGCGAATCGTTTCATCAAAGCTAAATAGAGTTCTTTAAACTTGGTGGTACTTTACAAACAGGAATAGGATTCATTTTGTGTTTATTTTTACTGTTTAAATTTTTATAAATTTCGTAAACTTTTTCCTGTCTAGTAGTTAAAACTTTCTTGGACTTCTTATCAATGTTTTTCATTATAAATTCAATTTCGTCGTAAGTTGCACCTATTTGGTCTTCATCAGTTCTATCGTCATCCCAAAGCCCATCGGTAGGATCAGACTTTTGAATGTCTTCTATAACATTAAAATATTTTGCCAAAACAAATACTTCTGATTTCATTAAATCTGCAATCGGGCTTATATCCACGCCACCATCTCCGTATTTTGTATAAAATCCTATTCCAAAATCTTCAACTTTATTCCCCGTTCCTGCAACTAGATAATTATTTATAGATGAAAAATAATATAAAGTTGTCATTCTTAATCTGGCTCTAGAATTTGCAAGAGCAAGGTTTTTCTTATTGCCATCAATTCCCTTGGGTAGAGTATAACAAAATTCATCAAATAATTTAGTTAGAGATAAATATTGATGAGAAACATTCTTAAAATTTTCCTCTAACCACTGGATATGTTTTCTTGCTTTGGAAATTTGAGATACATTTTGATGAATACCCATTTCTAAGCACAGAGTTGGATATCCCGTTCTAGCACAAATTGTAGAAGTTACAGCTGAATCTATTCCACCGGAAACACCAACCACAAAGCCCTTCATCTTAGATTTTTTAATATATTTAGTTAACCAATCTTCAATGTAATGTGATAATTTTTGAATGCTTTCCATTAATTTTTTTTTTTTAATTTAACACATCACAAATAAAAGCACAAAGTATATGTTAAACCAACACAAGTTATTAATATTTCTTATGTTAAATATATTTTGTCTTATATTCTTTTTTAGGTGTTCAAGTGAAAAAAAAATTAACTCAGAAATAGAAAAGATTCCACTTGAAATTAAATTTGATAGATTTGATTTAAAGTTTGCATCGATTAGTAATAAAGCATTTCAAAATTTTAAAAAAAAATATAAATTTTTATTCCCAAGTCAATTCCATGACAGCATATGGTTGAAAAGAAAAGATGATAGCATTCAAATTATGCTTGAAAATGAGGTAAATAAAGTTTTCCCTAATATAAATGAGCTTGAAATAGAGTCAGAAAACATTTATAAGCACCTTAAATATAATTTTCCTAAAATAAAAGTCCCTAAATTTTTGACTTTGATAAACAATGTAGATTATCAAAATAAAATAATTTTTGCAGATACAATTATATTAATTTCATTAGATACATTTCTAGGGTCAACAAATAAAATATACCATGGAATTCCAAATTATATCAAGAGCGATATGGACAAATCTAGATTTGGATCTATTTTAGTTGATGAAATTGCCAGTTCAATAATCGAAGCTCCTAAAAGTAGATTTTTTTTAGACAGGATAATATATAAAGGGAAAATACTTTTGTTAAAAGATTTTATTTTACCACTATCTAGTGATGAAACAAAAATTGGATATACAAAAGAACAAATAAATTGGGCAACTCAAAATGAAGAATATATTTGGAAATATTTTATAGGTAATGAGTTCCTTTTTAAAACTGATAATGATTTGATAGATAGATTTATAATTCCAGCGCCATTCTCAAAATTCTATTTGGAAATCGACAATGAAAGCCCAGGGAAAATTGGTCAATGGATTGGCTGGCAAATTTTAAGGTCATTTAGAAAAAAAAATCCATCATTTAAAATTGCAGATATTTTGAATCTATCTTCTGAAGAATTGTTTAAAAAAGCTAATTATAAACCCTAAAAAGTATGGTTAAAAAAAAACAAGCTAATATTAATATTTTGGTTGAACTAGATGAAAACAAAATTCCAGAAAAGTTGATTTGGTCCGCTCCAGATGGGGGAGTCGATAAAAAAAATTCTAAAGCAATATTTTTGTCCATTTGGGATCACAAAAACAAAGAATCTTTATCAATAGATTTATGGACAAAGGAAATGCCTTTGGAAGAAATGAATGAATTTTTCTACCAGTCACTATTAACTATGGGAGAAGCATTTCATAAAGCAACTGGAAACAATAAAATTAAAGGTGCGTTGAAAAAATTTTCTGAATCTATTGAAAAAGATTTAAACATAGACAAAAATCATAAAAAACGTTCATAAAATGTTGTGCCCATTTATATATTTTAAAATTTCCTCAATCCCCTCTTTTTTTTTCGAAGAAGTAATGAAATATTTTGGGTTTTCATTTAGTTTACTTTTAATTTTTAGCATGTAGTCCTTGGCATCAAATTTCTCCTTTCTTATCTTATCCGACTTGGAAAAAATTAGCGTAAATCTTTTCCCTTGATTAATTAGCCATGACATAAAATTTAAATCAACATCTTGCGGTTTGTGCCTAATATCTACAATCAAAAAAATCAATTTGATTTGTTTTCTATGTAAAAAATAGTCTCTAACCAATTTGTCAATATTTTTTTTTACGGTTTTAGACACATTTGCATAGCCATAGCCCGGCAAGTCTGTAAGATACCAACTATCATTAATCTTAAAATGATTAATGAGTTTAGTTTTGCCAGGTTTTCCGGAAACCTTTGCTATATTTCTTTTTCGGCAAATTGAATTAATCAAAGAAGATTTTCCTACATTTGAACGCCCTATAAATGCATATTCAGGAATAAATTCATTTGGGCAGTTTTTTATATTTGGACTGCTGGCTATGAATTCAGATTTAAAAATATCCATCTAAACCAGATTATTTTTTTGATTAAGCCAATTAAATAAAATTTTGCAAAATTCATCAGGATGTTCCATCATCGGCGCATGACCACATTTTTTTATCCATTCTAATTTTGAGTTAGGAAGTAAAGATTTAAATTCGCGAGCAACCTCCGGGGGAGTGACTAAATCGTTTTCACCCCAGATTAGAAGTGTAGGTGTTTTAATATTGGGTAATTCTCCTGACATGTTGTGTCTAATAGCGCTTTTTGCTATGGCAAGGGTTCTTACTAGCTTCTCTCTGTTATTAACTGTTTCAAAAACTTCATCTACTATTTCCTTAGTTGCAACCTTTGAATTATAAAATACTTCTTGAGTTTTTCTTTTGATGTAGTCATAATTTTCTCTTTTTGGATAACTTTCACCCATAGAATTTTCATACAATCCAGAACTTCCAGTCAATACAAGTGATTTTACAAAACTTGGATTTTTATTTGAATAAATAAGACCTACATGTCCCCCCAGAGAGTTTCCAAGCAAAATCACATTACTTAGATTTTTATATTTGATAAAGTCTTCTAAAAAATCTGAAAAAGCAGTTACTGTAGTCTCTTTTAGGGGTAAATTATAAATTGGTAATTCAGGAATGATAACCTTATAACCTTTCGATGAGAAAAAACCTATAACATCCTTAAAATTGCTCAAGCCTCCCATCAAACCGTGCAAAAGAATGATTACTTGCCCCTCTCCTTTTTCTATGTAATTATAGCTTTTCAATTTTTTTAATTTCCAATTAATTTTTAGTTACCCTCCATTCAAATATAACTATTATAGTGCATTCATTCTATTTTATTTTTTAAAGTTTAAAATTAATGAGAGTGGTAAAAGTTATTAACATTGTGGTAAGAAGTGGTTAAATGTGGTAAATATCTTATATATTTATAAAAAGGTTAATAAAAATTGAATCATTTTATAGGTACTTATGAGTGTAAAATCGATGCTAAAGGAAGAATTTTAATTCCTTCAGCTTTAAAAAAGCAGATATCTACATCAAATAAAGAGGGTTTCGTTATCAAAAGAGGGTTATTTAATAATTGCATAGAGTTGTATCCATTCGATCAATGGAAATTTGTAATGAATAAAATTGATCAACTTAATCGGTTTAACAAAAAGAATATTGATTTCATCCGACGATTTACCGCTGGGGTGAAGAAAATTGAGATAGACACAAATGGAAGGCTGTTAATTTCTAAGGATTTAATAAAACATGCTCATATTAAAAAGAATATAGTTATTAGTGCAGCTGTAAACATTCTTGAAATTTGGGATAAAACCCTTTATGAGGAAGTAATTGACGAAGCTAAAGTGGATTTCAGTTCTTTGGCGGAAGAAGTAATGGGAGATGAAAATGAGTAATTTTTACCACAATCCAGTACTACTTGAAAAATCAATATGTGAACTTGTAACCAATCCGAATGGAATATATGTTGATGCTACTTATGGTGGTGGAGGCCACTCGAAGGAGGTCCTTTGCAGATTAACAAAAAAAGGAAAGCTATTTGCATTTGATCAGGATAATGATACAAAACAAAATTTAATTGATGATAGAAGATTTTTTTTTATCAATTCTAATTTTAAACACTTAAAAAAATACTTAAATCATCATAATATCTATAAAGTAAATGGCATAATTGCTGATTTTGGTGTGTCATCGCATCAATTAGATGAACCTTCAAGAGGTTTTTCCATAATGAAAGATGGACCTCTGGACATGAGAATGAATAAATCCTCAGATTTAACGGCTCAAAATGTTGTTAATTATTATGAAGGGAAAAAACTTTACAAAATATTAAAAGAATATGGGCAGGTTACTCGGGCCAATGAAATCGTTAACAAAATTGTATCGTATAGAAAAACAAAGCAAATAAAATCAACGATAGATCTCGTCAAGGTAGTGGAAGATTCTATAAGTAAATTTTCAAAGTATAAGATCCTTGCAAAGATTTTCCAATCCATTCGAATAGAAGTTAATAATGAGTTAGAGGCAATAAGGCAACTATTGATACAGGCATCAGAGTTGGTTAAAATTGGAGGTAGAATGGTTTGTATATCCTACCATTCTCTGGAAGATAAACTGATTAAAAATTTTATTAGAAGTGGTTCATTTGACAATAAAGATAATAGGGATTTTTTTGGGAATGTTCAAAAACCATTTAAGAAAATCGGAGGTTTAATAACACCTGATGCTAATGAAATAAAAAAAAATAAAAGAGCGAGGAGTGCCAAGATGAGAATAGCTGAAAAAATATGAAAAATATTTTATCCCTTTTAAATATTGATTTTTTGTTGAAGGAGGATTCAATGAAAAATTGGAGAATGCTTTTTTTTATATCAATTCTTGCAATGATATCAATAGCCAGCGGTCACAGTGCAGATAAAAAAATTTATCAGATTGCAAATTTGAATAATGATTTGAAAAGAGTGAAAAGCGAATTTGTAGAAAATAAATCCCAATTAATGTTTTTAAAATTAGAAACAAGAATTGCTAACAGGCTGATTGAAATTGGAGTTGGTCCCTCTAAGGAAAAACCTATAAGATTAAAATCAAAAAAATAAATGAATCGCATTGAAAAAAAAATAATGTTTAGATATTACATATCCCTCGGGTTTATTGTTTTTTTTGCGTTTATTTTAGTTGGAAAATTATTATACATACAAATTAGAGAAGGAGATTATTACAGAAATATTTCTGCAAATAATACAATCAAGAATTTTATTTTAGAACCCAGCAGAGGAAACATCTATTCTGATGATAATAGTTTATTAGCAACCACAACACCTCGTTATGAAATTAGATGGGATTCCAAAGTCCCATCGGAATCAAACTTTCAAGAAAAAAAAGTAAATCTTTCAAAAGGACTTTCTAAGATTTTAGGTAAAAGCTTTCATTATTACTTAAACATTTTGAACAATGCAAGAAAAGAGGGGAATAGATATCTTTTGATTTCTAAAAACTTAAGTTATTCTAAATATAAACAAATTAGGAGTTTGCCTCTTTTTAATCTTTCTTCACTCAAAGGTGGATTAATAGTTGAGTCAAAAGAGGTTAGAGAAAATCCTATGGGTAAAATTTGTGAAAGGACAATTGGTTATGAAAAAAAGGACCCATCTGGGCACTATATAAGAGTTGGTCTTGAAGGTGCTTTCAGTCACTTTTTAAAAGGGCAAAGTGGGCAAAGATTGAAACAGAAAATAGCAAACGGTCAATGGAAGCCAATTAATGACAATAATGAAAGAGAGCCAACTCAAGGTTACGATATTTTTTCAACAATTAATGTAAATATTCAAGATATAACACACCATGCACTTTTGCGGCAGTTAGAAAAATACAAGGCAGACCATGGTTGTGCAGTTGTAATGAAAACAAATACTGGAGAAATAAAATCCATTGTTAATCTTTCTAAAACTAGAAGTGGGAAATATTATGAAAAATTTAATTATGCAGTAGCAGAATCTCAAGAACCAGGCTCAACATTTAAATTAATGTCTGTTATAGCAACATTAGAAAATAATAATGGAATTAGTGAAAAGTTGATAGATACAAAAAATGGTGAAATTACCTTTTATGAAAAATATAAAGTTCGAGATTCAAAAAAAGGTGGTTATGGAAAATTAAGACCATCTAAAGCTTTTGAGGTCTCTTCCAACACTGGCATTGTGAAAATGGTATATGAAAATTTTAAAAATAATCCAGAAAAGTTTGTTGATAGATTGTATAATATGGGATTAAATGAGGTATTAGGTTTAAGTATTAAAGGAGAGGGTAAGCCAATGATTCCATACCCTGGAGACAAAAATTGGAGTGGAATTTCATTACCATGGATGGCATTTGGTTACGGAATCAAACTAACACCTCTTCAAATCCTCTCATTTTATAATGGTATTGCAAACGGAGGCGAAATAGTAAAACCTCGGTTTGTATACAAAATTAAAAGCCCTGGGTCATCTTCTATTAAAACTTATGAAAAAGAAATTTTAAACCCGTCAATCTGTTCAAATATAACATTAAGCAAAGTTCAAAAAATGATGTTCAATGTAATAGATAAAAAATGGGGAACTGCAAACAAAATCAAAAGTAGCCAATTAAAAATGGCTGGAAAGACAGGTACATGCCAAATAGATTACACATCAGAGGAAACCCAATATGTATCAAGTTTTGTGGGTTATTTTCCATACGAAAAACCAGAATATTCGTGTATTGTAGTTGTCAATAAACCTAACAAGGAGATTGGATACTATGGAGGTGAAGTTGCGGCTCCCGTTTTTAAAGAAATAGCAGAAAAATTATTCGTTAGAACCCCCAAAGAGATAATTGTTAAGTCTATCAACCATACAAGCAATTTTTTAAAAAATTATAAGCAAATAGAAAATTATAAAAAAAATAAACGTTCTGTCATCCCAAATTTCATAGGGATGCCGGCGATGGATGCAATAGTAATCCTTGAGCAAATGGGTTTAAAATTTGTACTTAAAGGGGAGGGAAAAGTATTCAATCAATCAATTAAATCTGGATCAAAAGTAGATTATAACAAAAAAATTATTTTACACCTATCATGAAAGTGTTAAAAGATATAATCTATGGTGTTGATTTAGATTCAATAAGAGGGGATACAAACTTAAATATCAACTCAATAGAATTTGACTCTAGAAAGGTTAAAAAGGGATCTTTGTTTGTTGCGATAAAGGGGAAAAATGTTGATGGCCATTCCTTTATAGACAAAGCAATAGAAAATGGTGCTTCGGCTGTAATTTACAATGATTATAATTTCAAGGACCAGAAAATCACTTTTATTAAAACCCCAAATACGAGAAAATCTTTGTCATTGGTAGCCTCAAATTTTTATGAAAATCCATCAAAAAAAATAAAACTGGTTGGAATTACTGGAACCAATGGCAAAACAACAGTCGCTACTCTTCTATTCAATTTATTTAATAAAACAGGAATAAAATCAGGACTAATTTCTACTATCAACATAAAATATGCTGGAATTGAGATTGAAAATCATCAAACCACTCCAGATTCAAAAAAAATCAACGAAATACTCAGTGAAATGTTAGAAAATCAGATTGAGTTTTGTTTTATGGAGGTCTCTTCACATGGGATAGATCAGTATAGAATAAATGGGTTAAAATTTTATTGCGGAGTTTTTACAAATATTACTAGAGATCATTTAGATTATCATAAGACTTTTGCTTCTTACAGAAATGTCAAAAAGAGGTTTTTTGACTGTCTTACATCTGACTCCTTTGCAATTATAAATTCAGACGATAAAAACTCAAAATTCATGGTTCAGAATTGTTTATCCAAAATTAAAACTTTTGGGATTAAAAACTTAGCAGACAATAATGGGAAAATTTTAGAAATTGATTTTTCGGGAATGCTTTTGAAAATTAATAACAAAGAGTTTTGGACACCACTTGTTGGTAAATTTAATGCCTCCAATCTTCTTGCAGTTTTTTCAGTAGCAAATTTAGCTGGAATTAAGTCAATTGAAATTTTAAGAATCTTAAGTCAAACCAAAGGAATAAATGGGAGATTTGAAATTGTAAAAACGCCCAACAATGCATTTGTAATAGTGGATTATGCACACACCCCCAATGGTCTCCAAAATGTTATAGATACAATAAGCCAGATAAGGACAAAAAACGAAGTATTTATTACGATAATAGGGTGTGGAGGTAACAGGGATTTAGGTAAAAGGTCAAAAATGGGGGAAATCGTCTTAAATGGTTGCGATAAAGTAATTTTCACATCTGATAATCCAAGATATGAAAAACCAGAGAAAATAATTAATGATATGTTATTAGGAATTAATCCCAATAACATGAAAAAAATTTCAAAAATAGTTAATAGAAAAGAAGCAATTGAAAAAGGTTGTTCGCAACTTAATTCTGGAGATATACTGTTGGTCGTTGGAAAGGGTCACGAAACTTATCAAGAAATAAAAGGTGAGAAAATTCCTTTTAATGATATTAAAATTGTAAAAGAATCATTTAGTTAAATATTATGCTTTACTACTTATTTAATTTTCTAGAATATAAATATCAGATTCCTGGAGCAGGACTTTTTCAATACATTTCATTTAGAGCCGCATTTGCCCTCATTTTTTCGCTAATTATATCAATTTTCTTTGGAAAGAAAATTATTAAAATTTTAATACTAAACAATATTGGTGAAAAAGTAAGGATACTTGGTTTGAAAGATGAAACTAAAAAAAATGGCACACCTACTATGGGTGGAATTATTATAATAATAGGTACAATCTTACCAGTACTTTTATTTTCCAAGTTTAACAACATATACATTATTTTGTTAATGTTCACAACTATATGGATGGGTGTTATAGGTTTCATTGATGATTATATAAAAATTTTCAAAAATGATAAAAAAGGTTTAAAAGGGAGTTTCAAAGTCATTGGTCAAATTATGTTAGGAATAGTTGTGAGTTCAACTATTTATTTCCATCCTGAAATAACAATCAAACAAAAAATATTGGAAAATTCCAAAACATCAAAAATTCATGACAAAACTTTTTATAAACAAGAGAAATCTACAAAAACTACAATTCCATTGGTTAAGGATAACGAGTTTGACTATTATTATTTAATTAAGTGGACCACAATTCCCAAATCAATGACATGGATAATTTTTATTCCAATGGTAGTTTTTATAATAACCGCTGTTTCAAATGGAGCAAACTTGACTGATGGAATTGATGGATTAGCAGCAGGGAGTTCTGCTATTATGGCGATAACACTTGGAATTTTTGCATGGGTTTCTGGGAACATAATTTTTTCAGATTATTTAAATATTATGTATATACCTAATGTTGGAGAAATTACAGTTTTTGTCGCCTCATTTACTGGTGGTTTGATTGGATTTTTATGGTTTAATACATATCCAGCTGATGTTTTTATGGGTGACACTGGAAGTTTGACTGTCGGGGCTTTAATTTCAGTTATAGCAATTATGGTTAGAAAAGAATTATTACTTCCAATTATTTGTGGAATTTTTCTTATAGAAGTTTTATCTGTAATAATTCAAGTTTTCTACTTCAAGTATACAAAAAATAAGAAAGGAGAGGGTAAAAGAATTTTTTTGATGTCTCCAATCCACCATCATTATCAAAAGAAAGGGATTCATGAGAGTAAAATTGTAAACAGATTTTTAATAATGGGAGTTTTATTAGGTGTCCTAGCAATTTTAACATTAAAAATAAGATGAAAGGATTAGTTGCAATCTTGGGGTCTGGAGAAAGTGGAAGAGGTGCAGCAATTCTTGCAAAAAAGGTAGGATATGAAGTTTTCGTTTCGGATTCGAATAAAATTTCAAAACAAACAAAGTTATTGTTTAAAAAACTATCCATTGATTACGAAGAAAATCATCACTCAATAGATAAAATTATAAGAGCTAATAAAGTAATTAAAAGCCCGGGTATTGACAAAAAGTCGGATATAATAGTTGATATAAATAAAAAGGGGATTGATGTAATATCAGAAATTGAGTTTGGATTTTTACAAACTGATTCTAAAATTATAGGGGTGACAGGCAGCAATGGTAAAACTACTACTGCATCTATGATTTATCATATTTTAAAAAAGTCAGGGTTTAATGTTGCTTTAGCGGGAAATATTGGTAAAAGTTTTTCAGAGTCTATTGCTGAACAAAATTATCAAATTTATGTTCTAGAAATCAGCAGCTTTCAGTTAGACAATATTATGGATTTTTCCGCTGATATTTCTGTAATTACAAGTATTTCCCCGGATCACTTAGATAGGTATAATTACGATTTTAATGAATATATAAAAGCTAAACTTAGGATAACCCTTAATCAAAGTATAAATCAATTTTTAATTTTTAACTCCGATGATAAGGAGTTAAAAAAAGCTGTAAAAAAGTATGCTCAAAACGTAACTCAATTTCCCTACGGTTTTAATCATCCAGAAGGAGATTTAACTACTACTGTAAAAAAGAAATCAATAATTGTTAAAGAAAAAAAAAATATTAATATGTATGATACTTTAAATTTTTCCCTTAAAGGGAGACATAATTTACTAAATGCAATGGCTGCAGTTTCAGTAGCTAGACTTTTAAAAGTCTCAAATAAATGTATAAGAGATAGTTTAATTAGTTTTTCAAATGTAGAACACAGACTAGAGGAGGTATTAAAAATTCAAAATATAACCTATATAAATGATTCAAAAGCTACGAATGTTAATGCAACTTTTTATGCTCTTGAAAGCATGGAGGGACAAACGGTGTGGATTGCCGGTGGTATAGATAAAGGTAATAATTACATGGAACTACTACCCTTGGTAAGAGAAAAGGTAAAATCAATTGTTTGTATTGGATTGGATAATGAAAAAATTATTGAATCTTTTTCTCCTGTTGTTGATGTTTTAGTTGAGACTCAATCTATGTCTGAAGCAGTAAAAATTGCACATAAACTAGCTAATAAAAAAGAGTATGTTTTATTATCACCTGCGTGTGCAAGTTTTGATCTTTTCAAAAACTTTGAAGATCGTGGAAATCAATTCAAAAAAGCAGTAAGAAACCTCTAATAATAATGCAAAAACGACTACTTGAAGGGGATAAAGTTTTATGGGCACTTTTAGCATTGTTGGCTCTTTTTTCTTTCTTTCCCATCTTTAGTGCAAGTTCTAATTTAAGTTACGTTATAGGAAATGGAACACCTTGGCAATACTTACTGAAACATACATTCATTTTAATTACTGGTTTCCTTTTAATTTTAAGTGTCCATAAAATTCCTTTTTATTATTTTAAAGGTATATCTATTTTACTCTTACCAATCGTAATTTTAATGTTGCTGTATACCATAAGTCAAGGCAATATGATTGATGGAGTAAATGCAAGTAGGTGGATTAAAATTCCGATAATTGGGATTAGTTTTCAAACATCTTCTTTAGCTTCATTAGTTTTGATGATTTATATAGCATACTATCTTGACAAAGTTAAAGAACAAAAAACTGATTTTAAAAATTCATTATTCCCTTTGTGGACTCCCATTTTTTTGATATTTATATTAGTTTTCCCAACAAATTTATCTACTGCATTGATTGTTCTATTTACTGTTTTTTTGATTCTAATTTACGGTTCTTATCCGATTAAATATTTATTAAATATTTTTTTAATTGGTTTTTTTTCATTTACAACATTTATTTTTTTAGCAATCCAATATCCCGAAAAAGCTCCAGACAGATTAGGAACATGGATAAACAGAGTTGAAAATTATTTTAACCCCTCGTTGAGTAAGGATGGAAATTATCAGATTGAAAGAGCAAAAATTGCAATAGCCTCTGGAGGTATAACTGGTTTAGGAGTTGGCAAAAGTGTAATGAAAAACTTCTTACCTCAAAGTAGCTCCGACTTCATTTATGCTATTATTGTTGAAGAATACGGATTAATTGGAGGAATAATGGTAATCTTAATTTATTTATTAATTCTCTTTAGAATAACAGTTATTCTCCACCATGCAAGCAATGCTTATGGTAAATTATTAGTTATTGCAACCGGTCTACCAATCATTATTCAAGCATTTATTAACATAGGTGTTGCTTTAAATATTTTTCCTGTTACAGGACAGACTCTGCCATTGCTAAGTAGTGGTGGGTCCGCAGCTTGGGTTACATGCATAGCTTTTGGAATAATTCTGAGTGTAAGTGAAGAAAGATTCAGTCAAGGAAGAATAAAGCAAGCTAAACCGGTTTCAAATCCATTATTAATTATCAGTGAAGAAAAATAGAATAATAATATCTGGTGGTGGGACTGGAGGTCATATATATCCGGGGATTGCGATTGGGAATTATTTAAAAAAAATTAATCACTTGAACCAAATTTTATTTGTAGGTGCTTTTGGAAACTTGGAAATGAAGAAAGTTCCCCAAGCAGGATTTAATATAAAGGGATTATGGATTTCAGGTCTTAACAGAAAAAAGTGGTGGAAGAACATTTTTCTCCCTGTAAAAATACTAGTAAGTCTTTTTCAAGCACTTTTAATTTGGGTTAGATTTAGGCCAGATATTATGATTGGTACTGGAGGATATGCAAGTCTTCCCATTTTAATCGTTGGGTCAATTTTCAAAACAAAAATTGTTATTCAAGAACAAAATTATTTACCAGGCATTAGTAATAAAATACTCTCTCGTTTTGCAATAATTATAGCCGTAGCTTATGAAAATATGGAAAGGTTCTTTCCACACCAAAAAATTATTTTAACCGGTAATCCAGTTAGAAATTCATTGATTCAATCTAAACTAGAAATAAAAAATATTAAAAAAAATAGTCATTTAGATAAAATTGGTTTGAATCTCCTTGTTTTAGGAGGTAGCTTAGGTTCTGAAAAAATAAATGAAGTTATTTCCAATAATTTACTTTTCTTCAAAAAAAATAAAATAAAGCTAGTATGGCAGTGTGGAAAAAAATATTATAATAGATTCAAGGATTTCGAAGACAAGTGGATTAATATTTATCCATTTTTGGAACAAATTGAAAAGTTCTACGACGAATGCGATATAATTATTTCACGAGCTGGTGCTTTAACAATTTCTGAACTTTGCATTGTAGCAAAACCATCTATTTTAATTCCCTCTCCTAATGTTTCGGAAAATCATCAACTTCATAACGCAAAATATTTGCTAGATAGAAGAGCTGCAATTATGATTGAAGAACAAAAAGTTGATAATGAATTTATAATAGAATTAGAAAAACTTGTTGTGTCCAGGTTAGTCCGAAAACAACTTTCAACGGCAATTTGTAAACTTGCTAAACCCGATGCAACTAAAGATATAGCATTTCAAATAAATAAAATTTTAGCTAATGGTTAAGGTAGATACCTATTATTTTATAGGGATTGGAGGCATTGGGATGTCATCTATTGCTAAATATCTAGGGGCTAATAACTTTAAAGTTGGAGGATATGACTTAACAAAAACAGATATAACAGAAACTTTAGAAAAAAATGGAATAGAAATTAATTATAAAGATGAATTAAATAGCATTCCCTCACAATTTAAAAATCAAGATGTAATAGTAATTTTTACTCCAGCAATCACAACAAAAAATAGACAACTCGGTTTTTTTAAAAGTCAAGGAAATCCAATTTTTAAAAGGGCAGAATTTCTCGGTATTTTAACTAAAAAATTCAAAACAATTGCAATTGCTGGGACACATGGTAAAACTACTACGGCTGCAATAGTTACCCATCTTTTTTACAAAACAAGGCAATCTTTCACAGCCTTTGTTGGGGGTGTTTTAAATGAATTTAATTCAAATGTTATAATTAATGGAAATAAATATGCAATTGTAGAAGCAGACGAATACGATAGATCGTTCTTAAATCTAGAACCTAGTTATGGACTTGTCACCTCGATAGATTCCGATCATTTGGACATATATGGAAGTTTTGATGAAGTAAAAAAATCATTTAGAGAATTTATTAAAAAAATTACAGATAAAGTTGTTATAATTAAAGGATTAGGAGTTGATGGAATAACTTATAGTCTAAATAAGAAGGCTGACTATTCAGCAAATAATATAAGCTTTTCAAAAACTGGTTATTTTTTTGATTTAACTACCCCTTCAAGAATATATAAATCAGTTTTTTTCAGCCAGCTAGGACTTCATAATTTATTAAATGCAATTGGAGCCTTCGCTATTTCAAGTCAGGTTGGAATAGATGAAAAAGAATTATGTATAGCTCTTTCAACATTTAAGGGAGTAAAAAGAAGGTTTGAACTTGTTTTAAATTCAAAAAAAGATATAATAATTGATGATTATGCACATCATCCAAATGAAATAAATGCAGTTTGGAGTGCCTTAAAAGATCTTTATCCTTATGAAAAAAAATGTGTTATATTTCAACCCCATCTTTACTCCAGAACAAAAGACTTTATGAATGAGTTTGCCCTAGCCTTAAGTCAATTTGACCGTGTTATATTGTTACCAATTTATCCAGCAAGGGAATTACCTATTGAAGGAATTAAATCTTCGGTTTTACAAAAAAAAATTAAATCAAAAAATATAGTTGAATTAATTAAACGAGAGAATTTGTTATCGTATATAAATAACATTCCAGAAAAAATAAAAGTATTTTTGGGTGCTGGCGATATTGGTCTGGAAATTAAAAAAATCAAAGAAAATTAATATAGTTATGAGGAACAGAATAATTTATTTTTTTTCAATATTGATAATATTTATTTTTTTGATTTTTTTCTCCCAAAAAAGAAATTACGAAAATAAAATACTTAAAGTAAATATAGATTTTAAATATAAAAACGGTAGGTTTCTAGACCCTCAAATGGTTAATAAATTGTTAATACAAAGGAAGGACACCTCGTTTTTCTTAAATAAAGATATGCTAGATTTGAGGAAAGTTGAAGATTTACTCATATCTAATCCTATGGTAGCTAGAGCTGATATTTTTAGAACACCGCAAGGTTTTTTAAATGTCAAATTAGAGGAGCGAAAGCCTATAGTTAGAATAATTAATAATAATGAAGAATTTTACATCGATAATTTTGGTTATAGAGTGCCTATATCGAATAACTATTCAGCTAGAGTGCCTATTTTTTATGGTGAAATAGATAACAATTTAGAGGATATAGTAAATTTTATCAAATTAATTGAAATGGATTCGTTTGCTAAAGTTGAGATAATAGATTTAAGAAATTTAAATAACAGTTATGTCCTTGGCCTTCGTTCTTTTCCATTTAAAATTATATGGGGGAAAAACTCTAGATACGGGCAAAAGATTAAAAAACTCAAACATTTGTATAGTTATTTAGAGAACAAGGATTTTATAGATATAGACAAAGTTAACTTATCGTTTGATAAACAAATAGTTTTAGATTATGGAAAAAAATGAAAATAAACAATTTGCTGTTGGTTTAGATATTGGAACAACCAAGATTGTTGCGATGGTAGGCCAAAAAAATAAATTTAATAAGGTTGAAATTATTGGAATCGGAAAATCTAAAAGTCTAGGCGTTCACAGAGGAGTTGTAAATAATATAACTCAAACTATTCAATCAATTCAAGAAGCAGTAAATGAAGCAGAATTAAAGTCCTCAACTGAAATTAAAAATGTAGTTGTTGGTATTGCAGGTCAACATATTAGGAGTATTCAGCACAGCGATTATATAACAAGAAAAAATCCCGAAGAAGTCATAAATGAAAATGATGTAGAAAAACTAATTAACCAAGTTTACAAACTTGTAATGCTTCCAGGTGAGGAAATAATTCATGTTCTACCTCAAGAATTCAAAGTAGATGGTCAGGCAGAAATTAAAGAACCAATTGGAATGTATGGAGGACGTTTAGAAGCTAATTTTCATGTTGTTGTAGGGCAGGTTTCTTCAATAAAGAATATAGGAAGATGTATTAAAAGTGCGGATTTAAAAATGGAAAAAATCACCTTGGAACCAATTGCATCCTCAGATGCAGTTCTAAGCGAAGAAGAAAAAGAAGCAGGAGTTGCTCTAGTTGATATTGGTGGCGGGACTACCGACCTTGCAATTTTTAAAGATGGAATAATTAGGCATACATCTGTAATTCCCTTTGGAGGAAACGTCGTAACTGATGATATTAAAGAAGGTTGTTCAATAATTCAAAAACAAGCAGAGCTGTTGAAAATTAAGTTTGGTTCTGCCTGGCCTGGAGAAAATAAAGAAACAGAAATTGTTTCAATTCCTGGACTTAGAGGTCATGAACCAAAGGAGATTTCATTAAAAACACTTTCCAAAATAATTAATGCTAGGGTAGTTGAGATAATTGAACAAGTTTTTTTAGAGATTAAAAACTACGGTCATGATGAACAAAAGAAGAAATTGATTGCTGGTATTGTAATTACTGGCGGAGGAAGTCAACTTAAACACTTAAAGCAACTAGTTGAATATATTACTGGAATGGACACAAGAATAGGTTATCCAAATGAACATCTAGCTGGAGACTCAGATGAAAACCAAACAAGTCCCGTTTTTTCAACTGCAGTTGGACTTTTAATGACAGCCCTTAAAGAAAATTTTGATACTAATGAACTGGCTCTTGAAAATGATTCAGTAGAAGATAATCAAGAAACTACTGTCAAAGATATCCCTAATTCTGACATTATAAAGAGGACTACAATTTTTGAAAGATGGACTGAAAAATTTAAAGAATTTCTGGATAAAGCTTAAAGTTATATGATTATGAATGAATTCAAAGAAAATATAGAGGAAGGTTTTAATTTCGATTTACCAAAAAATAGGAGCAATGTGATAAAGGTTATTGGAGTCGGTGGGGGTGGTGGAAATGCAATTAATTATATGTTTAAGCAAGGAATATCAGGAGTAGATTTTGTTGTTTGTAACACGGACTCACAGGCTTTAGAAAAAAGCCCAGTACCCATTAAAATTCAGCTAGGAGCTTCTTTAACAGAAGGTCTTGGTGCAGGAGCAAATCCTGAAATTGGAAGCTTAGCGGCTAAGGAAAGCGAAGAAGAAATTAAATCACTTTTAAGTAATCAAACTAAAATGGTTTTCATTACTGCTGGAATGGGTGGAGGAACTGGCACTGGAGCAGCTCCCATAATTGCACAAATGTCAAAGCAAATCGATATTCTGACAGTAGGTATTGTAACCATTCCATTTCAATTTGAAGGAAGGATGAGATCTGAACAAGCTGAAACTGGGATTAACACTTTAAGAGAAAATGTTGATTCTTTGATTGTGATTAACAATAACAAGTTAAGGCAGGTTTACGGTAATTTAGGGTTTAAAGCAGGATTTGCAAAAGCTGATGAGGTATTGGCAACAGCTGCTCGAGGCATAGCTGAAGTAATTACCCACCACTACCGACAGAATATTGATTTGAAAGATGCAAAAACTGTTTTAAGTAATAGTGGAACTGCTATCATGGGTTCAGCTGTTGCTGAGGGGTCTGATAGGGCAGAAGAATCAGTAGTAAAAGCATTGGATTCACCTCTATTAAATGACAACAAAATCAAAGGGTGTAAAAATGTTTTATTACTTATAGTGTCTGGAGAGGAAGAAATTACAATAGATGAGATTGGTCAAATAAACGATCTTATTCAATCTGAGGCAGGAAATAATACAAATATTATAATGGGTATTGGCGAAGATAAAAATTTAAAAAAAGGTATTTCAGTTACTATCATCGCAACTGGATTCAACTCTGACCAGCAACATGAAATTGTAAACACACAGGCCAAAAAGATAATTCATACACTAGAGGAGGAACAATCGTTTGTCCAAGACTTGACCGATCATGAAAAAAAATCAAATAATGAAAATGTATATGATTCTGATAGGAATTATAATCGTGAGGAGTTTATTAACAAAGACTTAACTCGAACGGAAAAATTAAAATCTTCTAAAATATCATCAACTGAAAATGAAAAGAGTCATGATAACACAAATACAAAAATCAAAGAAAAAGATTTAATTAAAATAAACCAAAACATTAAAGATATTGAAACAATTTCACATGAAGTTACTTTCAATTTAAATCAAGAAGTTGAAGAAAAAGAAACTTTAGATTCAATTGAAATCTTTGATTTTGAGAAGATTAATGATTTGGATTCATCTCAGATTGAATTTGATTTTAATGAATCTCTAGATAGTTTAAAAGAAACTGAATTAAAAAAGTCTAATTCAGAATACGATTCCGATATAAATTCTTTTGAAGCAAACAATCAAAATTTAGAAAATAGTCCTGAAATGGAGAATTTAGACAGCAACCCTGAAATGGAAAATCTGGATAAAGATGATTTAAATATAAAAATTAAAAATCTAGAAAATGTTGATATATCCAATGTAGAAAAGATAGAGGTTGATGTTAAAGATGATACCCCTTTTGATAACCCAATTGAGGAAACCATAAAAAATTCAGACAATTCCTCTAAAGAAGAGCTTAAGAAATTTAATTATTCATTTCAAAACAACATAAAAAGAATTAATGAGATGGATAATCAGCCTGCCTACAAAAGACTTGGATATAATATTGATCAAAGTGTTGAAGATGAAAAAAATTCTCCTTTAACTTTAGATAAAGACAAAAATGATGAGGTTCAATTAAGGTCGAATAACTCATTTTTACACGATAACGTTGATTAAATTAATTTAAACTATGTCATTAATTGAAAAAATCAATATAGATTTAAAGCAGGCGATGTTAAATAAAGATAAACTGAAATTAGAATCTTTACGGGCTATTAAGGCTTCATTAATTCTTAATCAGACATCTGTCTCTTCACAAAATACAATTTCTAAAGAAGATGAAATAAAAATCCTTCAAAAGCTTGTTAAACAAAGACGAGAAAGTGCAAATATTTACATTAAACAAGAACGATCTGAACTAGCTAAAATAGAAAAAGTTCAAGCAGATTTTATATCTTCCTATTTACCTAAACAGTTAACAAATCAAGAGATTGAAGCTCTTGTTTCAAAAGTAGTAATTGAATTAAATTCGCATGGATTAAAGGACATGGGTAAAGTTATAGCAGAAGTAGTAAAGAGGAGTCTAGGAAGTGCTGATGGCAAAACAATCTCGGATATTGTAAAACAAAAACTTTCGAACTAAATTCAAAATAGATACCATAATAATCAATAATTTTGTTCTAGAGGCCCAGTAGTTCAACTGGATAGAATATCAGATTTCGGCTCTGAGGGTTGGGGGTTCGAATCCTCCCTGGGTCACTTATATCATTACAAAATTTTTATTTAATTCCATAAAAATCGAACATAATATCATATTAATGGCAATTAAGATAACTATTTGTAAAATATTGAAGAATTTCAATAAATAAAAATCATTTTGAGAACTATTGCAAATATTGTATATTTACAGTAGTTTCAATGTGATAATGTTGTCAAGAATGAAACTAAGTTTGTTAACAAATTATAAAATATGAAATTACATAAAATACTCATCGCATTTTTACTGGTATTTAGTGCAGGAGCCTTTGCACAAAATGCCACTAATCCCTGGAAAATTAGTCTTGGTTTGACAATGCCTTCTATTTCAGATGATATTGTTACAAGAGGTTCAACTATATCTTCCAATGATTTAAGTGGTTCTTTAGGAGCTCCTTCATTGATGTTATATAGGAGAATTACTGGAGGATTGTCAGTTGGTGGACAATTATCTCTTGGAAAAATAAAAAATGACGCCGCTGGTGGTCAAGATTTTGACTTTTATAGTACTCACGTGGGACTAAAATATGGATTTTCAACAGACAATTCATTTAGTCCTTATTTGAAAGCCGGAGTTTATGGTACTACTTCCCTTAAAGATGGTACTGATAGTTTTTCAAAATTTACAGATTATTCTAATTTTGGTGCTGTAGGATTTGATTTAGCTTTAGGAGAAAATTTTGGTGCTTTTGCTGAATTTCAATTTGCTAAAATCACTGAGAACCCAGAAGTTAGTTATAGTCTAGTTTCTCTTGGTGTTAGTTATGGATTTGGAAGTGGTGATAGCGATAAAGATGGTGTAAGCGATAAAAAAGATAAGTGTCCTGATGTTCCTGGGCTTAAAGAATTTGAAGGATGTCCAGATACAGATGGAGACGGTATTCAAGACGGAGAAGATGATTGTCCGGAAGAGGCTGGTCCAGCTGAAAATAACGGATGTCCCGATACTGACGGAGATGGAGTTCTCGATAAAGATGACGAATGTCCAGATGTTGCTGGTGATTTAAATGGTTGTCCTGATTCAGACGGTGATGGAGTAGCCGACAAAGATGATGAATGTCCTAATGAAGCGGGAGAAACGGAAAACAATGGTTGTCCTTGGCCTGATTCAGATGGCGATGGAGTAGCCGATAAAGATGATGAATGCCCTAATGAAGCGGGACAAGGAGATAATGGTTGTCCAAAGGTAGATAATGAGGTCTTAAACGCTTTGAACACAGCAGGAATTAATATATTATTTCCCGCTGATGGTTACAGGTTAATGGGTTCAAAAGTTATGGATGCAGTTGAAAAAGTAAAAGAGATATTGATGGCAAATCCAAAAGGAGTTGTTCTTATACAAGGTCATGCATCCGAAGATGGTGGTTCTATGTATAACATGACTCTTTCGAAAAAAAGAGCTGAATCTGTCAAATCCAAACTCGTAGAATTAGGTATTGATTCCTCTAGACTTGAGGTTGAAGCATACGGTGAGACAAAACCCAAAGGAGATAATTCAACTTCTATAGGTCGTGCTAACAGTAGAAGAGTTGAATTTACAGCTAAGTAATTTATATTCTTCTTAAACATTTATAAAGGCTAGGAATTTAATTCTTAGCCTTTTTTAATTAATAATTTTCAATTTAATTTATATCACTTAATTTTTTTCAATACTTTGTATTTTTAAAATATGGATGAAGAGGAAGTTATTCTGGTTAATAAAAAAGACATTCAGTTAGGACTTATGCCCAAAATGGAAGCTCATAGAAAAGGAGTTTTACATAGGGCTTTTTCAGTTTTTATTTTTAAATCGTCTAGAGAACTTCTTATTCAAAAAAGATCTAGTCAAAAATATCATTCTCCAGGACTATGGACTAATACATGCTGTAGTCATCAAAGAGATGGGGAAAGTACAATAGATGCTGCTAATAGACGTCTCAACGAAGAAATGGGATTAAATGCTGATCTAGAGGAAATATTCAGTTTTATATATAAGGCTAATCTCAAAAATGGTCTCATTGAACATGAGTTTGACCATGTTTTAGTTGGTTATACTGATCTCAGCCCAATTATTAACATTAAAGAAGTGGAGGATTGGAAATGGGTCGATTTGTCTATTTTAGAACATGACATAGACAAAAATCCAAATATTTATACTGAGTGGTTTAAGATTATTTTTAAAAGAGTAAAAGATTATATTGACAAATCAAATTTAGTCTAATTAGAATCGAATTTTAATTAAAATTGTCTAGTTTTCTTTTAAGTTTTTTTCCATAAAAAGAGTTCTTGATATCGGTATTTAATTTAGAATATAGACTATCCAAATATTTATTTGAAATATTATTTAGTTCATAGAGTCCTATATAAGCAGAAATTTCTTTATCTATATTGTTCATCGCAAAATTTAGTGAAAAAAGTACTTTTTTTCTATTTATTAAACCGTTCTTTTTCTCAAACAACACATCTCTTTTTTTAGAATCAAATTCACCCTTTTTTTCTAAATAATCTTTCACTAGTTGAATATTCTGGTTATTAAATTTCCTCATAATCATTAAATACTCATCCCAGAGTATTTGGTTTTCTGAGCCCTCAATTTTGACACTACTTAAAAATGTATTTAATCTTGTATTAATTTTTATTTTACCTTTTTCCGCGAAAAATGGAATTTTTTGTAAAGTAGTATCAGTTTCATCTTTTTTTAGTGTAAGAAAGTAAAATTGTGCTTCACTTAAACTGTCACTAAATTCAAAATCTTCTACACCTTCAATTTTTAATGAATCAATATTAATCAGTGTTGTGTCATTTATATATTTTTGTAGATATAGTTTACCTTTTCTTAAACCTTTTATATTACCAGAAATAGTAAGATTTTTGCCTAGCTCATTTGTACAATTAAAAAAAATCAGAACTAATAAATAGTTTATATATCTTTTCATCATTATATATTTAGCCAATAAGTTAGCTTAAAAGTTAAACTTCGAACTCTCGGTACTAAATTATTATAAGTAAAATAATTATCATTGTAAACTAAGTAAAAATCTGAGAGGGGAGCGAAACGCCATTGTAACCTTGAATTTACACCTAAATTATCAGATCTAGAACTGTATTGAATAAATGTATTCCAAAAAAGTTTTTTATTAAATGTATATTCAAATTTTGGTCCAATCAAAAATAATTTTCCATATGTGTACTTTGAAGGGAAGTATATGTCATCGTATCTGATTTTTACGCTACTATTAAATTTAGGTTGTACTCTAATTGTAAATTCAGAATTAAACGAAACTCTATTCCCAGAATAAAATTCTCCAAGTGTAGATTGCAAATTAAAATAAAAGTTTTTTGAATAATTTGATGTAAATCTCATTTCAAAATCATTATAATAAAATCCACTACTAGACGGAAGCGGTATACTGTTATCACCACCTACAGGGTCGAAATCATCTAAAAGGTAGGTATATCTACGATTATATGATATTTCAAATCTGGATTGGTTTGTGAATGAAATTTCACTTTTAGTTTCATAATTTCTATCAGTCACAAGATTTAGCAAATCAGGTTTATTCACAAAATAAAGTTGTTGACTAAATTCAATAGATCTAATTTTTTTTGAATCAATCCAAAGTCTGTGGCCATAATTAATAAAGTGGGACTTCACACCAGTTCTCTGGATAAAGCCTAAATCAGAACTAAAATTCTCACTCTTTTGTCCTGTAAATAGTCTAAAATTATTTTTTCTTGAATTATAAGTTAGCCTAAAGCCGTTTGAAAAATTATTTTCAGTATTGTTAGTTTCAAAAGATTTATGATACCAAAGTTTCCCAACCCATTTGTTATCTTTAGACTGTAAGTTGTAGTCTAGGCCTATGACACGATTATAATCCTCTTGGTCATTAGTAAATTCTTCTTCACCAATTTTTTCTCTGTTTACAAAAAATGCCCCTAAAAAAGATCTCGAAAATACTTTTTGTTGAAATGCAATTACAGTATTGTTGTTGGAAGAAATTTTATTTTTAGGGTCACTATCAGTAATCATATTTAAAAATCCAAGTCTAAGGTTTCTATTTATTTTACCACTTAATCTTGCCCCTGCTATTATTCTATTTTGTATGGTATTTCCATTTAAATCTCTAGCTACACCTATTCTCCTAGAAAAAAATGGCTGTGCATTGTAGCTACTTCCAAAACTCGAAAAAAGGTCACTGTTTTGAAGAAAAAATTGTCTTTTCTCTGGAAGACGGACTTCAAATCTGCTTAAATTTATAATTTGATCATCGACTTCTACCTGTGAAAAGTCTGGATTGAGAGTCAAATCCAAAATCATGCCACTACCAATACTCATTTTAGCATCAACTCCAGTATCGAAAAAGGAAACCAATTTTTTTTCTTCAAAATTTTTTCCTTGTGTCCCACTTGCATAGGGAATTAAAAACACAGGTGATTTTGAATTTCCAAGTGCTTTTTCAAAATAAAGGTTACCCATAAAAGCTAATCCAGCTATACTTAAATTTCTCGGTATTCTTGCCCATGTGGATCTTTTATTTTTTCCAACATCGGTTTTATAAATATTTATTCTCCATTTTTGAGATTTGTTGTCAAATCTTAAGCTAGCTAAAGGGATTTTAAATTCAGCTGTGAGGATATTTTCACTTTTATTTATTTCACCTTCCCATTTAACATCCCAGGAAAAAGTGTAGTCACCTCCACCACTACTGCTACTACTCCTATTTCCCCCATTTGAAATTAGACCTTCTCTTCTAACTCCTTCAGCAGAAATACCAAAAAGAAAAGCATTTGTAGCGTCATTAAATGTATCAAGAACCAATGTCATTGAATCATTGTTTCTAGAACTCCAGTCTCTCTTGAGAGATGACACAACGTAATCTGAGTCTCCAAAATTAGAAATTATTAGCATATACAAATTTTCATTATCGTATAATACCTTAAATTTTGTTTGTTCTTTTGCTTTGATTGAGTCCAAAGGGAAATATTCCCAAAAGTCGGAGTTAAATTTTGCTTTACCCCATACTGACTCATCATCAATTCCATCAATTTTGATTTCAGAGTCAATAAAGATTGCGTTTGCAGATTGACCTGTAACGGATTTTGTTATTAATAATATTAATAAAAAGAAAAGCTTTTTAATTTTTTTGATTTTGCTTGCAAATATAGTGATATTAGTGATTAATAATTTAACTTTAAAAACATATAAATGAAGGAATGGTTAAAGCATGCTAAGGGAAAATGTTTTTTTAAAATGAAATCAATAAATAATTTTTCTTTAGCAGTTTTTTTACTTTTTGTATTTATTATTTCATTTGGAATTTCAAAAACCAGATTTTTAACTAACGGTAAAGAATCAAATTACTATATATATCCTGTTTCAATCCCAAAAAAAGTCTCGTTTGCTGGTGAGGATATGAGTCTAGATGAAGATGATTTGATTGAAAGAATGGATAAAGAATTCCTAGTTAATACATATTGGCAGTCCAATACAATTCTTTTAATTAAAAGAGCAAATAAATATTTTCCTCAAATTGAAAAAATTCTTATTGATGAAGGAGTTCCGACTGATTTTAAATATTTAGCATTAATTGAAAGTGGTTTGGAAAATGTAACTTCACCGAGTGGAGCCAAAGGCTTCTGGCAGATTATGAAAATAACTGGGAAAGAATATGGATTAGAGATAAATAGTAATGTTGATGAAAGATACAACTTGAATCTATCTACAAGAGTAGCTTGTAAATACTTAAAGAAGGCAAAGGACAAGTTTGGTAATTGGACACTTGCGGCGGCAGCATATAATAGAGGAATTAATGGAATCCAAAATAAAATAACAAATCAAAATCAAACTGCTTATGAAAATATTTTATTTGGAGAAGAAACAAAAAGATACATATTTAGAATAATTGCATTAAAAAATATTGTTGAATCTCCTGAAAGTTTTGGTTTTCGCATAGAAGAAGAACATATGTATAATCCAGTAAAATACGATGAAATAAAAATAGATACGCCTATAAGTAATATTTCTGATTTTTCGAAAAACTTAGGTTTAACCTATAAAAGTTTTAAAATTCATAATCCATGGTTGTTAGAAAATCATTTGAACAACAAATCAAGAAAGGTTTATACAATTTCAATTCCTTCAGAGTAGATTAAATTTTTTTTAATTGGTTTTTTAACAATCTAATTTGTTCTCCAAGCATATTGTGCTTGTCAGATTTTTTTGCCTCACCAATTAAAATTGTCGCTTCTCTTTTTCTCCTCTTTTGGATTAAAATTCCTGCAAGACTCAATTTTGCCATAGCTAGGTCTGTACTCATTGATAATCCAAAAGATAAGGCTTTACGAAATGATTTTTCAGCCAAAGTCAAATTTTTTTGCGATTCTATTATTCCATAGAGATAGTGATAATATCCTATTTGCTTTTTAACAAGTACTTTTTCAGGATTTTTAATTTTGTCCAACCATTTTTTAGTTCCAATAAAATCTTGCTTTCTTAACTTTAGAAATGCAAAAAAAATAAACTCATTTTTAAAATAAATAAGAATGAAGAATAAAGACAGAAACAAATAGAAAACTCCATTACCAATGTAACTCTCGTAAAATTGATAAAAACTAAACCCAATTAGAAGTAATGATATTAATATTTTAAAAATTTTTGGAATCATATTTATCTTAAAATTAATAAAAGAATTTTAATTAATTTAATGTTATTGTCCAAACTAAAACTTATTGTATATTTGGTAGATTTTCAATCACCTTAAGCTTTAATATAAATGAAAAGAACCTACCAACCATCTAAAAGAAAGAGAAAAAATAAGCACGGTTTTAGGGAAAGAATGTCTACTGCAAACGGAAGAAAGGTTATTTCAAGTCGTAGAGCTAAAGGGAGAAAAAAATTATCTGTTTCATCTGAACCTAGGCATAAAAAGTGAGAATTTTTAATTTAAATTATTTAGGTGTTACTTTGATTAGAGTTACACCTTTTTTATTTTTATAAGTATCTATGCCTAAAAGAAAAGATTTAAAAAAAATTTTAATTATAGGTTCGGGACCCATAATAATTGGGCAAGCTTGCGAGTTTGATTATTCAGGAAGCCAAGCTTTACGATCACTTCGAGAAGATGGAATAGAAACCTATTTGATTAATTCTAACCCTGCGACTATAATGACTGACCCCACCATGGCAGATCATATATTTTTAAAGCCTTTAAATACTAAATCAATAATTGAAATTTTATCAGACAATAAGATAGATGCAGTACTTCCAACTATGGGGGGTCAAACTGCCTTAAATTTGTGTATAGAGGCAGACGAAAAGGGTATTTGGGATGACTTTAATGTCGAAATAATTGGAGTTGACATTGAAGCTATCAACATTACTGAGGATAGACAAAGATTCAAAGAGCTTCTTAAGAAAATTGATATTCCAGTAGCACCAGCCGAAACAGCAAACTCTTTTTTAAAGGGAAAAGAAATTGCTCAGAACTTTGGATTTCCATTAGTTATTAGACCTTCATTTACTCTTGGAGGGACAGGCGCTTCTTTTGTTCATGATTCAGAAAACTTTGATGAATTACTAACAAGGGGATTAGAAGCATCACCAATCCATGAGGTATTAATTGATAAAGCTTTACTGGGTTGGAAAGAGTATGAACTAGAATTGTTAAGGGATAAAAATGACAATGTTGTAATAATCTGCTCTATTGAAAATATGGATCCAATGGGGATTCATACCGGTGACTCTATCACTGTTGCCCCTACCATGACTTTATCTGATCAAACATTTCAAAGAATGAGGGACATGGCAATAAAAATGATGAGAAATATTGGAGACTTTGCTGGGGGTTGCAATGTTCAATTTGCGGTAAGTCCAGATGAAAAAGAAGAAATTATTGCAATTGAAATTAATCCAAGAGTTTCTAGATCATCAGCGTTGGCATCAAAAGCATCAGGATATCCGATAGCTAAAATTGCTGCAAAATTGGCAATAGGTTACACTTTGGATGAAGTCGATAACCAAATTACAAAATCTACATCAGCATTGTTTGAGCCCTCTGTTGATTATGTAATTGTTAAGATACCTCGTTGGAATTTTGACAAATTTGAAGGTTCAGACAGAATTCTTGGATTGCAAATGAAATCGGTAGGGGAAGTTATGGGAATTGGGCGATCTTTTCAGGAGGCTCTTCACAAGGCAACTCAATCTCTCGAAATAAAACGAAATGGTCTTGGAGCTGATGGGAAAGGATACAAAGATTATGATATAATAATTGAAAAACTAACAAATGCAAGTTGGGATAGAGTTTTTGTTATTTATGATGCTATTCAATTAGGAGTCTCGTTATCAAAAATTCACGAAATAACAAAAATTGATATGTGGTTTCTAAAACAATTTGAAGAATTAAATGATTTAGAAGTAAAAATATCAAATTATAATATAAAAAGTCTTGATAAGGATTTACTTCTTGAAGCCAAGCAAAAAGGTTTTGCTGACAGACAACTTGCGTACATGCTTGGTTGTGTTGAAAGTGAAATTTACAAGCTAAGAAAAAAATTTAATATTAATAGAGTTTACAAACTAGTAGATACTTGTGCTGCCGAATTCCAGGCTAAAACACCCTATTATTATTCAACTTTTGAAGCGGAAATGCAACTTAGTCAAAAAAATCCCTTCATTGACAACGAAAGTTTGGTTTCAAACAAAAAGAAAATTATCGTCCTGGGCTCTGGGCCAAACAGAATTGGTCAGGGTATAGAATTTGATTACTGCTGTGTTCACGGAGTTTTAGCAGCATCAGAATGCGGTTACGAAACTATTATGATAAACTGTAACCCAGAGACAGTATCTACAGATTTTGACATTGCAGATAAATTATATTTTGAGCCTGTTTTTTGGGAGCATATTTATGATATAATTCAGCATGAGAAACCTGAAGGAGTAATAGTTCAACTAGGAGGACAAACTGCACTCAAGCTAGCAGAGAAACTTGACAGATATGGAATTAAAATAATCGGAACCAGTTTTAAATCTTTAGACTTAGCCGAAGATAGAGGAAGCTTTTCAAATCTATTGAAGAAAAATAAGATACCGTATCCTGACTTTGGGGTAGCTGAAAATGCTGAACAAGCAATTGAACTTTCTAAAAAATTAAATTTTCCAATTCTTGTAAGACCCTCGTATGTTCTTGGAGGACAGGGTATGAAGATTGTTATTAATAAGGATGAGTTAGAAGCTCATGTAGTAGATCTTTTAAGAAAGATACCCAAAAATAAATTACTACTTGATCATTACTTAGATGGAGCAATTGAAGCTGAAGCAGATGCTATTTGTGATGGTGACTCTGTACATATAATTGGTATTATGGAGCACATTGAACCATGTGGTATTCATTCTGGTGATTCGAATGCTACCCTTCCTGTTTTTAATATAGGTGAATATGTTCTCCAGCAAATAAAAGATCACACATTAAAAATAGCAAAAGCCTTAAATACAGTCGGTCTGATAAACATTCAGTTTGCAATTAAGAATGACAAAGTTTACGTTATAGAGGCTAACCCTAGAGCTTCACGTACAGTTCCGTTTATTGCTAAAGCTTATAACGAACCCTATGTTAATTATGCCACCAAAGTAATGCTAAGAAAAAATAAATTAGAAGACTTTAAATTTCAACCCAAATTAGAAGGGTATGCTATAAAACAACCCGTTTTTTCATTTAATAAATTTCCTAACGTTAATAAACAACTTGGACCTGAAATGAAAAGTACGGGGGAGAGTATTCTTTTTATAAAAACCCTCAAAGATGATGATTTTTACAACCTATATTCTAGAAGGAAAATGTATTTAACCAAATAATTATAATTTGAAAAAAGAACGAAATAAAAATATATTAGTAGCAAGTATCATTATTTTGGCAATTCTATCTAGACTAGTCCCTCACCCTCCAAATTTTGCACCAATAACAGGGATTGCTCTTTTTTCTTCCAAAAAATTAAACAATAAATTATTTAGTGTTTTCCTCCCAATTATTCCCTTGTTTATTTCAGATCTTTTTATTGGAATAAGTTTTATAAATATTTTCGTCTATCTATCATTTATCCTAATATATTTTTTAGGATCTATATCCCCAAAAATAGACGCAAAAACAGTTTTTTTGTCATCGGTTATGTTTTTTATTTTAACCAATCTAGGAGTTTGGTATCTAGGTTACCCAAAAAATATTGAAGGATTAATCTCATGTTTTACCCTAGCTATACCTTTTTTTGTAAATACCATTTTAGGTGACTTATTTTACTCTTTCATTCTTTTTAGATCCTACAAAGCTGCTGAGAAAATTAAATTCATATCCGCATAATTGATTAAAATTTTATTTAAATTTGAAAATTGGTTTTTCTAAAATTTAGAAGATTAAAAGGGAAATTGGATTCAAAGACAATGCTGTTCCCGCAACTGTAAGCTAATACCTATTTAGGTTTTTTCTATAAACTCAATGCCACTGATTTTTTTGGGAAGGCGAATAGAAAAAAGCAAGCCAGGAGACCTGCCAGTAAAGATTGTATGATTTTTTCGGGATAAAAAAATCTACATACTAATTTATTACATATATGAAAGTAAAAGTAAAAATCTTACTCTTGTGTGTCTTTTATATTACCAATAATTTAAAAGCTCAAAATTTGAATATAAAAAAGGATTCATTAGACACAAAAATATTTTATTTAGATGAAATAACATTAATTGAAAGTCAAATACCAATTAAAAGAAAAGAATCTGGAAGAAGTATTATTAAAATTGATAGTATAGATTTAAAAAAATTTGGTGGAAGAAATATTTCTGAACTTTTGTCAACCAAGGCTGGAATAATTACTTTAGGCAATGCATCAATTACAGGTCAAAACTTAAGATATGCAATTAGAGGCAGTAACAACAATCAGGTTCTTATTTTAATTGATGGGGTAAGAATTTCAGACCCTTCACGAATTGATAATGATTTTGATATAAATTTTTTGAATATAAATCAAATTGAGTCCGTCGAGATTTTAAAAGGTGCTTCAAGTTCATTATATGGTAGCTCTGCTTCAGCAGGTGTCATAAATATTACAACAAAAAAAAGTGGCAAAAGGGAGTCATTAAGTATTGATTTATACACTGGGACAGAAAACGATACTAAAAGAAAATTAGACAATTTGACTTACTTTTCTACAAATTTGGGGTTTAATAAGGATTTAAGTTTTTTAAAGTTAGGATTTAATTTATCAACTCTAAATACAAATGGTATGAGTGCTATATCAACTGGCTCAGAGATTGATAATTTTTCTAAATATAATTTTAATCTCAATTTATCTAGTAAAGAGGGGCCCATTGAATGGTATGTTATTTTAAATAAATCTCAAATTAAAAATGGTTATGACAATTCCTTTCCAATTGAAGATGCAAATTTTATTGGACTTAGTTTTTTGGAGTCACTCAATTCAAGATTCAAATATCAATACGGTAAAGGTGAAATATCTATTACGGCTGGTTTCCAAAATACTAGTCGAGAATACAGAGATGATTATCCTTTAACATTTAAATCAGCAAATAAAAGCGCAGAAATTCTTAACAAATTCAAAATTTCAGATAAAATTTATTCAGTTCAGGGTATACTTTTTCAAGATTCTGGTTATGATGGTGTTCCAAATGTTAGTCAAGTGGGGTTATATTCAAATCTAGTTTATTTGAGTGGGAAAAATTTAAATCTCAGTTTAGGAGGAAGAATTAATAATCACCAGACTTATGGTAAATTTTTCACATACAGTTTAAATCCTTCTTACAATATTGACTTTAAAGAATCAGAAAACATCAAAATATTTTCAACTTTAAACTCAGCATTTATTGCACCAAGTTTGTATCAACTTTATGATCCATATTCAGGAAATAAAAAATTACTGCCAGAGGAAAGTATTTCAAAGGAAATTGGTATTGAAATTAACAACCAAAAACGAAATCTATCGTTAGTTTTCTTTGAAAGAGAAGAGAATCCCAAGATTATCTATGAATATGACTTTTCAACTTTTACAGGAGGATATATTAACTCTCCGTCAGATTTAACCTTTAGAGGTGTTGAAATTGATTATTCGAAAAAATTTTTTAATAAAATGGATTTCAATTTTAATTATACCTTCAACGAACTTAAAAGTGGAACTTTACAAAGACTACCAAAACACTCTTTCAACGAATCAATTACATATTATCTTAAAAACAATAAACAATTATCTTTTATCTATAGGTATAGAGGTAAAAGGGAAGCTCTGGGAGGTACAGAAATATTAAACTCATATGGTTTAATGGACTTGAGGTACTCATTTTCTAAAGATAAAATGAAATTTAATTTTTGGATTAATAATATATTTAACAAAGAGTATGTTGAAATTTTAAATTATTCTAGTAAAGGAAGGAATCTTCGATTCGGAATTAGTTATGAATTTTAAAATCTTCTAATAACTTAAGATTTATTCTATCAATATACATTTGCTGAGTTTTATCAATTCCAGGTTCAAATAGGGGCATTAAAGATTCTTTAACTTCAATTTTCTTTTTACTACTGCCGGAAATGTGATCTAGTGCTAAAGATAATAGGGGTTCAGTTTTATCCCCAATGGTGCCCAAGTTTGAAGCCTTTTCCCTATACTCTATATCAGGTTCTAACCCATAATTATAATCTGCAAAATTCTCACTATTAGCAATTTTTAAAACGATTGGTTGCATCGCATATTTATGCTTTGGATTTTTAATTTGTTGATCATTATCAGTGTAGTCGTACAATGTAATTGATCCAACATTTTTTCCAACTGTTTTGATTCCAATTTGTATTATATCAATATGTGGTGTTAATCCATTAATAAGAAGTTCACTTGAGGAGGCAGTTCTATTTGAAGTCAAAACATATAACCTATTTAGACTAAGGCTTGGAAGTGGATTACCGTCTGGTCTCGTGTCAGTAAAATAATTGTCGAAATTTAAATCGTCTGATGGATCATCATTAGAGTTTCTATCTTCAATAAATGCCATTATTTTATCATTCCATATTTGTTTAGCAAAAATGGTTCCTGTGAATTGACCAGTTATTAAACTAGCTAAGTAGGTACAAGTATTTACCGAACCTCCTCCATTGTATCTCAAATCCAAGATAAGCTCATCCAAATTTTCACTCTTTAAATAAACAAATAAATCGATCAACTCTTCATTAAAATCTCTATCTACTTCGCCATCACCGTCACTATCTACGGTTCCTAAAAATTTATTATACATTACATATCCTATCTTTTTTGAACCGTGTTCAATTATGGAAGCTTTGTGGACCGGGACTTCTTGGAAGTTCTCTTCTTTATTTAGTGTTACACTTATATCCCTTGAAATAACCAAATCATTTTCAGAATCATAATCTACAAGCTGAATGCTGTAAGTTGTTTGTTCCCCATATAATAGAGACATGTAGTTATTAAAGTTCAATACATTGTCATTCACACTATTAAAAATATCTCCACGTTTTATACCTTTGTCAAACGCATCCGATTCCGGTAGTACATATGTTACTGCTCCAATTATACTCTCTCCATCATCCCTCACATAAAGTTGAAATTTCATTCCATTAGAGGCAGTTGTTCCTGAAAGCTGATTTTCTAATACTTCGTAGTCTTCTTCTATCCAACTAAATCTGTCATCTTGGTGCAGCAAACCTTCAAAAAATTCTTTGCTGTATTGTTGAGAATTTAAAAGTGAAATGTATTCACTTTCCATTGTAGCCTTTGAGTCTGCAAGATCAGCAACATCCGATTGCCAATAATAATATTGATTTAATCCTTTCCAAATAAAGTCATTAATTTCTGTCGAAAGTGTTATTTCTGGTGAAGAGTCGCTAGATTCAGACTCCACATCGGATACAACATTTATTTCATTATCATCAATATCTTTTTTAGAACATTTTATCGACAGAAGAAAAAATACGAACAAACAAACTAAACTTCTAACTGTAATTTCAAATTTTATCATAATATAAGCCTTGTAAAGTAAAAAAACTTTTTAAACAAAAAAAGTGCCAAATTTAAATTCCAACATAATTAAAGGGTGTAATTTTTTTAAGATCTTTTTTAATCTCCGAACTAATGTCCAGTGAATTTATAAATTCATTAATTATAGTTTGGTTTATTTTTTTATTTATTCTAGTAAGTTCCTTAAGTTTTTCATATGCACCAAAATACCCTTCTCTTCTTAACATTGTTTGTATTCCCTCAGCTACAACTGACCAATTTTCTTCCAGATCTTTTGATATTTTGTCTTTGTTGATGAACAATTTAGATAATCCTTTGTTTATCGATTTGAATGCTATAATAGTATGAGCAAAAGGTACTCCAATATTTCTTAGTGTAGTACTATCAGTTAAATCTCTTTGAAGTCTTGAAATTGGTAATTTTTGTGAAAGGTGAATGAATAATGAATTAGCAACACCTAGATTGCCTTCTGCGTTTTCAAAATCTATTGGGTTTACCTTATGTGGCATTGCCGACGAACCCACTTCATTTTTCAATATTTTTTGATTGAAATAATCCATAGAAATATAATACCAAATATCCCTGCACATGTCTATTAAAATATTATTAATTCTTCTTAATGAGTCACATTGAGAGGAAAAATAATCATAATGTTCAATTTGAGTTGTTGGAAAGGAGTGTTTGAGACCAAACTTTGTTTCTAAAAAATTTGAGCTAAAATTCCTCCAATTGATTTTCGGGTAACTTACTACATGTGCATTATAGTTTCCTGTGGCTCCCCCAAACTTAGCAGCATTAGGTATTGACATTAGAACTTTCATTTGATTTTCCAACCTTTCAATAAAAACCATTATCTCTTTTCCCATTTTTGTAGGTGAGGCAGGTTGACCATGTGTTCTAGCAAGCATTGGGACGTTTTTGGATTCATTAGATAGTTTATTAAGATTTGATAAAACTTCGTTAATATTAGGAAAATATTCTTCATTTATTGCATTCTTAATTGAAAGAGGTATGCTAGTATTGTTTATGTCCTGAGAAGTAAGACCAAAATGAATAAACTCTTTAAACTGAGATATTCCAATTAAATCAAATTTATTTTTTAAAAAATATTCTATTGCTTTAACATCATGATTTGTTTTTTTTTCAATTCTTTTTACTTCTAACGCATCATCAACTGTAAATTTTTCATAAATATTTTTTAAATCTTTAATCTTTTTCGTTGGAAAACTTTTGAGTTGTGGAAGAGGTATTTCAACAAGAGATATAAAATACTCTATTTCAACTATTATTCTATACCTAATAAAAGCTTTTTCTGAAAAATATCCAGATAGTTTTATGGTATTATTATGATATCTTCCATCTATTGGTGAGATTGAATTTAATGAGTTAACTAGCTCGCTTTTCATTAATACAAAGATAAAGTTTAATCATAAATTCATTAGTTTAATAACTAAATTTATTTGTTGTAGTAAGAATCTTAAAGTTGAAGAATTTTAAATTCTTCATAGCAACCACTAATTGCCTCTAAAATTTGTAAATCGTTAGCTTCTCCAATAAATGCATTAGAATAATTACAATTTCTTAAAATTTCTTCAAGATTTAGTCTGTTAACACCTAAAAGCTGAACTAGTACCTCTCTGTCAAATTTCGTTGCAAGTAAATTTTTAATTTCATCATCTTCTCTCATTTTTTTTAATTTTCTCATTTGTTTAGGGTTTTTTCCAAAAAGATTATATAAAAAGTCAGCGGGGTTGAATAGTGAGCCAATTGCTTTGGAAATTGAGGATTTATTTCTGTTGCCAGCTTCATATCCTGACTGAGGAAGTCCAGGAATAGTAAATCTACCTGCAGGATTTAGTGGAACCTTCTTAACATCTATGTCCAAATATCCAGTTAGTGAATAAGGTCTTACTATTACCTCCTCTAGCGCAAATGAAAGTTGGGTAAGTCTAAAAATTGGAATTCCAAGTTTTATCATATCGTTGCTTACTGGAACCTTTAAAGGTTTAAACCCCAAATAGGAAAAATATAGTGTGTCTCTTGCTTTTACAGCAATTTCAAAATTACCCTGACGATCGCTAATAACGCCTTCTACAGAATTCAAATTGAGAACATGAACACTTGACATATATTCATCTGTGCTATCATTTTTTATTTTACCTTTTAATAGGGATGTTTGGTCCTGTGCACTAGCCAGATTAAAAACTAGTAAAGATATAAATAAGTAAAAAAAATGTTTTTTAAAAACCAAAACGAATCTTTAAATTAAATTACAGATATTTTTGTTTATCTAAAAAAATAATTAGTCTTTTAAGAGCTTCTGACCTATGGCTTATATTGTTCTTTTCAATTAAATTCAACTCTGCGAAAGTTTTTGTATATCCCTTCGGAATAAATATTGAGTCATATCCAAAACCATTTTGTCCTTTTCGTTGAAATATAATTTCCCCATCAATTTTACCTTCAAAAAAAAATGTTTTCCCATTGAGGTTTAACGAAAATACAGATTTAAATCTTGCTTTTTTGTTTTTATATCCATTCAACAAATCCCATACTTTTTCTATATTTTCTTGAGTATTACAATTTTTGCCTGCAAATCTAGCAGAATAAACTCCTGGCATACCATTAAGAGAATCTATTTCTAGGCCAGTATCATCTGCAAAACAGTTAATTCTATATTTATTGAAAATAAAATCAGATTTTATTTTTGCATTTTGCATGAAAGTTTCACCAGTCTCCTCTATATCTTCATTAAAATTTAAATCATTTAAGCTCATGAGGCTGACATTTTTGGGCATCATTTTCTTTACTTCATCGTATTTTCCCTTGTTTTTAGTCGCAAATATCAATTTAAATTCCTTATTCATTATGATATGGTTCATTGTTTATAATTTTTAAACTTCTATAGATCTGCTCCAAAACAAAAATTCTTATCATTTGATGAGAAAAAGTCATTTTGGAGAAACTTATTTCTTCATGAATTAAGTTCATATTTTTTTTATTGAAACCATAGGGACCACCAATTATGAATTTTAAACATTTTATATCTCGGGACGAAATTTTAAAATTTAACCATTTTGAAAAATCAATAGATGAAAAACTTTTACCCCTCTCATCAAGAATAACTACATAATCCCTCTCATTAATATGTCTTTGAATTAGATTTACTTGCTTATTTGATATACTTTCTTTGTCTAGTTTTCCTGGATTAACAAGTGATATTTCTTTAATCTTTAAACTTAGTTTTTTATTTATTCTATTTAAATAATCATGGATTATATTCTTATACTCGATTTTTTTGGTTTTTTCAATACATATTAACTCAATCTTCATTTTGTAAAAATACAAAGTCAAAAAATTAATTTATTTAAAATACCTTAATTTTAAAAAAAAATAAATGATTAAGGAACTTAAAGAAAAAATAAAAAAATCCCTTTCCTATATAAAAATTCCTGGATTAAACGGGTTTTCATTTTTAGATCTCTTAGAATTATATTTTATTGGTTTAACTAGGGGTACATTAACCTCAAGAGCAGGGTCTATCTCTTTTAGTTTTTTCATGGCACTTTTCCCTTTTATTTTATTTGTGTTAAATCTAATTCCTTTTATCCCAAAATTTTTTAGTATTGATAATTTCGACGCTATTTTATTTAATTTTATCGAAACTATTTTACCTCAAGACACCCATACTTTTTTTGAAAAAATATTTGAGGATATCAAATCCAAACCAAGAGCCGGCTTGTTATCTTCTGTTTTTTTACTTTCTGTTGTTTTAACTGCAAATGGAGTAAATTCAATTTTTACCAGCTTCGAGGTTTCCTATCATGTTAAAGAATTTAGAAATATTTTCAAGCAGTATTTTTATTCTCTCGGTGTAAGTGTAATTTTAGCTTTGCTGCTTTTGATTTCAGTTATCTCCTTTGTTTCATTTGAGCTATTATTCCAGAGGTTGTTACCCGAATCAATTAATTTTGCAATTTTATTACAGAACTTAATCTTTGTCCTACTAGCTTATATATCAATTACAACTCTTTATTATTTTGGAACAATTCAAGGAAAATTTTCTGGTTTCTTTTCACCTGGAGCATTGATGACTACCTTGCTATTTTTCTTTAGTACTTATTTGTTTGGAATTTATATTGATAATTTTTCAAACTATAATCAATTATATGGATCAATTGGTGCATTGTTAATTTTCATGCTTTTTAGTTGGATTAATTCAATAATTTTACTTTTAGGATTTGAGCTCAATGCAACTATTAGGAGTTTAAATGAAGAAAAAAAAACTGAGTAATGTCATTTTACATTGACGTTCTCTTACCGTTTCCATTAAAAAACTTTTACACCTATAGAATTAGTAAAGAGGAATTTAAATTTATAAAAAGTGGATTTAGAGTTTTGGTTCCATTTGGAGGTAAGAGAGTATTCACTGGTATTATAATTGATAAACATAAAAATATCCCTGATAGCTATGAACCGAAAGAAATTTTCGCATTTCAAGATGATTTACCTGTAGTAGATGAAAATCAAATATTGTTTTGGAAATGGATAAGTAATTATTACCAATGTTCTATGGGTCAAGTTTTAAAGGCCTCCATGCCAAGTAGTTTTTTACTTACAAGTGAAACTTTGTTAGAAAAGAATTTGAGTAAAAAGGTAGATTACAGAAAAATCTCTGATGAAGAGATTTTAATTCTTGATGCACTTGATTTAAAAAAAATTAAAATTGATGAAGTGAGGCTTATTTTGAATAAAAAAAATATTTTCTCAATAGTGAATAACCTCATTCAAAAAGGCTATGTGAATTCTATACAATCTGTAAGGGAAAGATATAAACCAAAACTTGTAAAATATGTAAAACTAGATAAAAGGTATAGTAAATCAAAAAACAAAAATAGTTACAATTTAGAGTTTAAAAAATCACCAAGAAAAAGAAAGATAATTCAATATATTTTAGAAAATTATTCAGAAAGTGAATGGATAAAATATACTTTATTAAAGCAGAAATGTAAATTAAACAGTTCAATTTTAAAAAAAATGATAGTTCAAAATATTTTATCAGAAAAAATAGTGCATGAAGACAGATTTAAAGTCAAATTCAGTGAGACTAACAAGTTGTTAAAGTTATCCAAGCCTCAACTTTTGGCTAAAGAAAAAATTTTGAAAATATGGAATCAGAATTCTATTGTTTTATTTGAAGGAGTTACATCATCTGGTAAGACTGAAGTATATTCACATTTGATAAATAGATTTTTAAAAAAGGGGTTTCAAATTTTATTTATGATGCCAGAAATATCATTAACTATTCAAATGGTTAGTAGGTTAAAAAAGATTTTTGGTAAATATTTGTCAGTTTATCACTCAAAATTTTCTAATGAGGAAAGATTTGAGGTATGGAATAATGTTATTAAAAACAAAGAAAAGGCAAGGATTATTGTGGGTGCTAGGTCCTCTATATTTTTACCTTTTCAAAATCTAAAATTAGTTGTTGTAGATGAGGAGCACGATTCTTCTTTTAAACAGGAGAATCCTTCGCCAAGATATAATGCGAGGGACTCCGCAATCAAATTATCCAAAATACATAACGCAAAATTGATTTTGGGTTCTGCTACACCTTCATTGGAGTCTAAATTTAATGCTTTTAATAAAAAATATGGTCACGTAAAACTTACGGAAAAATATGGAGCATCAGCCCCACCTGAAATAAAGTGTATAGACATGAAAATCTATTATAAAGCAAATAAAATGAAAGGTTTACTTACACCTGAGCTTTATAATGCGATACAGGAGAAATTATTATTAGGTCAACAAATATTATTATTTCAAAATAGAAGGGGATATGCCCCTATTATCGAGTGTGTAACTTGTGGACATATTCCTGTATGCCGTAATTGTGATGTATCTCTAACTTTTCACCAATTCACTAATTCTTTAAAATGTCATTATTGTGGGTTTAGTGAAAAGAATCAAAAAAAATGTCTAAAGTGTAATAGTGATAAAATTGATATGAAAGGTTACGGTACTCAACAAATCGAAGAACAAATTAAATCATTTTTTCCTAGTGCTAAAGTGGATAGAATGGATTGGGATACTACAAGAGGAAAATATTCAGTTGACAAAATTTTTGAAAAATTCGAAAATCATCAAATTGATATTCTAATAGGAACACAGATGGTTACCAAGGGTTTGGATTTTAAAAATATTGGATTAGTTGGAGTTATAAATGCAGATAACATTCTGTTTTTTCCTAATTTTAGAGCAAATGAGAAAGCTTTTCAGATTTTAACTCAAGTTGCTGGAAGAGCTGGGAGGTCGAAAATAAAGGGTTCAGTTCTAATACAAACATTTTCATCAAATAATAAAATTTTTGACCTTATAAAAAAACAAAACCATGATGGTTTCTATAAAAAAGAAATTGTAGAAAGAAATCAATTTAATTACCCTCCATATTACCGGCTAATTAAAATTTCTATCAAATCTAGAGACATAGAGACTCTCATAAAAGCTAGTAATTGGCTTTTTCAGTCACTAAGTAATGGATTCACTTATCCAATTTATGGGCCATCTGATCCCCATGTGTCAAGAATAAAAAATGAATTTATTAAACAAATCTTAATCAAATATCCAAATACTAATGTTAGAAATAAAATTAAAAGACATTTAATGAAATCAATTGAATCTTTTGAATCAATAGCAAAATTTAGGGTTATTAAACTCAATATAGATATTGATCCAAATTAATTTTTATTTTTCTTTGCCATAAAAGAGATATTATTTTGCCTAATCATTGAATTTAACTTATTTTTGCAGACCAAAAGTAAATTTATGAATCAATATGAAGCTGTTTTCATATTAAATCCCGTTTTATCTGAAGAACAGATAAAGGAAGCAGTAAAAAAATTCGAGTCGTTCCTCAACGATAAAGGAGCGAAGTTTGTCAACAAGGAAAATTGGGGATTAAAGAAACTCGCTTATCCCATTCAAAACAAAAAAAGTGGTTTTTACAATTTATTTGAATTTACTGTAGATCCTAGTGTTATAGACTCTCTTGAAGTTGAATTTCGTAGAGACGAGAGAGTTATGCGTTATCTCACGGTAAAACTTGACAAATTTGCCATCGAATGGGCTAAAAAAAGAGTAAAAAAGTTAAAGTCTAAAACAAAATCCTAGATATGTCAACAATTGATGAACAAAACAAAGGTCGTAAGGAAGGTGAGATAAGATATTTGACTCCTTTAAACATCTCCACAACAACCAAGAAAAAATATTGTAGATTCAAAAGATCTGGAATAAAATATATTGACTATAAAGATCCAGACTTCTTAATTAATTTCGTTAACGAACAAGGAAAATTGTTACCGAGGCGCTTGACAGGAACTTCTTTAAAATATCAAAGAAAAGTTTCAAAGGCAATTAAAAGAGCTAGACACATAGCAATAATGCCTTATGTTGGGGATATGTTAAAATAGTTTATATGGAGTTAATACTAAAAGAGGATATCGATAATTTAGGTTTTAAGGACGAGATAGTGATTGTAAAAAATGGTTTCGGAAGAAACTATTTAATCCCTTCAGGCAAAGCTGTTCTAGCAACAGATTCTGCAAAAAAAATACTTGCAGAAAATTTGAAACAGCAATCCAAAAAAAATCAAAAGTTGGTTAAAGAAGCTCAAAAACTAGCTGACTCAATCTTAAAAATTGATTTAAAAATACCTGCAAAAGTTGGCGAAGGAGATAAGCTTTTTGGTTCTATAACCTCTAAAGATTTGTCAGATGGTTTATCGAAAAAAGGAATGGATTTAAATAAAAAATATATTATAATTCCTGGAAGAAATATTAAACGCCTGGGTTCCTATCAGGCAACATTAAGATTACACAAAGATGTTGTTGTAAAATATCCTTTTGAAATTACAGCTGAAGCGAAAAAAAAGGAGAAATCAAAATAAATAACTTTTTTATCTACATAAATATTCCATTTAAATGCTTTAAAGCATACTAAAATTTGCATATTTGTATGTTATAATAATGAAGCCATCTATTCCAAAAGGTACTAGAGATTTTACTCCATATGAGGTTTATTTGAGAAATTTTGTAAAAGAAAAGATCAAATTGAACTTTGAATTGTTCGGGTTTGAACCTATTGAAACCCCTTCTTTTGAAAAGATTGAGGTTATAGGGGGTGAATATGGAAATGATGGAGAACAACTGATTTTCAAAATATTATCTAATGGTAAGAAACTATCAAAGGCAGATTTAGACTCATTTAATAATCAAAATTATTCTAAGTTTGCCAATTCAATATCTGAAAAGGCACTACGGTATGATTTAACAGTTCCATTTTCCAGGTATGTTGTTCAGCACCAAAATGAACTAACTTTTCCTTTTAAAAGGTATCAGGTTCAAACAGTCTGGAGAGCTGATAGACCACAATACGGAAGATTTCAAGAATTTTTGCAATGCGATGCCGATATAATTGGAAGTAATTCGTTATGGCAAGAAATTGAACTTTGTCTGCTTTATGATAAAATAATCAAGGATTTAGGCTTGAAGGGAGTATCACTTAGAATAAACAATAGAAAAATATTGTACGGTTTTTCAAAACTTCTTGGCTTTGAAAACAGATTTAATGATTTTACAATCATTCTTGACAAACTGGACAAGATAAAATTTGAGGGTGTAGAAAAGGAATTGATAAAGCAGAATTTTGCCAAAGATAAAATTCAAAAAATTAAAGAATTTATCTTGTTGGAAGGAACAAACAAATTTAAATTAGAAAGAATTAAAAAGGCATTTGAAGATTCTAAAATAAGTCTAGAAGGTCTTAACGAACAAAATTTCATTATTGATAATTTAGACGAAATCGGAGGTCTTGAATCAATAGATTTAAAATTTGATTTATCACTTGCAAGGGGACTCAGTTATTATACAGGTACAATATTTGAATTAATTCTCCCAAATTTTCCCGATATAGGCTCTATAGGGGGTGGTGGTAGATACGATAATTTAACAGCAAAATTTGGTGGAAAAGACCTCAGCGGTGTTGGAATTTCTCTTGGATTTGAAAGGGTTTTGATGGCCTTACATAAATTCAAATTATTTCCAAAAGGTTTAAACAATCGCGTGCAAGTTTTAATTGCTAATTTTGGATTTAAGACCTCGTTGATATGCAATTCAATTTTAAAAAAGTTAAGAGCCAAAGGGGTTAATTCAGAGTTTTATCCCGATGATTCCAAATTAAAAAAACAATTGTCATATGCAAACAGTAAAAAGATTGAATATGTTCTCTTGTTGGGTGATGAGGAACTTAAAAATGAGGAGTTTTTTCTAAAAAATATGAATGAAGGAACCCAAGTTTGTTTTAAAATTTCCCAACTTGAATCTGTGGTTCTGTCAAGATTGAAAAAATAATTAAAGAGATCCGATGTATCTTTCTGCATCAAGAGCTGCCATACATCCCGTTCCTGCAGCAGTAACTGCTTGCCTGTATTCGTTATCCTGAACATCCCCTGAGGCAAATACTCCAGGTTTATTTGTTTTTGTTGATTTACCCTTTGTTAATATGTATCCAAGGTCATCCATTTCAAGTTGTCCTTGAAAAATTTCTGTATTTGGCTTATGGCCAATTGCTATGAAAAGTCCAGAAACAATTATTTTACTTTTTATTTTTGTTTTATTGCTTATAACTTCAACAGCTTCAACCACCTTATCACCTAATACTTCCGAAATTTCAGTTTCATACATAATTTCAATATTTTTTGTTTTATTGACTCTATGTTGCATCGCTTTAGAAGCTCTCATTTCATTTCTCCTTATAATCATTGTCACCTTAGAACAAATATTTGCTAAGTAAGTAGCTTCTTCAGCAGCTGTGTCACCCCCACCTACAATTGCAACCTCCTGATTTTTATAAAAAAAACCATCACAAACTGCACAAGCAGACACACCACCACCTATTAACCTTTTTTCACTTGCTAGACCAAGATACTTGGCACTCGCACCAGTAGATATAATTATTGTTTTTGCATGTAGAATTTTATTTTCGTCAATTGTTACAGTATGCATTTTGCCTTTTTCTGAATTTAATTCTACTCGGGTAACATGGCCTAATCTTACGTCTGTACCAAACCTTTCAGCTTGTTTTTGTAATTCCTGCATCATAATTGGTCCTTCAATTCCGTCTGGGTACCCTGGAAAGTTGTCCACGTCGGTTGTTGTGGTTAATTGGCCTCCTGGTTCCATACCTGTATATACTACAGGATTTAAATCTGCCCTAGCTGCATAAATTGCTGCCGTATAGCCTGCCGGTCCACTTCCAATAATCAAGCATTTAACGTTCTCCATTTTAAAAATGTATTTAAAACAAACCTAAAAAAAATAGTTTTTATTAACGAAATTTCGTCATTGATTTTAAACCTAGTTATTAACTTATTTTAGGATATTGTTAATATCAAATTATTAGTTAGAGGGTAAAAAATATAATCAGTTATAAAGTCAATTTGTAACTTGTATAAAATGGTAAAGACAATTTTCAATTTTCCAAATAAATATTCCTTTCTAGATGATTTATTAGCAGGTATAACTATAGGTATTGTAACAATTCCTCAGGCAATGGCATTTGCTATACTAGCAGGAATCCCTCCAATTTATGGTTTATATGGTTCATTTATACCACTATTAATTTATGGCTTTCTTTCAAGTTCCAATTATTTAAATGTTGGACCTGTCGCGATAGTATCAATTTTTATTTTCGATATACTCTCGAAAAATGTTCAACCTTTCACAACTGAGTATATAAATGATCTTATTATTCTTGGAATGATGGTTGGTGCATTTCAAATTATATTTGGAGTTTTTAAACTTGGAAAGTTTTTAAGATATATACCGATATCTATAATTTCAGGATTTATTCAAGGAGCAGCTATTGTAATAATTACATCTCAGCTTACAACCGCATTTGGAATTGAATTCCCAGTTGAGGGACTAAAAAAGATACCATATTTATTTACTCACTTAAACGAGTTAAAAATTAATACTACAGTTTTGTTTTTAATTTCACTTATTTTTCTATTTCTTTTTGCAAAATTTTTTCCAAGATTTCCAACCTCCATTTCTCTTGTATTAGTTACGGGAATTTTATCCTATTTATTAGACTTTGAAAAATATGGTTTATTATTAATTGGAGAAGTTCCAAGGGGCCTACCTGAATTTATTTTTCCGACTGTCAATATTGAAGCAATAGGTTATCTCCCTGGTGCATTCGCCATTGCAGTTATTGCTTCAATTGGCAGCTCAATTATGGCTTTAAAATTGGAACTTAAGCAGTCAAAAAAAATTAATTTAAATCGTGAATATATTTCTTTGGGGCTTGCTAAATTTTTAAGTGCTTTTTTTGGCTCAATGGTTTCAGCGGGTAGTTTCAACAGGACAATTCTTGCCTATAAAATTGGTGGGAAAACGCAAATTACAAGTATAGTGTCATCTCTTATTATTTTGTTTACAATTTTATTTTTAACCCAAGTTGTTTATTATTTTCCTCAATCTGTAATAGCATCACTTATAATTTATTCTGTGTATTTTCTTTTTGACTTTAATCTTATGTTTAAATTATGGAGAGAAGACAAAATTGAATTATCATACATATTTATAACGATGTTAGCTACCTTATTTATCGGTTTTATAGAAGGTATACTTTTAGGAGTTTTTGTAAAATTTTTTGGAGATTATATTTTTAAGAAAAAAATCAATTTGTCCTAAAAGAATATACTCCTGAATCACTTTCATTTCCCTCTAAATCTTTGGCAACGACTTTCCAATAATAAACAAAACCTGCCTCAACTTCTGCTTCTAGGATGGTAGTTTCACTTTCGTGATTAAGAGTTTTAATTAGGGTTGATCCATCTACTTTGTCAAGATATATTTCGTAAGAAGAAAGGTCATTATCAACATCACTGCAATTCCATTGAAGAGGTATTAAGTTATTTATTGGAGTAACGGTAGATCCAGATATAGGATATGTAAGTTCTGGAGGGAATGGAGCATAATTGTCAATTGCTGGACCAGAAAGATAGAATTTCCAAGTTTCACTCTCAGATGGAGCGGTACCCTTTGGCCCATATGCTCTGACCTTCCACGAATATGGTTCACCATGGTTTAAAGTCGCTGTGACCTCAGGATTATCCGATGAGAATTGTTGGAGCTGATCAGTGGAAAGGTTAGTAACAAACAGCCTATATGAATTTGTATCTCTGGTTAACGACCATCTAAATGTGACTGAACTTTGGTTATCATTAATTACGGTCGTATCTAAGCAAGGTGTATTATTTTCAGGATAAACAAGACTAGGTATTCCAGGTTTTCCAGTATTTTCTATATCATCTTTGGAACAACTAAAGAATAGCAGCAAAGATAAAATTTGTATTATATGTTTATTTTTTAGAATTCTCATTATTCTTTTATAATTAATTTAGAATCTGAAACAGTTTGTCCGTTAACCTTAAGAATATAACTACCTTGTGGCAATCCAGAGGTGTCAAGATTTATATTTCTAAGATTTTCGTCTAATGAGAAAGTTTTAGAAATTAAAAGTCTTCCATTTGCATTAAATAATTCTAAAAGGACTTTTCTATCAATACCCCCTACAAATACATTGATTTCATTGTTAAATGGAACAGGACTAACAATCACGGACTCGGAGTTAAAGTAGTTCTTTTCGAAAATCCCCTGACATTCTACCCCTGTTGTTATTTTTACGTTATTTAATCCTTTATCCATTACGACTTCAATTTCTGAACTTGTAGTTTCATAGGTATTCCCATTATGGGTAACTATATACTTTCCTGAACCAGATAATGAATACTTTATTGTCTTAGATGAACTAGGACTTTTACTGAATACATTTAAAGGGTTAAGATTGTTTACATTAACGTTATAACATCTTTCAAAACTTTCTTTTGGTTGGCCCTCGACAGTGATACAAATTTGATAATTACCAGAAATCAGATTATCCATTTCCCATGAAGAACTGATTATTGGTTCATCGTTTTGTTCTACTCCATTAACACTTATATTGTATTTGTATGTATTGTCATTGAATCCAATTCGAATTGAATTTTGATCTTCACATTTTTCAGACTTGTTAACAGTAAAGCTATTTGGAGCTAAATAAAAGATTGGACATCCTTCAGCATCCACAATGGTGTCATAAGGTGTATCTTCACAGATATCATAAGGGTTCCAAACACCGTCATGGTCTGCGTCATCAGTTGCATCTCCAACACCATCACCATCCTCGTCACTTTGGTCAGGATTTGGAACAAATGGACTATTATCTAAAATATCACTTATGCCATCACCATCCGAGTCATCTGCAGCTGATGCAGGGACAGCTTGAAGTTGGATTGCGGTTGGATCATTTTCAGGAACAACGATATTACTTTGGGTGACCACAATTGGCATAGTTGCTTCTCCGTCAGCTGTATTAATATTTATAACCTCTACTTCATAAATTCCGTCTCTGTTGTGATCTTGAGGATTTTCAAAGTCGGGAGGACTTATAAATGCTAGATAGTCATCTGAATCTTCAGATTTACCACCACCTTTTGTTCTACTTTTTACCTCAAAGAGGTGTGCATCATTTCCACCAGAAATTTGTTTTTTTATTTTCCACCTTCCAACTCCTCCTCGAGCTGCTTTTGGATTATAATATCTATTATGGTCTACTTTAGGACCGGCAACTTCATTCGCAACATTAAATACCAAAATATTAAAGAATGATCTTGTAAATGAATTCGGTATGTCATCAACCAATAAAACTATTCCACTTTGGCTACTTATTCCTAAATTGTTTGTAGCCTCTATGATAACGGTATGGATTGTTCTGGTCTCATAATCTAATCCCGAAACTAGGTATAAATCCCGACCCTCTAGTCTAAACATCTTAGAGTCTCCACCATCAACAATTCTAAGCTGAACGTCGTTTTCAAGGGGGTTGTCCTGCTTATTTGTATCCTCTACCAATATTTCTCCAAGTTTGATTTTTAAATTTGAAACATCGTCATCTCTTTTATTTTCCAGTTGATTAAACGTATGGGCAAATATCTTTGGTGCTTTGAAAGTACAACCGTTTTTATCCACAGATGCTCCAGCAGGAGTTCCTGGACATAAATCTAATTCATTTCTTACCCCATCTCCGTCATCATCTTTAATCAATTGAGATAGCTCACAACCAAATTCATCAACATTAGCTTTTTCAGGAGTATCAGGACATCTATCAAGATCATTGATAACTCCATCTTTATCATCATCCAATTGACCTTGAGCACAACCCGTGACATCAACCTTATCATCAAGATTTGTTTTTGGACAAAGATCAAATTCATCTAGTACTCCATCCATATCCCTGTCTAAACTAACTTGTTTTGGAGAACACCCATATTGGTTTACAGGTTCCCCGAATGGAGTATCTGGGCACCTATCTTCTTCATTAGGAACTCCGTCTAAATCCAAATCTTTTATTTTTTGACTCTTAGAACATCCATTTGCGTCAACTGGTTCTCCAATTGGTGTGTTTGGACAAAAATCAACTTCATCCGGTACCTTATCAAAATCAGAATCTTTTTCATCTATTCTACAGCCGAAAGCATCAACTTTAACGCCTCTCTCTGTATTAGGACAAAGATCCTCTTCATTTGGCACTCCGTCTAAGTCGGAATCTGTACTTATTATCTGGTCAACTTTTACTTGTGAACATCCAGAAATATCGACTATAGTTCCTGCTGGTGTGTCAGGACATCTATCAAGAGGATTTGGCACTCCATCTCCATCGTCGTCAAGTAAGTCTTCTAACTCTTTTCTTTGTTTTTTGCTACATCCTTTGTCATCAACAGGAACGCCAATTGGAGTATCTGGGCATTCATCAAACTCATTTAGCACTCCGTCTAAATCTTGATCGTCAGGATTTAATGAACAACCTTTGTCATCTACTTTGTCTCCTGGTGGTGTATCAGGACATCTATCATCTTCATTTGGCACTCCGTCAAAATCTTCATCGTTATTTTTTATGGCACAACCTGTATCGTCAACAATCCTTCCCTTTGGAGTATCGGGACATAGATCATCTGCTATATGAACACCATCCCTGTCTGGATCTGACTGCTCTCTTGTACACCCATATTTATCAACATCTTTGCCCTTAGGGGTACCTGGACATATATCAATTTTATTATTTACTCCATCATCATCATCATCTTTTTGACTAGGAGAACAGCCATTTCTATCTGCAGCTTCGTCACCAGGAGTGTTTGGACACTGATCCAAGTAATCTGGAATTCCGTCACCGTCATCATCAAATTGGCTTAAGGAACAGCCACTTGCATCCACTTTTTCTCCGGCAGGAGTACCAGGACACTTGTCAAGCTCATCTTTAACTCCGTCTCCATCGGAATCTACCTTAAGTTCAACTTTATTTTGAGATGGTGGGTCTGTATTATCAAATGATGAGGTATAATTTCCAGCTAAATCAAAAATTGTATTATTTAGTTTTACCTCAAGCATTTGCCCTCTGGATGGTGTGCCAGTAAATCCAAATTCTATATCAAATTCTGTATTGTTTTGTTTAATGCTTTCTGGTGTTGGATTTTTCAATGTCAGGGATCCTTGAGAAGTACTTAGTTGGAAATAATTGACATTATCTAAAGTAGCTGTTGAGTTATTTGATTTATATATTTTTTCATTAAAGGTTAGTCTAACAATTGAATCATTAACTAGTTTTATTTTTTCAACAAATGGTGCAATATTATCTATTGTATAATAAATTTCCGTTTGATTTGTTCTCTCAGATTTATTGCCATTTGTATCAATCCCTTCTACACTTGCCGTAACCGTTCCATTAAAATTCGATGGGACATTCCATGAGTAACTCCACGAATTATTGTTACCCGCTGACATTGTTGTGGTAGATAGCCCAGTAAAAGTTAAAATAGGTAATGCACTAAGAGCTTCATCAGATCGTGCAGTAAGGTCAACTGTATCTCCACCTTTTAAAAGAACATTTTGTCCTGTTTTGTTGTGAGTAAGAACTATTACAGGTTTTTTAGTATCCCTTAAGCGTACCGAATTATTTGTTTGGGTTACGACAAGAGAATTTCCATCGACATCAAAAAGTGAATTTGCTAGAATATTTATGGTCACTGATTCTTGCCCTGAAACCTCTCCAGAAATTGGCAATTCCATAAGGAAATTTTTAGCATCGTTTTGTACGACTGAGACAGGAACTGTAGCAGTCAGACTTGCCGTTCCACCACTAATTGAAAGCGATATAGCATCTTTATTAAACCCACTTCGAACATTTGCATATCCTCCTGTTACCCATTTCCAACCACCTGCTGGTTCAGAATAATTTGCATCATTTTGATCCTGATAAAGGCCAATCCATCCACCTTCACCGGTTAATCTGTTTCCAACATTTTGAACTATAAAGTCTTTTTCTGCCTGAGATTTTATGGTTGTTAAATACCCTTGCTTGTTATTTCGTGAGTTATTTGCAGCATCCCAAGTCGAAATACCATCACTTATAAAATAACTGTGGCCCTCAAAGTCTCCGATATATGAATATCCATTCTCTGTTCTTTTTAAGAAATTGAATTCAATAATGTGATGCGATTTATCAAATGTCGAGTTGTGATCATTTATAGCTCCACCAGGGAAAATTTGTCCTTTACTTTCATCTCCATTTGTATTGTTTGGTTCATCTCCTTCAAAAATTCCAAATGTTCCAATGTCCTTACTAAAAGTAACAAGTACTTTTGAATTGGTATTAGAAAGGGTAGTGGTGCTAATCTGTGAAACTTCTTTGTTATATAGCGTAAAGCTAGCTAGGGTAGAAGTAGCTGCGTTACCAGTAGAGTCATAAACAGAGTTACCAGGAATAGTAATAGATAAAACTTCTTGTCCATTTGGAGTACCCTGTATAGGTAAGCCTAAATTCACAATGTTATTTTCCAAACTAAATGATGAAGGTCTGTTAGCCGAAAGTGTTGCACTACCACCCGAAATGGATAATTGATAATTTCCAGCACTTACAGAGATAGGGGTATAGAAAATTCTTAGCACTCCGTTTGTTGTAGTAGAGCTCCAACCTGGATATCCAATGAAATAAAATTTAAGTGAGTTTGTACCATTGTAGTTAAAGTCAGGGTAAGAGGTAGCATTGGATACATCAAAGCTTTGTACTGAATGGGTAAGCGTTGCCCTTCCTATTTGAGTGTTATTTAATTTAATATTTGCACTTCCATTTGTTCCGCCCCAACCTTGGTCAACTGCATTAAATGTGAACTGAACTTTTGTTACAATGTAACCAGAAGGAACGTTGAGATTAAAATCGTATGTCCAAGGTGCCCAACTTCCGGTATTTGTTCTTTTAGTTGGAATAGTATAGGTTGTGTAACTAGAGGTAGATGAATTAAATTGAGTATTGGCTCCTCCAAAAATATTTTCATTATAAACAATTCCTACATTTGAGTTTTCTCTATTTAGTTGTGCAGAGGCAATAAATGGAGCTTGATCATCAAGTAGATTTATAACAAATGTATTTGTAGCTGACAATTCGTTCCCTACTTTGTCATAAAGCGGATTGGATGATGATCTTTTCACAATCAATTTTTCTGAACCAGAAATACTTCCAGATGTGCTATAGCCAATTAAATATCTGTTTGTGCCACTTGCAGTTACAGAAGTTGGGGTTTGAGATGAAAGAGATGCAGTTCCACCAGATAAAGAAAGTGATATATTTTGAGCAGATATGGTTCCAGTTGCAACTCTAGATGTAAATGCACTGTAAATAGGTTCAGTAAATGTAATAGCAAAAGTTCCATTGGATAACAATTCAAAGTTATCAAATGATGGAGGGCTTCTATCAATGTAGATTACCAGTGTTTCTGTTCCAACATAGGTTCTACCCAGTGAGCTAATTCCTGCTACTCTAGCCGTTATAGAAGAAACAGTGGTTGTAACCACATTAGTATTCATAGTATAACTCCAAGTGGATGATGAAACCCTTGTCATAGCTGTATTGGATACTACATCAGAAATTGTTATGGTGGGTACAGTTGGCGAAGACGACATAGATGCTGAGAACTGAGCGAAAATGGTAAAGGTTTCTGATCCATTTGCCGTGTTAGTCCTTGCTGGTGGCAAGTTATGTGTTAATGAAACTGATGGGCTTGGACATGTTCCCCATACTGGAGTATGATTATTACTTAAAGGAGATTGTGTTTTAAAATTATCTGGTAAAGAAGAAATATTTGGAACGCACCATCCTGATAGGTCTTGGTTAAAGGCGCTTGCTGTTCTAAACATTTTTGTCATGTTTGTAGCTTTAGAAGTATTCCATCTACCAATATCTTGGTTGAAGGCAGTAGCGCTATTAAACATATAAGAGAAATTTGTTACACTAGAAGTATCCCAGTTTCCAATATTCTTGTTAAAGCCTGCATTTAATCTAAACATAGAATACATGTTGGTCACTTTGGAAGTATTCCAATTCCCGATGTCTTGATTAAAGGCATCTGCGTTGTTAAACATTCCTTCCATCCTAGTCACATTTGAGGTATTCCAGTTTCCAATTGGTTGATTAAATGAATTTGCATCTTGGAACATAGACCTCATATCGGTAACACTGGAAGTATTCCAATTGCCAATAGGTTGATTGAATGAGGTAGCACCTCTAAACATATTCGCCATATTAGTAACATTGGATGTATTCCAACTTCCTGGTCTTCCAAGAAAACCATTTGCGTTTCTAAACATATCTTTCATGTTACGAACATTAGTAGTGTTCCACGTTAAATCAGCTGGATGAATAAATCCTATTGCACCATAAAACATACCCTCCATATTAATTACTGAAGAGGTTGTCCAAGAACCAAGAATTCTATTAAATTTTTTAGCATCTTGGAACATATAATACATGTTTGTAACCTTGGATACATCCCACCCCCCTATATTTCCATTAAATGAGTGGGCGGATCTAAACATTTCATTTGTTGCTGAAACATTAGAGGTATCCCAATTGCTTAGCTGCCCCGTAAATGTTGCAGCAAAAGAGAACATATACGACATGTCATTAACACTAGATGTATCCCAGTAAGATAACACATCGGAGGAAGTAGTTGATGTTCCAGTAAAGGAGGAACTCTGGAACATTTTCTGCATATTGACAACATTGGAGGTGTCCCAGGAGCTTATATCTCCATTGAATGTGGTTTTGTCTTTAAATAAAAGACTCATGTTGGTTACTTTCGATGTACATACGCATGAAACATCGCTTCCATTTGTTACTCTCGTTCTTAGTGCCTGCTCATCAACTACAATGTATTTCTTCCCGTTAATAATTGCTGTATCGGACACATTGGCTGTAGGACATTTTACGGTGACACCATTCGGGTCTAAATAGATATTTGCCATTTTAAATGTTACCGAAGCATTTGTAGACTGAGGAGAGCGTCCAAAAGTGTCTGATGCGACAGTACTTGGTAAAATTCGCATACCACCAAATCTTTGGAAGAATAGTGGATTTGTAGAAGATAAAATTTGTTGTACAGTTCTATCTGCATTAAAAACAGGTAAAGTACTTGAAACAGTAAAATTAAATGACCAAGTATTGGAGGCTAAATTCAAAATAGAACCTTGTATTTTTGAAATAACAGAGTATTGTTGTGTCGTTGTACTTACTTCAGAGACAATATATTCTACATTCATAGTTGGAGTAGACGACAATGTCCTTGAAAACTCAGCTGTAAGTGATACTGTTTCATTGGGTTCTACAATATTATCTTGTTTGTCTGCAAAAGTGAATTCTAGTCTTAATGCATACTGTCCGGTACCGGTGTTCCTAATAACATTACTTCCATAAGTAGAACTTGTAATTGCAGAGAATGAGGTGGGGACTTCATATATTCCCCATCCAGTTATACCCCCTGATTTATATATAACAGGACCGTCATAAATGTCCGCATATTGCAGATGAGTAAGGTCTTCCGGTTTTACTCCTTGGCTTGAAAACTCTCTATGGTCGATATAAAGCCTACTTCTTCCAGTTCCATAGCCGTTTTGAACAAAATAGGTCCATTCGACAGATCCTGGAGTAGTAAATCCTTTTTTGGTTTTTTCCTGTGTGACCGAAACAGTCAGGGCAGGAGGAGCAACTAAATTTATGCCCAAGTATCTATTTGCAACTACAGGACTGCCACCATTATAAATTGTCGTTGTACTTAAAGCAGTAGAGGATGAATTTGTTCCTGAGTAAGCTGGACCAATTCTAAGCTCTTCATTTCCGGAAGGCAAACCAACTGGTGAACAACCAAATATAAACGACTTATTGTCACTGGAGACTTGGAAATTTAGAGGGTTTGAACTTGTAAGTGAAACAGTGCCGTCAGGATCATAAATATTGACCAATACATCGGATGCTTGTAAGGACTGCGTTCCGGTTCCGCTGTAAATGGGTGTTGTAAAAGTAAGTGAGCCGATGGAGCTGTCTTGAATAAAAGTTAAATCAAGTAGGTCCATTTCATTATTTCCTCTGAGGAAAGGGAAACCATCGTTAATATTTCCTGAGATTATCCAAATATCGTCAAAATCCCAACCATTGAAGGTGTCTTTGGTTTTAAATTGCTGAGTTGTTTTGCTTGCTAGGCCAGATATATTTTGAGACGCACTTGTTGAAGTCGAGTTTGAGCTGTAATTGTAATAATTACCACTACCGCTGGATCCTAATCCGGATCCTAATCCAACTCCAGCAGCTAATTTCGTACTTACAGAAGAATTTGTTGAGGTCTCAGTTACTGAAACATAGTTGTTTAAAAATTTAACGCCATTATAACTTGAATAAAGGGCTTGTCCTGCAAAAGAACCAGTAAATTGTCTGCCATTGATAATACCTCTAGCGTAGGAATTAGAAACTTCAGCATTTGATAACGAACCAACCAAGCCTCCCGTATATGTCGCCCCTTTTAAAGTTCCATTAAAATAACTTTTTCTAAGTTTAGAATTAGCTTGCATTTTTCCAATAACCCCTCCATATTTACTTCCCCCCCACAGGGACGAGGAAACAAGACCTGTGAATGATAAATAAGCAGCTGCCGTAGTAGACTTGTTTCTTCCGATTACACCTCCAACAGTTATACTTCCTGTCACACTACTCTCACTAATGGTTATAGTTGAAATTGTAGAATTTCCATTTACGTCTCCTACCAGAGCGCCAACTCTTGTACTTCCAGTAATGCTGGCATCATATAATTTAACATTAATAATTTCAGCGTTGTTGACATAACCAAATAAACCAATTTCATTTGATGAATTTCTGTTAATATGCAGATCATTAATCCAAAATCCCTGTCCATTATATTTACCTGTAAAGGCGGTAGATGCATTACCAATTGGTATGAAACCTGCACCATTGTTAAGATTAATCGACGGATCAGCGTTAATATTTGCTGTTTGTTTGTATACCAGTCCCCATCTATTTGCATCTTGAGAAATCCATCTTAGTTCACCTAAGGTTTTAATTTGATAAGGATTGGAATTGGTTCCTGCACCTGTTGGGGTACTTATGCCTGTAGGACAGGTTCCCCAAACTGGGAAGTAATTACTGTTTAAATTCCCATTTTGATTAAAATTGCTATGCGTCGTGGAACTTAAACCAGTAACACACCAAGAACTTAAATTTTGATTAAATGATTGATTGAATGCGAACATACCATCCATTCTTGTTACACTTGAGGTATCCCAATTGCCAATATTTTGATTAAATGAATTTAACCTAAAGGAATTAGCCATATTGGTAACATTGGAGGTATTCCAATTACCAATGTATTGATTAAATGAAGTTGCTCTTATAAACATTTCATTCATATTTGTTAAAGAAGAGGTATTCCAATTATTTAATGGTTGGTTGAAACTCGTCGCATCTGCAAACATTGACTGCATGTTTGTCACATTGGAAACATTCCAATTTCCAATGTTTTGGTTAAATGAAGTTGCTTCAAGAAACATATTTGCCATGTTTTGTGCACTGGAAGTGTTCCATGAGCCTATATTTTGATTAAAGGATGTGGCACCTTTAAACATTTCATTCATGTGACTAACTCTAGACACATTCCAGTTTCCAATGGGTTGGTTAAATGAAGTGGCTCCTCTAAACATATGAGACATATTAGATACTTTTGAAACATTCCAACCTCCAATATTTTGATTAAAAGATGTGGCTCCTTTAAACATGTGATTCATATCCTCTACATTTGAAACATCCCAACCTCCAATATTTTGATTGAAGGATGTAGCTGACTCAAACATATTCCTCGTAGTTGTAACATTTGAAGTGTCCCAAAAACCAATATTGGAATTGAAGTTAGAATTGTTTTTAAATAATTCATTCATATTGGTTACCAATGAAGTACATAGATTTACATTGCCATTTGAAATTTGACCTGCTATGGTTGAATTGTCAACCACAGTGTACGTAGTACCATTAATTGTTGCTGTAGCGCCTGCTGATAGCCCCTCACATTTACATGTGTTGTTTGCGAAATATATACGGGGTGCTGTGACAGATACATTGGTTTGATCATTGGTGGTGTTTCCATCTGAGTCATCTCCATCATCTGATACATCAGTTATTGACCCCCCACAAACGGGGTATGCAGTTACATATAGTGAGTTTCTAAGCATACCACCAACCGTGTCAGCAATGGTAATTGTATGGGTATGAGTAAAGGCAGCTTGCCCGCCTGGAATAATAAATCCATCCGAACGATTATTTTGCGAAGCAATATACTTTGACGGATCAGCGATTGAGTACATAGACGATATTACTGAAGGATACATAGCACTGTTAAAATCAAGCCCAGTTATTGTAGAATTACCAGAATTAGTTACAGTAATATTATATCTAATCGCTTCCCCTACGCTAAGTGTACCATCAGAGTTTAAATCAACACTTGTGAATGTTTGAGAAACGTCTAAACCATAAGATGGGGTAATGGTGGAACAACTATTAGTAATGGATAATGCTCCACTAATATTAGCAATCGAATTTCCTTGGAAGTTGTTTACATCTCTCCAGCTAAAACCATTTAAGCGATAACTACCAGCTGGATGGGTAACCGAGCTTAATGTGGTTGACGCTGCAAAGGTTCCATTTTGAGCTGTTCCGTTTATTAGCAACCAAGGTCCAAGATTTGCATAAACATTGTTGCTGTTTACAAAACCTGTTCGATTAGATCTAATCCAATTTAAATTTACACCGGTAGTATCGGTAGCTTTTACTGATACCGTCACTATGGTGTTGCTTGCTACTCCTGTAGTGCTTGGTGAAATTACGACGTTAGAAAGGTGAGGTCCAATAAAATCATTATTGGAGGTATTTGTTACAGTCAGTGCATTTTGGATATTTGCAATTGAATTTCCTTGGAAATTGTTTACATCTCTCCAGCTAAAACCATTTAAGCGGTAACTGCCAGCTGGATGGGTAACTGAGCTTAATGTCGTTGACGCTGCAAAGGTTCCATCTTGAGCTGTTCCGTTTATTAGTAGCCAAGGTCCAAGATTTGCATAAACATTGTTGCTGCTTACAAAACCTGTTCGGTTAGATCTAATCCAATTTAAATTTACACCAGTAGTGTCGGTAGCTCTTACCGAAACAGTGATTATTCTACTACTAGTTGTAACGTCAGAAAATGAGGGTGAAATAATAACGTTAGAAATTATAGGTCCACCAAAATCTGAACTTGAGCTATTGGTAATAGATAGCGCATTTTGGATATTTGCAATTGAATTTCCTTGGAAATTGTTTACATCTCTCCAGCTAAAACCATTTAAGCGATAACTACCAGCAGGATGGGTAACTGAGCTTAATGTGGTTGATGCAGCAAAAGTTCCATTTTGAGCATCACCATCTATTAATATCCAAGGTCCAAGATTTGCATAAACATTATTGCTGTTTACAAAACCCGTTCTGTTAGAGCTAATCCAATTTAAGTTTACTCCGGATCTATCTATCGCTTTGCAAGTAACCGTAATAACTTTTGTATCTGTTGTAATGTTGGTTGAGGATGGAGTAATATCAACATATGAAATTCTTGGACCAACTTGGTCTGCAGGACACGTTCCCCAGACAGGAGTATTATTATTGGATAAAGAAGAACTAGTTTTGAAATTAGAAGGGAGGGAACTAATCCTTGAAACGCACCAACCAGATAAATCCTGATTGAAGGCTGTTGCTGCATGGAACAGTCCTCTCATGTTTGTAATATTTGAAACATCCCATGTGCTTATATCTTGATTAAAAGAAGTAGCTCCCCTGAATAATTCTTCTATTCTAGTTGCATTTGAAAGATCCCATCCACTTATATCTTGATTAAAAGAAGTAGCTCCATAGAGCATTGCCCAGATATCTGTTGCACTAGACATATCCCATCTCCCTATATCCTGGTTAAATGCCGTACCGGCACCGAGGGTATGTAAAAACATAGCAAAAAACAGCTCCCCTTTTGATGTATCCCATTTTGATAGATCCTGATTAAATAAGGGTTGGAAGGCAAACATAGTTTTAAAATTGGTAACATTGGAAACATCATAATGTGAAACATCCTGATTAAATTGTCGACTATACTTACCATTAAACATACCCTCCATATTAGTTATTTTGCTAGTACAAACCCCGGTAACATCAGCCCCATTGTTTGCCAAAGTTTGTAACCCAGCTCTATCAACTACAGTATAGGTCTTACCACCAATAATTGCAGTGTCCCCAACAGAAGCATTAGGACATTTACAAGTTCCATTTTCAAAATAAATTTGTATAACCGGACATGTACCCCATAAAGGTTTGTTCGAATTACTTATTGAGTTGTTAAGTGAAAATCCACTCGGTTCAGATGAGAATTGTGAAACACACCATTGTTTCATATCTTGGTTGTAAGCATTTGCTCCGTCAAACATTCCACCCATATTTGTAACTTTTGAAACATCCCAACCTCCAATAAGTTGATTGAAAGCATAGGCTGACCCAAACATCATATACATATCAGTAACTTTGGAAGTATTCCACCCTCCAATTGGTTGGTTAAACGCTCTTGCACCAGCAAATAAACCTCGCATATTGGTCACGTTTGAAGTATTCCAATTCCCAATATTTTGGTTGAATACACGAGCTTCTGCAAGCATATCTTTCATATTAGTTACACTTGAGGTGTCCCAATTACCTATATTTTGATTAAATGCTAAAGCTGACCCAAACATAGTATCCATATTTGTAACACTAGAAACATCCCAACTCCCAATATTTTGATTAAAGACTGATGCTAGGTTAAACATTCCACTCATATTATTTACGCTTGATGTATCCCAGTTTCCAATAGGTTGATTGAATACTCTTGCCAAATAAAACATTCTATGCATGTTTACTACTTTTGATGTATCCCAGTTACTAATATTTTGATTAAATGAGGTTGCATTATAAAACATCGCATTCATATCGGTTACATTGGATGTGTCCCAAAAGTTAATATTTGAGTTAAAAGATGTTTTGCTATTAAAAATACCACTCATATTTGTAACCTTAGTGGTACACAAATTGACATTACCGCTATTTACTTGTGCTTGAATTGTTGAATTGTCAACAGCTGTATAAACAGTTCCATTAATTAGTGCCACATCTCCCACTGTTGCATTTGGACACTTACATGTTCCATTTTGAAAATAAATAGTGTTTGTAGGGGTTGCAACCCCTCTATTGTATGCCTTATATATTTGATCGTGATTAAGTGCGGTTTGCCATATTGCAAGATCATCGATACCACCTTTATATTCTTCAATAGGATTTCCTGTCCCCCCGCTTCTAATTGCTCCTAAAGTAATATTTGGGTGTGAGTTATCGGTTGTGTGTTGTGGGTTTGACCCCAAGCTTAGTGTGGCTTGTAAAGATGCGTTTTTATAAAGTTTCATCACATGATTTCCACCAGTTATCTCATACACACCTGTAAAATGAGCCCACTCATTTAATGCAGCGGGTGCCTCCACCGTAGTCCAATTATTACTAGGTTTGGTTTTAAAATAAACTTTTTGATTTCCCTCATGATATTGGAATTGAAATTGTTCGGTTTTTGGATGGCTTAATATTTGAAATTCAGCATTTTGACTTTTAGCAATTGGTTTTAACCAGAAAGAAACGGTCATTCCACTACCCCCAGTACCTAAATTAAACCAAACACCACTTCCCAATTGAAGAAAATCGCCGGATCCATCGAAATTTGAGGCGCCAGATCCTACTTTTTGAAATCCATTTCCAATCGTCGAAACATTTTGTGTACCACCATTAGCCCAACCTCCTCCATCTTTACGAGGTTGTACTTGATCATTAAAGTCACTGTCAAAGGGATAATATGCCAACAATGCTGGTGTTGCTAAATAACTTGGAGGAGAATTGTAAAGGGCGTTTGATGAATTGAAATCGTACAATATATCGGACGCAGAAAGTGCTGCGGTATAGAGTTTCGCAGAAGCTATTTTTCCACTTAACCAACTATTTGAATCTCTTACATCACCTCCAATGTAAAAAAAATTGCTGTTTAGAGAGGTTACATTTTTTGCGGCACTAACTGTACGATCTAATGACCCATTGATGTAAAATTTACCTACTGTACCTGATTTCACAAATGCAACGTGCTTCCATGTGTTATCATCTAAAATAGCATTAGATTGACTTGTAGAATTATTTCTAAAACCATGGCCATTATGATAATCCCAAAAGCCTGCTTTTCCATTTGTTCTTTGATAAAAAATAAATTCACTATTAAAAAATGACGGGGATCTTCCCAAGCTCATAATGTATTGATTCGAGTTATTTGAAGGAATTTTGATTTTAGTAATAACCGTGTAATTGGATAACCCGTTTGGACTGTTAGCGAAAGGAGCACTGTTTATTTTTAGGTAGTCACCATTCCCATCAAAATTAAAATATGGTATATCATTTGAGGAATTTACATAGGTAACTCCCCCCATCATTTTTAAATCATTATTACTTGAGCTTAAGTCATTGATAATATTCCCAGAGCCGTTGTAACTATTCGAATTACTGGCATCAAAATACAAAACAAGGTTGTTAGAATTTTGTCCAGCTTTAAGAGATGTGGACAACAAAAAAACAAAAAGAAGCAATAAATTTCTCAAATCCTTGTACATTTATTAATTAACATCACAAATTATGCCAGATTCAATAAGCTAGTAAAATTACAAAAAAATAAGCTACATGAAACAATTTAAATCACTATCAATCATCGCTTTAATATTTGTTTTTTCAAATGTTAGTGCACAGCTATCGGAAGGTCCATTCGAGCAGCTCATTATTAGAGGTGTAACCCTTATAAATGGTAATGGAGCACCTCCTATTGGACCTGTGGACGTGGTTGTAGAAAAAAATATAATCAAAGAAGTTTCCGTTGTTGGTTATCCAGGTGTTGAAATAGATCCTAAAAAACGCCCTGAATTAAGAAATGGAGGCAAAGAAATTGATGCTAATGGCATGTATTTACTGCCTGGTTTTATTGACATGCACGGACATATTGGTGGAGTTGCCCAAGGTGCTGATTGGGATTATGTATTTAATCTTTGGCTTGCCCATGGAATTACAACTGCAAGAGAACCCAGTGGTAGAGATAGAGATTGGGCGCTTGATTTAAAAAAGCGTAGTGAAAAAAATGAAATTATTGCACCAAGGATTATTCAATATACTGGATTTGGACAAGGGTCTAAATATGAAATTTCTACTCCTGAGCAGGCTAGACAGTGGGTAAGAGAAAATGCAAAAGCAGGATCCGATGGAATCAAATTTTTTGGTGCAGCACCAGAGATAATGGAGGCTGCCCTTGATGAAAACAATAAACTTGGCCTTGGGTCTGCTTGTCATCATGCGCAAATGAGTGTGGCTAGATGGAATGTGCTTCATTCTGCAAGAGCAGGACTTACCACTATGGAACACTGGTATGGTCTTCCTGAGGCTCTATTCGATGACAAAACAGTCCAAGATTACCCTGCTAATTTTAATTACCAAAATGAGCAACACAGATTTGGAGAAGCTGGAAGACTTTGGGTTCAAGCAGCAAAACCATACTCAGATCACTGGAATAGAGTTATGGAAGAACTCTTGGCGCTAAATTTTACACTTGTTCCCACATTTAATATTTATGAGGCTAGTCGCGATCTCCATAGAGCCAGAAGGGCTGAGTGGCACGAAGATTACACACTCCCCAGTTTATGGAGGTTCTACCAACCAAGTAAGATTTCTCATGGATCTTATTGGCACTTCTGGGGTACAGAAGAAGAGGTAGCATGGAGAGAAAACTACAAGCTCTGGATGACATTTGTAAATGAGTACAAAAATAGAGGAGGTAAGGTCAATACGGGTTCGGATTCAGGTTTTATATTCCAATTATACGGCTTTGCCTACATCAGAGAAATGGAATTGTTGCGTGAGGCAGGTTTTCATCCTCTAGAAGTTATAAGGGCTGCGACTTTAAGTGGCGCAGAAACATTGAAGATGGACGATAAAATTGGAACCATAGAAGTTGGAAAAATTGCAGATATGGTCCTTATAGATTCTAATCCTCTAGAAAATTTGAAAGTTTTGTACGGTACAGGAGCAATTAAATTAAATGAAAATAACGAAGTTGTAAGAGTTGGAGGGGTAAAATATACAATCAGTAACGGTGTGATTTATGATGCTAAGGGATTGTTAAATGAAGTCAAGATGATGGTGGATAGAGCTAAAAAAGAGGAGGGTTTTGAAATAAAGCAACCAGGTGTTAACTAAGTCTGTATTTTTTTAAAATAAGGTTTACTTGTGGTTCTGGATTGTAATTATTAATTGTAAGCATTTTTATCATTAAACCATCTAAGCTATTAAGAAGCAGTTCAGCTTCTAGTTCTTTTTTAACAAATCCCAACTTTTTAAAAGCATCCATCACTGTTTTTTTAAGTATTGGCTCCAAACCAATTGTTTGACCATTGTCTTCAAAACCACTGGCGTAGTAAAGTCTCCAATATGGATAGTCTTCTTTTTTAATATTTAAAAAAAGTCTAATACAAGAGGAAATCATATCCTTGGGATCATTGGAATTTTTAATTTTTTCGATTTCAGGAGTAGATTTGGATGCACCAATCTTTAAAAGCTCAGAAAGCAACCCATCTTTACTTTTAAAATGCTTAAAAATCAAACCTTCAGATACCTCCGCAGCATCTGCGATAGATTTTGTAGATGTCGCTTTGAAGCCTTTACTCGAGAAAAGTTCTAAAGATTTTTTTAAAATTAACTCCTTTTTCGTCATTTAGTGAGTAATCACTTACTAATATAAATATTATATATTAAAAAGAAAAATCATCATTCATTTATTTTGTGTAAGCTAGCGCAAGAAACTCAGCTATGCATGCAGGTTTCTCCTCCCCCTTAATTTCAATTTCAATCTTTAATTTATATTTTGCCCCACCGGGAATTTCTGAAAATTCAATAAGTGAAACCCTTCCTCTGTAGGTAGAATCAGATTTTGTTGCATTAGGAAACCGTACTCTATCTAGCCCATAATTAATTCCAGCTACAACATTTTCAATTGAAAAAGCATTGAATGAAATTCTAGAGATCATAGATAATACTAAAAATCCATGTGCAACAGTTTTTTTATAAGGAGAATATAAAGCACTTTTTTCTGGGTCGGTATGTATCCACTGCTTGTCATCGGTGATTTTAGCGAAATCATCAATTTTTTGTTGACTCATTTGCATCCAATCTGTAAGGCCTAACTCTTTGCCAATGAAATTTTTAAGCTCAGTGAGTTCTTTAAACTTGGTTGAATAGGGGTTATTTTCAGACTTCTTCATTTTTAAAAAATTGAACAGTCAAATAAAATTAATAAAGTATTTCTAAACTAAACGAATAATTTATTTAACCAGAGTTTTAACTTTTTTAAACTTACTCTTAGTTTTAGATAATTCATTTTCAATAATACAGTTTGAAATTGAGTCAAGTAGAGTATTTGATGAATCCTTAAGTGATAAAACACTACCTTCATTGTTAAATGATTCTAATGATGAATATTTTTCACAAAAGCCATATTCTTTCAATATTTTATTACAATTTGATTTTACTTTATTTTCCAAATCTGAAGAAAGATATTTTATCATAATTATTTCCTTGTAAAGATTATCTTCTTTTAATAGTCTAGAATATAAAGTATATAAAAATTGTTTGGTGCACTCAAATTCTGTCAACATTTGAGCTATTTTATGTCTAACTGATTGAAGTTGTGAAACTTTTTCACCACTGTATTCTTGACTATTAATGTATTCAACTACTGTTTTTAAATTTAATTCTGAAATGGAAACAGATGTTGCTGACTCTGATAAAGAACCAATTAAATTTTGATAGAATATATAATCCGACGACTGACTTTCTTCCCCTAGTAAATTTTCAGCAGGAACTTTCAGATTATCAAAATAAATAGCTTTATAGTCTGCATTGAAATCTTTGCTGTTAAGTTTTTTTGTTATATCTGCTCCATTTAACAACTTAGGAATGATAAAGAGTGATAATCCATTATTTTGTTTTTCATTGGAGATTTTGCAAGATATTATGAAGTAATCACTATTAATTCCACTTGACATAATTTTTGTAGAACCATTAATTAAATAGTAATCTCCTTCGCGCTTCGCAGTTGTTTTTATGGAAGACAAATCTGTATAATCAAAATTTTCAAATGTAGCATTATAGCCAATTAAAACCTTTCCTTTGTCACTCAAAAGGTATGTGTCTTTCTGTTTCTGATTCCCCAATCTACTAATATAGTCCTGAGTTATCTGAAAATTATAATTAATTGCTGAGAATTGGCTTGATTTTACTTTAGCTATTTCCTCGTTAAGAATTAGTCCTTGTAAAGAATCAAAATTAAATCCACCTCCTTTGCTTCTTCCTTCAAATCCAAAATAACCCATTTCAAATAAACTTTTAAAAAAGTTTCTTTGAGAATCTATATTTTTTAAGAAAGTGTCAATTTTTTCTTTTGAATAACCATTAATAAAATTTCTAAGAGATTGTCTGAATAGTTCGTGATCTTCGCCGTAAAAAATATTAAATTTTTTATTTTGAATTTTGTCTGAACTTGATTCGGCCTTTTCGTACTTGATTTTATCAATATTAATTTTTGCGAGTATCTCGCGCATTACCTCTGATGTCCCAGCTCCAATTGTTCCTATTCTTACATCTCTATACATCCTTGCCATGGGGTATTCCTCCATGTAACCATATCCACCGAAAAATTGTAGACATTCCGTTGCAACCTTTTCATGTAACTCGGTAGAAATAAGTTTTGCCATTGAATATAAACCAACATCATATACTTTGTCGTCATATAATTTTGAACAGTAATATCCAAAGGCTTTAAGGCATTCTACTTTGGAGGAAAGTTTTGCAATTCGGTGTCTTAAAACCTGAAACTTATCAATTGTTTTTCCAAAAGCTTTTCTTTTTGACATATAATCCAAGGATACTTCAATTGCATATTCCATGGAAGCTACACTAGAGGGAATAAATATTAGTCTTTCAAGTTGAAGACCATTCATTAAGTATTTAAATCCTTTTCCTTCCTCTCCAATTAGGTTTTCTACAGGTACCTTTACGTTGTCAAAACTCAGTTCGGCGGTATCGGATGAGTGCCATCCGAGTTTCTCAAGCTTGTTTTTATTAATACCCTTACTATTTAAATCAATAACAAGAAGGCTAACTCCAGCAGACTTTTTTTCTGGATCTGTTTTGACAACAGTAACCACATAATCACCATAATAAGCGTTTGTTATAAAAGTTTTTGAACCATTAACAATATAATAATCACCTTTTCTTATCGCCTTTGTCTTAATATTTTGGACGTCAGAACCTGCATCAGGTTCGGTAATCCCAATACAACCGATAAGCTTGCCTTTTATGGTTCCAGGTAAATATTTGGCTTTTAAAATACTACTACCATATTTAAAAATATATGGACTTGCCATATATTGAACGGACTGTTGGGTAACTACAAACCCACCAGAATTCATTCTTCCTATTTCTTCATTAAAGATAACCTCGTAGAAAAAGTCAAGATTAGCTCCTCCGTATTCCTCTGGATAGGAGAGTCCAAGGAATCCCATTTCACCCATTTTTTCCCAGATATACCTTGGGATTTTTTTCTGTTTCTCCCATGAATTTATATTTGGTCTAACTTCTCTTTCAAGAAATTCCCTTAAGCTAGATCTAAAGAGCTCATGTTCTTGTGTAAAATATCTCATTATTTTGAGTGGATTTTAGTCTTTGGAAACATTAATTTGCAAATAGGTTGATAAAAATAAAGTCTTAGTTAGTCTTAAACAACAAATTAGTCAAAAAACCTTACGTATTTAAATAAAAATTCAATTAGCCGATATTTTTTTGTTATATAAGCATAAGATTATCACAAAAAGAGAAAGAGCAACTTTATGTTGCTCTTTCCCAAATCAAAGTTTTACCAGTAATAAAAACTTAAATTATAATAACTACTAGACTATAAATTAATTCTAGCTGTCATTAAAACTCTTCTACCAATTACAGGCATATTTACAAATGATCTATAAGGAGTGTTTAATAGGTTTGTTGCCGACAATTGTAAAGTGAAATTGTCAAACCTGTTACCTATTGAAAAATCTACAAGATTTTTTACAGGAACCCATCCGGTGTAAACCCCTTCATATCCATAAATTTTATCGTCATGTTGATATGCCAAATTAGCAAAAATACCTTTATTTCCAGAATATGTCATTCCTGCTCTAGCTCTAAATTTAGGTGCTTGTAATTCATTTCTAAATTGAAGCCCATCATCATTACTCTCACCAGGTATCCATGAAGTTTGACTTAACCATGACATATTTGCATACATAGTTAAATTGTCTGTTGCAAAGTATTCTAAGTTAACATCACTACCAAAGTGAGATCTTGTACCAGTGTATCTTCTATAACCAGCTGCGGCGTGCATAATTCCATCATTGGGAGAAGTTTGACTTTCTTGAACACCAAATACAGGATATAGTCTGCTCGCTGCATTATCAAATTGGTTCCCAGCAGTTGAAAAAGCTGCAGCTGCAGTTCCAACTATAGCTGCTCGAGTTGCTGGAACAGCACCAGCTACCGCACCACCAAATAATGGGTTATAAAGAGGACTTCCTGGAGTAGCCAAAGCAAATGCAGCTGGTAAATCAGCTGGATTTGCGGGATTTAGCCCTAGACCAGCAAATGCTGGATTTTGAAGTACTGCTATAATCGCTAATGTTTGAATTGCCTGTACACCTTCAGGATTTGTACTAAAGAATGAATCAAGCTGAGTTGAAGCTGCAGCTGCTAAATCAGCACCTGGATCAGCACCTACTAAAGCAAAAGTAGGAGCTATAGATTGGTAGGCTGTAAATCCGCTTCTTGAGTAGGTGTAAAAGTCTACAGCGACAGATAGCTTATCTCCCCATAAACCTTTGTATCCTACTTCTAAAGACCTAGCGTATCCTATATCTGCTCTATTTGCTCCAGCTTGAGATTGGTCCCAAGGAACTAAGTCAGTTCCACCGGATAAAAGCGTACTAAGCGAATTAGCAAGGTTATAAGGGAATAATGAACCACTAGTCCCACCTCCAAATGTTGGATCAAACACGGATGAGAAAAATGTTGTTAAGGGAGCTTGTAAAATTGGTCCTAAGGGACTTCCTGCCAACTCTTGGAAAAGACCAAATTGTGTTGCTGCTCCTAACGTTGTTCCCGCAGTGGGGAATTGCCAAATAGCAGCCAGTGGAAGTCCAGGTGTGTTAATTGGAAGTTCTCCAAGAGGTGTCATCATAGCGTTGTTAACTGGTCTGTCCTCTGTTTGACCTTGAAGCCATATATCCATACCTCCAAATACACCAGGAACTGGTCCAGCAACATTTACAAGTGGGAAGTCAATATACATCTGTAGTGCAGATGGAGTGAAACTACCAACGTTGTAGGATGCTCTAAAAGTGTGTCTAGGATTTGGTGACCACACAAGAGTTGCTCTAGGAGAGAATCCACTAGCATCCATGTAGTTAAACGTATCGTATCTACCCGCGAGAGTCATCTTTAAATTATCTGATAAATCAGTATTAGCAGTAACGTATGCTCCAAATATTTCATATTTACCATCATCGTATCTACCATAAAGTGTATTTTGTGAATCTGATTTAGTATCCCTGTAGTCTGCACCTACAACGAATTCTGTGTTTAGTAGAGATGGAACTTCCCAAGCATATTGAACTTGAGCCTCTAAACTTCTTCTATTAGCAACCTGTCTAAGACCTGTTCCATAAAGAAAAGTAGGATCGCTACTGTCTCCACCGTCAGCATAATTGTAATAGGCCTGAGCAAATAATCCTCCTTTTTGCATTCTAAACTGAGACCAATAATCGTTTCCAGCGGTGTATCCTGGGCCTAGCGCGTTAAAGAACATTCCACCAAAATTAGACCAACCATTTGAGAAAACCATTTCGGTATCGTCATTTGGTCTATATTCGAAGTGAAGGTTTGCAGAAACATTTTTAAATTCTTGAGCCAGTGGATTATTGTCTCCATCTGGGTCTAAACTTCGTTGATTTCTTAATATCCTTTGAGACTGAAAATTCACAACTTGACCGTTAGAAATTACCGGTTGACTTACGGTCTTTGAATAGCTAGCTATTGATCCTGCGTCATCATCTGGATCTAAACTAAAATCTTGTCCTGATTGATAGTTTAAATTAAATTTATATCCAAAAGTTTTACTCTCGTTTGATCTGGCGTGTCTAAAATTAATACCTCTTGTATCCATAGTTCCACCAGTTAATTCTAGTGTTGATCCAGGAGAATCAATAGCACTTTTTGTTAGGAAATGAACTACACCTGAGGTTACACTTGGACCGTACATTGCAGAGTTAGCTCCTCGTACAACTTCAATCTTTGCGATATCGATATTCGAGATTCCAGTGCTGTATGTAAAGAATGAATCAGCTGCAGGAGTGGCAAGATATCTATAATCTAATATTGGGAAAGTTGATGTTCCAAATAATCCACTTCCAGCTCTCATCTCTATATTAATTGAATTAAGTGAATGCTGTTGAATTTGAACACCGGGAGTATTTACTAGTAATCTTACTGGATTTAATTCTTGAGCACCATTTTCAATATCTTTTGAAGAAATCAAACTCACAGAAGCTGGTACTTCTTGAAGTTTTTGCGGTCTTCTAGCTGCGGAGACTATAATTTCTTCTAAACTTTCTCCAGGATCCATAGAAACAGAAATTGTTTGGTCTGAGGAAGTTACTTCGATTGACTGTGATGAAAAACCCACACTGGTTATTTCTATTTTAAAAGGAAGATCTTCGTCAGTTGTAAGAGTAAAATTTCCATCAAAATCGGCGGTGGTACCTTCACTAGTCCCAACAATAACTACGTTGGCGCCTGGAATAGCTTCACCCGTCTCTGAGTCTGTAACAGTACCACGAATGGTAGACTGCGCCATCATCAGGTTAACACAAAACAGTAAAAAAACTGAAAGTGCAAAAGATAATTTATTGTATTTCATAATTGTTTGTTTTTATTATTACTGGTACCATAGCAAAATTGGCATCCATTCATGTTTTGAAATTTGGTTAAAATCATACACTTTAATATATAATCCTACCTCCAAAAATAATAAGAATTTACTTTATTTGGAGGTTTTACACTTTTTTAATTATGTATTTTAGGCCTAAAATCCCGTAAACCCTTGTTAATTTTAAAAAAAACAGGATAAAAATTTGCTAAATTTTTAAAAAAAAGAATAAAATTTTAAGACTACAATAAATTAAACAAACTCGGTCTGTTATATTGAATTATGATTCAAAGATTACTTTTTCCTTATCACTATGCCATTTAGAATAATTTGAATCATAGAATTTGTCAATTAAGTTCCGCTTAATTTTCATCGTTGGAGTTGTTAATCCGTTTTCTACAGTCCATGGATTTTTAACAATTACAAATGTGGATATTTTTTGATATCCAGGAAGTTCAGAATTTATATTTTCAAGATGTGAAGACATGAAATTTTTGATTTCCTCTTTTGTTTTTTCCTTACCTATTTCCGATAAAACACCTAAACATATTGGTTGGTCTAGTCCAAGTCCAACAACACATATTTGCTCAAAATCACTAATATCTGTAAAGTGAGATTCCAATACCAAAGGTTCAATATATTTTCCTTTGGTCGTTTTGAATAAGTCTTTAACTCTTCCTGTAACAAATAGATACCCATCCTTGTCGATGACTCCTTGATCACCGGTGTGCAACCATCCGTCTTTAATTGTTTCTTTGGTTAGGTCAGGAAGTTTGTAATAACCTTTCATAAGGAAAGGTCCTTTCATCAGGATTTCTGAATTATTTGGATCAATTTTTATTTCAACCTCAGCAGCAGCTTTTCCTACTGAACCAGGTCTGTCAAACTCAAATAATTGAGAAGTAATTGCACAATTTTCTGTCATTCCGTAACCATTAATTATATCAACACCAATTTTTCTAAACCAAGTTCTTAAACTTTCTGGAAGTGGTGCAGCACCAGAAGCAATAGCCTTTGCATTAACAAGACCCAACGCTTTCCTTAATTTATTTTTTATAATTGAAGACAAGATTGGAATTTTTAAAAATATATTAAGTTTATTTTGTGGTACTTTTTCTAAAACTCCAATTTGAAATTTTGTGTAGACCCTAGGAACACCAAAAAATATTGAGGGTTTTACTGATTGCAAATTTTTTGCAAATGATTCTACATTTTCAACAAATGAAATTTGACCACCGTAGCGAAGAGCTGTGTGCTCTACAACTACTCTTTCAGCTATGTGATTTAGTGGTAGATAGGAAATAAATTGATTGTTTCCATTAAAATCTACTTTTAAAGGATTGCTTTGAGAGTGAATTAATTTTGTTTTGTCAAGGGCTAAATAAGTTAAAACAACTCCTTTTGGATCTCCAGTCGTACCGGAAGTAAAAATAATTGTCCAAGTATCATCTAATTTAGGCTGATGGCATTTCTCTATAGGTTCGTACTTACCTATAAAATCAAACCATTGATATCCCTCTTTAACATTTGAACACCCCTTATAATTTGGAAATGAAATTATGGGCATTTCTTTTGGTACCCCTTTTTTTTGGTTTTCCCAATCTTCAACTTTTCCTACAATAAGTAAATCAACATCTCCAAAATCAAGTAAATTATTTAATTCCTTGGAAGTCAAATTTGCAAAAAAAGGAACGCTTATGAAACCAGCCATCATTATTGCCAAGTCGGCAATTACCCATTCTCTACAGTTTTTAGAAATTAAGCCGATGTGAGCATTTTCTCTAAGCCCAAGAGATTTAAGACCTGAAGCAAGTTTTCTAGCTTGTCTACCAACTTCCCCGTAGGAATATTCTTCCCAGGAATCACCAAAGGGTTGTCTTAAAAAGGTCTTGTCTTTAAGACGATTTTCTAATTCATAAAATTTAAAGTCAAATAGAGTGTCGGAATTATTGTTACTCATAGCTCGTTGTTTGGTTTTTTAAATCATTATTGTGTAAGGCAAAATAGCATATTTAACTAAAAACCATACAATCAATATTTTATAAATATAAGAATCTATACTTTCTTTTTTTAATTAAAAAACAAACAAATCAAATCTCTTAAGTTTAAAAAACATTTCTAATAAATCTTAGTAATCGTGTTTTATTCATTCTAAACTAATCTTTTTCTTAATTTTGCAGTGAATTCAACAATGGCGATACTAAAATCTAAGATAAAAATTAACTCTTCCGGTTTCAAAACGAATAGTGTTGAAATGGGTAAGCAAATAGATGTTCTTAAAGGCCTATTAAAGAAAAGCAGAATTGAAGGCACGGATGCATCAATTAAGAAGGCAAGAGAGAGAAAAAAGTTTCTTGCGCGTGAGAGAATTGAACTTTTAATAGACAGAGATAGTCCTTTTCTAGAGTTATCTCCCCTAGCTGGATTAAATCATGATTCTGGATTTGGAGTTGGAGGTACAAATGTTTGTGGAATTGGATTTGTTGAAAAAAAATTGTGTCTAATACAATCAAATGTTGGAACGCGCAAAGGAGGCTCTGTTGATTACGCAACAAGTCTAAAGGGATTAAGAGCAGCTCAAATTGCAAAAGAAAATAAACTTCCAACAATTAACCTTGTTGAAAGTGGGGGTGTTAATTTAAATGATCAGGACAAAATATTTAATAACGCAGGTGCCACATTTAGAGAAATTACAAATAGATCAAAGTTGGGGCTTTCCACTATTTCACTTGTTTTTGGAAATGCAACAGCAGGGGGAGCTTACGTTCCTGGAATGTCGGATTACACCGTCTTTCAGAAAAACAAAGCAAAGGTTTTTTTAGCAGGACCTCCACTAGTAAAAATGGCAACTACCGAGGTGTCTACAGAAGAAGAATTAGGAGGTGCAGAAATGCATAGCAGTATTTCCGGTGTTTCGGATTATTTAGCGAAAGATGAATTTGATGCATTTAGAATAGCAAGAGAAATAATTAAGTACTTACCTCATCAAAATCCCTCATTAATACCAAAAAAAGTTCTTTCTCCTAGATTTAATATTGAAGAGCTGAATGGTATTATTCCATCTAATCCAAAAATATCATTTGACGTTAGAGAACTTTTAACAAGAGTAATTGATGATTCTGATTTTGCTGAATTTAAAAAAGAGTATGGAAAGACGATGGTTACAGGTTGGTGTAAAATACATGGATATCCTATTGGAATAGTAGCAAACAACGGGGTCATTTTTTCTGAGGCTGCTAATAAAGCGTGCCAGTTTATACAGTTGTCAAATCGCAACAATACGCCAATACTTTTTATTCATAATACAACCGGATTTATTGTTGGTAAAAAATATGAAGAGGGAGGAATTATTAAAAATGGAGCAAAATTAATTAACGTTGTTTCTAATAGCGAAGTTCCACACTTGAGTTTAATGATTGGTTCATCTTTTGGAGCAGGAAATTACGCTATGAACGGAAGATCTTATAATCCTCGATTTTTATTTAGTTACCCAAATTCGAAACTTGGTGTAATGGGGAGTGAGCAATTGGCTGGGGTAATGGAAATTATTAAAACTAACGCAGCCAAGAAAAAAGGCCTAAAGCTTGACAAAAGTGAAATAGATAAAGAGAGAAGAGCGCTTATTGAGATGATGAGTCAAAAGCAAACTGCTTGGCACTCGTCTTCTGAAATGTGGGACGATGGTGTAATAGAACCTTCAGAAACAAGAAATTATTTAGGGTTTTGTTTAGCTGTTATATATAATCAAAAAATTAAAGGAACTGGATCTTTTGGTGTTTTTAGAATGTAGATAATGGCAAAATTAATTAAAACCTTGTTGGTAGCTAATAGAGGCGAAATAGCTAAAAGAATTTTTAAAACCTGTAAAAAGGAAGGTGTTAAAACTATCGCTATTTATAGTTCAGCTGACGCAAATTCAAATTATGTTCAAGAGGCGGATATTTCTGTTTTTCTCAAAGGAGAAAATCCAATTCAATGTCATTTAGATTCATCACAAATTATAAAAATCGCCAAAAAATTTGGAGCTGATGCTATCCATCCTGGTTACGGATTTTTGTCGGAAAATGCTTCTTTTGCTCAAAAATGTAATGATGAAAATATTATTTTTATTGGACCAGATCCTGACTCAATAGAGCTCATGGGGGATAAAGATAATGCTAGACGCTTAGTTAAAGAGCTAGGGATTCCCCTCCTTCCAGGGTATGAGAATTCTAAAGAGAAAGACACAAAATTGCTTGGTGAGGCAAAAAAAATAGGATTCCCTGTCCTTTTAAAAGCATCAGCTGGAGGAGGAGGTAAAGGGATGCGAACAGTTTTTAAAGAAAGGGAGTTTTTAAATTCCTTGAATGAGGTAAGAATGGAAGCCAAAAATGTATTTGGAGATGATCGGATAATCATAGAAAAATACGTAGAATCAGGCAGGCATATTGAAGTTCAAATCTTAGGCGATACTTCAGGAAATATCTTTCATTTGTTCGAGCGTGAGTGTACAATTCAAAGACGCTACCAAAAAATTATTGAAGAAACTCCTTCTAAAATTTTAGATGATAAATTAAGAAAACAAATGGTTGAGTGTGCCATCCAAATCGGAAAGAAACTTGGATATAAAAGTTTAGGTACAGTTGAATTTATTTATGACAATAAAACAAAAAACTTTTTCTTTTTGGAGGTAAACACTAGAATTCAAGTTGAGCATCCTGTAACAGAAGAGATTACCGGTATCGATCTAGTAGATCTTCAACTCAAAATTGCTCAAGGTGAAAAAATCAACTTAAATCAAGACGATATTGTGTCTAAAGGCTATGCAATTGAAGCAAGGCTTTATGCTGAAAATCCAGCATCTAATTTTTTACCTACTTCCGGTAAGATTCATAAACTCAAATTCCCAAATGTGAAAGGAATAAGAATAGACAGCGATTTGAAAAATGGTGATTTGGTAAATATTTATTTTGATCCTATGCTAGCTAAAATTATTGCCTATGACACAAATAGAGTAAAAGCCATAAATAAGTTAAATTATGCACTTTCTCAAACGGTTATACTTGGGCCAAATACAAACATTGAATTATTGCAAAACATACTTTCATCCAGTTCATTTGTAAGGGGAGAGTATGATACAAATTTTATTTTTGAAAATAAAAAAATAACTGAGCTTAAAAAAAATCAGTCAACAATTGAGAATATATCTATCGCTGCATCTTTATATCGTTGGTCAAGAAGGAATAAAAAGAAGAAAATATTAAAACATCTACCATCTGGTTGGAGAAATAACTTTTACAGTCTTCAAACCGAAAACTTTTATTTTAATAGCAATCATATTAACTGTAGTTATAAAATAGTGAATGGGGATTTTATCTTCTCTTTCAATAAATCGAATTATAATGTGTCAATTATTCGAGCAAGAGGTAGTGTCATTCATGCAGAAATAAACGGAGTTTTTAAAAAATTTCAAGTTAGAGAAATTGATAAATCAATCTATGTGCATTCCATTGATTTTGGTAACAATAAACTTGAAGTCGCCGACAGATATCCAGGTGGCGAAAAAGAAAAAGATGAAAGCGCATACATATCTCCAATGCCGTCATTAGTTGTTGACGTTTTTGTAAAAAAAGGTGATGTAATAAAAAAAAATCAACCTCTCATTGTTCTTAGCTCCATGAAGATGGAAAACACACTATATTCAAATGAAGATGGAGAAATTGAGTTTATAAATGTTGTTAAGGGAGAAAATATTCAAGGTGGACGTATTTTATTAAAAGTTAAGAAATGAATTATTATAGAGAAGGTCAGCTAGAAAAATTCCACAATGAAAAGTTCTTCTTTATAGAAATAGATGAAATAAATGAAGTTTTTGAAATAACACTTAATAGAACTGCAAAAAAAAATGCTATTCATCCTCAAATGTTAAATGAATTGGCATTTGCTCTTCAATATGCTCAAAATAATAAAAGAGTCAGGGTTTTGGTTTTAAGAGCTAAAGGCGATGTTTTTTGTTCAGGATCAGATTTATCAGCGATGCAAGGAAAGGCAGATCAGCATGAATCATCTATTGGGGAACCCATGAAAGAAGTCCTGCTTGTAAATTTATGGACTGGCTTTAGCAAGCCTTCCTTGGCAATTGTTGAGGGCAATGTTTTTGCTGGAGGATATTTATTTTTAGCATGCTGCACTCATGTTATTGCAGAAAAGTCATTAAAATTTTCTCTACCTGAAACAAGAAGAGGTATTTTTCCGATGCAAGTAATGGGAGTTTTAATGAGAGTTATAGCTCCAAGAGTTTTACTTGATTGGTGTATTAGAGGATATGAAATAAATGCTCAAAAAGCAGAAGATTGGGGTTTGATTTCAAAGGCCGTTGATAAAAATGAAATAGAAACTGCTGCTAAAGAATGGATTAATCAAGTGAGAGCTAATTCTCCAGTTGCAATTTCGCTAGGTATGGAGGCCTACAGTAATATTGTTGATGATGAAAAAAATCAAAAATATTTAAAGTCAATGTTGGATAAGGTTTTAAGAACAAAAGATGCTCGAGAGGGGCTTAAGGCTTTTAAAGAAAAAAGGTCTCCTAAATGGGAAAAATAAAAATTAAATTTCCTCCTCCTTTAATTTAAACTCTCTAAGTTTTACGTCATCAAAACCTTTTTGGTCAAAGGGGTTTTCAATGTAATTTTGAATATTATACAAAGCGATAAGCGTAAAACTAATTAAAATTGTAAACCCTAAGGATATTACATTTTGATATTCTGATATGCTAGATTTAATTCCATCAATAAGTGAAGGAGTATATATCAATGGAAAGAGGTAAATGAAGACCAAGCAATAACTTCTCAAACTAACGGGAGTTCCATGAGATTGCAGAGCATGTAAATTTTCAATATTTTGAAAAACTTCATTTTTTACTCTTATCATACTGTCTTTTTCTCTATCGTTAAATTTTGACAAGTTGCTCAAAGTGAGTTCATATATTTCTTTACTAAATTTCCTTACCCCTGTGATAGAATATTTTTTACTTCCTTTGAGTAAACTAAAGGAGTATTTTTCTAAATTGATCAAAATTTCAGATAATCTTTGTTTGTCTTTTTTTGAAACCCCCTCAACTGCTCCAAAGATATTTTGAAGGGTAATTATTTTAGTTCTAAATATTGAAAGGTAATTTAATGACTCTTGTCTTTTGTTGAAAGCTCCGGTTATAGTAAAAACCAAAGGGAAAATTATAGCAATGCTGATAATATCAAAATTAACTGACATTGTAAGGTCAATATGTTTAAATAAATAATAAACGCCTATTGCCTCTGCAACTATGATAATTGTGTGAAAGTTAAAAATCGAGAAAATTTTCTTTAACATGGCATGATTAATTATGCGTGCAAAATTAAAATTTTTTTAATAATTAAATCTATCCAATAAAAAATTCTCAAATTTCGATGTAAAATTTTACGAATTGTATATTAAAAATTGACCTCTGTACTAATGTTTAAATTGTTGATTAAATTAGAAGTTTTAATCCCAAGTATTTATAAAATGCTGAAAAACAACATTTTGTAATTAAAGCACAGTTAATTAAAAAGTTAATAACCTAAATATAGTGGTACGATTATTGCCGTGTAGCAGTTGTAATTTTATATAACGTGTTATAGTTGATTTTGAGGAGATTTTACATAGCGCTTTATACCCTGTTTTTTTGGGGTATATTACTTGCTCAAGGACAGAGCCCTATTCTTGAGGTTACAACCTACTCCGATATTGTCACGGATTCCGACAACACTGTAAATGCTACAGATGTTGTCGTATTTACCATTAAAGCTAGGAACATTAGTAATCTTGCTTTATCAAGTTTAACTATCTCTCATACCCTTCGAGGAATAAATGGATCTGCATTAACACTTAACTCCTCTCCAACTTTTTTATCTAACTCTAGTGGATCTTCGCCCGGGTCTTTGGTTGCTGGTGAAACAGGAACCTACATTGCCACTTATACTTTTAATGGAGCTGGTGTCTCGGCTGGTGGGGTTAGCTTAACAGTTACAGGAACAGCAAGTACACCAGGTAATTCAAATAACGTAACTGACCCATCCGATGATGGAGATGACTCAGATGGTAACACAGCAAATGACCCAACTCAAGTTGTCGCTGGTAATACTGTAACGGCCTTAGAGGGAACGAAATTAGAAAACTATGTAGATGTTGATGGGAATGGTACAATTGGTCTTGGAGATCAATTAGAATACATTATTACAGTATATAATAAAGGAGAAGAGCAATTAGATGCTGTTACTCTTTTTGATGTTTTGAAAGATCAAAATAATAATGTTCTTGCACTTATTGCCCCTTTTACGCCTCCAGGTCCAATATTTGTCTCTTCTGATCAAAATTCCTCAAATGGTTATCTTCTTGTAGGTGAGACAGTGACTTACAAAGCGGTTTATATAGTTCAGCAAGGAGCTGTTGATAGCGGGGGATTAAACAACTGTTTAGATATTCAAGCAGATGGAGTAAATACGAATCGAAGGGCAACTGATAGAGCAGACGACGGAATTGATAACGACGGGAACCTTGTGGACGATTGTACCGAATCAACGATAACAACAACAGCGACTCTTGAGGTGACCAAAACTGCTAACGTCCAAGATGTAAACGGTAATAGTCAAAATGATCCAGGTGATATTATCAACTATAATATAAGAGTAGAAAATAAAGGAAATGTCACTTTAAGTGGACTTGTTTTATCTGAAAACTTTGATGATGGTAATGGTGCCGCTATTCAATTAAATCACAATCCATTGTTTCAGTCCTCATCACTTGGTTCTTCCGCAGGTACTTTAAAGGTCGCCGAAGTTGCTATTTATACCGCTTCTTATACTATAACAGCTCCCGTTGCTAACACCGGTAGTGTGTCTAATTCTCTTACTGCCACAGCTAATTCACCTGGCAATAACGGAGATGTGGTTGATGTGAGTGATGATGGAATAGATAACGATGGCAATACAGAAAATGACTCCACCACTACATCACTTACTATTGATAAACGAATTGAAGCTACTAAAACATATAAAATAGCTGATAATGGCGATGGAGAGAACGGAGTAGGTGATGTCGTAACCTTTACTATAACCGTTCAAAATACGGGTCAGATTGCTCTATCTGGAATTACTCTAGTTGATTTACTCACCGATTGTACTGGTACACTTACTCTTACTATGGCAAGTGGGCCAACCTGGAATTCCAACAGTGCAGGCTCAGCGCAGGGAAGTTTGAATCCGGGAGAGATAGGAACTTATACTGCAACATATACTATTGGTAATGCTGAGATCGGATCGGGATGTATCTTAAATACAGTAAGTGTTACCGCAAACAGTCCAGGAAACACAGGAGACGTAACCGATGTAAGTGATGATGGGAATGATGCAGATGGAAATCTAGTTGATGACGAAACTAGAATTGATTTTACTGTTGATCCAGCTGTTGAGGTTGTCAAAACAGGTCTACTCGTTGATAACGGTGATAATTTACCTGGAGTGGGAGATACAGCTGTTTTTACAATTGTTGTTACTAACAAAGGTAACACTGCACTTACCTCCATTACACTTACAGAGACATTTCAAAGGGGGAACAATACTTCGATTTCATTAGATGCAGGCCCTACTTTTAATTTTTCCTCAGGTGGGTCCGCTGCAGGTTCACTTCAAACAGGGGAAAGTGCGACCTATACTGCGAGTTATACTGTTGATGCAACAGATGTATCTACAACAAGGGTTAAAAATCAAGTTACCGTTTCTGCAAAAACTCTTGATGGTTCACTTACAAGAACAGATGTTAGTGACGATGGAGACGATTTAGATGGTAATACACAAAACGACGTCACTGAGGTAAGACTTAATTTCAACCCAATTTTGGAGGCGACAAAAACCGTGTCTATGTCTTCAAATGCGAATCCTGTTATAGGAGATATAGCGGAGTATACTATAACAGTAGTAAATAAGGGAAATGTTGATGTAGGCAACCTTAATTTAAATGATACATTTGTAGGTCTTGCGGGTGCAGCTATACAATTAAACGGTGGACCAACTTTCCAAAGTGCATCAGCTGGGTCAAGTGCTACTACTGTTAAAAGAGATGGTACCGTTACATACACTGCATCGTTTACTGTTAATCAAGCTTCCGTAGATTCAGGTGGGTTTAGAAATACCGTTGTTGTAACGGGAAGCAATCCTGGGAGTTCCTCTGCAGATGTAATTGAAGCTAGTGACGATGGAATTGATGGAGATGGAAATTTAACAAATGATCCTACCGATGTTGTAATAGCTGAAGTCCCAGAAATTGAAGTTACTAAAACAGCTACATTTACTGATAATGATTCTAGTGGTGCTATTTCACTAGGTGATAGAATCGATTATACAATTTTAGTACAGAACCTTAGTAATGTTACATTAGACAACATTTCTGTATCGGATGATTTACAAGATATCACACTAACCACTACAAAGACCTTAGATAGTGGACCGAGTTTTGTAAGTGCAAATCAGGGATCAGCTTTTGGAACCTTAAAACCCAATGAAACAGCTACTTTTCAGGGTACATATATTATTCGACAGGTTGATGTAGATGCTGGGGGTTTATCAAATCAGGCCTCTGTTACAGCTCAAACTCCAGCAGATGTAACTATTACCGATGCTAGTGATGATGGTAATGACTTTGATCAAAATACTGTTGATGATAGAACGGAAACCATAATTCCGAGGACGCCTGGGATTGAAGTAACAAAGACCTCTACTATAACCGACAATAACGGGGATAACACCTATGGGGTTGGCGACACGGTAGTATACACAATAACGATTGCAAATACAGGGAATCTAGATTTTTCATCTGTCGTTTTAGATGATGTGCTATCAAAGAAAAATGGTGGAACACTTGCTTTAACTGTTACACCTACTTTTAAATCGTCAACTTTAGGCTCCGATGCAGGATCCTTAAAGGTAAGCGAAACGGCAACCTACGTAGCAAGTTACACTATTGCACAAGAGGCTATTGACGGGGGTGGATTATCCAATCAAGCCTCAGTAACAGCAGCTTCCTTAACAGCTACTGTAACTGATTTGAGCGATGATGGAATTGACAATGATGGAAATACAACTGATGACCCAACTGAAAACATCCTGTTTGGAACACTTATTTTGGAGGCTACCAAAACAGCAACTGTTACCGATGTTGATGGTAACGGAGAAACCGGTCTTGGAGACATTATCAATTATACAATTGCAATTGAAAACAAAGGAACCGAATCTCTACAAAATTTTACAGTTACAGATACTTTCGTGGATGCCAATGGAAATACACTCACGCTAAATGCTACACCTACATCCAGTGACCCAGACCTTCTTGCACCTGGAGCTGTAAAAACCTATGTAGCAAGTTACACTATTGCTCAAAACGCACTAGATAATGGTGGTGTTCGAAATAGTGCTCTTGTTAGAGCAAGTAATGTTGCGGGAACTATTTTTGTTAGTGACATAAGTGATGATGGTAATGATGCAGATGGAAATACTGTGACCGATACCACTGATACGCTTATTACCCCTAATCCATCGCTAAATCTTACCAAAACCTATGTAAATAATGATAACGATGGAGATAATAGAATATCAGTTGGAGATAACATTGTGTACACCTTTTCTCTTTTAAATGATGGGAATGTAACGCAAAGGTTTATCTACATTACAGATTATATCACCGATTTCGATGGTAATGTCCGACAGTTGGATGCATTTGCCTCGCCCAATAGGCTCAATTTTATTTCCGCTTCTCAAGGATCTTCAAATGGAACTTTAATTTCAGGTGAAATTGCCACCTATACGGCTACTTATACCGTACAAAATGCTGACAATGCAAGTGGAGGTATATCCAACACCGCCTCTGCTACGAGCTATGTTTATGTAAATGGTGATCCAGTAGTTCATGCAAGGGATCAAAGTGACGACGGAGATGACACCGATGGCAATACTGAAAACGATCCGACACTTTCCTATCTTGGTGATTTACCTCAAATAGAGGTTACCAAAACAGCGACCTATACTGGATACGCAAATGGTGCTAATCCTGGAGATGTTGCCGTGTTTACCATAACGGTTGAAAATAGGTCTACTCATCCTAAAGACATTGTCAGAGATCTTACTTTTTCTGATGATTTAAAAGATGCGTTTTTAAGAGATAGAACAATGACCAATACAGTCACCTTCAACTCTGCTAGTGCTTCATCTGCCCAGGGAACACTTACACTTGGAGAGACTGCAACTTACACAGCCTCTTATACCATCACCCAAAGCGATATTGATACAGGAGGGCTTAGAAACCAAATCACCTTTGAGGGGAATACCGTTAGAAACCCTGTTCCAGCAGAAAAAGACGTAAAAGATGTTAGTGACAACGGTATTGATACGGATGGAAATACTGAGAATGATCCAACCTTTTTGGTCCTAGGTACCGATTCCGATGGAGACAATATTCCGGATACCACCGATATTGATGATGATAATGATGGAATTTTAGACAGAGACGAGCAGTGTTTGAACTTTTTGCTAGATGGAACTTCATTTGAAACTTATTCAGGGTCTTTCCCACCCGGCTCTCCAGCAAATAGAAATACAGCATACCCAAATACTACCGTTGCTCCTCCTTTTACCTCTATCAATGGGGATGGTGAGGTATGGTCGCAAAGTCAGGGACCGCAGGGCACCACTTTTGGTCCATACCAAGGATTTTATTTTATCGAACTTTTAAGTAATGCCGCTAGTGGTAACGATGCGTCTTACTGGGATAAAACAGCCTATGGGTCCAACGGTAATTACGATAGAATTCTTGTTATAGAAAATGTATATCCAAACAGATCTTATGGAATTTCCTTCTATCATAAAGAAGGAGGTCGATTTGTAGCTACACACGCTGGTGGAGGAAGTACGCTTCTGCAGATACAATCTATGCAGACCAATTATGCAATAAGTGATGTCACCTCAGCCTCATCTAGTTGGCAGTCTAGGACGGTCACCTTTACAACTGATGCACAGACAACAAGAGTAGCTATAATGTTTTCTGCATACGCTCCTGGAATCAACTCATCGATTCAGCTTGATGCCATTACGATGACAGCATCAAAGTCTTGTACACCAGATATTGATGGAGACGGAGTTCCAAATGGACTAGACTTAGACTCGGACAACGACGGTATTTATGATGTGGTTGAGTCGGGAAATGAAGCTTTGGATACCAATAATGATGGAGTAATTAATGGTTTGGACACTGGTTTTGCAGATACCGATAACGATGGTGCATCTGACCAGGCTGAGTTAAATACAGCTAAAGACAGTGATTCCGATAGTATTTTAGATGCTTTTGAACTGGATTCAGATGGTGATGGATGTAACGATACCGAAGAGGCAGGATATACCGATCCAAATTCCGATGGCAAGCTTGGGCCAAATCCAGTGAATCAAAATAGCAAGGGTAAAGTAACAAGTGGATCGGATGGATATACTACTCCACAAGATTTAAATAATGACAACACTTTCGATTTCAGAGATGAGAATTACGATGTTGGGTGTTACAATCCATCTTTGCAGGTGGTGAAATCAGCTGTTGTCTCCGATACGAATTCAAATGGAATTACAGATCTAGGAGATATTATTACCTATACAGTTGTGGTTACCAACACCGGAGGACTTCCACTTTTATTTACGGGTATCGATGATAAACTTAAATATGGCAGCACCACGCAGACGCTAACATTGGATTGGAGCTCGACCTCTACAACGGTATTTGTAGGGCCTAAAACCAACTTGTTTGCTTATTCCAATCGTTTAGACGAGGGTAGTGGATGGAACGAAATGAACGGAAGTGGCCAAGATTGGAATGATTACTATCAGTGGAATATTCCACTTAATGAGCCTTACTATTACAATGCTGATAGTGGATTAGGTTATGGTAATGTAGATTCCCACTTTACGACTAACGGTTTTGGTAATACACCATCAACTTATTTAGGGTCTGGAGACAGTTATAGCGGGAGACATGCTATAGGAAGAAACGACAACGATCCAGATGCCTATTTATATAGAAATGTCACTTTATCAGGAAATACTACTTACACCATTTCTGTTTATGCTGCAGCTAGAAACAGCGCTCGAATAAACGACACCGATAATAATGATATGTTGAGATTTGTATACCGCCGTTCTGGTGGCTCCGATGTTTTTTCTCCTTATCAAGTGATAACAAATTATATAACTCCTGATAATGCTGGTAGTACAAATTGGAGAAGATACTACTGGACTTTTACAACTACCACCACTACAACCTATAGTGTTGGAATAGCCGCTCCTAACTTGAATGGGGACTGGACTGCACTTTGGGGAATACAGTTAGAGGAGGGTATATTACCTTCAACTTATATTTTCACCTATTCGAATACCTCAACTACTCCCTCAAGAACAATTGAACAAAATCCTACAGTGGTTGCACTTCCAACGGGGGAAAGTGCTACCTACACCGCACAGGTTTCCATAACACAGGATATGATGGATACCGCCACTGAAATTTCAAATCAAGTGACGATAACAGGATCTTTTACTTCTCCAGGTGGAATATCTGGGACGACTTTTGATGTAAGTGCTGATGATGATAACAGTGATGGAAACACAGAAAACGATCCAACCATTACACCACTTAATGTTACTAACCAAATAGAGGCTACCAAAACAGCTACCACAACCGATATCAATGGAAATGGTCAAATCGATGCAGGCGACAAAATAAATTATGAAATCACCATTAAAAACACCGGTAACACTTCTCTTAGAAATTTTACCGTTACCGACACCTTGACACGTTCAAGTGGAGTTACTGTTACCCAATTTTCGGGCACAAGCTCTTTTACCTTAAAAGAGATAAGAAATTTATTTTATTACTCAAATCTCCAAGATGATATTGATAATCAGTGGAATGAACAGGGGGATGTATGGGGTTCTACTTTAAATTCATGGGGATATCCCGTAGACGAACCTTACTACTGGTCATCAATGAGTGGAATCAGTTATTCTAACGTTGATTATTATTTTCAAACAAATGGTTTGGGAAGGACAAGGTCACCTTTGACAAGTGGGTCTGATAATCATTCTGGTGCGCACAGTAGAATTCATGATTATAATGATACTTCAAGATATTATTACCAAGACGTAACTCTAGAGGCAAATACCGAGTATACCGTATCGGTTTATGCTAGAGCTTGGAATGCAAACTATGACGATGCGGTAACAGCAGAGCAAATACGTTTTGTATATCGGCCTCCTGGAGGATCGGATACTTTTTCTCAATATTTTACTCTTCCAACCTATGTCAATAACTGGTCATTCCAACGATTTAGCTACACCTTCACAACTGGGGCCCAGGGAATCTACAGGGTAGGAATTGACCCTCCCTATGCAGACGGAAACGGAGCTGGTTTCTGGGGGGCACAACTTGAAAAAGGATCTATACCTACAACCTACATTTATACTTATGGTAGTCTACCCTCAAGACAATCAGATGCTTTACCTATTTCAACTAATGCCACAACAACATATATTGAATGGGAAGGCAGTTATCCAAGTAACACTAGCCTAGCTGGTTTGTTAATCCAAAATAGTAATGGGACTAAATATGCTAGAGATATCAGTCTGGGAAATGGTTATCGTTCAATACTTGAGGTTGAACCCCAAAATTTCGGTTCATATAATAGTCGTCCTACTAGTAGCCATTTTGATAACGGTTATTTGGGAGAATTCAATGGACATAGATACTATTTAGAACACACAACGTGGAACTGGAGTAACCACAACACTTACGCTACCAACGCAGGTGGATATCTTTTTGTACCCAACAGTAAAGAAGAATGGGATTTTATGATGACAGCCATTCGTAATAACTCCAATGGACAATGGCACTGGACAGGAATATATCAGACAAATAATTCTGGTTATCAGTCTGATAATATAAACGGTGGATGGATCGCAAGGGATGGTTCATATGTGCTTAAACCTGGGGAATCAACGGTGATGGTACCTGGAGGAAAAGTAGAATATGAGTTTTCTCATACCATCACACAAGATGATGTGGATGATGGCATATTAATAAACCAGGTTTTTGTCTCAGCTGAGGGGACTTCACTAGTTACAGAAACTTCCGATGATGGAATTGACAATGATGGAAATACCGTCGATGACCCAACGGTTACAGAGATTAGTAAGCAGTCTTCCGTTACCATTGCAAAAACTGCCACTGTTAGTGATGTCAATGGAGATGGTCTTAACGGAGTTGGAGATATTATTGAATATACCATTGTGGTTACCAACACTGGAAACACCAAATTAACAAGCACGACAATTATTGATAGTCTAACCGATGGTCTAGGGAACACACGATCTTTAAATACCACAGTGACCTATAACTCAACTAAGGCAACGATAACCACAGATATTCAAGTTCAAAATTTATTTTATTATTCTCAAAGAATCGATGATAATGATTACCAGTGGGATGAAAATGGTAATATTTGGGGGAGCGCACATAATACCTGGGGACATCCAAAAAATGAACCCTATTACTTTAACACTTCCAGCGGTGATAGTTATAGTAATGTAGATTATAATTTCCCAGTAAACGGTTTAGGTAACACAAAAAATAATAATAACTCATCAGATGTAAATTCTGGTGCACATGCGAGGATTCATGACAACAATAATACCTCGAATTATGTATACCAAAATGTAACATTAGAGGCAAACACACAGTATACAGTTTCTGTTTACTCCAGTGCTTGGGATTCTAATTGGGATGATGCAGTCACAAATGAACAACTTAGATTTGTTTATAGACCTCCTGGAGGATCCGACACCTACTCTCCATACATAACATATCAAACATATGGACAGTGGTCATGGCAACGCTATTCCTATACGTTTACTACTGGTGCTGCAGGTAGCTATAGAGTAGGGATTGACCCTCCCTATGCAGGAAGTTATGGAGCACGATTCTGGGGTGCTCAACTTGAAACAGGAAGCGCACCTACGCGTTTCATATATACTTATAGTTCAATAAATCCAACACTATCTGGAACAACAGATACTATGACTTCAACCACAGATAATAATAGAATTTTAGAATCAAGAAGCGTAGATACCTACACTGCAAGTTATACTATTACCCAAGATGATGTAGATAGTAAATTTTTATCTAATACCGCTACATTTACAGGTATCGATCCTGATGGAACGACCGTGGTTTCTAAAACCTCCGATGATGGAGACCCGTCTAACGGAGGTGAAGACCCAACCATTATAAGTCTGGCATCAACATCAACTTTAGATGTATTTAAGTCAGCAATTGTGCAAGATGTAAATGGTAGTCAGGTAAATGATCTTGGCGATATTATTGTCTACACCATTGTAGTTTCAAATACAGGGTATACTACCATATCGTCTTTAACATGCTCAGATACCCTTACAGATTTCAGTGGTACAGCTCTTACCTATAATGCACCAATTAGTACGGTGAGTGCGACCTCAGGTTCTACCTCCTCCTCTTTGGCGGTGGCTGGGGTAACGACCTTTACAGCTTCCTATACCATTACCCAGTCCGATATAAATTCAGGGGGAGTATCCAATACCATTCTAATTTTAGGTAGTAGCTCGGGTCTTACCGATAACGTCACAGCAACCTATGAGATTTCAACCCCACTTGAAACTGCAAGTCCGGTTCTTGAGCTTACAAAAACCTTTACCACTACCGACAATAACAGTAATGGTCAGGTGGACCTTGGTGATACCATCAATTATACCATTACAGCAGAAAACAAAGGAAATGTAATCCTTACAGGACTTACCCTGACAGATACACTTACGGATCTTTTAAGTAATACCCTTACCCTAACATCAGGACCTACGTATTCTAGTTCTACAGATGGTAGTACCTCACAGGGAACCATCACCATGGGTGAGACAGAAACTTACCTAGCCACATTTGTCATTTCCCAAGCGGCTATGGACGCTGGAGCAGTTTTCAATACTGTCTCGGCAGTAGCATCTTCACCTGCAAATTCAAATAATGTTACAGATACCTCCGATAACGGACAAGATGGAGACGGAAATACAATTGATGATCAAACAAAGACAGAATTTAATATTGTTTCCAACTTAAGAGTATCTAAAACGGCACAAGTCCAGGACGTTAATTCCAATACAATCAACGATGTTGGAGATATCATTGTTTATTCCATTGTTGTGACCAATACTGGAGGGGTGAAAGTAAAGTCTTTAAAAACGTCCGATACATTAAAAGACGGAAATGGATTAACACTAAACTTAAATACCCCGTTACAAACTGTAACCTCGACATCGGGGTCAACCTCAAGTACGCTTTTAATTCGTGGTTCTACCACATTTACTACTTCCTATACCATAACTCAATCTGATCTTAATTCAGGGAGAGTAAGAAATATAATTGAAGTAATAGGTAGTACGACTACCAATTCTGATAATACTTCCAATACAACAGAAGTTATTACTGAGCTTGCCACCGTTAGCCCAGTAATTGAGATTACAAAAACAGCTTCGATTACCGATAATGGAGATGGAGTAAATGGTGTTGGAGATATTGTAAACTATTTTATAACTGTTGAAAACAAGGGGAATGTACCTATTAAAGTTCCTATATCCTTTACCACTACTGATATCGCCACAAATACAGATGGTCCAAGATCTGTCTTTGCAGCAGACATGGATGGGGATGGAGATATGGATATCCTATCAGCTTCATTTGCTGACGATACCATAGCCTGGTATGAAAATAATGGGGCTGCAAATCCTACTTGGACTAAAAATGTTATAGCAACAAGTGCAGATGGCGCATTTTCTGTCTTTGCAGAAGACATGGACGGGGATGGGGATATGGATATCATATCGGCTTCCGCAAATGACAATACCATAGCTTGGTATGAAAATAACGGCGCTGCTAATCCTACTTGGACCGCTGCCAATATTGCAACAAATGCAGTTGCTGCAAGATCTGTTCAAGCAAAAGATATGGACGGCGATGGGGATATGGATATCGTATCGGCTTCTCACAATGACAACACCATTGCTTGGTATGAGAACAACGGAGCTGCAAACCCTGTGTGGACTAAAGCTGTTATAGCAACAAGTGCACTTCAAGCAAGAGATGTCTTTGTAGAGGATATGGATGGAGATGGAGATATGGATATCCTATCAGCTTCATATGGTGACGATACCATAGCCTGGTATGAGAACAACGGGGCTGCAAATCCTACATGGGCGGCCGCTGATATCGTAACAAATGCAAATGGTGCACATTCTGTCTTTGCAGCAGATATGGACGGGGATGGGGATATGGATATCATATCGGCTTCTGCTCTTGACAACACTATTGAATGGTATGAAAGTAATGGGGCTGCAGATCCTACTTGGACTAAAGCTGTTATAGCAACAAGTCCAAATAGTCCAAGATCTGTTTTTGCATCAGATATGGATGGAGATGGGGATATGGATATCGTATCGGCTTCTCATAATGATGATACCATAGCTTGGTATGAGAACAACGGGGCTACTAATCCTACATGGACGGCCACTGATATAGCCACGAATAAAGATGGTGCAAACTTTGTCTATGTAGCGGATATGGATGGGGATGGGGATATGGATATCATATCGACTTCTGCTCTTGACGACACTGTTGCATGGTATGAAAATGACCCAGATATAGATGATATTTTAACAGACGGAAATGGAAATTTACTTTCTCTTACCACTTCACTTACCTACCAGTCTACTACCAAAACCATAACTACCAATCTCGGAGTTGGAGCAGTAGACTTCACAAGTACAGGAAATGGTAAATGGGATGATATGCAACCAAGTAGTTTAGCTGGTTACAATTATGGTCAGTATTTAAGAAGTGGGTTTTTTAGATCTAGGCAGGATTCTCAGACCCAAGGAGGACTTCTAGAATTTGATGACGGAAGAACAGTCCAAGCGGGTTATACCTACGTAGGTGCTTACAATGGACATAGTTACATGCGAAACAACTCTTCCACAACATGGGAAAATCAAAGAAATGTAGCTATCGCCATAGGGGGTTATCTTGCCAACTTAACCTCTCCAGGAGAAAAAGAATATTTAAATTCTGTTCTTCCAAATAATTGGTATTGGGTGGGTCTTTACCAAGACGTCAATGACCCAGATTACTCTGAGCCAGCAGGTGGATGGAAATGGCTTGATGGTAAAAAAGAAGAAAAATTAGGTGTAAATATTTGGATTAACAACGAGCCAAACGACACTGGAAATTCAAATTCTAAAGGATATATTTATATAAGTTCAAATAACATTAGAACTGCAGATAGAGCAAATAGTGGCTCATATAAATATATAGTAGAATTTAACGATGGAAGAACATCCCAGGCCGGGTTTACAAGACTAAATGGTGTATTTGAAGGCCACACTTATTTTGTTTCAGATGCCGGTGTTACATGGGACGTGGCAAAATCTACTGCTGAGTCCCTTGGTGGATATCTCCTAGTTGTAAATTCCACACATGAATGGGGATGGATACAGGATCAGGAGCCTGATTGGGATAATTTTGTAAATAGCAACCCTCATTGGATAGGTCTTTCTCAAAATCCAAACACATATGACTTTTCAGAACCAGAAGGCGGTTGGAGATGGGTAGATGGGGTTCCTCTACAAGGACCGCTTACCACCTTCACAGTAACAGATACCATCGACGGTGACGCTACGATTGGAAGAGACAATATTGATAGATATACAGCTAAGTATGTTATAACGCAATCTGATTTTGACTCAGGACTCATCTCCAATGTAGTATCTCTAACAGGTAGTAGTCCTGGAAGAACAAGCGATGGTTTTGATAAGTCCGACGATGGTGATGATACAGACGGAAATACCATTGATGATCCAACAGAAACAACATTTACTGCTTCTCCATCAATGGAGGTTACTAAAGTAGCTACGGTGACGGATGTAAATAATAACGGGTCAAACGACTTAAACGATATAATTGAGTATACGATATATATTGAAAATACAGGGAATGTTAATTTAACCACACCTACACTGGTAGATTTATTAACTGATGGTATTGGAACAAATCTTTCAGGACAATTAAATGGTCCAAGTTATCACTCTCAAACCCTAAGTCCAACTAGAATCAATTTAAATGTAACGGTAGCCCAAGTAGGAGGAGTAAATAAGTACTTTATTGATGGTGTAGCTCAAAAAGAACTCGTGCTTCAAAAAGGGTATACTTATAGGTTCAATCAGTCCAATGCAAGCAACTCATCTCATCCATTTAGACTAAGCTCTACGATCGATGGAACTCATGGCGGAGGCTCCTCCTATACCACCAGTGTAACGACCACTGGTACCCCTGGAAATGCAGGAGCCTACACCGAAATTTTCGTCACTGATAGTACTCCAAAATTATTCTACTACTGTTCTGCTCATAGCGCAATGGGTGGTAATACCTATAGTATTGGGACCATTAATGGCCAAAAGGGTATTATAAGACCAAATGAAGTGATGACCTATACGGCATCCTATACGATTTCTGGGGCATCGGCAGCCACAGCCTTTATAAGCAATGTAGTTACAGTTACAACTTCAAGTCCTGGTAACAACGGAAATATTGTAGACCTTGCTGATGATGGTATTGATGATGATGGAAATACCACAAACGACCCAACAATCATAGAACTTGTTCCTGATCCAAAATTTGAAGTTACCAAAACAGGAACTCAAACCTTCGACAATGGAGACGGCGTGTTATCTCCAGGTGATAAAATAACCTACACAATTTCAATTCGAAATACAGGTAACTTATTAATTGACGATATAACACTGACCGACACCATGGTTGATGGTAATGGAGTTTCATTAAATCTTGATTCTGGTCTATCTTTTGTAACCTCATCTTTAGGATCTGCAAGCAATACACTTCAGCTTACAGAGGTAGCAACATATACAGCAACATACACTATCACTAATGCAACAGCAAATAGTGGTCTGGTTTCAAATTCTATTTATGCAGTAGGTAGTGCAGGGGGGCTAACTAATAATGTTACAGATACCTCAGATGATGGGGACGATAGTGATGGAAATACAGTTGATGATGGAACCGAAATTGTAATTCCTGAGCTTCCATCTATAGAAGTAACCAAGACATTTACGACCAACGACTTAAATGGAAATGGAAGGATTGATTTGGGAGATAGGATTAATTATACTATTACTGTTTCCAATACAGGAAATCAAGATTTAACCGGTTTAAATCTTACTGAGGACTTTACCAATTTAACAACGGACACACTTACCTTATCCAGTGGTCCTACCTATTCTGGTTCTACCCATGGTAATGCGCAAGGACTTCTTGTTTTTAGGGAGGTGGAAACCTATGTAGCTACATTTATTGTTAATCAATTAGCAGTTGACGGTGCAGGAGTTCGAAATTCGGTCCTTGCTACTATTTCATCCCCTGGAAATTCAAATAATGTTACAGACACCTCTGATGATGGAGACGACAGTGATGGAAATACCACAGATGATGCTACCATTACTGAAGTTTCAGCAAATCCGTCTATTGAGGTTACAAAAACGGCAACTGTTAATGATACAAACTCTAATAGTAAAACCGATACCAATGATATTATCACCTATACCATTACAGTGGTAAACACAGGAGATACAGAAGTAAATAGTATAACTTTCAATGACATTATAACAACATCTAGAGGAGACCAACTTTCTCTTACTGCTAATCCGGCTCGAATAAGTACCTCAGACGGCTCCCCTGTTGGTACATTAAAGGTAAGTGAAACAGCTATCTATACAGCTCAATTTATAATAAACGCGACTGCCTACAATGCTGAGTTTATAGCTAATACGGTAACCGTTACTGCCGATGCAATTGGCCAGTCTGGAAATGTATCTGATACCTCTGATGATGGAGATGACACTGACGGTAATACCGAAAATGATCCAACCATTACCGTGATGACACCCCAGTCAGCTGTTGAGGTTACCAAGACATTTACAGTCATCGATGACGGTAACAGTGATATCACAGTGGGAGACATAGTCAGATTTAATATTGCGGTTGAGAATACTGGTAATGCCCCACTCTCAGGTTTAACGATTCAGGATGTCCTTAAAGATGGAAATGGAAATGTTCTTCCTATGACGGATGGTCCTTATTATGTGTCAGGAACACTTAGTTCAACAGTTGGTAATCTTAAAATTGGAGAAGTTGCTACCTATGTTGCCTTTTACACCATAAATCAACAAGCATACGATTCCACAAAAATTTCCAACGTGGCAACGGCTACCGCTAGTAGTGCATACGGAACCAATGACGCTGTTGATGTCAGTGATGATGGTAACGACTTAGATGGCAACACAACCGATGATCCAACAGAGGTAATTATAACTTCTCAAGCAAGAGTTAATGTTGAAAAAACAGCTTCTGTATTTGACAATGGAGATGGCTTTACAAACACCGGAGATACCATAAACTATGTAATTAAAGTAACCAACAATGGTATATCTCAGCTGTCCTCTGTAACATTAACAGATGTTTTAACCGATAATGCATCAAATACACTAACTCTTACTAATGGTCCAAATTTTGTCTCAGCCTCTCAGGGTTCTGCCTCTGGAACCCTTAAGGTTGGCGAAATTGCAACCTATTCGGCGAGCTATAATATTCAGACTGCTGCTGCAAATACAGGTGCTGTTTTTAATACTGTAGATGTTGTAGCTTCAAGCCCAGGGCAAACCTTTGATGTTAGTGATAAATCAGATGACGGAGATGATACCGATGGTAATACAACAAATGATCCTACAGAGGTAAAAATGGATTTCTCTGCTATTTTGGACATTTCTAAAACAGCTTCTGTAACAGACATTAATAATAACAATATAAATGATGTGGGAGATTACATTATTTATACAATTAGAGCTAGAAATGCTGGTAATGTTACTTTGAGTTCTCTCACCATTACAGATACATTAACAGATGGAACCTCTAGTACTTTAAATTTATCATCGGGACCTACTTTTGTTTCTTCTTCAAGTGGATCTGCAACTGGAACCCTTGTAGTTGGAGAAACAGCCACATATTCAGCAACATTTTTAATTAATCAGTCAGCCCTTGATAGTGGAGGTTTATTCAATAGTGTGTATGGA
>CACKBL010000009.1 GCA_902598305.1 uncultured Bacteroidota bacterium
TCTTGGTCTATTGATGTAACAGCTCAAAATAGTGCTAACTATCAATTATCAGGTAACGACAGAAATGGGACTGTTACAGGAAATGATCCGACTGTTACAATTGCTCTAGGTGATACATTAAATTTTAACGTAGATGCAGCAGGTCATCCATTTTATTTAAAAACCCAGTCAGGTACAGGTACGGCTAATCAAGTTAGTGGAGCAACAAATCAAGGAACCGAAAATGGGACAGTAACTTGGACACCTACTGCAACAGGCACCTACTATTATATTTGTTCGCTGCACGGCGGAATGGTGGGCACTATCATTGTACAATAAAAAAACCTCCATTTTAATGGAGGTTTAAAATGTCTATTTTTTTAGAGGCATTCTCTTAGCTTTCAACCTTTTTGCTTGTTGCCAAGTTTGAATTTTCCCATCTACAATATAATACCACTCTTCGTACGTAGCGTCTTCAGAGGTAAATCTCGCATTCACCCATTCACCTTCTTGATTTTTATATTCTGGATTTTCAGATTTAGTTTGTTTGACTGAGTATGCATAATTTGTTTTCCATCCCCAATTGACATTATTAGTTTGAAAATCTTGGTATTCTTTTTCTATCAAATCAACAAATTCTTGCGGACTGTTAGCTATGTCACCATTTGCAAAATGCATCCAGGGCTTTTCATGGATATATGACTTTAGAGTTTCATAATCTCTATCAGCCCACGCCTTATCGATTTTTTTAAATATTTCAACGGTGGCACTGGAACCCATCATAACTTGGTGGTCAGAGCTTGCAAAAAACCCATTGGTGGGTATTTCCATTTTTTGGACATTTGTAGAATTTTGGTCGCAACCAGCAAACATGAAAATTGCGATTAGTAAAATTTTAATTTTTTTCATTTTGTTTTTGATTTATGATTTTTTGTTTTTAATAATTTGTAAAATTAACAAAAGAATTTCTTAAGTTTCCACTTTGGTGTTTATTAAAGATTAAGATGATAATATATTTAACCAATTGATAATGAAAAGAAAATGGTGGAAAGAAGGCGTTGTCTACCAAATTTATCCCAGATCATTTAAAGACTCATCTGGAAACGGAATAGGTGATATTTACGGAATAATACAAAAGCTAGATTACATCAAATCTTTGGGGGTAAACATGATTTGGATTTGTCCCATTTATAGTTCCCCAAATGATGATAACGGATACGATATTTCAGACTACAGAAAAATTAGCGAGGAATTTGGTGGAAACAAGGCCTTTGATATTCTTTTAGAAGAAATGCATAAAAGAGACTTGAAACTAATTATGGATTTAGTAGCCAATCATTCTTCTGATGAACACAGGTGGTTTGAAGAATCAAAAAAAGGAGAGGATAATCCTTACCACGACTATTACTTTTGGAAAAAGGGAAAAAAGGAAATTCCTCCAAATAATTGGCTTTCTGTGTTTAGTGGTTCTGCGTGGGAATGGGATTCTAATTTGAATAAATATTATCTCCATTCTTTTACTAAAAAACAACCTGATTTGAATTGGGAAAACCCTAAAGTACGAGAAGAGATATATGATGTTTTAGACTTTTGGTTCTTAAAAGGAGTTGATGGTTTTAGGATGGATGTTATTTCTTTTATATCAAAAAGATTAGATTTTCCCTCAGCAAAACAGGGAGCTACTTTGTCTGAAATGATGGAAAACATATATGCTAATGGACCTAGGATTCATGAGTTTTTAAAAGAGATGAATAAGAAGGTTTTGTCTAAATATGATATAGTTACAGTAGGAGAGGGGCCGGGCGTTAATTTAAAGACTGGACTTAAATATGTAGACGAAAATGAAAAGGAATTAGATATGGTTTTTCATTTTGATCACCTTCAAATAGATTTTGGACCAGAGGGTAAATTTGACCCTCAGCCAATAGATTTCATAAAATTTAAAAAAGTATTTTCCGATTGGGATTCTCTTTTAAAAAATAAAGGATGGAATAGTATTTTTTTGGGGAATCATGATTTTTCAAGAATCGTTTCTAGATTCGGTAATGATAAAAAATATAGAAATGAGTCGGCAAAACTTTTAGCTACTTTGTTAATGACTTTAAGAGGAACACCTTATGTCTATCAAGGGGATGAAATTGGAATGACTAATGTTAAATACCCTTCAATTGAGCACTATGACGATATTGAAACTAGAAATGCATGGAAAGAAGCTAAGGAGCAAAATAAAGACATGGACATTTTTTTAAAAGGTGTCCATAGACAAAGTAGAGATAACGCTAGAACACCTATGCAGTGGGATGATTCAAAATTTGCTGGTTTTTCAAGCACTAAACCTTGGTTAGATGTAAATGCGAATTATAATAAGATTAATGTAGAGTTAGAGCAAAATAATTTAGATTCAATTCTTAATTATTATAGAGAAATTATAAGGATTAGAAAAAATAATTCAACATTGATTTATGGGGATTTTTTAGACTTGGAACCAAGTAATGAAAAACTTTACATTTATAAGAGGTGGGATCAACAAAAAACCTATTTTATTGTTCTAAATTTTAGTGATGATAAGGTCCAATGGGATATTAATAATTTCGAATCCATGAGATTAGTTATTTCAAACTATAAAAAATCAGTATATACTAAATTGTTTAATCCATGGGAAGCGAGAGTTTATATATATTAAACGAATTATTTTTTTTTAAATCTGTTTTGTAAATTGTGAGATATTAACCATAAAATAAATTATATGAAAAAAATATTTCTACAAATATTACTAGCTTTTATAAGCTTTTCTTTAAATGCTCAAATTTATACTGAGGTTGAAGAGGTAACTTTAAAACAGGGAACTGAAAATGATTATGAGGCTTTCGAATCATTTTGGGGTGTAGTAAAGGAAAAAATGATTTCCGATGGATATCAAGACGGATGGTTTATTTGGAAGGTCGATCCTACTAGTTTTGATGGGAATCCTTGGGCTGACTATTTAATTGTAAATGTATACAAAGACAAAAGTCAAATGGAATCAATGAATAATAAGCCTCAAAGTTGGTGGGTTGACTATATGAAAAAAGCTCACAAAGGAAAATCTAAAAGATCGGTTATTAAAAAGTATACAAATGAAACTATTAATAATAAGTATCGGGAAAAATCGGTCACTTATACAAATCAGAGAATATCTGATTTAAGTGGTGGTGGAAGTCCATCTAAGGGTTTAGTTGGTTATTATCATGGTATAGAACAACTAAGTGAAGATTATATCGATTTTGAGTTAAAGTTTTTTAGAGAATTACATAAGGGTAGAAAACTTTGGTGGGAAGTAAATAAGATATCCGATAGAAGTGATAATGCCTACAAACCAGTAACTCACATGATTTTTGAAATTAATGATGAAAATGCACCTAGTCTCGAATCAGATTTTACAAATGAGATGATGATAAAGTATGGGCAAACTACTAGAAAAATTCATGGCACTCTCAAAACGACACTAGTCAACTGGAGATGGCAATAAAAAAATTAAACCCTTCATCTGAAGGGTTTTTTTTATTTAATTTTATATCTCTATGTCAAAAAATATCTTAATCTTTTCTATTTTAATAATTAATAGTGTTGTTTTTTCTCAAGAAAAAAGAGCTAGAGATTATGGAGTAGATTTTGGTGTTTTCAAAACAGGAATTGATAATTCAATTACAGATGTTAAAGGTGTAAAAGTTGGTCATGTTACTTTGAATTATGGTAAAAATGTTAGAACAGGAGTTACCGCTATAATTCCCCATCCGGGTGATCTTTTTAGAAAAAAGACACCAACAGCAATTTTTATCGGAAATGGATATGGAAAACTAACTGGATTTTCTCAGGTTGAGGAACTAGGAAATAGTGAAACCCCAATAATTTTAACCAATACTTTAAGTGTTCCTATTGCTTCACAGGCTCTTATAGAGTATACTTTAAAAAAAAATAATAATATAAGGTCTGTGAATCCACTAGTTGGTGAGACCAATGATGGGAGACTGAATGACATTCAAGGTTTTCATGTTAAAAAAGAACATATTTTTAAAGCTATTGAAAAGGCTTCGGTTAAGAATATTACCGAAGGAAATGTTGGTGCAGGCACAGGTACAGTTTGCTTTGGTTTTAAGGGAGGTATTGGCACTTCATCAAGGATTGTCCCAAGTTCTTTAGGGGGATATACTGTTGGTGTATTGGTACAAACTAACTTTGGTGGAGTTTTAAGAATTGGCGGTGCAAATATTGGTAAAAAATTAAATAAATATTCTTTTAAAAAAGACATTCACAAAAATGCAGACGGTTCTTGCATGATAATTATAATTACGGACGCACCTATTGACTCAAGAAACTTAAAAAGGTTGGCGAAAAGGGGAATGATGGGTTTAGCTAAAACAGGGGGAATTGCATCAAATGGGAGTGGCGATTATGTGATTGCTCTTTCGGTAGCAAGCCAAAATTTAATAAATTCAAAATCAGAATCATCCTTTTATAAACCAACTTATTTATTCAATAAAAATGTTTCTCCTCTTTTTTTAGCTACAATAGAAGCTACTGAGGAGGCAATTATAAATTCTTTATTTGCAGCTAAGACCATGATTGGGAAAAATGGATTTAAAGTCGAGGAGCTTCCAAAAAACAAAGTTTTGGATTATCTTTTAAAAAATTAATTTAAAAATTAAATATCATGAAAAAGATATTGGCATTTGGAGCGAGTTCGTCAGTAAATTCAATAAATAAAATCTTTGCAAATTACTCTTCAAAGCAAATACCTAATTCAAGAACAAATCTTTTGGATTTGAATGATTTTGAAATGCCTATTTTTAGTATTGACAAACAAAAAGATACTGGAATTCCAGAGGCAGCAATAGATTTCAAAAAACATATTTCAAATAGTGATGCTGTTATTATTTCATTTGCAGAACATAACGGTTCTTATACATCCGCATTTAAAAATATTTTAGATTGGGTTTCAAGAATTGAAAAAATAGTTTGGTGTGGAAAGCCAATGTTACTTCTTTCAGTATCCGATGGTGAACGCGGAGCAAAATTAGTTCTCGAAACAGCATTTAACAGAATAAAAAGAGAGAATAGCGAAACTATATTCAAGTTTTCTTTGAAAAATTTTTATTCTACTTTTGATATAGAAAAAGGAATTTTGGATGCTGAGTTAAACAAAATATATAAAAGTGTTTTAACAGATTTCAGCAAAGTAATTTAAGGCATATTACTTTTTTTAACTATATTTTTAATCCCATAAACTTGAGATAGGATTGCAAGCGTAAAAATCACAACTATGATTTTTTGCGAAACAACTTGAAGTATTAATTCGTTTTCTGTAAACATTTTACCCGGACCAATTTGAGGGCCAAAGAATATTAATAAAACATAAACAAGTAAGCAAAAGCAGAAAAGTAAATATCCAAAGGAATATATATTTGAAATATAATGTGATTTATAAATTGCGAGAGTATGGAAAACACATAAGAAAAATAGAATTAAGAAAGCTCCATTCGCAAAAAAAACATGCAATCCAAAATCTAAATCGTGCGGTACAAAACCAACTCCAGAGAAAAATATCCCAGAGAGAATACCTAACGGTTTCGTGAACTTTGAATATTTGAAACTTTTTTTATCCTTCAACAAAACAAATAACTTCTCAAATGTATAGTAAAACATAATTAGTGTAATACCAATAAGAATCAATCCAGTATTAAAAAAAACCATGGAAGTAGTATTGTTTTTTTTTAAAATACTGGGATTAGTTTCGTCTGTGTTTGTTTTTAAACATCCCAGTTCGCTAAAAAAATTGTGGGTGATAGAATAATGTTCTGATTTAAAATTAATTATTTCTTTCTCTGAACCTGGATAAAAATAAGCTGATATTACACAAAAAAAATAAAAAATTAATATCGCGTAGATTGGTAAGGATATCAGATAAAAATTTATTTTTTTATGCATCTTCAAGTATTAAATAGTTTCTTTTTCTAGTGTTTTGATGTGACGTTTAAGTCTTTCTATTTCAATTTCAAGAGTTCCATTATATACCCCTCTAATTTTTCCATTTTTGTCAATTAAATAAAAATTTTCGCTATGTATAAATTCGTTTACAGATTCTTGAGTTTTAAAACTGTTATCTGCAAAGTATCCATCTCTAGCAACTCTATAAATTTCTTCTTTATCTCCAGTCACAAGGTTCCATTTTTTTGACTCTATATCATATCTTTTTCCATATTCATTTAACACGGAAACAGAGTCATGCCACGGCATCACGGTGTGAGATAAAAATTTAATTTGGTCATTTTTTGAATATAAATCCTCTAAAATTTTCATGTGTTTAGTAAGTTTTGGACAAATTCCAGGACAGGTTGTAAAGAAGAAATCAGCGACATAAATTTTTCCAGCGTAGTCATTATTTGTTATTGTATCTCCATTTTGGTTAATAAATTCAAATTTTGGAATTGTATGATTCACAGAATTCCATTTAGGGGAAAAATCATAAGAATCAAAATAAGGCAGTGTCTTTTTATTTACTTTACAGTTTAAAATAAAAATTAAAAAAAATATATATACTAAATATTTATTTATCATATTTATTTATTATCAAAAACAGTAAAACACTTTTTAAGACCAATTAGACCGTATCTTTCCCCGTTGATAACTTCATAATTTGCTTTGATGTTACCATTTAAATCCCAGAGCTTTTGCTTTCCATTCTCCAACCCATTTGTATAATTGAATTCTCTAAGTTTTTGTCCAGTTACATACCACTCTTCAACCTTGCCATTATACCTTCCTTTATCGTCAAACATATATCTGTATTTTAAATTCCTGTTTTCCCACCAGCCTATATGAACATTTACTTTTATTCCATTGTTGTATTGTCTTGTCATCTTAATTTTCCCATCTTTATACCACTTTTTTTCCTTTCCATTTTTTTTTCCTTTTCTATATCTAATTTCAGATTTTTTTGTTCCATTTTCGTAGTAGGATAATAAAACACCTTTAAAAGTTCTATTATTAAAAAACAAAACTCCATTTCGAAGTTCAGTTTTAATTTCATTCTCAATGAAGTGTTCAACGTTATTTTTTTGACAACTGGTCAAAAATACAATTAGAGAACAAACACAAAATTTAGTTAGTAATGTTTCCTGGAGTTCCATAAAAACCATTGCCATTAATGTAGGGGTCTTCAGATGTAATATGATAATGATAAATTCCATCTGGAAAATCTTTTGTCACATGCGAATGTCCATGGTAAGAATCAAGATCATTATTTGTGACTTTTTCTCCATTTTCAACAGGTCCATACACAGGAAATCCATCTGCTAATAAACCCAAAAATGAATCTTCACCATATTGCTTAGTTAAATACAAAGGTTCTATATGATAGTGATACACACTCTGTCCTGTTGGATGACCAAGCCATTGATCAAATGAATTTATTTCATTTGTCAAAGGTTGATTATTTGGTCCTGCATATTGATTAAAGAAAACAACTCCGTTTCTAGCCACTCCAATTGCACCAAGCGATGTTGCTAATTTATTAATGGATTCAGAAGGATTCTTTGGAACTGTAATCGAAATATTTTGTGCTTCAATTTTGTTTGGATTGATTCTAAAATTCGAATTTGATCCATTATATTCTTCGAATAAATCATTAGAATTAGGCCAATATGGACTTGTATGATTGGGTAGGTTATCTGTATTGAAGGTAACATTGTTGTTATCTATGGTATAACTAAAACCCTCCCTTGTATCAAACTCGTCGAGAACACTAGAGATATCATATTTTATTATGTTCAACACTTCTGAGTCTGAGGAAATCTCTGATTCGTCTTTTTCACTATTACAGGTAATAAAAAAGATAAAAATAAATATTAAACTTTTGTATCGCATTTATGGTTAATTTGATTTATAAAATAATAGTGGAGTCGGAGGGAATCGAACCCTCGTCCAAACAAGTAAACAATACGCCTTCTACATGCTTAGTTTTCAATTAATTTTCGAGTAATAGCTGAAAGAAAACCATCTACTAAAACCTTAGTGTCTAAATTTTAAAGTAAAATTGACACAATTTTACTTTAATGTTGACTTTTATGGTGCCTCTAAATTAATCGCCGTCAACATTGGCTATTAAGAGACATCTAGCTTCCTAACCTTGTTAGGACTAAGCAAAAACTTACTATAATTCAGTTTATTATGCAGCTAGAGCGTAGTTATTTTCGCCATTTAAGTTTTGAATCCAATATTTACGAGCTGTGAATCAATGCTCGACATGCTTACATATCATTTAGTCTTGCTGTCAAATCCGGTCGACCCCAATATTTTAAAGAACAAGCTTCAAAATTATTAAGTTTTTTTTAAAAACTCTAAAATTCTTTTATCAATTGTCGTATTCTAATTAGTCTCTCAAGAAGTGATTCGAGTTTATCAAGTTGCAACATGTTGGCTCCGTCACTCAAAGATTTGCTTGGATTTGGATGAGTTTCGATAAATAACCCATCAACTAAATTTACTATTCCGGCTCTAGCTATTGTTTCAATTAAACTTGGGCTTCCACCGCTTACACCGGTATTTTGGTTTGGTTTTTGAAGCGAGTGCGTAACATCTAGTATAGTTGGTCCAATTTTTTTTAAAATTGGGATTGATCTAAAATCTACTATCAAATCCTTGTATCCAAATTGAGTACCTCTGTCGGTAATCATAAAATTCTTATTTCCAGTTGAAGTGATTTTTTCAACAGCAAATTTCATACTTTCAGGGCTCATAAATTGACCTTTTTTAATGTTGATAAATTTTCCTGTTTTAGCAGCTGAGAGTAAAAGATCAGTTTGTCTGGCAAGAAAAGCTGGTATTTGTATTACATCAACATATTCAGATACAATTTCAGCATCTTTTGTCTCATGGATATCGGTAATAGTAGGAATATTAAATGTATTTCCAATTTTTTTTAAAATAGAAAGCGATTTTAAGTCACCAATTCCAGTAAAACTATCAATTCTACTACGGTTGGCTTTCTTGAAACTACCCTTGAAAACATAGGGTATTTTAAGTCTGTCTGATATGGAACAAATTTTATTTGCAATTTCTAAGCAAATACGCTCGTTTTCAATTACGCAGGGACCAGCGATAAGTAGGAAATTGTCACTATTTAAGTATTTAAGTTTAGGTATGTTTGAAATAGGCATATGTTATTTTTTATTATTATCATCATGTTTTGCAATAACTTCAAATACTTTTCCAGAATCGCATTTGAAAATTTTTCCAGGAAATTTAACAATCATATTATAATCATGTGTGGCCATAAATACTGACATACCTTGCTTGTGTAACCTTTTAAACACACCCATAATTTCATTACTTGTTTGAGGATCTAAATTTCCAGTAGGTTCGTCTGCAATTATTAACTCGGGCGTATTTAGTAATGCTCTTGCTATTGCGGTTCTCTGTTGTTCACCACCAGAAAGTTCAAATGGATATTTTTTTTCAATTTCAAACAATCCAACTTCTTTTAAAACATCATTTATTCTATTTTTAATATCATCTTTATTTTTCCAGCCAGTAGCTCGTAGTACAAATTTAAGATTATCATAAATATTCCTGTCAGACAATAATTTGAAGTCCTGAAAAACAACTCCAATTTTTCTCCTGAGAAAAGGGATTTGCCTCTGACTTATCTTCAAAAGATTAAAACCTACTACATTTCCAATTCCTTTTTCTAAAGGCAGGTCTCCATAGAGTATCTTAATAAGACTACTCTTGCCACTTCCAGTTCTGCCTATTAAAAAAACGAAATCTCCTTTTGCTACTTCAATATTTACGTTCTCTAAAACAGACTTGTTGTTTTGAAAAATTGAAGCATTAATTAGTTCAATGATTGGCATACATATTCAATATTCTTTAAAGTTAATATATATGACGTCAATTGCTACAAACGACTATTTGATTTTATTAATAATTTTATACGTATTTAATAAAAAAATCGTTTTATATAGTAGGACTAGCTTTAATATATTGTATGAGGGTTAATTACAAAGGTTTGAATTTTTTTCTTTATTCGTTAGTAATACATCTAGTTACCTATGGTCAGCAAAATTGGGAAACTGGATATTACAATCTCGCAAACTTGAATTTTGCTTCAAACCATTACAGAGCTGCAAACCAATTTTATAATGTTCAAAACTATTTTCCAACACTTAATAATTTAAAAAATGAAAACCAATTTTATTCTATTGAGACCCTTTTAAGAAGAAATATTCCTGGATCAGAAAAAATGCTTAATTCATTCATTATTGACAATCCAACTAGTTATCTTTCTGAAACCGCATACTATGACGCGGCTAATTTTTATTTTAAAAATGGTAAATATTCTTACGCTTTAAAATGGTTTAATAGAATTTCTGAAAAAGATGTTTCTAAAAATCAAAAAGACACATACAATTTCAACAAAGGATATTCACTTTTTGTTTCAAAAAGATATAATGATGCAAAAAAATATTTTCAAAATGTTCAAAACGGTTCTGAATATCAAGAAAACACAAACTACTATCTGGGATTTATTGCTTACCAATTAGAGAATTTTGAAGAAGCTAATAAAAACTTTGACAAATTAAATAGGGATAACGATAAAAATATAACCGGTTACTTTAGGGCAAATATGAATTTTAAGCTTGGAAGGTTTGAGGAAGCAATAAGACTTGCAATTGAAAGTTTAGAAGGATCCGACGAAAAAGAAGAATCTGAATTATCTAAAATAATCGGAGAAAGTTACTTTAACCTTGAGGAATACAGATTGGCATTGAGTTATCTTCCTGATTACAAGGGAAAAAAAGGAAAATTAAATAATACTCATTACTACCAATTAGGATATTCCAGCTATAAATTAAAAAATTACAATGATGCGATACTAAACTTTAACAAAATTGTAAATGGAAATGACAAAGTTGCACAAAATGCATACTATCATCTGGCAGACAGTTACTTAAAAACGAACGACTTCACTGCATCTTTAAATGCTTTCAAAAAAGCAGCTCAAATGGAATTTGATCAAGAAATAAAAGAAGATGCATACTTAAATTATGCTAAACTTAGTTATAAAATTGGAAATTCTTATAAAAACCCCTCTCTTATACTTAATGACTTTTTAAAAAAATATCCAAAAAATAAAGAGGCTAATTATATCCAAGAACTCATACTTGAATCCTATCTCAAAAGAAAAAATTATGGAGCTGCTATACAGGTATTAAATGAATACCCAAAGTCACAATTTAGAGGGATTAGACAAAAAGCCTTTTTCTTGAAGGCTGTCTCACTTTATAATAGAGAATTATATAAAGAATCAATAAATTATTTTGAACAGAGTCTTGAAAATAATAATAATTCAAAAAACTATGCAGATTCTAAATATTGGATTTCTAGGGCACTTTTTGAGGTAGGTCAATTTGAGAAATCTCTAAAAATTATGTTAGAATTAAAGATGGATACAAAACTAATATCTGAATTGGATAAAGAAAAGTTTATAGATTATGATATTGCATTCAATTATTTAAAATTATCAAAGCATGACTTAGCTATATCTGCTTTTAATGAATCTTTAACATCAAGTTTTTCAGATGAGTATAGATATGATGTATTCTTGAGGATTGCAGATTCATACTTCATCTTAAAATCCTATAGCTCAGCAATTGAAAATTATAAACGAGCTATAAAATTAAATAATGAATCAACATATCCCTATTTTCAGATAGCTCAAAGTTTAGGACTATTAGAAAGACCTTCAGAAAAAATCAATCAGCTTAAAGAGATAATTGAATTATTCCCAAGATCGCCAATTCTTGATGATTGTTATTTTGAATTAGCAACTACTTATACTAATTCTGAAAATTTTGAAAAAGCCCTTGAATATTACAATTTCACAATTCAAAAATTTCCTGAAAGCGTATTAACTCCAAAAGCAATTTTAAATAAAGCATTGATAATTTATAACAGTGGGGATTTGATTAATTCTGAAAATTTATTAAAAGATTATGTATTAAATTTTCCCACAGAAATAACAGTAACTCAAGCGTTATTAACGCTCAAAGAAATTGCTGTAGAAAAAAATTCCGTTGAGGAATTTTCCAAGTGGATAAAGTCTAGCGGGGTATCATCAATATCTGAATTGGAAATTGAAAAAGCCTCAATAGATGCTATAGAAATACTATTGAATCAAAAAAAAGAAAAACAACTCAAAAAAGCACTCGAGAATTATATTGCAAATTATCCCAATGGACTGGATGTAAAGAGAATTTCATATTTACTTGGAGAAATTCTCTACTCTAATAATATACTTGACGAATCGATTGTAAATTTCAAAAGAGTTGTTTCAGGAACTAGAAATAATTATAGTGAAAAATCTATTGTAAGGATATGTCAGTCTCTTATTAAATTAAATAATAATTCTGAGGCTACTATTTTTTTAGAAAGACTTGAAAAGTCTGCAGAAGCAAATGAAAATTTAATTTATGCAGTATCAAATCTTATGAGGATATACTATGAAGAAAATATGAATGATAAAGCCGTTGTTTACGGCGAAAAACTAATTTCATTTAAAAAAATAAATAATAAAATAAAAAGTGATGCATACCTTTTTATAGCAAGATCATCTATAAATCTTGGAGAAACAAAGAAGGCTTTAGCCGCTTACAAAAAACTTGAGAATGATCCCAATAGGGAATTAGCTGTAGAGGCTCTTTATTATAAAGCCTTAGATAACTTTGATAAAAAAGATTATTTGAATTCTAATTTAGTTATAGAGAAAATTTCAAATGAGTATAGCGTTTATAAAAAATGGACTGGGAAAAGTTTATTGCTTATGTCAAAAAACTTTTATCAATTAGGAGATGCCTTTCAGGCTTCTTATATTTTAGAGTCTGTGATAGAAAATTTTGAGCAGATGCCAACCATAGTTGACGAGGCCAAGAAAAATTTACTTAGAATTAAGCAGATTGAATCTGAAAAAAACTCCTCTGTCGAAATAATTAATTAAGTAATGAAATTAAAATTATTTTTACTTTTTACAGTTAATTTTTTTTCAATTTTGATTTATTCCCAGAAAGCAGAAGATATTCAAACACAAGAAATTACTGTTGAAAAGTCTTTTAACCCCAAAGTTGAAATCGCAAAAAAAATAAAATCAAAAATCATAATTTCTGATACTTTAACTTCAAAAATAGAGGACCCCGAAATTTTAATTACATCTGTTCCAGTAGCATCTACCTTTGATCCCTCGAAAGGAACACCAAAAAAACTTGAAATCTTGCCTGCAAAAGAAAACTTTAATTCAAGATTTGCCTTAGGCTTTGGTAATTACAATAATCTAATTTTAGATTATGGTTCATCAGTTTCGCTTGATAAAAGACAAAATGTTGATTGGTTTATATTTTACGATGGATTATTAAAAAATATTAATAATTCTTTTGTAGATACCAAACAATCTAACCTTAACCTAAATATTTCTCATCAATTTTCAACGAATAAAAGAAATTCTTTTTCTCAAATTAATTTCAGGCAACACAGACAATCCTTTTATGGACTCCCATCAGTAATTGAAGACAATTATATATTCTCAAACTTTGATCCCATTCAAAGGCTGACTTATTTTTCAATTACTTCAGATTGGAAATGGCATGATAGAATAGTAAAAGGTTTTTCTTTAAATTCTTATTATACGGCAGATTCTTTCTCCACTAGAGAGAATGAAATTTCTTTTTCATCAAAGTTTCAATTGGATTTAGGTTCCATTAATTTAACTGCAATTCCTAAGATTAATATTCTTTCAACTACATTTAAAGAGGACTTTTATACAAGATTGGAAAATGATTTTTTTTCGGGTATAGGAGGAGTTTCAATTTATTCAAGCAAAGAAAAAGGTAAATTTAAATTTAAATTGGGAATACAATCCTATCTAATAACGGGAGATAGTTACACTGAAAAAAATCTCTACTATTTTCCGGATGTTATGATTACATTTAAACCGGAAAATTCAAATTTTGCACCCTTTTTAAACTTAAATGGTGAATTTTACCAAAATAGTTTCAGAGCTTTATCACATAGTAATCCTTACATTGCACCTGCAATAAGATTGAGATCTTCTTTTTCACCCTACAAAATTGAGTTAGGGACTAGATCTAGATTATCTAAGGGCTGGGAATTTCAATGGAATCTTTTTTATTCATCTGAAGAAAACAGACCTATGTTTAGAAATTTTGGGAAGAATTTTGATATAAATAATATTATTCCATATAGATTCGGTAATTCATTTGAAGTGATATACCCATCTTTAATAAATAGTGGAATCAAAGCTAAGTTGAAGGGGGTTTTTAAAAATGGTGGCAGATTAAATTTTGAAGCAGCTTACTTTAACTATGACTTAAACAACAAAACACTACAATTATTTGAAGCCCTTAACTTACCTGAAATTTCTCTTCAATTTGATGGTACTTTAAAAATATCAAATAAAATATTCCTCCAATTATTTTTAAAGTATGTGGGTGATAGAACAAATTCTTTTAGAGATATTTTTCTTGGACAAAATATTGAAGATTCACCTGTTTTGTTTGAGACACTTAATCCTTTTACCCAAATTGATGCAAATATCCAATATAAGTTAAATGACAGATGGGAAGTTTTTTTGAGAGGAAAAAATTTAATGAATCAAAATCAATTTTTTTGGAGTAATTATACAGTATATCCTACGCAAATTTCACTTGGCCTAAAATATAATTTTGATGTATCTTTCTAGGACAGAAAAATGAGAATACAGATAAAAGAAATTCTAAAGATTTTTATTGCTTTTTGTTTGGTGACATCTTGTAAATACAGAAAAGCAGATTGGGTCGTCTTTAATGCTAATGTTTACACAGTAAATGATTCTTTCGAAAAAGTAACAGCATTTGCAATTAAGGACGGAAAGTTCATATCTGTAGGTGGAGATGAGATTGTAAGTTTGTACCCTAATGCACTTAAGTTTGACGCTAAGGGTTTGCCGATTTATCCTGGATTTATTGATGCTCATTGTCATTTTTTTAATTTGGGTTTATCTCTCGGACAAGTAGATTTAAGAGGCACTAAAAGCATAGAGGAAATTGAAAAAAGATTACAGTCATATTCACAAAACAACCAATTTGATATAATTATTGGAAGGGGGTGGGATCAAAACTTATGGAAAAATAAAGTTTTCCCAAATAATGATTTTTTAAATAGATTGTTCCCAGACAAATTAGTATTACTTAGGAGGATTGACGGTCATGCTCTCCTTGTAAATGACTTGGTAATTAAAAAAGCAGAAATTAATTCTAAAACTAGAGTTTCAGGAGGTTCCATTTTAATCGAAAACAATAAGCCCTCAGGTATACTTATTGATAACGCAATGGATTTAGCGATGAATATTTTACCTTCTAAGAGTTCTAAAATAATCTCAAAAGCTTTAATTGATGCTCAAACAAAGGCTTTTGAAAATGGTCTCACCACTGTTGATGACGCAGGGTTAAATAAAAGAACAATTATGATTATTGATAGTTTACAAAAAAAAGGAGATTTAAAAATTAGAGTTTATGCTATGATTTCAAATACTAGAGACAATCTAAATTATTTTTTAGATAGAGGAATTATCGAGCAAGAAAAGCTAACTGTTAGGTCAGTGAAAGCTTACCTTGATGGAGCTCTAGGAAGTAGGGGGGCTTTACTTAAAAAACCGTACTCTGATGATAATAAAAATAAAGGAATCACAATTACAACAAAAGAAGAGCTTTTTGAGTTAGCAAAGAAATTGTCCTCGAAAGGGTTTCAACTGAATACCCATGCAATTGGAGACAAAGCAAATGAAATTGTTTTAGATGTTTACAATTATATCTTAAAAGATATTGAGGACCCAAGATGGAGAGTAGAGCATGCGCAGGTAGTTGATGAATTTGATATTCAAAAGTTTAATTCAAAGATTATTCCCTCGGTTCAACCCACACACGCTACTAGCGACATGAATTGGGCAGACGATAGGCTAGGCTCCAGCAGATTAAAAAGAGCATATTCGTACAAAAATCTTCTAGATTGGTCTGGGAAAATCGCCTTAGGTACGGACTTCCCAGTAGAAAAAGTGAATCCATTATTAACTTTTTATTCGGCAGTTGCCAGAAAGGATATCGAAGGCAATCCGTCGGAGGGTTTTTTAAAGGAAAACGCCTTAACAAGAACTGAAGCTTTAAAAGGAATGACTATTTGGGCAGCATATTCTAATTTTGAAGATTCTTTTAAAGGAAGTATTGAAATTGGTAAGTTCGCAGATTTTGTTATCCTAACAAAAGACATTATGGAAATGCCAGAGGAAGAAATAACAAAAGTAGATGTAGTGGCAACTATAGTTAATGGATCTATAGTTTTTCAAAAATTTGATTGATATTTTTTACTTTTTAGTTTATTATAATTAAAAATTTGAATTATATTTGAATTTTATATTAAATAGTAAATTATGTGTGGTATTGTTTGTGCTTTTAATCTAAAACAACCAATGGAATTACTTCGCCCAAAGATTCTTCAGATGTCAAAGAAAATTAGACATCGTGGACCTGATTGGAGTGGTATTTATTCAAACAGCAATGCTATTATTGCCCATGAAAGACTCGCTATAGTGGACCCAACATCTGGTAAGCAACCACTTTTCTCAGATGACAATCGTTATATATTAGCTGCTAATGGAGAAATTTATAATCATCGAGAAATAAGAAAAAAACTTAAAAATAAATACCACTTTAAGACAAATTCGGATTGTGAAGTTATTCTTGCATTATTTAAGGAAAAAGGAAAAAATTTTTTAGATGAGATGAATGGTATTTTTGCTTTTGCTATTTATGACACTGTTGATGATAGCTATTTTATAGCTCGTGATCATATTGGAATTATTCCACTATATATTGGTTGGGACGCAAAAGGAACTTTTTATGTTTCCTCCGAGCTAAAATCACTGGAATCTAATTGTGAAAAAATTGAACTATTCCCACCAGGAAACTACTTATCAAGCGACGAAAAAGGATTTAAAAATTGGTATTCTAGAGATTGGAAATCTTTTGATAAAGTCAAGCACAATTCAACAGATATTGATGAACTTGAAAAAGCATTATCAAACGCAGTACACAGACAGTTAATGAGTGATGTTCCATATGGAGTACTTTTATCCGGTGGTTTAGATTCTTCAATTACATCTGCTTTAGCTAAAAAGTTTGCATCAAAAAGGGTCGAATCTAATGATACAAAAGGCGCATGGTGGCCTCAATTACATTCTTTTTCTGTTGGGCTTGAGGGATCTCCAGATTTATTGGCTGCAAGAAAAGTTGCTGACCATATAGGTACTATTCATCACGAAATTAAATTTACAATACAAGAAGGCCTCGATGCATTAAGTGATGTTATATATCATTTAGAAACATATGATGTCACTACTGTAAGAGCCTCGACCCCAATGTATTTAATGGCAAGAGCGATAAAATCATTGGGTATTAAAATGGTTTTGTCTGGAGAGGGCGCGGACGAATTATTTGGAGGTTACTTATATTTTCACAAAGCTCCGGGTGCAAAAGACTTTCACGAAGAAACTGTAAGAAAGCTCAACAATTTACATCAATATGATTGTTTAAGAGCTAACAAATCCCTTGCTGCATGGGGGATTGAAGGTAGGGTCCCTTTCCTTGATAAAGAGTTTATTGACATTGCTATGAGAATCAACCCGAAGGATAAAATGATTACAAGTGAGAGAATGGAAAAATGGGTAATACGAAAGGCTTTTGAAAAATATTTACCTAAGTCGGTAGCATGGAGACAAAAAGAACAATTTTCTGATGGTGTTGGATACAGTTGGATTGATAAACTAAAAGAAATTACAGAAGAAAAAGTAACTGACCAACAAATGAATAAATCAAATAAATACTTTCCTATAAACCCACCTCAAAACAAAGAAGAATTTTATTACAGGTCAATTTTTGAAAAACATTTCCCGAGTAATGCTGCCGCTATGTCTGTTCCCTCAGTGCCCTCTGTTGCTTGTAGTACTCCTATCGCACTGGAGTGGGATAAGTCTTTTAAAAATATGAATGATCCAAGTGGAAGAGCTATTTCAAACGTTCACAACAAATCTTACTAATACTCGCCTAAATTTTAAGTGTTTTTAAACTCTAGATTTATTCACATTTAGTGTTAATAACTTAGTTTGTTAACAGCTTATATTTCACAATTTTAGACAGCTTATTTTCGTAAATTTATAGTACTTCACAAACAGATAAAATCATCGTATATAATGAATGAAACCGTAGCAAACACAAAGTATTCTGCAGATAGCATCCAAGCATTAGAGGGAATGGAGCATGTGCGAAAAAGACCTTCAATGTATATAGGTGATATTGGTTCAAGAGGTCTTCATCATTTGGTATATGAAGTTGTTGATAATTCAATAGATGAAGCACTCGCAGGTCATTGCGATATTATAAGTGTTGTGATTAATGAAGATAATTCTATAACTACGAAAGATAATGGAAGAGGGATACCTGTTGGAATTCATAAAAAAGAAGGAGTTTCAGCCTTGGAAGTAGTAATGACAAAGATAGGTGCAGGAGGTAAATTTGATAAGGATTCATACAAAGTTTCTGGTGGTTTACATGGTGTTGGAGTTTCCTGTGTAAATGCTCTTTCTGAATCTTTGAAAGCCACTATTTACAGAGATGGTTCTATATGGGTACAAGAGTATGAGAGGGGTAAACCTAAGTACCAGGTGAAAGAAATTGGTAAAACAAAAGAAAAAGGCACCGAAGTTACATTTAAACCTGATCCCGAAATTTTCAAGCAAATACTGGAGTATGATTATGAAATCCTTTCTAGTCGGATGCGTGAATTATCATTTTTAAATAAAGGAGTTAAAATATCTATTGAAGATAAAAGGAAGAAAGATCGTGACGGAAACTACAAAAAAGAAATTTTTAAATCCAAAGAAGGTTTAAAAGAATTCGTTTCATATTTAGATAAAACAAGGGAATCTATAATCAAGGATGTTATTTCAATGCAAGGAGAAAAAAACGGTATCCCAGTTGAAATTGCGATGGTTTATAATTCTTCATTTCTTGAGAATTTACATTCTTTCGTTAATAATATTAATACACACGAAGGGGGGACACACTTGTCAGGGTTTAGAAGGGGGATGACCGCTACTTTAAAAAAATATGCTGAATCTTCAGGAATGCTAGATAAGTTAAAGTTTGAAATAAGTGGTGATGACTTTAGAGAAGGTTTGACAGCAATTGTATCTGTAAAGGTAGCTGAACCTCAATTTGAAGGTCAAACAAAAACTAAATTGGGTAATAGAGATGTAACATCAGCTGTTTCTCAGTCGGTATCTGAGATGTTGGAGTCTTATTTGGAAGAAAATCCCAATGATGCTAAAATAATTGTACAAAAAGTTATTCTTGCTGCTCAAGCTAGGCATGCTGCTAGAAAAGCAAGAGAAATGGTGCAAAGAAAGACTGTTTTAACTGGAGGAGGTCTTCCTGGAAAACTTTCTGACTGTTCAGAACAAGACCCTGCTCAATGTGAAATTTTTCTTGTTGAGGGAGATTCTGCAGGGGGTACAGCAAAGCAAGGTAGAGATAGAAAGTTTCAGGCTATTCTTCCTTTAAAAGGTAAAATTTTAAATGTCGAAAAATCTATGCAACATAAAGTTTTTGAAAATGAAGAGATAAGAAACATGTATACTGCTCTTGGTGTCACTATCGGGACAGAAGAAGATAGTAAAGCTCTCAATATAGAAAAATTAAGGTATCACAAAATTGTTGTGATGTGCGATGCCGATGTTGATGGAAGTCATATTTCTACATTAATTTTGACTTTTTTCTTTAGATATTTAAGAGAATTAATTGACTTAGGATACGTATATATTGCAACTCCCCCTCTATACTTGGTTAAAAAAGGCAATAAAAAGGAATATGCATGGGATAATGACCAAAGAGATAAAATAATGCTTGATTTTGGTCAAGGTGCCTCTGTTCAGAGGTATAAAGGTTTAGGAGAAATGAATGCTGAACAATTGTGGGACACTACAATGAATCCTGAATTCAGAACTTTAAGAAAAATAGTTGTAGAGAATCAAGAAAGAGCTGATGAAACTTTTTCTATACTTATGGGAGACGACGTTCCTCCTAGAAGAGAATTTATTGAAAATAATGCTGTTTATGCAAATATTGATGCATAAGTTATTATGAAAGTAAGTATAATTGGAGCTGGAAACGTTGGTGCTTCATGCGCCGAGTATATTGCGATTAGTAAAATCGCAAATGAAGTTATATTATTAGATATTAAAGAAGGGTTATCTGAAGGAAAAGCATTGGATTTGACTCAAACATCGTCTACTCTTGGTTTTGATACAGTTATTAAAGGAGTAACTAATGACTACAAAAGTACTGAAGAAAGCGATGTTGTTGTAATAACTTCAGGAATTCCAAGAAAACCTGGAATGACCAGGGAGGAATTGATTGGTATTAATGCAGGTATAGTTAATTCAGTTACTGAAAATATCCTAAAGTTTTCTCCTAATACAATTATAGTAGTCGTTTCAAATCCAATGGATACAATGACTTATTTGGCTTTAAAAGCTAATAAATTAGAAAAAAATAAAGTAATTGGAATGGGAGGAGCCCTTGATAGTTCTAGATTTAAAACTTACTTATCTCAAGCGCTTAATAAGCCACAATCTGATATTCATGCCATGGTCATTGGTGGTCACGGAGATACAACTATGATACCTCTCACAAGATTAGCCTCATATAATGGAATTCCTGTAACTAATTTATTATCCACTGAAAAGCAGAAAGAGATTATTTCCTCTACTATGGTAGGCGGGGCGACACTTACTAAGCTTCTTGGAACATCTGCATGGTATGCACCGGGTGCATCAGTTTCTTATTTAGTTGATAGCATTTTAAATAACAAAAAGAAAATTATTCCTTGTTCGGTTTATTTGGATGGTCAATATGGTCTCAAAGACATATGTATTGGTGTTCCCTGTATTATCGGCAAAAAAGGGATAGAAGAAATAATCGATTTGAATTTGAATTCATCAGAAAAAAACAAACTACAAGAAAGTGCTAAAGCTATTTCAATTATGAATAAATCCCTTAAAAATTTTATCTAATCTAGAGTTTTAAATACGAAATTATTTTTTTTAAAAAGTTTTATAATTCAAATCATATCAAATTGTGTTTGTGTTTAGACATTTAAACTTTTATATTTGGTGCCGCATTAAATAATATTTTCGAAGTGCAAAATAATAGCCTTGTTAAAATTTTTGGTTTTTTATTTCTGATTGTTAGCATTTATCAGCTTTCGTTTACTTTCATTTCAAGTGGTTTAGAAGAAAATGCAAAAGACTACGCTTATTCTAAAATTAGTGAAGAAGAAGTTGATTATATTTCCAAGAGAGAAAAATTAGAATCTCAATACCTGGACTCAATTGCAAATATTTCTATTTATGGTTTTACTTCATATAATGATGCAAAAAAAAGAGAATTAAATCGTGGTTTAGATTTAAAAGGGGGTATTAATGTTATTTTACAGATTTCTGTAAAAGATATTTTAAAAGGGTTATCAAATAATACTAGAAATCCATTGTTTAATAAAGCTTTAGAGGAGGCCGACGAACTTCAAAAAAAGTCCGACTTACCCTATGTCGAATCATTTTTCAGTTCATTTGAAAAAGTAAAAGGAACTTCCAAGTTATCAGATCCAGACATTTTTTCGAACAGAAACTTGAGTGATTTGATCAACTTTAACATGGAAGACAACGAAGTAAAACCAATAATTAGAAGAAAAATTGATGAATCGATTACATCTGCATTCGAAGTTTTGAGAAAAAGAATTGATAAGTTTGGTGTAACTCAGCCAAATATTCAGAGATTAGGCCAAACAGGAAGAATTTTAGTTGAACTTCCAGGAGCCAAAGATGTAGAGAGAGTTAAAAACTTACTTCAAAGCACTGCTCAACTAGAATTTTGGGAAACTTTTAAAAATGATCAATTCTATAATTTTTTATCGCAAGCAAACTTATTGTTAAGAGATAAATTAAAAGATGAAAAAGACCAGTTTAAAGATGACCAATCTGAGGAATCTGGAATTGATGATTTACTTTCTGATGTAAAACAAACAGATTCTTTGAGTCCTAACGACCAAAACCCTTTAAATGATTTGATAAAAGGTCTTGGTTTTCAGGGAGGGCCTGTTTTAGCTCAGGTATCAAAAAAGGATAAAGACTTGTTTAAATACTACTTAGATTTACCTGAAGTTAGAAGGTTGTTACCTGCTAATTTGAGGTATGTAAAATTTGTGTGGGGTAAGGCAAACCAAATTAATGATTTAGTTGATTTATATATAATAAAGTCAAATAGAGATGATCAACCTCCTCTAAGTGGAGGTGTTATAGTTGATGCTGTTCAAACATATAGCCAAATTGGTCAACCTGCAGTATCTATGCAAATGGATTCGAAAGGATCAAGGATATGGGAAAACATGACAGGCAAGGCATTTAAAGATGCGAGTAGCATAGCTATAGTTTTAGATGATTTAGTATACTCTGCCCCTGGTGTTAGTAATGGAGCTATATCTGGAGGAAGATCAGAAATCACTGGTTCGTTTTCATTAAACGAAGCTATTGATCTTGCAAACGTACTCAGAGCAGGAAAACTACCTGCTTCAGCGGATATTATTCAATCTGAGATTGTTGGTCCCTCATTAGGAAAAGAAGCAATTCAAAGTGGATTATATTCTTTTTTGATTGCATTGATTATAGTTTTGGTATGGATGATTTTTTATTACGGGAGGTCAGGCTTATTTGCTGACATAGCCTTATCTTTAAATATACTTTTAATTTTTGGAATTTTAGCTGGATTAGGAGCTGTGTTAACTCTTCCAGGAATCGCTGGTATTGTTTTAACTATTGGAATATCTGTAGATGCCAACGTTTTAATTTTCGAAAGAGTTAGAGAAGAATTAAGAAAGGGTAAAGGCGATAAAAAATCAGTAGATGATGGATTTAATAACGCCCTCTCCTCAATTTTAGATGCAAATATTACAACTGGTTTAACCGCGATGATTTTATTTATTTTTGGAACCGGACCAATCAAAGGTTTTGCCACAACACTTCTGATTGGTATTGCAACATCTTTGTTTACAGCGATTTTTGTAACAAGATTATTTATTGAAAACAGGATTTCTAAAAAGAAAAATATTAATGTTTCAACTAAATTCACCGAAAATTTACTAACCAATTTAAGTTTTCAATTTTTAAAAGGTAGAAAAATAGCATATTCGGTCTCATCAATATTAGTTTTAACAAGTTTAATTTCTTTAAGTATCAAGGGATTAAATCAGGGGGTTGATTTTGTAGGTGGTAGGTCATATATAGTTAGATTTGATAAGATTATCAACCCAAGTGTAATTGAAAAATCAATCTCTAATTCTTTGGGTAGTGCTGAGGTTAAAACATTTGGTGAAGCTAATCAATTAAAAATCACGACTAAATACAAGATTGATCAGGAGGGTACTCAAATTGATAACGAAATTTATCAAAAACTTTTTTCTTCTTTATCAAACTTTCTACCTAACAATTTCACTATTGATGAATTCATTAACGGGTCAGACGTTAAAACAGTCGGTATAATGTCTTCTATTAAAGTTGGTCCAACTATAGCTGATGATATCAAAAAGAACTCATATTTAGCAGTGATTGGTTCACTGATTATAGTTTTTATATATATTTTAGCAAGGTTTAGAAAATGGCAATTTTCTGCGGGGGCTGTTGCAGCCGTTTTTCACGACGTTTTAATTGTACTAGGAATTTTTTCCTTATCCTACAACATTATGCCTTTTAATATGGAAATAAATCAAGCATTTATTGCCGCAATATTAACCGTTATCGGTTACTCATTAAATGACACAGTCGTTGTTTTTGACAGAATTAGGGAATATACTAGAAATAACCAGAATGAAAAATTGTCTCAGACTGTAAATTTAGCCCTAAATTCAACTTTGAGTAGGACATTAAATACTTCTTTAACAACTCTATTAGTATTACTTGCAATTTTTTTGTTTGGTGGTGAATCAATTCGTGGTTTTATGTTTGCCCTTATTGTGGGTGTAATAATAGGGACATATTCATCTGTATTTATTGCTACACCAGTAATGTTCGACTCCCAAAAGAAAAAAGTTATTGAAGTTTAATTTTTTGCGACATAGATTGATCGAATTAAAACTACAAGTCCTGATAAAATTAACGGAATACTTAGCCACTGACCAGTAGAAAATAAGGGTAATATAGTCTCAAAACCACCTTGACTTTCTTTTATAAACTCAACTAAAAATCTTACACTAAACAAAGTAAGCATAAAAAACCCGAGTAAAAATCCACTCTTATTTTTAAATTCAGTTTTGTAGATTTGAGATAAAACAAAAAAAAGAATAAAATAACAAACAGCTTCGTATAACTGCGCTGGATGACGAGGCAATGTATCCCCACGATTGACGAAGATGACTCCAAAATTATTTCCTGTATAATTTCCAACTATTTCTGAATTAAAAAAGTTTCCTATTCTAACAAAACCAGCACCCAAGGTAGTGGGTATAATCAATCTGTCAAGAATCCAGAGTAAGGTTTTTTCTTTATATATCCTCTGATATAGTATTATTCCAGTTAAAATACCTATTGCAGCCCCATGACTCGCTAAACCTCTAAAACCAGTAAAAGAATATCCATTTGTAGTTTTTTCTATTGGTAAGAAAATTTCTAATAAGTGACTCTGATAGTACTCCCAATCATAAAAAATTACATGACCAAGTCGAGCACCAATTAAAGTTGAAAGCACTATATAAAACAGCATAGTTTCGAGTCTTTCTGTTGCAACATTTTCTTTTACATACATTCTCTTCATGATGTTGAATCCAAAAAGAAAAGCGATTATAAACATTAAACTATAATAATGGATACCGAAACTTCCAATTGAAAAAATTGTTGAACTAGGCTCCCAAATAATTTTATTTATTATAATCATTAATTTTTAACTTAAATGTATAAAAAACTTTTGGTTAAGGTATTGGATCATATCCTCCATCGCTCCATGGATTACATCGTAAGATTCTTTTAATAGTCAAAAGAGATCCCTTAATAGCCCCATATTTATTTAAAGCTTCGATTCCGTATTTAGAGCATGAAGGTGAAAATTTACAACTAGATGGAAAAAAGGGTGAAATAAATCTCTGGTATACTTTTATAACCTTTATAAATAAATCTTTAAATAAATTTGAAAGAAAAATTTTAATATTCATAGGTTGTTTCATCTTCATTGTCATTTAAAGTAATTCCTATTTTGTTTAACTCATCCCTTATTTTATCTGAGGTATCAAAATCCCTATTCGATCTTGATTTGTTACGAATTTTAATCAAAAGATCTAACGTTTTACCAAGTAGTTTGTCAGATACAATATTTTTATTGTCAACTAGTAAATTAAGCCCAAGTACTTGAGAGAAAAAAATAGAAGTTTTTTTCATAAGAAGATTTTTATCCTTTTTTGAAATTTTTTCTTTTCCCATTAATACAGAATTAGAATAATGTATTGCATTAAAAAGCTCAGCGATTAACAGAGGGGTATTAAAGTCATCATTCATAGCTTTGTAACAACTCATTTCCCACTTCGAAATGTCAAACCCAGATGTCGACTTTGAAGTTTTTAGTTTAGAAATATTTTTTATACCAATTTCAAGTTTTTTAAGACCCTTCTCAGATGCCATTAAAGCCTCTTCACTTAGGTCCAATATGCTTCTGTAGTGAGCTTGAAGGAACAAAAAACGAACTACGTTTGGAGGATAAGGTTTTGAAAAAAAATTATTATCACCGCTAAATAATTCTCCCGGAAGGACACTATTACCGGTCGATTTTGACATTTTTTTTCCATTAAGTGTTAACATGTTTGCATGGAACCAGTACTTGACTTTTGAATTTTCATTAAGTGCTTCTGATTGTGCAATTTCACAATCATGATGAGGAAATTTTAAATCTATACCCCCACCATGTATATCAAACTTATTTCCCAAATATTTCATACTCATTGCACTACATTCAGTGTGCCAACCTGGAAAACCTTCCCCCCATGGGGATTTCCACTTCATTATGTGTTTGGAATCAGCTTTTTTCCATAGTGCAAAGTCTTGGGGATTTAATTTATCATTTTGACCATCAAGAGTTCTAGAATTATGAACCAAGTCATCCAAGTTTCTTCTACTTAATTTGCCGTATGTAGAATTTTTATTGAATTTTATTACATCGAAATAAACAGATCCATTTCTAATATATCCAAATCCGTTTTTAATAATTTTCTCAATTAATTCAATTTGTTCCAAAATATGACCTGTTGCTGTAGGTTCAATACTTGGTGGAATAGTATTTAGTTTTCTTAAATTCTCATGAAAGTCTATAGTATATTTTTGAACCACCTCCATTGGTTCGATGTTTTCTTTTTTGGCTTTCTTTATAATTGGGTCTTCTCCATCGTCTGAGTCGTTCTCTAAATGACCGACATCTGTAATATTTCTAACATATTTAACTTTATATCCCAAGTGGAGAAGATATCTATAAATGATATCAAAAGAAATAAAAGTTCTACAGTTACCTAAATGAACATTACTATAAACGGTTGGACCACATACATACATATGGACTAAATCTTTATGGAAAGTGGTAAACTTTTCTTTTTTTCCTGTTAAAGAATTGAATACGGATAAATTATGCATTAAAACTCTGTTTCAATTTTAATGTAATCTAAAAATTCATTTTTTCTTGCTTCATTTTTGAAAGCACCACCAAATTCAGAAGTTATAGTACTTGAATTTGGATCACATACGCCCCTTGAATTAATACAAATATGTTTTGCGTCAATTACGCACGCAACATCTTTAGTTTTAAGGACATTTTGCATTTCCTCTACTATTTGTAAGGTAAGCCTTTCTTGAACTTGTGGTCTTTGAGCATAGTATTGAACTATTCGATTCATTTTTGATAAACCAACCACTGTTCCATTTGATATATAAGCGACATGTGCCTTCCCAATAATAGGCAGCATATGGTGTTCACAAGTTGAAAAAAGAGTAATATTTTTCTCTACAAGCATTTCACCATATTTGTACTTATTTTCGAAGGTTGAGGCTTTTGGCTTATTTTTTGGGTCTAATCCACTAAAAATTTCATTAATGTACATTTCAGCTACTCTTTTTGGAGTTCCCTTAATGCTGTCATCATTCAAATCCAATCCTAAAGTTTGAATAATATCAGATATTTTACTTTTGATAATTTCAATTTTTTCTTTGTTAGATAAATCAAAAGCATCTTTTCTGAGAGGCGTTTTTAAATTAGAGCTAAAATGATCGTATTGGTTTAAATCTTCTTCAGAGTAAATATTTTTTTCAACTTTCATCTTGTGTAATTCACTGCAAATATACTTAAATGATAATTAAAAATAACAGCCAATTGGTTCTTAAAGTTTTAATCTATAAGTAAGAACATAAATATTTCTTCTGGTTGATAAACCAATAGGATCTATTAAACCTTCATTAAAAATTGGTCTTTGATTATTGTATTCTGTATTTTGATATGACAAATCTATAATTCCATAATCGAATGTGTAACCAATTCCGAGACTTAAGTTAGTTATGCTGTTATCATATAAATTTGATGAACTACTTTCTGAAAGATATCCAGCCCTAAGACTTATTTGCGGGTTTAATCTCAACTCCCCTCCAATTTGAAAAATATTATTACTTCTTAATTTGGTTCTAATCTCATTGTTTAGACTTGTATCTAAGTAATTGTTTCCACCAGGTCTATATCTGATTCCAGAATAATTCTTTCTTGTAAAATCAAAACTTATAAGACCCTTTGATTTAAATATATATGCCAAACTTCCTCTCACAGAACCGGCTGTGTTGAGTTTGTGTTCAGGGAAAAATATTTCAGTTTCTGGGTCTAATATTAACTCATCATTATTTGGGTTATCATCTAAATCAGTAACTAAAAATTGACTTAAACTTTCATTTATAGTATAGTAAACTGGGCTATCAATGACCAGTCCTAATCTAATTTTATTGTTTAATTTATATATACTCCCAATCTGAAATGACCCTCCTTCACCTAAACTTGTTAAATAATTATTAAATCTGAGCGCTTTTATTCCGGATTCATCGGCATAATTACTTTCGTAGAAATCAATTTTTTCAGTGTAGTCAAATCTGTGAGAATTGATGTTTAAACCAAAATAAAATTTATCTTTAAACGAACCGCTGATATTAAAAGTGTAGAGTCTATTTATACCAAAGCTATTTAGAAAATATTCATGATAGAAACCATTATTTAACGGTAGCGTATTAGATGAGTAATCATAAACCGGGTCAATAGGGCTTAGTGGATCATTTGGCTGATTTGAATCTTCCGAAAAAATTGGGTTTATTACGTATCCCTCATATCCAAAAAGTGCCTGCTGAGCGGAATAGCCCAAATTAGGCTGTTCTCCAATATTTATGTAAGCTTCCCTAAAGCTTTCTCCATTAATTTGAGAGATGTCATCTAAATTTCTATTCATTGCGTGGTATAAAAAGTACTTGTCAATCCCGTTGTTTTTTGTATTATTTCCCCTTGCAAGAATATTTTTATCAAAATTGTTGTTCACTTGATAATTGAATCCAAATGAAATTTTTGACCATTTGCTATTTCCTTCATCTTTTAAAACAAGTACAATTCCAGCTTGAGATAAATCTACACCATTAAATGAATTAATATTTTTGTTATTAAAGTAAGAGGATGTCACCTCATTATTGAAAGTATTTGCAGTTACTGAAAGCTCTGAGGATAAAAAAACAGAAGAAGCGGCAGGATTAACACTAATTGCGCTAAGTTCCCCTCCTAAAGCACCAAATGCTCCAGATAAAGCACTGAATCTTGCGCTTCCTGATAATGATGTTTGGCTATATCTAAGTGCATCGTTCAAAGATTGAGCGTTCAAGCTAAGGCATAATAGACCCATAAATAAAAATAAGTTACTTTTCATAAAATATTAATTATTACTGTTTTCTTCCAGAGGATCGACCAGCTGAGGACCTCCCTGATGATCTGTTTATGGAGGACGAACCATACGAACTGCCTCTAGATGCGTTGTAGGATCCTCTACTTGGAGAACTGTATGATCTGCCGCCTGATGAGTTTGAATAATTCCTTGAGTAGTTACTTGACGAATTATAATTCTGATTTGTTTTACCACTAGAATTATTTTGAGTAGATCTACTAAAAATAGAATTACTGTTACTTTGGGAACTTCTTCCTTGGAATCCGTAATTTTCTGAAACTCTTAACTTATAAAAATCACTATTGCTTCCTGTAGGAATTAATTCAACGTTATATCCTCTAGACTGATATTGTCTTATAATGGACTCAATTCGTCTTCGTTGGGCATCTGAATTAGAATTTACCCTCCTTTGTTCAGAATTATTATTTTGTGCTAATCTTCGACCTTCAGACACTAAATCTGGCGTGGAACTATTTGCGGTAGAACGCACATTATTAGACTGCGCTTCTCCTGAACGAGCTCTAAAATTACTGTTCAAAGGGCCAGTGTTTTTTCCTCTGTAGGTGGAGCTATAAGCCCAACCTCTAACGCGATTAAATTGTGAAGAGCTTCTTACACCATAATTACCCACGTAAGGACTATTAAAATAATTGAATGCTGAAAATCCCCAATGAGGATTTCCAAACATCCATGGATCGTAAAAACCGAAATTAGCATTCCAACCATAATTCCAAGCCCATCTATTCCATCCCCAGAAGCCTAGACGATTCCATCTCATAGGATTTCCCCATCCCCAACCGTTCCAAAACGGATTGTAAAATCCGGAGTAAAATGGGGAACCAAAATTCTGAAATCCCCACGGACCATTGTTAAACATAAAAATTTGTGTTGTTTTCTGTCCACCTCCCCATTGTGGATTTGTCTTGTAATTATCTATACTATTTGAATTTATAGAATCTATATCAGACAATACAACATCACTTCTTCTATCATCCCAGTCATATTGTCTTGCTACCTGATCAAAGTATCTAGAATATGAATTAGAATCATTATCTAAATCACTTTTTCTAATTATAATCACATTGTCTGATGAATATATTCCATCTGAATATGAGGATACAGGCTGAAAGCTTCCACAGGAAACTTGAGTTAGAACAAACATTATTAAAAGAGAAATTTTAAAAACATTAATAATAAAGTCATTCATAAAATTGTTATGTTTATTTTTGAGCAAACTTAATTTATTAGTTTTGTTCATGGTCTATCTTTGTATTAAAGATAACCAAATTTTGTGCCAAACATGTATTTAAAATGTTAACAAAAAGGTCAGATAACTTCTCAAAATGGTATAATGAACTTGTTTCTATGGCCCAACTCGCTGAAAACTCGTCAGTTAGAGGATGCATGGTAATTAAACCTTACGGTTTTTCTATATGGGAAAGTATGAAAAGTGAGCTTGATAAAAAATTCAAAGCAACTGGACATCAAAATGCATATTTCCCCCTTTTTGTTCCTAAAAGTCTTTTTGAGGCTGAAGAGAAAAATGCGGAGGGTTTTGCTAAAGAATGTGCTGTTGTTACTCACTATAGGTTAAAAAATAGTGGCAAAGAAGGAAAGCTGATTGTAGACCCAGAAGCTAAACTAGAAGAGGAGTTAATTGTAAGGCCTACAAGTGAGGCTATAATTTGGCGAACATACAAAAATTGGATTCAATCATACAGAGATCTTCCTCTTCTTATTAATCAATGGGCAAATGTAGTTCGATGGGAAATGAGACCTAGATTATTCTTAAGAACAGCTGAATTTTTGTGGCAAGAAGGTCATACTGCACATGCCACAAAAAAGGAAGCGGAAGAAGAAGCTCTTTTAATTAACGATTTGTACGCAGATTTTGTAGAAAATTACATGGCTATTCCGGTAATTAAAGGGTTAAAATCCGAGAGCGAAAGATTTGCAGGTGCTGTTGAGACTCATTGTATAGAGGCATTAATGCAAGACGGTAAGGCACTTCAAGCAGGTACTTCACATTTTTTAGGAGATAATTTCGCAAAAGCATTCGATGTTAAATTCGCCAATCAAAACGGAAATCTAGAGTATGTCTGGGCGACTTCCTGGGGTGTTTCTACACGTCTAATGGGAGCACTTATAATGACTCATGGTGATGACAAAGGACTCGTTTTACCTCCAAATCTTGCTCCGATACAAGTAGTTATTGTTCCAATTTTTAAAGGAAAAGAGCAACTTGAAGAAATTTCCATTGTAGCTAAAAAAATTAAAGATGAACTTGAATCAAAAAACGTGAGGGTTCAATTCGATAATAGAGAAAATCTTAAACCTGGTTTCAAATTTGCTGAACATGAAATGAAAGGTATTCCAATTCGTATTGCCATAGGACCAAAAGATATTGAAAAAAATCAGTTAGAGTTAGCTAGAAGAGATACTGAAGAAAAAATATTTATTAAACAAAATTTTGCTTTAGAAGAAGTAGAGAAAATTTTAAAAGAGATTCATGTTAATCTTTTTGAAAGGGCCAAAAAATTTCTTGAAGAAAATATTACAGAGGTTGATAGTTATGAAGATTTCAAAAATACAATTAATCAAAAAGGAGGTTTTGTATATGCATATTGGGATGGAACTACTGAAACTGAAGAAAAAATAAAAAAAGAAACTAAAGCTACTATCCGTTGTATTCCCTACAGTTCAAGTACAAAAGGAAAATGTGTGTTGACTGGAAAAGAATCAAGCCAAAAGGTTTACTTTGCAAAATCTTATTAGCGATAGTTTTATAATATCTATTTTTCGTAGATTTCACGTTGCACAATCGAGTAATATATTTTACATTTGCATGCAAATTTATTGGCCCGTTCGTCTATCGGTTAGGACGCCAGGTTTTCATCCTGGAAAGAGGGGTTCGATTCCCCTACGGGCTACAAATATCTCTCTTAAGCCCGATAAATACTAAGTGTTTTTTTATTGTAAGATTATGTGTAAGGTCTAGCTAAAAGTTATAAGTGGGATAGGCAGAGATGCCTAGTTGTAAGGCGATATAGAATAACTAAAACTTAAGTTATCAGCTTTAATTTGATATTTTTTACGTGGTTTCCTTCCCCAACTATTGTCACCACCAACACCCATTTGTTTGTAGTCTATATTTAGATTAATTAAAGGCCTTTCAACAATATCCGTTGTGTGCATTATTGGCCTTTTTAGGTCTGTGGCTTGTTTTCGGTATTTTATATTTCCTCCATCAAAATCATCATTCAATTGATGATGAGCACTGAATTCAAAAGTTTTTTCCGTTTCTATTATAATTCCTTTTCCTTCAGAATCTGAAAATATCAACCACCTTGTATCAGTTCTATTTCCATTTTCTTGAGGTCTTATATAAGGGTAATATAATTCTGAAACTTTAGCCTCATATATTCCAACTAAAGAAGATGTTTTTCTATCCTGATAGTTTTCGTGAGGTCCTCTGCCATACCATTTAACATTGTTGTATTTTTTGTTGATTATGAAGTTTGTTCCAAATTTGGGCAGCATAGGCAAACTGCTTGAAATGTCTGACAATGAAGTGGTAACAATAATTTTTCCATCAGAATTAACAGTGTACTTTATTTCTATCGATCCATCAATATCTGGAATTAAATATTTTGAATTTACTACAACTCCTTCTTCTTGGTAATTTTTAACTTGTAATGTTTTTAGAATTTGGTTCTTGGATGCCTTTTTCCACACATTTAGGATTGATGACATATTATATCCATAATCATTATCATTTGGAGGTCGCCAAAAGTTTACTTTAATTCCCTCAATTAGTATGTTTTGTTTTCCGTAATTAATCTCCTGTAATTCTCCATTTTTTTTATTAAATGAAATTTTAAAATTTTTTCCGATTAGATTTATACTCTTTTCATTTTCAAAGACTTTTATTTTGCCTTTGTAATTTTTGTTTCCTTTACTATTTAAATGTCCACCTAAATAAAATTGTTCGTAAGCTACTGTATAGTCCTTTGGGACTAACATATAACTATTTTTTCTTCTCGCATAAATATTTAGATAAGTTTCTCCATCCTGAATAATCTCTGGTATATTAATTTTTACTTTTTTCGATTCATGTGGTTCTATATCTATTTTATTTATTTTACCCTCTGAAATTCTATATCCGTCAATTAAAAGCTCCCACTGAAAATAAAATTCGTTTAAATTTTTAAAATCAAAATTGTTTGAAATCAAAATCTCTTTTGTTTCAATATTTGATAATTTAAACTTTATATTTTGATATACTTTTTTTACCTCTTTTAAAGAAGGGTGGCTTGATCTATCTGGATTGACTAGGCCATTGTTACAAAAATTTAAATCATTTTGAAAATTCTCACCACCCAAATCGCCTCCATAAGCCCAGTAAAGTTGACCTATTTCATTGGAGGTTAAAAGTCCTTGGTCTACCCAATCCCAAATAAAACCACCTTGCATTACATGGTTAGATTCTATTAAATCCCAATAGTCTTGAAGATTTCCTACACTGTTCCCCATTGCGTGAGCATATTCACAAAGAATTAAGGGTCGATCAGGATTTTTTTCTGCATATTTCTTCATCTCTTCTATAGTATGATACATAGGAGCAAAAATATCAGTATTAGAATATTCTTTTGCGTCTTCATATTGAACTGGTCTAGAATTGTCATTATTTTTAATCCATTTGTAGGTTTTGAAAAAATTCTCGCCATTTCCAGCTTCATTTCCTAGTGACCAAATAACTATTGATGGAAAATTTTTATCCCTTTCATACATACGTATAGTTCTATCAAGATGCATTTTCTCCCATTCTTTTAAATATCCTGGATGAATAGATTTCCTGTCTGGATTATTTTCAATATCGTAAGTAGTGCCCATTCCGTGTGTTTCAATATTTGCCTCATCAATAACATAAAAACCATATTTATCACACATTTTATAAAAAAAAGGATTCTTTGGATAGTGACTACACCTTATTGAATTGATGTTATTTTTTTTCATTAATTGTAAATCCTTTAGAAGAAGATCTTTTGAAACTACGTGACCGTTTCTCTCATGATGATCGTGAAGGTTTACACCTTTCATTAGTATAGGTTTTCCATTTACAAGAAATTGACTATTCTCAATTTTTAAATTTCTAAAGCCAATATGTGAATTTATCACTTGATTTTCTTCTCCCTCGAGCTCTATCAAAAGGTTATACAAGTTTGGGGTTTCAGCATTCCAATGTTTTACATCTTTGATTATTGTTTTGAAACAAACTGTATTAATACCAACTTTTAATTGGTTTAGCCTTTCGCTTTTGTAAACTTCTTTTCCATTGTCAATTATTCTAATTATTGTTTTACGTGACTTTCTTTTGGCTGTGCTATTAAATATTTTTAATTCCAACTTAAAATTACCATCTCTATATTTATTTACTAAATCACTTTTTACTTTATAATCTTTTATTGAAATTTTATTTTGTGCAATTAAATACACATCTCTCTCAATACCTGACAGTCTCCAGAAATCTTGGTCTTCCATGTAGCTTGCATCAGACCATCTCATAATTTGAATAGAAAGCTTATTTTCTCCCTTAACTAAATAATCAGTAATATTGAATTCGACAGGAGTTTTACTCCCCTCATTGTAGCCGATTTCATGGCCATTCAACCAAACGTACATAGCACCACTCACACCACCAAAATGAAGATAAATATCTTTATCTTCCCACTTAGTTGGAATGTTAAATAGTTTTATGAATGATCCATTATTATTGATTTCATGAGGAATAAATGGAGGATTTTCAGGGAACATATATTTTATATTTGTGTAAAAAGGAATTCCGTAACCTTTGAGTTCCCAATTCGAAGGAACATCAATTAGATCCCAATCGGAAAAATCATATTCATCCTTAAAAAACGTTTTTGGTCTCGATTTCACATCCTTTGCATAAAAAAAGTGCCATTTACCATTTAAAGATTTATAATAAGAGGATTCTTCCCAACCTTTACCATTAATGGCATCTTTTGATGTTTTGTAACTGTAAAAATGTGCTCTTGGTTTTTCTTTGTTAATACCAAAAATCTCTGGGTTTTCCCATTCTGGGTTTTCCCAGTTCAAATCCTCAGAATAGTTAAAAGTTTTTAAAGTATTGGTTTGTGAAAAAAGTTTACTTAGAATTAGAATTGATAAAAATACATAGAGGTAAAGAGTTATCTTATTTATTTTGTATCTATAATTTTTTCCTAAGGAAGTATAATCTTTCAATACCATATTTTTAAATAAAATTTTTTGAGAGTTCATATGATATAACCTCAAAGTAATGATTTTTTTGAAAAAATAAATTATGAATTGATATAATATTTAAGTCTATTTTTGTTTATAACTAATTTTACTTTTCTTATGATAAAATATATCCTTAAACTTTTTTTCCCCTTATTAATTAACATTACAAATGGACAATCAATTCTTTCTGAATCAGACAAAAATGAAATTTTATTAGTGCTTAAAAATCAAGAAAAATTTTGGAATAAAGGAGATATAGATGGCTTTATGCAAGGGTACGTGAAATCTGACTACTTAGTTTTTAATGGATCTAAAGGTCCCTTTTACGGATGGGATTCTGTCAAGGATAGATATATCAAAACATACCCCTCAAAAGAACAAATGGGAATACTTAATTTCAAAATTCAAAACATATCTTTAATCACTCCCAATGTTGCTCAATTACTAGGACAGTTCTTTTTAAACTACCCCAAAAAGGAAGTATCAGGATATTTTACATTAGTGTTCATAAAATCTAAAGGTAGGTGGTTGATTTTGAGTGATCACACTTCAAGAAGTGAATAAAGTAACTATAAACTGAGAATTAATTGATACTATTTATTTTATCTTGTATACGTAAATGAGATAATTATGAATAAATTTCTTTTTCTGATAACTCTTTTTTTATTTATTTTTTTTTTATTTCCAAAAAAAGAACCCCCTCCAAATATTTTTTTAATAACTCTTGACGGAGTTAGATGGCAAGAAGTTTTTTATGGTATTGATAAGAATTTAGTTGAAAAAACAAATTATGTCAACGACAAACAGTTGTTACTTGATAAATATTTCACAATTAAATTATCCGAAAGACGAAAAAAGCTTATGCCTTTTATGTGGAATTACGTATATAAAAATGGCAAACTCTTCGGTGATTCCTTAAAAATGTCAAATTTTAGTTTAACAAATAACAAGATCTTTTCCTATCCAGGATACAATGAAATACTAACGGGGAAAGCAGATTCAACGATAAATTCAAATGCAAAAATTTATAATAAAAATATTACCATATTGGAAAAATTAAATCAAACCATAGACTACAAAAACAAAATTGCTGCTTTTGCTAGTTGGGATGTGTTTCCATTTATAATTAATGATAAAAGGAGTGGAGTTCCAGTAAATGCTGGTTATATGTCAGAATTAAATTTAAAAACTCCCATAGTAAATTACATTAATAAAAATCAAAAAAGGACTCCAGTTATCTGGGATAATGTGAGATTAGACGTTTATACTCATAATCTTGCATTAGAATACATAAAAAAAAAGAAACCCAAATTTATTTATATTGCCTATGGAGAAACAGACGACTTTGGTCATTCGGAGAAATATGATTTCTATATCAATTCTCTAAACTATACGGACAACATGATTGAAGAGCTTTGGAATTACGTTCAAAAAAATAAATTTTATAAGGATAACACCTATTTCATAATTACGACTGATCATGGGAGAGGTTTAATGGAAAATTGGCCTAACCATGGTAAATCTAAAGCCTCTTGGTTGGCAATTTTAGGGCCTAAAATAAAAAATACTGGACTGGTAGAGGGAAATTTCTATGCTAGTCAAATAGCAGAAACCATCTTAAATATGTCAAAAGGAATAGATACAAAAATACCTATTGAATAGTTTAAGCGTTCAAATACAGATTTTCTAGCACCTTGGTAAATATTTTTGTTTCCTCTAAAGTTCCAATGCTTATTCTGCACCAATCATAAAAAGGTGGAAAAGGTCTCCCGATTTTAACACCCTGTTCAAGCATTTGTTTGCCCAAATCATCGATATGCCTTTTGGAATGAAAGAAAACAAAATTAGTATTTGAAGGTGTATACTTTAATCCAATTTTGTCGAGCGTTGTGGTTATCATTTTTCTTCCCTCAACAATTTTGTTTAATGAAAAGTTGTAAAACTCGTTGTCATCAAGTGCATTGTCAGCAGCAGCAATAGCAAGAACATTTGTCATCGCCACAATATTCTCTCTTATTACTTTAGATAAATGAGAAGGGGCTATCAAATAACCAATTCTAAAACCAGCTAGACCGTACACTTTTGAAAATGTTTTGGAAACAATTACATTTTTTCCCTCTCGAACAAGAGAGTCCATTGAGGGGTAATTTGGAGTTTGGATAAAATCATAATATGCTTCATCACTAAAAATAATAGTTTTCTTACTTGCAGACGAACAGAAATCAATCAAAGATTCTTTTCCAACTACAGTCCCAGTTGGATTATTTGGGTTGCACAAAAAAACAAGCTTTGTGTTAGTATTAATTCTATTATTGATTGCATTAAGATCATAGCCTTTGTCTTTTCCAACTGGCACCCACCGAATTTTTGCTCCCCATTGTTTAGCAAAATTCATCATTGCTAAAAATGTTGGTTTCGCAGCAATAATTTCTCCACCACCATTTGCAAAGGTCAAACCAGTTATTTTTAAACCTTCCGTTGAACCGCCTGTTATAATTATATTTTCTGAACTAACTCCATGTAATTTTGCTAATTTGTTAGCAAGAGCACTTGAATATGCTCGAGGATATCTGCAGCCATTTTCAAAGGCTTTGATTACAGCCTTTTGAACTTTTTCTGACGGGCCGTAAGGATTTTCGTTAGAGCTCAGTTTGATTGTTTTAGACAGTGGTCTAGGATTAAATTTTCTTATTTCTTCCTTTGAAAGGGCTAAATTAGGTGCAAGAAAAAGCCCTCCTAAACCAATTGATGAGCGAATCCAGTTTCTTCTTGTTTGCATTTTTAAGTTTTAAAGTGCAATTAAAAATAAAAAATATTTATAAATCCAGTTAAAAATTTAGTGTTAGTTTATGAACAAGTCTTATAGAAATAATCAACCCGTATATTTATCAAAAGGCATCAAAAAGTATTTGTTTGTTTTTCACACCAATATCACTCAACATATCTCTGCAAGCTTTTATCATAAGTGGAGGTCCACATAGATAAAATTCAATTTTCGAAAGATCCGCTATTGTGTTTAAATAATTTTTATTTACAACCTCGTGAATATATCCAATATAACCTGTCCACTGATCTTCGGGGAGAGGTTCGGAAAGGGCTATATTAAAATTGAAATTTTTATTTTTATCATCTAACATGATAAAATAATCTTTATAAAAAATTTCCTTTTTTGATCTTGCTCCATACCAATAACTAACTTTCCTTTTAGTATTCATTGTATCAAACAAGTATGAGATCTGAGATTTAAATGGAGCCATTCCAGCACCACCACCAATAAAAATTATTTCTTTTTGAGTTTGTTTTAAATGAAAATCTCCAAATGGTCCAAATAATTCAATCGTATCTCCTTTTTTTAGATTAAATAAGTAAGAAGACCCTAAACCTGGTGGATTATTTGATCCATTTAAAGGTAATGCAAGTCGAACGTTAAATTTTAAATGATCTTCAACTCTTGGGCTAGTTGCAATGGAATAGTTTCGAGTTATTTTAGATTCATTTTCAGAGCTAAGTTTTAACAATCCTTTATTTTTCCATACTTTTTTAAAATTATCTTCAATTTCAATTTCATTGAAACTGAGTTGGTATTTAGGTATTTCTAATTGCATATAATCGCCAGGTGTGAATTCTATATTTTCCCCTTCAACTGGTTTTATTTTCAATTCTTTGACAAATGTTGCTAAATTAGAATTTGAAATCACTTCATAGATCTTACTTTTTTTACTTTCTTTCACTTTGATTCCAGAATTTGGATTAAGCATTATAACTCCATCAACAACTTTGGTTTTGTATGTATTTAAACCAACGCAAACAGGGTGTCTTTTTGCAGTCCCGTCTTTAAAATTGAATCTCCCGTTGTGCTTTGGACACTCTACCAAATCACCCACAACCAAACCGTCAGCTAAGTGAGTTTTTCCGTGTGTGCACATTCCATCTGTTGCGTAAATTGCCTGTTCTTTTGTCTTATAAATCGCAAATGTTCTTTCTTCAAAATCCAAGCGGATAACGTCTTCGGATTCTATATCTTCGAATTTACATACATTCAACCACCCTTGTATTAAGTTTGTTTCTGACCTTTTAATTCCACCTTGTATTTCATTATCCTCCTTAATAATCGGAATTTCTCTTTCAACAAAGTAAGTAGGGTCTTTTGTTTGTTTAATTAAAGCTGGTATTATCTCTTTATATGCTTCATATATACTTCCATATGGTTTTGGACAATATTTTTTTACAAGCTCGTGTAGTTTTGGAAGATTATAATACGGCACCAATGGAAACATGTGATGTTCAAGATGATAATTCATATTCCAATACAAAAATCGGTGAACTCGATTCATATAAATTGTTCTGCAATTTTTTCTGTGGTCAAGTACATTTTCGGCTAGACCGGCATGCTGAGTTAAGGCGTAGATCATTTTCAAATATGAACCAAAAAATTTTGGGAAAATCACATAAAATAAAGGGAGGGTAGTCTGATAGAAGAAGGCCAAACCAATAAATGTAGAATAAATAAAAACCCAAATCCAAGCGGGCAAAAGCATTTTATGATATTCATCTTTAGGGACATACTCTGCCTCTTCAGCCCCAACTTTTCCTCTTAAATGGTTTATCCACTTTTTTGTTTCTTTAAAGGTCAGCTTTATCCCAATCATTTTTAAAATCATTCCCTTAATATCGGGTGGTCTTGGCGCAGTAATTTCAGGATCTCTACCAACAATTATTGTATCACTATGATGACGAGCATGACTCCAACGCCAAGATATTGGTAATCGGTAGAGCATAAAAGAAGATATGAAATAAAGAAAATTATTCATCCAGTCGGTTTTGAAAGCAGTCCCATGACCCGATTCGTGCCATCTAGAATCTGCTGTCGAATAGTAAAGCACACTATAAATTAGTATTGGGAAGACTACTAAATAAGTTCCCCATAAAAAATAAATACAGAAACCAGAAAAACCAATAAGACCAAACCACAACAAGGTGTCAAGAATTGCAGGTAAATCTCTGCGTTCAAGTAATTTTTTCATTTCTTTTTTGGAGACAGGGGGTAGGTACCACTGAGCATCAGTAAGCCCCTTTTTCTTAGCATTTTTTGACTCTACACCCGTAAGTGAATAATCAATTTTATGAATTGCATCATTCATTATTTAGACAAAGTAATAATTATATTGTTGAGACAATAATAAAATTAAGACAATATTTTTATAAACTTATTTATTGTAATTAATTACACAGTTTTTCATTATATATTTTGTATATTTTTTTATTAAAGATTCAATATGCAAAAAATTGCGATGCTGGGTTCTGGGTTTATTGGCAGATTTTATACTGACTCTTTACAAGGCTATAGAAATAAAGATAGAGTAGTTTCAGTTTATTCAAGAAGTGAGGAAAGTGTAAAAAAGTTTGCTCAAGATTATAAAGTCCCACACTATACTAATAATATGGAAGAATCAATATCAAATAAAGATGTTGATGTTGTTTGTATAGCACTACCAAATTATCTTCATGAAAAAGCCGTTGAATTATGTTGTAAACATAATAAAGCAGTTCTTTGTACAAAGCCATTGGGAAGAAATGCGAAAGAAGCAAAAAGGATGCTGGAAGCAGTAGAAAAAGCAGGTATTTTTGCTGGATATCTGGAAGACTTATGTTATACTCCAAAATTTCTTAAAGCTATGGAAACTGTTAAAAGTGGTGGATTAGGAAAAATCATTTGGTCAAAATCTAGAGAGACTCACCCAGGTCCCCACAGCGATTGGTTTTGGGATAAAGAAAAAGCCGGTGGAGGATGTATTTTAGATATGGGATGTCATTGTATAGAAATTGGGAGAAACTATATTGGTAAAGACATCAAGCCTGTTGAGGTTATGTGTTGGGGTGATACACAGGTAAAGCCAATTGACGCAGAAGACCATGCGATAGGTCTTATAAAATATGAAAATGGGGCAATTGGTCAATTTGAAGTTAGTTGGACATTTAGAGGGGGCCTTGACCTTAGAGACGAAGTTATGGGAACCGAAGGCACAATATGGGTTAACTCATTTTTAAGAACTGGTTTTGAAATGTTCACAACTGGTAAAGGGAACGAGTACGTTGCTGAAAAAGCTGAATCTGACTCTGGTTGGTTGTTTCCGGTTGGAGATGAATTGAATGAATTGGGATACAACCACATGTTTATGGATATGTTGAATTCTTTAGAACAATCTAAACAACCATCTGAAACTTTTTATGACGGTTATATTGTTAATGCAGTTGTAGATGCATGTTATAAATCTATAAAATCCAAGAAATGGGAAAAAATTAATCTTGAGATTTGGAGGGGTAAAGAAGGGGTTGATAAAATAAGCACATTTGCTAACTATGACGAAAAATATTATCTCGTTAAAGAGGAGATGACACATTATGGTGATAAAAAACTTATTCTAAAAAATAAATCAACTGGAAAAATTATAGAGAAAATAGTAGAAAAAAAATGATGCTATCTAATGAACTATTCTAGATTTACAGTTCTAATCGAGGGATTAAATGGGCTATCGATTAATTTACCCTCTGAGTTTATAAGTTCCAATTTTATTTTAACTTCTCCTTTTTTGAGTCCTTCAAGATAGTAGGGTGACCATTCCGTGATAATGAATTCCGTATCATTAATTGTAGCTTTTACTTTGTTTCCGTAAGGGGAAATTGTTGTGTTAATGAGGTAAAAATCTAAAAGTAATTTTTCTGTATCTTTTCCTTTGTAGGTTCCTTTTGGTCTGCTGTAAAAAAGAAACTCATTGTCTAAGTCAATTTTACTCTCACCTATTTGAGTTAAAATAAATGCATTCGGATTTTTTACAGATTCATGATAAGATCTTGATAAAAAAGCTAGTATTACGTTATTATCACTATTGAGTTTTTTCTTAAAATTATTTGTGTAATGTGCAGAATATGGTCCGTTATTTACTATAAAATGAATATGTTGTCCCTTTCCCGAGTTAGCCAGTTGACTTTCAATTTTATTGACAGTTTGTTCACCTAGCTGATAATTATTTATATCAAAAGAAAAAGCGTATTCATTATCATCAACAAGTGTTATAGATGCTGTACTTATTTTAGCGTTCAAATAAGATGGTGAGCCTTCAAGTTTTGAAAGTGTAATTGTATTTGGATTATCACATGAGGAATAACCAAATACGAATAAAATCAATATCAAAATTTTTTTCATAACGTAAAGCTATAATTTTAGAAATAGACTTCAAACAAATAATTTGAAAAAAAAGAAATTAAAAACATTTTTTATTATTTAAAAGCTTTTACTTAGTTTTGTGTTTTTAAAAATTAAAATGGCGAACCACAAGTCAGCAATAAAGAGGATACGTTCCAGTGAAGTAAAAAAGTCTGCGAATAAGCTGCAGCACAAAACTGCTAGAAACGCTATTCGAAATCTAAGAAATAATTCAAATAAAAAAGATGCGAAAAAGCAGCTCCCAAAGGTTATTTCTTTATTAGATAAATTGGTTAAGAAAAATATAATTCATTTAAATAAAGCTTCTAACCTTAAATCAAAGTTAGAAAAACACGTGGCTTCACTGTAATATACCAAGTTTTAGGAATTCATCGAAATCAAAAACTCCTCATTGTTTACTGTTTTAGTAAATCTATCATTCATTGATTCCATTGCCTCAACCGGATTCATATCAGCAAGATATTTCCTTAGAACCCACATTCTTTGAATTGTGTTTTCATCTAATAATAGATCGTCTCTCCTTGTGCTAGATGAAATTAAATCTATGGCTGGGAAAATTCTTCTATTAGATATCTTTCTATCTAATTGTAGTTCCATATTACCTGTTCCTTTAAACTCTTCAAAAATCACCTCATCCATTTTTGATCCAGTCTCTGTGAGTGCAGTAGCTATTATTGACAAAGAACCACCATTTTCAATATTTCTAGCGGCTCCAAAGAATCTTTTTGGTTTATGTAAAGCATTTGCATCAACGCCACCACTTAGTATCTTACCCGAGGCAGGTTGAACTGTATTGTAAGCTCTAGCTAGCCTTGTAATAGAGTCTAAAAGTATCACAACATCATGACCACATTCAACTAATCTTTTGGCTTTTTCTAAAACTATATTAGCAACTTTAACATGCCTGTCTGCGGGTTCATCAAATGTTGATGCAACTACCTCGCCCTTGACATTTCTTTGCATATCTGTAACCTCTTCAGGTCTTTCATCTATAAGTAAAATTATTTGATAAACTTCGGGATGATTTGCAGCTATCGCATTCGCAATATCTTTCAGAAGCATTGTTTTACCCGTTTTTGGTTGCGACACAATCATTCCCCTTTGTCCCTTTCCTATTGGTGAAAAAAGATCAATAATTCTTGTGGAAGTTGTATTTTGTTTTTCAGCTAACTTAAATTTTTCTTGAGGGAAAAGTGGTGTTAAATGTTCAAACGAAACCCTGTCCCTCACAACTTTTGGGTCTTGTCCGTTAATACTTACAACTTTTATCAAAGGAAAATATTTTTCACCTTCTTTAGGAGGTCTTACTGTACCTAAGACAGTATCACCTGTTTTAAGTCCAAAAAGTCTAATTTGAGATTGAGAAACGTAAACATCGTCAGGTGATGATAAATAATGGTAATCTGATGACCTCAAAAAACCATAACCCTCATTCATTATATCCAAAACTCCTTCGGAATTTATTATTCCATCAAATTCATAGTCAGGTTCTTTATACCTATTTCTATTATCCCTGTTATGAAAATTATCATAGTTTTTTTGACCCTGCTGATTTCTATTTTTGGGATTTGGTTTATTAAAGGGTTTGTTAGCTCCTTTGTCATTTTTATAAAAACTGTTTTTTTCAGCTTGTGTGTCTTTGTTGTTATTATTCTTTTTGAAAGAAGCCTTATTGTCTTTTGCATTAGATTTCTCTTCTTTTGATGTTTCAGATTTAGGATTAGATTCAGGATTAGTTGATAAAAAGTCTATGATTTGATAAATTAATTCTTGTTTTTTTAAACTCGCTATTTTCTTAATATTCAATGATTTTGCGATATCCTGTAATTCAGATATTTTTTTTTCTTTTAATGTGGATATGTCGTACATGTTTTGTAATTGATAAAATTTGAGGATATTTCTCTTAGATTAAAGAGATATTATGTGCAATATTACAAAAAATTATGAAAGTCAACTTATTTTTTTTTAATTTTCAAGTAAATGATACAGAGAATACAATCTATTTATATATTTCTTTTTATAATTAGTAATATTTTTTTATTGTATATGACTTCAATGGATCGAAATTCATTTCATTTTTCCATTCATGAATTTGACTTATTTCCCTTGTTACTAATATTATTAATTATTTTTTCAATTATTAGTTTATTAAGTTTTAAAAATAGAAGAACTCAAATTAAGTTATTATACTTTCTAACATTTATCCAATTGATTATTTTAACACTAATATCAATTTTAGCGTTTAAATCTGATAACGCATTAATTTTTTTGCAGAACTATCAGATTTTTATTTATTTATTGGGATTGGCGTTACTTTTACTTTCCGTTAGAGGAATAAAAAAGGATCAAAACTTAATTGATTCGATAGATAGAATACGTTAAATTTTTGATCTATTGCCCAATTCGATTATATTCATATTTTCAACCGCTTGGTTAATTATCTCAAATTTTATCATTGTTCTAATTTTATGAAATCCAAATTTTCCTGCAGCTCCTGGATTTAAATATAAAATATTTTTTGATTTTAAAAATTCAACCTTTAAAATGTGAGAGTGCCCACAAACCAAAACATTAGGTCTATGAAAATTAAGCAAATTTTTGACCTTTGATGATAAATTTTTAGGATTTCCCGCAATGTGTATTAACAAAAATTTTAATTTATCAATTTCGAATATTTCAAACTCGGAGAGACTTTTTCTTAAAAGATGATTATCGATATTTCCATATACTCCTCTGAAAAAAGATTTTTCTTCTAATTTTTTCAAAACTTCAAGAGAACCAATATCTCCCGCATGCCAAACCTCATCTGAATTTCTAGCATAGTATTCTATTCTGTTATCTATATACCCATGAGTGTCCGAAAGAACAAGAATTTTTTTCAAATTTTTAATAAATAATAAAATGAATTCAATTTAAGAATTGTCATTCTAATATATTTGTGGTGTGAGATATTTTTTAGTTATTAGTTATTGCGGAACAAAATATCATGGGTGGCAACGACAACCGAACTCCTTAAGTATTCAGCAAACTGTTGAAGAAGCAATTTCCACAATTTTAAACCAAAAAATTTTACTGGTTGCTGCGGGTAGAACGGATGCCGGTGTACATGCGATTAATATGTATGCCCACTTTGATGCAAATATAAATGGAGAAATTGAATCAAAATTGGTTAGCCTCTTAAATAGTTTTTTGAATCATAGTATAAGTATTAAAAAAATTATGAAAGTTATTGACAACGCTCATGCTCGTTTTGATGCAATTTCAAGAACTTACAAATACAAAATTTCTTTCTGTAAAGATCCATTTAGGCACGAAAGATATTTTGAGTTAAGAAATGAAATTAATTTCAAAAATATTAAGACTGCATCGGAAATTCTTCTATCACACAATGACTTTAAATCATTTTCCAAAACTAGGTCAGATGTTAAGAATTATTTATGTGAAATTTCTAAAGCAGAATGGGAATTAAAAAATAATCGAGCTGTTTTTACAATTACTGCAAACAGATTTTTAAGAAATATGGTTAGAGCAATTGTAGGTACTCTTATTGAGGTTGGTAAAAATAAGATTTCAGTTGATGATTTTAATAGTATAATAATTCAAAGAGATAGAAAAAAAGCAGGGTTTTCAGTCCCTGCATGTGGATTGTATCTTGTAAATGTAGAATATTCTAAACATATTTTTTTATAGATGAAAAAAAACAATATATCATATTTTGATTTAAGACTATTTAAAAGAATAATGGTTTATACAAAACCATACATTAAAACTTATTATGTTGTTTTAATATCTGCAATTTTACTTTCCTTATTTTCTACATTAAATCCATATTTATTAAAAATTACTGTAGATGACTACATTACCCCTAGAAACTATAGCGGGCTAATGACTTTTATTTTTATAATGTTAATTGTTCTTCTTCTTGAAGTTATTTTTCAATACATTTTTGTGTTTTACGCTAATTGGTTGGGGCAAATGGTGATCAAAGATATTCGAGTTTCGCTATTCAAAAAGTTAGTAAGTTTTAAAATGAAATTTTTTGATAAATCTGCGGTTGGAAGACTAGTTACGCGGTCAGTTAGCGATATTGAATCAATCGCAAATATTTTTAGTCAGGGGTTATTCATGATACTTGCTGATTTTTTAAAAATGGGAATAGTTATAATAGTTATGATAGTTATTAATTTTGAGCTTTCCTTGGTTGTTTTTTCGATTCTTCCACTGATAATTTATGCAACTAGACTATTTCAAAAGTCAATGAAAAAAGCTTTTGAACAAGTTAGGGTTGAAATTTCAAATATGAATACTTTTCTTCAGGAGAGAATAACCGGAATGAGGATAGTACAAATTTTTAATAGAGAAAGTAAAGAATTAGAAGCATTTAAAATGATTAACGAAAGACATAAAAAGGCTTGGTTAAAAACTGTTTGGTACAATTCAATTTTTTTCCCTGTTGCAGAATTATCAACATCTATAACACTAGGTCTTCTGGTATGGTATGGGGGATTAAGGACTTATGCTGAAGATAATTTCTCACTGGGGGTTTTGTTCTTATTTATCCAACTATCACAAAATCTATTTCGCCCGTTGAGGCAAATTGCTGACAAATTTAACACATTACAAATGGGAATGGTTGCTGCGGACAGGGTTTTTGAAATATTGGATAAAAAAGAACCAACTGATAATAGGTTAGTCAAATTACCCCTCAATTTAAAGGGTGAGATAACCATTGAGGATTTAAATTTTTCATATGAAAGTGGGCAAGAGGTTTTAAAAAATATAAATATTAATATTAATGCAGGTGAGAAAATTGCACTAGTTGGGTCAACTGGATCTGGTAAGTCGACTCTAATAAATCTTATACTTCTTCTTTATGAATATGAAAAAGGAGATATAAGACTAGATGGAATTTCCATTAATAAAATTTCAAAAAATAATTTAAGGTCTCAAGTGGCAAATGTATCTCAAGATATATTTTTATTTGCAGACAGTATCTTTAATAATGTAACTCTATACAATCCTAATATTTCCCTTATAGATGTAGAAAAAGCAGCCAGTGATATCGGCATTGATAGATTTATTAAAAAATTACCAAATGGATTCAAATATAGAGTTAATGAAGGAGGAACAATTCTTTCTTCAGGTCAAAGACAACTCATATCTTTCTTAAGAGCTTACGTTTCAAATCCAAAAATCTTGATCTTAGATGAAGCAACTTCGTCGGTTGACTCTTTCACAGAAGAACTTATTCAGACAGCTACTGATAGAATTATTAAAAATAAAACATCAATTATTATTGCTCATAGACTCACTACAATAAAAAAAGCTGACAAGATAATCGTTTTAGATAGGGGTAAAATAGTTGAAACGGGAACACATTTAGAACTTATCAATCTTGAAAAAGGTCACTACAAAAAATTACATGAGTTTCAATTCAATAGAGAAGAGATAAGTTAGGAAGAAAGATCACTTGTAAGAATTTCTTGTAGTTTTTTACCAGATGAGATTCTTTCCAGGTTTCCATCCTTAATGTAGGTTACGTCACCTCTTTGCTCTGAAACTACGATGACTATTGCATCTGTTTTTTCTGATATTCCTATTCCTGCCTTATGCCTTAAACCGTATCTTTTTGGAATAGAAGTTGAGTCTGAAACAGGAAGAATAATTCTAGTAGCAATAATTGTATTACCCTTAATAATAATTGCTCCATCATGCAACGGGCCATTTTTTTGAAAGATTGATTCAATTATTTGAGGACTTAATTCAATTTTAGCTTTATCACCGGTGGACTTTATAAATTCGAGACTATTACTTTGCTCTATAACAATTATTGCACCTGTTTTATCTCTACTCATGTTAAAACAAGAGTCAACTAGCAATAAAGTTTCTAAAATTATTTCCTTTTCTACTTCGAAATTCAAAAAATTTAAATATTTGAGAAAACTTTTTCTACTAGTGTAGTTGGTAGATCCAATCATAAGAAGAAACTTTCTAATTTCCTGTTGAAAAACAACAATCAGCGCAAAGAAACCAACGCTTATGAAATTTCCTAAAATATTGCTCAAGACATTCATTTCAAGGGTCACTGTTATTTGAAACATAAAATAAATTATTACAATACCCAAAAAAATATTTATAGCAACTGTTCCCTTTACTAATTTGTAAAAATAAAATAGAAGAAGCCCGACTAAAATAATGTCAAGGGCATCCACAAAATTAAATTTTAAAAAACTTAAGTTGTCCATTTTAAATTTTAATAAAATTAAAAAACTAAACTAGTTTTTTGCATAGTTCAATTGATTCTTTTGCTTCCTTAACATCATGGACTCTTAAAATATTTGCTTTTTTTAATAAAGCAACTGTATTTAATACCGATGTCCCATTTAAAGCATCAATAGATTTTATTTTCAGAGATTTATAAATCATTGATTTTCTCGATAAACCAACAAGTATTGGAACATTTAACTCTTGAAATATTTCTAAATTTTTGAGAATTTCAAAATTTTGATGTATTTCTTTACCAAACCCAAATCCAGGATCAATTATTACATTGTTAATTTTGTTTAAATGACATGTATTTATTTTATCCAAAAAAAAACTTAATAATTCAGAGGTAATATCTTCACAATTTGAATTTTCTTTCATATTGTGGGGACTTCCTTGCATATGCATTGCTATATAAACTGTATTATATTTTCCAACTATTGGGAGCATTTTGGAATCAAACTCACCAGCAGTTATGTCATTAATGATTGAAGCTCCCTCATCTATAGAAGCTTTCGCTATTTGAGATCTAAATGTGTCTATTGAAAAGATTGTTGAATTAAATTCTTTTACCAGAATCTTTAGAATAGGAATTAGCCTATTAAATTCCTCTTTTTCACTTATTTCAATAGACCCAGGTCTAGAGCTAACGGCTCCAACATCAATTATGTCAGCGCCTTGGCTTAACATTTCAGCACATCTTTTTACCGCTAATTTAGCAGATTGAAACTTTCCACCATCATAAAATGAGTCTGGAGTTAAATTTAAAATCCCCATTACTTTTGGATCTTTTAAATCTAAAATTTTACCATTACAATTTAATGTCATTATAATTCAATAACTTTCAGAAAAATAATTTTTACAATATAATATTTGAAATTGACAAAAAAAATCTAAATGAATTCAACTGAGAGTTTTTACGAAAAAGTCATGGGAGAATGTAGATTGATATTTGGAAAAAAGATGTCAGATTATGGTGCTGCATGGAGAATTTTAAGATTATCGTCTTTAACTGATCAAATTTTCATTAAAGCTCAAAGAATAAGAAGCATTCAAGAATTAAAAAACAAAAAAGTTGACGAAGGAGAATATTCTGAATTCATTGGAATAATAAATTATTCAATTATTGCTCTCATCCAGATTGAAAAAGGGATTTCAAGCACCCCAGAGATGTCAAAAAAGGAAGCATTAGCCCTCTACGATAAAAATTTTTCTATAGCAAAAAATTTAATGTTAAATAAAAATCATGATTATGGAGAGGCATGGAAAGATATGAGAGTTTCATCTTTAACCGATTTAATTTTGCAGAAAATTATGAGAATTAAGCAAATAGAGGATAACAAAGGCAAAACAATTATAAGTGAAGGAATAGATGCAAATTATTTAGATATAATTAACTATGCTATTTTTTCTTTAATTCACCTGAATTTAAACAAAAAGGCATCCAAAGATTTTTGAATTGAAAAATAAATAAAAATGAGACAAAAAGTGATTATTGGGAACTGGAAAATGAATAATGATAAAAAAGAAACAGAAGACCTTTTACTTAAACTTTCAAAAATAAATTGTAAAAAAGAAATAAAAGTAAAAGTTTCTCCTTCTTATGTAAATTTAGAGAGTGCAGTAAAAATTTTGGAAAATAGTCCCATAGAGGTCGTAGCTCAAAATATGCACTATGAAGAACAAGGGGCTTACACAGGGGAAATATCTTATAAAATGTTGAAATGTATAAATGTAAATTCCGTAATTATTGGACATTCTGAGAGAAGAATGATTTTTAGTGAAAATGATGACATTATAAAAAGGAAAATTAATACTGCCTTAAATAACGAAATGGATGTAATTATTTGTTTTGGTGAATCTTTAGAGGACCGTAATAAAAAAAAACATATTGAAATTATTAGTAAACAACTTGATGTAATAATTAGTGATTTGAAAATAAATCAATGGAAGCAAATTATTTTAGCATATGAACCCATATGGGCTATCGGAACTGGGGTAAATGCGACACCAAAACAAGCTCAAGAAATCCATAAACACGTAAGAGCAGAAATAGCTATCGCATTTAATAAAAGCCTAGCTGACTCAGTTCCAATTTTGTATGGAGGAAGTTTAAAACCCAACAATTCAGAGGAAATTTTTTCTAAACCTGACATTGACGGTGGGCTAATAGGAGGTGCATCTTTAAGTTTTGAGGATTTTAATTCAATAATAAAATCCATTGATAAAAAATAAAATTTATATAAAATTATCTTTAAAAGTTTCACCCCTAAACCCTGGTCTAGAAATTTTGATTGCGAAATTGGATCAATTAAAATTCGAAGGATTCGAAGAAAAGAAAGATGGTTTGGATTGTTATATTCCAACTAATAAATGGAAAAATGAGATTTTAGATGTTTTTTATCCGTTGGAGGAAGAAGGGATTTATATTGATTGGTTTATTGATATTGTTAAACACAAAAACTGGAATTCATTATGGGAACAAAATTATTCACCAGTTTTTATTGGAGATTCCTGCGTGATTAGGTCGGATTTTCACAAGAAAATCAAGATTAATTATGAAATAATTATTAAACCAAAAATGACCTTCGGGACTGGTCATCATGAAACCACTCAATTAATAATTGAAGAACTTTTGAAAAGTCCACCAATAGAAAAAAATGTTTTGGACATTGGCTCTGGGACGGGTATACTTTCTATTGTGTCTGAAAAATTAGGCGCAAAAAAGATTGACTCAATTGATACCTGCGAGTTGTCCATGCATTCAGCTAAAGAAAATTTTAAGTTAAACAAATCCAATAAAATAAATTTTCATCTAGGAACTATTGACGTTATTAACTCTAAAACTTATGATACTATTTTGGTAAATATTGATAAAAATGTTATTCTTAAAGAAGCAAAATCTTATTCTAAAAAATTAGATTTACGGGGTTGTATATACTTAAGTGGTTTTTATTCTTCAGATGAAGAACTAATTATAAAAAAAATTGAAACTTTAAATTTAAATCTGAAAGAAAAGAAAAGAAAAAATAAATGGTCGTTATTAATTTTTGAGAAATATGAGTGAAAAGCCTGAGTTAGAAGTTTTAGAAGAGACCGAAGTCAAAACTTCGAAGGAACATCAGATTATACTTTATAATGATGATATAAATACCTTTGACCATGTAATTTCTTGCCTAATTAATATATGTGACCAAACTCAAGAACAGGCGGAACAGTGTGCATACATTGTTCATTACCATGGGAAATGTATTGTTAAAACAGGAACTTTTGAAGATTTAAAACCAAGATGTTTGAAGTTGCTAGATGCTGGTTTGTCTGCTGAGCTTGTCTAGCGATTTTGCCAGTAGTTAAACTTGTTGTATTTTAGGCCTTTTTTTAAAATTAATGAAAAAAACACTAATCATTTTAATTCTCGTAAATTGGCAAATTATTAAAGAACAAAAAATAATGGACAATAGCATATATCAATTTACTGTTGAAGATGTTGACGGAGAAGCATTCGATTTTTCGTGTCTAGAAGGAAAAAAAATCATGATTGTTAATACTGCTTCAAGATGTGGTCTCACATATCAATACAAGGGACTACAAGCCTTATATGATAAATATAAAAATCAAAACTTTATTATTATTGGTTTTCCTGCAAATAATTTTTTATTTCAAGAACCTGGTACAAACCAACAGATAAGCGAATTTTGTAAAAAAAATTACGGTGTTACATTTCCAATTATGTCCAAGATTGATGTAAAAGGGAAAAATATTCATCCGATATACCGTTTTTTAACTGATAAAAGTAAAAATGGATATATCGATTCAAAAGTAACTTGGAACTTCCAAAAATATTTAATTAATGAAAATGGATTACTGGAAATGGTTGTTTCTCCTAGGACATCCCCGGAGAGTGAAAAAATTGTAAATTGGATTACAAATTAGTTGATGAAAAAAAATAAACCTGAAACGCTATGTGTTCACGAAGGACAAATTGAAGATCCAATTTATAACGGTGCGGTTTCTCCTTTGTATATGGCTACAGCCTATTCATACAAAAAAGGTGATATGTACCCTCGATATTTTAATACCCCAAATCAGGTAGGGCTATCTAAAAAAATATCATCTCTAGAAAATGCTGAAGAAACTCTTGTTTTTGGTTCTGGGATGGCCGCAATTTCGACATCTTTACTTTCATTTTTGTCATCTGGTGATCACGTTATTTTTCAGCCTGATTTATATGGTGGAACTAGAAATTTTGCAATTGAACATTTAAATACCTATGGAATAGAATATAGTTTCGCTGATAGCACTAATTTGAACGATTTTTCTTCTAAAATTAAAGATAACACAAAAGTTATCTACGTGGAATCACCTAGTAATCCTTTGATGAAAATTATAGATTTAAAAGGTATATCTGAGCTCGCAAATGATCACAAGATTATTACAATGATTGACAACACGTTTGCTTCTCCTGTAAATCAAAATCCAATAACATTAGGTATAGATATTGTTATCCAAAGCGCAACAAAATATCTTGGAGGACATAGTGATATTTTAGCAGGTTCAGTATCATCTTCAAAAAAAAACATTGAATCTGTTTTTACTGTTGGAAAAAGCCTTGGTGGTAATTTAAGTGATTATACTGTTTGGTTGCTAGAAAGAAGTCTAAAAACATTATTCGTGAGGGTGGAAAAACAAAACAAAAATGCTAAAGAATTAGCTTACCACTTACAAAACCACGAATGTGTAAACAAAGTTTTTTATCCTGGTCTAGAAAATAGCTTATATTATAATCTTGCAAAAAGCCAAATGAAAGATTTCACTGGTATGCTTTCATTCGAAATTGGCAAAAACATAAGCAGAGAAATTTTTGAAAACAATCTGAATCTAATTCAACCCGCAATAAGCTTGGCAGGAGTTGAAAGTACAATTAATATTCCATTTTTAACTTCACATAAATGGCTTCCTAAAGAGGAAAAAATAAAACAAGGGATAACACCAAATCTTGTCAGATTTTCTGTTGGCATTGAAGATGTTAATGATTTGAAGCGAGACCTTGACCAAGCTCTTAAAAAAGCAATTGATGAAAGTTGATATAATTGCATTTGGAGCTCATCCTGATGATGTTGAGTTGGGCTGTGGCGGAAGTATTTCTTCAGCTATTTCTCAAGGTTTAAAAGTTGGTATTGTTGACTTAACAAAAGGGGAACTTGGTACTAGGGGAACTAAAGAAATAAGAAAAAAAGAATCTGAAAAAGCCTCTGAAATTCTTGGGGTTAGTTTTAGAAAAAATTTAGGATTCAAGGATGCCTTTTTTGTTAACGATAAAGCCCATCAATTAAAAGTTATTGAATTATTAAGAGAACACAAACCTTCCATTGTATTTTGCAACGCAGTAAAAGATAGGCATATTGATCATCCCAAGGGTAGTAGACTTGTTAGTGATTCATGTTTTCTTTCAGGACTTTCTAAAATTAAAACGAATTACAAAAATTCTATAAATCAATCGCCTTGGACTCCAAAACAAGTTTACCACTACATCCAGTGGTTTGATATAAAACCCGATTTACTAATCGATATAAGTGACTTTCAAGAAAAGAAAATGGAAGCTATAATGGCTTATAATTCACAATTTTATAATCCAAACAGCAAAGAACCGAATACACCTATTAGTTCAAAAAATTTTATAGATAGTATTAAACAAAGAGATCAGAACTTCGGAAGAATTTCAGGAGTGGTTGCGGCAGAAGGTTTTACTGTTGAAAGGCCACCAGTTATACAAGTCTTCAAAGGCATTATATAATATACAAATCTTTATTTTGAAGGGATTTTAAATTACCTTAAATTTACTTAAGAATGGTGGTTGTAGCTCAGTTGGTTAGAGCGCCTGATTGTGGTTCAGGAGGTCGTCGGTTCGAGACCGATCTTCCACCCAAGTAGGGGAGAGTAGCTCTCCCTTTTTTTGTAAATTCATCTAGTTAAACCAATAATATGAAAAAATACAATCGTGCAATAATAATTATTGCATTGGCCGCTATTGTCGCTATATTATTGAGTTTATATAATGGAAATCCAAATTGGAAAATATATTTACCAGTAACAATAATTTTTTTCATTATTCTATATATTTCTATTTCTTATGAAAAAAATCAAAATAAATAAAAACTTAATATTTAGATATCTTTTTGAGATATTTGTGATTATATTTTCTATAACTGCTTCTTTTTATATTCAAGATTTATTGAATAAAAAAGACAAAAAAGACGATAAAAATAAAGGTCTTGAAGGTTTATTGATTGAGTTAGAAAAAGATAAAAATGCATTTAAATATGGTAAGATTTACAACAAACAAAGACTCGCCTACATTGACTCATTATTTGATTTAAATTTAAAATTCAAGCCACTGTATATTTCTGGAATTTGGGGTAACAATGAACTCATTAAAAACAGTAAATTCTTTGATGCGTTAGTATCTACTGGATCTATAGAGTATATTAAAAACAGTGAACTTCAAAGTGAGTTAAGTAATTATTATATTTTTATTTATTCACTTTTAAAAAATGCAATCGATACGGATAACAGGTCTTTTTTAAGGTTTGGAGATAAGTTAACAGATTATAAATTAGATTCGCTTGATTATGGAGCCATAGGGGGGACTTTAACTAAGCATTATTTCGATCCATCTGATATAATTAAAATTCGAAAAGACAAAAAACTAAAATCTATTGCTCTGGATTGGTCTATGTATATGAGGATGCAGTCTGAATTTATGACAGAAGGACAGAAAAAAATAGAGATTCTTCAGAAATTGATTAAAGAAGAATTAAAAAATTAGCTTCCAGAGAGTAGATATTCTCCAAGTGACAGATATTCTTTTTTTGTACATTTATTTAACCGATACAATGAAAAAACTATTACTTCTTTTAGTATCTATATCACTTATTTCTTTTGGACAGGAAAATTCTCAAGAATCAAGTGAAATAATTTTTCACGGAAAAGATTTTTTTAGGCTTGAAGGAACGATAATTGTTGACTCTTTAAAAGAGAACAGATACGATCGCCTACCTGCCTCCTATAAAGATGTTGTAAGAGAACAAGTATGGGAGTTGTCAAAATCATCCACTGGATTATCAATTCGTTTTATTACTAACTCATCAATAATAAAAGTAAAGTGGGAGATTTTGAATAACTTAAAAATGGACCATATGCCTGAAACAGGAATTAAAGGGGTGGATCTATATTTCAGAAATAAAGACAAATGGCAATATCTAAATACAGGACGCCCCAAAGGAAAATTAAATGAGTATACTCTTGTCGAGAATATGACTTTAGAAGAAAGAGAATATAAAGTCTATCTACCTCTGTATGATGGAGTAAAGAATATCGAAATTGGAATTGACTCAAGTAGTTTCATAATAGTTCCTGACCGAAATTTAGAAAAACCAATAATATTTTATGGGACAAGTATTACTCAAGGGGGTTGTGCATCTCGTCCAGGAATGGCTCACACTAATATTATCAACCGTAAATTGGACAGGGATATAATTAATTTTGGATTCAGCGGAAATGGCATAATGGAAGAGCCTATAGCAAAACTAATTTCAGAATTTGATGCAAAAATTTATGTAATTGAATGTATGCCAAATATGTTATCTCCACAAAATATAACGGAACGCACAATTCCTCTAATTGATACCATAAGAGAGAAAAACCCTAATACTCCAATAATTCTTGTAGACTTATTTAAAGCTACCTTTTCTGTTTTAAATAATAAAGTTTTTGAATGGGGCAAAGGAATGGATAATGCTTTAAAAATAGAATATCAAAAAATGATTGATAATGGATACAATAACCTTTTCTATTTTGAGACTTTAAATGCGTTAGGTGATGATCAAGAGGGAACAGTAGACGGAGTCCATTTTACTGATGTTGGCTTCATAAGATATGCAGATTTTTTAATAGAAAATTTCAAAGAATTAGGTTTAATAAAACAAGATTGATAAGTTGCAGAAATTAGGATTCTTCACTCTCCTCAAACTCTATATTCCACTCTACAGTATCCTTTATTCCAAAGAGGGGATATTCTTCATGTTACAAGTTTAATTATTTTTTATCTTTGAATAAAATAAAATTCTATGTGTAATTGTAGTTGTACCCCTTGTAAAGAAATAGATTGCTTAGCATGTGTTTGCGATCCTTGTGATTGTTCTTGTGATTGTTGATTAATTTTTTTAACTAGATGCATGAAAAAATATTTTTTTATAATTCTTTCTACCCTTTTGTTATGTTGTAATAATCCAAGCGTTGATTCCGAGAAAAGTAAAGTAGAAAATTTAGATTCTAAAAATTATTCAGATGTCTACAAAATGGTTGAAATTTGGTTACAATCAGAGATAGATTACAATAATATCCCAGGCTTTTCGGTTGCTATAATAAATAAAGATAAAATTGATTGGAGTAGGGCAATTGGAAACGAAAAAAATAAGGATGAAATTTCCATAAATTCTTTATTTAGTATCTGCTCAATATCAAAATTATTTACTTCAATTGGAATTATGCAATTAGTAAATGAAGGAAAGATTAATTTAGACGATCCTTTAAAAAAACATCTCCCTTTTTTTGATTTGGTTCAAATATATCCGGAAAGTTCTCCAATAACAATTAGGAATATTTTAACCCACTCCTCAGGATTACCAAGAGAGTCAAATCAACCATATTGGTCAAACACTGATTTAATTTTCCCAACGAAAAAAGAGGTTATAGAAGGACTTTCTAAACAAAAAACCTTATATCCAGCGAACAAATATTTTCAGTACAGTAATTTGGGTCTAACACTTTTAGGATATCTAATTGAGGAGGTATCTGGAATTCCATACAATCAATATATTTCAGACAAAATCTTAAATCCTTTAGATATGAATAGTACAAAAACCTTTATGGATAGAAAACAGTACGGCAAAGAACTAATAGTTGGATTTGGAGCTGAAAATAGAAAAAGAAATAGGGAAAGTGTTCCTTATTTTAATGCTTTTGGAATTGATCCAGCGGCTGGATTTACATCAAACACTGTTGATCTAGCAAAATTTGCGATATGGCAGTTAAATTTGTTATCTGGTAAAAATAATTCGGGAGTTCTGCCTAAAGATCTCCTTTCGCAAATGCACAAAATTCAATTTATAGATAGTTTAAGTAACGTTAAAAGAGGCCTTGGTTTTAGTATTTATAATCAAAATAACGAAAATCTAGTCGGTCACGGAGGCTCTTGTCCAGGATATAAAACACAATTAACTATTGATCCTAAAGGTCAAAAGGCAATCATAGTTTTAATTAATGCAAGGGGGGTTACCCCCACAAAATATACAAGAGGAATTAAAAACCTAATGAATCAACTACGAAAAGGGGATAATAAAAAAGCAAATGTGTTTAGAGAAATTAGTGGCTACTACAAATCTTTACCTTGGAATACAGAAAATTATCTTTCTTCTTGGGGAGAAAATATTGCATTAATGTCACTCCCAAGTAATTCTGCAAACATCACAAGGTTCAAACCTGTAGAAAAGGATGTGTTTAGAAGAATACTCAAAAACGATAGTCTAGGTGAGTATTTATATATCATAAGAGATGAAAAAAATAATATTTCTGGATTTAAAAGACATCAAAATATTTATAATTTTTATGGCAAAGAAGCCTCTGATTTGAATTAGGTTGAGATTTTTTATCTTTATTATAACATAATCATAAATCAAATCAAAATGAAAAAATTATTTTATTTTATTTTATTATTTCCCTTCGTTGGTTTTTCACAGTATGTGGATATGTGGCATTTCTCTGTTCCATATAATGAAACTAATATATATGAGGCATCAGAAAAAGAGTGGTTTGCGAAAGTAATGTCAAAAGCAGCGAAGGAAGGATTAATTAGAGGTTGGGGAATGAGTAGGAGAGTCGGCAAAGAAGAAACTAATGTTAGCTATATAACTTGGATTTCATTTGGTGACTTGAACTCAAGAAAAGAAGCATACAATTCAATAGGTAAATTTTTTAATCAAACCTCTAAAGAATTATACACTCCTAGGCTGAGCGAAATTGGAAGAGAGAAGTGGGGGTCATATGTTGTAGGAAACAGCAATCTTTATTTTGATGAGTTTTTGTCAGCCCCGGAAGGTGTAAAAATAAAATATTCTGTACACAACTTGGCCATGTCAAACAACCCAAAAAATTTCAGCACCCAGCAAAAGGCCATCTGGCTACCTTTTTTTAAAAAACTTTTAAAGTCTAAAAGCACAAACCAAAAAAGTTGGGGAGTAGCTAGAAGAATTAATCCTCGAGGGAAAAAGCATAATTGGAATGTTATGACTGTTGATGGATACGAAAGCATAGACGACATTTTCCAATCAATAAATTCTACTATTCCTGGCATATCTAAATTAAATATCGAACCAATATCTAAATCTTTCCCAGAAGGATGGTATGAACAAATAATTTGGGAAAATATTATAAGGGTCAATAGCAAAGGTCAAATAATAGAGTAACCTAAAAATGAATAAGGAAAAATATGCTAAATGGTTATCAATAACAGCAATTATTCTGTCAGTATTATTAACATCACTTGGTCTGTATACAATTTTTATGGATAATGATTTTTTAATGGGATTTATATATCTCTCTCTAGGATTTAGTATCAGTGTAAATGACTGGATTAAAATTTTTAAGAGTAAATAACCGTCATTATTAAATATTTTTCATTTGGAGGGTTTTTGTTTTAGTTATAGATAATTTAATTAAGTTGATATACTTCTTTGTATATTGAATGATATTAATCGCAAATAAATTGTAATGAAAAAAATATTTATCGTTGTTGTTGCTCTATTTATTTTATCTACTACAAGTTGTAATGAAAGTAAAATAGTCAAGGTTGATGATTCATTAAATAAGGAAATATTTAATAAAAATGTTTCGATTTTCAATACGGCAATAGATGCTTTCGTAAATGAAGATAAAGTTATGTTTATGAACAACTTTGCTGATTCTTTAAAATGGTCTGGACCAGATAAAAAAACAAGTGATGAGTTTGATTCGAAAGAAGATCTTGCTACCGCAATTAGTGCATATATGGAAATATATGACAATCATGCATTAAAAAACACCACATTTTATGGAGGAAGTGTTTATTCTACTGATAAACCAAATTCTGACCCCAATACAGGTATTAGAGTTTATGGTGATTGGTATCACAAGCACACAGAAACTGGTAAGGAAGTAAGTCATAAATGGATGGCATTAGTTTGGTTTAATGAGGCGGGTAAGATTTATGAATTTAGAGATTTTTTTGATGTAAATGGATTTTTAAAGCAACATGTCCAATAATAGTCTCCAACATAAATCTTTCTGAAATCACATAATAGTTAATTAAAAATAATGAGGAAAATCTTAATCATCTCTCTTTTTGTCTTAATTCAAAATTATCTAGCATATTCTCAATTTGAAGCTGTAAAAAATTTTCAAAAAGAAATAATAAAAAAAGAGATAACTGGAAGTAATGTAGTAATGATTTTTAAAGATGGTAAAGTTGTTTTTTTTAATGCAGAAAATTCCAATTTGATTGGAGATAAGAAAATAAATAATCAAAGCTATAAGCCCTACCAAGAAACATTGTTTCCTATTTGGTCAATGTCAAAACCAATTACAGTAGTGAGTATTATGATTTTGGTTGAAAAAGGACTTATTAAACTTGATGACAATGTCTCAAAATATTTACCAGAATTTTCTCAAATTTATTGTAAAGGAAACTCAGGGAAATATTTATGTAAAAAACCTTTAAAAATTATTCATCTTTTAACTCATCGTTCCGGATTTGGTTATTATAGTCATAAGGGCTATGGTTATGGCTTGACAAGTACTATTAAGTATGATAATTTAAATGATTTTTCTAAAGATTTATCAAAAGTGGTTTTAGAATTTGAACCGGGTGAAAAATATTATTATGGAGTTAATCAGGCTTTACTTGGCAGGGTTGTGGAGGTTGTTTCCAAAAGGAATTTTTATGAATTTTTAAAGGAAGAAATTTTTGGACCTCTTGAAATGAGCGAAACTAAATTTTATTTAACACAAGATGACCGTTCTCGTTTTCAGCCGTTATATATAAATTTTGGAACTATTAAGGGTTTTACTACCGAACTTGATGAATTAACATACGAAGAAAGTAATGCTGCTTATTTTGGAGGAGAGGGATTAATATCTACAATGAATGATTATTCAAATTTTTGTTTAATGCTTTTAAATGGAGGAATTTATAAAGGTAAAAGGATTATATCGGAGAGAAGCATTGGGATAATGACCAAAAAATATTCATCCTCTTACCCAGAGGAGGAATTTGCCGACACAAGAAAACTTGGATTTAATTACGGTTTTTCAATGTTTGTTCTTGATGACCCTATAGTTGATGGAACAGGAAGCACAAAAGGAATTTATGGATGGAGCGGATACCATGGAACTCATTTTTGGATTGATCCAATAAAAAAAATGTTTGGTTTATTTATGTCTAGACATAGGCAAAATATATCAAACATAGACATTCAAAAAGAGCTTAGAAAAATAATCTATAAAAACACAAATTAAATTTAGGGAAACCTTGCTATATAAGTGTATTTTTTACATTATAACAAAAAAAATCAATAATTTTTAACAATTTCTAAGTTTTAACATCAAAAGATTAAACAAAACGTAAAAAAATAGCTGTTAATTAATTGTTAATTTGAATTAAATCTTTAATTTTAGGGCATATTAGAGTTTGAAAAAACAAAAATTAATAAATTAATCAAATCGAAATTATATGAAAAAAAATGTAATGAAGAGTATTCTCTCTGTACTAGCCTTTTTGGTTTCAGTGGGAATTTATGCTCAGTCTGTTTCTGGACTTGTTACTAGTGAGGATGGTCCCCTACCAGGGGCAACTGTTCTTGTAAAAGGAACGAGTGAAGGAACTACGACTGATTTTGACGGAAATTTTACAATAAATGCTGGAGCAGATGATGTTCTTGTGGTATCATTTGTAGGATTTGTTTCACAAGAAGTTTCTGTTGCAGGACAAGATAACATAACAATTAATCTTGTTTCTGACAGTGAACTTGATGAAGTTATTGTAACTGGTTATGGTTCTCAAAATGAGAGAGAAATTACCTCAGCTACAGTAAATGTAAATGCTGAAGATTTTAACCAAGGGCCTATCAATGATCCAATTCAGTTACTTCAAGGTAAGGTCGCTGGTTTGACTATTTATAAACCAGGGGGTAATCCAAACGAATCACCTACTATTAGAATTAGAGGTCTTTCAACACTTGGTGCCAATACTTCCCCACTTGTTGTAATAGACGGAATTCCAGGTGCAACACTTGCCAGTATTGATCCTAATGATATTGAGTCTATGACCGTTCTGAAGGATGGTTCAGGTGCTGCTATCTATGGTACAAGGGGATCCAGTGGTGTGATACTTATCACTTCTAAGAAAGGTAAATCTGGACCTATGCAGGTTAATTACAACACAAGTTTTGCACAAAGTTCAATTGCTCAAAGAATTCCAGTGTTATCTGCGCAAGAATTTCTTGACAACGGTGGTACTCAACTTGGAACTCAAACTGATTGGGTAGATGCAATTACTAGAAATGGAAGTAATGTTATCCACAACTTTTCAGTTGCTGGTGGTGGAGAGAAAAGTACATATAGAATGTCTGCCAATTTGAGAAAATCTGAAGGAATATTAAATAGAACTGGATTTGATCAAATGAATACAAGAGCAGCACTTAGTACAAAAGCTCTTAATGACAAGTTAGATATTACTTTTAATATGGCTTACACGAAATTTGATCGTGATTTAGGAGATGAAAGAGCTTTTGAATTTGCTCAATTTTATAATCCTACTGCACCAATCTACGCTGCAGATCCACTTGCTAAATATAAAGTTGATCCAGTACAATTTGGTGGATATTTTGAACAGTTAGGTCTTTTTAGAAGTTATAATCCAGTTGCGATTATTGAGCAAACAAGAAATACAAGAGTTTCGACAGATTTTATTTATAATGTTGCAGCTACATACAATGTAACTGATAAGTTTGAAGTTACAGCAGTTGTATCTGAGCAAAGAACATCTTCTAATGATCAGCTCTACAGACCAACTACGTTGTGGTTTGAAGGAAATGCAACTAGTCCGACTCGAAAAGGACTAGCTGACCACGCTAGTTTTAACTTTTCTTCTAAAGTTTTTGAATACTATGGAAGATATAATATGGATTTAGGCTCTTCTAATTTGAATGTGACTGCTGGTTATTCTTACAACCAGTTTAACTCAAGAGGAACTCAGTTTTCTCTAGGTGATTTCCCAGATAATTCAATTGACTGGTCTAATGCAATTGGTGCATCTCAAGATTTATTAAATTCAGGTTTTATTGGTGCAAACAGTTACGCATCTCCTGATGATAAAATCATCGGTATGTTTGCTCGGGCTAACCTTGTTATTAACAACAAGTATTTTGTTAATGCATCACTTAGAAGAGAAGGTTCGTCTAGATTTGGTGCTGATCAAAGATGGGGGGTTTTCCCAAGTTTTGGTATTGGTGCTGATTTAAATGAGATTCTTGGCTTAGGATTAAGAAAGTTTAAAGTAAGAGCTAGTACTGCTACAACTGGAGCATTACCAGCAACTACTGGTTTAACAGCTCAAGCTAGAACATTCGTTTATGATGGAGGAGGTTCTGCTGGTGGTTCGACTGTACTTAGTAGAGCTGCAAACGCTGATTTAAAGTGGGAAGAGAAAAATGAGTTTAATTTCGGAATAGAATATGAAACTGGAAAATTAGCTATAGACTTCGACGTTTACAACAGAGTAATAAAAGACTTTATTCTTGACAGACAAGTTGATGTTACCGTATTTGGTGTTGACAGAAGATTTGAGAATTCTGGACAGGTTACATCTAAGGGTTGGGAATTAAAAGCTGAGTATGATGTAATCGATAATGACAAATTAAGTTATAATACTGGTTTGGCTTTTTGGAACAACAAAGTTATTCTAGATGAATACGTTCTTGACAGAGCTCAGTATGGATTCTTAGGTTCTCCAGGACAAAATGCTGTTACGATGGTAAAAGTTCAAGTTGGAGAAGAATTAGGTCAAATTTTTGCACCTGTGTTTGTAGGTGTAAATGCTGACGGTTCCCCACAATTTAAGGACGTCAACGGTGACGGTACACTAAATACCGATTCAGGAAACGTACTTCAAGATAATTATGATGGTGAGGTTATTGGTAATGCATATCCGACTCTTGAAATGTCGTGGTCAAATAATGTGAATTTTGGAAATGGATGGTCTTTAAATGCCTTCTTCAGAGGAGCGTTTGGACACAGTCTAATTAATACATTTAGAGCCTTCTATGAGCCTAACGTCCCATCTCAGACATCTTACAACCAAATGAACACATCTCTTAGAGAGCCAAACTTGGCAGTTGCCCAGTATAGTTCGTTATATGTAGAAAAAGCTGATTTTTTCTTACTTGACAACTTAACACTCTCTAAGCAAATAATAATGCCGGAGGGTAGCGGTATTAAAGATTTAACAGTATCTTTGAATGCGCTAAGACCTTTTGTGATAACCAATTACACAGGTACGGATCCTTCTCCTGAGCTTTTTGATGCTCTAGGTGGTGGTGAAGAAGGAAATGCTGCTTCTGGTGGAGCCGCACTACTTGCGCCTGGTATTGACAGAAGAGCGGATTACTTCGCGAGTAAGACATTTTCTGTTGGATTAAGTGTTAACTTTTAATTGATGGAGATTATTAATAATTTAAAAATGATAAAAATGAATAAATTTATAACAACAATACTTAATTTAAGTATTCTAACGTTCATATTCTCCTGTACCGATTTGGACGAGGATTTAAGAGGTGTGATTACCACAGACATTAGTGTTGAGGGAATTGCAACTGATGACGGAGGAAGTGGAGGAGGAGATGTTCTTGGTGGAGCATATGCTGGTTTACGTGGTACTGGAACAGGTGGCCACACTAACTGGTATTCTGCACAGGAGCTGACTTCTGATGAGATGGTGGTTACCACCAAAGGTGGAGACTGGTATGATGGAGGCTGGTTAATTGATTTCCATCAACACAATTATAAGAACACTAATCCTAGTGTAAATAACAATTGGAACAGTCACTATGGTGCAGTTGCTACTACTAATGAGCTACTAGCTTCTGGGCTAGATGCTAACGGCACGGCGCAAATGTTAGCGTTAAGAGCTTATTTCTTTTGGAGATTGATGGATATGTACGGTAGTATTAAATTACCATTATCTCCAGGACAAGATGCCACTCAGGTGTCTAGGACTGAAGCCTTTAACCAAATTGAGAAGGATTTATTAGCCTCATTAGGTATAAGTGCTGTTAATTCATCAATGGATTTAAGTGGTAGTGCCCTTGGTACTGACAAAAATGCTTATAGAATTAACCAATTTGGTGCTTTAGGTATACTTGCAAAACTTTACTTAAATGCAGAAGTTTATACTGGAACTCCAAGATATCAAGAAGCTCACGACGCTGCTGACTACATTATTAACAATGGAGGATACACGCTTTGTGGTGTAGGTTGTAAAGTATCTAATTTAGGAAAGCGTCCTAAGGTTGCAGAAGATCCAGAAGAATTAGAAGGTTTTGCTGCAGTATTTGCTCCTAACAACGCCGGTAATCCAGAGCACATCTGGACTGTAAACTATGAGGCTGGAGTAAATGGTGGATTTAACTTAGCTATGATGGCTCTTCATTATTCAAGTCAATTGACATGGAATTTTGATTCTCAGCCATGGAATGGTTATTCAACACTTGAAGCATTCTATAATTCTTTTGGTGCTAATGATGCTCGTAAAAAAGCAAGCTTTATTGCAGGACCACAGCTAGATTACGGTGGTAACACTCTTCTAGACTATGCAACTGACGATGGTGAACCAGCGTTAAATTATACTCCATATATAAATGAAATTTTCCCTGATGGATGTAGAGAATGCGGTGCAAGACCTGGTAAGTTCAGCTACAGACAGTTTGGAAGACCTGATATGGATAATGACTTTACTCTTTTAAGATTGGGTCAGATTTACTTAATCAGAGCTGAAGCTGCTGCTAGAGTTGGCGGTGGTTGGGATGGAGCTGCTGCTCTTGCTGATACAAATATTATCAGAAATAGAGCTAATGCAGGCGCTTACACTGCTGCTGAACTTACAGAAGATGAGTTCTTGGCTGAAAGAGGTAGAGAAATGTTCTCTGAAGCCGTTAGAAGAACGGATTTGATAAGATTTGGAAAATATAATGGTGCATGGTGGGAAAAATCCGCTTCTGAATCATATAAAAACATTTTCCCTATTCCGTTTGATGCCATCCAAGCAGCAAATGGTACTTTAAAGCAAAATCCAGGATACTAGAATCAATTTATTTGATTAAAAAAAGGCTTCCCTATTGGGGGGCCTTTTTTATTTGAAACCATAACTTTAAATTTACTTTAAATATTAAATAGCTTTGATTAGAATATTTATAAAGCTGTTATACAGTTTGCCTTTTGTTTTTCTTTCATGTGATGATAAATATGGAGAAAGATTTATTCGGTTTGAAGAAGAATCAGGATTGATTTTTGAAAATAATCTTGAATACACCGAAAATTTAAATCCTTACACTTACAGAAATTTTTATAATGGTGGAGGAGTTGCTTTAGGAGATATAAACAACGATGGTTTAATAGATGTTTATTTTACAGGAAATATCGTTGATAATAAATTATTTTTAAATAAAGGAAATTTTAAATTCGAAGATATTACTCCTACAGCTGGAGTTGCTTGTTCTAATGTCTGGTCAACTGGTGCGACCTTCGCAGATATAAATGGGGATGGTTTTTTAGATATCTATGTATGTAAGTCTGGACCCCCAGGTGGTAAAAATAGAAACAACGAACTTTTTATTAACAACGGTGATTTAACTTTCACAGAAAAATCAAAAGAATACAATTTAAATCTAACAGGTTTATCAGTTCACTCTGCTTTTTTTGACTATGATAAAGACGGTGATTTGGACTGTTATATTTTAAATAATTCATTTAGAAACGTTGGAGGTTACGACTTAGTTGAAGATCAGAGAAAAATTCCTGATCCAGATGGTCAGGGGAATAAATTTTTTGAAAATGTGGGAAACAAATTTATCGATGTAACACAAAAAGCAAATATTTTTTCAAGTAATATTGGATTTGGTTTAGGTATAACCCTAAGTGATTATAACAATGACGGTTGGACTGATTTGTTTATTTCTAATGACTTTTTTGAGAAGGATTATTTGTATATAAATAATAAGGACAAAACCTTTTCTGAAAAATCCACCAAATATTTTAAATCTATGTCACTTGGTTCTATGGGAGCTGATTCAGCAGACTTAGATAATGATTTACTTACTGATTTATTTGTGACAGAAATGCTTCCGAAATCTTTGAAAAGAAGAAAGACAAAAGCGGTTTACGATTCTTGGGACAAACATCAACTAGCTGTATCAAAAGGTTACTATTATCAGTATCCAAGAAATGTTCTTCAAAGAAATTACGGAAATTCTGGATTTTTTGAAATAGGAAGATATTCTAACCTAGCTGCAACTGAATGGAGTTGGGCATCAATGATTTTTGATATGAACAATGATGGTCTAAGAGATATTTTCATTGCAAACGGTATATTCAAAGATCTTCTAGACAGAGATTATCTCGCTTATATGGCTAATAAGCAAAGGATTTCGAATTTAATGAAGTCAGGTGGTGAAGTTATTAAAAAGCTAATCGATATTATGCCATCTAAGGCTGTTAAAAACAATGTATATAGAAACGATGGTGATTTTGATTTTACTGAATTTACCGATCAGTGGGGATTTGATTCTCCAAGTTTTAGCAACGGAATGGCTTATGGAGATCTTGACAACGATGGTGATCAAGATATAGTTATCAATAATGTAAATATGAAATCTTTTGTCTACAATAATCAAAATGACAATGAAAGTTCAAAAAGTATATCATTTAATCTTAAAGGGGTTGATAAAAACAGAAACGCTATAGGCGCAAAACTCATAATTTACTATGGAGAAGCGAAATCTAGCATGTCTGAACATTTTCCCTCAAGAGGTTTTCAATCTTCAATTTCAAATAAAATTCACTTCGGTGTAGGTGACATTGACAAGGTAGACAGCTTAATAGTTTACTGGCCAAATGAAGAAATTTCAAAATTATATGATTTAAAAACAAATAAAACTTACAATGTTGATCAACAAGTGGAAAAGAGGTTCACTAAATTGAACAGACCAAAAGATAAAAAGAAAAATAAATTAAATGAAATTGATATTTTAAACCACTCACACACAGAAAACAAATTTATTGATTTTAACAAAGAAAGACTTATTCCTCAAATGTTTAGCAACGAAGGCCCTCCAATTATCTCGAGTGATTTAAATGGTGATAATGTTCCAGATTTTTTTGTGGGATCTTCTAAAAACCAAATATCTTCACTTTTTCTATCCGATGATTTATCTTATAAAGAAATAATAAAACCATTTAAAAATCACAAAAATTCAGAAGACATTGATGCTGTTTTCTTTGACAGTGACAATGATGGTGACAAAGATCTTTATGTGTCCTCCGGAGGAAAATCTTTTTCTAGATACGATAGTAATCTAGATGACAGACTTTATATTAACGAGGGAAATGGAAATTTTAAAGTTTCTAACTCCTCTATTTCTTTTGATAAACCCTTTTCAACAGGTGCAGTTGCTATTGGGGATTATAACAATGACTCATTGTTAGATATTTTTGTGGGAGAGCGATATGATGTAGATAGTTATGGCATTCCAGTATCTGGAAGACTTTATAAAAATATCGGAGGTAATAAATATGAATTTGTAAAAATTAAATCCTTTGATGACTTAGGTCTTATTAAATCTGCTAGATGGATAGATTTAAACTCCGATAATAATTTAGACTTAATTGTTTCAGGTGAGTGGATGCCAATTAAAATATTTATAAATATCAATGGAGACTTCATTGACAAAACTAAAGAATACGGTTTAGAAAAATCAAATGGATTGTGGAGTGATATAGAAGTATCCGATATTGATAATGACGGTGACGTTGACTTGGTTGCGGCAAATTTTGGTCAAAATAATTTCTATAAACCCAATATGAAAATGTTTGTTAATGATTTTGATTTAAATGGATTTAAAGAGCAAATAATATGCTACGAAATAGATGGGAAAAATTATCCAATTTTAGATAAAGACGAGTTAGTAGCACAGCTGCCTGGAATAAAGAAAAAAATTGTCTACTACGAAGATTACGCTAATCTAAGCGTAGACCAGATTTTTGGCCAAGAAACTATTGAAAATTCAGTAGTGTTAAATTTAAATATTTTACAGTCTTCAGTTTTTGTAAACAATAATGGAAAATTTGAACAAACTTCTATGCCTCCAGAAGTTAATTATTCATCCATGTATGATATTGAAATAGTTGAGAAATACAAAAGAGGTATAAAAATCGTCATGGGAGGTAATCAGTACAATATCAAACCTCAATTTGGAAGACAGGACGCTTCAAAAGGATATTTTTTAAATATAGAAATTTCAAATGATTCAATATCTTATTCAAATTTAGAATCACTAAATATTGACGGTCAAATACGTAATTTTGAAATCTTTAATTTAAAAAACGCGAAAGCAATAGCAGTAGGAATTAACAATGAAAAAACTAAATTTTTTAAATTTGAATAGAATATTTTTTATAATAATAAATTTGATTTTAATTGTTGGTTGTCAAAAAAAATCCGAGTATTCAACAATATTAACAAGGGAATTAGAAAAGAAAAATGAGTTTAACGACTTGATTTTTGACATGAAAATTGGACAATCAAGGCAAGACTATTTTGATATTTGTTATCAACTTAACAAACAAAAAAAGATAATTTCAGGTGAAAGAAGTTTAAATCCAGAGTTAATTCTCAAATCGAAAAACGGTTCAACAAAAGGGAGTAATATTAAAATGTCATTTAATGGAATTTTTAATGAAAAAAAAACAATGAGAGGTTTTGAAATGAGATTTTATTTTACTGGATGGTCAAATTGGAATAAAGATTTATCCTCTGAAAATCTTCTATTTCAGTTGAAAGATACACTAAGGAAATGGTTTCCGGGGAATGATTTTTTTAAAGTTAACTTTGAAAATAATCTTTCTGCTGAAGTAAAAATTGATGGTAACAGGAGAATTTTAGCCTACAAAGTTAACTCCAAGGACGTAGCAGTAAGAATTGAAGATATGAGTGGTAAATATGATTAATTTACGTTTTATTTTTCTGGTTCTTTTTTTGTTTTTGATATCATGTCAAAACAACGATAATCTTTTCGAATTAAAAGATAATAGGAAGCTGGGAATAAGTTTTTCAAATAATTTAGGTTTTGACAATGATTTTAATGTCTACAAGTATAGAAACTTTTACAATGGTGGAGGGGTAGCGTTAGGAGATATTAATAATGATGGTTTAATCGATCTTTATTTGACATCAAATCAAAATAAAAACAAACTCTATCTAAATAAGGGAAATTTTACTTTTGAGGACATCACAGATTCAGCTAACGTTGGGGGTACTAAGGCTTGGTCAACTGGAGTTACCATGGTGGACATCAATTCTGATGGTCTTTTGGATATTTATGTGTGTAATTCTGGTGATATAAAAGGAGATAACAAGCAAAATGAACTTTTTGTAAACAATGGAGATTTAACTTTTATTGAATCTGCATCAAATTATAATCTTGATGACAAAGGATATTCCACACATGCAAGTTTTTTCGATTACGATAAAGATGGAGACTTAGACGTTTATATTTTAAATAATTCTTATCAAGCCATAGGTTCATTTAACCTAACTAAAAATGAAAGGCCGAAAAGAGACTTACTTGGTGGAGATAAATTAATGGAAAACGTTGATGGGGTTTTTAAAGATGTTAGTGAAAAGTCAAATATTTTTGGAAGCGTAATTGGTTTTGGTTTAGGAGTTACAGTTGGGGATACAAATGGAGATGGTTGGGAGGATATTTTTGTGAGTAATGATTTCTTTGAGAGGGACTATCTCTATATTAATAATAAGGATGGAACTTTCACCGAAGATCTAACTAACCAAATGAAGTCTATAAGTGGTGCGTCCATGGGTGCCGACCTTGCAGACATTGATAATGACGGTTTCAATGATATTTTTGTAACGGAGATGCTTCCTTCAAAATATGAAAGACTAAAATCGGTTACCACTTTCGAAGATTGGAATAAATACCAATATGTTGTAAAAAATGGATATTATCACCAATTCACAAGGAATGTTTTGCATTTAAACAACGGAAACCAAACATTTAGTGAAATAGGAAGGTTCGCTGGAGTCGAGGCCTCGGATTGGAGTTGGGGAGCATTATTTTTTGATATGGAAAATGACGGATATAAAGATTTATTTATTGCAAATGGAATCTTTAAAGACCTCACTGACCAAGACTATTTGCAATACATATCTAACGATGAAGTTGTAAAGTCAATTGTAATGAATAATGAAGTTGATTACAAAAGGTTAATTGAAATAATCCCATCAGAAAAAGTACCGAATCATGCCTATAAAAATCTCAACGGTATTAATTTCAGTTCTTATACAAATTCAGGTTTAGATTTACCAAGTTTTTCTAATGGATCAGCCTATGGTGATTTAGATAACGATGGCGATTTAGATTTAATTGTAAATAATGTAAACATGCCTCTTTTTGTTTTTGAAAATAAAAACAAAAGCAAAAATAATTATATAAAACTTGAACTAAAGGGACTCTATAATAACGTAAATGCAATAGGCACCAAAATTATTGTAAAAACCAAAAATGGCATACAAATTCAAGAGGTACAGCCCGCAAGAGGCTTTCAATCAACAGTAGATATAAGACCAAATTTTGGATTAGGTGATGCCACAAATGTAGATATAGAAGTTATTTGGCCTTATGGTAAGAAAACTTTTTTAAAAAATACCAAAGTGAATCAAACTATTTCACTTAATGAAAAAGATGCAATCGAATTTTCAGAAGAATTAACAAATAATAAAGCAACTAAACCCCTATTTCAAAAAAATAAAATAAAACCCAATATCGTTCATAAGGAAAGTAATTTCGTAGATTTTAACAGAGAAAGACTTATTTACCATATGTGTAGTAGCGAAGGTCCAAAAATAACCAAAGGAGACATCAATGGGGATAATGAAGAAGATATCTTAATTTCCTCTTCAAAAGGGAACACCACTCAAATATTAATAAAAGATGGGTCTGATTATTATATAGATAAAAAAAACAAAAAATTATTCGATGATTTGAGGGATGTTGAAAATTCGGAAATCATACCTTTTGATGCAGATAATGATGGAGATTTAGATTTATACTATTCAAGTGGTAGTGTAGAGCACTCAAGATATTCTCAGACATTATATGATAGACTATTATTAAATAATGGTAAGGGTGAGTTTATAGATTCAAATCAAAGTTTACCAGATATAAATAGTAAGATTAGTACCGGTGCTGTCATATCTGGTGATATTGATAACGATGGAGATTTAGATTTATTTGTTGGTGAAAGGGTGAAAATAGGAAGTTATGGCTCACCTGGATCTGGTTTTATTTTGGTGAATGATGGGAATGGAAATTTTACAAATCAAACCAAAAAAATAGCTCCAAACCTAATAAATATAGGAATGATTACTGATGCTTCATTTGAAGATATTGACACAGATGGCAACTTAGATCTTATTGTGGTGGGAGAATACATGGGAATCAATATTTTTAAAAATGAAGGGTCACGATTCAATCCAATTCAAAATAAAATTTTAGATGAGAAAGGATGGTGGAATGAAATTCATATTTCTGACTTAAATAATGACGGTAAAATTGATTTGATTGTTGGCAACCACGGCTTAAATTCAAGATTTAATGCTAGCAAGTCTAGACCATTAAAGCTATATTTTAATGACTTTGATAAAAATGGTTTTGGAGAAGGAATTATTTGTTTTGAGGCCGAAAACGGAAAAGATTACCCTTACGCATTACGTCATGATTTGATAGATCAAATTAAAAGTTTAAAGAAAAAATTTCCCGATTACGAATCTTTTAAAAACGCAGACATATCTAAAATTTTTGATGAAAAAATCCTCAATGAGTCGGATATACTTATTACAAACACATTAGAAACTTCTATATACATAAACAAAGAGGGGTTTGAATTTGAGAAAATTAATATTCCAAGCGAAGTACAATTTAGTCCTGTTTACTCAATTAATAGTCATGATTTCGATGGTGATGGAGACGAAGATATTCTACTAGGCGGAAATTTATATGACGTAAAACCAGAAGTTGGTATTTATGATGCTTCTTATGGACTATACTTAGAAAATTTAGGTAATCTAAAATTCAAGTATCATAAAGATGGAAACGGTTTTTTTGTAAAAGGAGAAATTAGAGATCTTTTAATCTCTGATAAAAATATTTTTGTTTCTAAAAATAACGACAAAATGGAAGTATTTAAATTTTAAAGATGATTGTAAATAAAATAAAATTGAGTTTATTGTTTTTTGCTTCCACTTTAATCTTATTCTGCTGTAATAAACTTGAAAAGAAAGCTGAAAGTAGTATTAAGTTTAAAACTTTAAATTCTTCTTATACCGGAATTGATTTCAACAATAAACTTAAATACAAAACAAAACTTAACATTATCGAATATTTATACTATTACAATGGAGGAGGAGTAGCCATTGGAGACATAAACAATGATGGATTGGAGGATATATATTTTTCAGGGAATCAAGTTTCGGACCGTCTATACCTTAACTTAGGAAATCTAAAATTTAAAGACATTACTTTAGCATCAGGTATTAATACGGACAAGTCTTGGTCCAATGGAGTTAGCTTTGAAGATGTAAATAATGATGGATTTTTAGATATATATGTTTGTAAAGTAAGTCCGATTAGTCCAAAAGGGACTCACAATTTACTTTACATAAACAATAAAAATATGACTTTTACTGAAAGCTCCTCTCTGTTAGGTCTAGATTTTTCTGGTTTTTCTACCCATTCTACATTTTTGGATTACGATAAAGACGGAGATTTAGATATGTATTTGATGAATCATGCAGTTCATACCGTAAGAAGCTATGGAAGCTCAAAAAAAAGAAAAGAATCTGACGAATTATCTGGTGACAAGTTTTTTGAAAATAGGTTGAACGAAAAAGATAAAAAGTTCGTAGATGTCACCAAAGAATCAAACATTTATGATAGTCCATTGGGATATGGTTTAGCCATTACAACAACTGATTTCAATAATGATGGTTGGTTAGATATTTATATTGGAAATGACTTTCATGAAAATGATTATTTATATTTAAATAACAAAGACAAAACATTTACTGAATCAATAAAAAATTCAATGAGTCACACATCTCATTTTACCATGGGAGTAGATGTAGCAGATTTAAATCAGGATGGAAGCCTAGATGTATTTACAACAGATATGATGCCCTACGACCCAAAGATATTTTTAAAATCTGGAGGTGAAGACTTAGATAAAATTTCAAGAATAAAAAAAGATTTGGGTTTTGAGCAACAATTTTCAAGAAATCATATGCAAATAAGTAGAGGAAACAATACCTTCTCTGAAGTTGCAATTCAAACCAATACCCACGCAACAGATTGGAGTTGGGGCGTTTTATTACAAGATTTTGACTCGGATGGGAGAGATGATATCTTTATTTCAAATGGAATATTAAAAAGACCAAATGATTTAGATTACATAAATTATTTAAGCAATGTAGATTTCACTGAATACAACAACTCTCGTCAAGATGTGATTAAGAAAAAACTTATTGATAAGATGCCAACACTTAAAATTCCTAACCTTTTTTTTAAAAATAATGGAAATTTAAATTTTGAAAAAGTAAATCCATCTTTCACTGGTATTCCCTCTTACAGCAATGGTGCTGCATATGCCGACTTAGATCTTGATGGAGATTTAGATATCGTTCTAAACAACTTAAATTCTGAGGCATCAGTTCTTGAAAATCTTACGGAAAAATCAAATTTTCTTTCTGTAAAATTAGTTGGAAACGAAAAGTATCCCGTAACAAGGGGGTCAAGAATAGTTTTATACTTAAATAACACAAAACTTGTTAAGGAGGATATAATTACTAGAGGCTTTCAATCATCTTCTTCACATAATATTTTTTTTGGATTGGGTAAAAACAAAAACATTGATTCTTTAATTATAAGATGGCCAGATGGAGTTAAAGAAACAAAGATGGTAACAAAAATTAATCAAAGAGTAAATATCTATAAAAGTAACTATCGTTTTAAAAATAAGGAGGAGGTCGAAATAAAAAAATCAAAGGATTTTGAAATTAATTATCTTCCCATCAAGCATAAAGAAATCGAATATTATGATTATGAAAAAGAGAGACTAATTCCAGAGAAATTGTCATTTGAAGGGCCTGCAGCCGTGAAAGCCGACTTTAATAATGACGGCCTTGAGGATTTTTTTATTGGAGGTGCAAAATTTCAAAGAGGCAAGATTTTTCTATCAAATAAAAATAATGGATATGAAGAGGTTAAAAATATGGATTTACAAAAAGATAATATCTTCGAAGACACAGACGCGGCAGCTTTTGATATTGACAAAGATGGAGACCTTGATCTTTATGTTGTTAGTGGTGGAAATGAGTACAAAGAATTGGACAAAAATTATATGGATCGTGTCTATTTAAATGATGGACTTGGGAATTTTACACGTCTTCAAATCCCCCTTCCAAAGACAAATGGCTCTTCAGTATCGGTTTCTGATTTTAACAATGACGGTTATGAGGATTTGTTTGTAGGGTCAAGGTCAATAACAGGTTTTTATGGGTTAAGTCCTTACAGTTTTATTATGCTAAACAATAGAGATAATACCTTATCGCCTATGGAGCAGCAAAGATATGGAATGGTGACAGATAGCAAATGGGTTGATTTTAATTCTGATGGAAAAAAAGATCTTATTTTAGTAGGTGATTGGATGCCGATAACTATATTAATACAAGAGGATGATTTAAAATTTGTGAACAAAACAGATGAGTACGGACTTTCTAAAACAAATGGACTATGGAATGTAGTTGAGATTAATGATTTCAACAAAGATGGTAGAATGGATATAATTGCTGGAAATGCGGGGACTAATTTTAAATGGAAGCCTTCAATTAAGAAACCCGTAAAATTATATTTGGATGATTTTGATAATAATTTGCAACCTGATCCAATTATATTTTATGAATTTTTTGGAAAATACGTCCCTTTTTCTTCAAAAGATAAACTAGATAAACAGTTGCCTTTTTTGAAAAAGAAGTTCCCAAACTATAATAACTTTTCAAGCATCAACAATATTAAATCTTTGACAGGTAAAGATGAAAATGAAATACTTGAAATAAAATACATTTATGATCTCGAATCTTCTATTTTTATAAATGAAGAAGATGGTTTTAAAAAATATGCTTTGCCACCTAATGCACAACTTAGTAGTATTGAAGATTTTAAAATTTTTAAGAAATCAAGTAGTATAAATAACGTAATTTACGTAGGAAATTTCAGTAAATATGTTACGGAACTTGGATTCTCAAGTGCTAATCCTGGCGGTTTATTATTAGATTTTGATACCAAACAAATGAAATTTAAAAAATCAAAATCTCTTCCTTTACCAATTAATAAAGATTTTAAAGAGATAATACGATTTGATAAAAATTATTTGATATTTACAAATAATGATTTCATATTCTCTTTGAAAGCGGACTACTTAGAACAATAACGTTTTTCATAGTTTAATTGGGGGTAATTATCTAAAGCAATATTCATATAATAGGTAAAACAAATTAAATATAAGGTTAAGTTATTGCAATAATAAATTTTAATCTCTCTTAGTCAATAGATTTGATGGTATATAAAATGTCTGTTTTTTGTAAATTAGTAGTTGTTTTATGCAGATGAGAGTTTTATTTTTTGTTTTATTTGTTTTTTCTTACGGATGTACTTTAACCGTTCCCAAAGAGGTAGAGGTTAAATTCAGCGAAATACCGGGAAGAGTTGACTTTAACTATCACGTAAAACCGATACTTTCTGATAGGTGCTATTCTTGCCACGGTCCTGACGAAAAATCAAGAAGGGCTGGACTTAGATTAGACCAAGAAAAAACTGCTTTTATGAAATTATCCAGTGGTAAGAAGGCAATAGATCCAGGAAGTTTGGGTGGAAGTGAAATGGCTCACAGGATTTTATCTGATGATCCTGATGAAGTTATGCCTACTCCTGAATCTAACTTAAGTTTAACCAATACTGAAAAAGCAATCCTTTTAAAATGGATTGAACAAGGTGCAGAGTGGAAAGAACATTGGTCTTTTTTACCTGTTCAGGAAGTTTCAAGTTCGTCTTCAGACCAGTTTAAAAATCCAATTGATTATTTTATTTCAAAAAAACTTCAAGCAAAGGGATTAAATTTTTCCGCTAAGTCATCTAAAGAGAAACTAATTAGGAGATTATATTTCGACTTAACGGGCTTACCTCCATCAATTGAGGAAGTCGAATCTTTTGTAAAGTCAGATGACAAAAATGCATACCTAAATATCGTAAACAAACTTCTTGGTAGTGATGAGCATGCAGAAAGATTAACTATGGATTGGTTAGATGTGTCTAGATACGCTGACTCTCATGGGCTTCACGCAGATGGTATAAGGACGATGTGGCCTTGGAGAGATTGGGTAATTAATGCATTTAAAAGTAATACCCCCTACGATGAATTTGTTTCGGTTCAACTCAGCGGTGATATGAGAGAAAATGCCACGAAAGAAGAGAAATTAGCTACTGCATTTAATAGAAATAACCCAATGACAGCAGAGGGAGGGGTTATTGACGAAGAGTGGCGACTAAATTATGTTTTTGATAGAACTGAAACCCTAGGCACAGCTGTAATGGGATTGACACTTATGTGTGCAAAGTGTCATGATCACAAATTTGACCCTATTTCCCAAAAAGACTATTACCAATTATCCGCTTTTTTTAACCAAACTAGAGAAATAGGAATGACTGGTGACGACGGAGATTTTGGACCTTTACTTTTTTTACCAGATGAGAAAATTGAAAAAAAATTGAATAAAATTCAATTGGCCATAAACACAAAAAATAAAGAATTAGATACTAAGATTCAAGAATTAGAGAGGTTTTACAGTTATGTTGATAATTTATCAAATTTTGATTCTAAATCTATTGCTAGAAAAAACATAATTGAAAAAGTTTCTTTTAATAAAATTAGAAAACAAAAAGTTACAAGTGATGATAAAATACTTATAGTTCAGGGTTCATTTGGACGTGAAACAGATTTTATCATTGACAATAGTAGAGATATAACATCTTACCACAAACAAGATCTTGGTAAAGGTATAGTTGGCAGGGCGTTAGAATTTGACGGAAGTAATCAAGTGTTTGTAGAAAAAGTACCTAACTTTGAATGGACTGAATCCTTTTCTGCTGCTTTTTGGTTTAAAACAACAAAAAGAAAAAAAGGATTTACTCAAAGCTTACTTACCACCACAGGTGGGAAAAATTCTTGGTGGAGAGGCTGGGATTTAATCTTGGATGATAAAAATTATTTAAATTTAAGACTAATCAGCTCCCTACCTGGTGATGCTATTCACGTTAAATCATTGGATTCACTGAAAGTAAACAACTGGCATCATGTTGCTTTTTCATATGATGGTAGTGGAAATTCTTCAGGTATTAATTTATTTTTAAATGGTGAAAAAATCAATAAAAAAGTAGTTTTTGACAATTTAAAAAAATCAATTTTGCCTGTTTCAAGTAGTGGAATCCATCTTCAAGAACAAGCACTTAAAATTGGGGCATCAGGAGATTTTTCTTCAGGTGATAATGGATGGGTCGAAGGGCTAATGGACGAGTTATTTGTGTTTAACAAATCAATAAGTACTTATGAATTAAAAAATTTATATAATACATATAATATCGAGAAAAAAGTATTTGATAATAAAGAAAAAGTTGAACATCTAATCTTTAATGACGCGTCTATCATAAAAATCAAAAGGCAAATTAAAAATTTAAAAAAACAGTGGCTAGATAATATTTCAGATGTTAAAACTGTTATGGTCATGGAGGAGATGAAAGAAAAAAGAAAGACTTTTCTTTATGACAGAGGAAGCTACCAGTTACCTAGTTACGAAGTTGAGGCCGATGTTCCATCTAAACTCCCCAAAATGTCTCCTGATATGCCCAAAAATAGGCTTGGACTTTCAAAATGGATATTTGATAAAAAAAATCCACTGACGGCAAGAGTTGCGGTTAATAGGTATTGGCAGATGGTTTTTGGAAGAGGTATTGTAAATACTCCTGGTGACTTTGGGGTCCAAGGACAGCTTCCATCACATCCTAACTTACTCGAATATCTTTCTTACTATTTTATGGAGAAAGATTGGAATATAAGAGATTTGTTAAGATTGATGGTGACATCGCATACGTATATGCAATCTTCTAAACCCAATCAAAAACAAGTTGAAATCGATCCTGACAACATACTTCTTTCAAGAAGTAATAGTTACAGGTTACCTGCTGAAATGATTAGAGATAATGCCTTAGCTGCTAGTGGATTACTTGTAAAACATATTGGAGGAAAAAGTGTAAGACCATACCAACCTAAAGGTTTGTGGAAAGAGAAATCAAATTTTTCAATTAAACTTTTAAATTATAAAGAATCAACTGGAGATAGTTTGTATAGAAGAAGTATGTACACATTTATAAGAAGAACAAACCCACCTCCATCTATGTCAACTTTTGATGCTCCTACGAGGGAGGTCTGTACGGTAAAAAGAGAAATAACAAATACTCCTTTACAAGCACTCGTTTTATTAAATGACCCACAATTTGTCGAAGCTTCAAGAATTCTAGCAGAAAGGATTCAAAAAGAAAAGCCTTCCTCTATTGAGGAATCAATTAAGCATGGATTTCGTTTGTGTACCTCGAGAAAACCAAGAGACAAGGAAATAGAATTACTTAAGAATTTGTATGATCAGCAGTTAAAAAAATTCAAACAAAACCCTAAACTCGCATATAATATTTTTAAAAATGGAAAAAAACCTAGAGATAAAACCTTAAATTTATATAAAACTGCAGCGCTATCCATGGTGGCAAATGTAATGTTAAACCATGATGAAGTTTATATGAAAAGATAAATTTAAATATGAATTGTAATCACCACCACCATAACGAAAAATTTTCTAGGAGAGATTTTTTAACAAAAACCTCTCTAGGACTGGGTGCCCTAACACTTGGATCCCTAATAAGTCCTGCAAGAGCTTTTAGTGGGGTTTCAAGTCTAAATAATGTAAATATTCCACCTCAAATACCACATTTTCCTGCAAAAGCTAAAAGAATTATTTATTTGTTCCAGAGTGGTGCACCTTCTCAAATAGATCTTTTTGATCACAAACCTCTTATAACAGAGATGCATGGTAAAGAGTTACCCCCAAGCGTTAGAGGTGGCCAAAGGTTGACAGGTATGAGTGCAGGTCAAGCTTCGTTTCCACTAGTATCATCTATTTATGATTTTAAACAGTATGGTCAAAGCGGAGCTTGGGTTAGTGAACTAATGCCGCATACGTCAAAAATTGTTGATGAGCTTTGTTTCATTAAATCGATGTACACAGAAGAAATTAATCATGACCCAGCTGTTACTTTTATTCAAACAGGTTCAAACCTTCCCGGTAGACCTTCAATGGGTTCATGGATTAGCTATGGTTTAGGATCTGACAATAAAAATCTACCCGAATTCGTAGTACTTGTCACAAAAGATAAACAGGGTCAGCCTTTATATGCTCGTTCTTGGGGTAACGGATTTTTACCATCCAAATACCAAGGTGTCCAATTTAGATCTGGTAAGGATGCTGTTCTTTATTTACAAAATCCACCGGGTGTAACGGGTGACTTGAGAAGAGAACAACTTGAATATTTAAAAAAACTTGAAAATGATAATTATAGAGATATAGGTGATCCTGAAATTTTATCTAGAATGTCTCAGTATGAAATGGCATACAGAATGCAAACATCTGTCCCTGAAGTCATGGATGTTTCGGACGAACCAGATTATATTTTTGATATGTATGGGGAGGATAGTAAAAACCCCGGGACATTTGCAGCTAATTGTCTGCTTGCAAGAAAACTTATAGAAAAAGATGTAAAATTTGTTCAATTATATCATCAAGGGTGGGATCACCATGGGAATTTAAATAAAGAACTCAAAATACAATGCAAAGACACAGATCAACCCTCTGCAGCTCTTATTATGGATTTAAAACAAAGAGGTCTTCTAGAAGACACACTAGTGATATGGGGTGGAGAATTTGGGAGAACTAATTATACTCAAGGCGTTATAACCGACCCTGGTTATGGTAGAGATCATCATCCAAGATGTTTTACTATCTTCATGGCAGGCGCTGGAATAAAAAAAGGAATCACTTACGGAGCAACCGATGAATTCGGTTATAATTTAAGGGAAAACCCAGTCCATGTTCATGATTTTCAAGCCACAATTTTGCACCTTTTGGGTCTTGATCACGAAAAATTAACTTTTAAGCACCAGGGCAGGAGATATAGATTAACAGATGTTCACGGAAAAATTGTAAACGATATACTTGTATGAAAAAAAATAATAATTCTAGAAGAAATTTTATAAAAAATTCTGCTATTGTTGGATTAGGTGTTGCTTCAGCTAACAAAACATTCTCTATTGGAAAAAAAAGTAAATCGTTAGAAAATACTATTGGGCACAACGGATTTACATATAAAATTGATAAAAGTTGGAGTAAACAGAATTTAAACACACACCCAGTTCATCATTGTCATGAAATGATTATGGATAAAAAAGGAAGATTATTCATGACAACAACACACAAAAAAAATAATGTTTTGGTTTACAATAAGGATGGAAATATTTTAGATGGTTGGAGCGTCGGATTTAATGGTGCGCATGGATTAACACTTAGTAATGAAGGTGGTACTGAATTTTTATATATTACCGATCCAGATTTGCATAGGGTGTGTAAAACCGATTTGAACGGAAAACTCATTCTCGAAATTTTTTATCCTAAAGAAATTAAAGATTATTCTTCCCAAGATGACTTTAAACCAACCGAAACTGCAATTGCCCCAAATGGAGATATATATATCGCTGACGGTTATGGTAAAGATTTTATTATAAAATACGATCAAAAAGGAAACTACATAGGACATTTTGGAGGTAAGGGAGATGGTAAAAACCATTTTGATTGTTGTCATGGGATAACCCTTGATAGCCGATTTAATCAAAACCCAACTCTTCTTATTTCATCTAGAACAAAAAATGAGTTCAAAAGATTTACTTTGAGTGGAAAACATTTAGAGACTATCTCTCTTCCAGGTTATTGGATGTGTAGACCAGTTATCAAAGGCGATAATCTTTATTTTGCTATTATTAATACTTACAATTGGTGGAATTATGATGGTATGATTGCAGTTTTAGATAAAAATAATAAAGTAATTTCACTTCCAGGAGGAGGTAAGCCATCATATAATAATGGTGTAATTAATAAACCCGTTTATGACGATCGTAGTTTTCTAAACCCACACGATGTTTGTGTAGACGATGACGAAAACATCTACGTTCCTCAGTGGAACTCGGGTAGAACAACTCCTTTAAAATTAATTAGAGTTTAAACTTTACTTTTGGAAGCTGTTTTTTTTCTTGGAAGATTTCATCCATTGCTAGTTCACTTGCCAATTGGTTTTTTGATTCTTGCTATTTTAATTGAAGTTTATTGCTCTATTTTTAAAATTAGAATTAATCAGAGTGTAATCAATTTTACTTGGTTTGTAGCTTTCTTTTCCTCTGTCTTGACAACAATTCTAGGGCTTTTAATTGCAGAGACAGGTCATTACATAGATGAAAATTTATCTATGCATAAAATCTTTGGTTTGTCTTTAACAGGAATCACATTCATATCATGGTTTCTAAGGTTATCCATTTTTTCAAATTTATTTTCATCTTCACTAAAAACATTATCAAATGTCATAATCGTTATCCTTTTAACTTTAACGGGTCATTACGGTGGAAATTTAACCCATGGTGAAACATATCTTGTGGATTATGCTCCAGAACAAATAAAAGAGCTAGTTGTTAATAAAAATAAAAACATAGAATTAGAAATTGATTCTGTAAAAATTTACAATGACCTTATACAACCGATTTTTAATCAAAAGTGTGTTTCTTGCCACAACAAAGAAATATCTAGAGGAAATCTAAATATGGATTCCTACAGTAATCTTCTAAAGGGTGGGAGTAGTGGTAATCCTATAAATAAATCTGACCCTAGAAAAAGCTTGTTGATAAAGAGAATTACTATGCCAACAAGTGAACTCAAATATATGCCTCCAGATGGAGAGCCTGTATCATTTGATGAAATTAAAACTCTTATATGGTGGATAAATAATTTTGACAAATCGAATGAAAATTTAGCATCATTAAAAGTTGAGGATGATATAAAAGAATCACTTGAAATACTTTATAGTTTGAATTTTAAAGAAAAACAATGGTTCGAAAAAATCGTAGTAGAAAAATTAGATGAATCTTTAATTCAAAATATTGATAATACTACATTTCAAATTAAATACATTTCGGATGACAAAAAATTTCTGTCAGTAAAATACTTAAAGAAAAATGCAAGTATTAATGATATTGAAAAACTTCAAAAAATTAGCAGTAATATTACCTATCTCACAGTAAAATCTTCAAATCTGTCTAATGATATGATCAAAAGCATATCTAATTTTAAAAACATAGTAAAACTTGAGATTCAAGACAATAATATTGATGATGAAAGTATTGAAATTCTTCAATCACTCAATAATCTTGAAATACTTAACATCCACAACACAAAAATTACAAATAGAGCTATTGAATCCCTTAAAAATTTTAAAAATTTAAAAAGGGCATATGTTTGGGGAACAAGTATATCTAAAAATGAAGTAGACGATTTTAACAGAAAGGATTCAAAGCTTAAATTAATTGGAGGGAATTAATTTTTTCCAGAAATAAATAACTATAGTTCATAAAGAAAATAGATTATCAGTTAAGTTTAAAAAATATTAGTTTTAATTAATTTTGTAATTATTTATGAGGAAGGTATTTAAACACTTTATTATTTTATTTTTGACTGTTAGCTGCGTAAGTAAAGAATTTAATCAAGATGAGCTTAATGATGCAGCACTTTTTCATTCTGCGATGCAAAACCTATCAGATATAATTGTGTATGATATTTTTTCTCCCCCTGTTGCCTCCAGAGTTTATCTATATCCTTCGATCGCGGCTTACGAACTAATGGCTAAAGACATGCCTCTAAAGTATAAATCCCTTGTTGGTCAGGTAAAAGGATTAACAAAAATACCTGAACCAGATAAAATTTTTAAAAATTACAACTTAAATCTTACTATTTTATTTGCATTTAACAAAGTTGGAAGGGCACTTATTTTTTCAGATGAATTGATGGATAAGTTTGAAAAAAGGTTTAACGACAAGTTAATTTCAATGGGCGTACCTAAAAAAATAAAAACTGCCTCTGAAAAATACGCAGAAAGGGTTGCTAAGCATATTTTAAATTGGGCGAAAGACGACTTATATAATCAAACAAGAACATATTCAAAATATACAATTTTAGAAGACGAGGTTTTTTGGAAACCCACGCCGCCAGATTACATGGATGGAATTGAACCTCACTGGAATAAAATTAGAACTTTAGTTTTAGACTCAGCAAATCAATTTGTTCCAAAAAAACCGTTAAAGTTTGATTTGACAAAGGGCAGTCCTTTTCAAAAGCAACTCCAAGAAGTTTATGAGATTGGAAATATAATGGATCCTGAAAAGATTGAGATTGCAAAGTTTTGGGATTGTAACCCTTATGTAACGCACCATAGAGGACATGCAATGTTTGCAACCAAAAAAATAACACCAGGTGGACACTGGATTGGTATTACGGCTATTGCTGGTAGAACAGCAAATAGTAATTTTGGCGAAGTAGTAAATGCTTATGCCAATGTTTCAATTTCATTGTTCGACTCTTTTATTAGTTGCTGGGATGAAAAGTGGAGGTCTATATTGGTTAGACCAGAAACTCTAATTAATCAGCACTATGATGAAGAATGGTTACCTCTTCTACAAACCCCACCATTTCCCGAGTACACAAGTGGTCATTCAGTAATTTCTCGAGCTGCTGCAACATCTCTTACCAGATTATATGGTGACAATTTTAAATTCACTGATACAACTGAGGTTGCATACGGTCTACCGTCAAGAAAATACAATTCATTTATTGAAGCTTCTGACGAAGCGGCTATATCTAGACTATATGGCGGTATACACTATAGAATGGCTATTGAGGAGGGAGTTTCGCAAGGAGTAAAGGTTGGAAATTTTATATCTGAGAATCTTAAGACAAACCTAGATTCTTACAAATTAGCAACAAAATAAAAGTTTGTTTTTTTAAATATTTGTTTTATATCCCTGTTTTTGCTTATATTTATCGACTTATTAACATTTAATTAACAATATTCTCTGTTATGAAAAAATTAATCTTAGAAAAATCAAAGTATATATTAACACTTTGTCTTCTTCTATTTGTATCACTAGGGTTTTCGCAATCTATATCAGGTACTGTGACTGACGCGGAAACTGGTGATCCATTATTGGGGGTGACAATTGTTTTAAAAAATACAAATAAAGGAGTAGTTACTGATTTTGACGGTAACTATATAATAAATAATGTTGAGCCAGGTGATTACACAATAGACCTGTCTTACATAGGGTATGGTCGTTTATCTCAAACTATTACAGTCGGAGCAGACGACGTAACATACGACTTTGTAATGTCTTTTTCAGCATCTAAACTTGATGAACTTGTTGTCACTGGTACGGGTGCTCCCGTTGCGAGAAAAAAAATAGGAAATAGTATTGGCTCAATTTCCACAGCAAAATTGGAAAACTTGCCTATAAATTCTTTTTCTGACATACTTCAAGGAAGAGAGCCTGGTTTGGTAGCTTTCCCCTCAGGAGGTCTGAATGGTGAAGGTGCACAAATTAGAATTCGCGGGAACGCTTCACTTTCTCAGTTAAATGAACCAATTATTATTGTCGATGGAGTTAGAGTCGATAGAGGCGGTGGTTTTGGAGGTTACATTAACACTGGTGGTGGTTCAAGTTCAAGGCTTGATGATATTAACCCAGAGGCAATTGAAAGAATAGAAATACTTAAGGGTGCTTCTGCAGCTACATTATTTGGGACTGAAGCAAGTAACGGTGTAATTCAAATTTTTACCAAAAAAGGGCAAATCGGTGCTCCAAAATTTAATTTTAAAGCAACACAAGGATGGATTAATTTTCCAAAAGGTAAATTTGCAGACAATACTGGTTGGACTTCAAGTGCGTCTACAGCCGCAAGGATGAGTACAGTTCTTGGAAGATCAGTTTCGCCTTATGAACTTGTAAGTTTCAACGCTACAGAAGATCTTTTTGAAACTGGTTTTAATAATATAGTCAACTTGAATGTTTCGGGAGGTAGTGAATTTATGACTTACTTCGCCTCTGCCAGATATCAATATTCAGATGGCCCTATTGGTGGTAAAGAAAGACAAGGATATCTTGAGGGGCAAAAAACGAATGCTTCAGATATTAATGAGATGGGTGGTTTTAATATTAATTTAAACATAAATCCAAGTGATAAATTTAATATTAGATTGACTTCAGGTTTTACTTCTAGATATCAAACAACACTACAAAATAATAACAACATTTATGGTACAGGTTCGTTAGCTCAATTTAGTAAACCTGAATTGGTAACCGAAAGTAATACAACCGGAGTAATTGCTTTTGCAACTGTAGATGAAACTTTACAATTGGGTTATAACACAAGAATAAACCACTATAATGGTAGTGTTGGACTTAATTATTATGCTACTGATTGGCTTAAGTTAGATGGTACTTTCGGAATCGATTACTCAGGCCAAGTGAGTGAAGATTTTTGGCCATTCCAATGGAATATTGATGGTTTTTCTGGTAGTAGACCAACTGGTCAATTATCTGTTGGAACTAGAGACTATATGGCTAAAACTGCTGAAATAAAAATAGTTATGGATAACAAACTTGGATCACTTACTTCAAATTTAATCGTTGGTGGCCAGTACGTTGGACAACAGGAAAAGATTGTCGGTAGTCAAGGTACTGAGTTTCCAGGACCAGGTTTTGAGGTTGTTGGAGCTGCTGCACAACAAGTCAACTTTGAACAGTTTGTAGAAACTATCAACGTCGGAGCTTTCGTACAAGAACAGATTGGTTATAATGATTATTTATTCTTAACCCTTGGTGCTAGATTTGACGCGCACTCCGCTTTTGGTAGTAACTTCAACGGTCAGTTTTATCCAAAAGTTTCAGTTTCTTTTATACCTTCTGATTCTGGTAACTGGAGTGGTTTAGGTCCAATTAGTTCCTTACAATTAAGAACAGCTTATGGTATGGCTGGTCTTCAACCAGGAGCATTTGACGCATTTACTTCATATTTAGCTCTTGCATCTGCTAACGGAGCGGGAATTGCACCTAACAACTTAGGTGATCCTGACCTTAAACCAGAGGTATCGAAGGAATTTGAAATTGGATTTAACGCGGGTTTATTTAATGATAAATTTAATTTAGAATTTACTTACTGGGACAGAATTACTACTGATGCATTGTATGCAAGACAATTCCCTTTGTCCGGTGGATTTAGAAACCAACAATTAACTAACGTTGGCGAACTTGAAGCTAATGGTCTTGAAATTAATTTAAGTGGTAATATTATTCGAAAAGGTGATTTAACTGTTAATGCATATGTAAATGCTGCTTATTTACAAGAAAATGTTAAAAGCTTAGGTGGTGCACCCCCTTTAAAGGTAGGTGGTTCTTATCCAAGATATAGAAACTACTTACAAGAAGGCTTTGCACCTGGTGCAAACTTTGGAGCTAAATTAGCTAGTGTTCCTTCAGGCTCATTACCTGTTGACATTGCAAATGGTGACGGTCTACCTGATACAAATCAGCAACTAGTTGCTTTTTTAACTGGAAATGGGAGCTATGGCCTTCCAACTTCAATAGGCACGGGATCCGTTCTTCTAGCTGACGAAGATGGGGATGGTGATTATCTAGACCATTTTCTAGGAAAATCAACGCCTGATTGGACAGGAGCTTTTGGAGGTTCCGTCAACTACAAAAATTGGACTTTGAATACAACTTTTGAATTTAAAGCTGGAAATTTTGTAATAAATAACTTAACTGACGCCTTCAGACAGGCAAATGGTGCAATTGGAAGAAATTTACCAAGATCAGCTAAAGTAGCAAGAGATTATGCTACAGGTGGTGTCGATGCTGGGTTTACACCTCAAGGGGACGGAAACGTAAGACTTGCTGCACTAGATGAGTGGTTAAATAATACTCTCGCGTTAGCACCATTTTCAGGACTCAACACTCTAGAAAAAGCTGATTTTGTAAGATGGAGAGAGTTAAGTTTAAACTATAACATAACAGGATCAATACTAGACCAGTTTAGTCTAGATACTGCCTCAATTGGTGTTTCTGGAAGAAATATTGCAATATTTACCGGTTACACTGGAGTGGATCCTGAAATTAACTATGTAGGAAGAGGTAGTGGTTCAACATTAGATCAAAATTATGGTCAGGGAATCGCTGCATTTGGTTGGCCGATACCTACACAAGTTTTATTAACGTTAAAAGTTGGATTTTAAATTACTAATTATGAAAAATAATATATTAAAATATTTTGGAATAGCTTTTTCGATATTGCTATTAAATAACTGTAGCCTTGAAGCTGATAATCCTAACAACCTACTCGAAGAAGGTTTAGATATAAGAGCTTTTGGTCCTATGGTTAACGGTTTGGAAGGTGTACTTATCCGTGCATACGGGAATATTCTTGCACCTTATTCAGTAGCATCAGATGAAATGATTTGGATAGGATCAAGAGATGCCTGGCAGCAGCTTAATTTTGGAAACCTAGACGGTATAGGAAATGAATTCGTTGACGGAGCCTATTTTTATGTTAATGAGGCTCGTTATTGGGCAGACGATGTAATTGCTAGAGGTGTAGAGTTTAGTACTTCAAATGCTTTTTCTGCGTCTAATAAAGCGGATTTAGCAAGAGCTTATATGTACGGAGCAGTCATTTATATTGTTATTGCTGACATGTTCGATGATTTTGTAGTTGGTTCTGCTAAAACAGAGGCTGCGCCTCCTGTTGGTGAATCAAACATGAGTTCTCTATATGATACTGCACTGGGATATATTAACGCTGCTTTAGCGCTAAATGCGGGTTTAACAGGAGAGTTAACAGCACTTAAAGCGAGAGCTACCTTTGCTAAAGGAATATGGGGTAAAGTTAATCCTGTAAATACAGCCTCTCCACTTGTTTCTTCTGCAGATGCTGCTAATTTAGCTGCAGCTGCTTTAGCTGATCTAGGAACTGATTTTAGTGTCAACCTAATTACGGATCCAAGTGCTCCTGAAACAATTGGAGCTTTGGACATTGCAGGAGAGGTTAATGATAGACTTGAGATGAGACTTTCAAATACATATGTAATTTCAACGGATTTGAAAAGACCAGATTCTCCTAATGACGGAGACCCTGCAACCACTATCAGTTTAAAAGATCCTATAGATGATATTGCTGATCCAGCTCTATACAGACATGTTGCTGCATTTACCAATGCTGGTCGTTTTCCAGAATATCCTGTTGCTACTGGTAGAGAGATGCATTTGATATTGGCTGAAAATTCTTTAGCAAGCGGTGATAATGCAGGTTTTACAACCCACATTAATCATATTAGAGCAATGGATGGATTAACTCCTTATTCAGGGCAAATTGATGCACAAGCAATGCTTCTACATACAAGGAGAGTAAATCTATTTTTACAAGGTAGAAGGCTTTCTGACCATTATAGATTTGCGAGCCCCTCAGAATACTGGATTTCAACCTCTATAGCTACTACAGCGCCAGGAGAATTTTTTCCAATAACAATTTCAGAAATTCAAGCAAATCCGAATATTCAGTAATTAAATATCAATTGATTTAGAAAACCCCTCATTTGAGGGGTTTTTTTATAGAGATATTCCAAATCCAAAATTACCCATAATAATTCCCTTTTTTCCTATACCAGGTATTGTTGGAAAACTTTCATTGCTAGATCCATTTGAAATATAAGATATACCATCTTTTTCATAACCAAAACTTCCAGTCAAATTCAAATTATTTGGAATTTTTCCAATTCCATATCCAACTTCTAGTCTAAAAAATATTTTCGATTTTGATTTAATTCCCAATTTAATATTAAAGGTGTTAATATTCTCCTTTAGTTGAGCACTTCCTATTCCTTTATTTCCATTTTCATCCGTTAGCTCTATTTCCTCAAAAAAAATCAAGGAACTAAGATTCCCTGAACCCAAAGATGCATATAAACCATTTCCTTTAGAGTTTATATAAATATTTACTCCATAATCTGTATGGTTTAAATCAATACTGGTTCTGTCTGGGTTCAATTTGAAACTACTGTAATCAAAATATGGTGAAACTCTATTTTTAAAAATTGGCAAAATAGCTTCAGTTGTTAAACCTAATATATTGGGTATGCCCATCTTAATTCCAAATGAAAAACGTTTAAAGTTTGAAATTGTATCAATTTCAATTGTATCTATTTTTTGGAAATTTTGCGAGAAAGATTTATTGGAAGTAAAAATTACTAAGACAATGATGATTGCGATTAGCCTCATAAATTGTATAACTTAATGTATCTTTTACAATTTACAAGTTCTGAATAATCAACATTCTTATCAACTTCTATGCTTTTATTTCTATTAGCAAGTTCCCAAGCAGTAAAAAATATCAATTTAATCCTGTCTTTTAAAAGTCCGTATTCAATTTTTTCGGCTGTATCAGTTGGTTTATGATAATCTTCATGTACACCATTGAAGTAAAAAATTGCAGGAATGTTATTTTTAACAAAATGAAAATGATCACTTCTGTAATAAATACATTCTAACTGGTCTATATCGTTGTACTTGTAATCAAGATATAATTTTGTTGTGTTTTTATTTGTTGACTCTGATATTTCGTGTAGTTCTGAGCTAAGTAGATTAGTCCCAATTAGATATATATACCTTTCTATATTATTTTTATGTCTAGGGTCAATTCTACCTATCATATCTATATTTAAATTGACCATAGTATCTTCCAGGGGATACAAAGGATTATCAGTATAAAATTTTGAACCTAGTAGACCTTTTTCTTCACCAGTTAAATGTAAAAAGATAATTGATCTTTTAGGTCTATAGCCAGATAAAACTGCATTTTGAAAAGCCTCTGCAACTTTAAGCACAGCTATTGTACCTGAACCATTATCATCAGCTCCATTGTAAATTACTCCGTTTTTTTCTCCTTCGTGATCTAAATGAGATGAAATAATGATGTATTCATTAGGTTTTTCTGAGCCTTCGATAACTGCAACTACATTTTCTGTTTGAACGATATTTCCAGAAATAGTAAGTTCCATTTTTTGAAAATAATTTTCAGTCCCGTTTGCTTCTTTAATATTTAATGATTCATAATATTCTGAAATAAATTTTACAGCTCTTTTCTGACCTATTTTTCCTGTTTCCCTACCTTTAAAAAAATCAGAAGAGTAAACATATATAAGATTTTTTAGTTCATTTTCATTAATATTATTGGTAAGATAATTAAGGTTTAGACTTTGAGAAAAAACATTGCAAGTAAATAAGCATCCAAATAAAAAAAATATAGATTTTTTTAAAAAACTTACTTTATTTGTTCGTAAATATGGTCCCATAACCTAATTCTTTTCTTCAAAGCTAATTTGGATGCGTTTAAAGCTTCTAATATTTTATTATCATTATTTTCACATAAAGTAGTAACCATATTCATCGCCATTGGGCCATGATGATCACCATCCATCTCAATATGCCTTTCAAGATAATAAATTAAGCTTTCAACAGACTTATTTTCCGTTTTGATTTTTCTAACAATTTCAATAAACATATTCGGAATCAAATCCTCCCTTCCAAAAGTAAAAACTGCTGCAGTAACATGTATTTTATTCTCTTTAATTGTAGAAAATGTAAAATTTAAAAAATCTTTTATTTCATCTGAAATATCTAAATTTTCAATGATTTTAAAGATATCTTTTCCTTCTTTAACAAGACCAATTAAAAGTTCTATTTTATCTGTATTTGCACCAATATCATTCATTGAATCTAGGTACATTTCGAAATGACTTTTGGCAATATTATTTTCATTTATATCTGTTTCTTCCCCCCAAACAATTTCATTTATAAGCCTTGCAGTCAAACTATTCTCAGATGGAATCCAGGGAGTATTGATACATGTTAAATTCATTTGTAGATTTTTCACTAACGACATAAAATCCCAGACAGCAAAAACATGGACTTCCATAAATTTTACTATATCGCTAAGATTATTCATAGAATTATACAATGGATGTTCTATTAGAGATTTCCTCAAATAATTCAAATCTTTATCAAAAAATATAGAGCTTTTGTCCATACTTTGCAAATATAGTTGAAAACCTAAAATCCTAAAATTATAATTATATTGAAAAGCAATGCAAGAATTATTAACTTTTATAGTAGCTTCTGTTTTGATTACATTTTCTCCAGGTCCAGATATCATAATGGTAATTTCATACAGCCTTCAGAAAGGATTCAAGTCTTCAATAAAATTTATAATGGGTCTAATAACTGGACTTTTGTTTCATTCATTTATATTGATTTTTGGATGGTCAAATTTTTTTTCTAACTCGCAAATAATCTTATCCTACATTAAAATAATTGGATTTATATATTTTTTGTATCTAGGTATTGTAGAACTTTACCTTTCCCTGATTCAAAATCAAAATAAAAAAAATAATAATAATTCAAAAAACTTAGTTAAACAGGGAATAATTATGAATATAACAAATCCTAAAGTTGCTCTATTTTTTTGGCTATTTTTCCCCAACTTCTTGTTTAGTTCAGAAATTAAAGAACCATTTCAATACATCATTTTGTGTACAATTTTTATTTTTCAGGTTTTTGTTATCTTTTCACTTACGGCATACTTTTCGTCTAGAATATCAAGTCTTTTTAAAATAGAATTTTTAAAACCAATAAACGGGTTAATTTTAATTTCCTTAGCACTTTATATATTACTTTCTTAATCTCACTAATTTTTTGATTTCATAGATGTTTAAGAAATATTTTATAAAGAACTGAATTTCAATGTTTTTTTAATAAATTTGCTTGCAACTAATTTTAATCTAGTTGCAATGATTAATAAAAATATCAACAAAATTGATGAGGGTCTAACTTTTGACGATGTTTTACTCGTCCCAAAGTATTCAGAGGTTTTGCCTAGAGAGGTTGATATTAAAACCAATTTTTCGAAAAACATCACACTAAACATTCCTGTTATATCTGCGGCAATGGATACCGTTACTGAAAGTCAGATGGCAATCGCACTTGCAAGGGAAGGGGGTATTGGTGTTTTGCATAAGAATATGTCCATTGAAAAACAGGCTAACAAAGTAAGATTTGTTAAAAGAGCTGAATCAGGAATGATATTGGATCCTGTAACACTTCCATTAGAGGCTAAAGTACTAGATGCTAAGGATTCTATGAAAAAAAACAACATTGGAGGGATACCAATAATAAACAAAACAAGAAAATTATGTGGAATTGTTACAAATAGAGATTTGCGTTTTGAAAGAGATGAAAATCGGTCCATAAAAGAGGTAATGACTTCAAAAAATCTTATTACGGTAAACCCAAATACTTCATTAAAGGACGCTGAAGAAATTTTGCAGAAGCACAAAATTGAAAAATTACCAGTAGTTGATGACTCACACAAATTAGTTGGTTTAATTACTTACAGGGATATAACAAAACAAACTGTAAAGCCTATTTCGAATAAAGATATTTATGGAAGACTTCGATTAGCTGCAGCTGTTGGCGTCACTAACGATGCTATTGACAGAACACAAGCTTTAGTTAATGCAGGTGTAGATGCTATTGTCATTGACACGGCACATGCGCATTCAAAAAGAGTTGCTCAAATATTGAGAGAAATTAAAAATTCCTTTTCAGATTTAGATGTAATAGTTGGAAATATTGCAACGGGGGAAGCTGCCAAGTTTCTAGTTGATCTTGGTGCAGACGCAATTAAAGTTGGGATTGGACCAGGATCAATTTGCACAACCAGGATTATTGCTGGTGTTGGATATCCACAATTATCTGCAATTATGTCAGTTTCTAAGGCAATTAATGGGTCCGGGGTACCAGTAGTAGCTGATGGGGGAATTCGTTACACTGGTGATTTACCAAAAGCAATAGCTGCTGGTGCTGATTGTGTAATGCTAGGTTCCCTTCTAGCCGGTACAAAAGAATCACCTGGCGAAACAATCATATATGAAGGAAGAAAGTTTAAATCCTATAGAGGGATGGGTAGTGTGGAGGCAATGAAAAAAGGAAGCAAGGATCGATACTTTCAAGATGTGGAGGATGATATAAAAAAACTTGTCCCAGAGGGAATTGAAGGAAGGGTTCCTTATAAAGGAGAAATTTATGAAAGTATTCAACAACTAATGGGAGGACTTAGAGCAGGTATGGGTTATTGTGGAACAAAAACAATCAAAGACCTAAAAAACAAGGGAGAATTCGTTAGAATAACATCAGCAGGTATTACAGAAAGCCATCCTCACAATATAGAAATCACAAAAGAGGCTCCTAATTATTCAAGATAATTTAACGTGTAAAAAATTTATAAGTAAAAATTTTATTTCTAAACTCAATTCTAGCTATATACATTGTTTCTTTTTGTAAAGGGATAGACTCTTTAAATTCACTTAAATCTATATTAGAGAAAAATGCAACCTTATTTCCAATTATACTATATATTGTAAGGTTAGCATTACCATTCAATCCCCCAATACTTAAAGCCCCATCTTTATAAATTATTCTCGCCGTAGATTTTTGTTCAAAAATCAAAAATGGATTAGCAAATGATTTTTCTTTATTTCTTGAATAAAGTTTATTGTTTTGAAGATTTAATAAATTAAAAAATAGCATTAATAAAATAAAAAATCTCATATTCTTTAATTTTATGCAATTTATGACATTATTATAAATTAAAAAAAAACACATTGAGTTCATGTATTTATTATAATTTAAGAAACCTGTTGTTTATTTTTTTAAGTTTGATTAAAATTTTTAAAATGCGATTAATAATTCTATTTATTTTTTTGATTAATTGTAATAATTTTCAACAAACTGAAAAAAGAAAAAAAGTAGCTAGAGTTAATTCTAATTTTTTGTACCTCTCTGATTTCGATAACGAAATAAGCCCTGAATTATCTTATGAGGATAGTGTAATTGTATCGAGGTCAATTATTGATGATTGGGCGATTAAGGAACTTGTTTATAGCCAATCGGTCCTTTATCTTCACGACTCAATTCAAAAAAAACTAGCCGAAATGGTTGAAAATTATAAGTTACAATTGTGGACTAATACGTATAAAAATTTATTATCAAAATCCAATTTCGATAATAAAATTGATAGTTTAAAAAAGATTGAATATTACCAAAAAAATAAAAAAAATTTTAGATTAAAAGATGATTTTTATAATGTTGCTTATATTATTTTGCCAGAAAGTAATAATAATTTAAAATTAATTATATCAAGGTTTAGAAATTTTTCGGACAGTGACATTTTTTTTCTAGATTCTCTTAATTACCAATTCAATGAATTTCTTTTGGATAAACCTCTCTGGATAAATAAAAATAATTTAATTAAAAAAATTCCCTCATTAAATAAATTCACTATTGGTGTTGAGTTAAAAAAAAGAGATTTTTTTGTTTTCAAAGACTCGTTACAAGTATATTTGTTAAAAGTTTTTGATTATAAAAAATATAATACTCCTGCTCCATATGAAATAGCTGAAGGGAACATTGAAAGGATTTTAATAAACAAAAAAAAGTTGGATTTTTTTAAAAATTTTGACAAAGAAATTTTAGACGATGCTATACAAACAAATAAATTTGAAATTTTTCCTTAAGTACCTTTCAGCTCTAGTTATTTTATCTTTTGAAATACAAAATACTCTTGCTCAGGAATCTTTAAGATTCAAACTTGATGGGGTTGCCTCAGTAGTTGGGGACTATGTAATTTTAGATTCAGATATCGATAAAACATTTTCAGAAATGGAATCTCAAGGTATCTCCACAAAAAATGTTACTAGGTGTGAACTTTTAGGCAAACTAATGGAAGATAAATTATATGCTCACCATGCAATTCAAGACAGCCTTGAGGTAAGTGACACAGAAATATATTCTTATGTTGATCAGAGCATAGAATATTTCACAGAACAACTTGGCAGTTTAGATAAAGTATTAGAATTCTATAACAAAAAGGATGAATTGTCATTTAGAGATGAACTATATGAGTTGAATAAAATTCAAAAACTATCTCAATTAATGCAGTCAAAAATTGTTGATGATGTTGAAGTTACACCAGAGGAGGTAAAATTATTTTATGAATCAATTCCGTTTGCTGATTTACCTGTCTTTGGAACAGAATTAGAAATTTCACAAATTGTAATTGAACCCAAAGTAAGTGATGAAGAAAAAAATAGAGTAATTGATTTACTAAATTCTTTTAAGAATGATGTCGAAGAAAAAGGTCTAAGTTTTGCTTCAAAAGCGATTTTGTATTCCCAAGATCCTGGATCTAGAGCAAATGGTGGAAAATATACTCTACATAGAAAAAGACCCAGGATGGTAAAAGAATTTAGAGATGTTGCCTTTAGTCTCGAAGAAGGAGAAATCTCTAGTCCGTTTATGACTGAATTTGGTTGGCATATTTTGACTGTTGAAAAAATTAGGGGACAACAAGTTGACATAAGGCACATATTAATTACTCCCAACGTTGACGAATCAAAACTTGGGGAATCAAAAAAATTATTAGATACGATTAGAAAAAGGATTGTAGACAAAGAAATTGAGTTTAAAGATGCAGCATTTAATTTTTCTTTTGAGAAAGAAACTAGAAACAATGGTGGAAAACTGATAAATCCGATAACAGGGGACACTCGTTTTGAACTCACAAAAATGGATCCAAAACTATATAGTCAGGTCAAAAACTTAAATGAAGGTGAAATTTCACTTCCCTTACTAGAAACAGATCGTTCTGGTTTGAAAAAGTACAAAATTATTATGGTTTCAAAAAGGTTTGAAGAGCATGTTGCAAATTTTTCAAAAGATTTCGCCAAAATAAAGGAATTAGCACTTAAAGACAAACAACTAAAAACTGTAAAAAAATGGTTGAAGTCTAAGATTGACGAAACCTTTGTAAACGTAAACAAATCGTTCCGAAGTTGCTCTTTTACAAATAATTGGACTAAAAAATAATTTGATTTAATGGAAATACCTTTTTGGAACATATAGCATTCCAAAACAGACTCCACCTTCTTTATTTATATTTTTATGATGAATTTTGTGCGCTCTTCTAATTCCTTTTGCATACTTATTATTTATATTTCTAAATATTTTAAATCTCCTATGTATAAAAATATCATGAACAATAAAATAAGTTAGACCATAGCAAAAAATTCCAATTGCTATCGGTAAACCTGGCCAAAACGACAGCTCACCCCACAATATTACAAAAATAATACTAGGAATTGCATAGACTAAAAAAAACAAATCATTTTTTTCAAACCATGAGTCATGGTCTTTTTTATGATGATCTTTATGCCAAGACCACAAAAAACCATGCATTATATATTTATGAGAAAACCACGCAACAAATTCCATAAAAAGAAAAGTGAAAATTAAAATCAAAATCCAAACAATAGTCCACATATTATTTACTTATAAGTGTTAAAATGATATTTAAAATAAGATTCCGCAAGCAGTCCCATTTTCACATAATTAGGTATTCGAATTCTCGTTGAAATTATAAATTCCGAGGGAGTCCTTTTAAGTTTTTTTAATAATCTAAAATAATATTTGTATGCTGTGTAAACTCCGAATCTTGAATTATTTGGAAGCAAAAAGATACCCTTCAGGCCATTTTCAAAGTCTTTTTCAATTTCTAATATAATATTATTTTTATCTTTTTCAGAAAAATTAAAAAAATCAATTTTAGGAAAATATGACCTGTTGAGATTTTCAAAATCATCTTTTACATCTCTAAGAAAATTAACTTTCTGAAAAGCTGAACCAAGTGACATTGCGTATTTTTTTAATTTCTCATATTTATTTTTGTCACCACTAACAAAAACCTTCAAACACATCAAACCAACTACGTCAGCGGAGCCATAAATATATTCATTATAGTCAGATTTTGTCAAATACTTTTTTTTGTGTAAATCCCACCTCATACTTTTCATGAAGGAATTGACCAACTCCATGTCAAAATTATATTTATGAAATGTATGTTGAAACGAGTTTAAAATTGGATTTAAACTGATTTTTTCTTTTAGTGAATTATTTAAATCTTTTTCAAAACGGTTGAACAACAATTCTTTATCATAGTTATGAAGAGAATCCACAATCTCGTCAGAAAGTCTAACAAAACCATAAATATTATAAATATCTTGTTGAATAGAAGAGGATAACATTTTGGTAGCAATTGAAAATGAGGTGCTGTATGACTTTGTTACCTTTTCACTACATTTTTCAGATACAATATCGAAAAGTTCTTTCATTTATTAGAAGCCTTTATTTCTATATTAAAAATACAAAAAACTATATAAAGACCGGTTGAGTTAGAAATTGTTCAACAAAAGTCTCGAGATCATGGTGGATAAATACGTTATCAGGTAACTGTTTGTTTTTAAGATATTTTATTTGAGGTCCGAAAACAGATAGATTATTTTTTGTGCCTTTAATGAGAATTTCATCAAATAAATTTACAAATTTAAAAATGTCACTTTTTGACGGTTGGACTGTTATGTAAGTAATAAAGTGTAACAAATCAGTTTGTGAAAACAATGTTTTTAGGCTTTTGATAGGTATGGATTGTCCTAAAAATATTGTTTGATATCCCTTGCTTAAAATCAAGTAATTAAGGAATAAAATACTTAATTCATGAATTTCATTATCCGGTAAAAAAACAACAAATTTTGGAGAAGACTCATAAATATTTTTTTTATTCTGTGTTTTTTCAGTCTGAACATGAATTTTTTGTTTTATGAGACTAGTTATAAAATGTTCATGTGATGGACAAATTGCCCCAGTCTGCCATAGAATTCCTAATTCAGTCATAAGGGGGATAAAAATTTTGAAAAAAACAAATTCAAAACCATTGTTTTCAACTAAGATTTTGTACTTAGTATCAAACATTACAACATCAAAATTAACCATTGCCAATTTGAATGCGTTAATTGAAATATTTTCTGAACTATTTTCCAGAGCAATCTGTCTTACGATAGTAGGTATTTCATTAGGTTCTAAGTTTGCGATTTTAGATATTTTAAAACCCTCTTTGTAGAGTAATGTAACATTAAGCAACTTTCTTAGGCTATCTAGTGAATATTTTCTAATATTAGTATTAGTTCTTTCAGGTGAAAGAAGTTTATATCTTTTTTCCCATATTCTTATAGTATGGGCTTTAATCCCTGAAATGTGTTCAAGGTCTTTTATATTAAAACTACTTTTTACCTTCTTCATATCTCATACTCATTAAAAGCACTCAAATATAGAAAAAAAAGATTAAAGAATAAAGTACGCACGAGAAGACTCGAACTTCCACGAGATAATTCTCATTAGGCCCTCA
>CACKBL010000010.1 GCA_902598305.1 uncultured Bacteroidota bacterium
ATTACCTATGGATCAGGGAGAGGGACAAAAATGGAATATCAGTCCTAAAAATTTATATAGCACTCCTCAAAAAGTTAACATCCAAAAAAATAATTTCTTAGAAATTAAATTAAATAATGAAATTCCTGAAATTGAACCAATTGAAGATTCTAAATTCATAAAACATGTAAAAATTCAGAGTAAATTATTGTCAGAATTTTGGGGAAGACCAATGTTTTTACAAGCAAATGTTTTGTTGCCTATGGGTTTTAAAAAAACAGGCTTAAAAAGATATCCTCTTATGATTTTCCATGGTCACTATCCTAACACATTTAGAGGATTTAGAAATAAGCCTCCAGATGCTCCAAAAAAAGACACTATATACAACGAAAGATTTGGGATTACTGGGTATAAATTCATTCAGGAAAATGAGGCATATAATTTCTACAAGCAATGGATTTCAAAAAGTTTTCCAAGATTTATGGTCATTGAGATTCAACACCAAAATCCTTACTATGACGATTCATATGCTGTTAATTCTGCAAACTTGGGCCCATATGGTGATGCTATAACATATGAATTGATTCCTCATGTTGAAAAATTATTTGATGGAATAGGTGATGGGTGGGGAAGATTTTTGTATGGTGGCTCTACAGGAGGATGGGAGGCTCTAGCAGCTCAAGTATTCTACCCTAGTGAGTATAATGGATGCTTTGCTGCTTGTCCAGATCCAATAGATTTTAGAGCTTTTACAATTGTTGACATTTACAAGGACAAAAATGCCTACTTCGATGAAGGAGAATTTACGAGGAATTTAAGACCTGGAATAAGGGACGGGATAGGCAGAATTAAGGCATATTTAAAAGACATTAATAGAAGAGAGCAAATTCTTGGCACTAATAGTAGGTCTGGGGATCAGTGGGATGTTTGGCAAGCCGTTTATTCTCCAATTGGTGAAAATGGATACCCTAAACCAATATGGGATAAGTTGACTGGAGAAATTGACAAAGATGTAGCAAATTATTGGAAAGAAAATTATGATTTAAGGCATATTATGGAAAGGGATTGGGGCAGGATAGGTAAGGATTTAAAAGGGAAAATTAATATTTATTGTGGTGATATGGATAACTATTATTTAAATAATGCTGTGGTTTTAACTGAAAAGTTTTTAGAAAAAACTAAAAACCCATACTATGATGGTGAAGTTGATTATGGTAACGGAGCAGAGCATTGTTGGAATGGAGATCAACAAAACCCTAATCATATTTCAAGATTACGATATAATACCATGTATTTAGATAAAATTAAAAAAAGGTTAAAACTAACAGCTCCTAAAGGTAATAACCTTATTAATTGGGACTAATTGTTTTATTTTTAAATAATTTTGTTTGATTTTATAATTCACACGTGATATTAAAACATATTTTTTTTATATTTAGCCCTCAAATTATTAGATAAAAAAATATTTCATGAAAAAGTCATTTGTTTTATTAGTTGCATTTTTATTATCCTTCGGTGTTTCAAACCAAGTTTACTCTGCCGTAGGTTACAGTATAAACACAACAATTATTCAAGATAGTGAAGAAATGGAGGCACCTGAAGAGTCAGCTTCTTTTACCCAAGAATTAAAAAAACGTTTTATTGAAGGTGGACCAAGTTTTATGGGCATCGTTTTAATTTGTTTAATATTGGGTTTAGCTATTTCAATTGAGAGAATCATATTTTTAAATTTAGCTTCAACTAATACTAAAAAGTTGACTGAAGGAGTAGAAGAAGCATTATCAAGTGGAGGTGTTGATGCGGCAAAAGAATTATGTAGAAATACCAAGGGACCTGTAGCTTCTATTTTTTATCAAGGTTTAGACAGAGCCGATGAAAGTATAGAGAGCGCAGAAAAAGCGGTAATTGCCTATGGTGGCGTTCAGATGGGCCAACTAGAAAAAAATGTTTCTTGGATTTCCTTATTTATTGCTTTAGCCCCTATGCTCGGTTTCATGGGAACTGTAATAGGTATGATTCAAGCATTTGATAAAATCGAAGCCGCAGGTGATATGCAGCCCTCACTTGTTGCGGGAGGTATTAAAGTAGCGTTACTTACAACAGTTTTTGGATTAATAGTTGCAATAATTCTTCAGGTATTTTACAATTATATAATTGCTAAAATTGATACTATAGTAAATGATATGGAAGATGCGTCTATTTCTCTTGTAGATATATTGGTTGCTAACAAAAAATAATTCCATGAATTTTCAATTAATAGTTAAGGTCTTATCCGCAATACTGGGTCTTTCAGGAGCAGTATGTTTATTTATTGTTATGGGTTCGGGAGATGAAGCAATTAAAATGAATGCTTCTCAGGGAGATTTTTCAGCAGTTAGTCCTTTAATATCAATAGCTCAGGTCACCCTTTTTTTGACAGTAGCTGCAACTTTAATTTTTTCTCTAAAGGCTTTATTTGCCAATACCGAAAAACTTAAGAAAGCTTCAATTTTTATCGGGATTTTCTTGTTCACCGTTGGTGTGGCTTATATTTCATCAAGTGGCGTCGAAACCCCCCTTAAAGACGGTAAATTTTTATCAGAATCTGGTTCTAGATGGGTTGAAACGGGGATAAGAACTTTCTATATATTGTCAATCAGCGCTATTTTGTCTATGGTTTTCTCTGGAATAAAAAAATTAATTAGATAATTTTATGGCTAGAAGATCTGCACCTGAGGTTAATGCTGGATCAATGGCAGACATTGCTTTCCTTTTACTCATTTTTTTTCTTGTAACCACGACAATTGAGACTGATTCAGGAATAAACAGAAAATTACCTCCAACAGATGAGATTGAGGATCCACCAATTATAAAAGAGAGAAATATTTTTACTGTTGTAGTTAATAAAGATAACAGGCTACTCGTTGAAGAAGAATTAATGGACATAAGTAATTTAAGGCAATCTGCAATAGATTTCTTAGATAATGGAGGAGGAAAAGGTGATGAAGCCTGCTTATACTGCCAAGGTGATAGAAACCCAAAATCATCTGACAATCCAGAAAAAGCGATAATATCTCTTAAAAATGACAGACAAACTTCATACAAGGCATACATTGCTGTTCAAAACGAATTAGTGGCTGCATACAATGATCTCAGAAACAGAGAATTTAACAGGATATATCCTATGATAGGTACAAATTTCATTGATGCTCAAAAAAGATATAGTGACCCTAGAACAAATATAGATGAAAAGCAAAGACTCAAACCTTTATTAGATTCAATCAAAGCCATGTATCCACAAAAATTATCTGAAGCCGAACCAAGTAAAACAAATTAATTTAATATGTCAAAGTTCAAAAAAAATAAAAAAGGTCTTCCAGCAATATCAACAGCCTCTCTACCAGATATTGTTTTTATGCTTTTATTTTTCTTCATGGTTGCAACTGTGATGAGGGATAGCACTCTTATGGTTAAGAACACTTTACCTGCTGCTGATCAAGTTCAAAAGCTCGATAAGAAAGATCGTGTAATGTATATATATGCTGGAAAGCCGTCTATGAGATATCAAGAAAAATATGGTTCACAGGCAAGAATCCAACTTAATGACAAATTTGCCACTGTTAGTGATGTTGCAGCTTTTGTTCTTGCAGAAAGGGCATCAAAGAGACAAGAACTTCAAAACGTTTTAACAACAGCTCTTAAAGTAGATGGTGAAACTAATATGGGTTTAATTTCAGATATAAAACAAGAATTAAGGAAAGTTAATGCACTCAAAATCAACTATACTACCAGAGTAGGTGATTACACTCAAAATATGGATTAAATATTTAAATTTTTAAATATGAGTAATGAGATTAAACTTACTTATAACAATTTTTTTATTTAACATTCTTTATAGCCAAGAAGATAATAGTTTAAATTATAAAGAAGATCAAATCTATCTTAATTTTAATTTCGATTTTCAATTAAAAAGCATTGAGGGCTATCAACAAAATGGTTTTTCAAGAAGTTTTAATCTAGGAATATTAAAAGATATTTCATTTAATGAAAAAGGGAATAAGGGAATTGCTTTTGGATTGGGTTACGGATACACAAGGTTGGTTAATAATCTTGATATAGGGGAGGATGTAAATTTTTATGTGGATAGTAACTCAGCACTAAGAAATAGGCTTTCCTATCATTCAATACACTTTCCAATAGAATTAAGATTAAGGACTTCTACTCTTGAAAGTTTTGCCTTTTGGAGATTTTACTTTGGTTATAAGTTAAATTATAATTTTTTGTCTAACTACAAGCCTTTTTTTGGTAGAAAGACTTCATTGAAAAAATATGTTAGTCAATTTTCACACAGTTTATCATTGTCTATAGGATTTAATACCTGGAATATCAGATTTGAAACTGGACTCTCACCAATTCTTAAAATTCTTACAAATCCTAATAATATTAAAGATGATTTTTTAATTTCTAGCGTTGGCCTCGTCTTTTATATTTTATAGTTCTTTTCTCAACCTTGCAACTGGAAAATTTAATTGTTCCCTATATTTTGCTACTGTCCTTCTAGCCAAAGAGTACCCTTTTTTAGAGAGTTCTATTGAGAGAGCCATATCCGAAAAAGGATTTTTTTTATTTTCACTTTCAATAAGTGATTCTAGAATATTTTTAATTTCATAACTAGAGACTTCTTCTCCCTCCAAATTCTTTAATGATTCAGAAAAAAACTTTTTCAACAAAAAAGTACCATATGGGGTTTCTAGATATTTGCTATTTGCAACTCTTGAAACTGTAGAAATATCCATATTTATTTTCTCTGCAATATCCTTTAAAATCATAGGTTTTATTTTTTTTTCATCACCCGACAAAAAATATTCCGTCTGAAATTTTACGATTGCATCTATAGTCAAACTAAGTGTTTGGTATCTTTGATTTATTGCTTCAATAAACCACTTAGCAGCATCTAGTTTCTGTTTAATAAATTGAACTGTCTCTCGTTGAGCCCTTGACTTTATTCTTGAACTTTGGTAACCTTTTAGCATTTCTTTATAATTAGTTGAAATATGTAAATCCGGCGCATTTCTCCTATTCAAATTGACACTAATGTGATTTTCATTAACAGTTAATATAAAGTCAGGAACAATATGATTATTTTCTGAAAACGATGAAATAGAACCGCCTGGTTTAGGATTCAACTTTTCAATTTCATTTAATCCTTTTTTTAATAAATTTTGATCTATACTAAATTTTTCTTGCATTTTTTTAAAATGTTTTTTTGAAAATAAATCAAAACCATCATCAATTATTTTAGAGGCAATGGATATCTCATTTGTTTGGGGTTTTCTTTTTAACTGAAGTGAGAGGCATTCTTGAAGATTTCTAGAGGCTATCCCTGGTGGTTCCAAATTTTGTATCATATTTAAAATTTTTTTGATTTGCTTAGAGCTAATAATTTCGTTTTGTGTGAATGCAATATCATCAATTAATTCGTCTATTGACCGACTTAAATATCCACTTTCGTCAATACTTCCAATTATAAATTCAGATATTACTTTTTCTTTTTCGGTAAGAATCAAAACATTTGTTTGATTCTTCAAATTTTCATGTAGACTTGTGTGGCTGGAAATTGGTGTGCTTTTTTCTTGCTCTTCAGAATTATAATTATACGAATTTAATTTATATGAAGGTATTTCATCTTCATTTATATAAGCTTCAATATCGATATCTGATTTTTCAATATTACTATCAGAAAAGTTATCGTCTTCGTAACTCTCAAAATCAGATGCTTTTTCTTCAATTCCAGTATCAAGGGCTGGATTTTCTTCAATCTCATTTTTAATTCTTTGTTCAAAATCCAAAGTGGGCAATTGAATTAACTTCATCAGCTTAATTTGTTGAGGAGATAATTTTTGATTTAATTTGAAAGTTAAATTTTGTTTAAGCATATTTTTAAAAAATCATAACTACTACAAAATTAGTATTTCTTTAAAATAAAGCATTATTTGGAGTTCGAGGAAATGGAATTACATCTCTTATATTATTCATTCCTGTAGCAAATAAAACAATACGCTCAAAACCCAACCCAAATCCACTGTGAGGAACAGTTCCAAACTTTCTTAGCTCTGTGTACCAGAGTAAATCTTTACTTGATACACCAAATTGATCCATTCTGTTTTTTAATACTTTTAATCTTTCTTCTCTTTGAGACCCGCCGATAATTTCTCCAATTCCAGGAAATAGAACATCCATTGCCGCTACAGTTTTTTTATCATCGTTTAACCTCATATAGAAAGCTTTACTCTTAGAAGGATAATTAAAAATTACTACAGGTTTATTAAAATGTTTTTCAACTAAATATCTTTCATGTTCACTTTGAAAATCCATTCCCCAATCATTAACTAAGAATTTAAACTTTTTCTTTTTATTTTTAGAACATTTTTTAAGAATTTCAAATGCATTGGAATAGCTAATTCTTTCAAATTCGTTGTCAATAACAAACTTTAATTTGTTAATTAGCTTTAATTCATTTCTTTCATTTTTTGGTTTATTTTTTTCCTCATTGTGTAATCTTTCCTCTAAAAAGCTTAAATCATCTATGCAATTTTCAATCACAAAACTTAAAATATATTTTACAAACTTTTCTGCTAGCTTAATGTTATCATCTAAGTCAAAAAAAGCCATTTCCGGTTCAATCATCCAGAATTCTGACAGGTGTCGAGTAGTATTAGAATTTTCTGCTCTAAATGTTGGCCCAAAGGTGTATACTTTTCCTAAGCCTAAAGCGTAGGACTCTGCCTCTAATTGACCAGAAACTGTTAAGTGTGTCTTTTTTGAGAAAAAATCTTTTGTAAAATCAACATTATTTTTTATTAACGGAGGAGACTTTGCATTTAGTGTAGTAACCCTAAACATTTCTCCTGCTCCTTCTGCGTCATTCGATGTAATTATTGGAGTGTTAACATATTGAAAGTTCTCTTCTTGAAAGAATTTATGAACAGCATATGATAGTTTAGACCGAATTCTCATAATGGCACCAAAAGTTGATGTCCTTATTCTTAAGTGTGCATTTTCTCTCAAAAACTCAAAACTATGTTTTTTAGGTTGTATAGGGTATTTTTCAGCATTGGATTCTCCATATATTTTAATATTTTCAACTAAAATTTCAACTTCTTGTCCACTCCCAAGACTAAATACTAGTTTACCTTTTATTGAGAGGCTTGTCCCAGAAGTAATCTTTTTTATTATTGATTCATCAAAATTTTCAAAATCAATTACGCATTGAATATTTTGAACTGTACTTCCATCATTTAAGGAAATAAATTTATTAGCCCTAAAGTTTTTAACCCATCCCTTAGCCGTGATCAACTGATTTTTTGGTTTGAGTTTTAAAATTTCTTTGATAAGCAGAGTCATCTAATAATTTTTTCCAAATATACATTTTAGATGTTATTTAATTAATCTAATTTTTAACAAAAGAATTTATTTAGATTACTAAATCTTTATTTTTGGTTCTCTGATTACTTTTTCATTGGATATACTTCTCTTCAGAGATATTAGAAGAGATGGCAACAAAATTAAATTTGATAACATTGCAATTAAAAGGGTCAAGGAAACTAAACCACCTAGAGCAACTGTACCTCCAAAATCTGAAATCATGAATACTGAAAATCCAAAAAATAGCACTATAGATGAATAAAACATACTAACACCTCTCTCTCTTAATGCACTATACACAGATGGTTGAATTTTCCAATTTGAATCGAAAAGTTCTTGTCTGTATTTAGCTAAAAAATGAATGGTATTGTCAACTGAAATTCCAAAAGCAATACTAAAAACAAGAATAGTTGAGGGTTTAAGTGGTATTCCTGCAAATCCCATCATTCCTGCAGTTATTAGAAGCGGAACTATATTTGGAATTAGAGAAATAACAATCATTTTGAAAGACCTAAACATATATGCCATAAATAGTGAAATTAATAAAATAGCAAGGGTGAGAGAAATCACAAGATTTTTTACCAAAAATTTTGTTCCTTTTAAAAATATTAGAGATTTGCCTGTTAAATTCACAATGTACCTGTCTTTTGGGAATATTTCATTAATTTCTCTTTTAAGTTCTCTTTCTATTTCTTCTATTCTAATCGTGCTAATATCTTTCATGAATGTTGTTATTCTTGCTATTTTGTTTTCCTTGTCAACAAAATTATTGGTAAAACTTTTTTCACTTTCAGGCGTATAATTTTTAAAATATGACATAATAAATTTATTTTCTTGTGAGGAAGGAAGTGAAAAATAATTTGGATTTCCATTGTAATAAGCTTGCTTTGCAAATTTAACTATTTGAGTAACTGAGTTTGGACTAGATAATTCAGGAATTTTTTTTATCACATTTTCAATTTTTTCTAGTCTTTTTAATGTAGATAGTTTAAAAACACCATCTTTTCTTTTAGTGTCAACAATTATTTGAAGCGGAACGATTCCATTAAATTGTTCATCAAAAAAAACAATATCCTTAAAAAAATCTTGTTTTTTTGGCATATCATCAAGCATACTTCCTGAAATATTAATTTGATATATTCCAATTATGCTAAGAATAATTAAAATAAGAGATGTTGTATAGGTATTAATTTTTTTATGCTTTACTATATGCTCTAATATTTTTATAAATTTTTGAATAGTCTTATTTTTCAAATGCCGTAGATGTTTTTTGTTGGGAACTTCCATAAAGCTATATAGGATAGGTATTGTTGTAATTGATATTAAATAAATTCCAATTATGTTTAAAGATGCAATTATTCCAAATTCTTTTAAAAGTTTGCTCTCTGTCAAAATGAACGTCGAGAAACCACAAGCGGTTGTCAAATTCGTCATTAAAGATGCATTTCCTATTCTTGTAATAACTTGTTCAAGGGATTTTGACTGATCCCCGTGCTCATTAACTTCTTGTTGATATTTATTAATCAAAAAAATGCAGTTTGGTATTCCAATAACAATAATTAACGGAGGAATTAAAGCAGTCAAAACAGTAATTTCAAATCCTAAAAATCCTAATGTTCCGAGAGCCCAAGAAACACCGATTAAAACAACTAAAACAGAAATCAATGTTGCTCTAATTGATTTAAAAAACATAAAAAATATAAATGAGGTTACAAGCAGTGCTGTTAAAACAAAAAGTCCTATTTCATCAAGTATATTTTGAGCGTTTAATGTTCTAATATATGGCATACCAGATTTATATATTTTCACATTGTTTTTATCTTCAAAATTTTTTATGAGAGGAATAAATTTATTTAAAATAAAATCTTTTCTTTTGGATGTGTTTACAATATTTTTATCCATATATATACCCATCCTTATTGAGCCTGTTTTCTTATTTAAAATTAAATTTTCATAAAAAGGCAACTCCAAAAATAATTTTTGTTTTAAGGTCAAAGTGTTAAATGTGTCTTGCTTTTGTGGTTCAAAAATTGATTTGAGTTCAAATCTCCTTAATTTTTGATTTTTAACTATCTCTTTTAAATTATCAAAGGACAAAACATAATCGATTTCAGAAAATTTTGTAATCTCTATTCTTAATTCTTTCCACATTTTTAATTTTTCCTGAGAAAAAAAGTCATTGTCCTTTATTGCTATAACCAATAGATTGCCTTCCTCACCAAAAACTTTAAGGAAATCTTTATATCGTATATTTTCTTCATGTTTATCTGGAAGTAAATTTGCTTCAGTGAAGGTAAACCTGATATTTTTCCACTGATCTATCCATAGGGCAGTCAATAAAATTAAAATCGACAATATTAATAATCTATTATTTAAAATTAGCTGTGAAATAGTCTTCCAACCCTCCCATTGATTACTTGTGTTTTTCATTAACAATGGGATAATTTCATACTGTCATTATTTCTTTTTCCTTTACTTTTAAAACTGAATCGATTTTCTTTATAAAATTATCTGTTAATTCTTGAATATCTATCTCGTAATTTTTTTTCTCATCATCAGAGACATCAGTTTTTTTAATTTCATGATTAGAATCTTTTCTAATATTTCTGATGCTTATTTTTGAACTTTCTGATTCGTTTCTTACAATTTTGACTAATTCTTTTCTTCTTTCTTCCGTTAGAGGTGGAATACTTACAATAATTGTGTCTCCATTGTTCATTGGATTAAAACCAAGATTCGCATTAATTATTCCTTTTTCTATTTCTTGTAAAATACTTTTATCCCAGGGTTGTACAACTAAAGATTTTGAATCTGGGGTATTAATATTTGCCAACTGTGCTATCGCAGTTGGATTTCCATAATAATCAACCATAACACTTTTTAACATATTAGGATTGGCTTTTCCAGCTCTAATATTTAAAAGCTCATTTTCTAGGTGTAATAAGGAGGATTGCATTTTATCCTCAGCTGATTTTAATATAACTTTCAATTTTTCATTCATTATAAAAAGACTTTAGTTCCAATTTTCTTTCCTTGAACAACTTTTTTTAGGTTGTCTTTAATATTCATGTCAAAAACAATAATGGGCAAATTATTTTCTTTACTTAGTGTAAATGCAGTAGTGTCCATAATTTTTAGATTCAACCTTAGAGCATCTTCAAAGGATAGACTGTCTAATTTAATTGCTTTATCATTTAGTTCAGGATCCTCGGTATAAATTCCATCAACTCTAGTTCCTTTTAAAATCACATCTGCATTAATTTCAATAGCTCTTAAAACCGCAGCCGAATCAGTTGTAAAAAAAGGATTACCAGTGCCTGCACTAAAAATTACCACTCTGTTTTTTTCTAAATGCCTTACCGCTCTTCTCTTAATGTAAGGCTCTGCAATAGCTTCAATATTTATAGCTGTTTGAAGTCTTGTAGGAACGTCTATGTTTTCAAGTGCACTTTGCAGCGCTAGACCATTTATAATTGTAGCAAGCATTCCCATATAATCCGCCTGAACTCTGTCAACTCCTTCACTGGATCCAGAAACACCTCTAAAAATATTTCCTCCTCCAATAACTATTGCAATTTGAATATTATTTTTATGTAGATTTTTAATTTCTAAAGCATAGTCATTAATCCTTTTAGAATCAATTCCATAACCTTTTTTACCCATTAGAGCTTCTCCGCTTAACTTTAGTAAAATGCGACTATACTTCATGTTTAATCTTTATCAAAAATATAAAAAATATGGCAAGGTGTTTTTTAATGTTTTCTTTTTAAAATTTTTTCAAAATAATCAATACTCATTGCATCTTTTAAAGAATAATCACCTATTTTTTCTCTACATAATGATTTTAAATGAGCACCAGAGTTAAGGGATTTCCCAATATCGTGTATAAGAGATCTTATGTATGTACCCTTACTACACTCAACGATAAATTTTATTTCAGGGAAATTTTCTATATCAAATTCCAATTTTCTGATATGTATTTCTCTTTCAGGTATTAAAACTTTTTCATTTTTTCTTGCATACTCATACAATCTTTTGCCATTTTTTTTAATTGCCGAAAAAATAGGAGGAGTCTGTTTAATAACACCTAAAAAATTTTTTTTAACCTCATTTAATTCTTTTGAAGAGATATGGTCTACATTGTAAATCTTATCAATTGGTGTTTCTAAATCATAGGATTTTGTGGTAGAACCTAACATAAAAGTTCCAACATATTTTTTATCAAGATTCTGATAACTTTTAATTTGTTTTGTTTTTTTTCCAGAAACGATAATCATTAATCCTCTAGCAAGCGGATCAAGTGTTCCAGCATGTCCAACTTTGATTTTTTGTAAATCAAATTTTTTTTTAATCAACCACTTTATTTTATTTACTAACTGAAAAGATGTCCAGTTAAGTGGTTTGTCAATTAAAAGCAAACAACCATTAACAAATTTATCCTTTGAGTAGTATTTTTTATCCAAAGCTTAATGCGAAAACTCCAATTATAAAACAATAAAACGAAAAATATTTTAATTTAAAATTTTCAACTATATGAAGCATCCATTTACAGGCAATTATTCCAGTAAAAAACGCTCCAAAAAAACCTATAAATAAAATTGAAAAATCTACATTAAAGTTAAAATTTTCTAGATCAATAATACTTTTGATAACACTTCCAATAATTAATGGTATCACCATTAAAAATGAAAAGGTTGATGCTTCAGTTCTTCTTATGCCAAGTAGAATTGAAGCAGAAATAGTTATGCCACTTCTTGAAATCCCGGGAATAATTCCGATTGCTTGAGAAACTCCAATCAAAAACGCTCGGAGAGTGTTAAGGTTTTTTTCACCTCCTTTAAAATTATCTGCAATCAAAAGTATAATTGAATTAAAAACTAGCATTAAACCAATTAAAAAAATATCTCCAGAGAATAATAGTTTAATTATATGGTCTAAAAAAAAACCTACAATTACCGCGGGTATCATTGAAATAAAAATAAAATACAAAAAAGTGTGAGAACTATTTTTTTTAAATTCTATAGCGTTAGATAAAATATGTTTTATTTTTTTTTTAAAAATTATAATTGTACTCATACAAGTAGCGAAATGAAGAATTATTGTTAACATAAAATTATCTTCACTTTCATTTAAAAAATTAAAAAAATGATTTATAATTTGTAAATGTCCACTAGAGGATATAGGTAGAAACTCGGTTAAACCTTGAATTATTCCAAGTAGCAGTGAAAAAAGATAATCCATTACTTTCTTTTACCGTAAATTATAGATAATAATGCTAAGGTAAAACCAAAAATCACTAGTAGGGGAGCTAGACGAATTCTTTGAAAGCTATAAATTTCGTTATTGAAAATTAGTGGATTTTGACTTCCTCCTCCCGACATTACAAAGTATCCTAACGAGATTAATAAGATTGAAAACATAAGGACCATATAGTTTTTTCTTCTAAAAAGGATTTTCTTTTTATGATTCATAATTCATTGATAGTTAATTAACTTCATTGGTTTTTAGATTCAAAAAACGTTCAGTTGCAAAAAATGAACTTATACCTGTAATTATAAAACTTAAAATGCCAATTATCAAAAAAACTATAATTATCTCAAAAACATTTTTACTTAAATCTAATTCAGGGTATTTGATATCTATAAAATAAATCACTAATGAAAGCGATAGAATAGCAACAAATGTTCCATAAAACCCAAGCAACAAATATTTGATTAAAAATGGTTTTCTAATAAAATTTTTTGTTGCACCTACAAGTTGCATTGTTTTAATTACTAATCTTTTAGAATAAATAGAAATCCTAATAGAACTATTTATTAAAAGAATCGCAATTAAAAGTAAAGTTATTGTTGCAGCCAATAAACTCTGGGAAATTTTTTTGATATTTTTGTCTAAAATTTCAATTAGAGGGACGTCGTAATATACTTCATTAACATATTCTTCATTTTCCAACGATATTTTCAGTTTTTCTAAAAATGCAGGTGATACATATTGAGATAAAAATCTAACTTCAATTGAATTTAATAATGGGTTATAACCCAAAAATTCAATAAAGTCCTCGCCTATAGATTCTGCATGGATTTCAGCAGCTTTTTCCTTAGAAATAAATGTTACTTTTTTTGTTTCTTTTTTTAATCTCAAACTTTTTTGCAATTGTTTTATTTGAATTGGCTTAGTTAACTCGTTAGTATAAATAGTAAATGTAATTTGCTCCTTAAAATGTGATTCTATTTTCTGAGAATTTATAAGTAAAATTCCTAATACACCCAAAATAAAAATCACTAGAGCTATGCTTAAGGAAACCGAAAAGTATGAAGAAATTAATCTTGATTTATGATATTCTGGTTGAGGAGTCATATTAAATTTATATATAAACAAAATTAGTAAACCATATTCAAAAAAATCTTCTTAAGATTAATAAACTTTTTTCATAAGTATCTTTACTATATTTTTGTTCAAAAAAAGTAATTTATTTTGAAATACGACTTTTTTGAAATTGAAAAGAAATGGCAGAAGTATTGGCTTAAGAACAAAACTTTCAAAGCTGACAATAATTCAGTAAAACCTAAATATTACGTGTTAGATATGTTCCCCTACCCATCGGGTTCTGGGCTTCATGTTGGTCATCCTCTAGGTTATATAGCATCTGATATAGTTTCTAGATTTAAAAGAAGTAAAGGTTTTAATGTTCTTCATCCTATGGGTTTTGATTCATTTGGGTTACCTGCTGAGCAATATGCTGTTAAAACAGGACAGCACCCTAAAAAAACTACAGATGAAAATGTTGTCAGATTTAAAAATCAATTGGATAAATTAGGTTTATCATTTGATTGGGATAGAGAAATTAAAACAAGTGATAGTAGTTATTATCGTTGGACTCAGTGGATTTTTTTAAAATTATTCAACAGTTTTTATGATCATGGGCTTAATAAAGCTCAACCCATAGAAAAATTAAAAATTCCAAAAAATCTGAATGAAAAAGAAGTAGAGTTTTTTATAGATTCTAAAAGGTTAGCTTATGTTGACACAATCGATGTTAATTGGTGTGAGGAGCTAGGAACTGTACTTGCAAATGAAGAGGTGATTGGTGGTTTAAGTGAAAGAGGAGGATTCCCTGTCATTAAAAAACCAATGAAACAATGGGTCATGAGAATAACGGATTATGCAGATAGATTACTTGACGACTTATCTGAATTGGATTGGCCTGAATCAATAAAATTGTCTCAAAAAAACTGGATTGGTAAGTCTGAGGGGGCTAAAATAAAGTTTTCAATAGATAATAATTTTATTGAGGTATTTACAACAAGGGCAGATACAATTTTTGGTGCAACATATTTAGTATTAGCACCTGAACATCCTTTGATAAATCTAATCACCACAGATGAATATAGAAAATCAATAAAAGAATATGTTGAGCAGGCTTCAAAAAAAAGTGATTTAGAGAGACAAGAAAATGAAAAAATTAAAACAGGTGTTTTCACTGGATCTTTTGCCTTAAATCCCATTTCAAATGAAAAAATCCCTGTATGGATATCCGATTATGTTCTTTTTTCATATGGGACTGGTGCTATAATGGCAGTACCTGGACATGATGAAAGAGATAATGAGTTTGCAAAAAAATTTAATCTTAAAATAATTAAGGTAATTGATGGTGGCAATAAAGATGAGTGTTACACTGGAAATGGGTCTATAATTAATTCTGGAGAATATGACGGAATTGATAATATAAAATTCAAATCCATTGTAGTTGAAAAGTTAGAATCAATAAATAAAGGAACTAAAACGACCAATTATAAATTAAGAGATTGGATCTTTACTCGTCAAAGATATTGGGGTGAGCCAATTCCAATAATTTACGATGGAAATAAAAAGAAAGCCCTTGAATTTGATGATTTACCTCTTGAATTACCTGAAGTTGAAAGCTATATACCAACAAATGATGGTTTATCTCCATTGGCAAGGAATAGTGATTGGGTTAACATTTCAATTAATGGTAAGAATTATTTGAGAGAGACTAATACGATGCCACAATGGGCTGGATCATGTTGGTATTTTTTAAGATTTATTGACCCTGATAATGATAATGAGTTTGCAAATAAAGATTTAATTAAATATTGGATGCCAGTTGATCTGTACATTGGAGGTGCAGAACATGCCGTTCTTCATCTTTTGTATGCAAGATTTTGGCATAAGGTTCTATTTGACTTAGATTATGTCAGTACTACCGAACCATTCAAAAAGCTTGTTAATCAAGGAATGATTTTAGGAAATAGTGCTTTTGCCCATAGAATCAAAAACACTAATGATTTCATTTCATTTGACATGATTAAGGATCAAAAGACACAAAAAATTCATGTTGACATATCGTTGGTTGATGAAAAAAATAGATTAAATATTGAGAGATTAAAACAAAATAATCCTGAATTTAAAGATGTAAATTTTATAAAAGGCGAAGCTTTTTATGTTTCGAGAGATATTGAAAAAATGTCAAAATCTAGATACAATATAATCAGTCCAGATGATATTTGTAAAAGGTATGGAGCTGATACTTTAAGAATGTATGAGATGTTTCTTGGGCCCATAGACCAGTCTAAGCCATGGAATACAGCTGGAATTTCAGGAGTCTTTTCTTTTTTGAATAAGTTTTGGAATTTATTTCATAGAAATGAAAAATTTTATGTCAGTAATGATCAACCTAGCGATGAAGTTTTAAAAATTTATCACAAAACCGTAAAAAAGGTTGTTAATGATATTGATAAATTTTCATTCAACACTTGTGTAAGTTCTTTAATGATTTGTGTTAATGAATTAAAAGCTCAAAATTGCAAATCAAAAATAATTCTTGAGCCTTTAGTAATTTTAATTTCTCCCTTTGCTCCTCATATTTCTGAGGAGTTATGGGAGTTAATGGGGAACAAAAGTTCAGTATCTGAAGAGCCCTATCCTGTTCACGATAATAAATATTTAGAGGAGAGGTCTTTTGATTATCCTATTTCATTTAATGGTAAAAGGAGATTCAACAGAAAGTTCAATTTGGATTTAAAAGAAAAAGAAATTGAGAAACTAATTTTGTCAGATGAACAAACAGACAAATATTTAAATGATAAGTCAGTTAAAAAAGTTATCATTATAAAAAATAAAATTATAAATATCGTTTTTTAAATCCTTATTTGTCTCGAAATCTGTTGACTCAGTGAAATAAATGTTTCAGTTCTTGAGATCCCTTTGATTGCTTGAATTTTTTCATTCAAAAGTTTCATCAGGTGTTGATTGTCTTTACAATAAATTTTAATCAAGATACTCCAGTCTCCAGTTGTGTAGTGACACTCTGTTATTTCCTCAATTGCTTTTAGTTTTTTTATAGCAAAATTTACATCAATGGCTTTTTCTAAATATATTCCAACAAATGCGAGAGTGGTAAATCCAACTTTTTTTGGATCGATATTAATTTGGGAGCCGGTAAAAATTTTTTTACTTTCAAGTTTTTTGATTCTTTTATGAATAGCTGCACCAGATATCCCTATCTGTTCTGATAATTCTGCTATTGGGATTTTAGCATTTTTTCTCAAAAAATTAATAATACTGAAATCTATTGAATCCATTTAATAATCGTATAACACTAATTTAATTGCAAAATAGGGATTTTAACTCTAATATAAATTCGGACAATTCCAATTTTAGAATGAAATAGCTAATTAAGTTTTTGAATATACTTTTCAATGGCCATTGTCATTGAAGGAGACTCTTTAGTAGGGGCTTTAATATCAATTCTTAAATTTGCATTATCGGCAGCTTCTACAGTGGTGTTGCCAAAAACTGCAATTTTAGTATCATTTTGCTTAAAATCAGGGAAATTTTTAAATAATGATTCTATACCTGAAGGACTGAAAAAAACTAATATATCATAATAAACATCTCTAAGGTCAGACAAATCACTAGTCACAGTTTTAAAAAGTTGAGCACGTTTCCAATTAATGTTTATGTTATTTAAAAATTCAATAGTATCTGGATTTAGAATGTCAGAAGAGGGTAATAAGAATTTATCAGTTTTAAATTTGTTAAACATAGGTTCAAGATCCATAAGATTTTTTTCACCGACGTAGATTTTCCTTTTTCTGTATACAACATACTTTTGTAAATAAAAAGCAACTGCTTCAGATTGGCAAAAATACTTAGTAGAGTCTGGGACTTTAAAACGCATTTCTTCAGATAATCTAAAAAAGTGATCTACAGAATTTCTGCTGGTAAAAATAATTGAATTGAAAACATTAAAGTCAATTTTTTGCTTTCTAACGTCCCTGCTTTTTAATCCTTCTACATGTATAAAAGGTCTAAAATCAATTTTTAAATTATGTTTTTCTTTTAGTCTGTTATAAGGGGACTTTTCACTGTTAGGTTTGGGTTGAGAAACTAATATGGTTTTGATTTTGCTCATCTAAATATATTTTATAAACCAATAAATAAAAACCCAGGGGGTAACTTTAAGTGTGCAAAGATACAAAATTAAATAAAACTTTCCTCTGTTTAGTTTTTCTAAAAATCTGTAAACAATTATAATACTAAACAAATAGTATAAAATCAAAACACAAAAAAAACTTATTTTAAGAAATTGAAAAGTATTAATGAAGTAAAAATGGTGAACGATTAAAATTGCATAGACAAAAATTGAAATTCTGAAAAGAAATCTTAAATTATTAAAGACGTAAGCTAGAGTTTCTCTTTTAGCCCCTAAAACAACTCCTAAGAATGAACATAAAATATAACTTAAAAAACCAATAAAGATTAAAAATAAAAATAAGATTGAAAATTCAAAGAAAACCATCTTTATTAAACCAAAAGAGTTTAAAATAAAAATTAAAATGAGAGATATATTTACCAGTGAAAAAATGAGAATATTTATTCCAAAGAATCTACTAAAAAAAAAATTATTCCCATAATTGTTAAAATAAACAGATGGGTCAATTGATTTAAAAAATGATGTGAATTTTCTATTGTATTTCCACTTGGTATAGCTTAATAATATCAAATTTAAAAATATTAAAATTGAAACCCAGTCAATACGAAACTTATTAAGAATAATCCAATCCATCATCTAAATTAAAAAATAATTAAATTAATTTTCTCATTTAAACAAATAACCTAAACCATTATATTTATAAAATTTTACATTGAATGTTAAACACTTTAATTGTAATTCCTACTTTTAATGAAAGGGAAAATATAAACCCCTTGCTGGACAAAATTTTTTCACTAAAAATTTTAGTTGATGTTTTAGTATTAGATGATAACTCTCCTGACGGCACAAAAAGTGTTGTACTTGAAAATAAAAAAAAATATAAAGATCGTTTACATCTTATTAATAGACCCAAAAAAAAGGGATTAGGTAAAGCTTACATTGAAGGATTTAAATGGGCAATTGAAAAAAAATATAAAAAAATTATTCAAATGGATGCGGACTTATCTCATCCCCCTGAAAAGTTAACAAATATTGTTAATGAACTTGATTTTTATGATTATGTCATTGGATCTAGATATATAAATGGTATAAGGGTGCTAAATTGGCCATTAAACAGAATTATTCTTTCAATTGGTGCATCTTGGTATGTGAAATTGGTAACTGGATTACCGGTTAAGGATCCAACTGCTGGATTTGTAGGTTACAATCGTTCTGCTTTATTATCACTAAATTTAAATAAAATTATGTTTGTCGGCTATGCTTTTCAAATAGAAATGAAATTCAAACTTTGGGACTTGGGATTTAATTTCAAAGAAATTCCAATAACATTTAAAAATCGAACACATGGAGAATCTAAAATGAATAGTTCTATAATATCAGAAGCAATATTCGGAGTTATTGTTATCAAATTTAAAAGTTTATTTAAAAAATGATAAAATCTACTCTGATTAAAAATGTAAAAATTGTAAACGAAGGAAAAATATTCAAAGGTGATATTAGAATAAAACAAGACAAAATATCATTAATTGCTCCTTCTATACCCTTAACGCAAGATGAAAATGTAGTGGATGGAGATAATAAATATCTTATCCCGGGCCTGATTGATGACCAAGTTCACTTTAGAGAACCGGGATTGACACATAAAGGTGACATTTACACAGAATCTAGAGCTGCAGTAGCTGGCGGAATCACCTCATTCATTGAAATGCCAAACACAAACCCACAGACTACAACTATGGAAAAAATTGACCAAAAACTTGAAATTGCAAGTAGAAATTCTGCTGCTAATTATGGATTTATGTTTGGTGGGACTAATACTAATCTGGAAGAAATAAAAAAAATTGATGAAAATAAAGTGGCCGGTCTAAAATTGTTTCTTGGCTCTTCAACAGGGAATATGCTTGTAAATAAAAAAGAAGTTTTAAAAGAAATATTTAAAACTTCAAAATTGGTGATTTCTGTTCATTGTGAAGATGAATTAACTATAAAAAATAACCTAAATCATTATTTAAAGATTTACGGCAAAAATATCCCTTTTAAATTTCATCCAAAAATTAGAAGTTCTGAGGCATGTTTTAAATCGTCTTCAGATGCTGTAAAGCTTGCCGTTGAAACCGGAGCAAGACTTCATGTTTTTCACTTATCAACCGCAAATGAAACAAAACTATTTTCAAAAATACCACTTGAAGAAAAACAAATAACCTCCGAGGTCTGCACACACCATCTTTGGTTTTCCGATAAAGATTACAAAAATAAAGGGAGCAAAATAAAATGGAATCCTGCGATAAAAACCGAAGAAGACAGAACTAAATTATGGGAAGCCCTTAACGAAGATTTAATTGATGTTTACGCTACAGATCATTCACCACACACAATAGACGAGAAAAATCTTCCATATACAGAGTCTCCTTCTGGTGGACCTCTTGTTCAACATGGGTTACTCGCAATGTTAGATTGTGTAAATAAAGGTAAGATTACTTTGGAAAAATTTGTTGAGAAGGCCTCTCATAATCCAGCAAAAATTTTTAAGATTAAAAAAAGAGGTTTCTTGAAAAAAAATTTTTACGCGGACATGGTTTTAATTGACTTAGAAGGTAAGACAAATGTGACAAAAAATAATATTATGTATAAATGTGGTTGGTCTCCTTTCGAAGGATATATTTTTAATTCTTCAGTTATAAAAACCTGGGTTAACGGGAAATTATTATATGACAAAGGAAAAATTATTGAAAGCGGATCCGCGAAAAGACTTGAATATATAAGATGAATAAGTTATGTCTTTATTTTTTAATTGAGTTAATTTTATTTACGTCTTGTAAAAAAAATAATGGAGACGTCATTATTACCCAAGATAAAATGGTAAACATGTTGTTAGATTTATCTATTATAAAATCAATCAATAATCTAAATTATGAGGAAAATCAATTAATTGTTTCCCCAGAGGATTTTTTCATTCTACAGAAATATAACTTAGACAGCTTAAATTGGGAGATAAACAAAAATTATTATTCTAAAAGACCAAGATTGTTAGCATTAATTTATGGAAGAGTTCAAGACTCATTAGAAAAGAAAATAGATAGTTTGAAAAATTTAAAAAAAAGGTAAAAGTTAAAACATTAGTATCTCTCTAAATAAGGGTATATTTTTGAATAATTGAAGGTTTTTAAATAACCACAAATTTTGTTACCATTATAATAATTTTTACTGTATAGATTATTTATTAGAGCTTTTGTTAAAAATTTATTCTTTATTCTCAAATGACTTAAAAAACTTTCTATAAACCATGTTAAATACAAAATTGATTTAGGTATTCTTATTGAGTAATTTTTATTTTTTTTTGAAAAATAGTTTACAAAATCTTTGAAAGATATATTTTCAGAAACTAAAATAAATCTTTCATTTTTAATTTTTTCTTGCATTAGCCCAATAGCCGCTTTTACAACATCCTCAACGGTAACAAACCCACTTACACCTGATGTATAAAAATTGAATTTATTTTTAATTATTTTTTGAATTTGGGAATCATTTCCAATTATTATTCCTGGATTTAAAATCACAACTGGAACACCTTCTTGAGAGGCTCTCCACACTTCCATTTCTGAACCGTATTTAGAGTAAGAATATGGCGTTTTGTCAACTTCGGGATTCCATTGGGTGTCTTCTGTGATTTCCTCTTTAGTACCTTCTCCTATGGCAGCAATTGAACTTATAAAACACAGTTTTTTGATTTTTTTCTTTATAGAATTATCAACTATGTAGGTGGTTCCGGTAATGTTTACTAAATTTAAATAACTGGTTTTATAAAATGCCATCGATACGTAAGCTGCACAATGATAAACTTGAATAACATCATCGAATAGACTTTCGACTTCCGAAAAATTTGTGATGTCAGCTTTTCTCCAAATGATTCTGTCAAAAACTTCTTCTTTGTTTTTTGAGATAAAAAAAAGTCTTGTTTCTTCAAGTTTTTTTTCTCTCCTAAATTGACCAATTAAATTATCCCTTTTTTTTGATAATGACATAATTAAATTTCTTCCAACGAAACCTGTTGCACCAGTGACTAAAATCATACTTAAAATTACTCTTTTTTAAGAATGTCTTTCGCAGTTCCCCATAGAAATTTATATTTGTCATTAACTTAAACACTATGGTGAATAGTTTTTTAGATGAGTTGAAATGGAGGGGTATGTTACATCAAGCCACTCCTGATATTGACAAACACTTGAATAAATCATCGCAGATCGGATATATTGGATTTGATCCTACATCTGATTCAATGCATATTGGAAATTTAGTTCAGATTATGATTTTAATTCATTTTCAACGTTATGGTCACAAACCAATTGCATTAATTGGAGGAGCTACTGGAATGATTGGAGACCCGTCAGGTAAGTCTAGTGAAAGAAAATTATTAGATCAAAAAAAACTAGAAAAAAATTCTTTGGCACTGAAAAAACAATTTTTGAAATTTCTAGATTTTTCTAAAAAAAGTATAAACTCTGCGGAGATGATTAACAATTTTGACTGGATGAAAGATTTTGGTTTAATCGATTTCTCAAGAGAAGTTGGAAAGCATATAACAGTCAATTATATGATGTCTAAAGAATCAGTAAAAAAAAGAATTAGTGATGAATCTTCGGAGGGAATGTCATTTACAGAATTCACATATCAATTAATTCAAGGGTATGATTTTTTAGAGCTATTGAGAAGAAAAAAATGTACTATTCAAATGGGAGGTAGCGACCAATGGGGAAATATAACCACAGGGATTGAATTAATTAGAAAAAAATTGTCAAAAAAAGTATATTCAATAACCTGTCCATTAATGACTAAGTCAGATGGTAGTAAATTTGGAAAAACTGAAGAAGGTAACATATGGCTAGATAAAGCAAAAACTTCCCCATATAAGTTCTATCAATATTGGCTAAACTTGTCAGATGAAGATGCAGAAAAATATATTAAAATTTTTACTCTTCTAAATAAAAATGAAATTCTAGGATTAATAGAAAAGCATAGAAAGAATCCTCATGAAAGAATACTTCAGAATAAAATTGCTGAGGAAGTTACGTTAATGGTTCATTCTCAAAAAGATTTAGACAATGCAAAAGATGCCTCTAAAATTTTATTTGGGAAATCCACAAAAAAAGATTTATCATCTCTAGACAAAGAGACGTTTTACGAAGTTTTTGACGGGGTTCCAAAAGTTAAAATCAAAAAATCTTCTTTAAAGAAAGGATTGAATATTGTTGAAGCACTTTCAATGAAAGGATCTATTTTAAATTCTTTGAGTGAAGCCAGGAGGGCATTGAAAGAAAACTCAGTTTATGTAAATAAGTCTCGAGTGGATGATAATAAAATTCTTAATGTCAATGATTTAATTATTGAAGAAGTGATTTTGCTTCAAAGAGGTAAGAAAAAATATTTAATTTTAGATTTTACTGACTAAATAAAAGATTACAGCCTCTTATATCTGAGCTGTTTACCCTACCTAGCACCTCATATGAATAATCATTAAAACTCCTTCCAATGTCATCTGTTGATATAAATGAACATGAATCTTGGTTTGCTAAATCAATAATATTTAATCTACCGACTTTACCTAATGTAGTTCTTTTAAAGGGGTTATTTAATTCATAAGTATACATTTTCATCCACGGAGGATTTTTAAAAACACCATTTTTAACAGAATATCCTTGAGAAAGTAATTCCGTCATTCCATATTCACTGTGAATGGAATTTACTCCAAAAAAATCTTTGAGTTTTAGATGAATTTCTTTGCGCGTAAGTTCTTCTGCAAGACCCTTCAAACCTCCTGTTTCCATAATGATTGTATGATTTAATTTTTTTGGAAATAATTTACCAAAGCTAAATAAAGACGGAACTATACCTATCAAAATACTTGTTCTCTTGTTTTTTTCCAAAAAATCAATTGTTTTAGACAGTTTTTCATAATCGTATAAATAAAATCCACTCTCTTTTTTTTTGGTTTCATTTATCAATTCATTCATCATAAAAATCAGTGATGAATTTTTTTGTTTCAGGTAAGAAGGAAGAAGAGCAAGTATTGTTAAATCACTTAATGGACCGTAAAAACTTTTGAAACATCTATTAAAACTTTCCTTATAATTTTCAATTTTATTTAGATGATGGGTTGAAAGATTTTTAGAAGTTGTTCCACTAGAAGTAAAATACAGTTTCGATTTACCCTTAAATGACTTTATTTTATTTTTTTTAAAAAAAATTATTGGTAAATAAGGGATATCTTCGATACTATTAACTCTATCCAAATTAATACCAATTAAATCGCAATATTTTTTATAAATCCAATTACTCCTATATTGAAAATTGAAAGTTTTCATTGCAAAATCATTGAACTCCTTATTAGTTTTAATTTCAAAAAATTTTGCATTTTTTTTCATCAAATAAAATTTAAATTTATTATTTTATTTTAACTTTTGATTAAGTGAAAAATAAATTTAAAATATTAGTTGTTGATGATGAGCCTGATATAATTGAAATCCTCCAATTTAATTTGGAAAATGAAGGTTATCAAGTTTTCTCTGCTGTAAACGGAAAAGAAGCCCTAAAATTGGCTGAAATGCATATACCTCATTTAATTATTTTAGACTTGATGATGCCAGTAATGGACGGTATTGAAACATGTGAACGTCTAAGGATGGATAAAAAATTTAATAATTCTTTGATTATGTTCCTAAGCGCTAGAGGAGAAGATTATTCTCAGGTAGCAGCGTTTGAATCTGGAGCTGACGATTATGTTACAAAACCAATTAAACCAAGGATACTCAATTCAAAAGTAAAGGCGCTCTTACGACGTTTTAAAACCGATTTTGGCCAAATTCTATCCTTTGAAAATCTTATTATAGATAGTGAAAAGTATATTGTTAAAGTGAACAACAAATCTATAAATTTACCAAGAAAAGAGTTCGAGTTGTTATTTCTTTTAGCGAGCAAACCAGGTAAAGTTTTTAAGAGAGATAAAATAATGGAATCAGTTTGGGGTACAGATATTATTGTAGGTGACAGAACAATAGACGTTCATATTAGAAAGTTAAGAGAAAAATTAGGTGAAAACTTATTTAGAACAATTAAAGGCGTCGGTTATCAATTTATTTTAAATGAATAAAATTAAATGTTAAAAAAATATAACGTTGCGCTTAAACTGTCTTCATTTATTGTTTCAGTTTTTATGTTATTAATTTTCATATCTATTTATTTATATTCTGGTTCTTTGAGTATTTTGTTTAATGCATTTCATTTTGTTTTGCCATTAGTTTTTTTACTTTTTTTCTGTTGCTTTTTTATTATTCATGTAAGGGTTGAAAACTTTGTATATTCAAAAGTAAAATCAATATACGAGGATCTTTTACCTAAAGGACTGGCAATTGCTGAAGATTCTTTGCAAAAAGATGTCCAAATAATGACGAATAGTATCCAAAAATTTGCAAAGGATAGCAAGTTGGAAATTCAACTCTTAAAGGATAAGGAAAATTATAGAAAAGAATTTATAGGAAACCTTGCCCACGAATTAAAAACTCCTTTTTTTACAGTTCAAGGATACATTTTAACTCTTTTAGAAGGAAAAGTTAATGACAAAAGACTTGTCAAGAAATATCTTCAAAAGGCGTCCTCTGCTACTGACAGACTTGGCTATATAATTAAAGATGTTGATTTAATTACTGAGTTAGAAACTGGTGTAACAAATTTAAAGATTGAAAAATTTGACCTTTGTGAATTAATTAGGGATCTAGTCGAATCTTTCGAAATTAAAACGAAACAAAAAGGTATAGATCTCATTTATGAATTTGGTAATATTAAATCAATTTTTGTTAATGCCGATAACTTTAGAATAACCCAAGTTATGTCAAACTTGATTGTAAACTCCTTAAATTATGGAGTTGAAAATGGTACAACGGAAATAACAATAAAACACTTAAGTAAAGAAAAAGTTCTAGTACGGATTATTGATAATGGAAAAGGTATTTCAGAAGAGGACCTCCCAAGGATTTTTGAAAGGTTTTACAGAGTCGATAAAACAAGAAATAGAAATGAAGGGGGGTCTGGTTTGGGATTAGCAATTGTAAAGCACATAGTAGAGGCTCATAATGAATTAGTTTACGTTGAAAGCTCTTTGAATGTGGGTTCTGAATTTTCATTTACATTAACAAAAAGTAATTGAATTATTGTTTTAAAGATGGGAAGTAAGAATAAACTTAAAAAGTTTCATGAGAATAACACATTTAAAAATGTGATTCAGCCAGATATAAAAGAGATTATAATAAAAAATCATATTTTAAAAGGTAAATGGCGCAAAAGTCTTTTTAAAAATAACAATCCTATATATCTTGAATTAGGATGTGGAAAAGGAGAATATTCAACCTTTTTAGCAAAAAAAAATCCTAGTAAAAACTTTATTGGAATTGACATCAAAGGAGCCCGCTTTTGGCATGGAGCTAAGTTATCACAAGATAACAATCTTGAGAATATATGTTTTTTAAGAACAAAAATTGAGTATTTAGAAAAATTTTTTGAAGACTCCGAGGTAGACGAAATACTAATCACTTTTCCAGATCCACAGTTAAAATATAATAGAACTAAGCATAGATTAACAAATTCAAAATTTTTAAAAATTTATAATACAATTTTGAAATCAAAAGGAGTCATACATTTAAAAACAGATAGTGACTTTATGTTTGGTTATAGCTTAGGAATTCTTGAGGGGAAAGATTTAAAAATCAAATATGCTCACCACGATATTTACAATAATGTATCTTCACCTGAAATTTCAAGACAAGTGCAAACTTATTATGAAAAAATGTTTTTAAAGGAGTCTAAAAAAATTAAATTTTTATCTTTTACCTTTAGTTAAATGTTTTTTGAAAAAGTATATAATGTGGTTAGAAAAATTCCAGTTGGCAGAGTCACAACCTATGGTGCAATCGCGAAGCATATTGGTTCTCCTAATAGTTCTAGAATGGTTGGCTGGGCGATGAACGCTTCTCACCAAAAATCTGATGTACCTGCACACAGAGTTGTAAATAGGATTGGGTTACTTTCTGGGAAACACCATTTTTATGGAACTGATTTGATGAAACAATTACTAGAAAATGAGGGCATAAATATTGAAAATGACAAAGTAATTAATTTTGAGAAAGTTTTTTGGGATCCAAAAAATCTAGATGATAATTTAAAATCGAATTTAACATTATAGATGAATAAAAAAGAAATAATAAGCGTACTTGAGAAAATTATACCACCCTCTCAGATTAAGAATATTAATATCTTTGGGAGTGAACTTGTTATAGATTTAAATATTGATAATCCTTCACTACACGCTAAAAAAAAGTTAGAAAAAACTATCATAAGTTCTTTTGACGAAAATCTCAAAATTATCGTCAACTTTAATATAGAAAAAAAGAGAACAGCATCTAATAATAAAAATAAATTAGTTGGAATTGATAACATTATTGCAATTTCATCTGGAAAAGGGGGAGTCGGTAAATCAACAATAACATCTAACTTGGCAGCCTCATTATCAAAAATGGGTTTTAAAGTTGGAATTTTGGATTCAGATATTTATGGTCCCTCTATTCCTACAATGTTTGATGTAGAGTCTTCTCGACCAGCTTCCGTTAAAATTGATAATAAATCTATGATAGAACCAATAGAGAGTTATGGAGTTAAAATTCTTTCGATTGGATTTTTTACCGAACCCAATCAGGCCGTTATTTGGAGAGGTCCAATGGCGTCAAAAGCATTAAATCAAATGATTTTTGACACCAATTGGGGAGAACTTGATTTTTTATTAGTTGACCTGCCACCTGGAACTGGGGATATCCATTTAAGTATTGTACAATCAATTCCTTTAAATGGTGCAATAGTTGTTTCAACTCCACAAAAAGTTGCTCTTTTGGATGCTAAAAGGGGAATTTCGATGTTTAACCAAAAAAATATTGATGTTCCGGTTTTAGGATTAATTGAAAATATGGCTTACTTTGTACCGGAAGATATGCCAAAGAAAAAGTATTTCATATTTGGAAAAGACGGTGTAAAAAATTTAGCTGATGATAGTAACGTGCCGTTCTTAGGATTGGTACCGCTTTTTAAAAGCATCAGAGAAGCTTCTGATTTTGGTCATCCTGCATCTTTACAGGTAAATTCTCTTATATCAAAATCTTTTGAAGAAATAGCTAAAAATGTTGTTTCAAGTGTTGTAGAAAGAAATAATCATCTCCCCCCGACTAAGATTGTTAAAATTACTACGATGGCCGGATGTTCAGCAATAAAAAACAAATAAAATGGAATTGAGAAAAAAAATCATTCATGCATTAAACGAAATAAGGCCCTTCCTTGCAGCAGATGGTGGTGATATATCATTGGTTGAAGTTCTAGATGAAAAGATTGTGAAAGTAAAACTTCACGGAAATTGTGCTGGATGCTCTGTTAATCAGATGACACTAAAAACCGGTGTTGAGATGACAATTAAAAAACACGCTCCACAGATTGAAAAAGTTGTTAACGTCGATGAGGCCTAATTTGATTTGGTATTTTCATTCCTGCATCTCTAAGAATGTATTCAAAAGCTAAATTTTTTATTTTTTTTTGCTTTATTTCACTTTCTTGTGTAGAAAAGAAAATTCCCCTTATTATTGGTCACCGTGGTGCTAAAGGACATGTTGTAGAAAACACTATTCCATCTGTTAAATGCGCAATCGATTTGGGAGCTAACGGTATAGAAATTGACGTATTTAAATGTAAATCTGGGGAAATTGTAGTTTTTCACGATAATAATCTAAGCAAAATACTTGATGTAAATTTATGTATCGAAGATTTAGATCTAAAAACAATAAAATCTTTCCGAATTGAAAATAAATTCTTTATTCCAACATTAGAAGAAATCCTATCCCTACAACTTGATGATTTAATATTAAATATTGAACTCAAAGGAAAAGGAACTGCAATTCCAACAATTGAACTCTTACAAAGATATTTCAAAAAAAATTTGTTAAAAAAGAAAAATATATTGGTTTCAAGTTTTGACTGGGATGAACTTCTTGTCCTCAGATCAAAGTCCCAAAAAATACCAATCGGAGTTTTAATTGATGGAAATCCTTTGATAGCTTTAAATTTTGCTAAAGAAGTAGAGGCTATGTCAATAAACTCAGATTATAAATATCTAAATAAAAAAAATGTAGATTTAGTTAATGCTAAGGGTTACAAATTATTTCCATATACCGTTAATAATGAAGATGAAATGAAGAAATTAATCTCCATTGGGGTAGATGGTATAATTACTGATTATCCAGATAAATTAAAAAAGATTTTAAATTAATTTTAAAATTACAAATTCCTAACTCCTATTTTTGTTATATATGGACACATCGATTTTTATTTCAAAAAATTTTAGGCCAAAAGAAGGTAAAATCGCTTGTGAATCCCCTTCAAATATTGCTCTAATTAAATACTGGGGTAAATATGGGCTACAATTCCCTATAAATCCGTCAATAAGTTTTACATTATCAAATTGTAAAACTGAAACTTCAATTGAATATTCACCAAGATTAAGAGGACAGAAAAAGTTTGATTTTTTATATGACGGAAAAACAAAAAAATCTTTTGAAAATAAAATTGAAGAATTTTTTGAGAGAATTTCCCTTTTTTGTCCATATTTAGAAAATTTATTTTTAAAAATAAATTCAAAAAACACGTTTCCTCATAGTAGCGGAATTGCTTCTTCTGCATCGGCATTTTCTTCATTGGCTTTTTGTATTGTAAGTATTGAAAAAAGGTTCAATGAGAAAATGACAGATCAAAATTTTTTTAATAAGGTGTCATTTCTAGCAAGATTAGGTTCAGGGAGCGGGTCTAGAAGTATATCTGGGCCTTTGATGATTTGGGGAGAAAATGAATTTCATTCTGGATGTTCCAATTTTTTTGCTGTCAATTATGATAAAAAAATACATCCGAGTTTTAAAAATTATCAAAACACAGTTTTAATTATTGATGATAAAATCAAGAAATTGAGTAGTTCAGAGGGCCATGAAAAAATGACCGATCACCCATTTTTAAATGACAGAAAAAATCAAGCAAAGAAAAATTTAAAAATAATACTCAATGCAATTTCAACTGGTGATTTAGAGGTTTTTATAAAAGTAGTGGAGGAAGAAGCAATGACATTACAAGCACTGATGATGTCATCTGAGCCACCAACGATTTTAATTAAATCCAAAACTTTAGAAGTAATAGACCTATTAAAAAATTTTAGAGAAAAGGAAAGAGTTCCGGTTTGTTTTACACTTGACGCTGGTCCAAATGTTCATCTTCTATATCCAGAAAAATATAAATTAAAAGTAATAAAATTTATAGAAGAAAAATTGAAGTATTATTGTCAAAATAGCCTTTTTATAAACGACAAGGTTGGGTTGGGAACTAAATTATTGGAGTTTTAAATTAATATGAGTAAATCAGTATATAATTCTAAAATTTTACTCTTTGGAGAATACAGTATTGTACTAAATTCGTTCGGATTTGTGATACCATATCCTCTATACAGAGGGTCGTTAAAATTGAATGCGGCAAATAAAGACAGAGATTCCCAAAAAAAAATATTAGAATTCACAGAATATTTAAAAATAAAAGACAAAAACCTTCCGGATTTGGATTGGTTAAAAATAAATAATGATATAAAAAATAATCTTTTTTTTGAAAGTAATATACCTCAAGGATATGGATTGGGGAGTAGCGGAGCACTAGTGGCTGCATTTTATAATCGGTACGTTAAAAAAAAAATTTCTTCCCAGGGAAAGTTAACAAATAATAAATTACAAAAACTCAAAAATATTTTTTCCAAAATGGAATCTTATTATCACGGAGAGTCATCTGGAATAGATCCCTTAAACTGTTATTTAGGATTGCCAATTTTAATCAAATCTCAAAATGAGATTCAAATCACAAAAATGCCGGAAGAAAAAGCATTGGGATATGGTGGTATCTTTATACTGGATTCAGGAAACTCCTCCGATACTTCTTCAATGGTTGCCTTATTTTTAAAAAAAATGGAAGACGAAAATTTTAATTATATGATGAAGAATCAATTCATCAAGTATTCAAAAACTTGCATTAATGAATTTTTAAATGGAAATATTAATTCAATGTTTAATAGTACAAAAATTCTTTCTGAAATTACTCTAAAAAATTTTCAACCCATGATTCCAAATAAACTTACAAAATTGTGGGATGAAGGTATAAGAACAAAAAATTACTTTTTTAAACTATGTGGATCAGGAGGAGGAGGTTTTTTATTAGGGTTTACTTTTGACCTAGAAACTACTTTTGAAACTCTAAAGGATTACAAAAAAGAAATCATTTATAAATTTTAAATTTTGTGAAGGAATTAATAAGATTAAACAAGTTCATTTCTAATTCTGGTTTGTGTTCAAGAAGAGAGGCAGACATGTACATATCTATGGGAGAAGTGAGAGTGAATGATAAAGTGATTAATCGATTAGGATATAAAATAAAAAGTGGAGATAAGGTCTATTTTAACGGTCAAAAAGTTACTGAAAAAAAAAATATTTATATAATTCTCAATAAGCCCAAAGGTTATTTAGCTTCAATAAATGAAAACAACAGATATCGATTATGTAAAGACCTAATTTCAATTAAAAATTCTAATAAATTAAAATCTTTATTTTCATTAGGAAGGTCAAATCTTGGTCTAGTTTTTTTTTCAAATGACCTTCAATTAATTGAGAAATTAAAAAGAAAATCCCTCAAAATAAAAATCATCTACCAAGTGAATTTGAACAAAGAAATATCATCTATTGATATGAACAAAATGAAAAAATACATTTTGGGGGGAATATCCAAAAAAATAATGGTTAGAAAAATTGACTATGCTGCTAATAAACCTAAAAATATAATTGGAATCGAAACATCCTTAATTCAGGGAAATTATATTTTAAATTTTTTTAAAAAATTTAACTATAATGTAGTTAAATACGATGTTGTGTCCATTTTAAATTTTAATAAAAAAAACTTAGAACGTGGTAAATGGAGAAATCTAACTACAAAAGAAATTTCTTTCTTAAAAATGTTTTGATATTTTCTTGTCTTAAAAATTCATAAATAAAAAAACCAATGACAACAATATATTCTAATCCTATCAAATAAAAATTTTCTTCTACTTTAGAATTTTGATAAGCAGAATAGGTCAAAAAAATAAAAGCACTCCATATAATTTGAAAATTGTACTTCGTAAAAAGACCTAAATATAAAATTGTTATTATATACCAAGGGTGTATAACCATTGATATTAAGTAGAAAAGAAACAATAGCAGAAACATATTCTCTAAAATTGTTTTTATTTTTTGATTGTTTTTTCTAAACAATAAGGAGAGCATAATTATAGTTGTTAAAAAAGGTGTAATGGATCCAACACTTTTAATGATGTTGTATCCCTTTATTTTATAACCTAAATATCTTATTACATAATATATACTTCCATTAAATTCAAGGTTTGAAAACCATAATTTAATTGTGTTGTAAAATTTTGGCAAATTATTAATTCCAATTGGAAAAAAAAAAATGAAAAATAGTAGTCCAAAAAATAAAATCAAGATTTTGAAATTTTGACCTATTTTTTTTTGATTGATAAGAAAAGGAATAATAATTATTGTAATTAATTTTGTGCCAACTGAAAGTGCAAGGGGGAAAAAGGCTAAAAATTTTTTGTTTTCCAAAAATAAAAGGATGCCAAAACCAAAAAAAGTTAACATGAATCCTTCAAAATGTAAATTCCCAGTTAATTCGATAATCACTAGAGGATTTAAAAAGTACCATAAAATTTTTTCTTCTTTAAATTTTAATTTTTTTAATATTCTACATCCTATAAAAAAGTTTAGTATTTCAGATATAATTATTAATAACCTCATAGAAATTAAACTGAATGAAATATCCTTTTTAAACCAAGTTGACAAGAAAAATAAAAACTGATTTATTGGTGGATAAGGACTATAGTTCAATCTATTCAAATTACTCATTTTTCCATGTAATTCTCCGAAAATTTTTTTTGTTCCTACCCCCCCCTCTGTTTTCATCAATTCGGAAGGAGTATATTCATATGGATTAATATTTTCACCAATTACAAGTCCATCCCAAATAAATCTGTAAAAATCGTCCGACAGCCAAGGATAAGCAAAAAATAAAACGAGTCTGAAAGAAATGCCAAAAAAAAGGATTTCGTTTAGTGACAACTTTTTTGACACTAAAAAAGTTAATGCAAAACATGAGAAAAAAAGAAAAAAAATAATTACCGTTTCGTGTCTTTCAAAAATATATCCACTAAAAAAATATACCGAAAGCAGTAATAAAAAATATAATATTTTATTTAAATCTACCACTTAATTTTCTTAATGAACAAACAAAAATATAGGTATACCCAAAAAATAGAAATAAATGAAAAGGCAAAAATCCAAAGTTCCTATTTGCAAACAAAATTGTATTAATTATACTTATCAAAAAATAAAGAGCCAGAAAACCCTCTATTATAAAATAATATAATCTGGATTCAGTTACATATTTTTTTTCTTTCAAGTTGTTTTCTCCAGAAGTCAAATTAAATTTAGGTGTTCTTACGAATTCTGACTTTTTTCCTGTAAATCCTTGCAAAACTGCTACTGAATTTTGAAAAGCAAACGCTCCTGAAACTGAATAAAAAGAAATGAAAATTTTAATATATTCAAAAAATGAATAGATTTTTTTTTTGTTTACTAATTTGAAAATTTCCCAGTAGACATAAAAGAAAATAATTGTGCTTAAAGCAAAAAGTGAAGAGAAATTAAAAAACCAATCAAACTTGTTGGTCACGTTTGAGACTAACGAGAGAGGAACACTTAGAAATGATAATAAAAAGACGCTTAGAAAAAGACTACTGCTAAATAGATGAAACGCACAATGCACCTTAGTTGAAACTTTTAAATTTTTATTTTTTAAAATATTTAGAAAATGTTTTTTAAAATTTTCAGCACCCCCTTTATTCCATCTAAATTGTTGAGACTTAATTGCACTAATTAAAAAAGGAATTTCAGCTGGAGCATTGATTGATTCCATATATTTTATCCTCCATCCTCTTAATTGAGCTCTATAGCTTAAATCAAGATCTTCAGTTAATGTATCACTGTTCCAATTCCCAGATTTTAAAATTGCTTCTTTTCTCCAAATACCTGCAGTACCGTTGAAATTCAAAAAATAACTATTAAAACTTCTTCCTGCTTGCTCCAATGTGAAGTGAATATCGAGTGCAAAAGCTTGAATTTTTGTTAATAGAGAAAAATTTTTGTTTATATGATTCCATTTAGTTTGAACAACTCCAACTTTTGGATCTTTGAATCCACAAACAGTTTTTTTTAGCCAATCACTTCTCGGGATAAAATCTGCATCAAAAATTGCAATATAATTGCCTTTTGCAAGTTCCAGACCATACCTCAAAGCTCCAGCTTTAAATCCATCTCTGTTTTTTCTAATTATATGGTTTATCTTAAGATTAGTTTTACTTTTTAGTTGTGAAATTAGATTTTTGACGTAAATACTTGAATTATCATCTGAATCGTCCAAAACCTGTATCTCAATTTTATCACTAGGATAATCCATCTTAACAATCGCATCTAACAATCTTTTTATTACATTTTGTTCATTGTAAATTGGAAGTTGAACTGTTACAAAAGGAAGATTTTTAAAATTTGGTAAAATTATATTCTTTGTTTTAGTTTTGCTCTTTTTGTAACTTAAAAATAAGTCAAGTTGTATAAGACTAAAAAAAAATATTGATACAGAGCAAACTGAATAAATAATTATAAAAAATATCGTTAAAATTTTCATCACCATCATAAGTCAACCTTTTTTTTCAAATAATACTTAAAAATAAGATATAGAATTTTTTGTCCTGCTAAAATAGAACCCTTCAAAGTTCCCGATATCTTTGACTTTCCTATTCGTTTTTTGTATTTAACAGCTATCTCCTTGTATTTGTAATTTTTCATTAAAGCCTTTATTTGCATCTCAATTGTCCATCCAAAAGTTTTATCTCGCATATTTAATTCCATCAGTTTATCCCAGGTAATAGCTCTAAATGGACCAAGGTCTATGAATGTTGAATCAAAAAAAACCTTCATTAATAAGCAGGCCAACCAGTTACCAAATATTTGGTGAGTTGTCATTGAATGTTTATCTCTCAAGTTTTTCGTCCTAGCACCTAAAACAAAGTCATATCCCTCATTAACAATTGGATCTATAATTTTTTTCATTTGTTTAGGATCATCGGAATAATCTCCATCGATAAAAACAACAATTTCAGGTTTAATTTTGAGATTTTTTAAATATGAAATTGCCCTTAAACAAGCATAACCATAACCTTTTTTCTTTTCAAAAACCACTTTTGCACCTAAATTTTTTGCTATTTCAGAGGTTCTATCGGTTGATGAATTATCGCAAACTATAATTTGATTTACGAAGTTGGGGATATCATTTAAAACGTAAGGTATACTTTTCTCCTCATTAAATACAGGAATAATAACTGATACCCTCACTCAGTTAGTTTTTCTTGGTATTCCTTCTTTTGAGCAGGAACAATATATTCGTCAAAATAAATAGAAGATAGTTTTTCAAGAGAGAGGAAAAGTGACAAGGAAAAGGTTATTAATAAAAAAGAAAATAACAGTTTATTGATTCTTTTTTGATTGTCAGAATTTAAAGAACAATCTTCTTTAATGTTAAATCTATATATACCATAACAAACTATTGATAAACCGATAATCCTAATTAACCATCCGAATAAGCCAAGAGAGCCGTCTGATTTATAAAAAAAGTCAGCAAAAGAAATAGCATAAATGCCTCCAATTAAACCAAGTTGGAATAAAATCATTGGAGCCACGCAGCACAAAATTCCTGCGAACGCTGACGCTAAGCCATACTTAAAAATATTTTTTATAAAATTCATTTCAATAATTTTTCATTTAAATTCCAGTCATAATTCAAATATTCTATTCTTGCATTTTCTAAAATTTTAATTTTAGAATATTTGTTTACAAATTTCAGCAATTGAATCCTATTTCCAAAATCGTCCTTAAACCAAGAAAATATTTTTGACAGCATTAAGCGGTTTGCATTTATTTTATTCCTTGTTTGATCATTTATAAATTCACTTGCTGCCTCATTCAACTGGTCTTCTAGTTTATGTGAGTAATAGGCTACATTTTGAAGTTTAGGACACGACCTTGATGCACAATTGATTGCAAAGTGAATTCTTGGGTCATCCATCTTTCTTAGAATTTTATGCTCAATAAAATTAAGTGTTATTTTTTCACTATTAAGCTTAAATCTTTTTAGCCACCAAGGAATAATCAAATCTTTAATGCTTCTTAAAGGATAATTATCCAAAATTAATTTTACCGTAACGGCGTTATACGCATTAATAAAATAAGCTAAGGAGTCATTTTTGGTCCATTGATTAATTGGAGGGTTATTTTCCAAATTTATCAAATACGTTTCTAATAGTTTTGAATTTTTTTTCCACAGACGATAGTTAACATTTCCCTCTTTATCTACATATTTTTTTAATTCAGAATCCCAGATATCGTGAATATTTTTCTGCGATATTAAAATATTAGAAGTAAAAAAAAATAGTATGAAAAATAAAATACCCTTGCAATTCAATTTAAATAGTTTTTAATAGTTCAATTAAAATTTTTAAAAGTTGTTTTTCTCCCTTTTTCCCCATCTCAATTATTTCTTTAATATTTATTGGCTCAAGATTATTAGGGTCACACAAATCAGTAATTACTGAAATGGCTAGGCATTCTATTGCAAGCTGATTAGCTACAATTATTTCTGGAACGGTGGACATCCCTACCGCATCTGCTCCAATTATTTTCAAATATTTATATTCTGCTGGTGTTTCTAGTTGTGGTCCAACAACGCAAGCATAGACTCCTAAATCAATCTCAATTTTAGCTTGGGCTGATATATTAACCACCTTTTCAATTAAATCTTTTGAATAAGGTTCGCTCATATCAACAAATCTTTCGCCCATCCCAAAATTTTCTTTTTCTGCTAGTGGTGACCCACCTTGAAGATTTATATGATCTTTGATTATCATAAGTTGACCTTTTTTTAATTTTAAATCTATTCCTCCTGCTGCATTTGTTACAACTAATTTTTTAACTCCTAGTTGACTCATAATAAAAACAGGGTAAGTAATTTGGAAGTAATTCAAATCTTCATATTTATGAAATCTTCCATCAAAAATTAAAATTTCTCTAGAGTTTATTTTACCAAAAATAATTCTTGAATTTTGCATTTCCATTTTTGAAAGTGGGAAATGAGGAATTGATGAGTATGGGATTTCAACAATAATATTTACGGATTTAACAAGACCACCTAGGCCTGTACCAATTACAATCCCAAGATCACATTTTTTTATTTTATTTTGTAAAATATATTCTACTGACTCTTCTATCTTCTCTTTTGAATTCATAATTTAATTTTTAGATCTGGGAACTGACACAAGTCATCATAAGTATCTATATCAGTTTTTTTATCTAGTAAATGAATATTTGTTTTATCATCAATATCCCTTATGGTATCATTTAAAACGCTTTCCTGACCCCAATTCTTATTTTCAAAAATCTTAGTATCTAAATAATTCATTCCAATTAAATAATATCCTCCATCAGTTGAAGGGCCAATGACAACATCCTTATTTTTTAGAATTCTAAAAGTGTCTTCTATATCACTAATCTCCAATTTCCATAAATCAGAACCAATTATAACAACTGGAGAAAAATTTTTAAAGCTTATACTTAACGCATTTATCATTCTATCTCCCAAATTATTTCCTTTTTGAATAAATTTTTTAATTTTTGAAGAGTTAAATTTATCATTTTCTTCAATATAATCTGAATAATACACATGTACTTCTGAGGACAAACTGTTAACTATTGTAGCAGTTTTATTTACAAGTTCGGAATAGATTAAAAAAGCTTTTTTTTGACCGATTTTCAAAGCTAATCTTGACTTTACCTTACCTATTATTTGGTTTTTGCAAAATACCAATACCAAAGGGTTATTTTTCAACATTACTTTAGGCTATAGTTCCTTGGCAACTACTCCCTGCTCCAGCGGTGCATCCGTAACAATGCTGGGAAACTTCAACTTTTTTATCAACTAATCCTTCGATTTTACAGTTATAAACTGTATTAGTTTTAGAATTTATTTTAAGATCTAACATTTGATTAAAATCACAATCGTAAATATACCCTTCCCAACTAACTGAAATTGTATTTTTACACATAAGTTCCTTGGTTGCATTTGGGTTAAAACGGCTAACAAGAGTTTCCATATATTCTTCATAATTATCGGAAGCAATTAAATAGTCCAAAAACCTACTTATTGGAAGATTTGTTATCGTAAATAGATTATTAAATTCTATTTTAAAATCAGTATACAGTTTTTCCTTAAATTTTATCTCCAACAAACTTTGATCTGGAGGTAAAAATGCTCCTGATGGATTATAAACCAAATCTAATTTTAAGTTAGAGTTGGCTTTTCCATATCCTACTTTATTTAATTTTTTTAGCGCTGAAATTGATTTATCAAAAACTCCTTTTCCTCTTTGATTATCGGTTTTTTCTTTGTTATAAAAAGGAAGAGATGAAATAATATGAATTCTATTATCAGAAAAAAATTCTGGTAGATCAAAAAATTTTTTATTCGCTAAAATTATGGTTAAGTTAGAACGAACTATAATTTCATCTACTTTGGTTTTTGCTCTAATGTTTTGGACAAACCATCTAAAGTTTGGATGCATTTCTGGAGCCCCACCTGTAATATCTACTGTTTCAATTCTATTTTTAATCATCAGTTCTAAACACATACTTAAAACTTCCATAGACATCATTTCTTTTCTGCTCGGTCCAGCATCAACATGGCAATGAGAACATGTCTGATTGCACATATACCCAATATTTAATTGAAGAATTTTTAATTGTCCTTTTTTAATATCTGGTATATTAACCTCTTTAAGTTTGTCCTTAAAAAGTGGGAGTTTTCCATTTGAAAAAACACCATTTTTTAGAATCTCTAATTGTTTCGAGACATCCATTGTTTTAGATTTTTTTGGGTACATTAATCATTTACATGCTTAATTTATTGTATCGATTCATCATTTGAACTCCATGAACTAAAACTGCTCCACTTTTGATTGCTGCACCAACATGAACCGCTTCCATCATCTCCTCTTTTTCAATTCCTTTTTCAAGTCCATCTTGTGTATATGCGTGTATGCAATAAGGACAATGAACAACATGGGATACAGCTAATGCAATTAAAGACTTCTCTCTTGAAGACAATTTTCCTTCAGCAAAAACACTTTCATAGTAATTAAAAAATTTGTCACCAAGTTCTTTATTCCAATCTGTTATATTTGTAAATTTTTTTAAATCCTCCGAATTATAATATTCATTTTTCATTTTAAACTATTTAATCTTTATATTAAGTTAACTATTTATTTATTTATTTTAAATCTTTACTTATGTCTAATAAATTTTCTTTCAGATAGCTCTCTAAAAAAGAATTATTAATAAACTTTCTTCCAAGTAAAGATGAATCCTGAGTAATTTTAAAAATAAGATTACCTTCAATATAACGTTTTAAAAATGTCACAGATAAAGGTTTATAGCTGTAATGCCAAGGCTCAAACTTAAACCCTTTTCTCTTAGGTGAATCGTCATATACTAGGTAAAAACCATAGTTTTTAGAATTTTTCTTCATCCAACGGTACAATTGACTATAAATGCCATTTTCAGAATAGTTTTTCTCGATTAGCAAATCTCCTTTTGGAGTAAACCTTTTATCAATAACATCTATGTCAGTACCCCAATGATGCCGCGATGTTCCTGGAAGCGTTGAATATTGAATGATTCTATTTATATTTTTAATACCAAAAATCCCTTTTTTAAAATTTTTATTGTATTTATAGTTCCATATATTTTTTTGTTTTTGGTAACTCCTATAGCCAGACACAATTTCAATTTCAATACCATCTTTTTTTGCGTCATTTTGCATTTGTTTAAATTTTATATAAGCTTCTGGCAATAGACCCGACCTAATAGTTTCTTTCAAATTATTTTTTCCTAGCAAAAAGAAATCTCCTTTTGTAACCTCATTTTGTGAAAAGATAATGGATGTTATAAAAAAAAATAAAATTAAGTTTATGATGTAATTTTTAAGATGGTTTTTGATCATAAATTAAAATAATAAATTATGGATTATAAATTCAAGATACTTTCCAAAAAAAATATAAACGAAATTATTTTTTTGGTTGATAAACTTAATGAAAATAAAATACCAAAAAATATTTTAACTGAAAGACAAAAGGAAATGTTTTTCCAAAATTATGAATGCATAGGTGTATTCCTAAAAACTAAATTAATAGGAGTTGTCGGATTATGGTTTCAAACTAGATTGTATTCAGGGAGGTCATGTGAGTTAGATCATCTTTATATCCTTCCTCAACACAGAAGGTTTGGTGTCGGGTCAAGACTTATTTCCTTTGTTGAAGAACATGTTCGGGATAAAGGTTTCGAGTGTTTGGAGTTAAATACTTACTTACAAAATACTTTGTCTCACAAATTTTACTACAACAATGGATTTAAAATTCTTGGGTTTCATTTTATAAAACATATTGATATTTAGTATATTTAGTAATAAGCGGAAGTAGCTCAGTTGGTAGAGCATCAGCCTTCCAAGCTGATTGTCGCCGGTTCGAACCCGGTCTTCCGCTCTGTGTATAAAATTAAATGAATAATATCAAAAAAAAATGAACAAAATTGTAATCTTCATCCTTTTAGGTTTTTCATTTATAGCTTTTTCTCAAGAAAAAAGGGTCATTCTAAGAGGTAAGTTAATGTATAGAAATAGTAATGTAATCGCAGCTAATGTTATTAATAACTCTAATCAAAATAATACAATAACCGATAGCAATGGTGAGTTTGAAATTCTGGCTGGAGTTGGAGATGAAATTATTTTTTCATCAGTTGAGTTTAAAATAAGGACCGTAAGAATAACTAATGATATAATGAAAAAAAACAGAATGGTTGTCGAGGTAAATGAGAGACTAAATTTTCTAGATGAAATTGTTGTTAGTCCGGAGAATACAGACAAGTTTCTTGATCTTAAAGAAGAGGAATTTAAAAAAATTGATTACGTTGATGATAAATCAACCGCAGTTGAAAATGAAATTATTCGACAAAACCAGCTATACAGAGGCATTAATATTGTAAATGTAGCGAAGCTATTAGCGAAAGTGATAAGAGATAGCAAAATGGAGGAGGAAATAAAACTTACTCCATCAAAAGCTTTACCTCTTGTTTTCGATGAAAAATTTTTTACAAGTGACTTAGGTTTAAAAAATTTTGAAATAATAACTTTTCTTGAGTTAATGGATAAAGAACAAGCGATTAAAAGTTTACTCAAAAAAAACAAAGAGTTTGAATTGATAGAGTATTTATTTAATGAGTCTAAGAAATTTAAAAACTCCTCTCTTTGATAAAACATAAACTAATTATATTTTTTTTTTGGCCACAACTCTCATCAGGGCGCAAAAATATAAGTTGTTAACAGGATATGTTTTTGATTCTGAAACACCTATAAGCAATATTCATGTAATTAATACATCAAGAGGAAACGCTGAGGTAACCGATATAAATGGATTATTCGAAATATCAGTTTCAATTGGAGAGAAATTAGTATTTAGTTCTATACAATATGAAAAATACGAGTTGATTATTACAGAAAATATTTTTTCTTCTAAAGAAATAACAATTTATCTAAAGGGTTTTGTCAATGAGCTGGATGAGGTCATTGTTACAAACAATTCTCTGACAGGCAATTTAAAAACTGATTTACTAGAATCAGGGTTAGAAGAAAAGCAAAATTTTGATGATTTTGGGATTCCTGGATTTAAAGGTGAAAGGCAGGAGAAAATACAAAATGCTACACAATTGTTATTAGGGCTAGGCACTTCCATGCAGATTGATGTGGAGGCAGTTTATAAACATATTTCCGGTTATTATAAAAGGCTAAAAAAAAGAAGATCTTTAGAGTCTAAGTTTGTTTCAATCTTTTCCATTATTAAATTCTATGGATTGATTTTTTTCATTGAGAATTATAATATTGGAGATAACCAAGTCTATGATTTTATTCTTGGATGTTCTGAAAATTCTGATATTATCTATTATTTTAACCAAGATTTGCATCAAAAAGTGATTCAAGAACTAGATGCTTACATCAAAATTTATAATAATGAGTCTGACTAATTTTATTTTTTTATTTATTGTTCAACTAGGAATACATGGTTACGAAAACCATGAGTTTTACGTAAGTACAACAAGTGTTGATTTTGTTTTGGATAAAAACGAAATTCAAATTACATCACAGTTTTTTCTGGATGATGTAGAAAATCTAATAAAATTTCAAAATCCAAATACTACTTTAATTTTTGAAAAAACATCAAATGAAGATAATAATTTAATTGTGAGAGATTTTATTCAAAAAAATTTCAAAATATCAATTAATAGAAAAATACAGGAAGTAAAATACTTGGGATATGAGTTGAAAGACGACTTATTGGTTGTTTTCTATGAGACTAAATTTTATGATTCTCAAATATTTAATATTGAAGTATTCAATAGTTTCTTAATTAATTTTATTGAAAGCCAAAAAAACATTGTTCATTTAAATTTTAAAAACGTAAAGAAAAGTTTCCTGTTAACTTCCTTAAATAAGACTTTTCAGTATTCATTTGATAAATGAAATTAATATATTTACAGCCAAATTATTTTTCATGACAAAAAAAATTAAAAATCTGAGTTTTTTTTTCATTTTTACTTGCTCGTTTCTCGTATCTCAAGAAGTAAAGGTGCCAACCGGACACAAAAACAATAATAAGTTTAAACAACTATACGAAGAATTTTCAACACCTAACAGGTATAGAACAGCGTCAGGCTCTCCAGGTAAAGACTATTATCAACAAAAAGTTGATTATACAATGGATATTATTTTAGACGACAAAAACTCAAAACTTTATGGTAATGAAAATATAAATTATAAAAATAATTCACCCGATGAATTGTCCTATTTATGGATTCAATTAGACCAAAATATAAGAGCAGAATATAATATGGAAGATATGAAAACTTCTTCCGGAATTCCAAAAATGTCCTCTGTTGATTCTTTTGTTGAAGAATTTACATCTGAAACATTTATTGGTGGTTTTAATATTCAACAGGTAACTGATGAGAATGGTAGGCCTCTAAGATTTACCATTAATAAAACAATGATGAGAGTGGATTTACCAAATCCAATAAAGAGTGGTCAAGTATTTAATTTTTCAATTAAATGGTGGTATAAAATTAATGACCATGTTCCTGCAAGAGATAGATCGGGTTATGAATATTTTAGCGAGGATGATAATAGAGCTTATGTTATAGCGCAATTTTTTCCAAGATTAGCTGTATACAATGATGTTGAAGGTTGGCAAAACTATCAGTTTTGGGGTAATGGTGAGTTTGCTCTTAACTTTGGGGATTATGATGTAAAAATTACAGTTCCGGACGATCATATAATGGAAGCAACAGGTGAGCTGCAAAACCCTAAAGACGTTTTGTCAAAATTAGAGTTACAGAGGTATAAAAAGGCTGCCAATTCCTTTGACAAACCAATTGTAATTATTTCAGAAGAAGAGGTTAGAGAGAAAGAGAAGAAAAAGTCAGATGGAAAAAGTACATGGCATTTCGTTGCAAAAAATGTAAGGGATTTTGCTTTCGCTTCATCAAGAAAATTTATTTGGGATATGATGGCTGTAAAAGTTGGAGGTAAAAATATAATTGCTTCTTCTTTGTATCCAAAAGAGGGCAATCCTCTATGGGAAGAATATTCTACTAGGGTTGTAGCTCACACCCTAAAAGTTTATTCAAAATATACTTTTGATTATCCGTATCCAAAAGCTGTTTCTGTACATTCCAAAAATCAGGGTATGGAATACCCAATGATTTGTTGGAATTATGGAAGACCAAACAAAGACGGATCTTATTCAGACAGAACCAAATATGCAATGATAAGTGTTATCATTCACGAGGTTGGACATAACTTTTTCCCTATGATTGTTAATTCAGATGAAAGACAATGGGGATGGATGGATGAGGGATTAGATACATTTGTTCAATACTTAACTGAACAAGAATTTGAGGAAGATTATCCTTCAAGAAGAGGAGAGCCTTCAAAAATTATTAGATATATGTCCGGTGATCAAGATTTTTTATCTCCAATTATGTCAAATCCAGAAAATGTTTTTCAACTAGGACCTAATGCTTATTCAAAACCAGCAACAGCATTAAATATTTTAAGAGAAACAATTATGGGACCAGAATTATTTGATTTTTCTTTTAAAACCTATGCTAAAAGATGGAAATTCAAACATCCTACACCCGAGGATTTTTTTAGAACTATGGAAGATGCCTCAGCTGTAGATTTGGATTGGTTTTGGAGAGGATGGTTTTATTCCACAGATGTTGTTGACATTGGTATTAAATCAGTAGATAATTATGTCGTTTCTGAAAAGCCATCAAAAGAAATCGATAGTATTTTGTCTAAGTATGGTATGACAGCCAATGAATTAAACCCAACTGTTTTCATGCAAAAAAATAAAAATGAAACTTCAAAAAGCTCTGAAGTGGTATCAGATTCAACATCTGGTTTTGAAGATTTGGATGCGGCTTTAGGTGATGATAAAAAATTACCTAAATACTTTTATGAAATCCAATTTGAAAAACCTGGAGGCCTTGTTATGCCAATCATTGTTGATTACAGTTATGAAGATGGTACTAAAGAAAGAATTAAGTATCCTGTTCAGATATGGAGAAAAAATGATTCTGTAGTTAAAAGACTCATAACTAGCGATAAAAAACTAATAGGTGTTGAATTAGATCCAGATGCTGAAACTGCGGATATTAATTTAAATAACAATTCTTGGCCAGAGAAAAATAACATTTCAGATTTTGAAAAATTTAAAGAAAAAATAAAAGGCTAATTTTAAATTAATTTTTCACTTATGTTATTATTTATAAGCGGAGCTGAAATATTTTTTACATTCTTTGTGATTCTTCTTGTTTTTGGGGCAGAAAAGATTCCTTCCTTTGCTAGAACACTTGCAAAAGGAATAGTGCAAGTTAAACAAGCAACAAATGAAATTAAAAGTGAAATTCAGAAAACAACTAAAGATAATCCAGTTAGTGAAATTAAAGAACAGATTGATTCAGAAATAAATGAAGCCAAAAATGATTTTGACGACTTAACTGGATCAGTAAAAAGGAAAAATTAAATCTTCATACTTAAACTTATCCCGTCTCTAACTGGTAACAAAACTGTCTCTAAATTTTTATGATTTGATAATTTTTTATTAAACTTTTTTAATACTTCAGTTTCTAAATCATTGTTATTATTAACGCTAATAACTTTACCACTCCAAAGAACATTATCAGAAATAAGTACCCCTTTTTTACTAAGCAGTGGTACAATTAGGTTTAAATAATTCAAGTAATTTTTTTTGTCAGCATCCAAAAAAATAAGGTCATATTTATCTTTCAATTTAGGAAGAATTTCGATTGCGTCACAAGTGAATTGATTAATTTGGTCTTCTAGTTTGGAAAGATTAAAAAAGTAATTTTGAATTTTTTTCAATTCATAATTATTGTCAATTGTGTCAATTCTTCCTTCTTTTTCTAATCCCTCTGCCAAACAAAGAGTTGAATAGCCAGTAAAAGTTCCAATTTCTAAGATTTTTTTTGGTCTAATTATCTTGGAGATGATACTTAGAAATCTACCTTGATGTTTTCCACAAATCATTCGTGGGTTAAGTGTTCTAATGTGAGTTTGTCTATTTAATTCTTTTAATATCTCTGGTTCTTTACTGCTGTGGTTTATGCAATAATTAAGTAATTTTTCATCTATAAAGTTCATGAATGAGAGTTTTAATTCAAATCAATAAATTTTAATCTTTGACTAGGATATAAATCACAAAAAATAAAGCACCTAAGAGTGCACACACATAAAGAAGGTGATTTAACAAATCTTCCCCCCTAAAAAGTCCTTTCAGGACAATAGTATCTATAAGACTTATTAATAACCCTAGGAAAACCAAGAGAATTAAACCTCTATATTTTTTGACAAATTGATTCAACAATTAAATTATACTTCTTTGAAATTTATTTAAATATTTGATATTAAACAATAAATTCTTAAATATTAAAGATTAAACATAACATTTTAAATTTTGTATTTTTATAAAAATTAATATTTATGGTATTAAATATTACTAAAAACAAAATATTTTCTAAATTTTCGTTTGTTTTTAAAGTAAGTTATTTTTAAAAGCTAATATGGTCAACATAGAATCCAAATTATTTATCATAATAATCATTTTTATCTTTTGTAAATGTGTACCACCTCCATATGAGCCAGAACAGAATGAAATTTCAACAAACGATCATTGGGAGAACACTGGAAAAATAAATGCTTCATTTATCTCATCATCAAGAACATTGGGTGTAAACACAAATACGGGTTCACCTTCTTTTAATGTCACATTTATCGCATCTGCAAGTAATATTGATAGTTTGTCATGGAGTTTTCCAGGAGGAAAAACCAATGATTCGGTGAGTGAAATCACAGAAACAGTCACCTACGAAAAATTTGGAAAATTTGATGTTGGGCTCGAAGTTTTTAATGCTGATGACACAGACAAAAGATACTTCAAAGACTTTATAGATATTTTTTATAAAGATGACCTTGACTTTAGAGGCTTGGAAGCCACTAGTTGGAATGTTACTGGTACAAGTGCAGTTACCTCAGATTTTCAGTATCCTGTCGATTCCTCTGGGAATACTTATGAATCTTGGATTACTATTCCCTACACCTCTGAACATAAAGTTTCAGCTGATAAAAATTTTGAAAACTTTCCGTCCAATAGTTTAACGCTGGAATTTGAATATAAAATTGAAAAAGTTCCTGTTATTTATATAACAGAGTCTTCAATTACAGGGACCTCCATTAGTTCACCCTCAGATGCTACCTATGTTGACCCTCAATCAGCGACCTCTTCGGATACTAAAATAAATATTCCAACTGTTTACCCTGGTACCAGAAGATTTTTGATAAAATATAATGGAATTACAATGTGGGTTGCCTCTAGTATGACAGATAACGTATTTAAGAGAGCTAAGATTGATTTACCCTCATTGTCTATATTTAATTTAAATATTGAAAGAAAAGAATTTGAGAAAGAAATCAAAGAAATCCCATACCCAATAGATCAGTCCGCACTGAATACACAAATGCCTGTATCAACCATAACTTCTTCACCAACTGAGGACACAGACGGTGATGGGGTTGCAAATCTTGTAGATGCGTTCCCTCTAGATCCTGCTGAGCAAATTGATACAGATGGTGACGGTATTGGCAATAATGCTGACAACGATGATGATGGAGATAAATATCTAGATGTTACTGAAAATACAGCAGGTTCGAATCCTCTAGATAAGTCAAGCATTCCGAATTACTATGTAAGACACTCTAAATATCCGTATATACTAAGTATAAGGAATATGACTATAAAATTAAACTCTAATAATTAATCTGGAATTACTCTACCAGGGTTTAAAATGTTTTTTGGATCTAGGATTTTTTTTAGAGTTTTCATTAAGTTGATTTCTTCTGTCGATCTTGACGTATACAGATATTTTTTCTTATCAAGTCCAATACCGTGTTCTGCAGAAACAGAACCTCCATTCTCTTTAAGATTGGAATAGATTATCTGATTAACCTTTTCGGCATTTTTTATGGAGTTGTCATTTTTTCCGATTATAAAATGAATATTTCCGTCTGCAACATGACCAAATGTGAATACATGTTCAACAAATGACAGTTTTTTAAGTTTTTTTGTAGCAATTTGAATTTCCTTATCAATTACAGGGATTGGTAAACTAATATCAAAATGTTGATCGAATTTTGACTTTTTCGCTAAAACAGAAACATCTTCGCGCATATCCCAAATTATTTTTTGTTCCCTTTCATTTTGTGCAAGTATTGCATCTTCAATTAAGTTTTGTTCAGCGGCTTCAGAAATAAGTTCTGATAGTTTATCAAAATCACTATTTAAGTTTGAACCTAAAGATTCAATAAATACATAAAATGGATGGATACTCGTCAGAAGAGGAGAGAAGTTTTCAGAGGAATCTCGCATCGTTTTATATGTATCATTCCACATCAATTCAAACCCTGTCAAGGTTCCTGATAAACCTTTCTCAACAAACTTTAAAAGATTTACAACATTGTCATAACTATTTAACGCAACAAGCGCAGTACATCTTGATTCAGGCTTTTCCTCTAGTTTTAAAATAACCTTAGTGACAATACCAAGGGTACCTTCCGAACCTATGAAAATTTGCTTTAGGTCGTATCCCGAATTATCTTTAATTACTTTTTTCATTGATGAAATTATCTCTCCGTTAGATAAAACAGCTTCTAAACCTAAAACTAATCCTCTTGTCATACCATATTTAATCACTCTCAGACCTCCAGCATTAGTTGACACAACTCCACCGATTTGAGCAGACCCTTTTGCACCAAAATTTAAGGGTAAAAGAAGATCTTTTTCATTAACGGCATTAATTGCATCCTCAACGATTACTCCAGACTGAAGGGTTATTGTTCTACTTTTTTCATCAATTTCTTCAATTTTATTCATTCGGTCTAGGGAGACAATTATTTCATCCTTAAAGGTTTTAGTTGATCCCACTAGATTTGTTAATCCTCCTTGGACTAAAATCTTTTGATTATTTTCAAAACAGACCTTCATAATAGAGGAAAGTTCGTCAGTGTCTTTTGGGAATACTACTGCTATAGCATTTGTAGGGATGTCAGTTTTCCATATATGATCAAATCTTGATTTTTCTTTACCATCAGATAAAACAGAATCTTCTCCTACTATTTTTTTTAGAGTGTCAACCACAAATGTTGTTTAAAAATTATTTTCAAAGTACTTGTAACCAAATGTGTCAGCCACAGCTTTGTATACAATTTTACCATCATGCATATTAAGTCCTTTATTTAATGCTTGATTTTTTTTGCAGGCCATTTCCCATCCTAAGTCAGCTATTAATTGAATGTAGCTTAAAGTAGCATTATTTAAAGCATTTGTTGAGGTCATAGGGACTGCACCTGGAATATTAGTTACACAATAATGAACTTTACCGTCGATTAAATAAACGGGTTCTTGATGTGTTGTTTCTCTACAAGTTTCAAAACATCCACCTTGGTCAACTGCTACGTCTACAAGTACAGTACCTGATTCCATTTTATCAAGCATATTCTTAGTGATTATTTTTGGGGCTTTCGCACCAGGTACTAGAACTGAACCAATAATCACGTCACAAGATGATAAGTGATTTATGATTGCTTCTCTTGAAGAATATAAAGGAATTACGTTTTTGGGAAGTACTTCACTTAAATATCTAAGTCTTTCTAGGTTTATGTCAAATAAAATCACTTGTGCTCCCAGGCCTGCAGCCATTTTTGCTGCCTCGGTTCCCACAATTCCAGCTCCAATAATTATTACCTTGGCTGGAGCTACACCTGGAACACCACCAATCAATTTCCCTTTTCCCAACTGGGGTTTTTCTAAATATTTTGCACCCTGTTGAACAGCCATTCTACCTGCCACTTCAGACATTGGTGTTAAAAGAGGTAACTTCTTATCACTTGTTTCAACTGTTTCATATGCAATGCAAGTTGCCTTAGACTTCATCATTGCTTCAGTTAGACTTTTTGAGGATGAAAAATGAAAGTATGTAAATAAAGTTTGATTGTTTTGTATTAAACTAAATTCTTCTTTTTGGGGCTCCTTAACTTTTACAATAAATTCGGATTTAGAATAAATTTCTTTTGCTGTAGATAGAATTTCTGCTCCCGCTTTTTTATAATCATCGTCGGAAAAACCACTTTTAATACCAGCATTTTTTTCAATATAAACTTTATGCCCGCTGTCAACTAAAGAGCCTACACTAGCTGTATTTAAACCAACGCGTGATTCATGGTTTTTAATTTCTTTAGGAGTACCTATAATCATTGCAAGTTTTTTGACAAATCTAATTAAATAAATCTTACAAAGTATAATTATTAACTCTATCTAATCATCTTATTAAATATTTACTTAATCATTAGACTAAAGATTTGTATATTCAAATCTCATTTGGGTCATTAACTCAGTTGGTTCAGAGTGTTACCTTGACAGGGTAGAAGTCACTGGTTCGAATCCAGTATGACCCACAACACTTCCTAGAAGTTAATCTAAAAACTGACTTATAAGTTTAAACTATATTTGAACTTTTGGGTCTTTAATAAGACAACAAGTGTCCAGGTTTCGAGGTCAATTTATTTACGGGAGGCGCAAATTGGGTTAGTTTTATTCCTCTAACAGCAGCTTTGTATTCTTCAAAGGTTGGTGTCCTACCAAGTATAGCTGAAAGAACAACAACAGGGGTAGAACTAAGTAAAGATTCTCCTTTTTTACGATCTGAATCTTTAACGACTCTACCTTGAAACAATCTTGTAGATGTAGCCATGACTGTATCACCTTTTTCAGCTTTTTCTTGATTACCCATACAAAGATTGCAACCTGGGCGCTCAAGGTATAATATATTTTCGTATTCTGTTCTGGCAGTATTTTTGGGAGCATCGTCGTTAAATTCAAAGCCAGAATACTTTTGAAGAATTTCCCAATCACCTTCTTCTTTTAATTCGTCGATAATATTATATGTAGGGGCTGTGACTACCAATGGGGCTTTAAATTTTACTTCCCCTTGAAATTCCTCTAGGTTTTTCAACATTTTAGAAACAATTTTAATATCTCCTTTGTGTACCATGCATGAACCAACAAATCCTAAATCAACATGTTTTTTTCCTTGATAAAAAGAAAGTTCACGTATAGTGTCATGGGTATAACGTTTAGAAACATCTTCGTTGTGGACATCTGGATCTGCTATCATAGGTTCTTCAATGATGTTTAAATCCACAACAAATTCCGCATAATAATTAGCATTTTCATCAGGAGTTAGAGCAGGTTTTTCACCAGATTTAATTTCTTCTATTCTCCTATTCGCTTTGTCAACTAGCCCTTGAAGAACTTTTTTGTCGTTATCCATCCCTTTATCAATCATTGTTTGTATTCTAGCCTTAGCAATTTTCAAAGATTCAATTAAAGTATCGTCCTCGGATATACAAATTGATGCTTTAGCTTTCATTTCAGCGGTCCAGTCAGTAAATGTGAAAGCTTGGTCTGATGGTAAGGTACCAATGTGAACTTCTATTATTCTCCCTTGAAATACATTTTCTCCACCAAATTTTTTAAGCATTTGGGATTGTGTAGCGTGGACTACATCGCGAAAATCCATATGTTCATACATTTTACCTTTAAAAGTTACTTTTACTGACTCAGGAATTGGCATTGATGCCTCACCCGTTGCGAGAGCAAGTGCTACAGTTCCAGAATCAGCTCCAAAAGCGACGCCTTTTGACATTCTGGTATGTGAATCACCACCAATGATAATAGCCCAATCGTCAATAGTAATGTCATTTAATACTTTGTGAATTACATCAGTTAAGGGATGATATTTGTTTTGTGGGTCCCGCCCTGTGATAAGACCAAAGTCACTCATAAATTTCATTAACTTGGGGATGTTTTCTTGAGACTTTAAATCCCAAACGGATGCAGTATGGCATCCAGATTGATAACCCGCATCAAGGACAGGAGAAATTAGTGTTGCGGCCATCATTTCAAGTTCTTGGGATGTCATTAAACCAGTGGTATCTTGAGATCCAACAATATTTACTTTTACTCGAACATACGATCCAGCATGAAGAATGTTTCCTGAAGTTCCAACAGAATTTTTATTAAAAATCTTTTCTACAGCAGTAAGTCCTACACCCTCATTAAATATTTCTTTTGATGGCGCATAAATATTTTTAATATTTAAATTAAGAGTATTTGCAGCAAAAGTTTGAAGCTTTTTACCAAAAACGACTGCGTAAGAACCGCCGGCTTTCATGAACTCGATTTTTTGGGGAGTAAATGCAGAGGAAATATCCATTACTGCTTTGCCTTCTTTGTATAATTTTTTAGTTTTTGTGTTTATTGTAAGTAAAGTTCCAGTGTCAACGGAATATGTTTGTTTTAACACGGGTTCATCATTATCATCTAAAACAAGTTGCCCATTTTTGTCATAAGTTTTTTCCCAATTTCTTAAGTCTAAACCTATTCCACCAGTGACTCCCACCGTTGTTAAAAAAATTGGAGAAACCCCGTTGGTTCCTGCAATTACTGGTGCGATATTAATAAATGGTATGTAAGGACTAGCTTCTTGACCTATCCACAATGCTACATTGTTTACTCCTGACATTCTTGAAGAACCAACGCCCATTGTTCCTTTCTCTGCAATAAGCATTACCCTATGATTTGGATATTTTTCTTTTAATTCTAAAAGTGCTTTTTGTTGCTCTTTGTTATGATCAAACATACACTGTCCATGTAATTCTCTATCAGATCTTGAATGTGCATCACCACCAGGGGAAAGTAAATCTGTAGAGATATCTCCAATTCCGGCTACAAATGTTACGAGCTCAATTTTTTCAGGAAGTTCTGGCATTTTAGTAAAAAATTCCGCTTTAGCATAACTTTCAAGTAATTCTAATGCAATTTTATTTCCTTTTTTTTGGGCGTTTACTAACCTTTCCATATCAGCTTCATACAGAAAAACCTGTGTTTTCAAAACTTCACATGCCATCTTAGCGTTACTATTATCTGATTCAAAGGCAATATCAAGTAAAACCTTAATGGAAGGTCCTCCTTTCATATGGCCTAATAGTTCAAATGCAAATTTTGGCGAAATCTCCTCTACATCTTGCTCTTTTAGAATGATTTGTTTAAGAAATTCTGCTTTTACAGCGGCAGCACTAGTCGTTCCAGGTAAAACATTATAAATAAAAAAATCTATCGAAGCAGTCCTATATTTATTCTCTTTGTCTTTTATGTTAGCGATTATCTCATTGAGCAGGGGGGCATCATCAATTGGCTTAGCATTTAAACCTTGGTTTTTTCTATTTTCAATTTCTTTTAAATAGTAAGTATATAAGCTCATATGATTAGCATGTTGCTATTTAACTATCTACAAATTTAGAACATCAATGCCTTATTTCAATATTTGAGCAAATAATTTTTAATGATTGAATATTAAATATGTCATTATCAATACTCGTTAGATCCATCTTTGGATAATAAATTTTTCTTATCAAAATTTTGTATAGTGGTTATGGTTTTTTATTAAGTTTAAAAAATTTTAGTATGGATTTTCAATTATCAGGTTGGAATTTTTCGAAATTCATAGAGGAAGTAGTGAGTCCTTTTGAAAAACTATTTAATATTTTTAAAGAGTTAATAGTCTATACATCTGGTGATTTTGATGAGGCTATTGAGTGGCTTAGAGAGCTAGACAAAGAGTACAAACTTACAGATGAAAATTATACCATTGACGATTTTGTTAATGATCTCCTTACAAAGGGATATGTAACTCAAGAAATAAATCCTAGTGGTTCGAATGAACTCCTAAAAATTTCCTCTAAGATGGAAAAAGTGTTAAGGAAATATGCCATGGATAAAATTTTTGGTAAGATAAAAAAATCAAAATCTGGAAATCATAAAACAAATAAAAGTGGATCAAAAAATCATGATTTGACCGAGCTTAGAGATTATAATTTCGGAGATTCAATTGGAGACATTGCAGTTACTGAAACTTTGAAAAATATGTATTCAAGAACAGGAAGTTCCGAATTAAATTTGATAGAAGATGATTTGGTAGTTTATGATGGACAACTCAATTCACAAATGAGTACAGTTTTGATGATTGACATCAGTCATAGTATGATATTATATGGTGAGGATAGAATTACTCCTGCCAAAAACGTTGCTATGGCCCTTTCAGAGTTAATAACAACTAGGTACCCAAAAGACACACTTGACATAATAGTTTTTGGTAATGATGCTAGACCAATACCAATTAAAGAGCTACCATATTTAAAAGTTGGCCCATACCATACAAATACGGTAGCTGGCTTGGAACTTGCATTAGAAATTCTAAGAAGAAAGAAAAATAACAACAAACAAATTTTGATGATAACCGATGGAAAGCCAAGCTGTCTTTCCCTAAAAGATGGTACCTATTATAAAAATAGTGTTGGACTTGATCCAAAAATCGTGAATAAGTGTTATGTTATGGCGAAAATTGCCCATAGGTTAAAAGTTCCAATAACTACATTTATGATTGCTCAAGATCCACATTTACAACACTTCGTGAAAGAATTTACTAAAATTAATGGAGGTAAAGCACTTTATGCAGGCCTTGATAATCTTGGTGGAATGATTTTTGAAGATTATGAAACTAACAGAAAAAAAAGAATTTAAATGAATAAACCTTCAATAAAAAAGTTATCGGAATTAAAAAAAACAGATTACAAACCTGAATCTGTTAAAAAAGAACTTTCTAGGAACTTAGAAATTAAATTAAAGTCTGGGACCCCAACTTTTGAGTTTATACATGGATATGAAAACACAGTAATCCCAGATCTAGAAAGAGCGTTACTATCTGGACACAATATTAATCTTCTTGGACTTAGGGGCCAGGCAAAAACCAAATTAGCTCGCCAATTAATTTTTTTGCTTGATGAATGGGTGCCGATAATAAAAGGAAGTGAAATTAATGAGGATCCTTTAAATCCCATTTCCTATGAAGGTAAAAAAATAATAAGTGAAAAAAGTGATGATACTCCTATTGATTGGATTCATAGAAGTGAAAGATTTTTCGAAAAACTTGCAACGCCTGATGTCACTGTGTCAGATTTAATTGGTGACATTGACCCTATAAAGGCAGCAAATTTGAGACTATCTTATTCTGATGAAAGGTCAATTCACTTTGGTATGATTCCAAGGGCCCATAGATCAATTTTTGTTCTTAACGAATTACCAGATCTTCAAGCCAGAATTCAAGTTTCACTTTTTTCTATATTAGAAGAAAAAGAAATACAAATTAGGGGATTCAAAATAAGATTACCCGTTGATATTCAATTTATATTTACTGCTAATCCAGAGGATTATACTAACAGAGGAAGTATAGTTACACCATTAAAAGATAGAATTGGGTCACAGATTTTAACCCATTATCCACTCAATATTAACATAGCAAAGAGGATTACGGAACAGGAATCTAATATTAAAGGAGAGTCTTTAGAAAAAATATATGTACCTGAAATAGCTAAGGACTTGATAGAACAAATTGGTTTTGAAGCAAAAAAAAGTGAGTTTGTAGATTTAAAAAGTGGAGTTAGTGCCAGACTGAGTATCTCAGCATATGAAAATTTAATTAGTACTGCTAGAAGAAGATTAATTATTAATGGAGAAAAATCAACGTCAGTTAGACTTACAGACTTTTTAGGGACAATCTCTTCAATAAATGGTAAGATAGAATTAGTTTATGAGGGAGAGTTAGAGGGAGCAGATCAAATATCTTTTACGTTAATCAATAACTCTATTTTAAAAATTTTTAATGATATTTTCCCAGAAATTAAAAAGTTAAAAAAAGAGGAAGAATCAACTCCATATGACGAAATTTTATTATGGTTCAATAAAAATGATGTTTTTATTGGGGATGATTTTACTGATAAAGAGTATAAAGACACCTTAGAATCTATAGAACCTTTAAGTAAATTAATCGAAAAGTATTGTTCAAAGATTAATTTAGCTGACTATTTTTTCCATAAAGAAATTATTTTGTGGGGTTTGTCAGCAAACAAACAATTATCAAAAAATAGATCATTAGAGGGAATTGAATTTAAGGATTCCCTCGGTTCTTTCTTAAATAATATTTAATTAGGATTATAATTATTCCATCTCTTATTAAATTTATTTAATAATGTACAACAATTTGAGGTTACAAGAATACACTGTGTTGATATATAGGATACTCCTTGTCCACATAGCCTATCTTTTGTTAAGGGTCTTATTTGTTTTTTTTAACAATGATATAGTTCAAGTTTATGACTTAGAAAATTTTTTCTATCTAAGTATCTTAGGTCTTAGATTTGATAGCTCTGCAATAGCATACTCGAATTTATTATTCATTTTTTTTTCAGTCCTTCCATTATCATTTTTAAGGGAGAAGAAGCACCAATTTATTTCTGCTCTAATATACTTCATATCCAACAGTTTTTTTTTAATCCTGAATTTTATTGATTTTGCATATTATAGATTCAATTTAAACAGGATGATGGGAAATTTTTTAGAATCAATTTCTCAGGAAAGCAATAAATTAACATTAATCTTTCATTTTTTGTTCCGATACTTGAATCTTCTCTTACTTTTTTTTCTTTTTTTACTTATTTGGATTGCTTTATATAGGTTGGTTAAAATAAGGGAAGTAAAAATTGAAAATAATAAAATGTATTACCTAAGTTCAATTTTTGGACTTCTTATTTCATCTGCTTTAATCGTAATGATGGCGAGAGGAGGGGATTTTAAAAAAAGTACAAGACCAATTACACTCATAGATTCAATGGATAATTTATCTAAACCCGTTCATTCGGATGTAGTATTGAATACAACTTTTACAATAATTCGAACTTGGGGTAAAAACTCCTTTAAAAAGAGTTTTCGGTTTAATGATTTTGAAATAACAAATCAAGTAAAACCAATTAAAACTTATAATGAAAGAAAAGTTTTAAAAAAACCTAACATAGTTATTTTTATTATTGAAAGTATGGGAAGAGAATATTGGGGAGAATTAAATAAAAATAGAAATATTAAAAATTTTGAAAGTTTTACTCCATTTTTAGATTCGTTATCCAAGCATAGTTTGATATTCCCAAATGCTTTTTCGACAAGCAGAAAATCAATTCATGCTATGCCTTCAATTCTTGCCGGTGTACCGTCGTTTGAAACAGCATATACTTCCTCATATTATTCTAGACAGAAATTAGAATCTATAGTAAGTATTTCCAATGCTTTAGGTTACGATACTTCGTTTTTGCATGGAGCAAAAAATGGTTCAATGGGATTTCAAGGTTTTGCAAATACCTTAGGATATGACAATTATTATGGGCGTGATGAATTTAACGATGATAATGAATACGACGGGTTTTGGGGAATTTGGGATGAACCTTTCCTTCAATTTTCAAAATCTATTTTAGATAATAAAAATGAACCCTTCCTAGCCACCATATTTACAATAACTTCGCACGAACCTTATATAATTCCAGTTAAATTTGAGGGTGTGTTTGACAAAGGATATCTTCCTATTCATAAATGTGTTGGATATACTGATTATTCAATAGGACAGTTTTTTAAAAGTATTGAAAAATCTAGTTGGTTTGAAAATACAATTTTTATTTTCACTTCTGATCACACAAACCAGTCATATTTTAAATACTATCAAAGTACCGTTAATAGATTTGCTTCGCCTTTACTTATCTATAAAAAAAGCAGTGATTTTAAGGGAACAGATAGCAGATTGGCAAGCCATCTAGATATATATCCAACTGTGGCTGAATTGATAGGATATATAAAGCCTTTTAGGAGTTGGGGAAGAAGTTTATTGTCATCCAAAAATGAATCTGCGTTTACAATTAATTATTTTGGAGGAGGAGCATATTTATCAATGGATGAAAACTTCATTTGTGTTTATGATGGGAATAAAGCAATTGGTTTTTACAACTTATCTGATTTGAACCTTGAGAAAAATCTAATTCAAAATAAAAATCAGGATATGAAAAGTTTGGAAAAAAAAACAGGGTTATTTCTACAAGATTATTTTAATCGAATCATTAACAATAAAATGTATTATAATCCAAACTAGATGAAATTAAAAATTCACTTTATTATCAAACTTTCAAACTTAAAAATTGCTGAGAGAATTAAACAAGAGATTAAAATCAAATTTAGCAGAAACTGGTATCAAGTGAAAGTTACAGAGTCTAGTTTTGAAGGCGAGACAAAAATCTTGGCAAGAGAGGCTGTTCTTGATAAAACAAATTTGATTGTTGCATGTGGTGGAGATGGAACTATAAATGAAATTCTTAACCAGATAAAAGAAAAAGAAATTAAAATTGCGATAGTTCCAATCGGTTCTGGTAACGGGATTGCTAGACATTTTAATATCCCTTTAGATATTTCCAAGTCATTAGATTTAATTTTAAAACAAAATTTTACTAACGTAGACATAGGAAAAGTAAATGAATCTTTTTTTTTAGGTAATGTTGCTTTTGGATTAGGTGCTGATTTTATTAAAAACTATCAAAAAATAAAATATCAAGGATTATTTGGCTATATCATAGCATTCGTAAAAACACTTTTAAATATAAAAGAAAAACACTTTATTATTGATATTGATGGTGAAAGAATCGCAACTAGTCCATTAATCTTAATTGTTTCAAATACAAATCAACAAGGCTATGATTTCACAATCACACCGAAAGCAAAAACAGATGATGGTTTGTTAGATATGGCTATTATTGAAAATTTGTCAAATTTTAAAAACATTAAAATCATATTCAAAATAATTTTTGGATTAAAGTTTTATCCTGGAGATATGATTTATAAAAAAATTTCAAGTTTAAATATAATTCCACATAAACCAATTAAAAATATTCAAATTGATGGTGAAAATTTGAATACAGCAGATATAAATTTTAATATTAAATTATTTAAAAAAAAACTCCAATTGATTAGCCCTAAATAGTTAACTTTAAAATGTTAACCTAAATTTATTTAAGCATCAAATGTTAAACTGGCACAAGAAAATAATGAAAATGGTGATGGATAAATTTGATTTGAGCGCATATGATATAGCACTTATTGCGTATTTGGAAGGAATTTTAACCGCAATAATCATTTATGAATTTATACTTTAGTTAGAGTAAGGGAATTACTTTTTCTAAATTAATTTTTCTTGATCCTTTAAGCAAGATGGTATGACCTATAATCAGATTTTTTTTAATATGTTCCATTAATTCACTTGTTTCATAAAAAAAATGAATTCTTTCTGATTTAAATTTGAGTTGATCAAATATTTTTCCTACTAGAAAAATTTTCAAATCTTTATTATCTTTAATAGAATTTAGTACTCTTTCGTGCTCTACTAAAGAGGTTTTTCCAATTTCGTACATATCCCCTATAATTAATGTTTTATTAACTTCTTTAAATTTCATAAAGGATTGGATTGAAACTTTCATGCTTGTCGGATTAGCGTTGTATGAATCAACAAAAAGCAGATTATTTTTTGTCTTTATCATTTCTGAACGATTATTTTTCGGGATATAATTTTTAATTCCATTTTCGATTTGTTCAAAACTTAGGCCAAAATGGATACCCATAGCTATGGATGCATTGATATTTTCAAAGTTATATTCTCCGTATAGATTTGATGTAATTTTTTTATTATTAAAAATTACCTCACATGAGTTTCTGTTGGATATAGTATTATTAGTTGAATAATCTGATTTTTTGGATTTACCAAATGAAAAAGTTTGAATTCCTATTGATTTTTCTCTTTGAATGCTGTCATCGTTGTTGACTAAAACAATACCCTTTTTTTTTCTTATATATTCATACAACTCACATTTACCTTTTATCACGCCATTTATCCCTCCAAAACCCTCGAGGTGGGCTTTGCCAAAATTTGTTATGTAGCCAATATTAGGATCCGCTACATTGCATAATAGATCAATTTCACCTAAGTGATTTGCACCCATTTCGATTATTGCTAAATCTGTTTTTCTATTTATTTCTAGAATAGTTAATGGAACACCAATGTGATTGTTGAAATTGTTTAAGGTAGATGTCACATTAAATTCCTCAGACAAAACGCTACTAATTAACTCTTTTGATGTCGTTTTTCCATTTGAACCGGTTAAACCAATAACTGGGATATTAAATTTTGATCTGTGATATTTAGCTAACGCCTGTAAAGTTTCTAAAGCATTTTTTACTTTAATAGCTTTTTTTGATTTATGATTTAGTTTCTCTTCATCATATATTACATATGATGCTCCTCGATCTATTGCTTGATCTATAAATAAATTTCCGTTAAAGTTTCGCCCTTTTAAGCAAAAGAATATATTTTTATTTTTTATTGTTCTAGTGTCGGTAGATATCCCGGAACTGTTCGAAAATAGAGAATGTATGTCATCTATTTCCATAATATAAAAATGATTAATAAATTATAATTAGCCCCTTCTTTTATGGCGAGCGGATTTCTTTTTTTTGCTTTTAGATCCTAGTCTAGTCATTGCACATCGGAATCCAATATAGTCAGTAGCTATATATTGAGGCAAATATCTTCTTTGAGCAGGGTCAAGCCAATATGCACGGTCCTTCCATGAACCACCCTTGTAAACTCTCACTTCATCAGTAATTAACGAAGTTCTTTTTATTGATCTATCTTTAGATCTAATTACATTACCATCTTGGTCTTTAGTTACTTTAGGGTGAGTTGGTGCATCATACATCTTAGTCGATTCTGGTCTTCCATCACCTGGACCGTCGTCAGATCCAAGTTGACCAGCAAATTGACGAGTTGATTCAATGTCACCATCCCTAAAATTCCTATTATCACTTTCAGTAAAATTTTGTCTCAAAAATGTTTCCTCTTCATCAATTGGAACCTGCTTTAGTTGACCAGGTATTCTTTTAAGAAGAACTTTTCCGTTAGGAAGAGTATCGTAAACTAATTGATCGGGTTGAATTATTTCAGCTTTTCCATCAGGACCTATAATTTCTTTTAAATAAATGTTACCTCTATAGTAATTAAAGTCATTTGCTTCATCATCAACAATGGGTCTATAAACATCAGAAACCCATTCTGCGACGTTTCCTGCCATATCATAAACTCCAAAATCGTTTGGTGGATACGCCTTAACTTGAATTGTAATATCGGCACCATCATCTGACCAACCGGCAATTCCTCCATAATCTCCTTCACCTAATTTGAAGTTTGCAAGTTGATCTCCCTCGGTTCGTCTATCGCTAGATCTGGTATATTCACCACTCCACGGATATTTCTTTTTGCCTCGGTAAGCATTATATGCTCTATCACCAACTAATGCTAATGCAGCATATTCCCATTCGGTCTCTGTTGGTAGTCTGTATGACGGTAGAAGCAAACCCTTGTCTATGCCAGCATAAACGCTAATAGTGTCTTTTATTTTTCCTTTTTTTCCTGCAATACTGTCAATTTTTCCACCATAGGTTGCAGATGGGTTCTTTTGGTATGCTCTAGTGTTAAATGTACTGTTCGCATCTACTTGACCTCCTTCAACTTGATTAATACCATATCGGACGTCTTTTTCAATGTAAGCTTCTCTTTCTAAAATAAATTCATTCACTCTATCAGTTCTCCATTCAGCGAATTGAACCGCCTGTAACCAATTTACACCTACAACCGGATATTCTGCATAAGCAGGATGTCTTAAATAATTTGTAGTCAACTCCTCTACATATCCAAGTTGGTTCCTCCAGACTAATGTGTCTGGGAGGGCACCCTCGTATATTTGTTTATATTGGGGGTTATCTTGTGGAAAAACCATTTTTAACCAATCTAGATATTCTAGGTACATAATATTGGTTACTTCAGTTTCGTCAATGTAAAATGACATAACATGCTGTCTAGTGGGGGTATTATTCCAATCATGCAAAACATCGTCTTGAACTTGACCTTTGGTAAATGTTCCACCTTCAATAAATACCAATCCAGGTCCTGTTTCTTGATCTTCATAGTCAATATTATACTGAAAACCGCCTTTTTTGGAATTAATATCCCAACCGGTAGCTCTAGAGGCATTATTTTTGCCACATGAAATAATGAGT
>CACKBL010000011.1 GCA_902598305.1 uncultured Bacteroidota bacterium
ATTATGCTAAATAAATACAGTAAAACAGTTACTCAAGACTCAAGCCAACCTGCAGCCCAAGCTATGTTGCATGCAATCGGTTTAAGTGAAGATGATTTAAAAAAACCTTTCGTAGGAATTGCAAGTACAGGTTACGAAGGTAACCCTTGTAATATGCATCTTAATGATTTATCAAAATTTATAAAAAATTCTGTCATATCTAGCAATTTAGTTGGTTTAATTTTTAATTCTATAGGTGTAAGTGATGGAATATCAATGGGAACTCCTGGGATGAGATTCTCATTACCTTCTAGAGATATAATTGCTGATTCTATTGAGACTGTTGTGCAGGCTATGTCTTACGATGCTCTGGTAACGGTTGTTGGATGTGATAAAAACATGCCTGGTGCCCTAATGGGAATGTTAAGATTAAATAGACCCAGTATTCTTGTCTATGGAGGAACGATTGCTCCTGGTTTTCACAAAGGAATTAAACTCGATGTTGTGTCTGCCTTTGAAGCCTGGGGAGAGAAGGTTTCTGGAAAAATATCTGAAAATGAGTTTAAATGTGTAATTAAAAACGCATGCCCTGGAGCAGGTGCTTGTGGAGGAATGTATACTGCAAACACAATGGCCTCAGCTATAGAAGCATTAGGTATGTCTCTTCCTTACAATTCATCAAATCCAGCTATAAGCGAAAACAAAAAAAATGAATGTGATCATATTGGAAATGCAATCAAAAATATTTTAGAATTAGATTTAAAACCTAGGGATATTGTGACAAGAAGTTCAATTGAAAATGCAATAAGATTGATTGCTGTTTTGGGAGGTTCTACCAATTCAGTACTACACTTTTTGGCTATCGCAAAAGCTGCAAAAGTTGACTTTAGTATAGATGATTTCCAAAAAATAATGGAATCAACTCCATATCTAGCTGATTTAAAACCTAGCGGAAGATTTTTAATGGAAGATTTACATAAAGTAGGAGGAATACCTTCTGTATTAAAGTTAATGCTCAAAAACAACTTATTGGACGGTAATTGTATTACAGTAACGGGTAAAAGTCTCTCTTCTAATTTGGAAGATTTGCCTGATTTAAAAGAAAATCAAAACATAATCCATCCCATCAAAAATCCTATTAAGAAAACAGGCCACAATCAAATTCTAAAAGGTAACATTGCAAATGAAGGAGCTGTTGCAAAAATTACAGGAAAAGAAGGTTTAGTTTTTAAAGGACCTGCAAAAGTTTTTGACAGCGAACAAGCAGCAAATGATGGAATTAAAAATGGTTTTGTGAAAAAAGGTCAGGTTGTTGTGATACGATACGTTGGTCCCAAGGGAGGGCCAGGTATGCCTGAGATGTTGAAGCCAACTGCCGCTATTATGGGAGCTGGATTGGGCAAAGAAGTAGCACTAATTACTGATGGTCGCTTTTCTGGAGGTACCCACGGTTTTGTTGTAGGTCACATTGTACCTGAAGCACAGGAAGGAGGAAATATTGCACTTATTGAAGACAATGATATGATAGAGATAAACGCTGAAAAAAATACAATAGAACTTCTTGTCGATAAAGAAGAATTAATTGAACGAAATAAAAATTGGACTCAACCGCAATACAAATTTAAAAGTGGAACTTTACTCAAGTATATTAGAAATGTTTCAAATGCTTCTATGGGATGTGTAACAGATGATTATGAAGAATAATAAACTAAATATTTCAGGTGCTGAGGCACTAATTAGAGCTTTATTAGAGGAGGGTGTTGATTTGCTTTTTGGATATCCTGGAGGTGCAATTATGCCAGTTTATGATGAGCTTTATAAGTTCAGTGACAAAATCAATCATATTCTTACACGACATGAACAAGGTGCTACTCATGCAGCCCAAGGCTATGCTCGTTCATCAGGAAAAGTAGGAGTAGCTATTGCTACATCTGGTCCTGGTGCTACAAATTTAGTCACAGGAATCGCCGATGCTCAAATTGATTCCACACCCATTGTATGTATAACAGGTCAAGTAGCATCTCATTTGTTGGGTTCAGATGCTTTTCAAGAAACTGATATAATTGGAATTTCAACTCCCGTTACAAAATGGAACTATCAAATTACAAAAGCAAGCGAAATCCCAGATATAGTTTCTAAAGCCTTTTATATTGCCTCATCTGGACGACCAGGTCCTGTATTAATTGATATTACCAAAGATGCTCAGTTTGAATTTTGTGAGTATAATTATAAAAAATGTAATGGTATAAGAAGTTATTTACCTGTTCCTGAACTTCAAAATGAACAAATTACTGATGCAGCGAAAGTGATAAATTCCTCGAAGAGACCACTAATCGTTTGGGGTCAAGGAGTGATCTTAGCTGAAGCTGAAAATGAATTTAAAGAATTTGTAGAAAATTCAGGAATACCTGCTGTTTGGACAATCTTGGGCCTATCAGCTCTTCCGACCGAACACCCTTTAAACATGGGAATGGTTGGAATGCATGGTAATTATGGTCCAAATGTACTAACAAATGAGTGTGATGTTTTAATAGCTGTAGGGATGAGGTTTGATGATAGAGTTACAGGAGATTTAAAAACTTATGCAAAGCAAGCCAAAATAGTCCATTTGGAAATTGATCCTGCTGAAATATCCAAAAACGTTTTTGCTCATTATCCTATTTTAGGTGATTGTAAAGAAAGTTTAAAGAAGCTCTCAAACCTAGTTAATAAAAAGTCACTTAATAATTGGATTGGTCTTTTTGATAACCACATGAAAATTGAGTATAAATCAGTAATTGAAAAGGATTTGTTCCCTAACAAAGATGGCCTAACAATGGGAGAAGTAATTAATTCAATAAATAAACACTCCAAGGGTGATGCTATCATAGTCACAGATGTTGGTCAACATCAAATGGTAGCCTGTAGATATGCCAAATTTAATTCTTCAAAAAGTAATATAACCTCCGGTGGTCTAGGAACAATGGGTTTTGCCTTACCTGCTGCTATAGGAGCTAAAATTGGAGCTAGTCACAGAGAAGTTGTTGCCGTAATTGGTGATGGTGGATATCAAATGACCATTCAAGAATTGGGAACAATTTTTCAAACTAAAACCGCTGTAAAGATAGTTGTGTTAAACAATGATTATCTTGGAATGGTAAGACAGTGGCAACAACTATTTTTTGATAAAAGGTATGCTTCGACTGAAATGGTAAATCCAGACTTTGTGAAAATTGCTGAAGGATATAGCATTCAGGCTAAAAGAGTAACTGATAGAAAAGACTTAGATAATGCTGTCAAACTATTGATTGAATCCAAAGATGCATTTTTTTTGGAAGTATGTGTTGAAAAAGAGGATAATGTTTTTCCAATGATTCCATCTGGTGCATCCGTCTCTGATATAAGATTAAAATAATGGAAGAAAAAATTCAATATACAATTTCCATCTATTCAGAGAACAATGTGGGACTTCTCAATAGAGTATCTGCGATATTTTTGAAAAGGCATGTCAATATTATGAGTTTTTCAACTTCCCAATCTGAAATAAAAGATGTTTTTCGTTTCGTTATTGTAGTTTCTGTAAGTGAGATACAAATCAAAAAATTGGTCCAACAAATCGAAAAACAAGTTGATGTAATTAAAGCATTTTATCATACAGATAAAGAAACTATCTTTCTTGAGTCAGCACTATACAAAGTCAAATCAAGTTCACTTTTTGAAGAGAGGCAAATTCAAAATATTATTAAAGATAGTCATGCAAATATTGTAACCGTATCACCAGAATTTTTTGTGATTGAAAAAACAGGATTTAGAAAGGATACTGAAAAGTTAAGAGAAGACCTTTCAAAGTATGGACTTTTACAATTTGTAAGGTCAGGCAGAATTTCGGTAACAAAAGCACCAATGGGAATATCGCAAATATTAAATAACTTTAAAAATCAAAACAAAAAAAATGAGTAATTATTTTAATAAACTATCTCTAAGTGAAAAAATAAACCAGCTTGGTAAATGTAGGTTTATGTCACAGTTGGAGTTTGGAAACGGGGTAGAAGCTTTAAAAAGTAAAAAAATCGTTATAGTTGGTTGTGGAGCTCAAGGTTTAAATCAGGGGCTAAATATGAGAGACTCAGGTCTAGATATTTCTTTTGCCTTACGACAAGAATCAATTGACCAAAAAAGAAATTCATTTTTAAGCGCTACAAAAAACAATTTTAAGACTGGAAATTTTAAGGAGCTCATTCCAGCTGCTGATTTGGTTCTAAATTTAACCCCAGATAAAAATCACACCACAGTTGTAAATACTATTATGCCATTAATGAAAAAAGGATCTATACTTTCTTATTCTCATGGGTTTAATATTGTAGAGGAAGGAATAGAGGTTCGAGACGATATTACTGTAATTATGGTGGCACCAAAATGCCCTGGAACTGAAGTCAGAGAAGAATATAAAAGGGGTTTTGGTGTACCAACTTTGATTGCAGTTCATCCTGAGAATGATCCTGACAAAAAAGGTTTAGAAATTGCTAAAGCATATGCTGTAGCTACAGGAGGGCACAGAGCAGGTGTTTTGGAATCCTCTTTCGTTGCTGAGGTTAAATCAGATTTAATGGGAGAGCAAACCATTTTGTGTGGTATACTCCAAACGGGTTCTATTTTATGTTTTGACAAAATGATTGAAAATGGAATAGAAGCTGGTTATGCGGCGAAGTTAGTTCAGTTTGGCTGGGAAACAATTACAGAAGCTTTGAAGCACGGTGGAATAACCAACATGATGGATCGTCTTTCTAATCCAGCTAAAATTAAAGCTTTTGAATTGTCTGAAAAATTAAAATCAATAATGACTCCTTTATTCAAAAAGCATATGGATAATATAATGTCTGGAGAGTTTTCCAAAACCATGATGGAGGATTGGTCAAATAACGATAAAGATCTTTTGAAATGGAGGTCAGAAACTTCAGGTACTTCATTTGAAAAAACGAAAATTACCGACAAAAAAATACCTGAGCAGGAGTTTTTTGATAATGGTATATTGATGGTTGCGTTTGTTAGGGCAGGTGTAGAACTTGCATTTGAAACAATGGTTGCAGCTGGAATAAAAGAAGAATCGGCTTATTACGAATCTCTTCATGAAACACCCCTGATTGCGAATACAATAGCTAGAAAAAAGCTTTATGAAATGAACAGAATTATTTCTGATACAGCAGAATACGGTTGCTATCTATTTGATCATGCTTGTAAACCACTTTTGAAGAAATTTATGAGCGAAATCGATGTTGATGTTATCGGCAAGTCATTTAATAGTGGTAAAGATAATTATGTGGATAATAAAAAATTAATTGATATTAACGAAATTATCAGATTTCATCCAGTTGAAAATATAGGATACGAATTAAGAGAATCAATGACTGGAATGAAAAAAATCATATAATGAATTTCCCCACAATTGAAGGTTGTTATCAAGCTAAAGAAAGACTTAGCAATGTTTCAATTAACACACCTTTTCAATTTCTAGATAGAATTTCTAATAATTTTAATGCTGAGATTTACACCAAAAGAGAGGATTTACAACTAGTAAGGTCTTTTAAAATAAGGGGTGCGTTTAATAAGATTGTTGCTCTTTCTAAGAATGATCTTAAAAGAGGTATAGTATGTGCTAGTGGAGGAAATCATGCTCAAGGATTTGCATTTGCATGTAATTATTTAAAAATTAAGGGAACAGTATTTATGCCTTTGCCGACTCCAAAGCAAAAAATAGATAGAGTAAAAATGTTTGGAGCTGAATACATTAAAATTATCCTTAAAGGTGATACTTATGATGATTCCCAAAGTGAAGCAGAAAAATATCAAGTAAAATCAAATTCCGTTTTCATTCATCCTTTTGATGATGTAGAGGTTATTCATGGACAAGCAACTATCGCACTTGAAATTCTGGACCAAATTGACTTTGATCTTGATTACATGTTTATTCCTGTTGGTGGTGGAGGTCTTGTTTCTGGCTTTTTGACAGTTTTTAAAAAGTTGTCACCAAATACTAAAATAGTAGGTGTCGAACCCTCTGGTGCAACCTCATTTATAACATCTTTAAAGAATAATAGAAATACTCAGTTAAAAACGATTGATAAGTTTGCGGAAGGTGTTGCTATTCAAAAAATGGGAGATATTTGCTTTAATTATTGTAAAGATTTAATCGATAAAACTATTTCAGTTGACGAGGGAAGAATTTGTAAAGAAATTTTGGATTTATATAACAAGGAAGGCATTGTAGTAGAGCCTGCTGGTGCGATTTCTCTTGCCTGTCTTGATCAATTCTCAGATGAAATTAAAGGAAAAAAAATCGGGACCATCATTTGTGGGGGAAATAACGATATTACAAGAACTCCAGAAATTAAAGAAAGAGCCCTTCTTTACAGTAATTTAAAACATTATTTTATTGTTAGATTTCCTCAAAGAGCTGGTTCTTTGAAACAGTTTGTGTCGGAAATACTTGGTCCTACAGACGACATAACTTTTTTTGAATACTCAAAGAAAAGTAACCGAGTTGTTGCTCCTGCAGTTGTTGGTATTGAACTGAAATCTAAAAACGATTTAACACCTCTTGTTAAAAGAATGAAAGAGAGCGGTTTCTATGGTGAGTATTTAAATGAGAAACCAGATCTATTCCAATACATAATCTAGTTAAAGATCAAAGGGATAAAAAACTTATACATCAAAATCAGTAGTAGTATTGATAAAATGTTTATGAGAATTCCAGCCCTGACCATTTCAGAAACTTTAACATAGCCGCTGGCAAAAACAATAGCATTTGGTGGAGTTGCCATTGGCAACATAAAAGCACAACTGCTTGCCATAGTTATTGGAATTAAAAGGTGCAAAATAGGAATTTCTAAACCAATTGCAATTCCTGCCATTACTGGTGCAAGTACTGCTACTAAAGCTACATTACTCATCAACTCTGTCATGAATAACATCATAGTTATTAAAAGAGATACGGTTATTATGATATTTAAATTAGCACCAGCAATAGAGTCAGTAATAAGTGAAACAATCCCTGTTTCGGACATTCCTTTTGCCAATGCAAGTCCACCACCGAAAAGAATAAGGATTCCCCAAGCCAAGTTTTTTGTGTCGTTCCAATTTAATATAAATTGAGGTTTTGAGAATTTGGAAGGGATTGCAAAAAGAGAAATTGCACAACCAACACTGATAATTGTATCTGATAATTTAAATCCAGGAATTAATTTATTTATAAGTGTTCTAAAAATCCACAAAAAAACAGTTATACCAAATATTATCAATACATGTATTTCTTTTTTACTTAATTTTCCAAGTTCACTTAGTTTATTACTAATTAGTTGAGATGAAGATTTAAATTTTATATTTTCATTTCTAAAAAGCACCCTTGTTAAGAGTAAATAAATTATAGCCAGTAATGTTATTGAAAAGGGAAGGCCAATAACCATCCAATTTAGAAATGAAATTTCAATGTTATATTCGTTTTCTAACAAACCGATAAGAACAGAATTTGGGGGTGTTCCTATAACAGTAGCTATACCACCTGAATTCGCTGAGAAAGCAATACCAAGCATTACACTAAGAGAAAAGTTTTTCTCACTTTTTGACCCCCCTTTTTTATTATCAATTAAAAGATTTATTACAGAAAGGGCAATAGGGAGCATCACAACTGTACTTGCGGTGTTGGATATCCACATACTCATAAAGGCGGTTGCAATCATAAAACCCAGAATTACTCTGTTGGGAGAAGTTCCGGTTTTATTTATTATTGTTAGAGCGATTCTTTTGTGTAAGTTAACTTTTTCAAGTGCTAGAGCTAAGACAAACCCACCAAAAAAGAGAAAGACTATTGAGCTTCCATAATTTGCCCCAACCTGATTTATTTCCATGACCTGGAACAAAGGAAATATAACCAGAGGCAAAAGTGAAGTAACAGAAATTGAAACCGCTTCCGAAATCCACCAAATTATCATCCATGCAGCAAGGGCGATAACAATGGATGCTTTTTCATCTATATTCTCAAGACTAAGAAAATTTAAAAAAATAAAAGACAAGGGACCTAATATTAAACCTATTTTTTTAACCATAAATATTTTAGAAATGACATTGAAATAAAATTATCAATTTAAAATTTTAAAATTGATTTGTAATGGTTTTTTTTACTTACAATTATATTTTTTATTTTCGAAAAAAAAATTAATGGAAGTTAAGCCTTCAAAACCAGATTCCAACGAATCTTATGAAAATTTTGTTGATTGCAAAGCTTATTTGGTTGATGGAAAATTAAAAAGTTGGTCTGGTAAATCAAGTGATGTTTTTTCTAATATCTATACACGTAACAAGGATGGAGAAATAAAACCTACCCTTTTAGGATCAATTCCTGACATGGAAACCGAGCCAGCACTCGAAGCTCTAGATTCTGCTGTGGGTGCCTTTAATAGAGGTAAAGGCAAGTGGCCTACAATGAGGGTAGGGGAAAGAATTAAATGTTTGGAAAAGTTTGCTGATAAAATGAAAAATTACCGAGAGGAGGTAGTTAACTTGTTAATGTGGGAAATATCTAAAAATAAGTCTGATTCTTACAAAGAATTTGATAGAACAGTTGATTACATATATGATACTATTGAAGCCTACAAAGATATTGATAGAAAAAGTGCAAAATTTGAAAAACAATCTGGTATTTATGCTCATATAAGAAGAGGACCATTGGGAGTAATTTTATGTTTGGGACCTTATAATTACCCATTGAATGAAACCTTCTGTCTACTAATTCCTGCCATCATTATGGGAAATACTGCAGTTTTTAAGCCTGCTAAGCATGGTGTTTTATTAATTACTCCACTTTTAAAAGCCTTTGAAGAAAGCTTTCCTCCAGGGGTTGTGAATATTTTATTTGGTAGAGGTAGAAAAATCGCTTCTCCCATAATGAAAACTGGTAAAATCGACGTTTTAGCTTTGATTGGACATTCTTCTTCAGCTGTTGCTCTACAAGATCTACATCCAAATAAAAATAGGTTAAGATTAGTTTTAGGTTTAGAAGCTAAAAATCCAGGAATTGTATTACCTGACGCCGATTTAGACCTAACAATCAAAGAGTGTATATCAGGAACTTTATCATACAACGGGCAAAGATGTACCGCACTAAAAATTTTATTTGTTCATGAATCAATAGTCGATGAATTCAATAAAAAATTTGCAATAGCGGTTGATAATTTAAAATACGGTCTTCCTTGGGAAGAAGATGCTTTTTTGACTCCTTTACCTGAGCCTCATAAAGCAAATTATATGCAAGATTTAATTCATGATGCTGTTAAAAAAGGTGCGAAGATTATTAATAAAAAGGGTGGAACATTATCTCATAATTATTTGTATCCTGCTATTTTATATCCAGTGTCTACAGATATGAATATATATCATGAGGAGCAGTTTGGTCCTGTGATTCCAGTTATGTCTTACAAAGACATAGATGAACCGTTAAATGTTATGGCTGCATCAGAATATGGACAGCAAGTCAGCTTATTTGGAAATGATATATCTAAAATTGGTCCATTAGTTGATATTTTAGCAAATCTAGTTTGCAGGGTAAATTTGAACAGTGCTTGTCAAAGAGGTCCAGATGTTTATCCTTTTACGGGTAGAAAAAATTCTGCCGTCAGCACTTTAAGTGTTCACGATGCTTTAAGATCCTTTTCGATCAGAACTTTTGTTGCAGCGAAAGATAATCCCAAGAATAATGAAATAATTGGTTCTTTATTAAATTCTAAAGATTCAAATTTTATAAACACAGAATATCTGTTATAATTTAACTTAATTTAATGTAATCACAAATTTTATCTCCAACTTCAGATGTGGAATAATATACATTGCCGTTTGACAAATCTTGAGTTACAAATCCTTCTTCAATCGATTTTTCAACAGAGTTTTTAATTAAATCCGATTCTAACTTAAGGTTGAATGACATTTCAAACATCATAGCAGCGGATAATATTGTTGCTAAGGGATTTGCAATGTTTTTTCCTGTAGCTTCGGGGAATGAGCCATGTATGGGTTCATACAATGAATTTACCTCTCCAACTGATGCGGATGGCATTAAGCCCATTGATCCTGAAATAACTGAAGCTTCATCTGTTAAAATATCACCAAATAAGTTTTCTGTTATAAGAACATCATAATTTTTAGGTGATTGGATTAAGCGCATTGCTACTGCATCTACTAATTCGTATGAAACTTCTATTTTAGGGTAGTCTTTTTCCATTGATTGAATAGTTTCTCTCCAAAGCCTTGAAGTCTCCAAGACATTCGCTTTGTCAACACAACAAAGTTTTTTCTTTCTTTTGCCTGCAATTTCAAATCCCTTTTTTGCTAATCTAATTATTTCATTTCTATCATACTCACAAGTGTCAAATGCAAAATCACCTTTATTTTTTCTTCCTCTCTTTCCAAAATAAATACCTCCTGTGAGCTCCCTTACAAAAATTAAATCCGTTCCATCAATTTTATTTTTCTTTAAAGGTGAGTTATCAACTAAGCTTTTAAAAGTAAATGTTGGTCTTATATTAGCAAATAGACCTAATTTTTTTCTCATTTTTAAAAGTCCTTGCTCAGGTCTTACTTTCGCTGAAGGGTTATTGTCAAATTCAGGCAAACCAATTGCCCCAAACAGCACAGAATCAGAATTCAAGCAAAGATTATGGGTTTCATCGGGATAGGGATCTCCGTTTTTGAAAATAGATGCAGCACCCACAATCCCTTCTTTAAATAAAAACTCATGCTTAAATTTATCACCAATAGCCTCACAGACTTTTATAGCTTCTCTTATTACTTCTGGTCCAATTCCATCTCCTGGTAGAACTGCTATTTTTTTTTTCATTTACTAGTATCAATTGAGTTTAACATTTTTTCAGTTGCTTTTATAGCAGAAACAGTTTGGTCAGAATCAAATCCTCTAGTTGTAAATTCAAAAGAGGTGTTTTTCCAAGTTATAATCGTCTCACAAAATGCATCTGAACTACTTCCTGGAGGTATATGAACAAAATAATCAACTAACTCAGGAAGATTCATTTTTTTTGTTTTAAAAATTTTTTTTAATGCATTATAAAAAGCGTCGAATTGACCATCTCCAGTTGCATTTTCCTCAATTATTTCTCCGTAAAAATCAATTGAAATCGTAGTAGAGGGTCTTAATCCCTTTGAATGGGTTAAAACATACGAATGTATTTTAATATTATTTTTTTTATCCTCACTATCAAGTACATCAGAAATAATGTATGGTAAATCAGATCTAGTAATTTTTTGTTTCTTGTCTCCAAGTTCGATAACTCTTTTAGTAACTTTTTTTAAATCTTCTTCATTTAAAGTAACCCCCAACTCTTCAAGATTTTTTACAACATTTGCTTTACCAGACATCTTACCAAGTGCATAACTTCTTTTACGTCCAAATCTTTCCGGAATTAAATCATTGTAATATAGGTTTTTCTTGTTATCTCCGTCGGCATGAATACCTGCTGTCTGCGTAAATACATTGGATCCAACAATTGGTTTATTTGGAGGAATTCTATAACCTGTAAATGTTGAAACTAGCTGACTAACTTTATAAAGTGAATCTTCTTTGATGTTTAATTTAATATTTGGGATAAAATCATTTATGGCAGCAACTGCACTTTCAAGAGCTACATTACCTGCTCTTTCACCCATTCCGTTTACAGTAAGATGTATCCCTTTGATTCCATTTCTAACTGCTTCTAGCGTATTCGAAACTCCTAAATCATAATCGTTATGACCATGAAAATCAAAATGAATTTTTGAATATTTTGAAGTAATTTCATTTATGAAATTTCCAGTTTTTTTTGGTGTTAGGATCCCTAATGTATCTGGTAACATTACTCTTTTTACAGTCGTTTTTGATAAAAATTCAAGTAAAGAGAATACGTATTCTTTGGAATTTTTCATTCCGTTACTCCAATCCTCAAGATACACATTTGTTAATATCTTGCTTTTGTCTGCTTTATCCAATACTTTTTGAATTTTCTGAAAGTGTTCTTTTGGTTTTTGGCCTAGTTGATTTTTTAAATGATTTAATGATCCTTTAGTAAGCAAATTTTGGACTTCACATCCAGCTTTATTTATCCATTCTAATGATAATCCGTTGTCCAAAAACGTTAGTACTTCAATCTTTTTTAGATGTCCCTCTTCTTTCGCCCAATTACAAATTTTTTTTACTGAATGAAATTCTCCTATAGATACTCTAGCAGACGCTATTTCTATTCTGTCAACTGATAACTCATTGATTAACAACTTTGAAATTGTCAATTTTTCATTCTCAGAAAAAGAGATACCGGATGTTTGTTCTCCATCTCTGAGGGTCGTGTCCATGATTTCAATATAATTGTTTGCCAAAGAATTCATTTTTTAAAAAGGTCTTTTAGCAGCAAAGTTTTTAATTTCTGATTTCATATTTAATAAATAATCGATATCATCAAAACCATTCATCATATTTTCTTTTTTGTATGGGTTAATTTCAAATTTTTCAATTTGTGAGAAATCAGAGATTGAAACTTCTTGTTCAATTAAATTTACTTTTAAATTGACATTTGGATTTTTTTTAATTGAATTAAAAATCAGTTCAAGAAAATCAGCGGATATTTGCACTGGTAAAACACCAATATTTAAACAATTATTTTTAAAAATATCAGCAAAAAAACTTGAGATAACGCAACGAAATCCATAGTCATAAATTGCCCAAACAGCATGCTCTCTGGAAGATCCTGAACCAAAATTTTTACCTGCAACTAGTATTTTTCCAGAATAGTTTTTATCATTTAAAACAAAATCTTTTTTTAATGAGTTGTCTTGGTTATATCGCCAGTCTCTGAATAGATTTTTATCAAAATCTATTCTTTCAGTTGCCTTTAAAAATCTTGCTGGGATAATCTGGTCTGTATCAACATTTTCGATTTCTAAGGGAACCCCTGTGCTTTCTAATATTCTAAATTTTTCGTAAGGCATAATTATAGTTTTCTAGGATCAGTTATTTTACCTGTTATGGAAGCAGCAGCAGCTACTGCTGGACTTGCAAGAATTGTTCTTGCCCCTGGCCCTTGTCTACCTTCAAAATTTCTGTTTGAGGTACTAATCACATACTTTCCAGGAGGAATTTTATCGTCGTTCATTGCAAGACAAGCTGAGCAACCTGGTTCTCTTACTTTAAATCCAGAAGATTCCAATTCTTCTAAAATTCCTTCACTTTTTATTTGATCTAGTACGCGGTGTGAACCAGGAACAAGCCATGCTACAACATCATTAGCTTTTTTGAATCCCTTTGTTATTTTTGAAAATGTTCTAAAGTCTTCAATTCTTCCATTTGTACAGCTACCTAAAAAGACATAATCAATTCTTTTTCCAAGCATTTTATCACCAATTTTATATCCCATATATTTAAGGGATTTTAAGTATGATGAAGAATTGCCTTTTTCAGAATCAACATTAGGTATTTTTCCTGATATACTAATTCCCATTCCTGGATTGGTCCCAAAAGTTACCATAGGTTCTATATCGGAGGAATTAAAGTTATATTCTTTGTCAAAAACCGCTCCTTCATCTGTGTGAAGTTTAGACCAGTACTCAATTGCCCTTGATAAATTTTGCCCTTTAGGTGTGTATTCTCGATTTTTTACATATTCAATCGTTTTTTTATCGGGCGATATCAATCCTCCTCTTGCACCCATTTCAATTGAAAGGTTACAAACAGTCATTCTTCCTTCCATACTCATTTTAGAAAAAACATTTCCACTATATTCAACGAAATAGCCCGTAGCTCCAGATGTGGAAAGTTTAGAAATTATGAAAAGAGCAACATCTTTCGGAGTTACTGAATCCCCTAATTCTCCATCAATATTGATCCTCATTGTTTTAGGTTTTGGTTGCATAATGCACTGAGTAGTTAATACCATTTCTACTTCAGAAGTTCCAATTCCAAATGCAATAGCTCCAAAGGCACCATGAGTTGATGTGTGTGAATCACCACATACAATTGTTGTTCCGGGAAGGGTTATTCCTGATTCTGGTCCAATAACGTGAACAATTCCATTTTTTTTATGACCTAGCCCCCAAAATACTATATCGTGCTTTTTAGTGTTATCTTGAAGAGTTTGAAGTTGTTTAGCTGATAAAGGATCTTTAATTGGTAAATGTTGGTTAATAGTTGGAGTATTGTGATCTGCGGTAGCAAATGTCAGATTAGGATACATAACATTTAGATTTCTTTTTTTTAATCCTAAAAAGGCAACAGGGCTTGTAACTTCATGAATCAAGTGTCTATCTATAAATAAAACATCTGGACCATTGTCAATTTTTCTTACTACGTGGGAATCCCATATTTTATCAAAAAGTGTTTTTTTATTCATTATAATTTAGATATTGGCAGCTTTGACTATTTTTTGTATGTCGTCATCATAAATTTCTTTTTTCGCATCAGCTAATTTTAAAAATTCTTTATAAACTTTATCAAGTTGAATTTTATCTAATTCAAAACCAATGTTTTTTGCTCTATATGCAAGTGCTGCTCTGCCACTCCTGGCAGTTAAAATAATTGAAGATTTGTCTACACCTACATCTTTTGGGTCAATAATTTCATAGGTTTCTCGATTTTTAATTACTCCGTCTTGGTGAATACCAGAACTATGAGCAAATGCGTTTGCCCCAATAACTGCTTTATTTGGCTGAACAATTATCCCCATTAAATCAGATACCAAAAGACTTGTGCTGTATAGATATTTAGACTTAATAGATGTTTGAAGTTTCAGTGAGGGGTGTTGTTTTAATATCATAACAACTTCCTCTAGTGAGGTATTTCCAGCCCTTTCACCTATTCCGTTAATTGTACACTCAATTTGTCTAGCCCCATTAATTAAACCAGAAATTGAGTTAGCCGTGGCCAGACCTAAGTCATTGTGGCAATGACAAGATATAATAGCTTTATCTATGCCTTTGACATTTTCTTTTAGATATTTTATTTTTTCTCCGTATTCCTCTGGCAAACAGTAACCGGTTGTATCTGGAATATTTAAAACTGTTGCTCCAGCTTTAATTACTTCCTCACAAACTTTAGCTAAAAAGTCATTTTTGGTTCTTCCTGCATCTTCAGCATAAAATTCAATGTCTTCAACTTTTTTTTTCGCATAACTAACGGCTGAACATGCTCTTTCTAAAATTTTTTCTTTTGTTGAATTAAATTTATGTTTAATATGGTAGGGCGATGTACCAATTCCTGTGTGAATTCTAGGATATTTTGCGTTTTTGAGTGATTCAGCAGCAACGTCTATATCTTTTTTAACTGCTCTTGTTAAGCCACACACCTGAGCATTTTTAACAAGTTTTGAAATTTCATCAACGGATTTGAAATCTCCTGGACTAGATACAGGAAATCCAGCTTCAATAATATCAACACCCATTTCATCTAATCTTTCTGCTATCGATAGTTTACTTTTGGTATCGAGTTTACATCCAGGAACTTGCTCACCGTCCCTAAGGGTAGTATCAAAAATGTATACTTTATCGTTTGTCATTTAATTCAAAAACAAAATTAATATTAATTAGTCAATAGAGGAGTGGTTTTACTTTTTTTTATTATTATTTTCAAGTGAATTAAATTTAATTTAAAACATTATATTTGTTAGCTTTACGAAAATAATTATTCCAATGTCCAAACAGAATAAAGAAAATCTTTTTCTTTTAATTAAATCATTGTCTAAATCTGAAAAAAGACAATTCAAATTATTCGTAGGAAGGGTGAAGTCGAACAAAGATTCTAAATTTATCAAACTATTTAATTTACTTGATAAATCCACTACATACAATGAGATAGAAATACTAAAAAAAAATTTTGTTACCAAACAACAATTATCTAATCTCAAGGCACATCTCTATAATCAAATACTTCAAAGTTTAAGAATGAATCCAATGTTACAAGACAATAGGATGTTAATCAGGGAACAAATTGATTACGCTACAGTTTTATATCAAAAGGGATTGTATAAGCAAAGTTTAAAAATTTTAGAAAAAGCCAAAAACATGTCCATTGACTTAGATGAAAAATATTCTGCCTTTGAAATTGTTGAAATTGAAAAATTAATAGAGTCTCAATATATAACTAGAAGTATGAGTAATAGAGCGGACGAACTTATTAAACATTCAAAGTTTTTATCTGCTCAAAATAAATTATGCAGTAGTTTATCTAATCTTTCTTTACAATTATATGAAAAATTAATAAAAGCAGGTTATGCAAAAAGTGATGAAGAATTTAGAGAAATAACAAAGTTTTTTTTTGAAAGAATGCCCAAGGTGAGCTATAGTAAATTGGGTTTCAGAGAAAAATTGTGGTATTGTAAAGTACATGTATGGTATAGTTTACTAATTCAAGACTTTTTGTCTAGTTATAAGTTTTCAAGAAGATGGGTTGATTTATTTGACTCTAAAATCAATATGATATCCTCTCATCCTGTTTTCTATCTAAAAGCAAATAATTTCCTTATGGAAGCTTTGGTTTTAATCAAGTATCCAAAAAAATTTAAAGAGGTGTTGTTAAAGTTTGAAGATGTTGTTAATTCTGATTTATTTCCAAAAAATGATAATATTTCAACTTTAACATTTCTTTATCTAACTAATAATCGCTTGAACCTTCTTTTTATGGAAGGTAAATTTCAAAATGGATTAAAAATGGTTCCAAAAATTTTATCTAAAATTAATGATTTAAAAAGTCATATTGATCCACACCATATAATGTTAGTTTACTACAAGATTGCTTGTCTCTATTTTGGCTGTGACCGTTATGCAGATTCAATCAAATACTTAAATCTAATAGTTAAAAATAGGGAGTTGAAAATGCGTGAGGATTTACTTTGTTTTACTAGAGTTTTAAATTTGGTAGCACATTATGAAGCAGGTTTTGATTATGATATAGACAAGCACATAAGAGACACATACAAATTTTTACTTAAAATGAATGATTTACATGAGGTTCAAAAATTAATGATAAAATTTGTTAGAAATTTAGGGAATATATACCCTCATGAATTGAAGGAAAATTTTAAAAGTTTACATAAAGAATTAAAGCCCTATGAAAACGACCCTTATGAAAGAAGAGCATTTCTTTATTTGGACATTTTATCTTGGCTAGAAAGTAAAATTTTAAATATGCCGATATCAAAAATTATACAGGAAAAAGCATCTAAGAATTTACCTCTTCGCAAGATTCCCAGAGAGAGTCTTTTGGACATTTAGCAACAAATATCAGTTTTTTCATTGTGACAGGGTGGAAAAGTGTAAGTTTTCTGGAGTGCAAATAAATACATGAATTTTTATTCGATCTTTTTGAACCATATTTTAAGTCTCCCTTTATGGGAAAACCTCTATAAGATATTTGAGATCTAATTTGATGGTGTCTTCCGGTTTCAAGTTCAACTTCAATAAAAGAGTAATTTTTCAAATTATTTTTAAGTCTGTAAGTTAAAATAGCTCTTTTACTTCCCTCTATTTTTTTTTTTAAAACCATAGATTTATTTTTTTTTTTGTTTTTTTTTACCCAATTAATTAACTTTTCTTTTTTGGGTATATTTTTTCCCTCAACTATGGCCCAATAAGTTTTTGAAACCTCTCTATTTTTAAATTGTTTGTTTAGTCTAGACAATGCTTTTGACGTTTTAGCAAAAACCATTACTCCACTTGAAGTTCGATCCAGTCTATGTACTAAACCTAAAAAAACATTTCCTTCTTTATTTTTTATTACTTTCAGATATTTTTTTAAAATATCTAACAAAGAAACATCACCAGTCTTATCTCCCTGGACCAAAATTCCCGGTTGTTTGTTATAAACTAGTAAATGATTGTCTTCATATATTAAATTTCGTTTTATTAATTTAATACTGTTCATTATTATTTGGAAAGTCTCCTCTTTTTACATCATCGGAGTAATTTTTAACAGCTTTATCGATTAATGAATCCAAATCAGCGTATCTTCTAAGGAAACGTGGACTGAATTCTTTGTTCATTCCAAGCATGTCATTTACAACGAGTACTTGTCCGTCAACGTTTTTACCGGCTCCGATACCAATAACAGGAATGTTTAATTTAGAAGCTATTTTCTCTGCAAGTTTAGCTGGTATTTTTTCTAATACAATCCCAAAGCAACCAATTTTTTCTAAAAGCAATGAATCGTTAATTAGTTTTTCAGCTTCAATTTTCTCTTGTGCTCTCACTGTATATGTCCCAAATTTGTATATAGATTGAGGGGTTAAACCAAGATGTCCCATTACAGGAATACCGGCTTGCAATATTCTTTCTATTGATTGTTTTTGTGATTCCCCTCCTTCAAGTTTAACCGCGTGTGCTCCTGACTCTTTCATAATTCTTATAGCTGATTTCAGAGCTCCACTAGAATCGGATTGATAGCTACCAAATGGCAAATCAACAACAACAAGAGCTCTTTTTGTGGCCTTTACGACAGATGATGCATGATAAATCATCTGATCAAGTGTTATAGGAAGAGTTGTTTCATGACCTGCAAATACATTAGAAGCGGAGTCCCCTACTAAAATGACGTCTATTCCAGCTCTGTCTATGATTTTTGCCAAAGAGTAATCATAAGCCGTGAGCATAGAAATTTTATCATTATTTTGCTTCATTTCAAATAATGATTTTGTTGTAACAATCTTATATGCTTTGTTTACTTTCAAATATTTTTTAAATTAATTTTTTACAAATTTAAGTTTTTAAATCGTTTTCCAATAAAAAATAAAATTATGACAGCATGTCAGTTTTTAATAGCTGGCATAAAGATTGCCAAAATAATTTTAAAATATAATTATGAGTAAAATTATTGGTATAGACTTAGGAACCACGAATTCCTGTGTTTCTGTTATGGAGGGTAAAGAACCAGTTGTGATTCCTAATGCTGAAGGAAAAAGAACAACACCGTCAGTAATTGCTTTTGTTGAGGGTGGTGAAATCAAAGTTGGCGATCCTGCTAAAAGACAAGCTGTAACAAACCCAACCAAGACTGTAGCTTCAGTAAAACGTTTTATGGGTAATAAATATTCTGAATCAAACAAAGAAGCATCTACAGTTGCGTATAAAGTAACTAAAGGTGATAATGATACACCAAGGGTAGATATTGATGGAAGATTATATACTCCACAAGAATTATCTGCTATGATTCTTCAGAAGATGAAAAAAACTGCTGAGGATTATTTAGGACAATCTGTTAGTGATGCAGTTATTACAGTTCCGGCTTATTTCAATGATTCTCAAAGACAAGCTACTAAAGAAGCAGGTGAAATATCTGGTCTCAAAGTCCAAAGGATTATTAATGAGCCAACTGCTGCTGCTTTAGCTTACGGTCTTGACAAAGGAGGTTCAGACAAAAAAATAGCTGTTTATGATTTGGGAGGAGGTACTTTTGACATATCCATCCTTGAATTGGGAGATGGTGTTTTTGAAGTTTTGTCAACTAATGGTGACACCCATTTGGGTGGAGACGATTTTGATCAGGTTTTGATTGATTGGTTGGCTGAGCAATTCAAAAAAGATGAAGACATAGATTTGAGAAAAGACCCCATGGCCTTACAAAGACTTAAAGAAGCTGCTGAAAAGGCAAAAATTGAGCTTTCTTCATCTACCCAAACAGAAATTAATTTACCATATGTTACCGCATCTCCTTCAGGACCAAAACACCTTGTAACTTCACTTACTCGTTCTAAATTTGAACAATTATCTGATGATTTAGTTAAACGATCAATATCTCCAGTGAAAAAAGCATTGAAAGATGCTGGTTTAAGCACTTCTGACATAGATGAGGTGATTTTAGTAGGAGGTTCGACAAGAATCCCAGTAATTCAGAGTGAAGTAGAAAAGTTTTTTGGAAAAAAACCATCTAAAGGAGTTAACCCAGATGAGGTTGTCGCTGTTGGAGCAGCGATTCAAGGAGGGGTCTTAACAGGTGATGTTAAAGATGTTTTACTGTTGGACGTCACTCCTCTCTCATTAGGTATCGAAACAATGGGAGGTGTTCTAACAAAACTTATTGATGCTAACACAACAATACCTACAAAAAAATCACAAGTTTTTTCTACTGCAGCCGACAATCAACCCTCTGTTGAAATACATGTGCTCCAAGGAGAAAGATCAATGGCTGCAGATAATAAGACAATTGGCAGATTCCATCTCGATGGGATTCCACCTGCACCAAGAGGAACTCCGCAGATTGAGGTAACTTTTGATATTGATGCTAATGGAATAATTAAAGTTACTGCAGCTGATAAGGCAACGGGTAAATCCCAAGATATTCGAATAGAGGCGTCTTCAGGACTAACTGAAGAGGAAATTGAAAAGATGAAAAAAGAAGCTGAAGCTAATGCAGAGGCTGATAAAAAAGCTAAAGATGAAGTTGATAAATTAAATAGCGCAGATCAAATGATTTTTCAGACTGAAAGTCAACTCAAGGAATTTGGAGATAAACTATCAGAAGAAAAAAAGAAGCCTGTTGAGGAGGCTCTGAAAGAATTAAAAACTGCTTACGAGAGTAAAGATTCTAAGCTTATTGACTCTTCGTTAGAGAAAATCAATAATGCTTGGAAAGCTGCTTCCGAAGAAATGTATAAAGCACAAGCTGCTAGTCAAACCCAGTCCAAAAACGAAACTAAAGAACAAAATCAAAAAAACAATAAAGACAAAAATGGCAAAGATGACGTCCAAGATGTTGATTTTGAAGAGGTTAAATAAATGATAAAGGCATTTTTAAGCTTCGTTTTTTGTTTTTAATTCAGCTTTAATAATTAAGTATTTGAGAATATTATGCGCTATATTTATATCCAAATTTAGATTATGAAAAGTGTAATAATTTGCGATATGGAGGGTGTTATTCAAGAAATGAATAAAGGAGCCCTAGATATGTTTGGATATTCAAAAGATGAGCTAGTTGGAATAAAAAGGGTTTCAATTTTTTCAGAAGCTGACATAGTTATTCAAAATGTTTTGGGTTGGTTAGATGAGGCTAATAAAAAGGGTAAGTCAATAGTTAAAACAAGGTTTAAAAGAAAGAATGGTTCTTTATTTAATGCAGAAATTCTAATAACCCCCAATTACGCAAATGGAAAAGATAAGCCTCAAACCGGCTACTGTGGTATTACAAAAGAAATAAATGAAAAAGTAGATATACCAATTAAATTTTCAACAAAGTTGATTAGGGGAATAGCTATAACTAGAGGCGGTTTTACTTTGGCTTCAATTTTGCCTATGGTCGTAGTTTCTTATTTTTTGTCTTCTACTGGAAATTTGAGTTTTCTAAATGCAATTTTATCAATTAGTGGAGTTTTTTTTCTTCACTTATTTTCAAATTTGTATAACGATTATTTTGACGTTAAACATGGCACAGACGAAGCAAATAATGAATATTTTAATGTTGGTGATAAATCTCTGGTTTTAAGAGGGGCTCAAATATCTGGGGGTAGTAGAGCTATAGAACTAGGTCTAATAACATTAAAAAACACAAAAAAACTTGCTAACATTATGCTGTTTGTTTCTGTGATTTTTTTAATGATGGTTTGTTATAACAGTTATTTGATTACGAATTCATTCTCAAATATAAAAGCAATGCTTTTTATTTCTTTGATAGCTTCTTTATTAGGGTATTTTTATACAGCAAAGCCTATTAGACTGTCAGGCAGAAAGGGGTTAGGAGAATTAACTATTTTTTTATGTTTCGGACCTCTTTTGACCATTGGAAGTGCTATTGCAATGTCTACAAATACTATAATTTTAGATTTCCAAAATCTTAGAGATTTTATCTTTATTGGTTTACCACTAGGGTTATTAACAACAAATATTTTATTTATAAATCAATTTCCTGATTATAACTCTGACAAAGTAACTGGAAAAATTAATCTGGTTGTATTTTTAGGTAAAAAGTTATCAAGGTGGATATTTTTGCTAAACGTTACATTAACAATCCTTTTTTGTTATTTTCTTAAAGATGTATTTTCATCAAAAGTTTTAAATTTTAATGAAATTGCTTTTTCTGTAATTATATCAATTCTATCGTTATACGGACTTTTTATTTCGTTAGGTTTATTTAAAAACTACAATAAGAGATCTCTTGTTTACTATAATATCCAAACAATCTACTATCAAATCTTTTTCTGTGTTGGAATAATTATCAGTTTTTACTTTTAATAAAACTTTCCATTTTTAAACTATGGAAGTTAAAAAAAATCGCTTTCTGGAAGATTTTAGTGAAGAAAAAAGGCCTCTAGGCTTTTATTTACTTGGATCATTGATTGTTTTGATTTTTTCATTTATTGGTCAAATCCCAATGTTTTTTTTCCTACCCAATGAAATAAATACTTCTTCAGAGGGATTAGATATTTTTTCTTCACTAGATAAAAATTTATTGCTGTTTTTATTGCTACTACCTTCTGTTTTTTCTTTTTTGGGATTATGGTTTGTTGTGAAACAAATCCACTTTAGATCGATAATTTCAATAATTACGTCAAGAAAAAAAGTTGATTTCAAAAGATTTATGTTTGCATTTATTCTCTGGTCTTTAATAAGCGTATCAATCTTCTTTTTAGAAATTTTAATCAATCCAACCGACTATGAGTGGAATTTTAATTTTTCAAAATTTCTTGTTCTTTTTTTAATATCAATAACAATGATACCAGTACAATCAATTCTAGAGGAACTGGTTTTTAGGGGATATTTAATGCAAGGGTTTAGTGTTTTTTTTAAAAGTAGGGTATTGTCACTTTTAACAACTTCAATAATATTTGGTTTACTTCATATACTTAATCCAGAAATCCAAAAAATTGGTTATGGATTATTGATTTATTATGTTGGAACTGGATTATTTTTTGGGATTGTAACTTTAATGGATGAGGGTATCGAATTATCTTCTGGTTTTCATGTATCAAACAACCTAGTTGCTTCCCTCTTGGTTACTGCTGATTGGACTGCATTTGAAACAAATTCAATTTTTAAATTTATTGGGAACCCATACTTTAGCAAAGAGGTTTTACTATATATTTTAATAATTTATCCTTCAATAATTTTTTTCCTTTCCAAACAATATAAATGGTCTACCTGGAAAACAAAACTTATTTAGTAACAATACATTCCAATTATTTTATTTATTATTATTTAATTTCCATAAAAAATCGATATTTGTAAAAGATTTCTATATGAGCTTAAATAAAAATAAAATATTTAGGATTTCCTCTTTATGTATGGGAATACTTGGTACTGCTTTGATACTTTTAGGTTTGTTCAAATACAGGGAATATGCAATAGGTTTCTCCGTTGCGGGCGTAGGATTTTACGCAGTCTCCTGGGCTTTTAATGCTCTCAAGGGGCGAGTTTGAATATTTTGCTTATATGATTAGGGTTAAACAAATATTTATTGCAATTGTATTTGTTTTATTTACCTTTTGTGCTTTATTTTTTTTAAATATCACCAGTGACATACCTCTAGAAGATTTAAAAACAGAATTTAAAAAAAAGAATTCTAGATTTCTTGAAGTTGATGGAACACTTGTTCATTATGTTGATGAAGGCGAGGGAATACCTATAATTCTTCTTCACGGAACGGGATCATCTCTACATACTTGGGATTTATGGGCTGAAAGATTAAAGAACAAATATAGAGTTTTAAGAATTACACTTCCTGGATTTGGATTGTCAGGCCCTCGTTTTGACAAAAAATATAAAATTAAAGATTATGTTAATCTGCTTGAAAACTTTGTTGAAAAAATTGGAGTTGAAAAGTTTCATCTTGTAGGAAATTCTCTAGGAGGTTCAATTGCTTGGCTTTATTCTTCATTTTACGATAAAAAAGTAAGTAAATTAGTTTTGATAAATTCATCTGGATTTGAACTGGACGAAGTCCCTTTTGTAATTAAAATAGCAAGAAATAATTATCTAAACTTTCTGATAAAAAAAACGTCACCTAAGTATCTAGTAAAAAAGTCTTTAAAAGAGGTTTATTATAATGATAAACTTATATCAAAATCAATTATTAACAGATATTATAAATTAAGCTTAAGACAAGGTAATAGGCAAGCTTTTATTGATCGATCTTTAATCAATTTTACCGACCATACTTCAAGATTAAAAAAAGTTAAATCTCCAACGCTAGTACTATGGGGAAAGAACGATGAGTGGATAAATGTGAAGTTTGCACAAAAATTTAAAAAAATGATTAAAAATTCTAGTGTTTCAATTATGAATGACACTGGACACATTCCGATGGAAGAAAAACCTAATGAAAGTCTAAAAATTGTAGAGAATTTTTTATTGGATTAAACTTAACTCCATCTTTATATTTCCCCTTGAATATATAAGATTTTTTTCTAGTGGTATTTCTTTAAATCCAAATTTTTTATACAAATGAATTGAATTTTTAAGTTTTGTATTTGAATAAAGAATTAGTTTTGACCAGTTTTTATTTTTTGAAAACTCAATTAAAAATCTCATAGCTAGGTTGCCATACCCCTTTCCTCTTTCTTCGGGTATAATTGCCATTTTGCTAAATTCATAAATCTTTTCATTTTTTTTGATGAATGCAAAGGTCCCAATGGTTTCAGAATTTTTTTGAATCATAAAAATGAAACCACCTTTGTCGATAATTTCTGTTTTGGGATTATTTAGTACAAGTTTGTCAATGGTTTCAACTTCAAAATATCTGTTTAACCATTCAAGGTTTAAAGACTTGAATTTTTCAGAATCAATTTTTGTAAACTTTTTGAAGCTAATTTTTGTCATTACCCGTCATATCTTCGGGCTTGACCCACCTATCAAAGTCTTTTTCTGAAACATAGTTTAATGTTTTTGCTGCTTCTTTAAGAGAAATATTTTTCTTGAATGCGAAATTTGCTATTTCGGCAGATTTATAATATCCTATTTTAGTATTTAAAGCAGTAATTAACATTAGGGAATTATTTAGAAGTTCATTAATTTTTTCCAAATTGGGCTTAATTCCAGAAATACAATTTTCACTAAAGCTTTTGCAAGCGTCACCTAGTATTTGAGAAGACTCCAAAATATTCTTTGCAATTAGAGGTCTAAAAACATTTAACTCGAAATGCCCCTGTGTGTTACCAATTCCTATAGAGACATCATTTCCCATAACTTGAGCACAAACCATTGTTAATGCTTCGCATTGAGTTGGATTCACTTTTCCTGGCATTATTGAACTTCCAGGTTCATTTGCAGGTAAGTATATTTCTCCAATTCCTGATCTAGGTCCAGAACCCATAAGTCTTATATCATTTGCAATTTTATTTAGGGATATTGCTAATTGTTTCAATGAATTATGAACACCAACGATGGCATCATTTGAGGAAATTGCTTCAAATTTATTTTTTGCAGTCACAAACTTTATATCTGTTGATTTAGATATGTATTTAGCAACACAATCGTCGTATCCCTTTGGAGTATTAATTCCAGTTCCAACTGCTGTTCCTCCTAAAGCAATTTCAGATAGATGGTTTAAAGAAAATTTTAGAGAATCTAAACCATGTTCGATTAAAGAAGAATACCCAGAAAACTCTTGACCTAAAGTAACAGGTGTTGCGTCCATTAGGTGTGTTCTACCAATTTTAACAATTTTTTGAAATTCTTTAGATTTCTTTTTTAACGAATTCAATAGATTTTCAACCCCAGGAATTGTTATTTCTTTTAGCTTTAGATAAGTTGCAATATGAATAGATGTAGGGAACGTATCATTTGAGGATTGTGACATATTAACATCATCGTTAGGTGATAATTCTTTTTTTCCAGATCCCAATTTATTTCCAAGAATTACATGTGCTCTGTTACTAATTACCTCATTAATATTCATATTAGTTTGAGTGCCAGAGCCTGTCTGCCAAATAACAAGGGGGAAGTGACTATCGAGTTTTCCCTCGATAATTTCGTCACAGACTTCCACGATCAAATCTTTTTTATTTTTTTCCAAAATACCAAGTTCATGATTTGCCATTGCAGCCGACTTTTTTAAGTGTGCGTAACCATAAATGATTTCAATTGGCATCGGGTTGGATGTTCCAATTTTAAAATTTTGTCTAGATCTTTCAGTTTGCGGACCCCAATATACATTTTCTGGAACCTCTACTTCACCGATTGTATCTTTTTCTATCCTGTATTTCATCAAAAAATTATTTTATAAAATTACAATAAATTTTTCTCAGCTTGAGTTTTTAAATTCGGCAAATTATTTTTTAAAAAAACAGAAATTTTATTTAGAAAAATAAAGTAAATTTGGAGAATATTAATAAATATGTTTGAATTCGATCAATATTTAGGTTTTTTGTCATTCTTGGGTATACTTACAATAGGATTTTGGCTAATGTTTTTTTTGTTATTATTCATTATACCCTATTGGTTAACTGGAACTTTTCTTGAGTGGATTAAAGGTAAGACTTCTTCTAAAAAACCCTAATTTAAATCGATTTTTTTCTAAAATTCAAATTCTCGTGAATCTGAATTGTATTGACGTGAATTTCTCCTTCTATTAGATTTTTTTTCGTTAACTCTGTAAGTTAGTGTAAATATATATGTTGGTGCTCTCCACTGAAATTCTGTATAATTTTCAAAACTATCGGTTAATGTTGTACTTCTTGAAATTTGTGAATTGAATATATCTGAAGCTCTAAATGAAATTGTTCCCTTCTTTTTAAAAATTTGCTTATTTATTGCTCCTGAAAAACCAACCAGACCTTGAGTTTTTCTTTGAGCATTTTCCCTTGGTCCTCTATAATAACCGTTAATTTGAGCATTTGTTCCAAGTGGGAGTGGAAAACTAGTATTAATTCTTGCAAACCAAGTTAAAATTTTTGCATCAAATGATTCCCCTTTATAGATACCAATGGTCTCAGAATTGAAAAGGTTGAAATTTCCACTTAATCTGACAGTTCTTTTTGGAGTATAGGTAAGAGTAAATTCTGTTCCTGTTCTTATATTTTCCGATAAATTAATAGAGGTAAATCTCAGTGCTGGTACATCAACTATTGGATTTTCACTAACCCGTACTATTTCACCCGTTTCTTCTGTGATTCTTTGAATAACGTCTGTTTCTTTTTGAAAATATACTGAGCCACTGAAGGTAAACTTTTTTATTCTTTTTAAATATCCTAAATCATACGAATTAGAATAGGAGGGGTCTAAATCTGGATTACCTTGTCTAAAAAAAGTAAGACTTGTAATGGACTGGAAAGGATTTAATGACCAAGAACTTGGTCTTCTAATTCTCCTACTATACCCTAGTGTAATATTTTCAGAGTTACTAAACTCGTATGATAAATTAACAGTTGGAAATAAGTCTGTGTATTTTTTTTTATTTGACTCCTGCGAGGTTTTCTGATTAAATTGAAGATTAGTGGTTTCTGCTCTAAGACCTAGCAAATATGAAAATTTATTTATTTTCTTCCCAAATTGAGTATAGTAAGCATTAACATCTTGATTAAAAATGAATAAGTTCGATAAATTTAAATTTCTTGTTGTTTCATTAACCCGAATATCTAAAACAGTATAATCTGTATTTAAATCACTAAAATTACCCCTGTATCCAAGTTCGAATTGCGTGTCTTTATCAATAGGATAAACATAGTCTAGTTGAAGTAGTTTTCTTCGTTGAGTCTCGTCTGTCATTGACGATTGGTCAAAAGTATTCGTATTTGATGCATAATCACTTTCATCCTCAGTACTTTTTTCGGTCTGGAATTCAATTACAAATTCGTGGCCCTTGTTATTAAATTTTTTTGTAAAGTTAAGGGTCAATTGACTTGATATATCGTCTTCTTCTTCATCTTGAAATCTTCCAAATTCATTTAATATTTCCTTATTTTGGTCAAGATCCTGTATGATGGTAGAATTATTGCTCAAATTATCAGAATTTCTCGTAAAACCACTTATCGTAAAAGAAGTTTCATCGTTAAAATAGTATTCCATACCAAGATTTAAGAAAACTCTCTTTCTTGACCTGTCGTAATCCCTGTCCTCGTATGTAAATGTGCTAGGATTGACACCATTGAAATATTCACTATCAAATACACCACCTCCCAAGGATTTTGCATCATTTACACTTATGGTTGAAAAAAAATTTAGTTTGTTTTTCCTAAAATTCATATTCAAATTGCTTCCTATAGCTCTAGGAAAACCTGAGTTCAACGCTAATGATCCGTTAAAGCCCTCTAAATTTTGTTTTTTGAGTATGATATTTAGAATTCCAGCTGTTCCAGAAGCTTCATATCTAGCTGAAGGTGATGTTATTACCTCTACTTTCTCAATTGATTCAGCAGGTAGTTGTCGTAGTCCCTGAGGGCCAGAAAGCCCAACTAAGCCGGAGGGCTTACCATTAATTAAAATTCTTACATTACCATTTCCTCTTAATGAAATATTTCCTTCAGGATCAACCGATACAGAAGGAATATTATTCATAACATCTGATACGCTACCTCCTCTAACAGTTATATCTTTTCCCACATTATAAACTCTTTTATCTAATCTTATTTCTACTTGAGTCTGTTCTCCTATTAATTCGACTTCATCTAAGTCGGAAATAGAAATTTTTAATTTTATTTCACCGATATTTTTTGAACTATTTAAGACAATTCCTTTTTCAATATTTTTTTCAAAAGAAATATATTCAGTTATGATATCGTATTTACCAGGAATTATTTCGATTTTAAAAACTCCACTTTGATTGGTGATACCTCCTTGATTTAATTTAGGAGCATTTGGATTTTTAAATGTAATAGTTGCATATTCTAAGGGTTGTCCAGTATCAATATCGATTACTTTACCTGTAATCAATATTTTTTTAACTCCAGATGGGAAATTTCTCTGAGCTTTAGTATTTAAAACCAAGAAAAAGAAAACGATTAAGAAAAGTATTTTTTTCAGATAAAATTTTATGCAAAAATGAACATTTTTTCTGAGTAATTTTTTTTTTTAAAGAAAGTTTAACAATTTATCTACTGGTCTTGCAATTATAGAAATTTTACCTTTTGTGACTATTGGTCTTTCAATTAATTTTGGATATTTTGAAAGGACACTTATAATTTGACTATCATCTAAATTTTTGTTTTTAAAATTTTCTTTCCAAATCGCTTCGTTTTTTCTTACCAATTCAATAGGTTTAATTTTTAAAGACTCTATTAATTCTACTATTTCTTCAATTGATAGAAGGTTTTTAATGTAATCTCTAACCTTAAAATCATATTCTTTATCTTGGAGATATTTTAGAGCTTCTCTTGATTTTCTACACCTAGAGTTGTGGTAAATTACATACTTCATAATATTTTAAGTTTTTTTAAATCAGCCTTTAAATTTTCTGGAGTTTTGAAAAGTATACTTTTTTTTATTCCAAAATTAATAGCAGCATTGATATTTCTTTGATTGTCATCAATAAATATTGTTTCGTCACAATTCAAATTATATCGGTTGATTGTTAATTGATATATTTTGTGAAAGGGTTTTCTTGTTTTTTCTTCCCCTGAAACTACAATTCCTGAAAATAATCTTAAAAATTTAAATCTTTTTAAAGCAACTGGAAAAGTTTCTGAGCTCCAGTTAGTCAGAGCAATGAGTTTAAATTTTTCTTTCAGATAAAGATTTTTTAGTATTTCAACTGTTCCTGAAAATTCACCACCAAGCATTTCTTTCCATCTTCCATAATACGCGAGAATCAATTTTTCATATTCAGGGAATAATTTTATTCTTTCTCTTGTAGCTTTTTTTAAAGGATATCCCATATCTTGATTTTCATTCCACTCAAATGTGCAAACTTTATTGTAGAAAAATTCACGATCTGTTTTCTTTTTTATTAGTTTTTTAAAAACATAATCTGGATTCCAATCAATTAATACACCCCCTAAATCAAAAATTATATTTTTAATTACTTTTTTTCTCATCTTTTTGTCCTGATTGCATTAAAAATTCTTTAAGAAATATGTCAATATTACCATCCATAACGGATTCTACGTCTGAGACCTCACAATTACTCCTTAAGTCTTTAACCAATTTATATGGGTGGAAAACATAGTTTCTGATTTGAGAACCCCATTCAATTTTCTTTTTTAAAGCTTCAATTTTGTCTCTTTCTGAAGTTCTTTTTTTTAACTCAATTTGATACAACTGAGATTTCAGAAGATGTAATGCTTTATTTTTATTATCAAGTTGTGAACGGCTCTCTGAGTTCTCGACTACTATTCCTGTTGGTAAATGTTTTAATCTTACTGCTGTTTCAATTTTATTTACACTTTGACCACCTGCTCCACTTGACCTCATAGTTTCCCATTTAAGATCGGATGGATTGATTTCAATTTCGATTTCTTCATCAACTAGAGGATAAACGTAAACTGATGCGAAGGAAGTATGACGTTTTGCATTACTATCAAAAGGAGAAATTCGAACCAGCCTGTGAACCCCATTTTCTCCTTTGAGCCAACCAAAAGCGTAGTCTCCCTCTATTTGAATTGTAACGGTTTTAATTCCTGCAACATCCCCAGATTGGTTATTTAGTTCTTTTAATTTGAATGAATTCCTCTCTCCCCACATTAGATACATTCTCATAAGCATTTCAGCCCAGTCACAACTCTCTGTACCTCCAGCTCCAGCGTTAATTTGAACAATCGCACTCAAATTATCCCCTTCATTAGACAGCATATTTTTAAACTCTATATCCTCGAGAATTTTTATGCATTTAGAATAGGATTTTTCAATTTCCTCAGAGGTGTTCTCTCCTTGTTCGTGGTATTCAAAAAGAATTTCGATGTCATCAAAAATGGTTTGAATTTGATTAAAATCAGTAATCCATTTTTTAATAGTTTTCATTTTTTTCATTACCCTTTCAGCTTCTTTTGAATCATTCCAAAAGCCCGATTCCGAAGTAATGAGTTCTATTTCTTTTAACGTTTCGAGTTTTCCATCTATGTCAAAGATACCCCCTTAACGCAACCAGTCGCTTTTTAAGATTTGCTTTTTGATCATTTGTAATCATTTGCATTTAAATTTAAAAAATAAATTTACTGTTCTTTTTTTCTTTAATTTTAGTAGACTCAAAATATAAAAATAATGCGTCTTAAAATCATATTTTTTTTACTGTTTTTTTTAAATTTCAACGTTTATTCGTCTAAAAGTTCTGTTGACTTAATAATTGATAATTCTAATTCTTTTGAGCCACAGGAAAAAGTGCTACAAGGTTTTTTTGAATTTTCATACAGCTCAGAAGATGGTCGTATAATTTTAAAATTGAATAAAGCCAAAGATTTAGAGAAGGAATTCTTGTATGTAAGTAGTCTAAGTCAAGGAATAGGGAGTAATGATATTGGACTCGATAGGGGGCAACTTGGGGAAGAAAGATTAGTTTATTTTAAGAAGATGGGAAATAAAATAATGCTGATTCAACCAAATCTAATTTTTAGAAGTAGTTCTAGCAACAAGCTAGAACAAAAATCTATTGAGGAGGCATTTGCGAAGTCCGTCCTTTTTGGTTTTAAAATTTATAAATCTACAAAAGCAGATATTTTTATTGATCTTACCCCTTTCCTTATGCAAGATATGCATGGTGTTTCAGACAGATTAGAAAAAAGGGGAGAGGGCACATATATTATTGATGAGAAAAGATCTGCTATTTTTTTAGAAAGAACTAAAAATTTCCCTAAAAATAGTGAGTTTGATATAATGCTTACATTTTCTGGAATTCCAACAGGAAAACTACTGCAAACAGTTACGCCATCTCCGAAAAGCGTCACAGTTCATCAACACCATTCTTTTGTTGAATTGCCAGATAACAATTACACTCCTCGAAAATTTGACCCAAGATCTGGAGCCAATGGCTTACATTTTTTTGATTATTCTACACCAGTAAATGAATCAACAAAGAAAACTTATGTACTAAGGCACCGATTGAAAAAGAAAAACCCCTCTCAGAGGGTAAGCGAAGCTATTGAACCCATAATTTACTATTTAGATAATGGGACACCCGAACCTGTACGCTCTGCCCTTATAGACGGAGGAATGTGGTGGAACCAGGCTTTTGAAAATGCCGGTTATAAAAATGCTTTCAGGATAGAAATTTTACCTGAGGATGCTGACCCATTGGATATTAGATACAATGTGATTCAATGGATCCACAGATCAACTAGAGGGTGGAGTTATGGGTCAAGTGTTGTAGACCCAAGGACTGGAGAAATTATAAAGGGACATGTTAGTTTAGGAAGTTTAAGGATACGTCAAGATTTTATGATCGCTCAGTCTCTTTCAAAAGATCCATATAAATATAGTGATGAAAATGATATAGAAATGTTGAATCTGTCAATTAATCGAATTAAGCAACTATCTGCCCACGAAATTGGACACACGCTTGGGTTTGCTCACAACTTTGCCTCAAGTGTCAACAATAGGGAGTCAGTTATGGATTATCCGCACCCATTAATTGAACTTGTAAATGGTGAAATTAAGCTTGATAATGCATACGATGAAGGAATTGGTGAATGGGACAAAACTTCCGTACTTTATTCATACCAAGATTTTCCAACTGAACAAAATGAAGAAAATGAACTAAATAAAATTTTAAATGATAGTTATAATAAGGGTCAGAGGTTTATAACCGACAAAGATGCGAGACCCATTGGTGGAGCCCACCCAAACGCTCATCTTTGGGACAATGGTGCAAACCCTATAAAAGAGTTTAATAACCTACTCAAAATTAGAAAAGTAGCAATCGATAATTTTTCAATGAACCAACTCAAAAAAGGTGATCCAATTTCAATACTTAGAGACAGACTTGTCCCAATATACTTTCTTCACAGATATCAAATTGAAGCAGTTTCAAAACTAATTGGTGGACAAAACTTTAATTATTCAGTTAAAGGCATTTCAAATGAAAAAGTTTCACCTGTAAATGAAATTATTCAAAGAGATGCCCTTACTGCATTATGTGAATCATTAAACCAAAATCATTTAATAATTCCAAAAAAAATACTAGAGCTTTTACCACCTTTTGCATTTGGATCGAGTAAATCTCGTGAAAGTTTTTCTGGATTCACAGGACCAACTTTTGATTTATTAAGCCCTGTAAACTCTTTAAGTGACCTAATCTTCTCCTTTATTTTAAATTCACAAAGGGCAAGCAGACTTGCACAGCAGAAATTTTACTATCAAAACCAGCTTGGATTAAGCGAAAGTTTAGATTTTATGATTAATAAGTTCTTTAAAACAAAAACCTTAGATAATGTCGAGCAAGTTGACTTAATTATCCGTTATAACTTGATTTTTAAAATTATTGACTTATTTGAGGATAAAAATTCTCCAGTTGAAGTTAAATCTGTTGTATGGAGTAAGCTTCACGAATTAAATACCTTTTTTGAAAACGAAAAAACTACACGAAATGATTATTTTAAGTTCATTTTAAAACGATTTTTTGAAGGTAAATTAAAGTTTGAATCGAAAACGAGATTAAAAATTCCAGATGGATCTCCTATTGGTCAAACCCTAAGTTGCGAGTAGATGGAAGAACATGTCAACTTAATTAGTGACACAGTCACAAAACCAGATAAAAAAATGATTGACTTCATGTTAAATGCCAATGTAGGTGATGATGTTTTCAAAGAAGATCCAACTGTAAATAAATTAGAGTTAATGCTATGTAATTTATTTGGGAAAGAATCTGCACTTTATTTTCCCTCTGGAACTATGGCAAATCAAACGGCTATAAAAATTCACACACAGCCAGGCGATCAATTAATATGTGATCATTTTTCTCATATTTTTAATTATGAAGGTGGTGGTGTAAGTTTCAATAGCGGAGTTTCCTGTTCTTTAATTGAAGGAGATAGAGGTAGAATCAAAGCTGAACAAATTGAAGAAAAAATAAATCCAAGTGACTTTTATCACTCACCAAGAACATCATTGGTTTCAATTGAAAACACTACAAATAAGGGTGGGGGAGCGTGTTACGATATAAGAGAGTTAAAAAACATAAATAAAATTTGTAGTAAATATGGTTTCCCCATACATTTAGATGGAGCAAGGTTGTGGAATGCAATGATTGCAACTGATTCGAAACCCTCCGACTATGGTGAAATATTCGATACAATATCAGTTTGTTTTAGTAAGGGTCTTGGAGCACCGGTTGGGTCTGCACTTATTTGTTCAAAAAAAAATTATGAAAAGGCACTTAGAATCAGAAAAATCTTAGGTGGCGGGATGAGACAATCAGGCTACCTTGCAGCAGCAGCAATTTATGGTATAGAAAATAATTGGGATAAATTAAAAGAAGATCACAGAAAAGCAAAGGAATTATCTAAAATACTACTAAAAGTAAAGGGGATAAAAAAGATTTATCCAGTTGAAACTAATATTATAATTTTTGAATTTGAAAACGAAAATTTAAAAAACCATTTTATTAAAAAAATGAATAATTCGAAAATAAAAATTATAAGTATGGATAAACAAAAGCTTAGAATGGTAACTCACAGAGACTATACCGAAGAACAACATGAATATGTTTTAGAATCACTTAAAAAGTTATGTTAATTCGAATTGCAAATGGATAATAGAATTTATAATATTGGAACTTTTTTAATTTTTATATTATTATTTGCTTGTACTGAAAAAAAAATAATGAATCAAGAACAAGAATTTGATCCTCCGAAAGCTGAAATAAAGGAACATCAGCACAAAATCCATAATGATATTAGAGTTGATGAGTTTTATTGGCTTAATAATCCTGACGACCCAGAAGTTATTGACTATTTGGAAAGAGAAAATGACTATTATAAAAAATCAACTAAGCATTTAAAAAGTTTAGAAAATAAATTATTCACTGAAATGAGGAGTAAAATAAAAGAGGATGACTCATCTGCCCCTTATTTCTACAATGGTTACTGGTATATAACTCGCTATGAAAAAAATAAACAATACCCTATTTATACTAGGAAAAAAGAAAATTTGTTTGCCACTGAAGAAATTTTATTTGATTGCAACGAACTTGCAAAGGGATATGACTATTTTAAGTTAGTTGGGATTAATGTGAGCCCGGATAATAAAAAAGTTGTATTTGGTGTTGACACTTTGTCAAGGCGTAAATATACCCTTAGGATTAAAGATCTAGAATCGGGAGAATTATTAAAAACACACATTAAAAACACTACTGGGTATGGTGTTTGGGCTAATGATAATGAACATATCTTTTATACTAAAAAGAATTCAAAAACATTAAGAGCAGAGAGTGTTTTTAGACAATCAATAATTCAGGGCAGGGATTCGGATAAACTAATTTATAGGGAAAAAGATAGTACATATAATACTTTTGTTAGTAAATCAAAATCAGATTCTTATATTTTTATAGGATCATTTAGCACCTTAACTTCGGAATACCAGTTTTTGGATGCTTCTAAACCTCTTGAAGACTTTAAATTCGTTCAAAAAAGAATAGAAGGATTGGAATATAGTATTTCACATTTTAAAAATAATTTCTTCATATACTCAAATGCTGACAATGCCAAAAACTTTAAAATCGATGTTGTTCCAATATCAAATCCTTCAAAGGAAAATTGGAAAACTTTTTTACCACATAGAGAAGATGTGCTTTTAGAGGATATTGACTTGTTTAAAAACTTTTGGGTAACGACTGAGAGAATAAATGGGCTCATCAAAATATTTATTAGAAATTGGAATGATTCAAATACAATAGAAATAGATATGGACAGTGAAACTTATACAAGTTACACTTCAACTAATCTAGAGTTTGATACAAACTACCTGCGGTATGTTTTCTCTTCAATGACTCAGCCAAGTCAAGTTATTCAAATAGATATGAATACTTTAAAGAAAGAGGTGCTTAAAGAGCAAATAATACAGGGTGATTTTGATGCAAATAATTATACTTCAAAAAGAATTTGGGTGGACTCTAGAGATGGTAAAAAAATACCTGTTTCAATCTTACATAAAAAAAATATTCAAATTAATTCAAAAACTCCAGTATTACAATATGGTTATGGATCCTATGGATCTACAATAGATCCATCTTTTTCATCTAACATCTTAAGCTTGGTCGACAGGGGTTTTATTTACGCTGTTGCCCATATTAGAGGGAGCGAGTACTTAGGAAGAGATTGGTACGATGATGGTAAAATGCTGAACAAAAAAAATACATTTTTTGATTTTATTGATGTTTCAAATTATTTAATAGACCAAAATTATACATCCTGTAAACATCTATATGCCTATGGGGGTTCTGCTGGCGGTTTGCTTATGGGGTTTATTGTAAACGAAGCTCCAGATTTATATAACGGAATAATTGCTGCAGTTCCTTTTGTTGATGTAGTAACTACAATGCTAGATGAAAGTATACCCTTAACAACTGGAGAATTTAATGAATGGGGAAATCCCAAAAACAAAAAATATTATAAGTATATAAAATCTTATTCTCCTTATGACAATGTTAAAAAACAATCCTATCCTAATTTACTTGTGACCTCTGGTTTGCATGATTCCCAAGTTCAATATTGGGAGCCTGCAAAATGGGTTGCAAGACTTCGGCTAAATGCTAACAATAAAAATAAAATTTATCTAGATACAAACATGGAAGCTGGCCACGGAGGTTCTTCAGGAAGATTTAATTTCCTTAAAGAAACCTCAAAGAAATATGCTTTTCTTTTAGGACTTGAGAACAAAAAATAAATTATTTAAATTTGCACCGGTTTAATACCGTTTTAAAATGAATTTAAATCCTGAAACTTACCCTAATTTGCTCAAGCTTATAGGGAAAACCCCTCTAATAAAATTGAATAAAATAGCATCAAATTATAATGGAAGTTATTTTGCAAAATGGGAAGCATCTAATCCTGGACATTCAAATAAAGATAGAATTGCACTCCATATTATCGAGGACTTAGAGAAACAGGGAAAAATCGTTGAAGGATCTACAATAATTGAGACCACCTCCGGTAATACTGGTTTTAGTTTAGCAATGGTGGCTATAATTAAAGGTTATAAATGTGTCTTAGCAGTAAACTCAAAATGTTCAAATGACAAAATTAATATGTTAAGAGCGCTGGGTGCAGAAGTATATGTTTGTCCAGCAAATGTAAAAGCTGACGATCCAAGGTCATATCACCAGGTCGCGAAAAAATTATTAAGTGAGACTAAAAATTCCATATATATAAATCAATATTTCAATGAATTAAATGTTCAAGCTCATTACAAAACTACAGGTCCTGAGATTTGGAAGCAAACTCAGGGGAAAATAACTCATCTCGTAGCCTGCAGTGGAACTGGTGGTACTATCTCAGGTTGTGCAAAATATTTGAGAAAAATGAATCCCTCAATAAAAATAATTGGCGTGGACGCATATGGTTCTGTTTTAAAAAAATATCATGAAACTAATGAACTAGACCCAAACGAAATATACCCTTACAGAATTGAAGGACTAGGGAAAAATCATATACCTAGCACAACTAATTTTGAGTTGATTGATGAATTTATAAAGGTAACTGACGAAAAAAGTGCTTATATGGCTAGAAAAATAACAAAAGAAGAAGGAATATTTGTAGGTTATACTTCTGGTGCTGCCTTTGAAGCTATTAGACTATTGAATAAGAAAAATAAATTTTCTAAAAAAAGCTTTGTGGTCGTTATTTTTCCTGACCATGGCTCGAGATATCTGAGTAAAATTTATAGCGAAAAGTGGATGTTAGAACAAGGATTTAATCAATATAGTCTTTTAGAAAAGCAGTCCAAAGTTGAATATATATAATAATTAAAATATATTCGTAAGCTATATGAAAGATTTATTTCAAAGAATTATTAAAAATAAAGGACCTTTAGGAAAATGGGCCTCAATTGCTGAAGGATATTTTGTGTTTCCAAAATTAGACGGACCCATTTCTAATAGAATGGGGTTTAATGGTAAGGAGGTGATTACCTGGAGTGTAAACGATTATCTGGGTCTTGCTAATCACCCTGAGGTTAGAGCGATAGATTCAGAAGCAGCAAATAAATTTGGTTCAGCTCATCCCATGGGTGCAAGAATGATGTCTGGTCATACAGACTTACATGAAAAGTTAGAAAAGATTCTTGCTAATTTAGTCAACAAACAGTCTTCATATGTATTAAATTTTGGATATCAAGGTATTTTATCAACAATAGATACGTTAGTATCTAAAAATGATGTTATTGTCTATGACACTGATTCACATGCATGTATCATTGACGGTGTAAGATTGCATTTGGGTAAGCGTTTCACTTACAAACATAATGATATTGAAAGTTTAGAAAAAAACCTTATAAGAGCAACCAAGGTTGCAACAAATAATGATGGAGGTATTTTGGTTATTTCTGAAGGCGTTTTTGGAATGAGGGGCGAGCAAGGTAAGTTAAAAGAAATAGTAAAATTAAAAGCAAAATATAAATTTAGATTTTTAGTTGATGATGCTCATGGTTTTGGAACACTAGGTAAAAATGGTTCAGGAACAGGAGACGAGCAGGGTATTCAAAATGAAATCGATGTTTATTTTGCAACTTTTGCAAAATCGATTGCTTCAACAGGAGCTTTTATTGCTGGTTCTAGTGAGGTTATAGATTTCCTCAAATATAACATGCGTTCTCAAATGTTTGCTAAGTCTTTACAAAGCGTTTTGGTTTATGGTATTATCAAGAGGATAGAAATGATGAAATCAAGACCAGAGTTTAAAAGAAGGTTATGGGAAAATGTTTTTTCACTCCAAAAAGGTTTAAAAAATCGTGGTTTTGATATAGGTAATACCCAAAGTTGTGTTACACCGGTATATCTGAAAGGGAGTATTCCAGAAGCTATGGTATTGGTAAAGGATTTGAGAGAAAATTATGGAATTTTTTGCTCTATAGTAGTTTATCCAGTTATTCCTAGGGGGCTGATATTATTGAGATTAATTCCAACCGCTTCCCACACAATTAAAGACATTGAAATCACATTGGAAGCATTTTCATCAATTCGAGAGAAATTAAACAACGGTACTTATAAAACTATGTCTGAAGCAATTCCAGCACTTTAATCGCTATTAAGCATTACTGGCATAATTAACATTATAATTTCCTCCTGATCGTCTATTTTGTCATGTGGAGTAATTATACCAGCTTTATTCGGTAATGACATAGACAGACAAATCTCATTGCAGTCTAAATTAGTTAACATATCATTTATAAATCTAGCATTAAAACCTATTTCAATATCATCACCATTATAATTACAACTAATCCTTTCTTCTGCTTTATTGTTATAATCGTAATCTTCAGCAGAAATATTTAACTCAGATCCAGCAATTTTAAATTTTATCTGATTTGTGCTTTTATTTGAAAAAATACCGACCCTTTTGACTGAATTAAGTAATAAAATTCTTTCTATTACTAGTTTGTTTGGGTTTTCTTTAGGTATAACAGCTTCATAATTTGGGTATTTACCCTCAATTAATCTACAGCTAAGAGTATAATTTTCAAATGTAAATTTTGCATTAGTCTCGTTGAATTCTATTGACACATTATTTTCAAAATCAGTCAAAATATTTTTCAAATTCAGTAATGCTTTTTTTGGCATAATGAATTCAGAATTGCCATCAGAAGGTATACCATTTCTTATATACTTAACAAGCTTGTGAGCATCAGTACCAACCAAGACTATTTTTTCACCACTAAATTGAAAAAAAACTCCACTCATTACAGGTCTTAAATCGTCATTTCCGGTTGCAAAAATTGTAGAATTAATTGCTTTAGAAAGAATTCCGCCATTGATGGAGGTAAGGGATGAATCTTTAATTTCAATCGGCTTTGGAAATTCTTCTGCTGGAACAAATGATATTCTATATTTACCATCGTTGGCATTTATTTCTAGTACACTTTCTTCTTGAGTTGAAAAGGTAAGAGGTTGTTCTGCGAAATTCTTTAAAGCATCAACCAATAGTTTAGCTGGTACTGCAATTTCTCCTGAACTATCGGATTCAATTTCAACAATAGATGACATAGTTGTTTCCAAATCAGAAGATGTGATTCTTAAAGAATTTTTATTTATTTGAAATAAAAAGTTATCTAATATAGGCAGTGTATTCGTAGTATTTACTACTCCTAAAAGTATTTGTAATTTTTTTAAAAGAGTTTGACTCGAAACGATGAATTTCATTAGAATACGATTATAAATCAAATATAAGTTTAATGAAATAGATAATAAAACTTAGTTGTAAAAAGTAATTAACTATTATATTTTCTAAAAAATAAAGCGATAAATTTAATTTTAAATAAATTGGATTCATAAAAGTTTAAAAAGCAAAAATCTTTCACTTTTTTAAAAACTCGATAGTTATAGTGGTTCTAAATTCAAGACCAAATAAACTGTTTGCACTTCCTACCTTTGAGGGGTTGCTCTTGTAAATTGCTATTTCTAAATAGCCTGCCGAATTCCAAATCGCAATCTTTTTTCCTTCTTCTTCTCTTTTGTTTTTAGGAATATCAAAATCAATTGCTTCAGAATATGAGTCATAAATTTTTTGAAACTTTACGCTATTCGCATATATAACAAAATCTCTGGACTTTTGAACTTCTAAAAAATATTTTTTTTTAATGTTCGTAACTACATTTCCAAAGTTATCTATGTATATAACACTTCCTATTAATTGGGTTTGGGTCTCATTTAGCACTGGATTAACGTTGACTATCTCCTTTAGATTGTTTGTTTTAATTCCGACTACTTCCATATTTCCTTTTCTACTCAGATGACCTGCTACCTTCACAAATACATCTAGTACAGGAAATGAACTAATAGAAACATCATGTATATTTATTTCAACTAATTTGTCAAATTTCCGTCCCTCCAGTAATAATGAAAAAATACCATTGTTAGCACCTATAAAATAATGACCATCAAATCTCATTAACAAATGTTTATTTTCAGGTGAAAATTCAGAATCAACACCTACAATATGAATAGATTTTTTGGGAAATGCACAATATGCATTTTTTAAAATATATGCTGCCTCCGAATGATTGAATGGACTTATTGAATTTGAGATATCTATTATATTCGCATTCGGGATTTCTTTGTAAATGGATGCCTTTATTACTGATACAAAATAATCTTTAAATCCAAAATCAGTTGTTAAAGTAATTATAGACATAAAGAATTTAATTTAAATTTCATTTTTAATTTTGAAAAATGTTAATTTGCTTACAAACTTACAAATACTAAAAAAATAATTTATTTTAATTGAACGAGATAAAAATTGAATTTAAGGAAATAAATCCTCAAAGTTTTTTTGATAGTGGTCAAACATTAATTAAAATAAAAGAAACGTTTCCGAAGTTAAAATTAGTATTTAGAGGTTCTTTTGTTAAAGCATACGGAGACAAATCAGAGTTAAAAATATTTAAAAATAAATTTAATTTACTTGTTGACTATTTTTTGAAACATAACAAGTTGAACTCTAATATTTTAGATGAAATTCTTAATTCTAATTCTAAAAATTTTGAATTTGCTTCAAACAAAAACGATTTAATTACTTACGGCGTAAAGGGAAATGTAATAAAGGCAAGAACTAAAAATCAAATAAAGATTGTTGAATTATCAAACAACTATGATATGTTGTTTGTAGTAGGTCCAGCAGGAACTGGTAAAACCTATACTAGTGTTGCACTGGCAGTTAAGGCATTAAAAGAGAAAAAAATTAAAAGAATTATATTGACTAGACCAGCTGTAGAGGCAGGAGAAAACTTGGGTTTTTTACCAGGTGATATAAAAAATAAGTTAGATCCTTATATTCAACCCCTTTACGATGCTCTCTATGATATGATTCCTACTGAAAAACTTCATTCTTATCTTGAAAGAGGAATAATCCAAATTTCTCCTCTGGCATTTATGAGAGGAAGAACTCTAAATAACGCTTTTGTTATTTTAGATGAAGCTCAAAATGCCACCCATTCTCAAATGAAAATGTTTCTTACAAGAATGGGTCCAGAAGCCAAATTCATAATAACTGGTGACCCCGGTCAAGTAGACTTGCCTAAAAAAACTATGTCTGGTTTAAACGAAGCTTTAAATATTTTTAAAAAAACAAACGGTATAAAAATTTTATATCTTGACGAAAAAGATGTTATTAGACATAGACTTGTAAAAAAAATCATAGCGGCATATAATTAAATTTAAATGAATACTTTGTTATCAACCAACTTTGATTTGCCCAATAAAATATCAAAATATAATGGGAAAGTAAGAGAGGTTATTTCACTTGAGAATGATTTGCTAGTTATGATAACTACCGACCGTTTATCTGCGTTTGATGTTGTTCTTCCAAGAGGTATTCCGTACAAAGGTCAAATTTTAAATCAAATTTCGGTAGATATGCTAAATTCAACAAGAGATGTTGTTCCTAATTGGTTAATATCATCACCTGACCCAATTGTTTCAATAGGAAAAAAGTGTCAACCGTATAAAGTAGAAATGATAATTAGAGGATACTTATCTGGACATGCAGCGAGAGAATATAAAAAAGGTAAAAGATATATTTCTGGTGTAAAAATGCCTGAGAAAATGAGTGAAAACGATCCTTTTGAAACTCCAATAATAACGCCTTCTACTAAATCCGAAAATGGTCATGACGAGGATATATCAAAAAGTGAAATCATTACTAAAGGTCTAATTTCTGAGAGTGATTACAATCTAATTGAAAGTTACACTAATGTTCTTTTTGAAAAAGGATCAAAAATTGCAAGAGATAGAGGTTTAATTTTGGTTGACACAAAATATGAATTTGGTAAATCTAAAGACGGAGAGATTTTACTTATTGATGAAATTCATACACCAGATTCTTCAAGATATTTTTACCTAGAGGGATACGAAGAGAGACAAAAAAATTCTGTCAAACAAAAGCAGCTATCAAAAGAATTTGCTAGACAATGGCTTATTTCCAATGGGTTTCAAGGTCTTGAAGGCCAGCAGTTACCAGAAATAGATGATAAATTTACAAATATTGTTTCTGAGAGGTATATAGAACTATATGAAACTATTACAGGAAAAAAATTTATACCCGCTAAGACAGAAAATATAGAATCCAGGGTAAAAAATAATATTTTAAATTTTCTTGCTAATTACTAAAACCACTCAATAAATTAGATAGTTTTCAACCCAAATGTGTTAATTACTTTTATTGTTTACACATATAAATCTACTGTTTCAACTGTTATATTTACCAATTATGTTAGAAGAGGTTAAGTATACCGAGGAAAATATAAAATCTTTAGATTGGAAGGACCATATTCGAACTAGGCCTGGAATGTATATCGGCAAGTTAGGAGATGGCACTTATTCAGACGATGGAATCTACATTCTTTTAAAAGAAATTATAGATAATTCTGTCGATGAGTTTGTTATGGGGTCTGGAAAAAAAATTGAAATTAAAACCGATCAGTCTCAAATTTTTGTTAGAGACTATGGAAGAGGCATTCCACTAGGAAAACTTGTTGATGTTGTTTCTAAAATGAATACTGGAGGTAAATATGATTCCAGGGCATTTAAAAAGTCAGTTGGTTTAAATGGAGTTGGAACAAAAGCTGTAAATGCTTTATCCTCATCATTTACAGTGGAATCAATTAGAGATGGTATTTCTAAATTAGCATGCTTCAAACGTGGTGTTTTAGTTAATCAAATTGAAGATAAAAGTTCTATAAAAAAAAATGGAACTGAAATCACTTTTATTCCTGACAAATCTATTTTCAAAATCTATAAATACAGAGATGAACATATTGAAAGAATGCTAAAACATTATGTTTTTTTAAATCCTGGCCTGAAGATTCTTTATAATAATAAAACTTTTTTTTCTGAGAATGGTTTACGTGATTTATTAGAGGATCAATCCAATATAAATGATTTTTTGTATCCAATAATTCATTTAAAAGGTGATGATATTGAATTAGCACTAACTCACAGTAGGACCCAGTATAGTGAGGAATATCACTCTTTTGTTAATGGACAAAACACTTCTCAGGGCGGAACTCATTTGTCTGCCTTTAGGGAAGGTTATGTTAAAACAATAAGGGAATTTTTTGGAAAAAATTATGAATCCTCTGATATTAGAAAGTCTATTGTTTGTTCCGTTAGCATCAAGGTTATGGAGCCTGTTTTTGAGTCTCAAACTAAAACTAAACTTGGATCAACTGAAATGGGAGGTGATTTGCCTTCAGTGCGTTCTTACATAATTGATTTTCTTGGGACACAGTTAGATAATTTTCTTCACAAGAATTCTGAAATTGCTGAATCGATTCAAAGAAAAATAATTCAAGCAGAAAAAGAAAGAAAAGAACTCTCAGGAATTAGAAAAATAGCAAGAGAAAGAGCTAAAAAAGCGAGTCTACATAATAAAAAACTTCGAGATTGTAGAATTCATCTTGGAGATATTGGTAAAGATAATAGATTAGATTCTACAATCTTTATCACAGAAGGTGATTCAGCAAGTGGATCCATAACTAAGTCTCGAGATGTTAACACACAGGCGGTATTTAGCCTTCGAGGAAAACCATTGAACACCTATGGGATGTCAAAAAAAATAGTTTATGAAAATGAAGAATTTAATCTTTTACAAGCTGCTTTAAATATCGAAAATAGTCTTGAAAGTTTGCGTTACAACAAAATAGTAATTGCTACAGATGCTGACGTAGATGGAATGCACATAAGACTTTTGTTAATTACATTTTTTTTGCAATTTTTTCCAGAATTAGTAAAGGAGGGGCATTTATATATTTTACAAACTCCTTTATTTAGGGTAAGAAATAATAAGGTAACTGAATATTGTTATTCCGAGTTTGAAAAAAAGAAATCAATTGATAGCTTAGGCCTAAATTCAGAAATAACAAGATTTAAAGGCTTAGGAGAAATCTCTCCAGATGAATTTAAATTTTTTATTGGAGAAAGTATGCGTTTAGACCCAATTAGAATGGATAAAGAGACAACCATAGAGGAGTTGCTGGAATTTTATATGGGAAAAAATACACCTGATAGACAAAACTTCATTATTGATAATTTAAAAATTGAGGCTGATTTAATTGACGCTGTTGATTGACATGGATGAAGATTTAGTTTTTTATAATAAAGAAAACTCTACAAATTCTGAAGAGAAGCTAGTAAGAGTAACCGGCATGTATAAAGATTGGTTCTTAGATTATGCTTCATATGTAATTTTAGAAAGAGCGATACCTGACATTTTTGACGGATTAAAACCTGTTCAAAGAAGAATTTTACATTCGATGAAAGAATTGGATGATGGCCGTTTTAACAAGGTTGCCAATATAGTTGGTCATACCATGCAGTTCCATCCACATGGTGATGCAAGTATTTCGGATGCAATTGTTCAAATTGGACAAAAAGATTTAATAATTGAAACTCAAGGAAATTGGGGTAATGTTTTCACTGGAGATAGAGCAGCGGCATCTAGGTATATTGAGGCAAGACTGTCAAAATTTGCTCTTGAAGTTATTTTTAGCCCAAAAATTACAGAGTGGCAATTATCCTATGATGGTAGAAAAAAAGAACCGATTCATCTTCCTGTGAAATTTCCTCTACTTTTAGAACAAGGGGCAGATGGAATAGCTGTTGGACTTTCAACAAAAATTCTTCCTCATAATTTTAGAGAATTAATCAAAGCTAGTGTTTCTTACTTAAAAGGTAAAAACTTTAGAATTTTTCCTGACTTTCAAACAGGTGGGATTATTGATGTTCAAAATTACAATGATGGTGAAAGAGGAGGAAAAATCAAGATTCGAGCAAGAATTTCTTTAAAAGATAAGAACACTCTAGTTATATCAGAAATACCTTTTGGTACTACAACTACCTCATTAATAGAATCAATTCTAAAAGCGAATGATAAAGGTAAAATTAAGATTAAAAAAATTGAGGATAATACATCATCCAAAGTTGAAATTTTAATTCATCTTCCTTCTGGAATTTCACCTGATAAAACAATGGATGCCCTTTATGCATTTACTTCATGCGAAACCTCTGTTTCCCCTCAAGGGTGTGTGATTGTTAATAATAAACCTACTTTTACTGGTATAACCAATATTCTAAAAAAATCTACTGATAATACAGTGGAATTATTGAAAAAAGAACTTAAGGTTAAGCTCAAAGATTTAGAAAACCAATGGAAGTTTTCCACATTGGAGAGAATTTTTATTGAAAATAAAATATATAGAGATATTGAAAAGGAAAACACATGGGAAGGGGTTATTAATGCAATTCGAAATGGATTAATTCCATTTGAAAGTCAAATTAAACACGAAATAAATGATGATGATGTCCTCAAATTGACAGAAATAAAAATAAAAAAGATTTCTAGATTTGATTTAAACAAGGCTATAGAGAAAATTAATCAAATCGAAGAATCCATTTCTACAGTTAAAAATAATATCAAAAATTTAATAGACTATTCTATTTCTTATTTTGAAGGTTTATTGAAAGATTATGGAAAAGATAAAACTCGAAGAACTGAAATTAGAGTTTTTGACAACGTTGATGCAACTAAGGTTGTTACTAGAAATTTAAAACTTTATGTTAATAAAGAAGAGGGTTTTATTGGAACTTCATTGCGAAAAGATGAATATGTTTGTGACTGCTCAGACATAGATGATATAATTATATTTACTAACTCCGGAAAAATGAAAGTTGTGAAAGTAGATAGTAAAACTTTTATCGAAAAAGGAATAAGATATGTTTCAGTATTTAAGAAAAAAGACTCTAGAACAATCTATAATTTAATTTATAAAGATGGGAAGTCAAAAATATCGTATATCAAAAGATTCGCTGTTACTGGAATTACAAGAGATAAGCTCTATGACGTTACACAAGGGAGTCCTGGTACTACTGTGCTTCATTTCACTGCCAATTCTAATGGAGAGGCTGAAAAAGTTAGATATTATATCAAAAAGTCTAAAAACACCGAGAATTTAAGAAAAAGAGATTATGATGAGGATTTTTCACTTTATCAAATAAAAAGCAGAACTGCTAGAGGTAACATTTTATCAAAACATAATCTATTAAAGGTAGAATTTAAAGAAAAAGGCCTGTCTACACTAAAACCCCGAAATGTATGGTTTGACCCAATTGTATTAAAATTGAATTTGGATTCCAGAGGAAATCCACTTGGTGCTTTCAGAGCTGAGGATTTACTACTCATTATCAGTGACGACGGTACCTTGAAAACAACTAGCCCGGAACTATCGACTCAATTTAAAGGAATACCAATAATAATAGAGAGGTGGATTAAAGAAAAACCAATAACATTAGTTTACTATGACGAAAATAAAAAAGAATATTTCATAAAAAGATTTTTTATTGAAAATCAAAATAAAGAATTACCTTATCTTAAAGAGAGTGCAAAATTAATATTTATTACAACAGAGTGGAGACCGATTATAAATATTCAATTTAAAAAGAATAGAGGAGAAGATTCAAAACAAGAAAAAAAGGTAAATGTTGAAGAATTCATAGATGTAAAAGGATTCAAGGCTAGCGGAAATCGACTTTTAACTGAAAAAAAATATTCCAAGAGGAAGATAACTAAAATCTTGCTGTTTGAGAGTTTACCATACGAGCCCGAAAAGGTAGATAAAGAGATTAATGAAATTGAAGTAAAAGAGCCTGTGACATTCCCAGAATATGACAAAACTCAAATAAAATTAAAATTTTGAAGGTAATTCCATTTTTTCACTTATTTTGATAATTTTTCCTCTTTGTCTGTTTGTATTGTTGCCAACCAATGAGAATTCAAAAATATAGTAATTATCATTAGTGCTAATTATTTTTATTGATATCGGTTTTTTTTCAAGATTATTAATTGGATTTTGTTTTTTTAAAACGAATTCACATTCATTGACCCAATTTATTTTTGAGGTATCTATTTTGTTATTATAATATTCAATTTCTAGATCATTATTTCTAATAAAATATGAGGTAGATAGTTTATCTCCAATTATTCTTTCATACTTGAATGTACCAAATCTGAAATTTGAACAATTCCTCTCAACTTTATAACATGATAAGTTGAGAAATATCAAGAAAAAAATAATTTTTTTATTGAGGAGGTGAGGATTAGTCAGAATTTTTAAAAAGTCTAAAAGTCCCATCTTTATAGAAGTGTACGATTGTTTTAATTTCTCTTCCATTATCTTCTTTATTATTCGTATTCAAATCAGTTAGTCTATTATACTCCTTTATTGTGCTAATTTCCTCAGTTATAAACCAATCCAATGAAATATTGTCAAAAGAATCTACAATTTTAATTAAAAAATTTAAACTAGGCTTATTTCTCCCTGACAAGATATGCGAAACATTTGCCCTCTTTGATTGAATTTTTGTGGCAAATGATGATGGCGTTAAGTTATTCTCATCCATCAATTTCTTAATTTTTAAAACAATCAATTCATTGTTTATCATTGTATACAATTTAATAATATTTTATAAATTTTAAAAATTATAAGAAATATTTGTCAATAAAAACACAGATATTTTATTAAATATATGCTTTAATTTAAACATCTTAATATGCTGATTATATGATATTTAAATATAAATTATTTAATTTTGGCTTTAAAAAATTTCCAAATGTATACAATTGTATACAAATTAATAAATTTAATTACTATTTCATTTCATAAATTTGTGATGTGTATACATTTGAAAATAAACGATATTTATCACCTGCTGTCCTCGACCAATTACTAATTCATAATAAACTAGATAACTATACATCTATTCTAGGTTATTCCGTCGAAAATAGACCTATTCTACTTTCGTCATTTGGTTCTGGTAAAAGAAAGGTTTTGCTTTGGTCACAAATGCATGGAAATGAGAGTACTACTACACGAGCTTTAGTTCAACTTTTTTCTGACTTAGTTTTAAAAAACTCAAGTTTGTTGGATGATTTATCTATTAAGGTTATATATCAACTAAATCCTGATGGTTCAGATAAATATTCAAGGTTGAATGCCAATGGAGTTGACCTTAATAGGGATGCTGTAAAAAAATCACAACCAGAATCCAAATTATTAATTAAGCTGTTTAATGTATTCAAGCCACATTTTTGCATAAATCTTCATGATCAACGTTCAATTTATGCGGCAGGAAATACAGATTTACCAGCAATAATATCTTTTTTAGCTCCTAGTTTTGATAAATCAAAATCAATTAATGAAGTTAGAGCAAGAGCGATGTACATGATTGGAAAATTGTACAAAACTATAAAGTCTGATAAAACTTTGCCAGTGGGACGTTATAATGATGATTTTAACATCAATTGTTTTGGTGATTTTTTCACCTCTCAAAATACACCCACAATTCTAATTGAAGCTGGCCACAACCCAAAAGATTTTGGTAGGAATTTAGTGGTAGCGGAAGTTTATAAGTGTCTTCTAAATTTTTTGAAGCTATTCGCTTATGAAAATAATATAAAACCCCTTACGGATGTTTATTTATCTATTCCTAAAAATTACGATCATCTTAGAGATTTAGAAATTATAAATGTGAAATGTTCAAATGGCCTATCAAATAGACTTTTTATTCAATTTTATGAATATTTAAAGAAAGACAAAATTTATTTTGTTCCTAAAATTGAATCTGAAATTCCGAAGAAACTTTATGGAAATAGAATTATTGATTATTCAAAATTTACCAATAAATCCATTGACTTAGAGCAAAATAATCATAAAATTTTAGAAAAATTAAAATTATTCTTAGATTTTAGCTTATTTTTAGAATGAACAACTAAGAAATGAAAAAAATCAAACTCGACGAAATTGATCACCAAATTCTTGATATTTTAATAGATAATGCTAGAATTCCTTTTACTGACATTTCAAAAAAATTACTTGTATCGGCCGGTACTGTTCATGTTAGGGTTAAAAAAATGGAAGATGCTGGAATTTTAAAGGGCTCTTCTTTAAATCTAGATTATGAAAAATTAGGATATTCATTTATCGCTTACATTGGTATATATCTTGAAAGAAATGATTTAACAGAAAAAGTACTTTCAGAACTAGAAAAAATTCCTAACGTGACTGTAGCTCATATAACTACGGGTAAATTCAATATTTATTGTAAGCTTAGGGCTAGAGATACAAAGCATGCTAAAGATTTAATTTTTACAATAGACGATATTCCTGGAATTTCTAGATCAGAAACCATGATATCACTTGAAGAAAGTATCAACGATAAGAAGAGATTAATGCACACTATTTTTTCAGATCTATAAATTTTTAAATGGCTCGTAAGACTAAGCTCGAAAGGTTTAATGAACATGTTTTATCAAAATTTGAAATATACAACTCTCTATTTCTTACCCTTCCATTTAAGTCAATTTTAAAAACATCACTTTTATTACCACTATTTTCTGAACATTGTAAATCCGGTTATAATGAAAAAAAATCACCCTTATTTATAGTTGAATCTTTTTTTGATAAGTATTGTGTTGAATTAACTGATAAAGAAAAACTTAATCTTATGTTTTCTTTTATTCAGTTTATAGAACGTCAAGTAGTTCTATTTGATGCAATAGAAGATTCTGCTTTTTCAATTGTAAATAACATGCACGGTAGAGGAACACTCAGATATATTAAAGAAGAAACAATAGGAAAAGGAAAATTAAAAGAACTCAGTAATTATCTTGAGTCTTTTAAAATTAATCTTGTTTTAACAGCCCATCCAACACAGTTTTATCCTGGAAGTGTCCTCGGGATTATCAATGATCTTTCATTTTTTATTTCGGAAGGCAATATTGATGAAATTAAAAAATTACTTTTACAGCTTGGTAAGACTAGGTTTTTTAAAAAAAAGAAGCCTACCCCTTTTGATGAGGCAATGAGCTTAATATGGTACCTAGAAAATATATTTTACACTTCATCTAGTAGAATATATAATTACATTGAACAGAATATTTTAGATGGCGAGAAACTAAAAAATGAACTTTTTAGTTTTGGATTTTGGCCTTGTGGAGATCGTGACGGAAATCCATATGTCACTCCAGAGATTTCAATTAAAACTGCTGAGAAACTAAAATATTCTATCCAAAGAAATTATTATAGAGACTTACGAAAATTAAAGAGGAAAATAACTTTTGATGAAGTTGAAGAAATCATAGATGACGCAGAAAGCAAAATGTATAATTCTTTACTGAATAAAAGAAATAAAATTAGTCTAGAAGAATTTAAGGTTATGTTAAATAAGGTAGTTGGCATTCTAAATAAGAAGCACAACGGGATATATGTTGAAGAAGTATTAGATCTTTCCAATAAAGTCAAAATTTTTGGATATCATTTTGCAAGTCTTGATATTCGTCAAGATTCTCGAGTTTTGAGAAAAGTTTTTATTGAAATTGTAGACTCTTTTGAATATAGAAAATTTTTAAATATTCATCTTCCAGAAAAATATGATTCACTGGACCTAGAGAAAAAGATAGATTATCTTTCAAAAGTTAATGGTAATATATCTTCTTCTATTTTTAAAGACTCAATAGTCGTTGATACTTTAGGTTCGATTGAGGCAATGAAAATCATTCAACAATTAAATGGTGAAAAAGGATCGAATCGTTATATAATTTCCAATTGTTCATCTTTGGAGGATGTATTAATTCTATTCGCGTTGATAAGAATAACTGGATGGATTCATCCAACTATTGATATAATCCCTTTATTTGAAACTATTACTGATTTGGAAAAATCAATTAATATTTTAAAAGATCTTTATGAGACAAAATTATATCAAAACCATCTTAAAATTAGAAACAATAAACAGATTGTAATGCTAGGTTTTTCTGATGGAACCAAAGATGGTGGTTACATTATGGCAAACTGGAGTATATACAAAGCAAAGGAATCCCTATCCAAATTGTCTCAAGAATTCAACTTTGATATTTCATTTTTTGATGGTAGGGGAGGCCCACCAGCAAGAGGTGGAGGAAATACACACCAATTTTATGCCTCATTAGGAGAAAAGATTGCTTCAAACAACATTGAATTAACAGTTCAAGGTCAAACTATTAGTTCAAATTTTGGAACATTGGACTCGAGTCAATTTAATTTAGAGCAACTATTGAGTTCGGGATTTCAAAACAATGTTCTTGAATCAAATAAAACTAACTTTTCCATAAAAGAAAGAAGAACATTTGAAAAAATAGCTAATATTAGTTATAAAAAATACGTTGATCTTAAAGACCATCCAAAGTTTACTGGATATTTGGAAAATATGACAACACTAAAATATTATTCACAAACTAATATAGGTAGCAGGCCTTCTTCAAGGTCAAAGTCTAAAAAATTGAATTTTGAAGATTTAAGAGCAATACCATTTGTTGGTTCATGGAGCCAATCAAAGCAAAATATTCCTGGTTTTTATGGAGTTGGAACTGCTTTAAATTATTTTAAAAAAAATAATGATTTTGAAATGGTAAAATCACTTTATAATAATTCCCTATTTTTTAAAACTCTTATCGCAAATAGTATGATGAGTTTGTCCAAAACATTTTTTGGTCTTACTAATTATATGGCAGAAGATAAAGAGTACAGCAGTTTTTGGAAAATGTTACACTCGGAATTTTTATTAACCAAAAAAATGCTTCTAGAGTTATCTGGACAAAATGAACTTATGGAGGACCAACCTGCCGGAAAAAAGTCAATAGATTTAAGAGAAGAAATTGTTTTGCCTCTATTAACAATTCAGCAGTTTGCTTTAATGAAAATTAGAAAAAAAGGGACAAATGTTGATGAAAAAGTTTACGAAAAATTGATTTTGAGATCCCTTTTTGGAAATATTAATGCTAGTAGAAATTCAGCATAGGTTAAGAATTGTAAAATTCAAATGATTCAATAACTATCTTTTTTGGAACTTCTATATCTATTTTTATTTTACCGATTTCATAAAGTAATACAAAGAGAACTTTTTCACCCCTATTTTTCTTATCAAACTTTACGAGTTTTAAGATTGATTTTAAATCTTCCTTATTAATTTTGACTTTTTTGAAGTTATTGTTTATTGTCTGCTTAATATTTTTACATTGTTCATAAGGCAACTTCAAAATTTTATACGAAATATAGCTTTCTAATATCATCCCAATAGAAATGGCCTCTCCATGAAGAAGGGTTTTTGTTTTCTTTTTACCAAGAAAATGACTTTCAATTGCATGACCAAGAGTATGTCCAAAATTTAGAATTTTCCTGAAATTTTTTTCTTTCGGATCCCTATTTACTACTTCATTTTTAATTTTAATCGAATTATAAATTAATTCAGTACTCAATTTTGAATCTATATTTTTTAATTCCGATAAAGTTTTATAGTAGTTTTTTTCAAAAATTAATCCGTGTTTTAACATTTCAGCGAATCCACTGTTAATTTCTCTCTTAGGTAGTGTTTCTAAAAATGAAGTATCAATTAAAATTAATTTTGGATAATTAAATACACCAACCTGATTTTTTAACCTCCCAATGTTTATTCCTACTTTGCCACCAATTGAAGCATCAACTATTGAAAGTAATGTAGTTGGTACATTTATA
>CACKBL010000012.1 GCA_902598305.1 uncultured Bacteroidota bacterium
GTTAATTTTTTTTCTGTATTCATACAATTTTATAAAAACCTCCTGAACTAAATCGTCAGCAGTAGCATGATCACCAGACAAGCTTAATGCGTAAGCAAACAACTTGTCACTATACAAACTTACGGCTTTAATGTATGCTTTTTCATCACCATTTTTAAGATCTTTTGAAAGTTTATAATCAGACATATAATAAAGTTAAACTATATATAAAAATTAATGTTTCAAAATTTTTGTTCTATATAATTAATTCTGTTAGGGTTATGATTTTTAAAATCGTAATAATTATATGACACCATTAATTGAGAGGAAGATTATTAATTTTCTTAACTGCGAATCGAGTATAGAGGAGCTAAATTTTCTTCTTAAATGGATTGAAAAAAAAAATAATTTAAAAATCTTTAAAGATTATATATCTGTAAATCATTTCTCAAACTTAGCTATGAGTAGAGCCAACCAAGAAAAAATAATTAAAGAAATTAAAGATAGAATAAATGCTCAGGAGGCAAAGAGGGAACTAAATTATAGTTTTAAAAATATTTTTAAATATGCAGCCATAATCTCAATTTCTGTTGCGGTAGGTTACTATAATCAAATGAGCAAGGGAGTAACAGATGAAAACAAGGTGGTGCTTGATCCAAATAAAGTCACTCTACAGACCTCTAATGGTAATCAAATTGTTTTAGAGAATATAAATGATAAACTAATTGAAATAGATGACGAAATTGTAATAAAAAAAGAATCAAAAAAAATAGTTTTTGATCAAAAAAAAGGGATTAAAAAGCTCTCTTACAATACCTTGACTGTCCCATACGGCAAAAGGTTTGATGTTGAATTATCAGATGGCTCAATTGTAAACCTAAACTCGGGATCCTCCTTAAAATTCCCTGTTCAATTTATAAATGGGATGGAGAGAAAAGTTTATTTAGATGGAGAAGCTTTTTTTAATATCACTGAAAATAATAAAGACATTTTTAAAGTAGTGTCTAACGATGCCATTACAGAGGTTTACGGAACACAATTTAATGTCAAAAGTTATAAAGAAGACAGTTTTTCAGAAATAATACTTGTAGATGGAAGTCTTGGAGTGAAGGGGCTTTCAGATAACCAAAAAATCGTTAGCTTAAAACCGGGTTTTAGAGCTAACGTAAATCAGTCCAACGAAGAAATAGAAATTTCGAAAGTAAACACTAAAATTTACACCTCTTGGATTGATGGTAGAGTTATTTTTAGAGATGAAAATATAGACTCTATGATTTTAAAGCTTGAAAGGTTGTATAACGTAATTATTACAAACGACAACAAAAAGCTATCAGATAATTTTTTTAACGCCACAATTGTGGTTGAAGAAGAATCAATCGATGAAGTTATGGGATATTTAAAAGAAGTTTATAACATTAAATACCAAAAGTTCAATAATAAAATTATAATTAAATAAAACAAACAAACATTTATTAATAACCAAACATGAAAAATTTATGAATTTAAATAGAAATAGCGTTCAACGCGACCAGAAAAAAAGATTGCGTGCAAGGAATATTATTTTTTCATTAATTCTAGGAATTACTTTTATATTCAATTCTTTTGCAAGCAGTAATGTTTATTCTCAAACAGAAATTACAATTAGTGTTGAGGACACCTCAATTATTGATGTACTGGATGAGATAGAAGCTAACACAAAATTGAGATTTATTTTCGATAGTAGTATTTACAATTTCAATCAAAAGGTATCAATATCACTAGAAAAAAAGAATATCGAGGAAACAATCAAGGTACTTTTTAATAATTTAATTGAATACCAAATAAGTGAAAATTTAGTTTTTCTTAAAAAAGTTGTTTCAAATCCAGTTGCTGAAAAGGTGGAAGATTTGATTGAAAATATACAAAGAAGTGTAACCGGTGTGGTAGTTGACTCTGAAGGAGTTCCTCTTCCAGGAGCAACTATTATAGAACAAGGAACCGATAACGGAACAACAACTGACTTTGACGGCAATTTTTCTATTCAATTAGAAAATGATGATGCTATTTTAACCATCTCATTTGTTGGTTATGGCGATCAGTCAATTGATGTATCTAATGGGGATAGTTTTAATGTATCTCTTTCCCCTGAGGAAGGATCACTTGAGGAAATTATTATAACCGGTTATGGAACAACCAGAAAGAAAGATCTGGTTTCATCTATTTCAAAAGTATCTGGGGATGCTTTGTCAAACCAGCCTGCTTCAAGTGTTAGCAATCTTCTTCAAGGTAGAGCAGCAGGCCTTCAAGTTACTGCTCCTGATGGTGATCCATCATCTGCTCCTACAATTCGTATTAGAGGACTAAGTTCCATTCAAGGTAATAACAACCCACTTTTTGTAATTGATGGTTTTATTGCCGGGACCGATTTTAATCTTCAAAACATTAACGTTAATGATATTCGATCCATCGAGGTTTTAAAAGATGCGAGTTCTCTGGCCCTTTACGGAACTAGAGGAGCTGCAGGTGTCATTTTAATTCAAACTAAAAATGGGAAGTCTGCAAAATCTGGAGATGTTGACGTGTCAATTAATCACTACACAAGTTTTAGTAGCATAGCAAACCCTCCTCAGTATTTAAATTCTACTGATTTTGCAAATTACTGGAATGAGGCAGAAACTTTGGTTTATGGAGCTAGTGGTTATGGAGAAAATGATCCATCCATTGATCCACTTTTTGACTTAGCTACTATTCCTAATACAAACTGGGTAGATTTGGTAACAAGAAACGGTCAGGTTAACAATACAGACATAACACTGAGTGGTAATTCTGAAAAATCCAACTATTATGTGTCTTTAAATAGATGGTCTGAACAATCTATAATTGAATCATCAGGTCTTAATAGATATACTCTTAGAGCTAATATGGATTTTAATGTTAATGAAAAAATTAGAACTGGGTTTAGACTTAACTTATCTGACAGGAAAATTGAAAATAACAAAGTTAACTGGCAAGAGGTTCAAAACGCAATGCCTCCTTTTTTAGAGGTTTACAATAGCGATGGCACTTATAATGGCGTAAATCCAGTGGCAAATACACCTTTTCGAAATCCGTTAGCAGATGTGAATGAAAGGATTGATCATACATTGACTACAAATCTATTGACCAATGCATTTTTGGAATATGATATTATTCCTGGACTAACATTAAGATCCACGATTGGATTGGGACTTGATTTTAGTAAAAGAAACCAATACTTTTCGACAATCTTGCCAGATAGAGTTGCAAAAGGTCAAGATGGCGAGGCCAATATCATTTCAAGAAATAGCAGAGATATATTAAATGAAAATACGATTACTTATGTCAAGGAGTTTAATGAACACTCTTTGAAAGTCCTTGCTGGATATACATCTCAAATAACCACGTTTGAGTCTTCTAGATCAGGGGCTTATGGTTTTGTAAATGATGTAGTTACATTCAACAATCTTGCTCTAGGGTCTGATCCAAATCAAAATGCAGTGTCAAGTAACTATGAAAAAAGAACATTTGAATCCATTTTGGGAAGAATAAATTACTCTTACAAAGACAAATATTTACTTACCCTTGTTGGAAGAAGAGATGGTTCCTCGGTTTTTGAAGAAGGCAATAAATATGCTTTTTTCCCATCTGTTGGCGCAGCCTGGAGAATTGGTCAGGAAAGTTTTATGCAAGGCGTTGATTACATAAGTAATTTAAAATTAAGAGTAAGTTATGGAATTGTTGGTGAACAAGGTGTACCGGCATACAACTCTCTATCAAGATTTACCCCTTATGTAACTTTTTTAAATAATCAAGTTTCCAATGCAGTATTGCTAGAAAACTTAGCCAGCTCAAATTTAGATTGGGAAACAACAACCCAAACTGATATTGGATTAGAGGTTGGGTTTTTAAATAATAGATACTCTTTGGAACTAGATTATTACAATAAAAGGACCAAAGATTTATTACTCAACAGACCCATACCAGGAACAGCTGGAGAAACTAGATTAGAAAATATTGGTGAGATAGAAAATAAAGGGTTTGAGTTTACCATTAATTCATTAAATATTGACAAACCTGATTTCACATGGAGTACAAATTTGACTATTTCTGCAAATAAGAACAAAGTAATTTCAATCGGTGATGGGGCAGAATGGATTGATTTAGCTTCTCCAGGTCAAGCAACAGGGCCAAGTATTAGAATAATCCCAGGATATCCTGCACCTGCTTACTTAGGTGCTACGTATCTTGGAACCTATAGAACCACTGCTGAAATTGATGCCGATGGTGTTGTAGGTAGTGTTTTAGGAGGACCTAGATATGTTGATTTAGATGGGAATGGTGCAATTAATCAACTTGATTTTGTTGTACATGGAGATCCAAATCCAGATTTTTACGGAGGTTTAAGAAATACACTAACCTATAAAGATTTTACTCTTGATTTCTTTTTCCATGGATCTTATGGAAATGAGATTTTAAATGCAGCTTATCATCTAGGGTATTTTGGAAGAGACCCAAGAAGTAATCTGTTGCCAATTGTAAAGGACAGGTGGACTACTTCAAATCAAAACTCAGACATTCCTAGAGCTGGTTCAAGTTTCGGAAACTACCAGCAGCGAAGTGATGTCTCGTATCAAGATGGTTCTTTCTTAAGATTAAAAAACGTAACCCTAACTTATGATTTAGATATCCCTGGAATGAAAAGAGCCAGTATTTATTTAACAGGTAATAACTTATTGCTCTTCACCAAATTTACCCATGGGGACCCTGAGCAAAGTAATTATGGTGACGGTTTGGCACAAGGTGTAGCTAACGGAGGATACCCTTACAACTCCTCATTTGCACTTGGATTTAATCTAACCTTATAAAAAATATCATTATGAAAAATAGAAAAAACAAAGCAATGAAAAATTATAAAACATATACAATAAATTGGATGGTTCTGGTTTTATTAATCTTCTTATCTAGTTGTGAAAAAGATTTCTTAGAAGAAGACTTAAGAAGTGGGTTGTCACCAACTGGTTTCTATAACAATCTTAATGAAGCTCAAATGGCAGTAAATGGTGTTTATGCTACATTAAATAACCAAAACCTATACCGAAACAGAAATTACAGGGGTGCTGTTCAGTACGGGAGTGACGAGGTTTGTCCTCAAAGAAAAGTTATTCAAACTCCCTATAATTACCTTTACACGGAGGGGAATGGAGATTTGCACGCGGCTTGGAAAGAGTTTTATTTACTTATACGAAATGCAAATTCTGCTATTGCCAATATTTCAACTGCAGAAGCACTAACTGTAGAGGAGAAAAATCAGCTCCTAGGAGAATTATATGTGTTAAGAGCAATGGCTTATTATGATCTAACCCGTTTCTATGGAGATGTTCCATTTTTCACAGATGAATTGGGGACCGATGAACTTTCTGTTCTTCCACGAACTCCAATGAGCGAGATAAGAACAAGAATGAAGGAAGATCTAGCTCTTGCTAAAAGTTATTTGCCAGATGCATATTCTGGCGGTGACCTAGGTAGAATGACAAAATGGGCGGCAGCTGCATTAAAAGCCAAATTTCATTTATTTGATAAAGAGTGGTCTTCTTGTCTAGCTGAGTGCGTGGATATAATTAATAACTCACCTCACACATTAATGGATGATTTTGCAGATGTCTATGCGTATGATAAAACAACCCTTGATAACGAGGTAAAGAACGAACATATTCTATGGGTTGACTTTGCCGGGGACGCTGCTCTTGGAACAAATTATTTAAATACTACCGGTGCAATTAACAGTGGAAATTTACAAACCAATCTTTGGATTGAGGAGTACAATCCTCGTGCTAAAGATAATCCTAAAAATAAAGGAGATAAAAATGCACTAAATGCTGCACTTGCTGCGAATAACCAGTCCTTTACCGGATTTGGAGCAGGTATAGCTTGTCCGGATATTGGGAAACGTAGTAATTGGGAGGCGGGTGACCTAAGATACGACGTAACTTTTATGGAGTATTACGAAGGGATTCAATTAAAATTTGTTTATATAGGTAAATTAATGAATTTAAACATTGACAAACCAAGAAATGCTAAGTCTGAAAATATTGTTCTTATAAGGCTTGCGGATATTTATCTAATGGCTGCAGAGAGTGAAAATGAACTTAACGGACCCGACAATGCGTATCAATATGTAAATAAAGTTCGAGAAAGAGCATTTGAACCAGACAGCCCATGGAGTGGTCTTTCTCAAGCAGAATTTAGAGTGAAAATGTATGACGAAAGAAAGTATGAACTCTTTGCAGAAGGACATAGAAAGCAAGATTTAATTAGATGGGGAATACTTCTGGAAACAGTTAGAAATACAAAGGTTACTAGACATGCAGAAGGTGCAGCAACAAATATTCAGCCCAAACATGTAAAGTATCCAATTCCTTTGAATGAAGTACTTACAAATCCAGTGTTGTTGGATTCGGACCCAACGAACAATGGATACAGATAATAATTAATTTCTCGTATTTATTAAGTTTGATTAATTTAGGAAAAGGTTGGCTCTGGCCGACCTTTTTTTATTTTAATTTTATCACTTTACTAAAATCCTAGCAAGCTCTTTTTCTGGAATTTCACCCAAGTCATTTATATTCTTGAGCCAAGAGTCAAGTTGCAATTTTAATTCATTTATGTGTAGTGAGAATTTCTCATCCTCTATTAAATTATTTAATTCAAATGGATCATCCTCTAAATCATAAAATTCTTCTGGTCTTTTGGGAACTTGAAACCAAAGCTTCTGTTTATCAGAAAGAGAATTAGATTTATTTAATTCATTAAGATGTTTCATCAAGTTCATTTGAGTCCTGTAGACCACATTAAGAGCATGAGGCTTTTCAACATTATAGTTTCTAACGTACTTAAACCTTTTACTTTTTACAGCTCGTATTCTGTCTGTTAATTCATCAAATCTATCACTTGCCGTAAATAAATATTTTCTCTTTTTTAAAGACTTTTTAGCACCCAAAAAAGGTTTGCCCTGATATATGTTAGGGATGTCAATACCGGCTATAGACAGTATTGTAGGAGCAAAGTCAATAAAACTTAGCATATCATTATTTCTTTTATCTTCTGTTTTAAATCTTTTAGGGAATTTTACAATAAATGGAACTTTTGTTCCTGTTTCATAAATAGCTCTTTTGTGTCTTGGGAAAGGTCCCCCATGGTCGCTGTAAAAAAATATATAGGTGTTATCATATAGATTTTCCTTTTTTAATCTATCTATAATTTTACCCATTTGGATATCCATCTCAATCAAATTAGAATAGTTAACAGCAAGAGCATGGCGCGTAATTGAATCATCTGGGAAAACGGGAGGAACTTTTAAAATATTTGGATCTACCTTTAATTTCTTTTTGTCCCTATTCCATATCGACGACTCATGTGTTACACCAAAATTAAATACTGCAAAAAAAGGTTGGTCTTTTTTTCTATTTTCCCAAGACGCATTTTTACTTGATTCATCCCATGCCTGGTCTGTTAATTTAAAATTATAGTCTGTTTTTGAATTATTTGTACAATAGTATCCGTTTTCTCTTAAAATTTGTGTGAATGGTTTGATAGCCTCAGCTAATTTTGATGAGTAATAGGGAAAGCCAAGTTGTGACTCGGAATCAGGTCTTACTTTTCTTTTTTGATGATAAGCCCTTTGATTACCGGTGCCTATCGAACTTGGATACATGCCGGTGATTATTGCACTCCTCGCAGGAGCGCAAACTGGATATGGAGAATGCATCTCATTGTATAAAATACCATTTTCAAGTAGCTGACCAACATTGGGAAGATCTACTGTTTTATCTCCGTAGAAAGGGAAGAAATATTGTGACTGATCTTCTGCAACAAGCCAAACAATATTTGGCCTATTTTCTTTTTCTTTTTTACAATTAAAGAATGAAAAAACAAATAGGAGAGAATAAAGAAATAAGACTAATTTTCTGATATAAAATTCTTAAATTATAGTATTAAAAATAGAGATTTAAAATGAAAAGCTTACCATCGGTATTACTATTCTTTTCTTTGTTTTTTGTTTTATCCTGTGACAAAGCAAAAACGGATTCTAAACTAAATTTCATTATTGTTTTTGTTGACGATATGGGCTATGGTGATTTGGGAGTGTATGGACATCCCACGATAAAAACACCAATTTTAGATCAAATGGCAACCGAGGGTCAAAAGTGGACACAATTTTATTCAGCTGCTAGCGTATGCACTCCTAGTCGCGCCGCTCTTTTAACAGGGCGTCTTCCTATTAGAAATGGGTTGATGGGAGGTCAGGTAAGAGTGTTTTTCCCTGATTCTCAGTATGGTATACCCACATCTGAAATAACTATTGCAGAAAAGTTAAAAGAAAATGGATATAAAACAGCTGCTATTGGGAAATGGCATTTGGGACACAAAAAACAGTATCTCCCTCTTCAACATGGATTTGATTACTATTATGGTATTCCATATTCAAATGACATGGAAAATATCAATGGAGGGGCTATTCCTGTAAAGGACCACTACTGGAAAATTTATGATAGCGAAAAACCAGTTTCAGATAATTACAAAGTCCCACTTTTAGAAAATAATGAAATTATTGAAAGACCTGCTGATCAGACAACAATAACAAAAAGATATACAGATAAAGCAGTTGACTTTATTAGAAAAAATAAAGATGAAAATTTTTTTATTTATCTAGCCCATAATCTTCCTCATACTCCTCTCTATGCCTCAGACGAATACAGAGGAAGAAGTAAAAGAGGCCTATACGGGGATGTCGTTGAAGAGATTGACTACGGCGTTGGATTAATTATGGAAGAACTCAAAAAAAATAGCCTCGACAAAAATACTGTAGTGGTTTTTACCTCCGACAACGGCCCATGGCTACCTTTCGAACAACATTCAGGATCTGCCGGACTTTTAAGAAACGGAAAAGGAACTTCTTGGGAAGGTGGGCACAGAGTCCCTGGAATTTTTTGGGGCGGACCAATAAAGAAAGGTATGGTTGACCAATTAGGCTCAACATTGGATATATTTCCAACCATTCTAGAAATGTTAGGCGTTGAAAATATAAAGGATAGGATTATGGATGGAGTGAGTCTAAAAAATACTCTTTATCATGGTAAACCCAGTAAAAGAGAAAAGATTTTCTACTATAGATCAAGGGAAATTTATGCTGTTCGATACAAGCAATATAAGGCACATTTTATAACCCAAGGTGTTTACAATTACCCTCCTGGGAGTAATAAAAAAATAATTTTAAAAGAGCCATTACTGTATAATTTAGATGTTGATCCGTCAGAGAGATATAATATCGCAGACGAAAACCCTGATATTTTAAGGCAGATAAAAACGATCGTTGATGAACATAAAAAAAATCTGGATCCCCCAGATGACTTACTTCAATACAGAGAATCGGATTAATTTATAATTACCTAACATGAAATTCCCCCTTTTTTTAATTATAACTAGTTGTTCAATAATATTCAATATATTTTCAGGATGTTCAAATAATCAAACAAAATATAAAAACCAAACTGAAAAAAAGAAAACTAAAATTGTCTCAAAAGTTAAATCAAAGAAAGATTCCTTGCTAGTAAGAGGAATGGTTCTCATTCCATCAGGTACTTTTAATATGGGTGCGGATAATAACCAGGGGTTTGAAGATGAATACCCTAAGCATAGGGTAAAAATTAATTCATTTTGGATTGATGAAACTGAAGTAACCAATGCTCAATTCAAAAAATTTGTTGATGAAACAGGTTATGTAACTACAGCAGAAAAAACAATTGATTGGGATGAAATGAAGAAGGATTTACCCCCAAATACTCCTAAACCCCACGATAGTCTTTTGTCTCCATCATCACTATGTTTTAATTATACGTCTTCACCTGTCAGGTTAGACAACTACTCTCAGTGGTGGAAATTATCAAAAGGTGCTAATTGGAAAAAACCTTGGGGCCCTGGAAGTTCAATTGAGGGTAAAGATAATTACCCTGTTGTACACGTTAGTTGGATTGATGCACAAGCTTATTGTAAATGGGCTGGGAAGAGGCTCCCCACTGAAGCAGAATGGGAATATGCCTCAAGAGGAGGTGTTGAAAACTCACTATTTTCATGGGGGGACGATCCATATATTCCCTCTTATGCAAATACTTGGGATGGTACGTTTCCTTTCAAAAATACAATGGAGGATAAATTTGAATTTTTGGCTCCCGTTAGAAGTTATCCTCCAAATAAATTCGGATTATACGATATATCTGGAAATGTATGGGAATGGTGTTATGACTGGTATACTTTTGATTATTACAAACTCCTCGAATATGAAGTTACGGACAATCCTATTGGACCATCTACAAGTTATGACCCAAATGAGCCCTACCTACCAAAAAAAATAATGCGTGGGGGGAGTTTTTTGTGTAATAAATCTTATTGTACAGGCTATAGAAATTCAATGAGAATGAAATCATCTCCCGACACAAGTTCTATTCATGCCGGTTTTAGAACGGTTGTTGATGCAATGTAAAATACCTATTTATAAAAATTTCTTATACGTCTTTCATATTCAGGGCGTAAAATAAATTCCTTTAAATAAATTTTATAATTTTCATCACCCATCCAAAAATGTGTTTTAGGTTGACTCAAGACCTTTCCCTCGGGATAGTCTTTACCTTTAAGACTAGCATCTACAGAATTATTCCATACCAAATACTCTTTTTTCATTACTTCGAAAATGTCCGGATGAGTTTTTGAAATATCGATAGATTCCTTTGGATCATTTTTTAAATCGTATAATCCAAATTTTTCACTTTTTATACTATGCGCTACAAACTTGATATTATTGTCAATTAAGGCCCCTTTGTCTTCAAGACGAAATGGTATTTTATTTTCTCTTTTTTTAATTTTAGAACTAAAAACAGGGACAATACTAACACCATCAATAGGTTTAAGCATTTCAGATTCGGGTAATCCAACAATTTCTGCAATCGTTGGGAAAATATCCATTGTAGAAGCCGGGTAATTGGTTTTTTTGGGTTTAATCATTGAAGGCCACTCAATAATACTTGGTACCCTTAGGCCCCCTTCCCACATTGAACTTTTAAAACCTTTCAAGTCTCCAACTGTGGACGGAGAAATTCCACTGTCCAAACCTCCATTATCACTACAAAACCATAGTAATGTATTTTCAGATATACCCAAATCTCTAATTCTCTTTCTTAAAACACCAATACTTCTATCAAAGGCAACTAGTTCTCCATAGTGATTTTGACTCTCTTCATCTAAACTTTTGAATTGTTTTTTATCTTCTTCAGAGGCTAAAAATGGATCATGCGGGGAGCCATCCCAAATTATGATGAAAAACGGCGATTCAGATGAATGAATTTTTTCAATAAACTTTAAAGACTCGTTTACTATTATATCAGATGAGGTGCCTTTAAAATCAATAAATTCTCCCATTTGACTCATCAAAGGATTTAAATCAAAAAAATTTGTTGTTGATATCCAAAAATCAAATCCAAAACTTTCAGGACTATGGTCGTCATCTTTTAAAATAGGAACACCAGGACCTTTTAAACCATTTAAATGCCATTTCCCAAAATGTGCTGTTTTATAACCTTTCTTCTTTAAAGCCTGCGCTAGAGTCTTTTCTTGCAATCGAAGAGCATATCCATGAGAAAAAACACCTGTTCTATCATTAGACCTTCCAGTCAAAACAGTTGCCCTTGTAGGTGAACATAGAGGTGAACCTGCATAAAAACGGTCAAGGCGTAGACCATTTGTAGCCATAGAATCTAAATTTGGAGTTTTTAAAATGGGATGATTATAATAACCTGTTTGTCCCCAGCCTTGGTCATCGGTCATAATCAAAATAATATTAGGCTTTTTCCTAAATGATTTATCATTACACGCTAAATTGAAAAAAATTATAAAAACTAATGAAAAGTATTTCATTGAATGAGATAAAAAATTAAAATTTGCTTTTAGGCTGAGAGTAAATAGGTTTTGGCTCTCCTGTTTCTTTAGGAATATTTTGTTGGCCTATTCCATCTGGTATTTTTCTTGCATCGGCAATCCGATCTCTTATTACTTTTTTTAAAGAATCTTTTAGTGTTCTGTAAGCCTCTTCATTTGCAAGGTTATTGAGTTCTGGTTTATCAAATTTATGATCATACAGTTCATAACCATGGACTCCGTTTTCCCCCCATTGAGTAAGTCTGTAACGGTTGGTTTTTATAGAATAACCCTGGACTATCTCATCTTTTGATCCTATTATTAATTCTGTGAGAGCACTTTTTCTGACCCTTTTTGAAGAGTCTTTTAAAAGTGATGCAAAACTTTTTCCAGAAACAAAAGACGGAGTTTTTTTGCCAGTTAAATCCATTAGAGTTGGATAAATATCAATCATTTCTACTGGTGCATCCATTATTTTTTCATTTTTATTGATACCTGGACCGGAGACAATTAAAGGAATGCGCGTACCATTATCGAAAAGTGTTTTTTTCATCCAATGTCCATGTTCACCTAAGTGATATCCATGATCCGATGTAAAGACAACAATAGTATTTTTATCTAAGCCCGTTTCTTTCAATTTATCAAGCACTCTTCCAACTTGTGCATCTACAAAACTTGTTGTTGCATAATATGCTTTCTTTATCGTTTTGGCTAGGTCCTTATCCAAATCATGTTGCTCAATTTTTGATGGGGGCCTGACGCTTCGAGCTGCAGGCTCTGGGATACTCATTAAATACTGATCTGAAATCTCAGGTATTTCCATATCATTTGAATCATACATATCATAATATTTTTTTGGAGCAACATATGGCGTGTGTGGTCTGTAAAGTCCAAATGCTAAAAAAAAGTTTTCTCGACTTTTAGCGAACTTATCTAAAAACTCAATGGTTTCATTTGCACCAATTCCATCTGTTTGTTCTTCATCTGTACCTTCTGCAGAAAGCCAACTAAGTGTCCCTCCATAACGTTGTGGTTTAAGAGTATTAATCTTGTATTCTTCTAGTTTATCTCTTCCATATGGATTAACTGTTTGATCCCAAGTATAATTGTCATCATTTCCTGATGTTCCAATATGCCCTGGATTATGATAATGAAATATTTTACCTATCCTAACTGAGTGATATCTTTCTTCTCTATATTTTTGACCTATGGTAACAACCTCAGGGATAGCCTCTCTAATATTAATTCTTAATTGCTTGACTTTAGTTTGATCAGGGTACAATCCAGTCATAAATGATGCTCTAGAGGGGCCGCACCAAGGATACTGAATATGAGCGTTTCCAAATAAGACGCCATTTCTTGCTAGCCGATCAATATTGGGAGTTTTAATTATTGGGTTACCATAAGCACCTATATCACAATTAAGGTCGTCTGCGATAATAAATAAAACATTCAAGTTTTGTTTTCTAGGCTCTGACTTCGAGCCCATCAAAACCAAGCTAACTGTTAACATTAATAAGTATCTAAAATATTTCATAATTATATGTTCTTAAAAAGGACCTTTGTTATTTATTTTTGTTGCGTTATTTGAGGCACCAGGAAATTCCCCTCTGATTCCGTGAAATTCTGTTTTTAGAGATTCTATAGATTTACTTAAACTGTTTCTTGCTTCAATCGAACCAGGGGTTCTTTTATACCAATGTTTAGTTATTGACTTAGGCTCAGAGTCTCCAGTCTCTTCTTTCCATTGATTTAGAACATTCCTAAGATTATTTATTTCATTTTGAAAATCTCTATCTAGCACCAAATTTTTTCTCTGAAATAAATCATTTTGCATATCATAGAATTCTTCTTTTGACCTTGGAGATATAAAAATTTCACCTTGAATTTCATTTATTTCTCCAGTTTTATTTTTCTCAAATAAACTAGCAAATGAAAGGCTATTGAGTGCATCCAGTGGCCCTAATTGGGCATACTGATTTCGATTATTTTCGATATACATAAAATCTTTATTTCTCACCATCCGCTGGTGTGACTCATAATCATGCCAGTTGTGTTCAGCAAACACGAAATTTCTAAATGGAGCATCCGGGGATTGTAGTAAATTTTTAAAACTTTTACCTTGATAATTTTCTCCGATTTCAATACCAGCAAATTCTAAAATAGTAGGTGCAATGTCTATTACGCTAACCAAACTTTTAGTTACACCGGATACATTTCCATTTTTATATAATAAGATAAATGGCGTTTTTACTCCTTGATCATTTAGTCTTGTCTTACTGTGTGGAAATGGTCTGCCATTGTCTGCCATAATTATTATAAAAGTATTATCGTAAATTTTTTCCTTTTTAAGGGTTTCGACCACACTGCCTATAGAATAGTCAAACCTCTTAATTTCGTCATAATAATTAGCTAAATCCAATCTTGTTGGTTGATCATCTATGAGATAATCAGGTGGGGATATTTCGTCAACTGGGTGGGTACCAGAAAATTTATTTTCACCCCAATCTCTGTGCGCATCGTGAGCTGCATACCATAAAAAAAATGGTTGATCTTTGGGTCTGTTTTCAATGGTATTAACCCATTGTTTTTCGCCTCCCAAACCAGTAATTTTCCTGTCCTCATGAATTAAATCAAAGCCTCTTCTAACATATTCACCCATATGGAATTTACCAGATGATACTGTGTAATACCCATTATTTTTCAATTCTTCTGCAGCGCTAATCATTTCCAGTGGAGGTTCTGTGTGTAACTCTGGAGCCCCAGTATTATGTGGATATCTTCCAGTTATTATAGAATTTCTACTTGGACTACAAGAGCTTGTAGTTAAATACATATTTTTAAAAAGCATTCCCTCTGTAGAAAGTTTGTCAATATTAGGAGTTTTTACTTGTCTATTACCATAACACCCAAAATCATCCCAACTTATATCATCGGCAATAAATATTATAAAATTTGGTCTTTCTTTTTTCTCCTTAGAAGTAGGAGTACACGAGATAAACGTGAAAATTATTAAGGGAAAAGACATTAAATAAATCTTTAGTTTTTTCATTTTAATTCAAAATTTGATTAACATAAATTTTAGTTGTTTAATTAGTCTAAAATGGGGATATTGAACTTTTCAAGTGTAGCTTTGGTATGGGCCTTCTGCATTAGGTTTTCTAATTTGTCTACAATTTCAGGATAATCTTCAGACAAATCATTCATTTCTTTAGGGTCATCTTCCAAATTAAATAACTGGAGTTTGGATTTACCATTTAGTAAATTTTTCTTTATACCTTTCCAATTCTCCTTTCTGATTGCCTGTTGACCTTTATATTGTTTCTCAGGGAATTCCCAATATAAGTAATTGTGTTTTATTTGTTTTTCCCCAACCAATGTTGGTAAATAACTAATCCCATCTGTCGGATAAGGTAAAGGACTACCTACAATATCTGCCATTGTAGCAAAAAAGTCATAAAAAACACTTGGATGATCAGACTTGGACCCAGCCTTAATTTTTCTGGGCCAACTAGCAATAGTAGGGACTCTTAATCCTCCCTCGTTTACACTCCCTTTAACCGTCTTTTTAGAATTGACAAAAATACCAGCACTATTGAAAAATTCAATATCTACCTGTTTCACATGGGTAGGGCCATTATCACTTGTGAAAATAACAAGGGTATTTTCGTATTTACCTATTTCTTTTAGTTTTGCTATTAGTTCTCCAACCTGCTCATCTAGATAAGAAATCATAGCCGCATATGTCGCTTTTGGATACTGATTTGGATAATAACCTTTGTCTCCCAGATAAGGCTCTTCCTCTCCAATTTTTTTTCTGTAGTAATTAACCCATTTTTCGGGTGCTTGAAGTGGAAGGTGAGGAAGAGGGCTTGCGTAGTAAAGAAAAAATGAATTCTCTTTATTTCTTTCTATAAATTTTAATGATTCCTCATGCATTAAACTAGGGGCATAATCAACTTGATTATAATTATTATAGCTTTTAGAATTATTTGGATTCGCGTCACTACTTAAAGGTCCTTTGTCTACTATTTTATTGTTTAGTATATGTCTATCTGTGTTTCTCCACAAATGCGATGGATACAAAGTGTGGGCTTGTCTTTGACAATTATATCCATAGAAAAAATCAAAACCTTTCAAGGTTGGAATACTATTCGTATTGGGAGCACCAAGTCCCCATTTGCCAACCATACCGGTTTTATAACCATTGGACTTCAAATAACTCGCAACGGTTTGAATTGTATCAGGGAGTGGTCGTTGTCCCTCTAATGAAGGGTCTTTGAACATAGCTTCAAAACTCCATACATCTCCCCTTTCCCTCCATTCATCATTTCCTCTTACAGGATTTTTACCTGTGTGGAGTCCAGTCATTAATACAGCACGCGCTGGAGCACATACTGGAGCTCCACTGTAGTGATTGGTTAAAATCATCCCGTTTGATGCAAGCTTATCTATATTAGGGGTTTCAATAATTTTTTGTCCAAAAACTCCAACTTCCCCGTATCCAAGATCATCCGCCATTATATATATAATATTGGGCAAATTATTTGAATTCGTATTCTCACCGCATGAGAAAAGCCACAAAAAGGATATAGATACTAAAATTAATTTTCTTTTCATTAATAAAACTTTGATAAATTCAAGTTGGAAGATATTCTTTTTTTAATCTTTTTGTTTTCAATTAAATTTAACAAACTGTCAACAAATATTGGATCATAATCTGAATTGATTTTATTGGGAATAGGAGCATTATTTAATTTTCTCCATTTATTTAATTCTTCAAATAACTCATTTGTTTTCTCTTTGTTTTCTTTGCTAAGGTTTTTGGACTCAGATACATCTTCTTTTAAATTATATAACTCTATGGAATTGTTTTCAAAATAGTGGTGTAGTTTCCAGTCATTCTTTATAATCACAGACCCCGGTTTAGTTCTAAAAAGAGGGTCTGTACCGTTGTCTTTATAGACATCATATGGTTCGAGGTAAATTGGAAAATGAAAAAAAAGTGACCTCTCTTGGAGCTTCTTGTCATTAAAAACAGGGCTGAGGTCTACACCTTCCAATTCTAACCGTTCTTTGTAGCCCACAATATTTTTAATAGTTGGGAAAAAGTCAATATTTGATACTCTTTCGTAGGATTTGGTATTGGCTGTAATTTTTTTATCCCAAGAAAAAATCAATGGAACTTTTATGCCACCCTCATAATATGAACCTTTACCAGCTCTTAATGGGAATTGATTTGAAATAGAACGTATTCCGCCATTATCCGATGTAAAGATTATAAGTGTTTTTTCAATTAGGTTAAGCTCTTGGATTTTATCTAATATCTTTCCAACATTTTCGTCTAAGGACTGAATCATTCCAGCAAAATCTGCTCTGTTGTGATAATTATCTGCCTTGATTTTTTGGTATTTTTTTTCATATTCTAGTTTTGGTTCAATGGGAGTGTGAACCGAATAGAAAGGCACGTAGGCAAAAAATGTTTTATTTTGATTTTCATCAATAAAATTTACAACTTCGTTTCCAATACGATCTGTCAAATATTCTCCTTTTGGACCATCTTCTATTTTTGGGTTGTTGTAAGGTGAGGTATATCCACCTTTACCTGGGCCCCCATTTTCGCATCCCCCAAAGTTTACATCAAAACCATTTTGTTCAGGATAATGACCCTCTTTTCCCAAATGCCATTTCCCGAAATGACCATTTGTATAACCCAAATTTTTAAGCATCTCAGGGATTAAAAAGAAATCTTGCCCTATTTCTTCCTTGTTTTCAATTGGAATAAGTTTTCTTGTTTTTTTATTTCCTCTCTCTGAATCTCCAACTGTAAAAATTCCATGTTCGGTTGTATATTTTCCTGAAAGCATTGAAGCTCTACTTGGCGAACAATTTGTAGCTGAAGCATAGGCGTTATAAAAAGTGATTCCGCTTTTTGCAAGTCTATCAATATTTGGTGTTTGATAATAATTAGAACCCATAAATGACAAATCCGTCCAACCAAGATCATCTGCCACGATAAGAACTATATTAGGGTTTTTATTATTTATTGTCTTATTACATGAAAAACATATAACTATTAATATTAAGATTTTAATTTTTGATAAATTCATTAATGTTTCATCTACTTAAGAGCAGGAAAAGTGGCGAGTTTTTTAGCTAGCTTTTCTTTTATTTTTTTCTCTTCCTCAGTTAGCATTTTGTCGTCTAATGGATTGTTCTCTAAAACGTCTTTTTCCATGTCATAAAACGCTCCATCTTTATATAACTTATATCTATAATCTTGGGAAAACACATTTCTATGTTGGGATACATTTTTACTCCATCTTGGGTCATAATAAATGCTTACCATATCCCTTTTAGATACATTTTCCCCTTTAAAAATATTTATCATGCTTTTCCCGTCACTATCGTTTGGAACATCTAATATATCTGAAAATGTTGCATAAAAATCGGTTAAATCGATTAATCCATTGTAGCTAAGAGGCTTTTTTATCATCGATGGCCAACTTGCCACCATCGGCACATGCACACCATGGGTAATAGTGTTGCCTTTACCACCTTGAATTTGACCGTCAACCGTTTTAGTAACCAATTTGACATTCGTTCCGTTATCCCCAACAAACATGATAAGAGTATTGTCATTTATTCCATTCGCCTTCAACTCATTTACAATTTTACCTACAATCTTGTCCATGTATTCAACCATATCTATAAAAAAACGGTTATCCTTTTTATATCTTAAATCTGGAGAGGACCACTCTTCAGAGTCAGGAGTTGGAACAAAAGGGTCATGCACTAAGAGCATAGGATAATAAATAAAAAAAGGGTTTTCTTTATTTCTTTTAATAAACTCAATAGCATAATTGGAAACAACATCTGGACCATAAGTATCTTTATCTCTGGGCAAAAACTTTCCATTTTGTTCAATAAGTGGATCTGCAAACCTTTCTCCTAAGTTTTTGGTTTTTGTAAGCTGCCACAGACAATATTCATCAAACCCAAATGCATATGGTCTGGTATTATCTTCTTTAACGTTTTGATCTACTTCTTTTACCTTTAAACCATTTAATTGCCATTTACCAACAACAGCAGTTTTGTAACCATTTTCCTTAAATAAATGTGCGAATGTTTTTTCATTTATATTCAGATGGGTGAAATAATCATAGTTCTTGTAGTTGTACTTCCCGGTCATTATTTTCACTCTTGAGGGAGTACAAAGTGGTTGTGAAATAGCATTAGTAAAATTTACGCCATTTGATGCTAATTCATCCAAAAAAGGAGTTTTGTAAGATAAACTTCCGTTGATACTCAAACCCTCAAAACCAATATCATCTGCTAAAATTAGAATAACATTAGGTTTCTTTTTTTGCTCTTTGTCTTTAATACAACCATGTAAGAAAATAAAGAGTGAAAACAATAAAATTGATAAGCAAGGAAATCGAATGTTCATTTTAATTGAAACTACTCTTATATTACGAATAAACTGTCAAAAACCCTAAAATATATTAAATTTAAAGCCTCTTGAAAACCTTTCATTTCGTAAAGTCTAATTTTCTTTTATATTATTAAAATTTGAAATCATAAATTTTAATTTTTCAGGATTTTTCTTTGCTAAATTATCTTTTTGATATGGATCTTTTTCCAAATCAAATAGCATATATTCATTGGAATTACCTAGTTCTATTTGAACATTTTTTGCAATTTTTCTCCCTTTATAAGGTGGAATCATCACCCATTCTTTATATCTGTAAGCTGTTCTTCCCATAGCCTCTATTACAAGTTCATTTCGTCCCTCACCGGTATTGTTTAATATTAGATTTGAAAGATCCTTACCATCTTTAGTTCTAAAATCAGAGTCAATCATTTTAGAAACAGTGTTGAATAAGTCTATTTGAGAGATTACTTGGTCTGACACACCAGGCTTAATTTTGTCTTTCCAATAAGCAATAAATGGAACTCTTGTACCTGCCTCGAATAGGCTGTATTTTCCTCCTCTTAGTCCACCAGATGGTGTGTGTTCACCAAGCATTTCAACTGCATTATCAAAATAACCATCGTTTAATACTGGACCATTATCACTAGAAAAAATTATTAAAGTATTTTCCAACAGTTTATTCTCCTCTAAAGTTTTATACAATTCTCCGATGCACCAATCAGCCTCAATAATTGCATCTCCTCTAGGACCCATTCCAGATTTTCCTACAAATCTTGGGTTGGGTGTTCGTGGGACATGCGGTTGTTGAAGAGAATAAAAAAGGAAGAAAGGGTTATTTTTATTCCCATTTATATATTCTTTTGCTTTATTGAGAAAGTTATCAGCCATATCTTCATCAATCCACCTAGCTTTGTTTCCTCCTTTCATAAAACCAATTCTTGGAATTCCATTAACAATAGATCCATTGTGACCGTGATGCCATTTCATGGTTGTTAATTCTGGATTTTTTAATCCCGTTGGTAAATCATAATCATTTTTATCAAAGTTTACACTTATTGGGTCATTTACATCTAAGTTTTCAACCCTACCATTCTCTATATAAACACTAGGAACTCTATCTTGAGTATCAGCTAAAATGTATGAATAATCAAACCCGATTTCGTTTGCCCCGGGCGAAATAATTGTGTTGTAGTTTATTTTATCTTTTCCTAAGCCTAGATGCCATTTACCCACAATCCCAGTTTTGTAACCATTAATTTTAAGCAATTTTGGGAGAGTCATTTGAACAGTATCTATTATAAGAGAACCCCCGGTAATTATCTTGGCTCTTGGATTTCTCCAGGGATATGTTCCAGTTAACAACCCATATCTGCTTGGAGTACATGTGGCAGAAGATGAGTATCCTTTTAGGAATTTCAAGCCTTCATTTGCTAATTTGTCAATATTAGGAGTTTTTAGTTTTCCTTTCCCATATGAACTAACATCTCCATACCCTAAATCATCCATATATATAATTATGACATTTGGGTTTTGGGATTGATTTTGAATCTTTTTAGTTGAATTTTGACAACTAAAAGTAATGAGAACGGTAACTAAAAGGATATTTCTCATTAGAGGAACAATTGTTATAAAATCTGTTAAGAAGAAGTTCCGATTCGATACATTCATTATAAATTATTAATCAATACAATGGCAAATTGTGTCCATTGTGGTATTTATTAGTAATATAATTTTCATTGACCGTATTATTCGTAAAAATATCTGATGTTGCATCCCAAAACAACTTCTCACCCGAGCGATATGATATATTACCCATATGTGCGATCTTGGCGACCAGAGCACCATCACTTATTGAACAGTTTACTTTTTTGGGATCATTTGCTCTAATTGCTTCTATAAAGTTTAGTAAGTGATTATCTAACCCATTGTCATTTTTTTTCACAAAAGGCTTAGTGATTTTATTTTTATTGTTTTTTTCTTCTATTACTTTCCATCCTCTTCGATTCAAAACTAAAGTCCCATGATTTCCTATAAATGCAATGCCATGATTTAGACCATAAGGGCCATTTTTTATCCCTTGTGCAGAATCCCAAATCAAGTTGAAATCATCAAACTCATAAATTGCAAAAAGAGTATCGGGCGTTTCTTCTGCCAAATCAGGAGATGCAAATTTCCCTCCGCTGGCAATAACTGATTTTGGATAAGAGCAATTCATACCTATTAGTGCATAATCCAAAAGATGGACGCCCCAGTCAGTCATAAGCCCACCAGCGTAGTCCCAAAACCAACGAAAATGACCATGGAAACGACTTGCGTTAAAAGGTCTTAAAGGTGCTGGACCTAACCAACTTTTATAGTCTAAATCTTTTGGAGGCGGGCTGTCAGGAACAATTCGAAGAGGAAGAAAAGAAGTATAACACCAAGTTTTAACTGTTCTGATATTACCAAGAACACCAGTAGAAATAAAGTTCACTGCATCTTTGAAGTGTTGCATACTTCTTTGCCACTGCCCCACTTGGACTATATTGCCATATCTCTCTTGGGCTTTTACCATAGCATTGCATTCTCCAATTGAGTTGCCTATTGGTTTTTCACAATAAACATGCTTACCTGTTTCAGAAGCATGTATCATCATCAGGGGATGCCAATGGTCAGGGGTTCCTATTAAAACAGCATCTATATCACGGTCCTCGAGCAAATTTCTGTAATCTGAAAAAGCTTTGACTTTTATTCCTGATTTATTCAGTTCGTATTTTCTTTTTTCTAGAATATTTTTGTCAACATCACAAATGGCAACCAATTCTACATTGGGAACCCTTAAAAGGCTCATTGAATCAACCCATCCCATATTATTTAATCCAATAGTACCAAATTTTATTTTTTCATTAGAGCCAATAATTTTAGATGATTTACCAAATGTAATGGTAGAGGGTGCCAATAGGCTAACACCTGACAAAACAGTCGCTTTTTTTATGAAATCTAATCGGTTCATTAAAACTAAATATACAAATATTTTAATCCATAGTTTGGTTTCAAGATTCTAATAAAGAAGGTTAAATTTTTTGTAATTACTTAAAATAGATAGTTTGGTTTAAAGTTCTCTAACCCAGATATTTCTATAACTAACTAGACTAGCATGGGCTTGTAATTTAATAGGTAATTTAGAAGGATGGGCCTCATATTTGGGAAAGCCTATGTGTTTTATATGTCCTTGTATTTCTGAATTATTTTGAATCAAAACACCATTGTGAAATATGGTGATGTATGCAGGTGATTTAACTTCTCCATTTTCATTAAAAACGGGAGCTTTAAAAATTATGTCATATGTCTGCCATTCACCTGGTTTCTTAGATGCGTTAACTAAAGGGATGTGCTGTTTATATATACTTCCTGCTTGTCCGTTAGAATATGTTCTATTATCATAAGAATCTAAAATTTGAACCTCGTATCCATCTCCAGGTTCTATGTTATCCATAAGAAAAATCCCACTATTTCCTCTATTTTGACCGTCTCCCTCAATATTAATTGGGGTCATAAACTCCACATGCAATTGACAACTACCAAAAGCATCTTTACTTAAAATACTTCCTGATCCAGGCTTTACAGTAAAATAACCATCTTTAACATCCCATTTTGCAGGCTCGCCATTTTTGTGTATCCATTTATTTAAATTCAATCCATTAAATAGAACAATTGCATCTGAGGGAGCATCTCTAAAATTATTTCCAGGAGTTACAATTTTTGGTTCAGGTTCCCAAACCTCTGTATCTTCAGGTCTAATATTTTGAGAATTTAAAATTCCAAATGTTATAGAGTATAATACAAATAGGAGCCTTTTTTTCATTTTAATTGACGAATAGTTAATAATCAACAATATACAAAGAAGACTTCCGTAACTGTAAATCAGCTGTAAAATATTTAGAATCTACAGTGGATATAAATTTGTTCTATAATTTTAAAACTTCAAATAATCAATTTTAAAGAGTTCTTTGTATATTTCAAATTGTTAACCATAAATTTATTTAAAATGAAAAAAATATTATACATCCTTTTTTTGTCGGTTATGACCTTTTCCTGTTCTAACCAACAGGAAGGCACAGCTGTTGTGAAATCAGATGACGAATTGACTCTTAATGTACAGAAACTACTTAAAGTGTATGTGGAGAATGACTTCACTCTATGGGAAGAATTGTTTTCCGAAGATTGTGAGGTATTATTCAATAATATTCCTCTTGATAAAAAATCAGTTATTGCTGGCATAAGTCAGGATCATACCCTGTTTAAGTCTATAGAAGTTACCGATGACTATGCTCATACAAACTATTTTAACAATGGACAAGTTTGGACTAACCACTGGTTTACACTTACTTTTGTAGGTAACTTTACTGGAGAAACAACCAGTACCAGAGCCCACACTGATTTGAAATGGGAAAATGGAAAAGTGGTAAGATTCCAAGTATATTATGATCCAACCTTCCAAATTAAAGAAGCTACTGCCATGTCAGAAATGTCAAAGTAAAAATTCATTAATATAATTTTAAATCCCTCACTTGTAGAGGGATTTTTATTTAAACTCCTATGATTTAAATTTTGGGGTTAGTTACAAAAATCTGAATAGGATTGGTCAGACTTTGTAAGTATGTGAGTTGTTGTAAAATCTTCAAAAAAATAGTCTCCAAGTGCACTTTCAGACATTAAAAGATTTTCACCTTCAGGAACAAATTCAATTCTATATAATATTTCGCCCCTAAAATTAATTATAAATACAAATTTATTTGATTCGTCTGCTTCAATTTCAGCTTCATAAGCATCCTGTGGTTCATACTCAATAACACCCTCTCTGTATTGAATGCAGTTTATAATTTCTATTCCCCCACCATCCCATTCTATAAGTTCTATATTATCACTATTATAATAGTTATAAAAATATTCTCCATTTGAAAATGTAAATATTTCTTTTATCACAATCAAGTCCCCTGAATACATCTTCTCCGTTTCTAAACTCCAAGAAGTGCCATTATATTTATCCAAAAATGTCTCCCCTTCATCATCTTTTGAACAAGCAAATGCTAAAAGTAGGGTTGTAAGAAGTATTAGTTTTTTCATACCACTAAAATAACAAAATACTACAAAAGGGTTTATAAATGCCAGAGCTTACTGAGGAAGATATGCCGATGATTTATTTAAGTTGTTGATTTTTGAATAAACCTGAAAGGCATAGCTATCCTGTATTCAACAACAACAGTTGTTTAATCTTTGACATAATAAGGAATCTAGAAGTTGTTGTTGTATTAGGCGATTAAAAGGAAACAAGAATGAAACAAAGTTACAACACATTTTTTTTATATCAACAGGCAAATTCAAACGTTATTATTAGTTATTGACAAATTTAAAGACCAAATATGCTTGAAGATTTTGAAAAAAATGTTTAACTAGTGGTTTTAAAATCAAATGGAAAAATTAAGAAAAGATTTAGATAAGTTTCTTGAAAAAAAAGAATATACCAAAACTGAAGTCATAAAATATATATTGAAATTTATTAAAGCTGAAAAAAATAAATTCAGAAAAGAGGTAATTGATGAGATAGAGTCTAAATTTTCTGAGCTTAGGGGAAAAATTGATAATGATTATTATTTTAGAATTTCTGCTGGATTAATTATACCAGATCATAAAGATAGATTTAGAACCGAGCTTTATGATAAATTAAAAAATAACGGTTTTTTTAAAGATGAGGTGAAAATTCAGGATTTCAAAAGAGTTTTTTCAGGAAACGAAGTAAAAAAAAGTAACGGATTAAATCAAATTAGGTGGAAAAGAAATAAAGATGCAGTATATCTTATTTATTACTTACATGAAAAAGAAATACTAGATCAGATAGGTCCACGAGGTGGAATCGAGGACCAAGATGTGAAATTTGAGAATTTATTTGGTATTAAAAATGCTCGAGTTACGGTGTCTCAAATAAAAGACGGTAATAAACCAAAAAGATTTCGATCCATTGAAAATTTCGTAGATAATGCAATGGATGCGGTCAATGCTGAATAAAAAAGTTACGTAACTCTTGTCTATTTTTTTTTTGATACGTGGTTCATAGTTTTGAGTTTTTAAAATAAAAATTATGATAGATCAAAAAAAACTAAAATCCCAATTCTACAGGTTTTTTAATCTTACCAAAGATCATAGACTTGTAACTCACATAAATAAAGATACTTGTCAGCTTCAGGATTCCTATACTGTAAATTTCAATGTAAATAACATAAAATTTAAAGCATGGGTCCAACTATACGATGAAAATGCTATTTATGAATTTTTCAATGATAACAAGAATATTCTTTTAACACCGGATAATGAGGAAGATCATTATCTGAAGGATAAGTGGAAAGACAATTTCAATCGATTCCTAGAAGACCTTTTTGTGGCAGGAAGGGGTTACACCTTTCTAATTTATCTCAACCAAGAACCACCGGACAGCATTGTTTATCCTGTAAATGATTTGTTCGCCTGTGAGGCAATCTTTAATTCTCAGGAACCCCCACCTTGTTGGATGAGTAGCGATGAAATTGAAGCAACCCAAAAATTTTATAAGTATATTAATCAATACACAGTTGAATAATCTAAAAATTATAATTTCCTTCTTGTTTATTATTTTTTGGAATAAAAACCAAACCCCTATTATTTTACTGTGAATTAACTGTCAAAATTTAGCAAAATTGACCAATTTTAATAGATTTGTATCAATTGTAAACTACTGTAAAAACAATTTGATTTTTATAAATTACTTAAAATCAATTAGTTATAATTTGGGGATGTAGCTCAGCTGGCTAGAGCGCTTGACTGGCAGTCAAGAGGTCGAGGGTTCGAGTCCCTTCTTCTCCACTATTTCTCAAAGTAATACTTGAGTTCTCCTCAGCCCATCAATAAATTTTGAACTATTACTTTGATTTTTGTCGTAGAATGTAAATTTCAATGATTTTATTTTAATCAGTATATTTATTTCATTATTTAAAATTTTAAAATCAACATAATCAATAAATAGAATTAAAATGAAAAACTTTAAAAACAAGGCAATTTCAATTTTTGCAATAATTGGAGCCCTAGCTGTAATTATGGCTTTTACTAATCAATCTCAATCCGGAAAAACATATGAATTTGAAACTGTTACTGTTGTTGAGTCACTTATTCAAAACGGATTAGGTCGTTCAAGAATGATATCTGGGACAGAAACAGTAAACTACAGGGAGGCAACTACAATAAGAAAAGAAGATGGTAAAAAAGAGAAATCAGATAAAAAGCGTTCTGAAATTAGGACTTTAGCATTTGAGGAAACTAAACTGTTAAATTTTTATAATGTTGCGGGGATTAGATTTAATAATATTGCAACTAATGATGCGATGGTTAAATCAAAACTTAATGAAATGTCTGCTCAAGGGTGGGAACTAGTGTTTGTGAGTTCAGGTGTAGAAAGCGCAGATAAAGAAAGAGATGCTATTTTCATTACACGATATCATTTCAGAAAAGAAAAATAAAGAATTCATCTTAGAGGGACAAAACTAATTGTATTTAGCAATTATTTTCTATATTTTAGGATAACTTACTTTGGTTATATCTGAAATGGTTTCTCCTGTATGTTTGGTGTTTACTGGCTCAAATAAAAGTATCCACGTTTCCTCTTCAGCACTTGGTCGGTGTTCAACACCTTTAGGGACTATAATCATTTCACCTTGAAGAATTTCTTTAGTTTTGTCACGAAATTCCATATTTAATTTTCCTTTAATAACATAAAAAAGTTCGTCTTCTTCTTTATGAGAGTGCCAGACGAAATTTCCTTTAACTTTAGCTATTATTACTTGCTGTCCATTTAGTTCGGCTATTGAGTGAGGACTCCAGTGAGAATTGAATTTTTTAAATTTTGAAAGAACATTAATTTTTTTCATTTTAGTTGAGGTTTAAAGTTAAATTTTAGATATTTTTTAATAAATAAAGAGCATAGAAATTTTTTTGATGTGATAATATATAAGAAATTTCCATTAATTAAAATATGACAATCAAAAGAAGAAAATTTTTAAAATCGTTATCTCTAAGTACAATATACCCCTTGGTAAATATTGAGCTGTCAATATTTTCAAACCCAAATTCCTCTAGAGTAAAAGAATTTTACCAAAAGGCAATAGTTGTCGACGGGTTAATAATCCCAAGGGGCTGGAATGAAGATTCGTTTAAAGCGTTGGATGAATCAGGGTATACCGGTTTCAGTGCATCACTGCCTTCAAAGAATTTTAAAATTGCGATGTCATCTTTATTGAAATGGGAGAATAAAATTAAATCTAATTCAAATAAATTAATATTGGCTAAATCTTCAAAAGATTTTTATAGAGCCAAAGAAGAAGGCAAAACGGGAGTTCTTTTAGGTTTTCAAAATGCCACCATGATTGAAAACTCAATTGAAAATATAGAATCTCTTTACAAAGCTGGGACTAGGTGGATTCAATTAACCTACAATCAGCGAAATTTATTAGGTGATGGCTGTACAGAAAGGACCAACGCTGGATTATCCGATTTTGGAATTGAGGCTTTGAAAAAGATGAACAATCTTGGTATCATGGTCGATGTTTCTCATTGCGGGAGAAAAACAACAGACGATGCAATAAAATATAGTGAAAAAGGGGTATCCATTAACCACTCTATGTGTGAAGCGTTATATAAAAATCACCCACGCGCTAAATCAGATAAGCAACTAAAATCTATGTCCGAAAAAGGTGGAGTGATTGGAATAATTTGTTTAGGATATATGATTGGACCAAAGCTAGGAGTTGAAACAACATTTCAAACATATTTGGATCATATCGAACACGCAACCAATGTCGCAGGCATCGACCATGTAGGCGTTGCTGCAGATTTTGCCATTCAGGGAATCAAAGCAAGTGGAGCAACTAAAGAGAATTGGTACCTGCCTAGATTAAAGAATTTTAAACCCTCTTACAAGGTACAATGGCCACCTTGGATTCCAGAAATAGATTCTCCAAGGCGATATTTGAATGTAGCTGAAGGATTAAAGAAAAGAGGTTATACATTTAATGAAATTGAAAAAATACTAGGATTAAATTGGTTAAGGTATTATAAAGAGGTTTTCTAAAAAGGAATAAAATGGAAAAAAAATATACATTTGATGAAGTTATTTTGATGTTTGAAAAAAAAATATCAAATAAGAATTATATAGATTCTGTTCATAAAATAAAAATGATGACAACAATTGAAATGTTAAATAAGCTTAAGCTTGAATTATAAACCCTTTTTAAAATGAAAAGAATTTTTTTATTACTATTTGTTATTCCTGTTTTTTTATTTTCTCAAGAAATGAAAAAAAACAAAAAAGTGTTGATTCATGTAGTTTTATTAAAATTTAAAGATAAAGCGGATACTGGTTTATTTGAAAAGGAATCCTATCAATACTTGTCAACTATAGAGGGTGTAAACAATTTTTTGTTCTCAAATAATATATCTCCGGAGGGTAAAAGTAAAGGATTTACTCATGCTTTGGTTATGCAGTTTAATTCTGAATTTGATAGAGATTCTGTTTATTTACCACATCCGAAACATCTTACTTTTGCTAAAAGATACTGGGGAGATAATGTAGAAGACTTTGTGGTTTACGACTATTGGCAATAAACTCATCTAATCAATTTGGACTTTATTTAATACGCTTCAATAATTTTAAATTATATATATTTGCGTTTTGATTCAAATGAGAATAGTATTTAAAAATTCAGACAACTTAGGAATTCTTTCAAGCTCTCTTTGTTTTATACACTGTTTTATAACTCCCTTTGTGTATATGTCTTTTGCAAGTCTATTTAGCCAAAATGATTTTTTATCTTTTTCTTGGAAAGGTATTAACATAATTTTTATTGTTTTTTCGCTAATAGCTGTAAATCGGTCAACAAAAAAAACCACAAGTAAAATCATAAAACCTATTTTTTGGTTCTCTTGGGGTTTCCTATTTTTTGTTCTCTTTAATGAGGAAGTAAAGTTTATTGAGTTACCTGAATTAGTATCATACTTATCCGCTTTGAACCTTGCTGGAGTTCATGTTTACAATTTAAAATTTTGTGGTTGTAAAGACGAAAATTGCTGTACTAAGTAAGCATATTAGAATTCATATCAATTTTTGAATATTTTTTTTAAAAAAATCAATGCTTTTTTTAGCACTATCCATAGAGTTAATTTTATAATTTCCACCCTGCTCTAAATAGTAATATTCCAATCCAGAAATATTAGGGTCTGGCAAAACTTTGGCATAGTCTATGGATCCGTAGCCTAGTTCGGTATAGTCTTTTGTAATTTTGTCCATGTCCTTTATGTGCCATAGTTTAAACCTACCCTGTGCTAGATTAATTAAAGCTTTAGGCATAATTTTATTTGCTCTCATAACCCAATAAAAGTCAACTTGCAACTTTACCCAATCAGGATTTGTTTCTTCAATAATCCATTCTAAACCCATTTTTCTATCGTAGAGGTTAAAATCATAACCAAAATTGTGATATGCAAAATTCAAACCTGATTTTTCGATTTTTTCTCCCATTTGATTTAGTTTTTTAACTAATAACTTATATCCCTCATAGGAATGGTATTTGCTATTTAACATAGGGTAAACGATGTATTTATCACCCAGAGTTAAAGATGCATTTATGCAACTGTCTAAATATTTAAATAATTTATAATCGGATGACTCCATTAAACCATTAATACCGTAGTGCCCGCTTGAAGTCGTTAACCCTAAATCATTTAAAATTGTCTTAAACTCAATTGGAGAAAACCCATAGTATTTTTTTCTTTCGGTGTCGTATCCATAGGTTTCAAAATCTTGGTATCCCATTTTTTTGAGAGACTTAAGAGTATTAACAGGGTTTTTTTCCATAGCATCCCTAACTGAAAAAAGCTGAAGACCTATCTTATACTTATGAAAATTTGGTAAGGATTTACCACTAGATATAAAAGGTAGAGTAGAGATTAAACTTGCTTTTTTTATAAATGTTAATCTATTCATTACTTAAAAAAAACCCATTTCATTTTGAAAAATACGTGATAAATGTTTTAACCTTCAAAAACTCATTGGAAGTTTCACTCTTAGATTTTCCCATCCTAAGTGAAGAAAAGCACTCGAACCCTTTCCTTTGATTGTAATTGAAAATGCCTCTAAGGTTTCATCTGAGTATTCAACCGGCACCTTTACCCTCAGTAAATCTTGACTTGAGTCATATGCATACGCTCCCCATGTATTTAGCTTCTTGTTAATAATTATTGTCCATGTAGTCTCATCAGGAATTGTATAAAGTGTATATCTTCCACTGGGAACTGTTTTTGAATCGATTTTAATATCTCTAAAAAACGTTATCTCTGTACTTTCATTAGCTCCTGTTCTCCACAATTTACCATTAGGAATTAAAGTTTTTAAGTTTCTACTTTTAAGCTGAGGCCGGCTGTATAAGACACGAAGAACCTTATCTTGAACCTGCGAACTAGCTGGGAAATTAACCATATCTAAAGGACTCTTGTCAAGACCTCTAAAACTTTGCGCTTGCATAAATAGACTAAAAGTAAAAGAACATAGTATGATGATTTTTTTCATTTTCTAAATAAATTATTTTGTGTTTAAATTATGAATAAAATTTGTTAGATGAAAGGAATTAATGTTTTGTTATATTTACACTGTTAACCATAAATTAAATTAAAATGAAAAAAATACTTACACTCGCTACTTTTTTATTCTCTTTCATATCAACAGCTCAATTTTTACAGAGCCGATTATTAAAAGTGGAACAAAAAAATATGGAAAAATTTATGTCTGCTGTAGCAAACAAAACAAAACTTTATAACAGTAAAGAAGGACAACCCAGATATATCACATTTCAGATTCTTACTGGCCCTGAAGCTCAGAATTTTGTCAGAATGCAATATGCTCCAAAAGTTGAAGATTTTGATAAAATAGATAAAGTTGGTAATGCATACTGGCAAAAAACGACCGGTGCTTTACACCAATCTGTCGGGAATAGAATATGGTATCGAAATGCAGATGCTAGTTACATGCCTGAAGATATGTCCAGGGTTAATCATAGAAGAATTTTGTATTATAAAATTAAACCTGGAATGGGGACAGATTTTTGGAGGTATAGAACTAGACTTGTTAAGGCGCTTGAGGCTGCTGAATGGCCACAAAGAGTTTCAACTTTGAATTGCGCATCTGGATGTGATGGCAATTGGGTTCAGGTAAGATATCACCACAAGAATTTTACAGGTGAGGCGTCAGATAATTCAAATTTTTCTAAAGTGGTTGAAAAATATAATGAAATGTATGGTGAAGACTCATACGAAGATGATTCACAAAAATTGCAAATGTCAGTAATTGAAAATATGACGAGGCATCACCAAAGATTACCAGAACTTAGTTCACCTTGGAATTGAAAATATGACTTATAGCTTTTAAAAAAAAACCCTTCAATTTGAAGGGTTTTTTATATCATTACTAATATTAAATTAGTATGTTGCTAAGAGAATTCTTAAAAAAGATCTTCTCAATTCTACTCCACCATTATTTTTTCTACTTTCCATCCAAGCTTTCCTATGTTCTTCAGGACTGTATTTGGATGGTAATTTTGCATGACCTCCAAAAGCACCTTTAAAATCTTTAAAGCTTTGAACAATCCAAGTATTTCCGTATGTTCTATCGATACCCGCTGAAAATCCGCCAGTTAATATTAATCTGTCAGCCTTATTGTATTTAGAGTTATACTTTTTAAAAGCCTGTAAGTATTTCGCTGGATCATTAGCTTCTAAGGAATAAACTCTTTGAATTGGAAAATCTTTAGTAGCACCATTCCCATAGGATATGTCTATGTCTCCCATAAAAGAGCTATGTAAAGTTATGTGTCTATTCATTTTTAATATAAACAAACTCCAAGCATCAGAAGGAGCTGTAGAGTATTGTGTGGCTAGACCATCTAGAGGTCCAACAAATAGAATCTGATGGCTAAAGTTCCAACCTGAGTCTTTAAAGTGATTCTCAAATAAAGAAACAGTTACCCCTTCAGCAAGTTTATTGTTAGAAAAGTATTCATTAAAATATTTTAGAACTAGCTCTTCACTTCCTTCTTCCACGTGAAAATTGTAAGCAGTCCAGTATCCAACTTGAGAGTATGAATTAATTGATAATAATAATATAATAGATAAAATCTTTTTCATAATAATTTTGTTTATGGTTAATAATTGTTAATATAAAAATTAATCCGTTGGGATGAGCCCTAATTGAGCTAAAAAGGAGTAATTATCAAAAAAATCTTGTTCTTGAAGAATTTTCCCGTCTTTCATTAAAACAAGTGTGGTTCCAATCAAGTTAACTTTTTTACCAGTTGCTGGGATTCCAAAAAACTCTCCATCGTGAGTTCCTTTAAAACTCCAGTGCTTGACTACTTTATCCCCCTGACCAAAAGCATCAACGATATTAAATTCAGCATCAGAAAACCCTGTGATATAATTACTGTAATAAGCTTTGAAGGCTTCAATTCCAACAACATCTCCATCTGCAGTAATCGTTTTTATATTTTCATCAAAATTTTCTAAATTAATAACATCAAGATTTCTTCCGTTTATTGCTGTATCCCAAATCTTTGAATACATTTCAACATTATTTTTAACTTTCAAACTTGCATCAAGTGAATCTGTGCATTCTTGACTTGGCTTGGTATCACAATTAATAATTATGATTCCCAACAAAAAAACTAAAATTTTATATTTCATTTTGATTTATTTATGATTAGGATGCAATATACAAATATTACTAACTAAATTTTGAACTTATTTTTTGGGATTACTTGGATAAGAATATTCAAAACATTCTAACTCAAAAAATGGAATAGAAGCTAGGAGATGGTCGAATATGTCCGACATTATTTGTTCATAGTTTTCCCACTTTTTGTCAGCTGCAAAGGCATAAATTTCAATTGGAACTCCCTGGGCGGTAGGAGCTAGTTGTCTTACCATTAAAGTCAAATCCTTATTTACTTCAGGATGACTATCTAGATATGCAAGAGCATATCTTCTAAATAAACCAATATTTGTAATGTTTCTACCATTAAGGAGTAAATTTTTGTTAATGTTTCTAGTTTTATTTTCCTCCTCTATTTCATTTTTTCTTTCATTGATATAATCTGAAATTCTCTCAATTTTTTTTAATTCAGAAAGTTTACTGTCTTCTAAAAACTTAATACTGGAAACTTTAATTAGAATGGACCTCTTAATTCTTCTTCCTCCGGATTCACTCATACCTCTCCAGTTGACAAATGAATCCGAAACTAATCTATATGTTGGGATAGTTGTAATTGTCTTATCGAAATTTTGAACTTTTACAGTTGACAGATTTATCTCAATTACATCTCCATCAGCATTATAACTTTTCATCGTTATCCAATCACCTATTCGTACCATGTCATTAATAGTAACCTGGATACTTGCTACAAAACCCAAAATAGTATCTCTAAAAATTAATAAGATTATTGCAGAAAGAGCACCTAGTGTCGCTAAAAAGGCACCAATATCTTTTCCTGATATTATCGAAAAAATAATCATTATACCAACAAACCAAACAAAAATCATTACTACTTGGATGTAGCTATCAATTGGTTTATCTCGAAAATTAGGTATTGTTTTAAGAAAATCTTTTAGGGTGTTAAGTACCCTTCTAATTATGGATATAACCAATAAGGTAAGTAGTAGATCCATTAATAAAATGATAGGCCCGCTTATAACTTTTATATCACTTAAAATAATGGGGAATAAACGAATCGACAAAAGAATTGGCGGGAAGTAAGCCAAAGTAGACGGAATTTTATTTTTTATTAAAAGGTCATCAAATTTAGTTTTGGTTAATTTAGATACCTTAACAAATAAAACGGTTAAAATTTTTCTTCCAACTATCCAGATTATGATTAGAAAAAATAGTAAAATGATAGAATAAATTATTGCTTCTAAGGCAATGGATGCACTTTCATTTATTCCTAATTTTTTGAAAATAAAAGTTGAAAGATCAAATTTCATAAGTTAATATTTTACTTAATCAAAAATACTGTATTAATTTCAAATATACTTTCTTCATTATGATATGAAAAATTCGCAAGGGATCTCAATTATAATACCTTCTCTTAATGAAAAGGATAATCTGTTTAAATTAATAGATTACATAAAAATTTTTAATCTTCCCAAATATGAAATAATTGTGGTTGAGGGAGGAACCGATTTTCCTATAAATAATTTTTTAAAAAATCAGAAGAAAATTAAAATAGTCAATTATGATAAAGGTCGAGCAAAACAGTTGAATCAAGGAGCAAAAGTCGCGAAGTATAATTGGCTATATTTTTTACATTCTGATTGCATACCCCCAAAAAATTTCAAAGAAATTATTTATCAATCAATGACTAATAAAAATCAAGCAAGTTGTTTTAAGCTCAAATTCAAACCCTCAAACTTTTTTCTATCATTGTCATCTAAGGCAACTAAATACAACAATATTTTTTGCAGGGGGGGGGATCAATCACTACTTATTCACAAAAAATTATTCATTTTGTGTGGTGGGTATGATGAAGAATACAAGGTTTGTGAAGATATAAATCTTATAAAAAAAATTTATATAAAAGGAGAATTTAAAGTCATGGATGGAGAAATTATAACAGATTCTAGAAGGTTTATAAGGAATGGTACCCTTAAACTTTTAATTCACTTTGGGATAATTCATTTACTACATTATTTAAATGTCAATCCCAATATTTTGTACCGATATTATACCCTGTTTATTAAATAAGTGAATCTTTGCTATTTAAATCTTAAATTTATCACTCAGGTCAATTATCTCTTTGTAATGAAAGATTTTGACTCCTTTACTTTCTGTAATAGACAGTTGTAACATAGCTTTTGCAACAGTTTCAGCTTTAATTGCTTTATATTTTGATGGCATGAAAAAAGAAATTTTTGGTATTGCTATTTGGGCTAATTTTTCCACAAACCTTTTCTCATTTCTTTTTCCTAATAATAAAGATGGTCTAAGTATGGAAACAGATTTCAAATTTAAATCGGTCACGTATTTTTCTATGCTTCCTTTAAGATTTAAGTAAAAACTTTTACTTTTTAAATTTGCTCCGGATGATGACACCAAAATTAATTTATCAATTCCAAGTTCTTTGCAGGAGTCTGCAATATCTTTTGTAATACCAAAGTCAATTCTTCTATACTTATCCTTGTTACCTTTTACTTTAGAAAGTGTTGTTCCAATAGCTACAAAAACCACTTTACTGGTATTTAGTGAATGTAAGATTTCAGACTTTTTAAAAAGATCGATTTTATGAATTTTTACATTTTCACCTTTTAGGTCTACGGGTGAGCGAAGTACTAAATTAATTTTTGAATTTTGAGAATTGTTTAAATACTTAATTAATATACTGCCAATCAAACCGGTAGCTCCAAAAACAGCAACCTCATTTTTTTTAGAATTCTTATCCATATAGTAAATTTACATATCAAAAAGCTTATATTTAATGGTTAACTAATAAAAGAAACTATGAAAAAAATTGTAACCATAACCGTATTTATTTTGGCATTTAGTCTGACAAGTTGCAGTAAAGACGATGAAGACAACCTCTGTTTAAACTGTGAAATTGTTGGAGAGTCATTTGATCAACTTTGTGAAGGAATGAGGGATCCAGACAGTGGAGAAACTCTTACTAAGGAGTTGCTTGAGGTTTCAAAAGCTCTATTTGAAGCTTTTGGAGCAACTTGTACTCTAAAATAAAGACACATCATCTTAAATTAAGACCATTTCTTAAAGTTTTAAATGAGTTTAGTCTTCATTAAAACTAGGAAAAGAAGCATGATTAAGCAAAGAAAATTGCATTCACTTTTTTATTACTTGTTTTTAATTTTTCTTATTGCATAATACGCTAACACAACGAGTGAAAAAATAAAAGCATAAACAATTAAGTTAGAAAAGAAGTAACCCACTTTTAAACATTCTTATTTGTAAATATATAAAAAGACCCTCTATCTATTATTTAAAATTTTAAATTAAAAAACCCTCTCTAAAAGGGAGAGGGTTAAATAGATTAAAATTGAAATTTATCTAGCAAATTGAACCATAGAAGAAATTTTCCCTTCTAAATCAAAGTAAAAAATTTCCATAAGATCTTTTTTCCACTTTCTACCATTTTTAAAGACTCTTTTCTCCGACGAATAAACCATTACACCTGAAGCTGCGTCGGTATTTCTAATCTTAATTGGGACAATAGCAATTGGACTCCAATCAACAGATCTGTAAGGCTTAAATAAGTTACCAAGATCACTGTTTTTAAGTTTCATGGTTTTACCATCATAAGTATTTAGTGTAAATTCTTCAGCAAATGCATTTTTAAATCCTTCAACATCCATTTTATTATAGTCTTCAACGAGTTTTTCCAGTATTGAAGTTTCGCCTCTATTAGAAAAAACAAATGGTCTTCCCGAATTTTCATTTTTTTCTCTTCCAAAGAACTTACCTCCGTAAGGCATTCCAAAATTTACTGAGTCTATTGCTCTCCACTGTCTAAAATCATTTACTTTCCCTTTATCGTCTAGGAGGAAAAGTTCCATAAGATTTAGTTTTTCATAAGATCCATTTTTGTAGACTCTTTCTTCATCAGACCAAGCAATAACCTGCTTGTATTTACCATCCTCTCCAACCAGAGGAATAATTTTATAAGGGACCATACTCAAAGATTCCATGGATTCTAAATATTCTTTTGACCACTCTTTTCTTCTTTCGGTTAAAAATTCTTCAGAATAGTATGTGAAAAGTTTTTCCGTGTCTCTTTCAGAATAAGCCTCTGCAAGTGCTAATAGATTATCTGTCATTTTTTGGCCACCAAACTTATATGCTGTGCCTTTCCTTTCACCTTCTCTAAGCCAAACACCCCCTGTAGTTTCACAACTTGTTATTACAAGTGGGAGTATAAAAATTAATAAGATGATATATTTTAGATTTTTCATTTTTGATTTCGATTTATGATTTATTGTCAAATATATCAAAATTGAACCCTTTCAGAGTAATTAGATTTATTATTTACACAAATTAATATCTTACAATTTATGTTTATTTTTTGATCATTTTTGATCATTTTTGATCATTTTTGATCATTTTTGACGGTTTTTTGATCATTTTTGATCATTTTTTGACCAATTTGAATCAAATTTTTCATTTTTAATTGATCTAAACACACAAATTCTTAATAAAGGATATAACTAGGTATAATTATTTGTAATGGAAAGCCCACCAACTTTTAAATTTCTCAGAAAAAAATCAAAGAATTACTATTTATTTCCCAGCAAATCTTCCAAGTGACCAACCTATTATTGCACCTTGAGGACCACCAATAATTCCAGAAAGTAAGATGTCAGTAATAATGAATTCCATTGAATAAATATTGGTAAGTCCAGAAAGGGTTAAATCAAAGAAAATAAAACAAAGCATAGAATACCAGATACCTGTTAAAGCCCCTTTTTTGTAATCTTTAATACCCATTTTGTCAAAACTTATTACCCATAATATAAGAAGAGCTAAGGATCCTACTAACATAAATATAGGTTCAGGTTCCGCATTTACAATGTCTGGGAATTGCCTTGCAAATTCAATTTGACTGGGAACATAAAATAAAATTGCTGGTAAAATTCCAATTATTATTGATGAAATAAATGTGATTACAATTGTTATGAATATCTTTTTCATAGAAATTTTGATTTAAAAAATATTAACGCCTGCCATTTTAAACAGACGTTAATAAAAAAAATTTTATTGCTTAACAGCAAATTTTAATGGTTGAAAAATTACCGAACTTCTAAATCCCTCTGGATTATAGGTACTCATTTTAGATTTTGATGGAGTTGGAGGGCCTACACCAATTCTATATTTCATCAAATCTTCAAGACTCTCGAACATGTCCCAGGTAACAACTGTTGACCATCTTTGCGATAAAGGGGCAATATGTCTTCCAACACCCCAATTTACCATATTCATTTTTTTCATATTGGATGAAAAATAATTTTTCCACAAAGTTTGGTTTTCAGATATAAAACCATTTAAATTTTTTGGTCTAGCAAAATTAAATTGAATATAGTTTCCAAGGCCATTCGCAATACTTACTTCGTCAACGAATATGTGTCTGTGGTCGGCGGTCCATTCGTATGATTGCTGAAGAGCAGCTACCAATTCTTGTTCGTCTTTAGTTAAAACATTGGAAGCATTTTCCCACCATCTGTTCTTATCACTCAGCATTGCAGTGATATCTTTGTTTGATTGGACAAAAAGATAATTCATTATTTCTTCGTCATCAATGTTATCCATGCGAACTCTTTTTAGAAAAGCCCAAAAAGCAATATCATCTTTTTCAACTGCATTTTGAGCAACTTTTTGCATATACATTGTTTGTACTTTTTCAAATGCTTCAAGGTCACCTTCTACTCGAACAAAGTGCATAGAGAATGTTTGATATACTTGAGCACCAGCAAAAGTCGAAAATAGAAGAATTAATGATAGTAATTTTTTCATAATATTTAATTTATGGTTAATATGGGTAAATATATCAAAAAAATATTCAAAATAATTTCAAAAAATTTGATTATAGTTACTTAATCCGTAGTATTACAAATAATAAAATTTAAATCATAAAATATGAGTTATTCGATAAAGCATTTATTTCATATAAAATCTTCAGTTGATGACGTATTTGATGCACTCACCGATATTCAAAAGCTTCAAAAATGGTATACAACTGAAACTTCCGGCGAGTCTAAATTAAATGGCAATATCAATTTTAAATTCGGAGAAATTGATTTTAAAATTCAAATCACAGAATATGAAAAGAACAAGAAAATAACATGGGAATGTGTAGATACAAGCTTAGAGGCATTAATTGGTCAAAAGTACACTTACGAATTAGATGAAAATGCTGACAAAACTAGAGTTAGGTATTCTCAATCGGCTTTTGAAGATCAAGACGACTTTTATGCTAATATGAATTATAGTATAGGAAAATATTTGGAAAGTTTGAGGCAATTTTGTCAAAGTGGGGTGTCAGAAGGTTTTGGCAGTGATGGATACAGGTCGTAAATAATTTACTAATATTGTACATCAAACAAAATATTTATAAAATGAAAAATTTAATTATACTGATAAGTTTATCTTTTTTAATTTCCTGCCAGCAGCAAGCAAAAGAAGTTGAAGTTTCTAAAAGGATAGGATATGATGTATCAGATGAATCAGGAAAAAAACTTGATTTATATGGCGGTGCAGAATCTGCCACAAAAGTTTGGGAAGATTATATTAAAGCCCATAATGAAGGGGATTTGGAGGCAATAACAAAACTAAATTTTGATGATATTAAAGTTTGGGGTCCTAACGGTGAATTTATCGATGGATCAGAGGCTCACATTAATTTTTTATCAATGTGGTTTGAAGGAAACTCTCCAAAGTGGGAGCCAAATTATTTTATTTCAAATCAATTAACCGATGAAAAAGGTTCTTTAAAGCAGTGGGTAACATCAGGTCATGATTTAACTATAGAAGTCGAGGGAGAAAAAGTGAAAGTATTTCAAGTTCACGATGCACTCATCGAAGACGGGAAGGTAAAGATGTTTTACGTTTATGAGCGTGCCGATGTGCCAAAAACTAAATAATAATTTATAAATTTATGGGATTAACCATAAATTTAAAATTCAATGAAAAAATTACTTTTATTATTTAGTTTATTACTATCTATCAATGGTTTCTCTCAAAATATTTATTGGTTCGATGTAATAATTGACGTTGATGGAGGGAATGCATCTAATGTTGCTGAACTCGTCACAGATTATTATTCAAGTATCAAAATACCAGAGGATGTTAGCGTATCCTTTTCTAGTATTGCGATGAAGGGTAATAATTTTAAAGGGACTCATATCTTAAGTATGTTTAGTCAATCTGCAAAGTCTCTTGCAGATTTCAGGGGCTCTTTAAATGGGCCAAAGTGGAATTTATATATATCCAATATGGGTAAATATGTTAATTCTGCTAGAAGAAGTGCGGGCGTAGGTTTGCTTAATTTTAATCTAGACAAGCCGGAACCAATTGGACAAGCTTGGCTTTTTAAAGTTAAAAATCAACCCGGCTTTGCGGCTGCTTTTGGAAAACTTATGAAATCATCTAAACCCCCTGGACTTGTAAGCATGGGACAAATTGTACACGGTTCAGACAATGGTGAGAATATGTATATTTATCTTACGTACCCAGATTTAGAGTCTGCTTTTAAATTTGGTCCGGATAACAAAAAGGAGCAAGAAGCATTTGCAACTTTTCAAAAGGAAATATCAAATTCTACCTATAGTCAAACATTTACACGAGTACTTATAAAACAATTTTAATTTATTTTTTAATTTAAAAAAGTCCTCTTTTGAGGACTTTTTTTATTTTAGATTTTTAACTCTACTGATGAAAGCTAATTTTTTTAGTGCTATTGCAATTTTCTTTTCAATAATTGGTTCTTTTTCAGTTGAACGCTACATACAAAAGATAAAGCTAAATGAAGATAGCGCAGTTTTATCAAAGAACGTTTTATATGAGCTTGAACAAAATTATTTTTCGTTGCTGACAACAAGAGCAGAACTAAAATCTGTTGTTGATGTTACGGATTCTATTTTGGTAAATTGGAACGTAATTGATTCTAAGAAAGTAAAAAAATATTATTTTCAAAATCAATATGCCCTTAGAGACGACATGAAGACAATTTTAGCATATAGACCTTTTTTCAATTCTAAGAAAATGTACTTTACTTCTCTTATAAATTCAGGACTAATATTAAAAATTGAAAATGAAGAGTTAAGAAATGACTTAGAGGAAATATATGATGTTCTTACTTTTAAATATGATTATGGTGCAGGGAATTCCGAAAAAATCACAAATTGGTTTAACTCTAAAATGATTAAACATAAAACTATGAATCAGGAAAAAGTTTTTAATGATAAATATGATTTTGAACTTTATAAATTTTTAAGTGATAGAAGAAGGACAGAAGTTGGAAGACTCTATGGAATAGAAAATACTAATGAAAAATTAAAAAAGGTTATTGAAAAGGTAAAAAAGGAAGGTTTATTTTAATATTTGTATTATGAAATTTGCAATTATAGCTCCGCCAACACAAACAAAAAAATGGGAAATAGAGTTTCATAAGCAAGCACCAAATGAAAAAGTGTTGATTGGCTATGAAACAGATAAGCCGGAAGAAATTGAGTGTGTTATGGTTTGGGGACACCCAAAGGGCTCTTTGAAAAAATTTAAGAATCTCAAACTTATTTTTTCTATGGGAGCTGGAGTGGATCACATCCTAAATGATGATACCATCCCAAAAGATATACCTATAAGTAGAATTGTAGACCCTCAGATGGCATTTTCTATGACTAATTATATACTTATGGCGGTTTTGAATTATCAAAGATGTTGGTATGATTTTCAAGATGCACAAAAAAGAAATCACTGGGCACAATTTGAATTTGATGAGAAAAATCTAAAAGTTGGAATATTGGGGATAGGTCATTTAGGGATGGATGCTGCTAATGCTTTATATAGATTGGGATTTGAAGTTTTTGGATATAGCAATTCTTCTAAAGAAACTATTTTTCCTTCGTTTTACGGAAATCAGTTGAAGGAGTTTCTAAAAAAAATTAACGTGTTAATATGTACAGTTCCTTTAACACCTAAAACAAGGGGTTTGTTAAGTGCTAAATTATTCAATGACCTTGTTTCCCCAACTTATTTGATAAATGTTTCTAGAGGTGCTGTTCACGTAGAAAAAGATATTATAAGAGCAATCGAAGAAGGAAAATTAACTGGAGCATTTCTAGATGTTTTTGAAAAAGAGCCACTACCAAAGAATAGTCCTTTATGGCAAAATCCCAAAATTAAAGTTACACCTCATATTGCTAGTCTTACTTATGCAGAAGAATCAATTAGACAGGCTTTGGAAAACTTCCAAAGAATAAAAAATGGTAAGGAACCTCATAATGAGGTAAGTAGGGGGAATATGTACTAGAGAGTTTAATTACAAGGGTACATAGCAACAATTTCTCCATTCGATTTTTGTACTTCAACAATTACAGTAAAATCGGGGAGATACATGTATGCAAAGTTTTCACCAAATGCAAATTGGCTCTCAAATAACTGTCTGTTATTATAAATTATGTAGTCACCAACTTCAGGGTTAATGTTTGTTCCTGAATGGTAGGCGGTGTTAAAATGACCAGATAAAAATTGAGAGCAAAAATAGCCTTCTTCTATAATTTGAATCGTCCCAGTCACAATAGAGGTTTTGTAGTTATTTCCGATTATAAGTGGTTGGGGACAACCTTTAAGCAGTGCTGAACCAGGAGTAAATGGACAATCATCCAAAGAGTCCTGAATTCCATCACCGTCAGAGTCGGGTGGGCATAAAACTACTGAAACAAAGTCGGAGTCTAGAAATTCAGTTGGTTCACCAGGACAACTAATATATCCACGAATCTTATAATTCCCTGCAATTGTAGTTGATACGGTTAGTTGATTATCGTAGCCAACTATTTTTGTATATCCGTTTCCTGGATCTAACATCCATTCAAAACTTGTAAAATTATCCATATTCCCAGCCTGAAGTGAAAGGTTTGGAGCACAATATCCAAAAACACTTCCATCATTAATTTCAGTAGGTTTTTCTGGAGGAGAACTAAAACCAGAGTAAAAACCACCTGAGGCTGCTGCACCACTTACATTAAAATAATTCACATATAATTCATCGTTACTAAAAACGGAAACATTTCCAAGTATACCTGTAATTGTGTAAGTAACGTAGTTTACGTTTCCAGTTACAGCACTAGGGCCAACAACTGTAGCAACATTTAATGCACCTATGGGTTGATTTGTATTGTTAACATCTGTAATTGTAATTACAGCCCCAATTCTAGAGATGATATTTAGTTTTCCTGTAAGCACCTGATCACCAATTTTTTCTATTTCTGGGATATTATTTACATCTCCGAGGCTAGAACACTTTAAAGGAGGTGCAAAAAATAAGCCAACCTGTTGCCCACCATTTGGTGATATTCCTTGAAATGCGTATACTGGCTTTGAGGTTTCAACATACATGTTACCATTTCCATCATACTTGTCTCCTTCAATAAGGAAGTACTCGCCAGCAGTAATGGTTGTAGTTGTCAAAAAAGGGTTTGCTGGTCCTGCAAGGCCTCCACTGTCATCCCCATCCTCATCTGCAAAATCACTAACACTTATGCTTTTTAAAAATCTTTTTCCTCTTGTAGCTGTTGTTACAGGGTTCCCATTAATTGTTATAGAGGTGTTATCCGTAGTTGCTACAAGAAGAACATTTTCCGTATCTGTATTTCCATCACCTTTTTTAAAAATATACTTAGTGCCAACTTTGCTTTGATCAACTAGCTGGTCAAACCCATAATCCTTTAATCCGTTCCCCCCTTCTGTAAAAGCCCCTGTCATCGAACCAGAATTTACAACTATCGGTTTAGTTGAGGTAATTCTTGCTCCAATTAAACCATCTGAATTGTATGTATGCCCAGGATCATACTCAAACAAAGCTGGGACGTCACCACCACTACTAGCTTCTACAGCTAAGGTATAGGTATCGCCCCTATTTAAATTTATAACGATATCGTTAAGTTGGTTAAAAGCATTCGAACCTAATGCTCCCTCATCCACATCTACAAGGTCTACATTTTCATTTATATTATTAATTGTAAGTGTTGTTCCTGCCTCTGTACCCATTACACTGATAAAGGAAACGAAACTAAGGGTGGGTGCAGGTGAAGGTTGATAGCTGGTGTACATCCCCGCTCTAAACTGGGTACCAAGCGCAGCACCCCCTTTACTTACTAGTGCCCCTGCTTGAAAGCCAGTCCCTCCCATCGTTCTAAGTGCCACATATATTTCACTTTCAACAGCTTGAATTATATAGCCTTTATCCACACGTACCCTGGCCGTTTGATTTGTATTATCTGCCGGTATCATCGCTTGGCTCGGCCCAGCTCCAGGGTTCCCTTGAATTTCATATCTGTAAGGACTAGTATTTGTAATTGCCACTGCTTGAGGAGCTCCACCTATTGGTGTAATAACAACATTTACTGCTGTAGCGCTGGGTGTAGAAATATATAAATATTGCCCCCTATCAGGAGTAGAACCAAAATTTACTCCATAAGCTAGAGGAGGGACATAATGAATTTTACTTAGCTGCGCAGATCCGTAAAATCCCCCTATTAATAAGAACAATAAGATTGAAATCCAATTTTTCATTTACATCTTAAAGTTACTTAATAAAAATTTGAGCTTGAATTTTAAATTAATTAATTTAAAACAAAATATAATCATGAAAATAATTAAAACAATCTCATTTTTTTTTCTAGCTATATGTACTTATGCACAGAACGATGTAAAATATGTAAATAGCCAGGAAAATATAGATAGTGGTTACCCTTTTTCTGAAGCTGTAATTGTAGATAATGTAGTCTACCTTTCAGGGAAGGTGGGAAGACTCCCAAGCGGAGAATTGATTAAAGGTGGAATCGAAGCAGAAACCCTACAAACACTAAAAAATATAGAGTCGGTTTTAAAAAAAATTAATCTCACAAAAGAGGATATTTTTAAATGTACCTGTATGCTAGTAGACATAAAAGATTGGCCAAAAATGTCCAAAGTCTACAAAAATTTTTTTAACAGAAAAAACTTACCAGCGAGAAGTGCGTTTGCCGGTAGTGGTTTAGCTTTGAATGCCAAAATTGAAATAGAATGTCTAGCAAAAGCCAAATAAACACTTTTTTTAAATAGATAATATTGTAGTTAGTTCCTGTTCAAGTTCGTCGAGCAAAAAGTCATTATTGCTTAAAATTATAATTGTTTTTTTCTTATCCAGTAAACGTACGATTCTTGTTTTGTAACCTGGGTTGCTACCTGAATGCCTTACTATTTTGTTTTTAGGGTCATTATTTAATCTCCATCCAAAACCGTAATAGCTTATTTTTTTGTTATTCAGCGTATGTGGAGTGAAAGCTTCTTGCAATGTTTTTTTTGATGTAAGCTTCTCTTTGTAGAGTGCTTGGTCCCACAATAATAAATCAAATACATTTGAACTCACTCTTCCAGGCCCCTTACGGTTTCCCAACCATACTGTATAGTCAGACGACAAAAATTTATTCGCATTTACAAATTTATCTAGAGAATCTTTTTTATGTCCAAAAGCTAGGTTATTTAATTCTTTTTTTTCTTCATTAGATCTTATTGAGGTATTTTCCATTTTTAAAGGTTCGAAAATCCATTTCTTTGAAATTTCAACAAAGTCTTTATCTGTCACTTTTTCGACAATACTTCCTAAAAGTACGTATCCTGTATTACTATATTTGTACTCTTCTCCAGGTAAGAAAAGAATTTTAGGTTCATATTCATTCAAATATTCTAAAATTTCTTTGTTACCCGCAACTTTTGATTTATCCCAATTTTCATCCATTATTTTTTGATAGTCAGGAAGTCCGCTTGTGTGAGTTAAAAGATTTCTAATTGTAATTCCCTTGTATGGAACATCTAAATACTTTTCAACCAGGTCATCATAAGCTAATAATCCCTTTTCTTTACAAATCATAATCATCATGGCTGTAAATTGTTTTGAAATCGACGCAAGTTCAAAAATATCAGATGACAAAAGTGTTATACCATTTTCATAATCCCTTTTTCCATTTACTCCGGTAAAAATAATTTCGCCTTCGGATGCAACTAAAACTACACCAGAGAAATTTTCAGAAACAGCAGTGTTAAAAATTTTTTCAATCTCATTTTCCGAGCTACAGGCCGTAAACTTTATGAAAATAAATAAAAGAGATATATATTTGAACATTAAATTCTTTTAGTATGAAAACTCTATTTACAACGTTCTTTACTTCAGTAATATTAATTACTAGTTGTACAAAGGATGACGATAGCTACGCTTATGGAGAACAACCTAAACCATCTCCTTCGTATGAAAATGTAAATAATTAATTTTTATGTTGATAAGGCAATTATGTGCTGGCCCCGATTAGGTAGCCAATAATTAAGCCTAAAATCAACATGATTACTGTTTTGCCAGTAAATAGCCACTTGAAGTTTTTTTCCCAAGAATCAGGAATAAAGTTTTGGTTTTCATCTTCCAGACTCCCACTTGTGGTAGCCCAATAAGCATAGATGTACACTCCCCCTAAAAGACAAGCAGCAAAAATGGCTGTAATTAAAACTTCACTCATTTTGATTAATTTTTGATTGTCTATATACAATATACGAAATCTCTAAAATTGATAATAACTAATTCTATAGATTGTTATTATTAAATAAAACAATTGTACTTTATATTTGTTTAAAAGTGAGAAATTTAACAAAAAATATTCACGACATCACATCGTTATTTACCAGGATTACTACGGGTTTTCTAATGTTCTATTTTCATGGATTTGGAAAGATTATGTCGGGATATACTAGATGGGAAAAGTTAGGAAGAACCATTACAGATTTAATTGGAATAGACTCACTTGCAATTCCTCTTGGGCTTATGGCTAGTTTATCAGAATCTATTTTTGCAATTTTTATTATAATAGGTTTTTATACAAGAACCTCTACCTTTTTATTGGGATTTACAATGATGGTAGCATTTAATAAACACCTTTTTTCAGATGGTTTTAAGTCTGGAGAAATGGCTCTTCTCTACTTAATTTTGTGCATTATAGTTTATCTTTTAGGGCCTGGTAAATTTAGTATTGACAGATTAATCAAAAAATAGTTCATGATAAGGCTAAGTATTAAGATTTTAGGTGGAATAGTTTTATTCATTATATCTATAGTAACTGGATATTGTTTGTTAAAATATTATCAATCTGAAAAACTCTATTCATTATTAGGACCTTCTCCCACCATCATGACTCAAGAAAATTTTACTTTTCGTGATTTAAACAAAAATGGTAGCCTTGACGTTTATGAAGATTCCAGAGAATCAGTTGACAAGAGAGTAGAAGATTTGTTAAGCCAAATGACAATCGAGGATAAGGCCGGGCAGATGTTTATTACAATGATAGGTATGGGTAGAAATGGTAACCATCTAGATGTACCCCCAATTCATAAAGATATTTTAGATGATCCATTATTCGAGGTAGGAATATTTTTTTCACTTGAGACCAATGCTGAAATGATAGTAAAAAGGAAAATGAGTCATTTCAACATACTTCATGCATATACTCCTGAAGCAATAGCCAGATTTAATAACAACCTCCAAAGGAAAGCTGAAAGAACAAGGTTGGGTATTCCAGTAACTATTGCTACTGATCCAAGACATGGTGCGAGAGAAGATGAAACCGGAGTAGGTGGAATTTTCACACCCTCCTTTTCAAGATGGCCAACCTCACTAGGTTTAGCAGCAACAAGAGATACAACATTGGTAAGGGAATTTGGTGAGATTGCAAGGGAAGAGTATAAATCCTGTGGCATAAGACTAGCCTTACACCCTATGGCTGATCTTGCTACAGAACCAAGATGGGCTAGGATAAATGGTACTTTTGGAGAAGATGCAGAACTCTCTGCGGCTATGACCTATGCGTATATAAAAGGGTTTCAAGGAGATACTCTATCAAATAATAGTGTGATAACTATGGTAAAGCATTTTTCAGGGGGTGGACCTCAAAAAGATGGTGAAGATGCTCACTTCCCATATGGCAAAGAACAAGTTTATCCAGGTAATAATTTCAATTATCATCTCATACCATTTACAAAAGGGGCATTACCAGCCAATACAGGTCAGATAATGCCCTACTACGGGATTCCTGTTGGTCAAACGAAAGAAGATGTTGCCTTTGGATTTAATAAAGAAATTATAACTGAACTTTTAAGAGATTCCCTAAAATTCGATGGAGTGGTTTGTACGGATTGGAATATTATAAATCCAATGCCACTAGCAGAAATAGCTGGTGGAGAAAGAGCATGGGGGGTAGAAGATTTAACTCCGGTACAAAGGATGAAAAAAGCAATTTTGGCAGGAGTTGACCAAATTGGAGGAGAATCAAGTACTGAGCAAATAATTAATCTTGTTGAAAAAGGGGATATACAAGAATCAAGAATAGATCAATCCGTTAGAAGAATTTTAAGAGATAAATTCACCATAGGACTATTTGACAACCCTTTTGTTGATGTTAATAAAATTTCAGAGAAATTATCAAAACCTGATGAAATTAAAAAAGGGGAAATAGCTCAAGTTAAGTCTACTATTTTATTAAAAAATAAAAATAAAGTTTTGCCACTCAAAAAAAATATGAAATTATACTTATCGGGATTTCGTTATCAAAATCAATTTCTCAAATATGCAGAAGTTGTTTCAAATCCTAAAGACGCAGATTATATTATAGTTAGAATGGACACACCGTATGATATTCGTGAAGGTACCATGGTTGAAGCTTTTTTTCATCAAGGAAGACTATACTACAATGAAGAAGAACTTGCAGAGTTGAAAATACTTTCTAAAACAAAAAAAATTGTGTCAATAGTTAATCTTGAAAGAAGTGCAGTTTTAACTCAACTAGATAAACTAAGTGAGGCACTTTTAGCTGATTTTGGGACTCAAGACCACCTCATTGCAGATATATTATTTGGAAAGGAAAAACCAGGTGGGAAGTTGCCAATTGAATTACCAAGATCTCAAGAAGCAGCAAATAAACAGATGGAAGACGTCCCCTATGATTCTGAAAATCCACTATATAATTTTGGTCATGGCCTAGAGTATTAAATTTTTTGGCACAGAATTTGGACTACTGTTAATTGTAATAAATAATTAAATAAATAAGTACTATGAAAAATCTTAACCTAATCAGTTTATTATCACTTTTATTGATAATGTCTTTTTACAGATGTGATAAGCAAAGTGATGAATTTATTTCAGATCTTGACACTACTTCTTTTGTAGAAGCTTTTTTAGCTTTTGTATTTGATCAAGATGTAGAAGAACTTGTTGATGATGCTTTTGCCCAAGAGTCTTATTCATCAAAAGCTACAGATATTTCTCTTTCTAGTAATAGTGCTAAAGGTCCCAAGAGAAATTTTAAAGGAGACCGTTATGGGAAGTGCGCTACCATAACAGTTGATGAGGAAAATAACATGAAAACAGTTTTTTTTGACGGTGATTGCTTTGGTAAGCGAGGTCAAACAAGAACAGGGACCATAGTTATTTCTTATTCAGAGACAAAGGGAGAAATTGGAAGCTTTAGACAGGTTGAATTTGATAATTATTTTTTAAATGATGTTCAAATCGAAGGTGTAAGAAGATATGAAGTTGTTGATTTAGAAGAGGGAGTTGATAAAACTGTTCAAATGACTCTTGAAAATGGTAAAATGACATATCCTGACGGAAGTTTTTCAACTAAATCAAAAAGTATCACAAAATACATAACATATAATGAGGAGGAAAGAGTTTCCACATCAGTTACTGGAAATGCAAGCGGAGTTAATTCTGATGGCACCGCTTATGAGATGGAAATCACATCCCCAATAGTCTTTACAGCAGCCTGTGCAAAAGAGCTTATGCATAAAAAGGGTAAAATTCCTGTTTCGGGTGTAAAAAGAATAGTAAAAGGCGAATCAGAAATGATAATTAATTATGGTGATGGGGAATGCGATTTTGTTGCGGAGGTAACGAAAGATGGGGTTACAGAAACCATTGATCTTAAAGAAATTAAACGAAAAAGGAAATTTAGAAAATTGAAATCATAATCCGTTTGCTTTAATATTTTGTTTAAAAACTCTTGTAATTTTCGCAAGAGTTTTTTTATTTAACGTAAAATATTAATGATGGGAAATAATTGGAAAGAAATTAATGGGAGGCTAACTAAAGAATTCAAATTCAAAGATTTTAAAGAAGCCCTAGTTTTTATTAATAAAGTGGGGGAACATGCTGAAAGTATAAATCACCACCCTAAAATTATAAATGTTTACAGCTCAGTGACAATTGAACTTTGGACGCATGATAAAGATGCAATTACTGATTTGGACTATGCCCTATCTGGGCTAATAGATGAAATAAGTTTATAATTTTCAGCTTTTTATAACATTATTGCCAAAAATTCAGGTCTTTTTAAGAAATAATTAAATTAATTTCATTTAACAACTAATTTTGTTGGTTTAACTCTCTAACATTTAGTACATTGTAAATTCGTGCCATTTACTAATTTATTTCAAATGAACTCCGCACTACGGAACTCTGACTGGAATTTATCAAAACTTACTAATAGAAATAGTTGGATTTTTCTCTTTTTATTTGCAATCCAAATTTGTTATGGACAGCTTCCAAAATCATCTAATTTGATAGGAAGTTACAGTTTTAGTGGAAACGCTAACGATTTAAGTGGCAATAATTATAATGGGACTTTTACTGGAAACCCTTCATTGACAACTGATAGGAATGGAGTATCAAATTCTGCGTATGCATTCGATGGTAATGATTATATATACACTAGTAATAGTATGGCTAACGAATTCACTAATGTATTTACGATTAGCGCGTGGATAAAGTCAACCAACAACGCAACGGTTGATATTTTTGGTTTAGGACAACAGGAGTGTAATTCAAACGCGGGTCCCGTTATACGTCTTGGATCGAACATAAATTTTAATAGATGCAATGAAGGTTTTAATACATCAAATAGCAATTATTATTATGACGGTGTATGGCATCATTACGCCTTTACTTATAATGGTAGTCAGAGAAAAGTTTATAGAGACGGAAATTTGGTAAATACTAATACGAAATCAAATATTTTTAATATTAACACTTACGGTCTTGCTATTGGTAGGGCCCAAATGGACCAATCAGGCAATTATTTTATTGGTTCTATGGATGAAGTAAATGTATGGAATGTAGCTTTGACAGATAACGAGATAAATTCAGTATACAATTATTCAGGAAATGCAGCTCCTACCAATATTACTTTATCTGCAACTGCTTTTAATGAAAACTTACCAACCGGCACGCACGTCGCATCACTAACCGCGACTGATTCGGACAATGGAGACAGCCATACTTTCACTTTAGCCTCTGGTAATGGCACTAACGACGCAGACAATAACCATTTTACAATTCAAGGAGCATCACTTAAAACAAGTGGAACATTTGACTTTGAAACCAAGTCTTCGTACAATATCTATATAAATACTAACGACGGAACAGCTAATTATGCTAAAGCTTTTACAGTAACAGTAAATAACGTAAACGACGCTCCCGATGATATAAGTATGGGGCCTGCAATAGTAGAAAATGGGTTGCTTATTTATGTAGATGCAAGTAATCCAAATTCTAGAGGAGCAAGTCAATGGAGTGACCTTTCTGGAAATGGCAACCATGCAACAGTAACAGGGGGGTCGCTGGGCAATAATAATTACTATACATTAGATGGAAATGATCATTTTAAGTGGTCTACAGATGTTTTATCTGCAGGTTCGAATTTTACAATGCAAGTTATGTTTAAAACCACTAATACTAGTTGGTATGGATCCATGCCTCTTTATAATACATTTGGGCCCTCTGATAGAGGATTTTGGCACCATTTTCAGCAAAACGGAACATTGGGCTCAACTCTTGGCACTATGGGAACAGCTAATTCTAACGATGGTGTTGGTATAGTTCAAAATGAATGGCAACTGACTACCCTTACATACGATGGTAGCAGTCTAAAACTATACAAAAATGGAATATTAAGATTTACCAAATCTGGTTCAATTTCATGGAACCTTGGTAACCAAGGTGCAACTGCAGGTAAATTAAATTATAGGTCTAGTGGGGCTCAATATTTCTTTCATGGGCTTATGTCTAGTCAACTTATATATAATCGTGCCTTAACCCAAGAAGAAATTACAGAGAATTACAATTATTTGAATGGCACAATTGTAGGCTCTAGCATATCCACTCTCACGATCGATGAAGGTTCATCGGTTGGTTCATTGGTAGGCACATTGTCTGCTACGGGTAAGGATGCAGGGGAGACCTTGACCTACAGTCTAGTAAGTAACGGTCAGTCCTCCAGCCAACACAACAGTTCATTTACTGTATCTGGGACTCAAATTTTAACGGCCGCAGCCATTGATTATGAAACAACCTCAACATTAAATTTAAATATACAAGTTAGCGATGGTACCTCTACCTATCAAGAAGCGTTCACTGTATATGTAAACGATGTAAACGATAACG
>CACKBL010000013.1 GCA_902598305.1 uncultured Bacteroidota bacterium
ATTAGTTCATGCAACAGAAGAAATAAATGATTCAGTTTCTCAATTAATTGATACTTTACCAATAGAATCCATAGAGGTAAGGTCACCCTTAACTTGTGAAGCCAAGAGAGGTATTTGTTCCTCTTGTTATGGCCGTAATTTAGCAACTGGAAAAATGGTTCAAAAGGGTGAGGCTGTCGGTGTAGTTGCTGCTCAGTCTATCGGAGAACCTGGAACACAATTAACGCTTAGAACCTTTCATGTAGGTGGTGTTGCTGGAAATATATCAGAGGAAAGCCAATTGTTTTCTAAACATGATGGAATTGCTAAGATAGATGATCTAAAAATTGTAAAATCGCCTGATAATGATGGGAAAGCATCAAATACTGTGATTTCCAGAACTACTGAGATTCATATTATTGATCAAGATTCTAAAAATATATTAAGTTCTAATATAATTCCTTATGGCTCAACTTTAAATATAAAAAATGGTGCCAAGGTTAAAAAAGATGATTTAATATGTTCTTGGGATCCATTTAATGGGGTGATAGTGTCCGAATTTTCAGGTAAAATATCTTATGAAAATATTGAAGCTGGTACAACTTACCAAGTTGAAATAGATGAACAAACGGGATTTCAAGAAAAAGTAATTTCAGAATCAAGAAATAAAAAACTTATACCAACTCTTTTAATCCTGAATAGTAAAGGTGAAACCCTGAGATCTTACAATTTACCTGTAGGTGCTCACTTGATAGTAGATGACAATGAAAAGATTAAAGAGGGTAAAATATTAGTTAAAATACCAAGAAAATCTGCCAAATCAGGTGACATTACTGGAGGTCTTCCGAGGGTTACCGAACTCTTTGAAGCAAGAAATCCATCTAACCCTGCAGTTGTCTCTGAAATTGATGGTGTCGTTTCATTTGGAAAAATTAAAAGAGGTAATAGAGAAATAATAGTAAAGTCTAAGTTTGATGATGTTAAAAAATACTTAGTTAAACTATCAAATCAGATTTTAGTACAAGAAAATGATTTCGTAAAAGCTGGTATGCCTTTATCAGATGGTTCAATAACTCCTGTTGATATACTCAAGATAAAAGGACCTTCAGCAGTGCAACAGTATTTAGTTAACGAAGTCCAAGAGGTTTATAGATTACAAGGTGTAAAAATTAATGATAAACATTTTGAAGTTGTTGTTAGGCAGATGATGAGAAAAGTTAAAATTAATGATCCTGGAGACACTTTATTTTTGGAAGATCAATTAATTCACAAGGACGACTTTATTAATGAAAACGATTCTTTATTTGGTAAAAAAGTAGTTGAAGAGATTGGGGATTCTGTAAATCTTAAATTGGGGCAAATGATATCATCACGTAATTTGAGAGATGAGAATTCACTTTTGAAGAGAGAGGGCAAAAATGTTGTGACTGCAAGAGATGCCAAGCCGGCAACAGCTACGCCTGAACTACAGGGAATTACAAGAGCATCGTTGCAAACTAAATCCTTTATTTCAGCAGCCTCATTCCAAGAAACAACAAAAGTTTTAAATGAAGCTGCTGTAAATGGAAAAGAAGATAATTTGGGGGGATTAAAGGAAAATGTAATAGTTGGACATAAAATCCCTGCTGGAACAGGTTTGCGTGAGTATAATGATGTTATAGTTGGATCTAAAGATGAATATACAAGTCTGCTTGTAAATAAGGAAGAGGAAGAAGAACAGGAAAAATTTAAAATATAAATTTATGACCAAGGAGTCAAATAATAAAAAAATAGATATAGAATTAGATAACAACACTATAGACGGGGTGTATAGTAATCTCGTAGTTATTAATCACTCATCATCAGAATTTATTTTAGACTTCGTTATAATAACCCCTGGTGCCCCGAAGGCTAAGGTTAAGTCAAGAGTCATTTTAACTCCTGAGCACGCTAAAAGGTTAAATTATGCATTAAATGAAAATATATCAAGGTTTGAGCAAACGTCTGGTGAAATTGAAATTAAAGAAAATAAAAATATTCCAATAAACTTTGGTCCTAAAGGAGAGGCTTAAATTTTTTTAAGTGAATTAATATTTTTTTGAGGATTATCTGACTTAAATATAAAGTTTCCAGCTACAAGTATGTCAGCGCCAAACTCAACAAGCTTTTTTGCATTTATTATGTTGACTCCTCCATCAACTTGAATTTTACAGTTAGATTTTTTTTCTAGAATTATTTTCTTTAGTTTTTTAACTTTATTGTATGAGTTTTCAATAAAATTCTGACCACTAAATCCTGGATTTACACTCATTACACAAACTATATCAATATCATTTATAATCTCACTTAAATGATTGACATCTGTGTGTGGATTGATTGCTACGCCTGCCATAACTCCCTTTGATTTAATTTCTTGAATTGTTCTGTGAAGATGTCTACTTGCTTCCAAATGAATAGTTAATACTTTGGTGTTATATTTTAAAAATTTTTCGATATACCTTTCTGGTTTTGATATCATTAAGTGAATATCCAGCGGTTTATTTGAAATAGCATTAATGCTATCAATTATTGGCATACCAAATGAAATATTTGGTACATAGTGACCATCCATAACGTCTATATGTACCCAATCCGCTTTACTACTGTTGAGCATTGAGATGTCATTTGCTAAATTTCCAAAGTCGGCAGATAAAATTGATGGTGCGACAATATTTGACATACCCAATTACGAAATTAACCCAAATAAGTTTTAAGTATTTTACTTCTAGATGTATGTTTGAGTCTTCTTATTGCTTTTTCTTTTATTTGTCTTACTCTTTCTCTTGTAAGATCAAAAGTTTCTCCTATTTCTTCTAGGGTCATTGCATGTTGTTCTCCTAGACCAAAATAAAGTCTAACAACGTCAGCTTCTCTAGGTGTAAGCGTTTCTAGGGCACGTTCAATTTCAGTCTTAAGTGATTCATGCAACAAGGATCTATCCGGATTTGGAGATTCACCACTATTAAGAACATCATAAAGATTTGAATCCTCACCTTCAACTAAGGGAGCATCCATAGAAACATGTCTACCGGAATTTTTAAGAGATTCTTTAACATCATTAACAGTCATATCTAATTCTTTCGCAATTTCTTCAGCAGAGGGTTCTCTTTCGTGCGCTTGCTCAAGGAAAGCAAAAGTTTTATTGATTTTATTTATAGATCCTATTTTATTTAATGGCAGTCTAACAATTCTCGATTGTTCAGCAAGTGCTTGTAATATGGATTGTCTAATCCACCAGACAGCATATGAAATGAATTTAAAACCTCTTGTTTCATCAAATCTTTTTGCTGCTTTAATTAATCCTAAGTTACCTTCGTTTATAAGATCAGGTAAAGTTAAACCTTGGTTTTGGTACTGTTTCGCGACAGAAACAACAAATCTTAGATTAGCTTTTGTCAACACTTCAAGCGCAATCTGGTCTCCTTTTTTGATTCTTTGTGCCAACTCAACTTCTTGTTCAGCTGTAATCAAATCAACTTTCCCTATCTCTTGAAGATACTTATCTAGTGAAGCAGTTTCTCTATTAGTTACCTGTTTTGTTATTTTTAATTGTCTCATAAAAAAGTTATTATACTAGTATTACGAAAAAAAAACTTATTTGTTACAAATTTAAAATTTATTTTATTCTTAATTCTTTCTTTCTGGTCTGGGAAGAAGTACTTTTCTAGAAACTTTAGGTTTTCTCGTTTTTGGATCAATTCCAAAATATTTAACTTGAAATTCATCACCCAAGTTAATTTCATCAGTTACGTTATCAATTCTATCCCAAGATATTTCAGATATATGTAATAATACTTCATTACCTGGGACAAATTCTACTACTGCTCCAAAATCAAGTATTTTAATTACTTTAACATCATATATTTCCCCTTGTTTAGGTTTGAAAGTAATGTTATCTATTTTTTTTAAGGCTGAATCTATTTTGTCTTGATTAACACCCAAAATTTCAATAACTCCCTCGTCACCATCTTCTTCAATAACAATTGTTGTTTCTGTATCTTTTTGCATTTCTTGGATTGTCTTACCACCAGGACCAATTACTGCTCCAATAAACTCATTTGGAATTCTCAACGTAACCATTTTAGGAGCGTGTGATTTTACAGAACTGTTATACTGACTTATTGTTTTTGACATATTTTTTAAAATATGTAGACGTCCATCTTTAGCTTGGTTGAGAGCTTTTGTTAATATTTCATATGACAGACCTTTTATCTTTATATCCATTTGACAGGCAGTAATTCCTTCTGTAGTACCTGTAACTTTAAAATCCATATCTCCAAGATGGTCCTCATCACCTAAAATATCACTAAGAACAGCATGTCTTTTTCCATCAGAAATTAGCCCCATTGCAATTCCTGACACAGCTCTTTTTATTTTGACACCAGCATCCATTAAAGCCATCGTACCGGAACAGACTGTAGCCATAGATGATGACCCATTCGATTCTAAAATTTCACTTACTACTCTTACGGTGTAAGGGCAATCATCAGGTATCATGTTTTTTAGCGCTCTTTGGGCTAAATTTCCGTGGCCTACTTCTCTTCTAGAAGTTCCTCTTAGAGGTCTAGCTTCTCCTGTTGAAAAGGGCGGAAAATTATAATGAAGATAAAATCTCTCTTCTCCTTCATAAGATGGCATATCGATTTGATTTGCTTCTCTTGAAGTACCAAGAGTGACAGTTGCTAAGGATTGTGTTTCCCCTCTAGAAAAAATAGAAGACCCGTGGGTGGATGGTAGATAATCTACCTCGCTCCATATCGGTCTAATTTCATCGGTTGATCTTCCATCAAGCCTCAAACCTTCGCTTAAAACTAATTCCCTAACTGCTTCCTTTTGAACTTTAGAGAAGTATTTTTTAACCAAAAGAAGTCTTTCGTCTTCATTGTCTTCGTCCGAATATTTCTCAATTATTTCATCTTTTAATTCATTAAATGATTTCGATCTTTCCTCTTTTTTAGTTCCTTTTTTAGCTATATCATAGCATTTTTGATAGGCTTTTTTTAAAATTTGTTGATAAAGCTCATCATCATTTTCTTCAAGTTCATATTCTCGTGTTTCTTTTGCTCCAGCTTTTTTAACAAGATTAAATTGGGCTTTGATTTGATTTTTAATTGCATCATGAGCAATTTTGATAGCATCAATCATTTCATTTTCAGAGCATTCTTTCATTTCTCCTTCTACCATCATAACAGAATCTTCAGATGCACCAACCACCATGTCCATGTCAGAATTTATCAATTGTTCCCTGTTTGGATTTATAATAAATTCTCCGTTTATTCTACCTATTCTTACTTCTGATATTGGACATTCAATGGGAATATCACTTAATTGAATTGCTGCTGAAGCTGCAAGGCCTGCTAAAGCGTCTGGCATAACATCTGGGTCATTTGACATAAGTTGAATCATAACTTGAACCTCATTGTGGTAATCTGAAGGGAAAAGGGGTCTCAAGACTCTATCAACTAACCTCATAGTTAAAATTTCCCCGTCACTGGGTCTGGCCTCCCTTTTAAAAAAACCTCCAGGATATCTTCCTGCAGATGCAAATTTTTCTCTGTAATCTACTGTCAAAGGTAAAAAATCAACTTGCGCAGAATTATAATTAGAGACCACTGTACAAAGTAGCATGCAATTTCCAGTCTTGACCATAACAGAGCCGTGGGCTTGTTTAGCTAGTTTACCGGTTTCTAAAATAATCTTTCTTCCATCTTTTAAATGGATTTCCTCTGTAAATGTTTTTGGAATCATAGTCTTTCATTTTATACCTTGAGAATGTTGTTTAGTAGAGGTATGTCAATGAAATGTAATCAGTTAAATATTATTTTCTTAATTTAAGTTTTTTAATTATGGAACGATAACGATCTATATTTTTGTTTTTTAGGTAATCTAAAAGGCTTTTCCTTTGACCAACCAATTTTACAAGTGATCTTTCTGTGTTAAAATCCTTTGGGTTTTTTTTAAGATGTAGAGAGAGATGATTTATTCTATAAGTAAAAAGGGCGACCTGTCCTTCTGCAGAACCAGTATCTTTTTTAGATGAACCATTTTCTTTAAAAATTTCTTCTTTTTTTATTTTAGTTAAGTACATTATTAAACCTTTAGGATTGCAAATATAAATTAAAATTTACAAATTTCTTATATCCTTACAGGCTTATTAAGAATTAAGTCCAAGTATAAATTAATCTTGTCCTTTAAATTTTTTCTATGGGATATAAAATCTAAAAAACCTTTTTCTAATAGAAACTCGCTTTTTTGAAAACTTTCTGGCAAATCTTTTCCTGTAGTGTCTTTTACAACTCTTGGCCCAGCAAAACCTATAAGTGCACCTGGCTCAGAAATATTAATGTCACCTAGCATCGCAAAAGATGCAGTAGTTCCTCCAAATGTAGGATCGGTACATAAGGAAATATAAGGTATTTTTGCCTCAGAAAGACGATTTAAGAAACTACTAATTTTTGCCATTTGCATTAATGAAAAGGCCCCTTCCATCATTCTAGCCCCCCCAGATTTAGAAATTATTAATAGGGGAATCTTATTTTCTATTGCATAAAGAATAGATTTACTGATTTTTTCCCCTACTACAGAACCCATTGAGCCACCAATAAATCTAAAATCCATGCAGGCTATTACAATCATTTTACCTTTAGATTTTCCAATTGCAGTTCTGACCGCATCGGTCAGACCGGATTTTTTCTTTTCTTCCTTTATCCTCTGACTATAACTCTTGGTATCTGTAAAGTTTAAAAAATCCACTGAAGTGACAGAGTTATTAATTTCTTTGTATCCTGAATCATCAAATAAAATTTTAAAATACTCCTCGCTTCCTATTCTAACATGATATTCGTCTTCTGGACTAACAAAAAAATTATCTTCAAGTTCTTGAGTTTCAATAATTTTTCCCGTAGGAGTTTTGTACCATAGACCTTTCGGTATGTCTTTCTTTTCCTCTGTTTTTGTTTGTATTCCTTTTTCACTTCTTTTAAACCAACTCATAGTTAAATTATTTTATAGATAGTGTATCAATATTGTTTAAATCTTCAAAAGCTTTTTTTAGTCTATTTTTGAATGAAATTTCACCTTTTCTTAGCCAAACTCTTGGGTCATAGTATTTTTTGTTTGGTTGATCAAAACCATCTGGATTTCCAATTTGAGATTTAAGATACTCATATTTTTCATTCATGTAATCTCTAATTGATTCGGTAAAGGCATATTGAAGATCTGTATCAATATTCATTTTAACAACTCCATAGCTTATAGCCTCTGTTATTTGATCTTTACTTGATCCTGAGCCACCATGAAAAACAAAGTTGATAGTTTTTTTTGGAACTCCAAATTTATTTGAAATGAAGTCCTGGGATTCTTTTAAAATTTTGGGTGTCAATTTAACATTACCTGGACGGTAGACTCCATGAACATTTCCAAATGCAGCAGCTACTGTAAATCTATCGCTTATTTTCACCAAATTTTCATAAGCAAATGCGACTTCTTCGGGTTGTGTGTAAAGTTTAGAAGTCTCAATGTCAGTATTATCCACTCCATCTTCTTCACCTCCTGTAACACCTAATTCGATTTCTAGACACATATCAATTTTTTTTAACCGATGAAGGTACTTTTTGCAAGTATCGATATTATCAATCAAGGGTTCGCTTGAAAGATCAATCATATGCGAACTAAATAATGGTTTACCATTTTTAGAAAAATGTGACTCACTTTCATTAATTAGACCATCTATCCATGGTAAGAGACTTCTTTCACAGTGATCAGTGTGTAAGATAACTGTAGCGGAGTAATTTTTTGCTAACTCATGAACATGTCTTGCCCCTGCTATAGCGCCTTTTATGGCTGCAATTTGATTATTATTATTTAAACCCTTTCCGGCATTAAAGTGAGACCCTCCATTCGAGAACTGAATTATTACAGGGCTGTTTAATTCAGAAGCAGTTTCCAAAACAGTATTAATTGTGTTGTTTCCTATAACATTTACTGCTGGTAGTGCATATTTATTTAACTTAGCATGGTTGAAAATATCCTGAACTTCTTTTCCAGTCAATACACCTTTTGGGAAGATAGTTGACATTGTTTTTGTGTTTTGGTGGATAAATTTAATTAAATTGAACTAAAATGGAAAGTTAATTCCCACATTAAAAACAGCTTTTTTAAGATTCAACTGTGAAAACCATCTATCTGTTTTATTGAGAGATGGATCATAAGTTTTAAATCCAGTATCTAGCCTAAATATAAAATAATCAAAGTCATACCTTAATCCAAAGCCAGATCCAATAGCTAATTCATTTAAATCTCTGAGACTATTAAAAACTTGTGTTTTATCAGACACATTATTTTTGAAATTCCAAATATTACCTGCGTCAATAAAAAAGGCACCGTTTAGTCTTTTAATAATTGGGTATCTGTATTCAACATTAAATGCGACTTTAAAATTTGCTTCATTAAATTCATTAAACCTATTGCTTGAACCAGGACCAAGTTTATAAGCTTGCCAGGCTCTGTTATCGTTGGAACCTCCAGCATAATAAGATCTTGTAAATGGAATAAAATTAGAATTTCCAAAAGGGATTGCAATACCTATAAATGTTCTTAATGCAAAAACCCTTTTAAATCCAACTGACCAATGTTTAATATAATCAACTTCGCTTTTAAAATATTGTGATGGCGCGAGATTAAAAATTTCACGATAACCGTTTTCATTTAGTTGAACACCTCCAAGTTTCATTCCAAGGCTTAGTAAACTTCCAACTAACTCAGATTTAAATTTAAATTGAGAGAAATTTTCATCTAAAATATTTTCTTGATTATTCTTTGAAAATGAAAGAGACGAGCCAACGATAAAATTATTTGCAGTTAATCTATTTTTCCTTTCGTTAATGTTTAAAATATTGGAGTAAATCTCATCTTCTGGACCAACATTAGTATTTAAGCTTAATACATCATTTATAAAATCATCAGTTCCCGCTGGAATTAATAGATTATCCTCAGAATTAAAGTAAGTAGTATCTAAACCAAAAATTGTTTTAGAAATATTATTTAAACGTTCATATGAATTTCTATACACATTAAAATAATTGTTTGTAGCTCTGTTATCAACATATTCTATGTCAACTAACTTAAAATTTATTGACCTGGTTTTGTCAGGCTTCCAGTAATATTCAAAATTACCAGTAAATGTTTGCCTGTCTAACCCAATATTCTCTTGAACAGATACTCCTAATGACATTCTAGTCTTAATGTAAAATTTATCAAAATAAATTCTTTTTAAAAACCTTGGGGCAATAGGTCTTGGAACTCTTAGCCCAAGATCTAAACCAACCTCGAACAAATTAAAAAAAGATGACTTTTCCTCTGCCACATCTCTGGAGGACCCAACTGCACCTTTCACACCAAATTCTAAAATTTCTGCACCTCTGAAAATATTTCTGCTTATTATAGATGAGCCTACAGATACTCCAATGTCTTGTATATTAGAATGCGACAAATCAAAATCAAACCCTAGTGAGAACTTTTCTTTTGGGACTAAATAAATTTCAGCATCTAATTTTGTTGAATCAACAATATTTTCCTTATACACTATTGAAGGGTATTTGAATATTTGAAGTTCATTAAAAAAATTATAGGTTTTTTTTCTATCATTTAGTCTGTAAGGTTTATTTTTTTTAATAGCTATTCCATTGCTTATAACTGTAGGGTTGTACTTAAGTTTCCCTACAGAAAAAACTTTTAGACCGTCAATATTAATTGAATCTGTGAAAATCCCGAAGTTTTGTTCTGGGTTGTCAACAAACACTGAAAGTGATTTAATTTTCTTAATAACATAAGGGACATCTAAAAGGAATTCTTGATTTCTAATCTTGGAATTTTTTATTTCTAATAAAATTGGAATTCTTTTATCGATTCCACTACTGTCCTTAAAGGCCTTAAAACGAATGCTTCTTTGTTGAAAATTATAGATTCCATTATTACTAAATAAGTTGATTAACCTTTCTCTTTCTAGATTAAGTTTTTCTACTTCAAATGATTCACCCTTGATTAAAAGGCTCTCACTTTTGGTGGCTTTGTATATTGAATCTAAATCTTTAGAGAATATTATATTTGAAACACTATCAATTAGAAATCTCTCTCCTGTAGTAATTGAATGTTTGATAATTACTTTTTTGTTTTTTATTTCGGATAAGGTTGATGTTGATTTAGAATTATAATATCCGAGATTGTCATAGTATTGTTTGAAAAGTTTATTAGTTAAGTTGATTTTAATTGAATCATATAATGATGGGGGTTCACCAATTTCTCGTAGCCAACTGTTAAATCCAACTTTGTATTTTTTTAACTGATAGACTTGTTTTGCAGAAATTAATTTTTCTAGTCTCAATCTTCTTTCCTCACTTTTATTTAGCCATTTTTCAAAATCTTGTTCCGCGTCTGGATTACTAAGATTATAAATCATCAATTTTAAAGGAATACCAAATACTTTTTTATTTACACTAGTTTTAGAGAGAATTGTAATGGGGTCTTGTTTAAGTTTTTTTCCATTTAACTCATAAATCTGTTTAGAAATTAATTTTTCATCATTATTTAATTGTTTTGTTACACTGCAACTACAAATTAAAATAGAGATAAAATTAATTATTATTATTTTTGAATTTGCTTGATTCAATTCAGAATATTTAGGTAAAAATACATCATTTATGATTACAAATTCCGAGTTAAAATACATCAAAAAGTTAGAAAGAAAGAAGTATAGAAATCTTTATTCCCATTTTGTTGTTGAAGGAGAAAAAGTCTTTAAAGACTTTTTTGATGCAAATATTCCGATATATAAAAGTTATTCAACAAAAAAAATAAAAGGTCAAAACTCTACAATAGTAACTTACAATTGTATGAAAAGAATGACTTTTTTGAAAAGCCCCTCAAATGTTTTAGGGATTTTTTCAACTCATATGAAAAAAACCCCTCCACTTGATAAAAAAGTTTTGGTTTTAGATGATGTGTCAGATCCTGGAAACCTTGGTTCAATAATAAGGTTATGCGATTGGTTTGGTTTTGAAAATATTGTTTGTTCTAAAAAAACGGTTGATTGTTATAATCCTAAAGTAGTTCAATCTTCAATGGGGTCCTTAGCTCGTATAAATATTTTCTATGAAGATTTAAATTCTTACTTATCAAAAGTGTCAATCCCGGTCTATGGTACTTTTCTAAAAGGAGAATTTGTCAACAGAGTTACTTTTCCAAGTAAATTTGTTTTAATTTTTGGCAATGAGTCAAATGGGATTTCTAAATCAATAAGCAAGTTTGTGAGTCAGAAAATTACAATACCCAAAAGAAGTAGATCTGTAATTGATAGTTTAAATATAACCAGTGCGGCAGCAATTGTTATGAACAAAATTTCAAATCAATCATTCAAATGTTAAATTAATGGCAAATCCTTGACTTAACAAACTTTTAATATTCGAAGTCCAAGGGCTATTGGAGTTGTTATCCTGTATCAATTCATTTTGAATAGAAAATATTCCCCTAATCGATGGAGAAAATTTAAAATAGACCAGATAAAAGTCGATACCAAAACCAATTTCATAATTAAAGCTTTGACTAGTTACTCTAAATACATTACCATAATTATCATCATTGTTTTTTTCATTACTTGATAGGTTAAACGAGGTAGATACACCTCCAACTAAATATGGTTTAAAATTATTTATTCTTTTTGCACTAAACTTGACTAGAAGAGGTATGTGTATGTAAGTAGACTTAACCTCTCGTAGATAATCTTCATCATTTGTTAGTCCGCTTGTTGCTTGAGGATAAATTAAGTCTCTTTGAGTATAATATAGTCCAGGTTCTAACCTTAGATTAAAATATTTATTTAATCTAAGGTCACCGATTAACCCGACATTAAAACCTGTGTTTTTAGTTAGTTCAATGTTAGGCAGATTTAAACCTCTTTTATTATCTGGGAAATTCCTGTTACTGGGCACAGAATAATTACTATTGTATTGAATTTGATATCCAAAGTTGTTAAACCCAAGAAAATATCCATAGTGTAATGGTTTTTCATCAAACGTTTGCAAATGCATTATTTTTTCTTTAACCGTATAATATTGAGCATAAATAATATTATCACAAATTGTGATACTTAGTAGTAAAAAATAAATAATATTATCAATTCTTTTCAAAGCAGTATAAGGGTGCACCTAGGATATTTAAATGCTTATATAAATAACATGGTTTTATTACAAATATTGCCTTAAAACCCTGATAAATTAAGAGAGATTTTTTGTAATGTGATATAGAGAAATTCCACAGGCTACGGATACATTGAGTGATTTGATTTCTCCTTCCATAGGGATAGATACTTTTTTATCGACAACATTCAATGTACTTTTATTTATTCCTTTTCCTTCTGAGCCAAGAATCAGAACTGTTTTTTTATTAAATCTTTCGTCAAAAATATTTTTACTAGATTTTTCTTCCAAACCTACAACTTCAAAACCCCTTGATTTAAACTCATAAATTGCATCATTTAAGTGACTCACCTTCGAAATTGGAATATAAAAAACTGCTCCAACAGAAGCTTTAATAGTATCTGAGTTTATGGTAGCACTATTACTTTCAGGCACAACAATTCCATCTATCCCAGTAGCCAGTGAATTTCTAAAAATTGCTCCAAAATTTCTGACATCAGTTACACCATCTAAAAGAAGATAAATTTCCTTTTCCTTTTTAAAATTTTTTTCAAGAAGAGTTTCAAACTTACAGTATTGGATCTGTTCTATAAGTGCTGCAGCACCTTGGTGATTTTTTTTAGAAAGTTTGTCTAATTTCTTATTAGAGGTAAATATTATGTCTATTTTTTTTTTGGAGGCATAATCCTCCACTTCTTTGAATAGTCTATTTTTTTTATTTTTTAAAAGCCATACTTTTTCAATTTTAACATTTGCTCTCATTGCCTCAATAATAGGCCTTATTCCATATATTATTTCATTTTCCATATTATGCTAAATTAAAAAAGCCACTTGAAACAAGTGGCTTTTATTTTAAAACAATCCAAATTTATTGCCCTAGTAACTAGTAAATAATGCAGTTGGAGCAAAGAAATCTGGTAATGATGCAGGAATATTAGGGTTTGTGTCTAACTCACTCTGAGGATATAAATACCTCTGAGGGAAATTTGAAGCCCCAATAGCACCTTGTTTATTAGGAACAGAAATAGCATTTCTTGTTCTTCTCAAATCATGGAACGTTACAATCTCACCAATTAGAGCAATATACTTTTCCTCTAATATTTGAAGATGTAGTTCAGTTCCTGTTGCAGTTGAATCAGGGAAACCAGCAGCATCAGAAGAATATTGAACTCTTTGATCAGCACGTACATTATTTAAATGTTGTCTAGCGCCGGCCTCATCTCCTTGCATAAATTTAGCTTCAGCCAAAATAAACTGAGTTTCTTGATAACTAGCAAGTTGGAATGGAGCATCGATTTCAAAAACACCACCCGCAGTAGTATTTAAGGCAACTTCAGCACCACCAGAGTCAGAAATGAAATAGTAGTCATATTGAAGCTGTTGGGCTGGTGTAGCTAACCTTCTGGTTGCCGTACCATCCAAAAGATGAACCAAATGTGCATTGTTTGCTTTCAAATAGTCTTGTCTTTCATCAATAATAAACTGATAAAATAAATTTCTATTTTCTTGAGATGTACCATGCTGTGTTTCTAGGTCATTAGCACTAGAGGAAATACCTTGATTTGCATGAGATATAGCGCTAGCATAGTTTCCGGCAAGCAAGCTGTATCTAGCAGCTAACGTGTGACCAGTAGCAGCCCACGTTCCTCCAGAAAGTCTGTTTCCGCCAAATCCAGCAGCAATAGATGCAGTACCAACCAAAGCGATTCCCTGTTCAATGAGAGCAATCCCTCCGTTTACTACATCCGCTTGAGAGTCATAAACAGGGTTAGGATATTCATCAGGATTTACAGCTTGAGAGAATGGAACATCACCATAAAGTGCAGCCATATCAGCGTATAGGGCACCCTGTAGAATACTAGCTATTCCTTTAACAAGATTTCCAGCACTTTCGTCATTTAAAATTAACTGAGCTGTATTTATACCTTGAAGATATGTATCTCCCCACATATCATTATAATTACCACGGTTAGGTGAGTAAGTATTCAAGGTCAAATATTGTCTATCAGCACCAGACATTGTGTTGGCAAATACACCAGCATAACGAGCATTGTTACTACCCATATGCTGCATAAAAGCCAACTGCGTTTGACCGATTATAAGGTCAGATGCAGCAACTATAAAGTTGTTTGGATCGTCATTTAGATCCTCTGTGTAACTTTCACAACTCCCCACTACTACGGCAGCGAAGAATGTTAATATATACTTATTTATTTTCATAATCTTAAAATTAAAATCCAAATCTTAGTGTTGTTAAAATTGATCTTGTACCAGGATTTGAAAAATATTCAAGTCCTCTTCCTCGAGATGCACCAGTTAGGTTATTCTCAGGATCAAAACCTTCAATATTAGTCCAGGTATACAAGTTTCTTCCTGACACTGAAAGCGATAAATTTGATAGACCAAGTCTTTCAATCAATGATTTATCGAAATCATATGTAAGAGATATTTCTCTTAGTTTTACCCAAGATCCATCTTCAATAAATTGTGATCCAACATCACCAAATCCACCTCCGTTTGCAGTCCACCATTCGTGGTCGACAGCAACTGGTCCGGCACCAAAATCTTGAGTGTAACCTCTAAACTGAGCACCTGCTGGGATTTCATCACCCCAAGCATTGTAAATTGATGAACCTGTGTCGTTAGTTGTTAAAATATCTGTTTCTTCGTGGATACCCCAGAATAACATTACCCCGTAAGTTCCATTCCAAATATCATTACCTTGGGATGTTTCAAATTGAGTAGTAAAATTGAAATTCTTGTATCTCAAAGAGGTTCCTAAACCTGCTCTAAAGTCAGGATTTGGGTCACCTGCTCCAACTAATTTTTCTGGATCAGCTTGAGGAAAACCATTTGAACCAAGAAGCAGATTTCCGCCTCCGTCTTTTAGGAACTGACCGCTTCTGTGAACACCATAAGCATAACCTTCAGCAATACCCGATGATGTAGAAGTAAATCCATTTAGAATAAAATATGCAGCACCCTCTAAGTCTTCAACAATGTTTTTGTTTTGAGTAAAACTACCGTTAATACCTAAACTAAAATCTTCCGAATCAATTAAATTAGCAGATAGGTCTATCTCTATTCCTTTGTTTGAAATAACAGTAGCATTCTGGTAAGTGGTATTAAAACCTGAAGAAGGTGTTATTGGAAGAGCCAATATTCCGTCTTCAGTTTTATTATCATAATACGTAAAACCAAGAGTTAACTTATTGTTAAACAATCTACTATCAAATCCTATTTCAAATTCTTTTTTACGCTCCTCTTTTAAATCAGGATTACCTCTGGTAGTTGATTGAGTAAATGGATTACCATAAAGAGATCCATCTAAACCGTCTCCCCAACCAGAACCAATACCACCAGGACCTAAAACAGTTGATGTTATATATGCAGGTGGCGCTACACCAACTTCACCGTAAGAAGCTCTTACTTTTAAGAAGTTAATAGCATCAACACCTACAAGGTCCGTCAATTTATAACCTACAGAAGCTGAAGGGTAAAATATAGTACCTCTATTAGGCATTGTTGAGAATGTTTCACCTCTACCAGATAATTCTACAAGTAGGTTTTCACCAACATTTAAGTTTAAAACTCCATAAGCACCACTACTTCTTCTTAACTCAGTGAAAGCACTTGGGTTAGAGTTTTGTGAAGCTGCGTTTCCTGGATTCAAAAATTCTTGATCTGGGTTTGTAAATACAGCTTCAAAAGCACTAAGTCTTCTATAATCAAGTTCGACCTGTTGAAAACCAACTGTATAATCCAAACCTATATTACTAGTGATATCTACACCACCTGTAAAGAAAGCGTTAAACTGTGCAAGTTTATTGCTTATTCTATCCTCTGCATAAGTTCCATTATTACCATCTCCTGCAGATCCAGGTGGTTGATAATCAACTCTGTTATCTTGATAATAATCTACACTATATCTTACTGCAAGATTTAAGTTGTCACTAAAACTATAGTTAATCTCAGGAGCAAATATGAATCTGTTTACATCATTTATGTTTTTTTGTTCATTTGTTGTCCATAGAGGATTATTGTATGTAGGTGCTGCATAATTAAAAGCACCCGAAGAAGTACTAAATGTTCTGTATGAACCCGTATCTCTTCTATAAGATCTGTGAGAGTTTGGTGTCACTGTAGTCACACCGTCTATCGTTCTATAATTAGTTCCTTTATAGTCTCTAATATCAAAATCAGGAGAATTCCTTAAATAACCTAGATAAAGACCATTTAGATTTGATCCTGTTTGAACTCTGTTAGAATCAATGTTTGTATAAGAAGAAGATAATTTAAACAATAATTTATCAGTCGCCTGAGTTGTGTTGTTTAATTTTAGAGAGGTTCTGGTATAATCAGAATTACCCTTCATAATTCCATCTTGGTCAACATTTGATATTGAAATGTATGTCCTATTTCTTTCTCCATTATATGAAAAACTCACAGAATTATCGTAAGTGTATCCGTTTCCGAAAACAGCATCTCTGTTAATTTGATTATAATCAGTCTTATCATTTTTACTAGTGATAACTCCATACCTTGTTCCGCTTTCAGCTTCAAAATATCCACCAGAAAAATCATAGGTATCGGCACCACCTGATCTTAAACTCATTTGGTCTCCAAAAGAAAAACCCGTGTTAGCCACAAATCTTCCTACACCTGGACTACCTCCATACCATAGGTCTGGAAAACCTTGACCCCAAGAACCTTGCTTGTCCCATTCCATGTTGATTGTTTCAACAGATAAAGCTGATTTAGCATTTACACTCCATCCTTTTGGACTAGATGAACCTCTTTTAGTATTAATTACTAATACACCATTCGCAGCTCCTGTTCCGTATATCGCAGCAGCAGCAGCACCTTTAATAACTGATATAGATTCTATATCATCAGGATTAATATCATTTAATCTTGATTGTTGAACAACTCCTGCAGTGTTACCACCGATATTATCATTTGAAATGATAGCTCCATCAAGAACAATAAGAGGAGAAATATCTCCAAATATTGTGTTTTGACCACGAATTTGGATATATGCACCAGAACCTGGGTCTCCAGCATTTCGTGTTATGTTTACACCAGAAGTTTTACCAGACATACCTTGAAGTATACCTGATTCTCCAGAACGTTGAACATCATCTACTTCAATTTTTGTTGTTGATGTTAAATCGTCATCTTTTTTCTTCTCCAATCCTAAAGCCGTAAGAACTACTTCTTCTAATTCAGTTCCAGATTCTAATGAAATATTAATCGTATCATCACTTCCTACAGTTATTTCCTGAGAAGCATAACCAACAAAACTGAAAACAAGAATAGATCCTTCACTAGCCTCGATTGAATAATTACCATCAAAGTCAGTTGTGACTCCATTACTAGTACCTTTTTCAACGATTGAAGCTCCAGGCAATGGTAATCCATCGCTGTCATTTACAATCCCCGAAATGGTTTTTTGGGCATTTACTACTATAAAAGAAAATATAATAGCTATGCAGGTTAAAAAATATCTTTTCATACTTAATATATTAAATTTGGATTGCGAATATACAATAAAAATTTGTTTTACACTTAACATTTCTTTAAGAATATTTTTTTAATGTATTGATAATCAGAGACAATTGAAATTAATATTTTTTTATTTTAGAATTACGTTCTAAATTTTGTAAGATTTAAACTTTTAAAAATAGTATTAATAAACTGAAAATCAACTAATTAATTTTTTTCAAATCACTAAACGTGAGATTGATTTATTATACTTTAACAAAATTTTAGGAATCTATAAAAAATAGTACTAAATTTGCGGGCTTGAAAATCTAACATTTGTATGCCAACCATTGCTCAATTAGTACGAAAAGGTAGACTGAGTATTTCGAAAAAAAGTAAGTCTGCTGCTCTTGAATCGTCACCTCAGAAGAGAGGAGTTTGTACAAGAGTTTATACTACTACGCCTAAGAAACCAAATTCAGCAATGCGTAAAGTGGCCAGGGTAAGATTAACTAACGGTAAAGAGGTCAACGCATATATACCAGGAGAAGGTCATAATTTACAAGAACACTCAATAGTACTAGTTAGAGGAGGAAGAGTGAAAGATCTTCCTGGAGTTCGCTATCATATTGTAAGAGGTGCTTTAGATACTGCTGGTGTAGAAGGGCGCCTTCAAAGAAGATCTAAATACGGGGCTAAAAAACCAAAAAAATAAATCATTAAATGAGAAAGAAGCAATCAAAAAAGAGACCAATTCTTCCTGATCCAAAGTTTAATGACCAGCTAGTTACTCGTTTTGTCAATAATTTAATGCTTCACGGAAAAAAATCAACTGCATATAATTTATTTTATGATGCAATTGAAATTGTTGAAAAAAGGAAGCAAGTTGAAGAAAAAACTGCTATTGAGGTTTGGAAAGATGCATTGTCAAATGTAATGCCCCATGTTGAAGTAAGAAGCAGGAGGATTGGTGGCGCAACATTTCAAATTCCAATGCAGATTAGACCTGATCGTAAAGTTTCTTTAGCCATAAAATGGCTAATTGGATTTGCTAGAAAGAGAAATGAAAAAACGATGTCTGAAAAGTTGGCAAATGAAATTCTATCTGCCTTTAAAGAGGAAGGTGCTGCTGTAAAAAAGAGGGTTGATACTCACAAAATGGCAGAGGCAAACAAAGCTTTTTCACACTTTAGATTCTAATTTACAATGGCAAGAGATTTAAAATATACACGGAATATAGGAATTGCAGCTCATATTGATGCTGGCAAAACTACGACCACTGAAAGAATACTTTTTTATACAGGAGTAAGTCATAAAATTGGAGAGGTACACGATGGTGCAGCAACTATGGATTGGATGGAACAAGAGCAAGAAAGAGGTATTACAATTACATCCGCAGCAACAACTTGTAGTTGGAAATTTCCTACAGAACAAGGTAAAAACTTACCTGAATCTCAAGACTTTCACTTTAATATTATAGACACACCAGGTCACGTAGATTTTACTGTTGAAGTAAATAGATCGCTAAGAGTTTTAGATGGACTAGTTTTTCTTTTTTCAGCAGTTGATGGGGTTGAGCCCCAATCTGAGACTAACTGGAGACTTGCTGATAATTATAAAGTTCCTAGGATTGGATTCGTAAATAAAATGGATAGGCAAGGGTCAAACTTCCTTGGTGTTTGTCAACAGGTTAAGGATATGCTTAAATCAAACGCTGTTCCAATTGTTTTAAACATTGGAGATGAAGAAGATTTTAAAGGAATTATTGACCTTGTCAAAAATAGAGCTATTGTTTGGCATGAAGAAAACTTTGGATCTACTTTTGATGTTGTCGATATTCCAGATAATTTAAAAAATGAAGCAGAAAAACTTAGAGGTGAATTAATTGAAGCTGTTGCAGAATATGATGAAAACCTTCTTGAAAAGTATTTTGAAGACCCAAATTCCATTTCAGAAAATGAAATTCATAATGCTCTTAGAGCTGCAACGCAAGAAATGAAAATCATTCCAATGATTTGTGGTTCCTCCTTTAAAAACAAAGGTGTTCAATTTCTCTTGGATGCTGTTTGTAGATACTTGCCCTCTCCAGAAGACAAAATGGCAATTTCTGGGATTAATCCCAAGACAGAAAGTGAGTCCCAAAGAAAGCCTTCTAAAGATGAGCCTTTCGCTGCCTTGGCATTTAAAATTGCTACTGATCCTTATGTAGGCAGACTTGCATTTTTTAGAGCTTATTCTGGAAGATTAGATGCAGGTTCTTATGTTTTAAATAATAGAACAGGTAATAAAGAAAGAATTTCAAGAATTTATCAAATGCATTCTAATAAACAAAATTCGATTGAATTCATAGAGGCCGGTGATATTGGAGCTGCTGTTGGGTTTAAAGATATTAAAACAGGAGATACTCTTTCAGATGAAAAGTCTCCAATAATTCTGGAAAGTATGGATTTTCCTGACCCAGTTATTGGTATTGCAGTTGAACCTAAGACAAAAGCTGATGTTGATAAACTTGGAATGTCATTAGCAAAGCTTGCTGAAGAAGACCCAACATTTCAAGTCAAAACCGATGAAGCCTCAGGTCAAACTGTTATCTCTGGAATGGGAGAGTTGCATTTAGACATTATAGTTGACAGACTAAAACGTGAATTTAAAGTTGAGGTTAATCAAGGAAAACCTCAAGTTCAATACAAGGAAGCATTAACGGCGACAGCTAACCATCGAGAAGTTTACAAGAAACAAACTGGTGGTAGAGGAAAGTTTGCCGATATAATTTTTACAATTGAACCTGGTGAAGAATCTAAAACTGGTTTGGAATTCGTCAACGAGATTAAAGGCGGTAATGTACCCAAAGAATATATTCCTTCAGTTGAAAAAGGATTCAGAGATTCAATGCTTAATGGACCACTCGCTGGTTTTGAAATAGACTCAATGAAGATTACATTGAAAGACGGTTCTTTCCACCCAGTTGATTCAGATTCATTGTCATTTGAACTAGCTGCTAAATTAGGTTTTAAGGAGGCATCAAAATCTGCAAAAGCAGTTATTATGGAACCTATTATGAAACTTGAAGTCATCACACCAGAAGAAAATATGGGGGATATTGTTGGTGACTTAAATAGGAGAAGGGGACAAGTTAATTCTATGGATGATAGAGCAGGATCAAAAGTTGTCAAAGCAGAAGTTCCATTGTCAGAAATGTTCGGATATGTGACTTCTCTGAGAACTTTGTCCTCAGGTAGAGCAACATCAACTATGGAATTTTCACATTACGCTGAAACTCCTTCGAGTGTTTCGGAAACAGTAATAGCAGAAATTAAAGGTCAAAGCGAATAAAATAAAATTATGAGTCAGAAAATAAGAATTAAATTAAAATCTTACGATTACAATCTTGTAGACAAGTCTGCAGATAAAATCGTTAAGACTGTGAAGACCACTGGAGCAGTTGTAACTGGTCCTATCCCATTACCAACTCACAAAAAAATATTTACTGTTCTTAGGTCTCCTCATGTAAATAAAAAATCTAGAGAACAGTTTAAGTTAAGCTCATACAAAAGGCTTATGGATATTTATAGTTCTTCATCAAAAACTATTGACGCACTTATGAAATTAGAATTACCAAGTGGTGTTGAAGTCGAAATTAAAGTTTAAAAATATGTCTGGTTTAGTTGGAAAAAAAATAGGTATGACTAGTCTTTTCGATGATGAAGGAAAAAATATTCCTTGCACAATAATTGAGGCGGGGCCTTGCATCGTTACCCAGATAAAAAATAATGAGAAAGATGGCTACAAATCCCTACAATTATCATTTGATGAAAAAAAAGATAAATCAACCAATAAAGCTCTTTCTGGCCATTTTGAAAAAGCCAAAACTTCTCCAAAGAAAAAATCTATGGAATTTACAGGGTTTGATAAAGATTTTAATTTGGGTGACAAAGTTAACGTAGATTTATTTGAAGAAGGAGAATTCGTTGATGTCTCAAGTATTTCTAAAGGAAAGGGTTTCCAGGGAGTTGTAAAACGTCACGGATTTAGTGGTGTTGGACAATCTACTCACGGTCAACATAATAGATTGAGAGCTCCTGGCTCAATTGGAGCTGCTTCATATCCTGCGAGAGTTTTTAAAGGGATGAAAATGGCTGGAAGAATGGGAGGAAAGAAGGTAAAAGTTTTAAATCTCAAAATTTTTAAAATTTTACCTGAGCAAAATATATTGATAGTTAAAGGAGCAGTTCCAGGTCATAACAACTCATATCTAAAAATAGAAAAATAATGAACCTGAAAGTGATTGACATAAAAGGTAAGGATACTGGTAGAAAGATTTCTCTTCCAAATAAAATTTTTAATATTGAACCTAACAATCAAGCTATCTATTTGGATATCAAAGCTCAAATGGCAAACAAAAGGCAAGGCACACATAAAGCAAAAGAGAGATCAGAAATCACTGGAAGTAATAGAAAAATAAAAAAGCAAAAGGGAACTGGCTCAGCTAGAGCAGGTTCTATTAAAAACCCAATTTTTAGGGGAGGTGGTAGAGTTTTTGGACCTAGAGTAAGAGATTATTCTGAAAAAATTAACAAAAAACTTAAAAGTATTGCAAGAAAATCAGCCCTCAGTATTAAGGCTAGGTCAAACTCTATTTTTGTAGTTGAAGAGTTTTCTTTTGATAAACCCACTACTAAGGGTTTAGATCAATTTTTAAAACAATTAAAAATAGACACAAAAAACTCACTTGTGATATTTGCTGAGGAAAATAAAAACGTATATTTGTCGTCGCGAAATTTAAAAAAAACTGAAACTGTAATTGCTTGTGAATTAAATACTTATTTAATTTCAAAGGCACAAAATTTAGTGTTTTTTGAAAATTCGATTTCTAAATTAGAAAAGCTTTTAATTTGAGCCTATGAACATTATAAAAAAACCAATTGTCTCTGAAAAAGCAACTAGCATGAATGAATTAGCTAATTGTGTTTCTTTTATTGTTGATTCAAAAGCCAACAAGATTCAAATTAAAAAAGCTATTGAAGACTCATATAATGTGACTGTCAAAAAAGTACGAACTATGATATATGCTCCCGAAAGAAAAACTAAGTATACTAAAACTGGTTTGCAAAAAAGTAAGAGTATATCTTTTAAAAAAGCCATAGTTCAATTAGCGGATGAAGATAACATTGATTTTTATTCTAATATTTAACAATTTCTTATGTCAGTTAAAAAACTTAAACCAATATCAAATGCTCAACGATTCAGAGTCGTGAATAATTTTGATATGTTAACAGCTTCCAAGCCTGAAAAGAAATTATTGTCTCCTAGCAAAAGAACTGGAGGAAGAAATAATAAAGGAAGAATGACAGTAAAACACGTTGGAGGAGGTCACAAAAGACAATACAGGATAATTGATTTTAAAAGAGATAAATACGACACTCCAGGTGATGTAATGACAATAGAATATGACCCAAATCGTTCTTCATTTATTGCTCTTATCAAGTATCCTGACGGAGAAAAAAGATATATAGTTGCACAAACTGGGCTTAAAGTTGGTCAAAAGGTTGTTTCAGGAATAAAGAAAGTTAGTCCTGACATAGGAAATGCCATGCCATTATCTTTAATTCCCTTGGGTACAATAATTTCTTGCATGGAACTAGTTCCTGGTAAAGGAGCTAATATTGCTCGTAGTGCAGGTTCTTTCGCGCAACTTATGGCGAGAGAGGAAAAGTATGCAACTGTAAAATTACCATCTGGCGAAACTCGAATGATTTTATCAAAATGTTTCGCTACAATAGGTGCGGTTTCAAACTCCGACCATCAATTGGTTGTTTCTGGCAAAGCTGGGAGATCAAGGTGGTTGGGCAGAAGACCTAGAACAAGGCCTGTAGCTATGAATCCTGTTGATCATCCAATGGGAGGTGGTGAAGGTAGAGCTTCAGGAGGACATCCAAGAAATAAAAATGGTGTTCCTGCTAAAGGTTTTAAAACACGTTCTAGAACTAAAAAAAGTAACAAGTTTATTTTAGAAAGAAAAAAGAAATAAATTATGCCAAGATCATTAAAAAAGGGCCCATTTGTAAGACATAGTTTGGAAAAAAAAGTTTCAAACAATGTGGAATCTGGTAAAAAAGAAGTAATTAAAACTTGGTCCAGAGCTTCATTAATTACGCCTGATTTCGTTGGGCAAACTATTGGAGTTCACAATGGTAGACAATTTATTCCTGTTTATATTACAGAAAATATGGTTGGTCACAAGCTAGGGGAATTTTCTCCTACGAGATCTTTCAGAGGTCATTCAGGAGGTAAAAAATAAATTTAGAAATGGGAATCAGAAAACGAAATAAGGCAAATATTTTAAAGGATAAGAAGAAGAAGCTTGCAATTGCTAAGTTAAGGAACTGTCCTATATCCCCGAGGAAAATGAGATCTGTTGCAGATTTGCTACGTGGTAAAGAGGTCGGGCAAGCTTTGAATATTTTAAAATTTAATCCAAGACATGCATCAAAATTTTTAGAAAAACTTCTTCTTTCCGCTATTTCCAATTGGCAGTCAAAAAATCAAGATGAAAGTATAGAAAGTTCAGATATTTTTGTAAATGAAATTAAAGTTGACGGAGGAAGAATATTAAAAAGACTCCGTCCCGCTCCACAAGGACGCGCACACCGAATTAGGAAAAGATCTAATCATGTTACAGTAGTACTTGAATCAAATAACGAAAAAAAACAAAATGGGACAAAAAACTAATCCAATAGGTAATCGTTTAGGGATAATTAGAGGCTGGGATTCCAATTGGTATGGAGGAAGAGATTATGGTGAAAAGTTGGCCGAAGATGAGAAGATTAGAAAGTACATATTTGTAAGGCTCAACAAGGCGAGTGTTTCTAACGTTATAATTGAAAGAACTTTAAAAATAATTACAATTACAATAACTACGGCTAGACCTGGTATAATAATTGGTAAGGCAGGGCAGGAAGTTGATAAGTTAAAAGAAGAATTAAAGAAAATAACTGGTAAAGAAGTACAAATAAATATTTTTGAAATTAAAAGGCCAGAATTAGACGCTAAACTTGTTGGTGCTAGTATCGCAAGACAAATTGAGGCAAGAATTTCTTACAGAAGGGCTATTAAGATGGCAATTGCTGCTGCAATGAGAATGAATTCTGAAGGTATCAAGGTCCAAATTTCAGGTAGATTAAATGGTGCCGAAATGGCGAGGTCAGAATCATATAAAGAGGGAAGAATTCCCCTCTCAACATTTAGAGCAGACATTGATTATGCCATGCAAGAAGCCCATACTACCTATGGGAGAATTGGAATAAAAGTTTGGATTATGAAAGGTGAAGTTTATGGCAAAAGAGAGCTTTCACCGCTAGTTGGGATGAATAAGAAAAACAATCAGCTTAATAAGGGTTTGAATCAAAGGAAAAAAGTCAGAAATTAAGAGATGTTACAACCAAAAAAAACAAAATTCCGTAAAGCTCAAAAGGGAAGAATGAAAGGATTCTCTCAAAGGGGACATAGGCTTTCAAATGGTATGTTTGGTATAAAATCATTAGATTCTAAGTTTATAACATCTAGACAAATTGAAGCTGCTAGAATTGCTGCTACAAGATATATGAAGCGTGAAGGTCAGCTTTGGATTAACATCTTTCCTGATAAACCTATCACAAAAAAGCCTTTGGAAGTGAGGATGGGAAAAGGTAAAGGAGCTCCTGAATATTTTGTTGCTGTAGTAAGGGCTGGAAGAATCCTTTTTGAAGTTGCAGGTGTAAGCCATGTCATTGCAAAAGAAGCCCTGAGATTGGCTGCACAAAAGTTACCGGTTAAAACAAAATTTATTATTTCAAACGATTATAGCGAACAAGAAAAAAAATGAAACAATCAGAGATATCAAAGTTAAACTTAAAGGATTTGGATGCAAAAATAATTGAGCTAAAGAAAAAATTATTTGACTTAAAAATGTCCAGTTATGTTTCAGAATTAGAAAATCCTGTACTGATAAGAAATACAAGGAGAATTATAGCAAGATTAAAAACTGCTAAAACTAAATTAAATAAAGATTTAATTAGCTAAAATGGGAGATAGAAAATTAAGAAAAGAGAGAGTAGGTGTTGTTACAAGTAACAAAATGGAAAACTCTATTGTTGTTTCGGAAGTCAGACGAGTAAAACATCCAAAATATGGAAAGTTTGTACTTAAAACAAAAAAATATGTTGCTCACGATCATAAAAATGATTGTAAAATAGGTGATAAGGTTCGTATAATGGAAGTTAAACCTTTGAGTAAAACAAAGTCATGGAGGCTAATGAAAATTATTGAAAGAGCAAAATAAATGTTACATCAAGAATCAAAATTAAAGGTTGCAGATAACACTGGTGCAAAAGAGGTACTTACTATAAGAGTCCTAGGTGGTACTAAAAAACGATACGCGTCTATTGGTGATAAAATTGTTGTAACAATAAAAGAATCTACTCCTTCTGGGACTATGAAAAAAGGCCAGGTGACAAAAGCTGTAGTTGTTAGAACAGTTAAAGAAATTCGAAGACAGGATGGGTCCTACATCCGTTTTGATGATAATGCCTGCGTTCTATTAAATCCCTCTGGAGAGATGATTGGGACCAGAGTTTTTGGTCCAGTAGCAAGAGAATTGAGAGATAAAAAATTTATGAAAATTGTTTCCTTAGCACCTGAAGTATTATAAGTTATGAGAAAGTTTAAAATTAAAGTTGGAGATTATGTTAAAGTAATTGCTGGTTCTAATAAAGGTTCTGAGGGTAAGATAGTAAGCATTATTAAAAAAAGAGAAAAGGTGATTATTGAGGGTTTAAATTTGGTTAAAAAGCACATAAAACCAAATTCCAAAAATCCCCAAGGTGGAATTGAGGAAAAAGAATCTCCTATTCATATTTCAAATGTATCTCTTCTAGTTAATAATGTAAATAAGGAGGAAGCTAAAAAAGAAACAAAATCAAATACTAGAAATAGTAAGAAAAAATCACAATAATGAGTTATATTCCTAGGTTAAAGAACGAGTTCGAAAAAGTTGTTTCTAAATCATTAATGAATGAGTTTAGTTATAAAAGTACTATGCAAGTTCCTAGAGTCATTAAAATCATATTAAGTAGAGGTGTTGGAGGAGGAGTTGCTGACAAAAAACTCGTTGAACAGGCAGTTGATGAACTTACCCTAATTTCGGGGCAAAAAGCAGTTCCAACTCTTTCAAAAAAAGATGTTGCTTCCTTCAAGTTAAGAAAGGGTATGCCAATAGGTGCTAAAGTCACATTAAGAGGTAATAAGATGTTTGAATTTTTAGACAGACTTATTTCGATTGCATTACCTAGAGTTAGAGATTTTCAGGGTATTAAGCCCGGAGGTTTTGACGGTAGGGGTAATTACACCTTAGGTATAACCGAGCAGATAATTTTCCCTGAAATAGATATTGATAAAGTAAATAAAATCTCAGGTATGGATATAACTTTTGTAACTTCTGCTTCCACCGATAATGAAGCAAAGTCTTTATTAAGTTTAATAGGTTTACCATTTAAAAAGAAATAGTATGGCAAAAGAGTCAATGAAAGCGCGTGAAATTAAGCGTGCAAAAATTGTTAAGAAATATGAATCTAGAAGAAAAGCTTTGAAAGAGAAAAAAGATTATTTAGCTCTTCAAAAACTACCAAGAAATGCATCACCAGTTAGATTACATAACCGTTGTAAAATAACTGGAAGACCCAAGGGTTACATAAGGCAATTCGGGTTATCAAGAGTTACTTTTAGAGAAATGGCTAATAAAGGTTTGATTCCTGGTTTAACAAAAGCAAGCTGGTAAAAATTATATTATGAATACAGATACAATAGCAGATTATCTTACAAGAATCAGAAATGCATGTCTTGCAAAACACAAGATTGTTGAAATCCCTGCTTCTAATACAAAAAAAGAAATCACAAAAATATTATATGACCAAGGTTTTATTTTAAGCTATAAATTTATGGAAACTTCAAACAATCAGGGTGTAATTAAAATTGCTTTAAAATATGATCTCAAAACTGGTGAATCAATAATCAGAAAAATAAACCGAATTTCAACGCCTGGATTGAGAAAATATAGTAATGCTAAGAGTATTCCAAGAATTCTAAACGGCTTAGGAATATCAATTGTTTCGACTTCAATGGGAGTAATGACTGGAAAAGAAGCAAAGAAAAAAAATATTGGTGGAGAGGTAATTTGTTATCTATATTAAATTTTAAATATGTCTAGAATAGGAAACAGTCCAATTAAAATACCTGAAGGCGTAAATATAAACCTTCAAAACAACAAGATTATTGTAAGTGGAAAGTTAGGTTCATTGGAACTGAATTTCCGTGATATAGATGTTGATATTGAAAACAACTTAATCACCTTAAAAAGAAATTCTGAGACAAATGATGTAAAATCTAAACACGGTTTGTATAGATCACTAATAAACAATATGGTTACAGGAGTGAGCTCTGGTTTTACTAAGGAGCTCGAGCTTGTGGGTGTTGGTTATCGTGCCTCTGTTCAAGGTCAGAAATTAGATCTCTCATTGGGTTTTTCACATAACATCTTATTTGAAATAGCACCTGAAGTTAAAATTGAAACAACTTCTGAAAAAGGTAAAAATCCAATTATAAAACTATCTTCGCATGATAAGCAATTGCTAGGGTTTGTTGCTGCAAAAATCAGATCTTTTAGAAAACCTGAACCGTACAAGGGTAAAGGTATAAGGTTTGTAGGAGAACAAGTTAGAAGAAAGGCCGGAAAATCAGCATAAAACGTTAAAATGAAAACTATAAAAACTAAAAGAAGAGCAAAAATTAGACTGAAGTTAAAAAAAACTATCAGAGGTAATAGTATTATGCCTCGTTTATCAGTATTTAGAAGTAATAAAAATATTTACGCGCAAATTATTGATGATGCTAAAGGAAGCACTTTAGTGTCTGCATCTTCCAATAGTAAAGATTTTGATAAGTTTGAAAATAAAATTTCAGCTGCACTACAAGTAGGAAAAATAATTGCAAAAAAAGCATCCAAAAAAGGAATAAGCTTAGTAAAGTTTGACCGTGGTGGATACTTGTATCATGGAAGAGTAAAGTCTCTTGCTGATGGTGCTAGAGAGGGTGGTCTTAAATTTTAAAGTATGTATAAAAATTATAAAAGTATAGAATTTGTTAAACCTGGTGGACTTGATCTTAAAGATAGATTAGTAGCTGTTCAAAGAGTAACAAAAGTAACCAAAGGTGGGAGAGCTTTTGGTTTTTCTGCAATAGTTGTGGTTGGAGACGAAGACGGAATAGTTGGTCACGGTTTAGGTAAATCTAAGGAAGTGTCTGAGGCTATTTCTAAGGCTGTGGAAGATGCTAAAAAAAATCTGATTCGAATTTCTCTAAAAAAAGGAACTATCCCTCATGAACAAAATGGAAAATTTGGAGGTGCTAGAGTATTTGTAAAACCAGCTTCCGAGGGGACAGGTGTCATTGCAGGAGGAGCAGTAAGGGCTGTACTTGAATCAGTTGGGGTTCAAAATGTTCTTTCTAAATCTCAAGGATCTTCTAATCCACATAACGTTGTAAAGGCTACATTTGATGCCTTATTAAATTTAAGAAGTCCAGAACAAATTGCTAAACAAAGAGGCATTTCTGTGGATAAACTTTTTAACGATTAGAATAATGGAAAAAATTAAAATAAAACAGATAAGAAGTAGCATAAAGAACTTAAGAAGTCAGAAACTCACACTTTTTGCTCTTGGTTTAAGAGGGATTGGTAAGGAAGTAGTTCATCAAAATACACCGAATATTATAGGGATGGTTAAAAAGGTTCACCATTTAGTAGAAGTAACTAAAGTTTAGTTCAATGAATTTAGATAATATAACACCAATAAAAGGTTCAAATAAAAAAGCTTCCAAGAGGTTAGGGAGAGGTCAGGGTTCTGGAAAAGGGGGAACTTCCACGAGAGGTCATAAAGGAGCAAAGTCGAGATCTGGATATTCTAAAAAGATCGGGTTTGAGGGAGGTCAAATGCCCTTACAAAGGAGAATTCCAAAATTCGGATTTAAAAATGTAAATAGAATTCAATATGAGGTATTAAATCTAGAAAAGATTCAGGAATTGGTTTCAACCAAAAAAATTAAAGAAAAGTTGGATGTTGAGAAAATTTATTCTTTAGGATTGGTTAAAAAAAATAGTTTGGTTAAAATTTTAGCTAAAGGAAAAATATTGTCTCCAGTTAAGGTTACTGCTCATAAGTTTTCGAACAAAGCACAAAAGGAAATCGAGTCTGCTGGAGGAGAAGTAAATATAATTTTAAAAAATGGCTAAATTTATACAAGCACTTATTAATATTTATAAGATTGAAGAATTACGGATTAGAATCGGAGTTACTCTTTCTATTCTACTTGTATATAGAGTAGGTGCACAAATTACACTTCCTGGTATAGATGCCCTCCAACTTGCTGAATTAGGTAATAGAACAGGTGGTGGAGGTCTTCTTGGAGTATTAAATATGTTTACAGGAGGTGCATTTGCCAATGCTTCAGTTTTTGCACTTGGAATTATGCCCTACATTTCAGCATCAATTGTTGTTCAACTTATGGGCGTGGCTCTTCCATACTTACAAAAACTTCAAAAAGAGGGAGAAAGTGGAAGAAAAACACTTAATCAAATTACTAGATGGCTAACAATAGCTATCTGTGTTGTTCAAGCTCCGGCCTATCTTTATGGGCTAAGTGCCTTGGGTGTTCCGGATTCAGCTTTTGTTTTAGGTAAAGGTTTCTCTTTTATGCTTCCATCAGTTATTATTTTGGTTACTGGAACAATATTTGCTATGTGGCTTGGAGAAAAAATTACCGATAAAGGAATAGGTAATGGAATATCTTTACTAATAATGGTAGGAATAATCGCTACTTTACCAATGTCTTTTACCCAAGAGGTTGTTTCACGAGTATCAGAAAACAATGGAGGATTAATTCTTATTCTAATTGAAATGATACTATGGATTATTATAATTTTGTTATCAATTCTTCTTGTTTTGGCTGTAAGACAAATACCTGTTCAATATGCGAGGAGATCCCAAATTGGTGGAACTAACCAAAATGTGTACGGCAGGAGACAATATATTCCACTCAAATTAAATGCTTCAGGCGTTATGCCAATTATATTTGCTCAAGCGATAATGTTTGCTCCTAGTTATGTTGGTAGATTAATTGGAAATAACGAAGTGGGTCAATGGATTCAAGTAAATTTTTCAGATATTTTTGGATTGTGGTATAATATTGTTTTTGGTTTGCTTATAATTATTTTTACCTTCTTTTACACAGCTATTACTGTACCGACTAATAAAATGTCAGATGATTTGAAAAGAAGTGGGGGTTTTGTTCCTGGTATTAGACCCGGTAATGAAACTAGCGAATTTTTAGATAATGTCATGTCTCAAATTACTTTTCCTGGATCGTTATTTTTAGCAGCCTTAGCTGTTTTCCCTGCGATAGTTGTTAAATTAATGGGAATGCAGCAAGGATGGGCTCTGTTTTATGGCGGGACCTCATTGTTAATTATGGTTGGTGTAGCTATTGATACAATTCAACAAATAAACTCCTACTTACTGAATAGACATTATGACGGACTTATGAAAACTAGTGCTAACAGAAAAATATCAATATAAAATGCCTAAGCAAGAAGCAATTGAACAAGAAGGAAAAATAATTGAAGCTCTCTCAAATGCTATGTTTAGAGTTGAGCTCGAAAATGGTCATGTTGTAACTGCTCATATATCAGGTAAAATGAGACTTCACTACATTAAACTTTTACCGGGCGATAAAGTAAAACTTGAAATGAGCCCTTATGATTTAACTAAGGCAAGAATAACTTTTAGATTTTAATTTATAATTATGAAAGTAAAAACATCAGTAAAAAAAAGAAGTTCAGATTGTAAAATCGTTAGAAGAAAGGGTAGATTATATATAATTAATAAGAAAAACCCAAGGTTTAAACAAAGACAAGGATAATATGGCTAGAATATCAGGTGTAGATATACCTAAATCGAAAAGAGGCGAGGTTGCTTTAACTTACATTTACGGAGTTGGTAGAAGCCGTGCATCTAAAATTTTAAATGAAGCAAAAGTAGATCTGAATAAAAAAGTTTCAGACTGGACAGACTCTGAAATAAAATCAATCATTCAATCTATCTCAAAATATAAAGTTGAAGGAGAACTGCGTTCAGAAACTCAACTCAATATAAAAAGATTGATGGATATAGGTTCTTATAGAGGGATAAGACATAGAACAGGACTACCTCTTCGAGGGCAAAAAACAAAAAACAATTCTCGTACAAGAAAGGGTAAAAGAAAAACAATAGCTAACAAAAAGAAAGCAACTAAATAATTAAATATGGCTAAATCTGCAAACAAAAAAAGAAAAGTATCTGTAGAACCTGTTGGTCAGGCTTACATTAATGCCTCATTTAACAACATAATCATTTCAATTACAAATCTAAAAGGAGAAGTGATTTCTTGGTCATCTGCAGGAAAGATGGGATTTAGAGGGTCTAAAAAAAACACTCCCTATGCTGCACAAGTTGCAGCTGAAGATTGTTCAAAGACAGCTCAAGATTTAGGTTTAAGACAGGTTAAAGTTTATGTTAAAGGTCCTGGAAATGGAAGAGAATCTGCTATTAGGACCATTCATAACAGTGGAATTGAAGTAACTGAAATTGTTGATGTCACACCTCTCCCTCACAATGGATGTCGACCACCAAAAAGAAGAAGAGTATAATTTTAAAAAGAATAAAATGGCTAGATATACAGGTCCTAAATCAAAAATTGCTAGAAAATTTGGAGAACCAATTTTTGGTTCTGACAAATCTTATGAAAAAAGGAATTATCCTCCTGGGCAACATGGAAACAATAAACGTAGAGGTAAAAAATCAGAGTATGCAATTCAATTGATGGAAAAGCAAAAAGCTAAATATACATATGGTATTTTAGAGAAACAATTTAGGATAATTTTCAATCGAGCCTCCAGAAGTAAAGGGGTTACAGGTGAAGTTTTACTTCAACTATGTGAGTCCAGATTAGATAATATTGTTTATAGACTTGGAATATCACCATCAAGAAGTGGTGCGAGACAACTTGTTTCACACGGACACATAATTTTAAATGATAAAATAGTAAATATTCCATCTTGTCATGTCAAACCAGGTGACAAAGTTGGTGTTCGCGAAAAATCTAAGTCTATTAACTCAATCCAAGAATCGGTTCATAATAATTCTTCAGTTTATGAATGGTTAACTTGGGATAAAAATAATTTGACGGGTACTTTTGTCAGTATTCCAGAACGAATTCAAATACCAGAAAATATAAAAGAACAATTGATAGTAGAACTCTACTCAAAATAAATAACTAATATAATATCACGAATATGGCAATATTAAATTTTCAAAAACCAGATAAAGTAATTATGATCGATTCTTCAGAATTTGAAGGTAAATTCGAGTTTCGTCCCCTAGAACCAGGTTATGGCTTAACAGTTGGTAATGCATTGAGAAGAGTGTTACTTTCATCGTTGGAGGGGTTTGCAATAACCTCTGTCAAAATTGAAAACATAGATCATGAATTTTCAACTATACCAGGTATAGTTGAAGATGTTACCGAAATTATTTTAAATATCAAACAAATTAGATTTAGAAGACAAATTGAAGATCTTGAAAACGAAAAGGTTAAAATTTCTTTAGGAGGACAAGACCAGTTTAAAGCAGGTGATATTCAAAAATTTATTTCTGGATTTCAAGTTTTAAATTCAGATTTGGTAATTTGTAATTTAGAAAAAGGAGTCCAGGTCAATATGGAATTAACAATTGAAAAAGGCCGAGGATATGTTACTGCCGAAGAAAATAAAAAAATTGACACTGAGTTAGGGGTTATTTCAATTGATTCAGTTTTTACTCCGGTGAAAAATGTAAAATATAGTGTAGAAAATTATCGTGTTGAACAAAAAACCGATTATGAAAAACTGATTTTTGAAATCAATACGGACGGTTCTATACATCCAAAAGATGCACTAACTGAGGCAGCTAAAACCTTAATACATCATTTCTTATTATTTTCAGATGAGAGAATTACTTTAGAAGCTGATGAAATTGCTCAAGCTGAAACTTACGATGAAGAATCTTTGCACATGAGACAGCTTTTGAAAACGAAACTTATAGATATGGATTTATCTGTTAGAGCTTTAAATTGTTTGAAAGCTGCTGAAGTTGATACCCTCGGGGACTTGGTTTCATATAATAAAAATGATTTAATGAAATTTAGAAACTTTGGGAAAAAATCACTAACTGAATTAGAAGAATTAGTTGTTCTAAAAGGTTTGTCCTTTGGAATGAATTTATCAAAATATAAATTGGATAAAGACTAAAAAATAACTCTTTATGAGGCACAGAAATAAGAAGATAAAACTAGGTAGAAAAAGGGCCCACAGAAGCTCCATGCTTGCCAATTTGGCTTGCTCGCTAATTGAACATAAACGAATAAATACAACTATTACGAAAGCTAAGGCGCTTAAGAGATTCATTGAACCGTTAGTTACAAAGACAAAAGACGATACCACTCACAATAGGAGAGTGGTTTTTAAATATTTGAGAAATAAGCAATCTATAAATGAGCTGTTTAGAACTATATCTAACAAAATAGGGGACAGGCCTGGTGGTTATACAAGAATTATTAAGTTAGGGAAAAGATTAGGTGACAATGCTGATATGGCAATGATTGAATTTGTTGACTTTAACGAGTTGTACACAAACTCAGATAAAACCAAGAAGACCACAAGAAGGAGTAGGAATAAATCAAAAGGTAAAGCTGGAAAAAACTTGACTGGTGATGCAGATTCATCTGAAATCAATTCTAATGAGAATCAAAAAGATTCACTTTCAAAAAGCCAAGATGACAAAGCTTCAGAAAAGGGAGATGATAAAGCTACAGAAAAGGAAGATAACAAAACGTCAGAAAAGGGAGATGATAAAGCTACAGAAAAGGAAGACGACAAAGCTACAGAAAAGGAAGATGACAAAACTTCAGAAAAGCCAGATAGTAAAGTTATAGAAAAGGAAGATATCAAAGCTTCAGAAAAGGAAGATAACAAAACTTCAGAAAAGGGAGATAACAAAAATCCAGAAAAATAAAACGATAAAAAATCGAAAAGGATAAATTTGTAAATAAATTTAAAAAGATTTTATAAAACAATAATTCCTAAAAATAAGTTTTTAAAAAACTATTTGAGAATTCAAGATTGTTAATAATTCAGTTAAATATGAAAGCATAACTATTTTATGTTTAACCTTTTTTATATTTCTTTGTATGTGATATTATGAGTTATATTGAGAGACCGAAAGCAATAGTATTACTCGAAGATGGCACAGTTTTTTTTGGTAAGTCTGTAGGTATATCTGGAACTTCATTTGGGGAAATTTGTTTTAATACTGGCATGACTGGATACCAAGAAATTTTCACAGACCCTTCATATTACGGTCAAATAATGGTAACAACAAATGCTCATATTGGAAATTACGGTACACATAATTTAGATAATCAATCAGATTCAATTAAAATTGCTGGATTAATTTGTAAAAATTTCAGCTTTAATTTTAGCCGATATGGTCAAACTTCAGATTTGTTAAGTTTTTTTAAAAATCAAAACAAGCTTGTTGTTTCAAATGTCGACACTCGAGCTCTAGTAAAATACATTAGAGAAAACGGTGCAATGAATGCATTAATAACTACTGAGTTGGAAAAAATAAATAGTTTAAAAAAGGAGCTTAAAAAAATTCCCTCAATGAAAGGAATGGAACTAGTTTCAAAGGTTTCAACCAAAAAGCCTTACTTCTTTGGCAATCCTAAATCAAAACTCAAAGTAGCAGCAATAGATTTGGGTATAAAAAATAGTATTTTGAAAAACCTTGCGAATCAAGATATATTTGTAAAAGTATTTCCATACAATACCTCTTTCTCAGAAATTGAAAAGTGGGAGCCCAACGGATACTTTTTATCGAACGGTCCCGGAGATCCTGAACCTTTAGTTTTGGTTCAAGAACTTGCCAAGAAAATAATAGAAAAAAACTATCCCCTGTTTGGTATCTGTTTAGGCCACCAAATTATTGCATTAGCTAACGGTATACCTACATTTAAAATGTTTAATGGTCACAGAGGAATTAACAACCCAGTGATTAATCATGAAACAGGGAAAGGTGAAATAACTTCTCAAAACCATGGATTTGCAGTAGACAGAAAAGTGTTAGAATCAGATCCAAATATTATTATAACGCATTCACATTTAAATGACAATACAGTGGCAGGATTGAAAATGAAAAGCAAAAATTGTTTTTCTGTTCAGTATCATCCTGAGGCCGCACCGGGTCCTAATGATGCACATTATCTTTTTACAAACTTTAAAAAAATGTTGTCTAATTAATATAATGAGATGGGAAAAATTAAAAATATTATAGGGAGACAAATTTTTGACTCGCGTGGAAATCCTACAGTAGAAGTTGAAGTATTCACTGATGAAGGTGGATTTGGAAGAGCAGCAGTTCCCTCAGGAGCTTCGACAGGACAGCACGAGGCAATTGAACTAAGGGATAACAATGAAAAATTCTCAGGTAAAGGTGTAATGAGTGCGGTAAATAATGTAAATAAAACTATTGCAAAAAATATAATCGGAAAAAATATTCAAAATCAGGAGGAAATTGATTCCTTGATGATTGACTTGGATGGAACCCCCAACAAGTCAAATCTCGGAGCTAATTCAATTCTTGGGGTTTCACTTGCAATAGCAAAGGCCGCAGCAGATGAAAAGAAAATTCCACTTTATAAATATTTAGGAGGTGAAGAAGCTAATATTTTACCTGTTCCAATGATGAATATAATTAATGGAGGTTCGCATTCAGACTCACCAATTGCATTTCAAGAGTTTATGATTTTGCCTATTTCTGGAGAATCATTTTCCAAATCTTTCCATATGGGTGTTGAAATTTTTCATTGTCTTAAAAAAATATTAAATAAAAAAAAATTAAGTACTGCTGTTGGTGATGAAGGAGGCTTTGCTCCAAAATTAAAAGGGACAGAAGACGCAATTGAAACAATCTTATCCTCAATTGAAATGGCAGGATTTGAACCAGGAAAGGAAATTATGCTTGGCTTAGACTGTGCCTCTTCTGAATTCTTTAAAGATGGAGTATATGATTATTCTATTTTTGAGGGTGATAATGGGGTTAAAAGAAACTCTGAAGAGCAGGTTAATTATCTCCAAAAACTAACTCAGAAGTATCCAATTTTATCTATCGAAGACGGGATGGATGAGAACGATTGGGACGGCTGGGAGTTATTAACAAAAAAAATTGGTGATAAAGTTCAATTGGTTGGTGATGATTTATTTGTAACTAATGTAAAACGACTCTCTAAAGGAATAAGTAAGTCCATAGCAAATTCAATTTTAATAAAAGTTAACCAAATTGGAACTCTTTCAGAAACCTTTGAGGCTGTAAAGATGGCACACAATGCGGGATATACCGCTGTTATGTCTCACAGGTCAGGTGAAACTTCTGACTCCACTATTGCTGACTTAGCTGTCGCAATGAAGACCTGTCAAATTAAAACCGGTTCTGCATCAAGGAGTGATAGGATGTCTAAATACAATCAATTGCTAAGAATAGAAGAGAGACTTTCTAATAAATCCATTTATCTTCAAAAAAAATCATTTAATATAAATTTTTAGTAAACATTAATACTTAAATTAATTTCAATTATAGCTTTATTTTCAATAAATTTACTTGTATAGCTTAATTATGAGTGATAGTGTAAAAATCGTATTTGGAGATAAGTCTTACGAGTTCCCAGTTGTTAAAGGTTCCAAAAATGAACGTGCAATTAATATTAATGCACTTAGAGCAGAAACCGGATTAATAACAATTGACCCTGGCTATAAAAATTCAGGTTCATGTCTCAGTGAAATTACCTATTTGAACGGTGAAAAAGGCGAACTAAGCTATAGAGGTTATTCTATTGAAGATTTAACAAAAAATGCAGGTTTTTTAGAAGTTTCTTATCTACTCATATTTGGATTTCTACCATCTGAAAAACAATTAGAAAAATTTCAAATTGATATACATAAAGAGTCGTTAGTAGATGAAGATTTGAAGGTTATTTTGAAAAGTTTTCCTAGAAGTGCCCATCCAATGGGAGCTTTGGCGTCTTTAACTTCTGCATTAACTGCATTTGATCCTGATTCAGTGGACGTTGAATCTGAAGACGAAATATACTCTGCAGTTGTGAATTTAATGGCAAAACTACCTATTTTATGTGCTTGGACTTACAGAAAAGTCAAAGGATTACCGTTGAATTACGCTGATAGGTCTCTAAGTTTTGAAGATAATATTGCACAAATGTTTTTTCGTCATCCAACCGAAAAATATAAACCAAACAAAATTGTTAACAATGCATTAAATAAACTTTTAATTTTACACGCCGATCATGAACAAAATTGTTCGACATCAACCGTTAGAATTGTGGGTTCCTCCCACGCTGGTCTTTTTGCATCTGTTTCTGCAGGGATCTCAGCACTTTGGGGTCCGCTTCATGGAGGGGCTAACCAGGCAGTAATCGAAATGTTAGAGAAAATTAAAAATGACGGTGGTGATATTGAAAAGTATATTTTAAAGGCAAAAGATAAAAAAGATTCATTTAGACTAATGGGGTTTGGACACAGAGTTTACAAAAATTTTGATCCTCGAGCAAAAATTATTAAAAAGGCTGCTGATGAAGTTTTAAATGATCTAGGAGTAACTGATCCAGTTTTAGAAATAGCAAAATCATTAGAAAAATTAGCTTTAACGGATGAATATTTCGTAAAAAGAAAATTGTATCCTAATGTGGATTTTTATTCCGGAATTATATACCGTGCGCTTGGAATCCCAACTCAGATGTTTACCGTTATGTTTGCCCTAGGAAGATTACCAGGATGGATTGCTCAGTGGTGGGAAATGAGAAAGAATAACGAACCTATTGGTCGTCCTAGACAAATCTTCACTGGTAAAACAGATTTAAAATTTGTTCCCATTAGTAAGAGATGATTTTTTTACAGAGATCTTCCTTAACATTCCTCTGAAAATAAAGTAATGGAATGGGCTTAATACATACCAATAAATTCTTCCCCATAACCCTTTAGGTCTAAAAGTGGCAGTTTGAAAAATACTATCTTTTACAATTTTAAATTCCAGCCATGCTTCTCCAGGTAATTTCATTTCTGCAAATAATAATAATCTCATGTTTTTTTTATCTGCCAACAAAACTCTCCAAAAATCTAAAGAATCTCCGGTGAAGATTTTATTATTATGTGTTCTACCTCTTCTTAAACCCACTCCTCCAGATAGTTGATCAAGATATCCTCTAATTTTCCACAAAAAATTTGCATAATACCACCCAGTATCACCTCCAATTTTCCATAATAACTCCAAAGTTTTTTCTGGGTGTATATTCTTTTCAATTTTTTTATCCTGTAAAATTCCAAATTTTGGAACTTGTATGTAATGTTTAAGTTCGTTATTTATTAGTCCACTAACTAAACTATCTTTCCAACTGCTAATTATGCTGTTTTGTTCAATCTTTATAAATGCCATTTTAATAGCTTCGTCATAAGTATATAAATTTACATCTAGGATTTCATTAAGTTTATCACCTTTAACTAACACCTCTGATTTCATGCTTTTAACTAAGTTTACAGCTAACGGATACGAAGTTGACGTAACAAAATAAAGCCAATATGAAGATAATCTTGGAGTCATTATTGGAAGGGTAATAATTAATTTTTTTAAACCTCTGTTTTTAGCATATTTGTAAAGCATTTCTTTGTAAGTTAAAATACTCAATCCCCCAATATCAAATGCTTTTCCCATACACTTAGGATGTAATAAAACACCAGTGAGAAATTCAATAACATTCCTAACCGCTATTGGTTGGGATTTTGTTTTAACCCACTTTGGAGTTATCATAATTGGTAGTTTTTCACACAAATCTCTTATAATTTCAAATGATGCACTTCCAGACCCAACTATTATACCTGCTCTAAGAACTGTTAATTTGATTTGATTTTTTCTAAGAATTCGTTCTACTTTTTTTCTTGATTCTAAGTGTTTTGAAAGATTCTTATTGTTAACAATTCCGCTTAAAAAAATTATCTGTCTAGCGTATGTTCTTTTTATCAAGTAATTAAAGTTTTTTGCACAACGAATTTCCATTTTAGAGAAGCTGTCTATTTTTGATGACATTGAATGGATTAAATAATAAACTACATCTATTTCTTTTGGAATAGAACTCTCTTTTGGGCTGTTGAGAAAATCAATTGTTATTACTTTTACTTTTTTAAAAAAGTTTGGATTTAAAGATAATCTTTCAGGATTTCTTACCGCACAATAAACTCTATGCCCATCTTCAACTAACTTTGGAATTAAGCGCATTCCTATATAACCATTCGCTCCAGTAATTAAAATATTTAAATTTTTTTTATTCATTTTCAATTATGAAAATAATTTATTTTAATGTATTTATTTCTGTATTTGAATTTATTCTTTATAACTATCTTTAAATAAATAATCAAATGAAATTTTATTCTGAACAGTTTTCTCCTTATTTAAGGGAGTTTTTCAAAGATAACTATAGTGTTGAAATTGATAGTTTTGACTTTGTGAAGACCAAAGATGGTTTTGATGGTGACATTACTATGTTGGTTTTTCCACTTCAAAACAAAGTAAACGTTGATATAGAATCGCTTTGTCAGGAAATAGGCTCTTTTCTAGTGGGTAAAGTTTCTTGGATTTGTGATTTTAATATTATAAAAGGATTCCTCAATTTAAATATTCTAGATGTTTTTTATGTAAATTTTCTTAAAAAGTTAGATTCAAATCCAAAATATGGTCATAAACCTATTGATGAAGAAAACGGTATTACTCTTGTCGAGTTTTCTTCACCAAATACAAATAAACCACTACACTTGGGACATATTAGAAATAACTTATTAGGTGATTCAATTACTAGAATTTTAAAAGCTAACGGGTATAAAACCATAAAAACTCAAATAATTAATGACAGAGGGATACATATTTGTAAATCAATGGTTTCATGGTTAAAATTTGCAAAAGGTTCAACTCCAAAATCAACGGGTATTAAACCGGACAAATTTGTAGGTAATTATTACGTCTTATTTGAAAAAGAGTATCAAAAGCAGATAAAAATTCTTATAGACAAAGGATATAAAAAAAATGATGCCGAGAGAAAAGCAACAATTTTTTTAGAGGCTAAACAAATGCTTCAAAAATGGGAATCGGGAGATGAAAAAACAGTCAAATTATGGAAAAAAATGAATGATTGGGTTTATGAAGGATTTGATACAACCTATAAGTCTTTAGGAATTGAATTTGATAAAAATTATTACGAAAGTAATACATATTTGGAGGGTAAGAAAATTGTTGAAAAAGGTGTATCACAAGGTATATTTTATAAAAAGGAAGACGGTTCAACTTGTGTTGATTTAACTGAAAACGGTCTTGATGAAAAAGTACTAATCAGATCAGATGGGACTTCTGTTTACATAACTCAAGATATTGGTACAGCTATGCAAAGATTCGAGGATTTTCCTGAATTAAAAGGTATGATTTATACTGTCGGTAATGAGCAAGAGTACCATTTTAAGACCTTGTTTTTAATTCTAAAAAAAATAGGAATTAAATGGACTAATATGTTACATCACCTAAGTTATGGTATGGTTGATTTACCTGACGGTAAAATGAAAAGTAGGGAAGGGAATGTAATCGATGCAGATGATTTAATGTCAAAAATGAAAACCACCGCAAAGGAAATATCAAGTAAACTCGGAAAGCTTGAGGGATATTCAAATACCAAGAAAAATGATCTCTACCAAAAAATTAGTCTTGGGGCTCTTAAGTATTACATTTTGAAAGTTGATCCAAGAAAGACCATACTCTTTGATCCAGAAAAATCAATCGATTTTAATGGAAACACTGGCCCTTTTATTCAGTACGCGTATGCTAGAATACAATCAATTTTAAAAGGCAATAAAATCAATCCAGAAATTCCAATGCCTAAAAAACTGGATTCAAAAGAAATTTTGATTATCAAACAACTTATTCATTATCCTGAAATTGTTGAGCAATCATTAAAAAGCCTAAGCCCAGCTATTATTTCGAATTACATCTATGAACTTGTAAAAAGATTTAATTCCTTTTATCAAAATGTTACAATTTTAGGGGCGGAAACTATTATTACAAAGAATTTCAGGTTAATGTTACTGAAAAGTGTAGCCAGTAATTTGAATAACTCTTGCACTTTATTAGGTATACAGTTACCAAAAAGGATGTAAAAAAAAAAACCGCCAGAAAGGCGGTTTTTTCAAAAATATACTATTTGGTTATTTAGATTGAACTGCTAAATTATATACAACTAATCCAAAACCAATTTTATTTATGGCATCACCAATATTGTAAAGGACATCCATCGATCCTTCAAGACCTCCGAAAATACCACTATACCATCCTTCAGTACCAGCCATGTAACCTACTGGGTAAATAGCCCAGCCAATCAGTACAAACTTAGCAAGCATATTATGAGCTGATAAAGTTGCACCTCCTGCAGAAGTTGCTAATTTCTTAGCTTCTCCCATCCAAATATCATATACAATTACAAAATATGCTATACCTGAAACTAATCCCCAGGCAGCAGGTCCAACACCAGTCGTATATACAGCTTCACCTAAATATCCGCCAACTAACATAATTGTTGAAAGAAGAATTAATCTCCACATCATTTTAGTAGAAGCTCCTGCAGGTTTGAGTATAAGGTAAAACTCAACACACATAAGAGGAACTGTTAATATCCAGTCAACATATCGGAAGAAAGTCGGGGAAGTTTGATTTTCTAACCAATACTCCCTCATGTACCAATAGTGAACTGCAGCAATAAAAGTTATCAATCCTGAAACTAGAATTGATGTTCTCCATTTATTATCGTGAGAATTCATTGATAGGAAGAAAAACGCTGATGCTGCCATCATTGCCATACATCCTACAAAAAAAGTGAATCCAACATAGTCAGCTGTATCAACACTACCAGCAGTGACTATTAAACTTAAAAATTTTTCCATATTAGAATTAATTATTTGTTTTTGTTTAGGTAAATTTAGAAAAAATTAAACTTACTCATAATTTTTATCAATAAAATTTTGATTTAAAAACAAATTTCTTGCTGGTAATTCTCAAAAAATACAGACTTCATTTTTTTTCAACTCTTATATTTTTAGTTTTAAATACAATTTTAAGTGTTGAAAATCAATCAATTATATCCTTTATTCTAATTTTCTCTTTTGGGTTAGTGCATGGTGCTAATGATATTCAATTAATTCAAAAAAAAACACTTGATTACAGTGTTAAATTCTTTAGTTATTCAATTTTACTATATATTTTTATCGTTATAGTAGGAATTTTAATCTTTTTTTTTGTTCCAAAGTTTGGACTTCTTTTCTTCATTTTGTTTAGTTCTTTTCATTTTGGTGAACAGCATTTAGGCGTGTATGATATAAAATCAAAATATTTAATCATTAAAAATATTTTATACATTTCATATGGCTCTACAATTTTAGGTCTTCTATTCTCGCTTCAATGGTTAGACACGCATGTAATTATATACGAAATTTCAGAACTATTTATTTCAAAGAAAATCATGGAATTATTTTTTTACTCTGGGTTTTCAGTTTTTTTTATAATTTCTCTTTCATACAAAAACTTAAGAAAATTTTTATGGATTGAGACCGTGCTTTTAATTTTTTTAGGTTTTTTCTTTTCTAAAGCCCCATTATTACTTTCTTTTTCGGTTTATTTTGTTTTTTGGCACAGTATTCCTTCGATTTTAGATCAATTGAATTTCTTATACGAAAAGGATAATTCTGGAAAAATAAAATATTTGTTGTCATCAATGCCATATTGGATTATGTCTATAGTAGGTCTTTTTGGTTTTTATTTTTATTTCCATACAAAACCAGATACATTTTTACCTCTATTTTTCTCCTTTTTGGCAGCTATAACTTTTCCTCATACAATTGTTATGGGATGGTTAAAAATTTATAAACCTAAAACAAAAAGTAAGATCTAATTAAATGTATATTTATAGACTTATAAAACTAAAAGTTTATGATGTTTGATAATTTAAGTTCAAAGCTAGAAAGGGCCTTCAAAGTTTTAAAAGGTCAAGGTAAAATTTCAGAAATAAATGTTGCAGAAACAATAAAAGAAATTAGAAGGGCCCTTTTAGATGCGGATGTTAATTTCAAAATTGCAAAAGAATTCACAAATAAAGTAAAAGAAAAAGCCCTTGGAAGAGATGTTTTGAATAGTATAAATCCAGGCCAATTAATGACTAAGATTGTCAAAGATGAACTCACAGATCTTATGGGTGAAAAGGCAGTCGAACTTAATTTAACAAATAAACCTTCAATAATTTTAATGTCTGGGCTTCAAGGTTCAGGAAAAACTACTCTAACTGGGAAATTAGCTTATTTTTTAAAAAATAAAAAACATAAAAAACCTTATTTAATTGCCTGTGATATATATAGACCCGCTGCAATCGACCAACTTGAGGTTTTATCAGAAGACTTAAAAGTTCCTGTATTTAGTGATAGAAATGAAAAAGACCCCGTAAAAATTGCATTAAATGGGATTAAAAGCGCAAAAAAAGAAAATTGTGATGTTATATTAATTGATACTGCTGGAAGGTTGGCGATCGATGACGAAATGATGAAAGAAATATCTAAAATCCATTTAAAAGTCAAACCTGATGAGACTCTTTTTGTGGTTGATTCAATGACCGGTCAAGACGCTGTAAATACCGCGAAGGCATTTAATGACATTTTAAACTTTGATGGGGTTGTTTTAACCAAACTTGATGGTGATACAAGAGGTGGAGCGGCTTTGTCTATTAGAACAGTCGTTGACAAACCGATTAAATTTATTGGTACCGGAGAAAAAATGGATGCATTAAATATTTTTTACCCTGAAAGAATGGCCGATCGAATTTTAGGTATGGGTGATGTGGTTTCATTAGTAGAAAGGGCACAACAACAGTTTGATGAAGAACAAGCTAGAAGAATTAGCAAAAAAATAGCTAAAAATCAATTTGGATTTGATGATTTTCTGACTCAGATAGAGCAAATTAAAAAAATGGGCAATGTTAAAGATCTAATGGGAATGATTCCTGGTATGGGAAGTAAAATTAAAGACATAGATATCGATAATGATTCTTTCAGGCATATCGAAGCTATGATTAAATCAATGACCTTGGAGGAAAGAAAAAATCCTGATTTAATGAATCAAAGCAGAAAAATGCGCATTGCCCTTGGTTCTGGCCAGGATATAGGTGAAGTTAATAAGATGATTAAACAATTTTTTCAAATGAGTAAAATGATGAAAATGATGCAAGGAGGTAAAGGAAAAAATATGTTGAACATGATGCAAAATTTTGGCAAGTAGCATGATTCTTTTAGATGGTAAAAAAATATCGGATGAAATAAAAAGTGAAATAAAAGTTTCAGTTGAAAAGTTAATACGTAAAAAAGAAAGACCCCCTCATTTAGCAGCTATCCTTGTAGGTGACGATGGTGCAAGTTTAACCTACATTGCAAGTAAAATTCGTTCTTGTGATCAAGTAGGTTTCAAATCTTCCCTTTTTCGTTATAATTCAGATATTTCTGAAAATGATTTGATAAAAAAAATTGAAGATTTGAATATAAATCGTGAAATTGATGGATTTATAGTTCAACTTCCTCTACCAAAACACATAAATGAACAAAAAGTCTTATTATCCATTGATCCAAGAAAAGATGTCGATGGTTTTCACCCTACAAATTTTGGAAAAATGGCTCTGGGTTTAAAAAGTTTTATACCTGCTACACCCTATGGAATAATGAAATTAATCGAAAAATACGACATTGAAACTGAGGGTAAAAGTTGTCTTGTTGTTGGAAGAAGTAATATTGTTGGAAGGCCTATGAGTATTTTGATGAGTCTAAGAGGAAGATATGGAAACTCAACGGTAACATTAGCGCATAGCAAGAGTAAGAATTTAGCTGAACTTACTAAAAAAGCTGATATTATTATAATGGCATTAGGTATACCAGAATTTTTAAAGTATGACATGATAAAAAAAGATTCAACAATCATTGATGTTGGTATAACTAGAGTCGAGGATAAGTCTAAAAGGAGAGGTTATGTAATAAAAGGAGATGTTGACTTTGACAGTGTATCTAAAAAAGCTAAATTTTTAACTCCTGTACCTGGTGGAGTAGGTCCAATGACTATTGCTATGCTTTTACAAAACACTTTAGATGCTAGACTTTGAGATTTGTCTTAGGGTTTTCTATATTATTGTAAATTTTAAGGATTAAATAGGCAAAACTAACCCCTGTTAAAATCAAAATCATCGTCAGATATCCTGAAGAGGAAAATGATAATCTAATCAATATCGTCGAGATGATAAATCCAGTGTTCCTAATTAACTTACTGTATTCCTCTGTATACCTAAAAGAAATTAACAAAATAATTACATCAGCCAAGATTAAAAGGGTAAAGAATTTATTAAAAAAAAGACCGTCAATTTGAGTAATTGTCTGACTAGAATAAATATTGAAAATCCATTCGTAAATTGTATTTAAAGCCATGAAGCTCATCACAACTAACAATGATAAACTAACTATTTTTTTTGAGGATATAAAACGAATCAATGAAGGGTCAGTTATATTTTTCTTTGGTAATTTTTGTGTCCCTTTATTAAAAAGATAAATTAGGAAGAATAGAAGTAAAAACCCTGACAAATCGACAATAAGTTCAATGTTATGATCACTAGATATCCAATTTTCATTTAAATCCATCAAAGGAATATCCTTGAAAATTTTTCGAATTACTATTAATGATATTATTTCAAATTGTTTTGATATACAGGAGGTGAAAGATCTTGGAAGATAAAAAAGAAGAAGATATACCTCATATACAAGAATTAAGGAAAAGGGAGTGTATATAGCAGATATAGGGTCGTTAAGAAGTTCTTGATTTAAATCTGATACTTCAATTAAAGTTAATTCTTTTAAAAAAATTAATAAAAGATGAATTATAAAACCAAAACCCGCTAGAATTAAGATTAAATTTTCAATTTTTTTTCTAACTGTATCAGCAAAAACAGAATTAAAAAGAGAATTGGCTGTGTCTCTCATTTCAACTAGACTGCGAAAAGTTGTTCTAAGTTTTTAAAACTCTTGAATTCAAGAGCATTACCTGAGGGGTCATAAAAAAACATTGTAAGTTGTTCGCCGGGCTCGTTTTCAAAGCGTAAATATGGAGGAATCTGAAAATCTATTTTTTGTTTCAACAATTCCTTACTGAAACGTTTGAACTCATTCCATTCTAAAACAACTCCAAAGTGTGGAATTGGAACAGATTTCCCATCGACCTCATTAAAATGTTCTCTTTTTGTTAAATTTTTATCTTCATGTAAAACCAATTGATGTCCAAATAAATTGTAATCAACCCATTGTTTGTCTTTTCTACCTCTTTTACAACCAAGAACTTTTTCATAAAAGTCTATCGATTCATTTAAGTCCCTTACAGGAATAGCCAAATGGAACGGTCTTAAATCCATAATATTAATTTATTAGTCAAATTTACATTTTTTTATTTAAGAACTTATATTTGATGTATGAATCAAAGTCTTGAAAAAATTAAAGTAAATAATGGTAAAATTTTACCCCTTATGGATACTTTTACAACTATTCAAGGTGAGGGTTTCCATTCTGGAAAGTCAGCTCACTTTCTAAGAATTGGTGGATGCGATATTGGATGTCATTGGTGTGATATAAAGGAAAGCTGGAATTCTGATTTATACCCACTAGTCAAGATTGGAAATATTATTGAAACGATTAATCCTTCAACCGACTTAATCATAATTTCAGGGGGAGAACCATTAATTTGGGACATGATGCCTTTAACAGATGCGCTAAAAAAAATGAATAAAAAAGTTCATCTCGAAACTTCTGGTGCCTATCCACTGTCAGGTTATTGGGACTGGATTTGTTTATCTCCAAAAAAAAATAAGCCGCCAATCCCTGAACTATTTGAAAAAGCTGACGAATTAAAAATAATAGTTCATAATAAACATGATTTAACATTTGCAAAACAAAATGCAAAATACGTTGAAAGAGATTGTATTTTGTTTTTACAGCCAGAATGGAGTGTGAAAAAAAAGGTTATGCCATTGATTGGTAAATTTATATTAGAGAATCCCAATTGGAGACTTTCTCTTCAAACACACAAATATCTTGGAATAAAATAGATTACTAAGGATATAGTAGATATTTTTCTCTTAGCTTTTTGAACTTTTTCAATCCGTTTTCCCAACTTTTTCTTATTTCTTTTTCCGACAAGTTATTTTTTATTTGTTGCTCAAGGATTTTTGTGCCAGCCAGCAATGAAAACCTTGAAGTGAAAAAATTATTTTTTTCTGGATACTGAGTATAAGCGTCTATTAACCACTTAATTTCAATTCTAGACAATCTTTCCGTCATTCTTAAATCCTTACCATAACATACAACATCTTGATGTTTTGGATTTTGAGAGCCTAAATTTGGTTTTGGTATGAATGAAAAAGTAGATTTAAATCTTGGATTTCCAAATATTTGAAACTGTAAATTTGTACCCCTCCCAATACTTACTGGGGTTTGTTCAAATAGACATAAACTGGGATACAAGTTTACAGATTTTTTATTTGGAAGATTTGGAGAGGGAGGTAAAGGTAAGTCGTATTGTAAATCATGGGTGTAGTTTTTTACCCTAATTACTTTGATTTCACACTTAGAATCAATAAGATTTTCTCCATTAATCATGTTTGCTATTTCTCCGAGCGTCATTCCATGTACAATTGGAATTTCAATTATTCCCACAAAACTTATGAACTCCTTTTCTAAAATTGGACCATCTATATAATGTCCATTTGGATTTGGTCTATCAAGTATGATTAGTGGTACTTTATTTTCAGCACAAGCTTGCATTGTATAATAAAGTGTTGATAGATAAGTGTAAAATCTAGCCCCTACATCTTGGAGGTCAAATACCATTATGTCAATTCCCTTTAACTGGTTGGGGCTTGGTTTTTTGTTTTTCCCATAAAGTGAATAAATATTTATATTACGTTTGTAATCAAAATCATTTTTTATCAAAGCTCCATTTTCTTTATTACTCAAAAATCCATGTTCTGGAGCAAAAACTGCTTTAACTTCTTGTTTCAATTTAAGCAATGTGTCTAGTAAGTGAACTAGTTTATTTTCTGTTCTAATAACACTCGAGGAATTTGATACAAGTCCAATTTTTTTGTTCTCTAATAAAGGAATAAACTCTTCTATTGATTCAGCCCCTAAAATTATAGTTTCTTTTTCTTCTTGAAAATTTGAAAATAAAACATGAACTTGTAAAAAAAATATAAAATTAATTATCGTTAAAAATCCTCTCATTTGAATTTTGAATTTTTTATTTCTAAAAGAATTAGCAAGTCGCTATTTAGCGAAAATAACGTTTCATCACGAATAATAAAAATTGGAATCGCAGCTATAGCAATTGGAATCGTAATTATTTTGATTTCCATGTCAACGGGATTTGGACTTAAAAAAGAAATCAAAAAAAAATTAACAGCTTTAAATGGAGACTTGAAAATATCCTATTACGATAGTAATAATTCATATATCTCTACAAAACCTATAGACCTAAATAAAATCAATAAAAAAAAATGGTTTGATTCAAAAAAAATTGAATATTTCTATTCCTATGCAAATAAAGCTGTACTATTTAAAACTGCAGAAAATTTTGATGGAGGTATTCTAAAAGGGCTTGATTCTAATTTCCCATCTCACAATTTAGAAACTTATTTAATTGAAGGGAGATTTTTAGATAAAAAAAATTCTGAAAGTCTTGAAATTATTATTTCATCACAAACTTCAGAAAAATTAGATTTAAAAGTGGGTGATTTCATAAATTCTTTTTTTTATGATTTTTTAAAATCCAAATTTCCAAAGAAAAGGACGTTTAAAGTTGTTGGAATATTCAATAGTGGTTTTGTAGATTTTGATAAAAATTTTTCTTTCACAAACCTAGAAGTACTTCAGAGAATTAATGGATGGGATAAGGATGACGTTGGAGGAATTGAACTGATTTTGAAAAATCAATTCAAAAATTCTAACTATAAGGAAACAATATACAATTATTTACCCTCTAACATTGATATACAAGCTATAGATGATCTTTATAGCGGAATTTTTAATTGGATCTCGATGTTTGATTTTAATATACTTGTTATATTAACAGTAGTTATTTTCGTTGCTATTTTAAATATTACAATAGCAATAATAATTTTGGTTATTGAAAAATCAAAATTAATAGGACTTATGAAAATTTTTGGTGCGCCTTATAGAAAAATACAGAAAATTTTTTTGCTTGTTACTTTAGGCATAATAATCAAAGGCTTAATTGTTGGTAATATTATAGGGCTAATTTTGATTTTTTTGCAAGACCAATTCAATTTAATTGGATTAGACCCCAATAATTACTTTGTGAATGTGGTACCTGTAGAAATTTCCCTGTCAAATATAGCATTTGTAAACTTTTTAATATTAATATTTTCCATTATGGCATTTTGGATTCCGATGCTTATAATTTCGAGAATGGAAATAATCAAAGTATTAAAAATAAAATAAGTTTTAGATTGTGGTAGAAAATAAATTTAAATTAAAATTAATTTAGCTGTTATGGAATATCATAAAAATATTTTGGGGACTATTGGAAATACACCATTAGTAAAACTAAACAAAATAACTAAAGAAGTTCCAGGACTTGTGCTTGCAAAAATAGAAAGTTTTAATCCGGGGAATTCCATAAAAGATCGCATGGCTCTTAAGATGATTGAAGATGCAGAATCAAGTGGAAAGTTAAAGAAAGGAGGTACAATAGTGGAAGGCACATCAGGCAACACCGGGATGGGCTTAGCATTAGCTGCTAGAGTAAAAGGATACAAACTAACTTGTGTTACAACAGATAAGCAATCAAAAGAAAAAATAGATGTTCTTAAAGCGGTTGGAGCTAAAGTTATAATATGTCCAACGAATGTTGATCCTGACGACCCAATGTCATATTACTCAACAGCTAAAAGGATTTCAAATGAAGTTTCAAATGCATGGTATGCGGATCAGTATAATAACCTATCAAATACAGTTGCACATTACGAAAAAACTGGACCAGAAATATGGAAACAAACGGATGGTAAAGTAACCCACTTTGTCGTTGGTGTCGGGACTGGAGGGACTATATCAGGTGTTGCAAAATTTTTAAAAGAAAAAAATAAAAAAATTAAAATTTGGGGTATAGATACTTACGGATCAGTTTTTAAAAAGTTTCATGAAACGGGTATTTTTGATAAAAATGAGATATATCCATATTCAACCGAGGGTATTGGTGAAGATATTATTCCAAAGAATGTTGATTTCTCATTAATTGATTTTTTTGAAAAAGTAAATGACAAAGATGCAGCTATTTATACTCGGAAATTGGCTCTGGATGAGGGAATATTTGCTGGAAACTCTTGTGGAGCTGCGATAAAGGGATTAATTCAGTTAAAGAGTAATTTTACTTCAAAAGATGTAATTGTTGTTTTGCTTCATGATTCAGGTTCAAGATACCTTGCCAAGATATTCAATGATGAATGGATGAAGTCTAAAAAATTTATATAATTTTTAAACCCTAAGGATTAAGTAATTTCAATGATTATTTGATAATAAATGCTTAAATTTATCGTTTAAGAAAAGATATCTATTGTTCTAGTTTGTTTAATTCCAAATCTACATATCGATATATTTTGAAGAATTTATTTTTTCTTACTTTTTTATTCTTTGCCCAAAATATTTTTTCTCAAACAACTTTAGATCTCAATTTAAACAACAGAGCATATGTAACCGTACCTGCTGAAGGTTCTGATATCAGATATTGTTATAATGAGCTTGTTGATTTAGAATTCCGAGTTTACAATTTAAGTACAACTAATACTTTAGATTTAACTGCTAATAATTTAAATGTTACTTTGACATTTAGCGGAGCAAACTCAGGAAATGCAACTACAACCTTTAACAGTTCTCATTTTTCATCCCCTGGTAACCCAGAATCCGTAAACACAATTCAGAAAAATGGCGGATTTGCAACATTTAGGTGGCCGACAGATTTATCGTTTTCAAACGCAGGAACTACAACAATAGTTATTCTTGCTCAACCCGTTGGGGTAACAGACACCTCTTCAACGAACAATAGCATAACATTTCAAATCGTTAATCTAGCGCAACCTTCCCAAATCGATTTAAGTTCTACAGCTCTTAGTAATACCGATTTTTGTGAAGGAGAGTCGATAACCTTTACTGCTACTTCAACTTCAGATATAGTTACCTATACTTTTTACATTGGAGGAGTTTCAGTTCAATCATCAACGACAAACTTATTCACTCCTTCGCCTGTTTTATCTTCGTCAGTCTCAGTTTCTGTTCTTGGATTGACTTCAGATAGTTGTTCAACTAGTAACACACTTTTTATGTTCTATAATGATGTTTCGGTCAAAGGGACAATTGGTCAAGTTTCAACAACAGTCTGCGCGAATGAAACACCACCACCTTTTACAAATGTTGTTTCAGCATCTGGGGCTAGCACAATAACCTACAGATGGC
>CACKBL010000014.1 GCA_902598305.1 uncultured Bacteroidota bacterium
CGACGGAGACGGTATAGGTAACAATGCAGATCCCGATGACGATGGAGATGGATATCAAGATACAGAGGATGCCCTTCCACTGGATCCAACCGAGTGGTTAGATACCGACGGAGATGGTATTGGTAATAACAAAGACACCGATGATGACGGAGACGGCTACTTAGATGAAGATGAGATAGCTTGTGATAGCGATCCACTAGACTTTATAAGTCGACCTAAAGATTTTGATAGAGACCAGTTACCAGACTGCACAGATCCAGATGATGACAACGATGGATGTCCCGATACAGAGGATGCCTTCCCACTAGATCCAAGAGAGTGTAAAGACACCGATGGAGACGGAATAGGAGACAACGCAGATTGGGACTCAGATAACGATGGCGTACCAGATTCAAAAGATGCCTTCCCATTTGATCCAACTGAGTGGTTAGATACCGATGGAGATGGTATAGGAGACAACAAGGACACCGATAAGAACAATGACGGCTTCCCAGATGACAAGGTATTTGTATCGGGTGTATTGACGCCAGGTAGCACTGGACTAGAGAGCACATGGAAGGTGATCAATATCGGTGAGGACAACTTCACGATTGTAACGGTATACAGTCCAGATGGAGCAGTGGTGTTTAAAGAGGTCAATTACAAGAACGATTGGAGAGGGACACATTACAAGACAGGTAGACCACTACCCACAGGACCTTATTTGTATGAGGTGATTCATGTAAAAGGACAAGAACCTATAACAGGATGGCTATATATATTTAATTAAATTTGAAACATGAATAGATTAACAATACTATTTTTTTTAAGTTTTATTTCTGCTAATGCTCAGGTGCAGGAAAATTTCTTAATGGAAAGATTTTTTATGAATGCATTTAATCCTGCATACGTTGGATCAGAAGGTGATGACGTTGATCACGTAGGACCTGCAAAAAGGTCATTGGCGGTTATAACAAGGACAACATGGGCTGGTGTTTCTGAGGCTCCAAGGATTAATTATATCTATTATTCCGGATCTCCAAAGAAGAATTTAACCCTCGGTCTATCCGTAATATCTAATAAAGTTTACATAGACACTAGGACACAATATGCCCTAGATGCTAGCTATAAATTAAAACTTGGTCAGGGTTATTCGTTATTCCTAGGAGCTAAGGTCGGAATGGCATCAAAAAACTCAAATATTGATGAACTACAGCGCCTTACCCAAGAAGTTAATCCTGCAATAACTCCAACAGCACAAGGTAGTTATCCAATATTTGGAGTAGGCTTTTTACTTAAATATGAAAAACTCTTTTTTTCTTTTGGGACGCCTAGTTTCTTGAATCCAGAAAAATTCTTAAGTGACCCTTCATTTGTTAGAAATGAAAATCCAATATTTTATTCTGTATTAGGAGGAAATGTTGACCTTGGAATCCAAAGCCTCTCCTTTAATCCATATTATTCAATTAAAATCATTCCCAATGCTACTAATCAAACTAGTGTAGGTGGTAACCTAGATTACAAAAACTTTTTTGAATTTGGAGGTGGATATAAAAGTATAGGATATGCTTATTTAATGGGAATGGTAAAATTAAAAATGGGAATAGACATTGGTTATGCTACAGACTTTGGAGCTGGTAATACAGCTTCTAATAACCGAAGTGGTTTTGAGATTTTTGCAAAGTATAGATTTTAAAAAAAGCCCTCAATCGAGGGCTTTTATTTAGTGTTTGATTTGATTTTTGTTTAATTCCAAGTCTTAACATTCCAGATAGTTCTTGAACCTAAATAAGTTGAAATTGGCGCTATTGTTTGCTGAAATTTAGCAAAAGCAGCTTGCTCCTTTTTAGTATCAATATTGTTAGTGATTGCAGCTCCGTAATCTTTATGAGTTGCATAGATATAATGAGATTCACCGTCTGAACTTTGTCCATGAGATATCTGCCCTAAAGAGACATATCCTGGATGACTGTATGACTTCATAAAAGCCTGAAAAGCCGTTGCAAAAATTAATGGATTGTCAACTTTCCACTGCCAAGATTGTGACATTTCGTGACCTTCCATTTTGTCCATTCCCATTCTAATTAATGTACTTCCTGCATTAGAAGAGACTGTAGATGCAAATTTTTGTATCTCATTATTATATTTTGAATATTCAGAACCTGATCTTAGTTTTCTAAGTTCAGTCAATCCTTCAACAGAACCAACAAATGTTAAATAATGAGTTGCCTCAACCTCGTGAGATTTGAAAGCAACATAGTCTAGTCTCACAGATACTCCTTCAGGCAGTTCTATGCTAGAGTAAAAGCCGTCAACTAGATCAAGAACGTATCCTGCACTCCCAGCGTTAACTTTTATTCCTACTTGTTCGAAAGTTATATTTTGCTGAGCAACTACAAAATTGCAAGCAAGAAATATAAATAGTAATATTTTTTTCATTTTTAAATTGATTTATAGTTAATGTATTCAATTTATAAAAATATTACCAAAGAAAGCAATATTTAATTCAGATTAATTGTCTTTATATTATCAGAATAAACCTTATCAATGAGAAGATGTCTAGGATCAATTGCTGCTTTAGCAGGTAGAGTATCTAATTGAAAAGATAACTTGCTCGTATTTTCTGCTATTTTAATTCGTTTTTGGCCAATTAACTCTTTTTCATCTTTATCGGTAAAAAACCCTATGTCTACCCATTCATTTAGCGGGACACTTTTTTCATTTCCAACTGAATCAGCTCTTATTTTTTTTGACTCTAACTCAAGATTAATTTCATATTTTCCATTTTCTAGTTTTTTTGCTTCAGCAGTTTTAAGTCTATTATCATAAATGGTAATTTCCTTAAACCAATCATCTATCAAATAATTTAGAGAATCTGGAACTTTTTTTTCTAAAATATTTAAAAAATCCAAAGAGGTAGGATAGTAATTTGAATACTTGTATTTATCTAAGAATTCTTTGAGCGCATCATTTACCTTGTCTTCACCAATATAGTCTTGCAGAGCATATAATATTACACTTCCTTTTCCGTAATGAATATATGACTGATTTTCAACTTTGAATAAAGGAAGTTCTTTCTCAACCTCTCCAGACCTTCCCCTCAGATATCTGTCGTGGTCGTATTTAATAAATTCACGCATTGCCATGGGTGTTTTCGATATACTTTTCATTGTCATCAAAGAAGAGTACTCTGAGAAGCTTTCACTTAACAGTGTTGCTCCTTGCATGTTTGCACCAACTAATTGATGCGCCCACCACTGATGAGCAATCTCATGGGCTATTACAGCATCAATCACATTATTTTTTTCCTCGTCTTCAAGATCTATAACAAAACCAAAAGCCTCTGAATAAGGCATGGTGCCAGGAAAAGCCTGAGCAAAGGTTGAGAACCTTGGAAATTCAATAATTCTACACTGCTTGTGAGTATAAGGCCCAAAGTTTTTTGTATAATAATCTAAAGATCTTTCCACAGCATTGACCATTTTATCGATATTTACAGAATGTTTTTTGTCGAAGTAAATTTCTATATCAACATCATTCCATTTTTTTCTCTCTACTTTGTAATCTGCAGAAATAAATGAGTAAAAGTTTTGGGATGGGTGATCGACTTTGTATTTAAAATAATTTCGGTTGTTCTCCTCCCAATTGTCAATTAAACTTCCCGGCGCAACAGCAATTTGGTCTCTAGAAGTTGATATTATTGTTTCTACATTGATAAAGTCACTAAGCCCCTGTGTTAAATAATTTTTTGTACAGTCATCTTTACAATTTGACTTTAATTTTGGCATTCTTTCTTTTTGGGGGAGGTTGTATTTTTTTCTTTTGTTTCTGTCACTTAATTCTTTTTCACTACTATAGCCAAGAGACGGGAGGATTTCATAATTATTTAAAAAAGTTCCGTTTTTAACAATTCCCGTTGACTCTCCACTGTTTGAAAAACCTCTAGTTTCAAACTTGTTTTCGACAATTAATTTTATAGTATCACCTAACTTTAGTGGCGGATTAAAGAGATAGAATTGAACATCATGTTTTTTATCCTCGCTTAAAAGTGAAGCTCCTTCAAATGTTATTTTTTCCTGCCACGTTTTTCGAGTCCCAACAATAATAGTATCGATTTCAACATTTTTTGAATTAGTCATGATTATCTCCGCTAAAACGTCAACTTTTTTTTGGTAGGGATATAGATCAATTTTGTATTCTGCGTTTAAGATCTTCGGCAAGGGTAATGATTTATATTTTTTATACTTGTTTTCATACTCAACAGCAATTTTTTCTAATTCTTTACTTTTCTTGTAAGGATTTAAAATTTGAGTATTGTAATACACATAACCTGTTGTGAGCAACCAACAAATAACAACCAAAGCAGAAGGGATGATTACTTTTTTTGATAGATTTTCTTCTTGAAATTTAAAACGATCTTTAAATTTATTATTCGTCCCTCTGTCCCAAAGATTACTTGAAAAAATAAGAAGCATTAAACCGGTAAAAATCCAATATAAGTTGAACCAGAAAACCCCTTTTTCACTAGGTCCGAAACCGTTCATGTCTGAATATATCATAAAGGGAGTGCTGCCAAAACTCAACATGTTAGATTCAATGTCGGCCAATAGTAGAATGATATCAAGTACTAAAATTAACACAACAGATATTAGATAACCAAAGTATTTATTGTTTACAATTACCTGTACTGCAATTGAACTGGTACAAAACAATAAATAAATAGGCATGGCTCTATTTATGAAATCCCAAAAATAAATAGATAGGTGTATATCACCAAAGCCCTTGATAATTTGAAATAGAACTGCACATAATACAAAAAAAGTGTGCAGAATAATAGTTAAAGAAAAAAGTGAAATCGTTTTTGATAGAAGAGAAACCATAGAATTATGAGGAGTTGAGTCTATGACTTCATTTATTTTCTCATCTCGGTCACGCCATATAAGTTCTCCGCTAAAAAAAACCAATATAATCATCACAAACAAATAGGTCCCAGAAATAGAATCTGTCATTCTATATGTAAGTGGATAAGACTTTAATCCAAAATATTCATAACCTGATATTAGGTCTGTGAGTAAAAGGATAAAGCTAAAGAGAAAGAGAATCTTGAAAGTAACGTGACGATAAATGTTTTTGAAGTTAATTGAAAAAAAAGTTAAAAATTGTGATATTAAACTTTCCCTTTTCACACTAATCTCTGGAAGGGGTAAATTCTTTTTAATTTCAGTTTTTGATGCTTTTATCCTTACAAACCTGCCTATTTTTCTCTTAATAAAACTAAAATTTAAGTAAGAGGTGATAAGAATTATTATAGACAAAGAAACCCAAATAATCCTATTTAAAAGCATAAGACCTGAATAAGAGGGATTAATGGAATTTTTTTCAACTGCAGTGTAATATTTTGAAATTAATGCATAAGTTCTAATCCCAAAAATATCGGCTATGGCAGCTAGATTTTCATTTTCTAAATCAGACACCAATTCTCCAGATACAGAATAGGCCACAATTATAATGAGAGCACCGACAAACGAAACGATACTATTTTTGAAGCGTTGGGCTAAAGCATAAATTATAGCCCCTGATATAAACATATTAGGTAGAACAAAAACAAAATAGTTACTTATAAAACTTTGTATTTGCACTGGTCCGAATCTATCCTCACTAATCCAACCAAAAAATGGAGAAAGAACGGACCCAATAGATATTCCTAAAAAGACACCTAAAATAGGGATGGTGGAGATAATAAGAGCTCCTGTGAATCTCCCAAAAAAATATCCAAACTTTTCTATGGGAGTTGCAAATAAAATCTCATTAAAATTATATTTGAAATCTCTCAAGGCAGCATTGTTAAAAAAAGCTGCAGCAAATAGTAAACCAAATATTGTTAAAGTACTTGTAAATACAGATATAATGTGGGGAGCATTTCTTTTTACATTGCCTATTGAACCCCCTATTGTTACATTATCAGATGAAGTTGCAGCAAAACTTAAAATAAAAACAATTAGAAAAAATAAATACACCATGGGTTGTTTTAAGGTGTATTTAAGTTCAGATTTCAGAAATGATTTAAACATTTAAATTTTATTTTTAGATAATTTTGAAAAAAACACGTCTTCAAGAGTAGGTTCAATTTTTTTAAATGTTTTATCTATTTTTTCAGCCAAAACATGAATTACAGGATTACCTCCAATTAATCTATTTGAAATAACATTAAATTCTTTTTTATACTTATCGAGTTCGGTTTTTTTAATGTGTTTTTCAAAAACTTTACCATTAAGTTCATTGATACCGTCCTGAGGTTTACCCTGAAATACAATTTTACCAAAATCCATGATAGCCATCTCGGTACAGAGTTCTCTGACATCATCAACGATATGGGTAGATAATATTACAATTACGTCTTTTCCCACATCAGAGAGAAGATCATAAAATCTATTTCTTTCTCCAGGATCTAATCCTGCTGTTGGTTCATCAACAATTAAAATTTTAGGATCCCCTATTAGGGCTTGAGCAATTCCGATACGCTGTTTCATACCTCCTGAAAACCCTTTAACACTTTTATTTTTTTTGTCAAAAAGATTGGTTCTTTCAAGAAGATAATCCACTAATTCTTTTCTTTCATTTTTGTTATTTATTCCTTTTAGAGTGGCAAGATGATTCAAAAGTTGTTCTGCCGTTATTCGAGGATAAACTCCAAACTCTTGAGGAAGATAACCAAGATAACTTCTAAATTCCTTTGGAGATTCAAGAACATCTATACCGTTAAAACTAATGGTTCCAGCGTCTGGTTTTTGAAGTGTGGCGATAGTTCTCATTAAAGTTGATTTGCCAGCACCATTAGGACCTAAAAGACCAAACATTCCAGATTTTATAGAAATAGATATATCATCCATTGCTAAAATTTCACCATTGTAAGTTTTATTTAGTTGCTTTATGTTTAATTCGGCCATTTTCCTATTTTGGAAACAAATGTAATCAATCTATCATTTTTTACAATCTACCACCATAAATTAACGACTATTTGTATACTTGTATTTAAAAGAATTTGACAAGTGAAGTGCCTTTTGGGAGGTAGAGTGGGTGCTTTGGAGAGCCATTTTTATTATACCCGAAACAAAGGGGATTTTTCACTAAATTCTCAATCCATAGAGGCCTTTCCTTACAATTTCCCCACGCAAAAACAATCTTTTCGCTTTTTTTAATCATTGAATCTATATAAAAACAGTTTTTTTTACTTTGGGATGGATTCAATCCATATAGAACTTTTGGGTAAGGGGTAATTTGAGGATATATATTTCCAACGTAAAAACCTCCAAAACCAAACTTTTTTGTGAAATAATTCAGCCTTCTTATAGTCCTATCATCTTCGCTATCGCTAGCCAAAGAGGGGTTAAGCATTACGTATAAAACCTTGGGTAGATTTTGATTCCAAATTCTCCAGAGGCTATACCTTTTATTTTTGTTTATTATGGCTCCAGCCTCCATTGTTAATTATAAATCTTTACCAATACCTTTAACAAACCGACCGGGGAATTTTCCAGTGTGATGGCCATTATTTAAAACAATTTCACCGTTTACTATTACCGTTTCTACTCCCCTTGCAAACTGAAGTGGTTCATTAAAGGTTGCCAAATCGGTTACTTCTTCAGGATCAAAAACAACTATGTCTGCGAAGTTTTCATTCTCAATAGTACCCCTTCTGTCTAATTCAAGTGTTTTAGCTGGGAATCCACTTAGCTTTCTAATTGCCTCTTCGAGGGTGAGGACTCCTTCATCACGTGAAAATTTTCCAATTACTCTTATAAAGCTTCCAAATGCTCTTGGGTGTGTTCTGAAATCTTTTTCAATGTCCGAGTAAGAACCCGCATCTGAGCAAAAAGAAACCCATGGAAGAGAAATTTTCTTTCTTAAATTTTCTTCTGACATGCTATAATAAACACATTGAATTCTACTATCATCCTCTATCACTAAATCTACTATTGTTTCCTCAGGACTTTGATTTCTCATTGAAGACGCTTCAGCTATTGTTTTACCTCTATATATTTTGTCCAAGGAATCATTTTTAAAACCCACCATTAAAATTCCATCTGGTGGCTGCTCAGATAATTCTTTTCTAATATCATTGAGAAGTCTTTTTCTCACTTTTTTACTTTTCATACGCTCAATCCAAGCTCTATGACCCCCCTCTTGAACCCAGGTAGGAATCACTCCAGTTAAACCAGTCGAACTTGCAGGATAAGTATAAACATCCGCTGTAATTTTCAGTCCATTTTCTCTTGCTTTTTCTACTCGATTTATTATGCTATCAAGCAAAAACCAGTTTGGTTTTCTGGATGCTTTAAGATGGTAAATTTCGGCTGGAATATTTGCTTCTTTAGAAATTGTAATTAATTCATCTAAGGCCTTAAGAACGTTTCTTCCCTCGTTTCTCATATGGGAAATATATTTACCTTTAAATTTTGATGCAACTTTACAAATTGTGATTAATTCATTTGTATTAGCATAATCAGCAGGAGCATAAATTAGAGATGACCCTATACCGAGAGCCCCTTCTTTCATTCCTGTTTCAACAATTTGTTCCATATCTTTTAATTCAACATCAGTTGCATCTCTGTTTTCGTAACCTACAGTGAGTTTTCTTACGTTAGTAGCACCTAAAAAGGAAGCAATATTTGGACTTACACCACTTTTTACAAGTTTTTCCATTGCATCGCCAAACCCAATAAAATCTTTACCTCCAATTTTTCCTACTGGCCCAGGAGAATTTCCTTCACCAAAGACCTCTAAGGTCACCCCTTGTTTTAAGTCACTTAGTGATCTTCCATCTTCTAATAGGGTATTATAACCCCAACTAAGCATATTTATAAAACCAGGACTGACAATCTTATTATTTGCGTCTATTGTTTTTTCTGCACTAAAATTTTTTTTAGGACCCACGTAAACAATCTTATCGTTCGTTATCGCAACAGTTCCTATAAATCTAGGACTTCCTGTTCCGTCTATGACTGTTCCGTTGTGAATTACGATATCGCAATTTGGAGAGCTACAGGATACAAAAAAAATTAGTAATAAAAAGTGTAATTTGTTCATATCTATGATTTTAAACAAGATATGAATTTAGAAATTAATCCATAAAAAAATCCCCCTACAAGGGGGATTTAAATTTTAAAATAAATTTATTTTAAATCGAATCTGTCTAGATTCATTACTTTGATCCATGCTTTTATAAAGTCCTTGACAAAATGTTCATTTCCATCGTCTGAAGCGTAGACCTCTGATAATGCACGCAATTCTGTATTTGAACCAAAAATTAAATCAACTCTGGTAGCGGACCATTTTTTAACACCAGTTTTTCGTTCAACACCGTCATAATTACTACCATTTGAACTCCAAATGATGTTTGGATCTAACAAATTTCTAAAAAATGCGTTATCAAGTGTGCCACTTTTTTCAGTTAAAACACCAAAATCAGATTCATCAAAGTTGGTATTGAGTACTCTCATCCCACCAATTAACGCAGTCATTTCAGGTGCAGTTAAATTTAATAGTTGTGCTCTATCAATCATTAATTTTTCTGACGAAACAATAAAATCATGTTTTACGTAATTTCTAAATCCATCTGCATTTGGTTCTAAAACTGCAAAAGAACTTACATCAGTTTGGTCTTGACTTGAGTCGGTTCTTCCAGGGGTAAACTCGACTTTATAGTTCATCCCAGCGTTTTTGCAAGCTTTTTCTATGGCTGCACAACCACCTAAAACAATCAGGTCTGCGATTGAAACTTTTTTGTTACCATTGTTGCTATCAAAATCAGACTTTATATTCTCATAAACAGACAATATTTTTTCAAGCTCCACAGGATTATTCACTTCCCAAAATTTTTGTGGAGAAAGTCTTATTCTACCACCATTAGCTCCTCCTCTTTTGTCAGAGCCTCGAAAAGTTGATGCAGAGGCCCAAGCAGTAGAAACCAGTTTGTCTAAATTAATTCCAGTTTGTATAATCTTATTTTTAAGAGAATCGATATCATCTGAAGTTATTTGATCATACTTAGCAATAGGTACAGGATCTTGCCAAATTAATTCTTCTTTTGGAACATCGCTTCCTAAATATCGACTTACGGGCCCCATGTCTCTATGGGTGAGTTTAAACCAGGCTCTTGCAAATGAGTCGGCAAGTTGGTCAGGGTTTTCATAAAATCTTCTAGAAATTTTCTCATATGCAGGATCTTCTCTTAGTGCCAAGTCCGTTGTAAGCATCATTGGAGCGTGTTTTAACTCTGGATCATGTGCATCTGGAACGGTTCCTTGGCCTTCATTATTAGTAGGTTTCCATTGAAAAGCCCCTCCAGGACTTTTTGTGAGTTCCCAGTCATAATTGAATAAATTTTCAAAATAGTTGTTGCTCCATTTTATTGGTGTTGTAGTCCAAGCTCCTTCAAGACCACTTGTAATAGTATCGACCCCGTGTCCAGTGTTGAAATTATTTTTCCATCCAAGACCCTGTTCCTCAATTGAGGCGCCAGCAGGTTCTGCACCTACATATTTGTCCGGATTGGCGGCACCATGGGTTTTACCAAATGTGTGTCCTCCTGCAATCAAAGCAACAGTTTCTTCGTCGTTCATAGCCATTCTTCCAAAAGTTTCCCTTATATCTACAGCAGCTGCAAGAGGATCTGGTTTTCCGTTAGGACCCTCGGGATTTACATAAATTAAACCCATTTGAACTGCACCTAGTGGATTTTCCAGTTCTCTTTCTTTGGTATATCTTTCATCGCCTAACCACTCTTTTTCTGAACCCCAATAAATATCCTCTTCTGGTTCCCATGTGTCCACTCTGCCTCCAGCAAACCCAAAAGTTTTAAAGCCCATTGATTCTAGGGCGCAATTTCCAGTTAAAACCATTAAATCAGCCCAGGAAAGCTTTTTACCATATTTTTGCTTTAATGGCCAAAGTAAAAGTCTTGCTTTATCAAGATTTTGGTTGTCAGGCCAACTATTAAGCGGAGCAAATCGTAGTGTCCCTGTACCAGCACCACCTCTACCATCAGCAATCCTGTATGTTCCTGCGCTATGCCATGCCATTCTGATGAAGAAAGGACCATAATGACCGTAATCAGCGGGCCACCAGTCTTTAGAATCTGTCATCAAATCATATATTTCTTTCTTTAATTCTTTTAAATCAATTTTATTGAATTCACTAGCATAATCAAAGTCCTTGTTCATCGGGTTTGATAAAGATGAATGTTGTCTTAGAATGCCAAGATCGACTTGGTTAGGCCACCAGTTATGATTTCTGGTACCACCTCCGGCAGCTTGTTTTACTATACTACTTGAAAATGGACATTTGCCATTTCTTGACGCACCGTTACTTCCATTAGAATGATGGTTTGCTTCAAATTCTTTCATTATAAAGGGATTTTATTATTGTCACAATGTTAATACAATTAAACATTATTGAAGATAAAAATTTAATTGCAATTCATTATAAGGTCATATGTCATACTTATAATAAAGTGGTTTTATATTTTGTAAAATAGAATTGAGGACCATATATTTTTGTGGAGATAATCACCTCCCCTAAATATAGAATTTCTTTGAAATCCAGAAATTAGTACAGCTTTGTTATTTAACTGTTTTTTAAACCCAAAAAATGTCCAATTTTGATTGAAATTGTAGGGGTAAAACTTTTTAATTAGCATAAAAACCTCATTAAAAACGACAAACTTTAAATTTTTTGTTGGATCGTCTATCAAAGGGAATTCAAAACCTGCTCTAAACCTTATTCTTGTGTTATATTCATTGGAATATCTTAAAGAATAATACTTATTATCGGAGGTAATAGGTTTTTTTATCCACCTTTGCTCTAATCTAATCCATCCAAAATACCTTATTCTATTTACCGGAAAAGAGAAGTTGTATTGTTGCCAAAAGTTATTTTCATTTACTCTTCCTTGGTTTTGATTTGTAGAAATATATGTATAACCAATTGAAATATTTGAGTGCGGGGTCACTTTTAAATTGTAAGCAGGTCTTATAAGTATTTGGTCATTAATGTTATAAAAACTCTTAGTTCTATTGTGTAGTTCCAGTCGAATGAAGTCAGGTCGAATTGTTTGAGAGCTTGATAATGAAAAGTCGAAAAAAGTCGCATTCCATGCATTGTGTTCTACTTCTTGTCCAAGTGAAGATAAACTGACAAGCAGAATTGTTAAATATAAGATTAGATGTTTTTTTATGATTTTGATTTTAGTTTCGAAAATATAAAAAAAAGAGGTGTTACAAGAATTTCAAAGAGATTTTATAAGCCCTCCGTCAATAGGAATGTTTGCACCTGTGATATAACTTGAATAATTTGAAGCTAAAAAAGCGACAAGGTAAGCATACTCTTTTGGATTTCCAATCCTCTTCATAGGAACCATTTCTTCCATTGCTTTTCTTACTTCATCGGTATTAATTTTCATTTTTTTTGCTTTTTCCAAATTTAGTTTTTGAATTCTATCTGTATCAAAATACCCCGTTAATATGTTATTTACAGTTATATTCTCTTTAGCTACCTCTAATGAAAGTGATTTTGCCCAGGTAACTAAAGCAGCCCTCATACTGTTTGAAAGAACAAGGTAATTAAGCGGTTCCTTAACCGATATAGATGCAACATTGATTATTCTTCCCCATTTTTTAAAACGCATCCCCTTAAGTGCTAATGATGTTGTCAGAACATGGGTTTTGAAAAGTAAATCAAATGAATTTTGATAATCCAAAATTTTTTTTTCTAGTGGCCCTCCAGCAGGAGGACCTTGAGTATTATTTATTAAAATATCAATTGAGTTTTTCTCAAAGAAATCTTTTATTAATAATTCTAAATTATCGAAATTATCAAAGTCTACTTCTATGCAGCTATGACTTGAATTTTCAATTTTTGCTAACTCGTCGATAGTTTTATTTAGCTTTTGAACATCTCTTGCCATTAAGGTTACACTGGCACCACATTTTGAAAGTTCTATAGCAATAGCTTTACCAATTCCACCAGTACTTCCACCAACTAAAGCTCTCTTACCTTTTAAATCGATCCTCATATTAATACTCTTCTCTTACAGGACTAAAAACGTCCATTAATTTACACTTGGTTACAGCTTTTCCAGAATGATATATGTTTGATGGAATATGAACTATGCTGCCTGGACCATAATCTTTCTTAATTCCATTAAATGTGAATTCGAATATGCCTTCAACAACATGCATTATTTGTTCATGAGGGTGATTGTGTTTAGGAATACTTGCATTTTGATCAATATCCCAAAACACCCATGTCATTTTTTTTCCATGAACAACTTTGCCATAACAGCCAGGCATTATTTCACGGGATTTCATTTTATTTAAGTTTGACTCCATTTGTAAATAATAAGTTTTATAAAATTTATTTAATTATTTAAAATAACTAGTTAAAAGAAACTATCTTTCTCAAATATAAACCATAAATCATGAATATAGAATTATCTGAAAATTTAAGATTGCCCGTAATTGCAGCTCCTTTGTTTCTGATTTCTGGGCCTAAATTGGTAATAGAATGTTGTAAAAATGGAATAATTGGAACATTTCCAGCATTAAATAACAGAACGACAGAAGGTTTCGAAGAGTGGATTTTAGAAATAAAGCAAGAGCTTCAGAATTTTGAGAATGAAACAGGAAAAAAAGCAGCTCCCTTTGGAGTAAATTTAATTGTTCATCCAACAAACATTAGAGTCAAACCAGATCTTGAGATATGTGTCAAGCACAAAGTGCCCCTTATAATTACTTCTTTGGGTGCAGTCCCAGATTTAGTTAATGCTGTTCACGGCTATGGAGGATATGTATATCATGATATTATAAAACGAAGACATGCCGAAAAAGCATCAGAAGCCGGCGTAGACGGGTTAATTCTTGTAGCTTCTGGAGCTGGAGGACACGCAGGTTTCATCAATCCAATGGCTCTTATAAATGAAATAAAAAGTTTTTTTGACAAAACAATTATATTGTCCGGATGCATAAGTAATGGAGGTGATATCGCAGCAGCTATTCAAATGGGGGCGGACTATGCTTACATGGGTACAAGATTCATAAATACTAATGAGAGCAGAGCAGATGATGCATATAGAGAAATGATTATAAATAGTAAAGCGGAGGACATCGTTTATACTGCTGCAGTTTCAGGAGTTAACGCAAACTTTTTAAAACCCAGCTTGGAGGCTGTTGGAATAACAGAGGAAATGTGGAAAAATACAAAAAAAATGGATTTAGGTAATGAACTAGATGCTGCAAAAGAAGAGGCTAAAGCATGGAAAACAATTTGGTCAGCAGGTCAAGGAGTTACAGCAATTGACGATAGCCCATCAGTCAAGAATCTTGTGTCAAGACTAAAAAAAGAGTTTACACAAGCTATAAAGAGACAAATGGAAATCTCATCGAAATTTTCGGATTAGCTATTTATGATAGACAACTAACTGAGCTGAAGTTTGGATTTAATTTTCTTATAGTTTTGGATTACATCGTCTATCCTACGCTTTTTGTCCTTTTGAAGGCTTTTAATAACTTTTTTACCACGGTCGTTAAATTCATTATTTACATTTTTAGCACTCCATAACATCAATTCACTCATTACAGGATAAAGACCTATGCCTTTATCGGTCAAATAATAACATTTTTCTTTTTTATTGTCTTTACGATACCTATAATCTAAAATTTCGTGATTCTTAAGCCATTTAAGTCGCTGTGACAAAATATTTGAAGCAATTTTTTCGGGGCCATTCATAAAATCTTTAAAGGTAGTTTTGCCACCTAATAAATCTCTAATTACCAATAATGACCATTTGTCTCCGACAATGTCTAGTGCATTACATATTGGACATCCACTTCTATAAATCATAACTAAATTTAAAAAATTTTGTTTAATTAAAACCACTTATTTTAAACAATTTGTAAAACAAAAACTGATTTTTTATGAATTCAACAAAATTATTGATTAAATTTTATTGAATATTTAAAAATCATATTAAAATATTTATTACTTGCAATTTGAAATTATTATTAATAGATTTGAAATTCTAACCAAGACTAATTTTTTTTAGAATTAAACCCCAAAAAATCCTGCATTTGGGGTTTTTTATTTGTATATATTTGTTTCAAAAATTTATATGATGAGATTTTTTTTTATTTTAACTATACCTCTATTAACTCTAATATTATCATTTCTAATATCGACCGATAATAGAGAATTTAACTTTTTTATAAAGGTAATTTCTTTAATTTTCGGTTTACAGATAGTTGGTTTTATTCCTTCGTTTTATTTAAAATCAGAAAAATATTATGATTTATTTGGAGGTTTAACATTTGTAAGTTCAATTCTTTTAATATCATTTCTTAGATTTAAACAAACTAATGTTTTAGGAATAAGAGAAATAATTTTAGCTGTATCTGTACTTTTTTGGACAATTAGGTTAAGTTTTTTCCTATTTCAAAGAGTTAAAAGAGTAGGTAAAGATGAGAGATTTGACTCCTATAAGTTTTCATTTTCTAAATTTCTCCTAGCTTGGATGACACAAGGGCTCTGGGTTTTTATGTGTTTGTTGCCAACGTTGATTGTTTTTTCATCTCAAACTAATCATGATATTCTATATATTACTTCTGGAGGGTTAATCTATTTGATTGGTCTAGTCATTGAAATAATTGCGGATTATCAAAAAACAAAACATAATAAATTAAACAATATGAAGGGTAAATTCATATCTAGTGGACTTTGGTCTAGATCTAGACATCCTAATTATTTTGGGGAATTTTTAATTTGGACTGGGATTACGATAATTTGTGTCCCTGTTTTCTCAGGATTTAAATATTTGGGTTTAATGACTCCATTTTTTATTTACTTTCTTCTTAATTATATAAGTGGGGTTAACTTTTTGGAGGAAAAGGCCAAAGCAAAGTGGGGGAATAATCCAGATTATATTGAATATTTGGAAGAAACACCAAAATTCTTTCCTAAAATTTTTTAAGTTGAGGTATTTTTTTATTTTATTTTGCATATCAATCAGCATGGCCCAAAAGACAGAGTCTCAACCCTACGAGCTAATAGAGAAATACGAAAATATTGAAATTAGATACTACCCACCAGCTATAAAAGTTATGTCAAAGGGCAAAATTGGAGGAAATAAAAACTTCAGAAACCTTTTTAATTACATATCTGGTTCAAACTCTAAAAATGAAAAGATTTCAATGACAACTCCCGTGTATATGAAAAGTGACAATGAAAATCAGATTATGGAGTTTGTTTTACCCAAAAAGTTTAACGATAAAGAAATTCCAAAACCGGTTAACGATAATTTAAAAGTGTATAAATCTGCGGAAGGGAAGTATGCATCTATTCGTTACAGTGGATATAATAACAATGAAAAACAAATATTTTTCACAAAAAAACTTATAGATAAAATAAAAAAGCTAAAAAAAGTTATTTTGGGTGATCCAGTATTTCTTTCCTACGATGCGCCCTATAAATTTTATAACAGACGTAATGAAATTATCGTCGAGATAGAATAATTTCAGTTAGTGAATTGAATTTAAAAGTTAATTTTAATTTCTTTGAGTGTTTTTTTTATTAATAGGCAAGCCTCAAAATTTTTAAGTAGAGTATCTGGTCTTACAACAAATTTAATTTTTGGTTTAGATTTAGAATCCGATTTAATCATGAGGACTCGGCATCTCGATAAGAAAATTTTATCAGGATTGACTTTTTCACTCAAAAAATGAGCATCGTTCGAATTAGTACTAATTTTTTCATGTGCACCTCCAAAGACTATTTTAATATTTTTAAACCCTAACGGAATCGCTAGTTTAATTAACTCAAATAAATTTATGATTGAAGAATAATAGATACCCGTGTCAGTTTTAAAATTGCTAATGTTTAAATCGGCAATTGTTTCTCCAGCAAGACAAGACCTAAAACATGTAATAAATGAGACTTTAGTTGATTTTAAGATTTTTTCATACTGTTCAATCGGACTAGGCATGTGATGTACTGCATTTCTTTCGAAGGAATAATCGTATTTTTCTAAATTGCTCCATTTTGTGAAGTCTTTATGTATCCAATTTCCTTCAGGATAATTTTTTTTACAATAACTGTAACCTATTTTTGATACCTCTACACCAGTATAATTTGATAAATCAATTAAACCAGATTTTTTCATAAAATCGTATGCAGAACCCATTGCTGACCCAACCTCTAAAATTGATATATTTTTTATTTTATGGGTTATTTTTTTATCAAAAAATTCACTGTGATTTAGATTTTGTTTAGTTATGTGATCTCTGAATGGTAAATCTGCCCATCTCCAAGGACTGTTTTTATACTTATTATAAAAGTCCCAAGTCCATGTATTTACTACATTTTTATGATACTCTTTATTAATGTCCAAGCGGAAGTTTTTTAGAAATCTTTTTAAATTTTATATCAATTATAACTCCCCACAAAAGTATGAAATAAAAATTTTTAAATAAATGAAAAATAAAATCTCTTTATATTTACACTAATGATGAATTTAATCTTTTAGTGAAACCTTAGGGAATGATTAATAAACTAAAGACTTGGATTTTAAGTAATTTTTTAAATTCTTATTCTAAATTAAATCCTAGAAAAAGAAAATTTGTAAATCATTTTTTTTTCATTTATAAAAAAAATCTCAGATCATATTATACAATTCCAATAAAGTCAAATAATTCTGTACCAATCGGTACAAGTTCTCTTTTCAATTTACCTAATAAAAAATTTATTTTTTTTGAAAATCATCATTTAGACCAATCTGTTAGAGATAGTATTCCTTCTGTTGCTGGTTATGTACCATATTTAAAAAATCAAACAAAAATCTATTTTTATCATTTTTTTTCGGTTAACTATGGAATAAGAAAAGCCTTTAGTGGTCAAATCTCACTTATAGGGAAAAATAACGAAACGGTTAAAAGTGTTGTGTTAAGCTTTCCTACAAGATTTAATGGAGAAATTGATTTAAAAAAAATTTTTAAAAACTTTGATGGTGAAAGTTGTATTTTCGAACTTTATCATGATAGGATACCTATTAACCATGCTGGTCATCAAGGCCATTTAAGATTCTGGGGTATTTATGGCAATGAATCTTCAACTGTCCACAGTATGCCACTGTTCCCATTCTATGTGAAAAATGATTCACCAAAATATTCTGATAGAAGATTCTATCCTAAAATTTTACGCAATCAAAATTCTAATAATTCCTATTTTATTAATTGTAACCTCAAAACAAAAACTTTCCATTACGATTTAGAAGGTGATATGTCAAACAAATTGAAATTATTAAATGGATTTACAATTCAAATGAACAAAAAACTACCTGGAGAAGAATTTGATAGTCCAAGCGGAGTTTGGCACCATTCAGAATATAGAAGAAATAAATTTGAAATTTCCCCAAACCAAGATTATAGTCAAATTGCAGCAATACCTAAGATTGATAAAATAGACTTAATAGTTTTTCTTGGTGAGTATATTGATTCAAATAAGGAAATAATTTTTTCTATTTACTCTTCTAAATTAAGGAAGGTGATTTCTACAAAAAAGGTCTTGGTTAACACGGAAAAACAGATAAGAGCCTCGGAAATATTTAAATTGGATATCCTTAAGGGCAACAATCTAATAATTGAGCCATCAATTAAATCTAAGAAACATTTATTCAAAAACGGTTATGTTAATATTCAATACATAATAGATAATAATTTATGTGATGGAGTGCATGCCCATCCTTATACCCCTTCAAAATCATCGCAGGGACTAAAATTTATGCATTATAAAATAGATAAAAATACCAATTCAATTATTTCTATTTGGGGCGCAAAAGAGGATGAGGTTTTTTTTCGTTTAAGAGTTTTTGACTCAAAATCTAATTTTGAAAAATGTTTTTATTTGTCTGTAGAAAACAATCAACTAACAAACGAAATTAATCTGTCAGATTTAAATATTCCAAATGGGTCTGGGATAGTTCAACTAGAAAGCGATACTTCCAATCCTGGAGCCACTTCATTTATAATGACTAAATCCAGAAATAAAACTTTTTTATCAACCTGTCATATGACAGGAGGCTAAAAATTAATTTTTAAAAAGTAGTTCAGCTTCTTTTAAATGCGCGATTTGAATTGGTAGAACCTCATTCCAAACTGTTTTTTTTTGAAAGTTCAAATTTATGATTATGGATATCCTTCTAAGGACTTCTGATAAAGAAAGTTCATAAAAAAAATCAATCCAATTTGTATTAATTAGTAAATTATTATGAATTTGTTGCTTAAATTTTTCACCAATTTTTTTTGAATCCTTTGGTTTACTCAAAGCTAAATGTTGTCGACATAATTTAAGTGAGGAAAAGGCAATTGCATATCCAATTGGCATATATAGGATCGAATCATAATCAATTATAGCTGAAATTCGGTCCCCTCGAAATAACAAGTTATGAGGATGTAAATCATAGTGTATTGCTTGAATTGGCCCTGAATCAATTTTAGACTTATTAACTTCATTAATAAAGTATTCTATAATATCCATTGAACTTGATATTAAAATGGAGTATTTATCTCCGAAAATACTCTGTATCTTATTTTTATTTTGCTTTAATTTTTTAAAAGTATTTATTAAATAAAACGGATTATAATCAGGCCCCCTTTTTGGCTTAATTTTTTCATTTAGTTTATTGAGCTTGTGTGTAAAATCGCAAATTATTTTAGGCATATTGTCTAACTGAGATGCAGTTCCCGAAAAATATTCACCCTCAATAAATTCATTTATGGTCCAATAATGTAACTTTTTCTTAATTAAATATTCTTTATTATTAAATTTTAAGGGCTTAGCTATTGGACACTTTTCATAGTATAAATAATTTACAATTTCAACCAAGTTTAAGATTTCGGTTTTATTAATATTTTCTGACCACTTTTTTAATAAAAACTTTTCACTTTCACCGATTGATATACAGAAGTTCTTAGAGTTTATTTCTAAAGCCCCTGAATAATATAAAGAGATTTTCCTTCCCTCCAATATTTTAAAATTTGTACGTATAACAGATTCTAGTTCTGGAAATTTATTTAATTCAGTGGGGTTCCATATAGGCTTTGTTTTTGAGAAAATATCTGGTTCAAAAATTCCCATTAAAAAGATTTTATCAGGCTGCCATCAACAGCAAGACTAACGCCATTTATGTAGGCTGCTTTTTCAGAACATAAAAAAGATATAATATTTCCAATTTCACTTGGTTGAGCAAATCGCCCAGCAGGAATACTTTTCTCACTTTCAATTATTAATTCTTTAAAGTTTACATTCTCTCTTTCGGAACGTGTTTTTAATAGATTTTTGAGTCTTTCTGTTAAAACTCCGCCTGGACAAATAACATTTATTGAAATATTTTTAGAAGCCACTTCAATTGATAAAGCCTTGGTAAATGCGCCAACAGCAGCTCTCGCTGTAGAAGAAAGAATCATGCTAGGGCTAGGTTCAATAGCGAGAGTAGAGGTAATGGAAATTATTCTTCCCCAATTACATTTTTTCATGTGTGGAATAACGCTTTTTGTAAAGCGAATCACACTCATCAAGTTTGTTTCAATGGTTTCTTGCCAAACTTGTTCATCAGTCTCCTCTAAACGCCCAAATGGAGGACCGCCAGCATTATTTATTAAAATATCAACCGACCCCCATTTTTTAAGTGTCTTAGAAACAACTTTTTTGGGCAAATTTTGATCTGAAACATCCCCAACTGTATAATCTACTTCATATCCCTTATTGTTAAAATTATCTGATGCGGAAACTAAATTTTTCCTGTTTCTTGACACCATCATAACTTTGACTCCATTTTGAGCAAGTGACTCAACAGTAGACAAACCCATACCTTTTGATGCACCTGTTACTATAGCGACTTTCTCTTTAATGTTTAGATTCATGGTTTGTTTTTAATTTTTGTTTTTGGAAATCTACTATTTCTTCCAATTTTTTATGCAGTGAAGTTAAATCTTTTTTTGCCATTGGGATTATATATTTTTCTACTTCTAAAAGATATTTTTTTTTAATTTCTTTATTAGGATTTAAATTAAGGATGAATAGGTTGTCAAACTTGTCCAAAACTTTTATTATTCTGCAAGAAACAGGTTGTGAACATAGGGTTTCATAATATTTTTTTTTGTATGACGAATCCCAATGTTTGTTTCTATCAACGGTTAATACCCTAATTTGCTCAGCAATTGAAGAACCAAATTTTTTTTTTATGGTTTCGTAGTCGACATCTGACACTTCAAAAATATTGTGAATTAAACCAAGTATAGGGAATGTTAGGGATTTAAACCCTGTTAAAAAAGCAGCGTATGAAGCAACTCTTAACGGATGAGAAAAATACGCAGTTTTTGATAAACCTTTGTGTTTAGTATCAATATTTTTTGTGAAGTTATAGGTTTCCTTTAATATTTCTTTGTTGCTATTTCCATAACCTTTTAGAGTAAGTTTCCAAAACTTGGTTGCCATAGGGTCTCCAGTTTTGAAAACCCTTTCTCTTCTTGTAGACTCATTTTTAATATCAGTTTTTTTACCTAGAAAAATATTAAGCATTGCTATTGACTCGTCTTCAACCACCTTGCCTTATTTAGAATTGAAAAATCACATTTTTTAACACAATATTAATTTAATAAATAGTCTAATTGTAATTTTTTAAAAGATAAGTTAAATTCTGATACGTCGTTTGTCATTAACTTGTTAAAAATTTCAATTTCCTTATCAATTTTTTCTGTAAGTTCAACCATAAGTTTCTTGTCTTGATCCGTTGGAGGGAAATCATTCATGGTAACTAAATTTGCAATGTGACCTAGCTTATTCGTCAATTTAATTGGAAAGTTAAGTGGATCTTGTCTGCTTTCGTTTTTAGTCTGATACAACATATTTTCAACCTTGCTTAACGAATCAACAAGAAAATTAGCTTTTTCTATGATACTTTTTGCGTCTTTGTTATCAGAAAAGGTATTTAAAAATTCAGTCAGTTTTAATTTAGTTTTTCGAATCTTCTTAATAGATTGGTGCGCCTTGGAAATAGTTTTATTTATCTGATTCACAAAATTAAATTGCTCTCTCATCTCATTAACTGAGCTTTCTGAATTTGGGGATTTTAATATTTCAAATGAACTTTGGGATAGGAAATTATTTACAGAAAGTCTTACTTGGTATTTACCAGGTATTGCTTTAGCACCATTCAGTGATGCACTCCACATTATCATTCCATCGAACTTTTCTGCCCCAGGGTATTTATAATCCCAAACAAATAGATTTCCTCCTTCTTTTATCTTTAATTTATTATTTTCATCGGATGTACTAAATTTTTTAATTTCATTACTTTGTTCGTCGTGAAAGCTTAGTTCAACTATGTCAGAATTTTCATTATATGACGGAATGTAAAAATGTACCTCTACACCATTTGGTTTGTTTGTACCCATAGTAAGTGAGCTTTTACCACCACTACCTTTTAATCTGTATGTAGCTTTTGGTTTGTATAAGTATGGATCCTTATTTGAACTTGGCAACTGATGAAGAACAGAAAGATCGTCTATCATCCATATGCTCCTTCCTTGAGTAGCAACTATAAGACTTTTATCCTTAATTGTTAAATCTGTAATTGGAACAATGGGAAGATTTTGTTGAAATGGTTTCCAGCTATTACCATCATCAAATGAAATATATAGACCAGACTCGGTTCCTGCATACAAAAGACCCTTTTTATCTGGATCTGCTCTTAATACCCGAGTAAAGTCTTCATTCTTTATGTTATTGGTAATTAGTTCCCAAGTCTCACCATAGTTTTTTGTTCGGTAGAGATAAGGTTTGAAATCACCAGTTTTATATTTTGTCCCAGCAACATAGCAAGTTCCTGGTTCGAATGGAGAAGGATCAATACTATTAATCATCATCCATTCAGGCATATTTTTAGGCGTCACATTTGTCCATGTTTTTCCACCATCTTTTGTGAGGTGAATAAGACCATCATCACTTCCAACCCAAATTAAACCACTCTTTATATTTGACTCTCCGCCAGCGAAAAGTGTACAATAGTATTCAACACCAGTATTGTCTTGAGTGATTGGTCCCCCAGAAGACTTTAGTTTTTGAGCTACATTTCTTGTAAGATCTGGGCTTATTATTTCCCAACTCTGACCTTCGTTTTCAGTAACATGTACATGATTTGAAAAAGCGTACATTTTTTTTGAGTTGTGCGGACTAAAAAAAATTGGGAAGTTCCATTGAAAACGATACTTCATCCCCTCAGCACCATATCCCATCGGATTGTCTGGCCAAACATTGATTCCTCTTTCACTATTATTTTTGTGATTAACTCTAGTTAAGTATCCCCCATAACTTCCACCATAAACTATATCATTATTTTTGGGGTCTATTGCTATATGGGCTGACTCACCACCTGCAGAGGGTTCCCAATCGCTTTCGTCGATGTATGATCCATCGCTTCGATGTTTTATTCTCATAGTGGAATTATCTTGCTGAGCTGCATAAATTCTGTAAGGGAAAGAATTGTCAGTTGTGACTCGATAGAATTGTGCTGTTGGCTGGTTGTGATATGTACTCCAAGTTTCACCACCATCATATGTTACCTGAGCACCGCCATCGTCTCCAATTATCATCCTGTTACTATCTTCAGGAGCTATCCAAAGATCATGATGATCTCCATGAGGAGCGTTATGAGATGTAAAAGTTTTACCACCATCTGTTGATTTATGATAAGAGACATTCATCACATAAACCTTATTTATGTCTTTTGTGTCTGCATAAATTTTTGAATAGTACCAAGCACGTTGTCTGAGAGCTCTACTATCATTTACATGTGACCATGTTTCTCCCCCGTCATCGGATCTATATACTCCTCCATTATCCTTATTTTCAACAATGGCCCAAACTCTATCTGAATTTACAGGGGAAACAGTGACACCAATAATTCCTAAAATCCCTTCCGCAAATCCTTTGTTACTACTAATTTTCATCCAACTATTCCCTCTGTCTGTACTTTTCCAGAGTATAGATCCCTCCCCACCACTACTAAGACTATAAGGTGTTCTTTTTACCCTCCAAGTTGCAGCATATAGGTTTCTTGGGTTGTTAGGATCCATGACAAGTTCAACTGCTCCAGCATGATTGCTTTCAAAGAGTACTTTGGACCAAGTTTTACCACCATTAGTACTTTTGTATATTCCTCTTTCTGAAGTAGGCTTGTATATATTCCCCAAAACAGCAGCATAAACAATATCTGGATTATGAGGGTCAATTACAATTCTAGGAATATGTCTTGACTTTGGGAGTCCACAACTTTTCCACGTTTCTCCGGCATCTTCTGATTTCCAAATTCCGTATCCGGAAGAAACATTACCCCTAACTGTTACTTCTCCCCCTCCAACATAAATAACGTTTGGATCACTTTTTGATACCGCAACAGCACCAATACTCCCACCAAAATAGCCATCTGAAATATTTTCATAAGTTTTTCCTCCATCAGTAGTTTTCCAAACGCCACCTCCGGTTGATCCAAAATAAAATAAATTAGGATTACCTTCTACGCCTGTTACAGCGCAAGATCTTCCACCTCTAAAAGGACCAACTTCTCTAAATTTAAGTGAAGAATACAAGGATTGGTCATAATTGACTTTATTTTTTTGACTTTTATTTTTTCTTTGTGCAACTGTTTCAAAAGAGAACAATAGAATGGCACAAAGCGACAGATTGAAAAACTTAATTAATTGCATTTTTAATGATTTTTACCCTAATTTAACTCAAAATAAAATTAAAAAGTATATTTATTTATAAATAAAAACTATGAGGAAAAAGATTTTATTACTTTCAATAACATTAATAACTAATGTTTACTCTATTGATGCTCAGAGTATTAGGACAATTAAAAAAGAACTCCAACAATCAATTGAAAAACATGAGACAGAATTAATCAAAACTAGTGATGCAATTTGGGAGGCTGCTGAAACAGCATTATTAGAATTTAAATCTTCTAAAATCTTAATAGACCACGCCAAAAGAAATGGATTTAATGTTGAAGAAGGAGTTGCTGGGATAAAAACTGCTTTTACAGCATCGTATGGGTCCGGTAGACCAATTATTGGAATATTAGGAGAATTTGACGCTAATGCTGGGATTTCACAAAAAAGGAAACCAGTTAAAGAGGCAAGAATCCCTGGTGGAGCGGGTCATGGTTGTGGTCATAATCTTTTTGGAACAGCAAGTCTTGGTGCTGCAATTGCTATCAAAGAGCAAATTGAGAAAGGAAACATAAAAGGAACTGTAATATTCTATGGAACACCAGCTGAAGAAACAATTTTTGCCAAGGTTTGGATGGTAAGGGAGGGTTTATTTGACAGGTTGGATGTTTGCATGGATTGGCACCCTGGAGATGAAATTCAGGCAGGAACCCAAAGTAGTAAAGCCCTAGTTGATTTTAGGGTCAAATTCAGGGGTAGTTCCGCTCATGCCTCTTCCGATCCATGGAATGGCAATAGCGCAGCTGATGCGATGGAATTGTATACAACAGGATTAAATTACTACAGAGAACATATTGAACCAACCGCTAGAATTCATTACCAAATAGAGAAGGCAGGGGATGTGGTAAACGTAGTCCCGGATTATGCCCAAATATGGACTAGGCTGAGACAAAACAACAGAGCCGGAGTTGACGTTTTATATGAAAGGGCTCTTAACATAGCAAAAGGAGCTGCTCTAATGACAGGAACAACTTATGAAACCAAGTTAATCTCAGGAATTTATGAAATACAGGTAAATAGAACAGGTGCTGAAATTTTACAAAAAAACCTAGAGACATTGGGTGATATTACCTACAGTGATAATGAATTAAATTATGCCAATACAATCTTAAAGGAAACTGGCAAACCTCAAAAAGGGATTGATGGAAAGGTTTACCCATTAAAACCAACATTGCCTGCCCAAGGTGGTTCTACAGATGTAGGGGATGTGAGCCAAGTAGTCCCTACAATTAGTTTGGGGGTGACGACCGCGGCAAGTGGAGGTCCTTGGCATTCTTGGGCTGTAGTTGCTTGTACTGGAATGTCAATAGGACACAAAGGTATGATTTATGCTGCAAAAGCTCTATCTATGACAATGGCGGATTTGTATAAAAACCCCTCTTTAATTAGTGATGTCAAAGAAGATTATTTGAAAAATAAAAGGTATGACAAGTACGATCCTAGGATTTTACCTGGACCCCCTTCATTAGAATAGCTTTATGTACAAATATTTACTATTTATTTTCCTTTCTTTTGCAAAAATCGACTGCTTTTCTCAAGCTGTTTTACCCTTAAAGGATAGGGTTAGAGCTATAGAGGAAATACAAAAAGATAGACTAGAAAATCTTCTACCGCAGCTTATGAAAAGAGAAAAAATCGACTGTTGGGTAATAATTACAAGGGAGTACAATGAAGATCCAATAATTAAGAGCCTTCTTCCTCCTACTTGGTTGAATGCCAGAAGAAGGACGATTCTTGTATTTACCCATAAAGAATCCTTAAATAAAGTCGATATGGCTGCAATCACTAGATATTCTTTTGGGAGCTTAATTAAAAGTGTTTGGGATAAAGAAAAAGAACCTGACCAAATGAAGGCTCTTGTGGATTACCTTAAACTTAAGAATCCAAAAAAAATTGGGATAAACATATCGGATACCTACGGAATTGCTGATGGATTATCAGTAACAGATCACAAACTTTTAATGAACTATCTCCCGAAACCACTTAAATCAAGGGTTGTAAGTTCAGAGTCCCTAGCAGTTTCTTGGGTGGAAACTAGAACTGAAAAAGAAATGACTTTATTTTCTCATTTGACTGAAATAACACATAATATTATCAAGGAAGCTTTTTCAACCGATGTCATTACACCTGGAGTTACTACTACAGACGACGTGGTTTGGTGGATGAGAGAAAAGGTTTCATCAATGGGATTAAAAACTTGGTTTCATCCAACAATTGATGTTCAACGTGCTGATGATAGCGATCTTTATGCTTTTGATGCAAAACAAAAGTTTGATATTATTCAACCTGGTGATTTAGTTCACTGTGATTTTGGAATCACTTACTTAAATCTTAATACAGACTGTCAACAGCTTGCATATGTTTTAAAACCAAACGAAAGCACTGCGCCTCAATTTTTAAAAGACGGTTTAAAAGCGGGTAATTTACTAGAGGATATTCTAACTAGTAATTTTAAAGTTGGAACAACAGGTAATGAGATTTTGAGAATTACAAGAAAAGAAGCTATTGAAAAAGGGTTAAGACCGCAAATATATACACACCCTCTCGGTCTTTTTGGACATTCTGCGGGTACTATTTTTGGCATGTGGGATAATCAAGGTTTTGTTCCTGGTACTGGGGAATGGAAGTTAAATGCAAATACAGCCTATGCCATCGAATTAAACACCAAGATTTATATAAAAGAATGGGGCAAGGATGTAAGAATTATGCTTGAGGAACCAGGATTTTTCTCAAATGACGGATTTAGGTATATAAATAAAAGGCAGGAAAAATTCCATTTAATAGGCAAGTAAAGAAAGTAAGGGCAGTGAAATATTATTTTCTTTTAGCAAATAATTTGAACGAGAAACTTTTGCCTAACATGCTTCTATTTAAAATTAAAATCAAAAAAGCCAACAATAAAAAGACCATTTTAATTAAAAATAACTTTAATTCCATTTACATTTGATAGATTGTTTTCAAATCAAAATTATGAAGTTATGTTACCCAAAAAGTTTTTAAGAATTTTACTTTTCAACAAAGTTACTAAGAACTTCTGGGTGAGTTGAAATTGCTTTTTAGCGATGGATTTCAATTTTGAAAATTTAGTCTAGCATTGAACTATATAGAGGTATGAGTTTTTCGATTATTGTCAAATGTTAACCTTTTTTTATTTACATAAATAAAACAGTCCTGATTAAAATTTAAAGAGCACTGAAACACACTTTGGTTAAACTTTATTGTATAGATATTTCCCCTAAAATTGATTTTAAATAACAAACTTTTCCATTTTTTAGGTAAGCGAGGGGTAAAATGAAGAGAGTTATTTCTTACTCGCATCCCAGCAAAACCTTCAACAATTGTTAACCAACTGCCTGCCATGGAGGTAATATGTAGCCCTTCCTCAACCTCCTTATTATAGTCATCTAGGTCTAACCTAGAAGCTCTTTTAAAGAGATCGTATGCAGATTCAATTTTTCCTAGTTTGCAAGCAATAATGGAGTGAATACAAGGCGATAGAGAGGACTCGTGAACCGTGAATTTTTCATAAAACTCATAATTCTTTTTAATTGACTTTGTGTCAAATTTGTCCTCGAAAAAATATATTCCCTGTAGAACATCTGCCTGTTTTATGTAGGGAGATCGTAAAATTCGATCCCATGACCAATTCTGATTTAATGGTCTTTGGGAATAATCTAATTTGTCAACTTCTTTCAAATCCTTATCGAAGAATCCATCTTGTTGGACAAAAACACCTAGTTCCTCGTCTTTATTTAAATAAATATTTTTAGAAATTTTTAACCATAAATCAAGTTCATACTTCTTGATTTTCAGTTTTTTAGATAATTCTTTAAATGAATTAGCATTGTTTTTTTTACAAATATTTATTGAATCAAGTGTAAACTTTAAACACCATTTGGTACTGTAATTTGTGTACCAATTATTATTGATATTATTTTCATATTCGTTTGGACCTGTAACCCCCAAGATGACGTACTTATTTTTTTTCTCCGAATAAGAGACCCTTTGAGCCCAAAATCTAGAAATTCCAACCAAGACCTCTAAGCCTTTATCAACTAAATATTTTAAGTCGCCCGTGTACCTAGTGTAATTAAAAATTGCGAATGCTATTGCATTATTTCGGTGTATTTCTTCAAAAGTAATTTCCCACTCGTTATGACATTCTTCCCCGTTCATCGTAACCATTGGAAATAAAGCAGCACCATTTTCAAATCCAAGCTTTTTTGCATTATCGATTGCTTTGTCTAATTGAAGGTATCTGTAATTTAAAAGATTTAGGGTCACCTTTGGAGGCTTAGTGCCTAAACAAAAGGGAATGCAATACGCCTCCGTGTCCCAATAAGTACTTCCACCATATTTTTCTCCAGTAAAACCTTTCGGTCCAAAATTTAGGTTTGGGTTGTCACCCCTGTATGTTTGATTTAATTGGAAAATATTAAATCTAATGGCCTGTTGAGATTTGTTGTCCCCACTAATTTTAATGTCCGATTGCTCCCAAATTTTAGCCCATTCTAATGTATGTTCTCGATAAAGATCTTCAAACGAGGCGTTTTCTAAATAATTTAAAATCTTAGTTGTTTTATTTTCAATTTTATTCCATTCATTACATTCAGAAGTCACATATCCTCCAAACTTTACTACTTTTAAAGTGTGACCTCTTTTTAAGATTTGTTCAGATTCAAGCAGTATTTTTTTTGAATTAGATTTTGCTTTAAAAGGCTTTTCAAGTTTAACATTGTTGTCATATAAATTGGCTTTCATGTAGGTGATTACTTTAAAACCAGTTTTTTTCACTTTACTTTTTACTAATGATTTATTTTGGGTATTTATTTTTTCTTTTGTTTCCCAAAACTTTTCATCCCAATTGCTATCGTCATTAGATACATCAAAACCAATATATGGGGACAAGGATATTTTAACATCTCTGTTGCATCTAATTTTAAAGGAAATTGCTCCTACAGATTTTTTTTTCATGGATATAAACCTTTTTGATTTTATCTCCACTTCTAAATCATCCTTCATTTTAATGGAAAATGCTCGCTCATATAAACCCTTTTTCATGTCCAATATTCTCTCAAATTTCTCAACCCTATTAACTTTATTTAAATCAAGAGGAATACTATCAATTAATATTGAAATGCCAATCCAATTTGGAGCATTAATTACTTTTGCGAAGTATTCAGGATAACCATTTTTCCACCACCCAACTTTTGTTTTATCAGGATAATAAATACCCCCTATATAACTACCTTGTAGTGATTTACCACTGAAATCTTCTTCAAAATTGGCTCTCTGACCCATAGCACCATTGCCAATGCTAAAGATACTTTCAGAGCCCTTGATTTTGTTTCGATTCCATCCTACTTCAATTATTTTCCAAGGATTAATTTTATGAATATGTGTTTCCATTCTAAATCACGTTTTCAAAAAATTCAAGCGGTATATCATCGAGTGACTTAAAATTAAATCTTGCATTTTCAATTTTTCCACTTGCACAGATACCAACAGAAACCATTTTTGCTGTATTAGCAGCCTTTACTCCAGCGACTGAATCTTCAAATACAATTACTTCTTTTGGATTTACCCCAAGCATTTGTGCACCTTTAAGAAAAACCTCAGGATGGGGTTTTGTTTTTGAAGTTGAATTCCCGTCTATTATTACTTTAAACTTGTTTTGTATTCCAAGTTTTTTTAAAATTCCATGTGCATTTTTACTTGCAGATCCCAATGCGATTGGAATACCCTTAATCGCTGCAAAATCTATTAATTTATTAACTCCAGGTAAAATGTCCATTTTGTCAACATTATTAATAAGTTCCTTATATATTAAATTTTTTTCTTTCATATATTTTTTCTTATCCATTCTGTCGATTGAAATTCCTCCCCAATTTAAAATCTTATCTAAGGATTCTTCTCTACTTATTCCTTTCAAAAATTCATTTTGAGTTTTAGTTAATTCAAAACCAAGTTTTTTACCAATAATTTTCCACGATTTAAAATGGTATTTTGCCGTGTCAACGATCACTCCGTCAAGATCAAAAATAAATGCTTTCAAATCAAAATTTTATTTGCAATGATAATCAGCAGCCCTAGTTGCAATTTGGACATGTGGTTTGATGTTTACTTTGTAACCAAGAGAATTAGCTAGTCCTTTAGATGCATTTACCAATTTATTTGATTTAAAATTTTCGTTTTCGTTATAATCCAAATCAATCTCTGGAGTTATATTCAGAGACTTTTTTATGTTTTCGGCTATATCAATACTTAATTCAGTTTCTTTCCAAAGCCTAGTCCAAAGATCTTTAATTTGTGGAACTCCACTTTTTTTTAAGATATAATGAACACCCCTGTTACCGAACCTGTAAGCAATAACGGTTATATATTGTGTTTTTTTAGCTAAACTTTGAGAATCAGTTCCTACATAAACTTCAACGAAAGGATTCTTTTTAAGTATTTCTCTGGTATGATCAATAGGGTCAATTATATTTCCATGGATATCTTTAAAAGCAACACTATTTTCCATATAACTAAAATATAATTTTTATACATTAAGATCGACAAATTCATTTAAAAAATTGAATTTAACTTAAAAAATAGCACGTGCCTATTATTGGGCTTCCAAAGAATTAGTTTTAGTTATTTCCTGCTTAACAAGTTTTGACAAGTAAATGACAGAAATCATATTTGGTATAGCCATTAAAGCGAACGATAAATCAATAAGACTTATCACAAAATTTACTGATGAAATAGCAGAAAAAAAGATACTTGTTAAGTAAATATAATTATAAATGAATCCATATTTTTTTTTAGTCAAAAAGTCTAAACATTTTACTCCGTAGTAAGAATAGGTAAATAGAGTCGTAATCCCAAAGACCGATACCATAAAAACTAAAAATATGTCGCCGAGTCCGTAAAAAAGACGATTGAACGACTCTAGTGTTAGAAGAATTCCATTTAATTCCGTATCTAAATATGAACCACTAATTATAATTACAATTCCTGTAATTGAACATACCAATATTGTATCTAATAGTGGACCCAAACTTGCAACTAGACCTTCGTTTAATGGTTCTTTTGTTTGAGATTGCCCGTGGTACATGGGTGCATTACCAATACCGCTTTCATTAGAGAAAACAGCTCTTCTTATTCCAAGTAAAACAAGACCCCAAAAACCACCAACATATAAAGTTTTAAAATCAAAAGCAGAATATATTATTGTTTTCAAAACATTTGGGATTTGAGTAACATTGTCTACAACTACCCAACCTCCCATTAGTAAATACAATATTACCATCATAGGGACGAGTTTGGATGTTGTTTTAACAATTTTTTTTAAACCTCCCAAAATAACCCATCCTGAGACCAAAATTAAAAATAATCCAAATGAACCTTCATAAATGAGGTTATCGATAGTATCAATTGTTGATGGATAAATCACTTGAACTACTGTTTGAGTCAATTGATTTGCAGTAAAAGCAGGTAAAACACCAAAAAGGGCGGCAAGACAAAACCAATTTGCCAGAAATTTTCCAAACTTAGGAATTCCAATTGTCATATAATACATAGGACCTCCCAATGGATTCCCATTTAGCTCCTTTTGCCTCAACTTCACTGACAGAGCACAACTATAAAATTTAATTACAGATCCAAGTAGAGCAGTTATCCACATCCATATAAGAACGCCTGGCCCTCCCATATGAATTGCAATTGCTACTCCAGAAATATTTCCTAAACCCACAGTTGAGGCTAAAACAGCTGATAATGCTTCAAAACGAGATATACCCTTCTCGGAATTTTTCTTTAGCAAAAGAGAAAATCCCTTTCGGATTTTTTTTAAAGAATATCCTTTTGAATCAAAAAGAAGAAATAGGCCTCCGCCAATAATCAAAATAAGCATAACCCATTCCAAGGGTGCAATTAATGTAGTGATTACAAATGTAAGTTTATCCAAATCTTACGTTTTCAGGTAATATAAAATAATTTATGAAATAATAACTTTAATCATCTTGTTTTACAACAATAAAGGTTGCTTTAGAACCTGTTGCTAGATTCCATAGATTTGACATCATTACATTTCCATCATCATCGTAAACTCTTACCTCTGCTGTGTTTGGTCCAGATTCACCTTGATTTAATGCAACAAAATCAATTTTATTAAAACCTTCTAAAAGTTTAACATCCATCTTCTTATATCTTTGAGTTAAAAGAATATTAGGATAAATTATATCATCATTAAATCTTATTTGAACCCTGTCTCCATCGGGTTCTTGGTGGTCCCTAAAAACTATCCTTACATTTTCAGTTGAACTAATGAAATCTCCAAGATATTGGTCAGATTTAAATTTTGGTGCACTTCCTTCACTTTTATTTGATTTTAACTTTTTTAAATAAACATCTCCTGGGTTTATGAATGTTTCTTCATTTTGCATTTGAATATTATTTTCAAATCCGTTGAGATCATCAGAAGCTGGATTTTTAGACAAGAAATCTTTTTTAAGATAGTCGGGGAGATTGTTGTCAGGTAATTTGAGAATTGAGTTAGATTTTTTATCTATTTCAATTTTTTTTTCTAGAGGTTTTGTTTCAATTTGAGCAAAGCAATAATAATTGCTTAGAAATAAAAAAGAAGCAATAAGAGACAAAAAAAATTTCATTTACCAAACCTAATTATTTTAAGGCAGAAATAATTATTTTTTTTATCAATTTAAACTATATTCAAAAAATTAAAAAACAAACCAAAAATGAAACTTGAATTTGTAGACTGGTCTATAATATTTGGTTTTTTTGTAATTACACTCTTAATTGGATTATGGTCATCCAAAACTGCAGGTAAAAACCCAGATGAATTTTTCTTGTCTGGCAGGAATATGCCCTGGTGGCTCTTGGGTATTTCAATGGTTGCTACAACTTTTTCAGCTGACACCCCTAATCTTGTTACAGATATTGTGAGGACAAATGGAGTAGCTGGTAATTGGGTTTGGTGGGCTTTTTTGCTAACTGGAATGCTAACTGTATTTGTTTATGCTAGACTATGGAGAAAATCAGGTGTACTAACAGATTTAGAATTCTATGAAATCAGATATAGCGGAAAAGAGGCAGCTTTTCTTCGAGGATTTAGAGCTATTTATCTAGGATTTTTTTTTAATATAATGATTATGGCTACTGTATGCCTTGCAGCTATTAAGATAGGAGGAATAATTTTGGGACTTTCACCATTAAATACATTATTGATCGCATCATCAATCACTGTAATATACAGTATGCTTGGTGGCTTTAAAGGGGTTGTATATACAGATTTCTTCCAATTTATCTTAGCTATGTCCGTCACAATTTGGTCTGCGTTTTACTTTATTGGACTCCCTGAAATTCAAAGTTTAGGTAATTTATTTTCGCATCCGAATGTGATTAATAAATTGGATTTAATACCAGATATAAATGATAGAGAAGTTTTTATTACAATTTTTGTTCTACCACTTGCTGTACAGTGGTGGAGTGTATGGTATCCCGGGGCCGAACCTGGTGGTGGAGGATACATAGCTCAAAGAATGTTGTCCGCTAAAGACGAAAATAACGCTATATGGGCGACATTGTTATTTAATTTTGCCCACTACGCAATTAGACCTTGGCCTTGGATTATAATAGCACTAGTCTCTCTAGTTATTTTTCCTGACTTAGCTTCAATAAGTGAGGCATTCCCAGGAATAGATGGAAAATTTTTAAAAAATGATTTAGCCTATCCAGCAATGATGACTTTGTTGCCAAAAGGTGTAATTGGATTGATGGTTGCTTCACTTATAGCTGCATTTATGTCAACTATATCATCTCATTTGAACTGGGGATCCTCATATATTGTTCATGATTTTTATTCAAGATTTATAAATTCAAATTCTACCGATTCTAAAAAAGTATTTATTGGAAGATTATCAACTCTAGTTTTAATGTTTTTATCGGCTTGCTTTGCTCTAGTTTTAAATAATGCCTTACAAGCATTTCAAATTTTGTTGCAAATTGGTGCAGGCACGGGTCTTCTGTTCATTTTAAGGTGGTTTTGGTATAGGATAAATGCTTACAGCGAAATAACCGCTATGATTGTTTCGTTTATTCTTGCCTTATATTTGCAAATAATACATACACGTTTAGGCTTTGAACCAATACCACAAGATATCCAATTTTTATTGAGTGTATTTGTCACTACCATAGCATGGGTGAGTGTAAGTTTACTAACACAACCTTCAAATCTTAACACATTAAAAAATTTTTACATAAAAATTCAACCAGGAGGAAGTGGTTGGAATAAAGTCAAAGCTCAAATTGATGACAACAAATTAGAAAAGGATGTTTTTTGGACCATTCCCAGGGGAATCACATGCATGATGATAAGTGTATTTGCTATCTATGGATCTTTATTCTGCGTCGGTTTTTTTATATATGGTAAAAATTTTCAAGCAATAGTATTGTTAATTCTTACAATTTTAGCTTTCTTCTTGCTCTGGAAATATTCAAAGGATTAACTTATTAGAATTCCTGCGAAGCAAGCAGAAATTAGTGAAACAATTGTTCCAGCAATCATTGCTTTAAAACCCAATTCTGACAAATTTTTTTTTTGCCCTGGAGCTAAAATCCCAATTCCTCCAATTTGGATACCAATAGAAGTCAAATTTGCAAAACCGCACAACATGAATGTTGCCATAGTAATTGATTTCTTGCTAAGAAGGAAAAGGGAGTTATCTATGTTTTTAATATCAGCTAATTGAACAAAAGCGACAAATTCACTCGAAACTATTTTTACTCCTAATAATTGACCCATTATAGCACATTCTTGATAAGTAACACCTATCAACCACATTAGTGGTGCAAAAAGATATCCCAACACAAATTCAATTGAAAACTGATTAAAGTTGGTTGATTCTGAAATCAAAACATTGAAATTTAATAGATCACCAACTAGCCACATTACATCATTTAAAAGTGCTATAAAGGCCAGAAATACTAGTAGCATAGCTCCTACGTTCACAGCTAATTTTACACCTTCAACCGTTCCTCTGGTTATGGATAAGAGTATATTACCAGTTTTATTTTTTGTTTCAATTTTTATCTCTTCTTCTACATTTATTGCTTCCTCTGGGAATATTATTTTAGAAATGGCAACAGCTCCAGGTGCTGCCATAACTGAAGCAGTCAATAGATGATTTGAAAACTTAAGTTGTTCATTAAGATCATTGCCACCTAGCAAACCAATGTAAGCGGCTAAAACACTTCCAGCAACAGTTGACATCCCACCAACCATAACTATAAAAAGTTGGGACTTGGTCATTTTTTCGAGATAGGATTTAATAAGAATTGGGGATTCAGTTTGACCTAAAAAAATATTGCCGGCTAAAGATAAACTTTCAGCCCCTGTAATTTTTAAAAACTTATTCAATGTCCAGGCTAAAAAAGATACTATTTTTTGGACTATTCCCAAATGGTAAAGCACTGATGTTAAAGCCGAAAAGAAAATTATCACTGGTAAAACTTGAAAAGCGAATATATAGGTGAATTTTTGCTGATCGGCTAAAGAAGAAAATAAAAATGAACTTCCTGAAGCTGAGTAATTTATTATTCGAACAAAAAATTTTGAAATTATTTCAAAAATTGATTGAATTAATGAAACTTTTAAGATTAAAACCGCAATGACAAATTGAATTAAAATTGAAATTAAAACGGTTTTCCATTGAATTTTTTTTTTGTTGTTGCTTAATAAGAAAGAAATAAGAATCAGA
>CACKBL010000015.1 GCA_902598305.1 uncultured Bacteroidota bacterium
CTAAAACAAGAAATTACCGAGTACATACTTCATCATGTTCAAGATTCTCACGATTTCGGGTTACTTTCCTACAAAGACAAGAAGACAAATAGAAAAGTATATATTGGGATTCCACTTCCAATAATTATTTATGACAAAGGATTCAAATTTTTTATGTCTTCAAAATTTGACCACGGAAGGGAAGTCGCAAACATAAATGACTCTTATTACGTACTTCACCATGATAAAATATATAAAAGTGATTCGAAAGGGACAATTAATTATGATAAGTATGGCCATCCTTTAAACCCCAAACCCATAGATTTCTCGATAACCAAAAGTGTAGTAAGTATAATTTTCGTATCAATATTAATGTTCTTTCTTTTCAGAAATTTGGCTCAATCTTATAAAAGAAACGGATTGATTTCTTCTGGAGTTGGAAGGTTTTTTGAGCCTTTAATTGTATATATAAGAGATGAAATTGCGATTCCCAATATAGGACTAAAGCACTACAAAAGGTTTATGAGCTTTCTTTTAACAATATTCTTTTTTGTTTGGTTTTGTAATATTTTGGGACTTACACCCCTTGGTGTAAACGTAACTGGAAACATAGCAATAACATTTTGTTTGGCGCTACTGACATTTATAATTACCACAATAAGTGGAACCAAAGATTATTGGATGCATATTTTTTGGATGCCTGGAATGCCATTGCCAATGAAAATCATAATGGCCCCTATTGAATTACTAGGCGTATTTATCAAACCTTTTACATTAATGATTAGGTTGTACGCGAATATTTTAGCTGGCCATATAGTTATGATGACTTTGATTTCAATGATTTTCCTTTTTAGGAACTTTATTGGGTCGGGATTATCATTTTTATTGGCTTTTTTTATTTCAATAATTGAAATTTTAGTTGCACTTTTGCAGGCGTATATATTTACAATTTTATCAGCATTATATTTTGGTTTTGCTGTTGAAGAACATGACCACTAGGTTATATTTAAAATGAATGTTTAATTAAATTATTATAAATTATGGAAATCCCAGCAATAGTAGGAGGAGGTTTAATAGTTATAGGTGTAGGAATTGGAATTGGAGGCATCGGAAGAGGTGCTATGGAAGCCATTGGTAGACAACCAGATGCTTATGGAAAAATTCAAACTGCAATGCTAATTGGAGCTGCTCTGGTTGAAGGAATCGGTTTTGCGGCTATGTTTGTATTGTAGGCATTTTTTAAAACCTCTAAAACCTAGAACTAAATGGAAAAATTAATAAATGAATTTTCTTTTGGCCTATTCTTTTGGCAACTTTTAATTTTTATTGGCCTCATTTTAATTCTTAAGAAGTTTGCATGGAAACCTATTCTTGACACCCTTAATGAAAGAGAAAATTCTATAAAAGAGTCTCTAGAATCTGCTCAAAAGGCTAAGGATGAGTTTTCAAAAATCAAGTCTGACAATGAGAAGATATTAAACGAAGCGAAAAAGGAGAGGGACTTTATAATTTCAGATGCAAAGAAAATGGGTAGAGAAATTGTTGAAGATGCAAAAAACGTGGCAATGCTCGAGTCAGAAAAGATAATTGAAAACGCAAGAGAATCAATAACAAAGGAAAAAGACTTAATATTGAAAGACTTAAAATTTCAAGTAGTTGACTTATCGGTTGAAATTGCATCAAAAATTCTTAAGAAGGAGTTAAGCGAAAAGCAAAAGCAGGACGATTATGTACAAAAATTGATTGATGAAATTGAATTAAAATGATTAAACAAGTTGCAGCTATTCGATACGCAAAAGCTTACTTGGCATATAGCCAAAAGACTAATACCTTAGGGGAAATTGTTATTGAAAGCGAAAAAACGATAGAAATAATCTCAAACAATTCCGATTTATTTAAGATTTTAAAAAATAAAACTGTACCCAACCAAAAGAAAAAAAGAATTTTGTTAAATATATGCGGTAACGTAAGTGAGAATTTAAAAAATCTCATTGAAATATTGGTAAGAAAAAACAGGCTATATCTTTTTGATGACATCTTAAATCAATTTATTGAGCTTTATAAGATCAACAGTAGAATAGAAACATGTTATTTAATATCGGCGCAAAAAATATCTAATAAAATTGAAAAGAATTTAAAACTTGTTATTAAAAAAATAACAAAAAATAAAATCAAGGTTGTCAATATTATCGACAAAAATCTAATTGGAGGCTTTATTATAAAAGTTTTGCTACTGGGACGAGAACATTCGCACTCATCCATAAAAGTTGGCGACATCCAGTTTGACAATTCTGTAAACACAAGTCTTAACAAATTAAAAACAAGTTTAAAAAAAGAAAATACATTTATTTAATATTAAAATATGGCATCAATTAAACCATCAGAAATATCATCAATTATTAAAGAAGAACTTTCTAACGCAAATTTTTCTGCGGCTCTTGAAGAAACAGGCACTGTATTGGAAGTAGGAGACGGAATAGCAAGAGTTTACGGTTTGTCAAACGCTCAGTATGGAGAACTTGTAAGTTTTGACTCTGGTCTTGAAGGGATGGTTCTAAATTTGGAAGAAGACAATGTTGGGGTTGTTTTGTTTGGCTCTTCAGAACAAATAAAAGAAGGAGATAGTTTAAAAAGAACAAAAAAAATTGCTTCAATTAAAGTTGGTGAAAAAATTATTGGAAGAGTTGTTGACACTCTGGGAAACCCTATAGACGGTAAAGGTCCGATAAAAGGAGATTTAATTGATATGCCACTTGAAAGAAAGGCGCCAGGTGTAATTTATAGACAACCAGTCAGTGAGCCTCTTCAAACTGGTATAAAAGCCATCGATGCCATGATTCCAGTTGGTAGAGGGCAAAGAGAACTCGTCATTGGCGACAGGCAAACGGGGAAAACTACTGTTTGCATAGACACCATACTTAATCAAAAAGAGTTTTTTGATGCAGGGGCCCCTGTTTATTGTATTTATGTTGCGATTGGACAAAAGGCATCTACTGTTGCGGCTATCTCAAAAGTCTTAGAAGACAAGGGAGCTCTAGCTTACACCACAATTGTTGCTGCGAATGCTTCAGACCCTTCACCTATGCAAGTTTATGCACCTATGGCTGGAGCGGCAATTGGAGAATTTTTTAGAGATACCGGAAGACCAGCGTTAATTATTTTTGATGATTTATCAAAACAAGCAGTTGCTTATAGAGAGGTTTCTCTATTATTAAGAAGGCCTCCAGGAAGGGAAGCATTCCCAGGTGACGTTTTCTATCTGCATTCTCGACTTTTGGAAAGAGCTGCAAAAATCATTGGGGATGATAAAATAGCCCAACAAATGAATGATCTTCCAAAGATGTTAAAATCTAGAGTTAAAGGAGGGGGTTCCTTAACAGCGCTCCCAATCATTGAAACACAAGCAGGGGATGTATCAGCCTACATTCCAACGAATGTAATTTCAATTACAGACGGTCAAATATTTTTAGAATCAGATCTATTTAACTCAGGTGTTAGACCTGCTATAAATGTTGGTATATCTGTTTCTAGAGTTGGTGGATCAGCTCAAATTAAATCTATGAAAAAAATTGCGGGAACTTTAAAATTAGACCAAGCCCAGTTTAGAGAGCTAGAAGCTTTTGCAAAATTTGGATCAGATTTGGACGCGGCTACATTAAATGTCATAGAGAAAGGTAAAAGAAATGTTGAAATTTTAAAACAATCCCAAAATGATCCATTTAAAGTAGAAGACCAAATAGCCATAATTTATGCTGGAACCAAAAATTTATTAAAAGAAGTCCCTGTTGATAGGATTAAAGATTTTGAAGCGGCTTATATCAAAGAGTTGAATAAAAGCCACAGAAAAGTTCTGGAATCTCTCAAAGATGGTATTTTAAATGAAGCTATTTTCAAAACTCTGGAGGACGTGTGTTTAAAAATATCAAACCAATTCAAATAGTATCTTGGCAAATTTAAAAGAAATAAGGAGTAGAATTTCATCTGTTTCATCTACGATGCAAATCACCCAAGCCATGAAAATGGTTTCTGCTGCAAAGCTTAAAAAAGCTCAATCAGTTATTGTTTCTATGCGGCCCTATTCAGAAAACTTGTTTGGTGTTATCACAGATATTTTGAAAACAATGCCAGGATTTTCAAGCCCTTTGGTGGGAGAAAAGTCTCACCCTAAACGGCTTTTAATTTCAATTACTTCAAATCGTGGACTATGCGGAGGTTTTAATTCCAACATAATTAAGGCCACAAAAAATTATTTATATGATAATGGTGATAGAGAAGTTGATCTAGTAACCATTGGCAAAAAAGGTAATGATATATTGTCCAAGAGTTTTACGATAGCCAATGATCATAGTAATTTATTTGAAAACCTTGACTATAAATTGACTAGTGAAATTGCTGATAAATATATTTCAAGGTTTGTATCTGGTGAATACGACAAAATTGAGATAATTTATAATAAGTTTAAAAATGCAGCCACTCAAATTATTTCAATTGATACTTTATTACCTTACAGAATTAATGATTCAGAAAAAATTGAAAATTTAAGTGACTATATCTATGAACCAAACAAGTCCAAAATACTTGATGATCTTATCCCAAAAGGAATAAAAATTATGCTTTATAAGGCTTTAAGAGAATCTTTTGCAAGCGAACATGGGGCAAGGATGACCGCTATGCATAAAGCAACCGATAATGCAGCCGAACTCGCTGATCAATTAAAATTAACTTACAATAAAGCCCGTCAAGCTTCAATTACCAACGAAATATTAGAAATAGTGGGGGGTGCAGAAGCACTCAAAAAGTAAATAACTTATTTAAAAAAATTTTTTTCTCATTATTTTTATCAATTAAGTTTATATTTTTAGGTAAAAAATGATTGATTTACCAGTTATAAACATGTCTCCCTACGATCTTCCAAGTTATGCAACTTCGAACTCTGCAGGACTAGACCTAAGAGCTAATATAAAGAAACCAATATGTTTAATTCCTTTCCAAAGAATTCTTATTCCAACTGGTCTAAAAATATCCTTACCAGAAAAATTTGAAGGGCAAATTCGTCCAAGGTCAGGACTAGCACTAAAACATGGTATAACGGTATTAAATTCACCGGGCACTATAGATGCAGATTATAAGGGTGAAGTAGGTGTAATTTTAATTAATTTGTCAGATGAAAAATATGAAATTCATCCGGGAGACAGAATAGCCCAAATGGTTATTTCAAATTTTTCAAATGTTAACTGGAAATTGGTTGAGGACATAGGTCAGAGCAAAAGAGGGCAGTCTGGATTTGGAAGTACGGGATTAAGTTAAATCATATGATTAGATTTTTTCAATACGTATTAATTTTATCAATTATAATTAGTTGTAAATCTTTGACAGTTTTACCAAGCAAAAAGCCCATAGAATCAATAAAGGTCAAAAGGCTGATTGAAAACTTTGAAAAATCTGAGGAAAAAATAAACTCACTTAGAGCACGAATTAAGGCAACCTATATAAGTAAGAAAATTAAACAATCTTTAAGTATTAATCTTAGATTTAAAGACGATAAATTTTTATGGATGAGTGCGAATGTTCTCGTCCCAGTAGCAAAACTTTTAATGACAAATGAAAAAATTTTTTTTTACGAAAAATTTCAAAAAAACTATTACGAAGGAGATTACGAATTCTTAAAATCTATCCTAGGAACAAATTTTACACTTCAGAATATTCAAAATATATTTATTGGAAATCCAATTGATAATCTTAACAAATCAAAAATTAAAAGAATAGACAATCCCGAATATTATGTCTTTATTAATACAAGTGCCGAAAAGTACAGATCCACATACTTTTTTGACACCGAGAGTTTCAGAATTAGAGAACAAAGATTTCTTCTGCTTGATAATAAAAGCAGTATATTAAGCATAAAGTATCCACTATATCAAAAGGTGAACGGTAAAACCATACCGAAGGAAATTCAAATTAGCTCATTTGTCAATGGTGAGTTTGTCTCAATAATTTTAGAATTTATTAGAGCGGACTACCCAAAAGAGCTTACAATTCCTTTTAAATTCCCTGATGGGTATAATAAAATAAGATTATGAAGAAATATTTTTTTCTTTTTTTTCTCCAATTTGTAAATATAAACACTTGTTTATCACAGCAAGAAACACAAAAAAGACTAGAAAAAGAAAAAGCAAAACTAGTTAGAGAAATAAAACAGATTAATACTATTTTATTCTCTAATAAAACTATAAGGAAATCCGCATTCAATCAAATTCAAGACTTGGATGTTAAAATTAAAGTGCGTAGTAAATTAATTAGGGTTACAAATCAAGAAATCAATTTAATCTCCAAAAAGATAAATGTTAATCAAAGAGATATAGATGTTTTGAGAGTAGAAATCGTTAAATTAAAAGATGATTATTCAAATATGATCAGAAAATCTTATTACAGCAAAAGTCGTCAAAGCAGATTGATGTTTTTATTTTCCTCAGAATCTTTTTATCAAGCATACAATAGATTTAAATATCTAAATCAGTACGCAAAACACAGAAAAAAACAAGGTGAGATTATAATTAAAAAAACAAATTTACTTAACAAATTAAACATAGAGTTACTTTCAAAAAAAGTCAATAAGGAATCTTTAATTAAAGAAAATAAAGTATCTCAACTAATTTACCAAAAGGAAATAGAAAATCAGAGGTTAATGATCGGTGAATTAATAAAAAAGCAGAAAAATTTAGAGGCTAAAATTAGAGCAAAAGAGAAAAAAATTGCAGCTTTTGATAAAGAAATTGAACGCTTAATAAAAGTTGCTATTGCAAACGCAAATAAAAAATCCACAGCACCTAGCACATTAAAATTTAGTATTACTCCAGAAACGAAATTAGTTGGAAAAAGTTTTTATGCTAATAAAGGGAAACTCCCTTGGCCAGTTGAAGAAGGTGTAGTAATTCAAAATTTTGGAACACAATCACATCCCATAGTTAGGACCACAAAAATAAAAAGTAATGGAGTTACAATAGCTACAACCCAAACGGCTGAAGCTAGAGCTATATTTAAGGGAATCGTAATGACAGTTTTAAGCTATAAGGGAAGTAATCCTACCGTCTTAGTTCAACACGGTAATTACATAACAGCTTATACAAATTTAGAAAGTGTTTATGTTAAGAAAGGACAAAATTTGGGGGCAAAAGAAAAAATTGGTAGGGTATTTACAAACCCTAACACTGGTAAAACGGAATTAAAATTCAGCATTTTTCAATCAAGTACTCCATTAAATCCAAAGGGATGGATTTACAGATTATAATTTTTACTCAACAAGATACCAGGCATCAAGCTCTAGCGTGAATTTCACGAAATTTAATAATTGATACGCTTCTCTTTTTGTTTTCAATCTTCCATAAGCTACCCTAAAAAGTCCAGAGGGACTATTTTTTGCAAAAGAGGCGTCAAATCCTTCAGATTTTAATTTACCCAAAAGTTTTTCAGCGTTTCGCTCATCTCTAAAACTTCCAGCAATTACACTGTAGAAATTCCCTTGTTCAACCAAAACTGTATCATCTTCAACGGTTTCTATATTGGCCTTAACATTTAATTCTAGAGAGGAAATTGACCCTATGTCATAAGTGGCCTTTTGTACATTGTTTTTAATTTTCTTCTGTGCAATTTCAGTTGAACGGATTCTTTCATTTTGAATATATTCATTACCAAAATAGTATCCCAAAACTGACAAAACAACCAAGGAGGTTATTATTGCCACTATTTTAAATTTACTTTTTTTCCCTGAATCTTTTGATTCTGGTTCAAATGCTAAGTTTTCATTTTTATCATTGTCCATAATAATATTTTTAGTGTTTTTTTCTTTATTTATAATAATTTTTAACTCACTCTCTTTTATTGGCAACCTTTTAAAATCTTCAAGCCCATAAAAATCATGTGAGAAATTTTTGGTGTTGTAGGCTTGAAAACATATTTTGTTTTCAGCGTTTAAATAAAATTCACCTATATTTTTGAAAATCAAGGTGTCAATCTTTATTTTCTCAAACCATATTTTTATTTTTTGATTAATTTCTTCTAGTGCGTTTTGATAGCTAATATTTTTATTCGACGAAATATATTTCGCTAAAATTCCGTCGTTTTGTTTGATTAGAGCATTAAATGAGACCTTTCTTTTAGGAGATACAAATTTCCCTATTTTTAAATCAACTTTTGCGTTCGAATTACTAACCAAAAATGAGCCAAAGTTAGGAACTGTCACACATTCGTGATAGTGTAGTAGTTCTTCTATCTCTTTAACTAAATCCACTTATTAAAGATAATAAATAAAATTGTCGATTAATAGGTTTATTTGTTATATATATCCTAGTTTTAGTCTAACCCTTTTTAATACTTTATTTGCAAAGTCCCGTGCTTTTTTAGAACCAGATTCAAGTTCTTTCTCAACGAGTTCTGAATTACTGATCAAAAAATTAAATTTATCCCTTTGAATTTTAAATTTATTTTTTATTTCATTTAAAAGAATTTCCTTAGCCTCACCAAATCCAACATCACCTGAAGAATACCTTTTTTTCAAGATATTAATGTCTTTTTCATTAGCAACCAGCGAATAAATTTTAAAAACATTGCAATTTTTTGGATTTTTAGGTTCATCAATTGCTATTGATTCGGTCTTAATTTTCATTACCTGTTTCTTAAGCAGATTATCATCTTGAAAAATATTTATTATGTTATTTTTCGACTTACTCATTTTGTTTCCATCTGTTCCAATAACATAACTAGAATTTTGTTCAAGTTCGGGTTTTGGAGTTATAAATGTATCACCAAAATGATTGTTAAATCGAGAAGCAATATTTCTAGTTATCTCTAAATGCTGTAGTTGGTCTTTTCCAACAGGGACTATGTTTGCATCGTAAAGTAAAATATCTGCTGCCATTAATACAGGATAATAAAATAACCCAGAGTTTATATCTTTTAAATTCTGTGATTTGTCTTTAAAAGAATGCGATAATGTGAGACGTTGGTAGGGGTAAAAACAGCTTAAATACCATGCAAGTTCAGTTACTTCTGGGATATCACTCTGTTTGTAAAAAACGGTATGTTTTGTATCTAAACCGAACGACAACCATGCTGCTGCCGTGTTTAGAGTATTCTTTTTTAATTCATCAGAATTCTTTATCTGTGTTAACGAATGCAGGTCAGCAATAAATAGAAAAGATTCATTACCTTTTATTTGGGATTTTTTAATGGCCGGAATGATTGCCCCCAGGATGTTCCCTAAGTGAGGAACACCCGTACTTTGTATACCCGTTAATACTCTGGCCATTTGAATTGTTTTTGACAAAGTTAATTTTTTTAAATAAATGTTTTTATTTTCTACATTTGATCAAATGAGATTAACGATTCTGTATTTTTGGCGGGCATGGTTTTATCTACTAGCTTCCATACCTGTAATTTTTTTATTCCCTTTTTTGGCTATTGCTGCTATTCATCCCAAAGGATACAATTTTATTTTTTGGTGTGCTAGATATATCTGGTCACCATTTATATTATTTCTGTCTGGTTTTTACACCAAAGTTGACTATGAAGAAGAGCTCCCTGTTGGTGAATCATTTATATTAGTTGCAAATCATACTAGTTACATTGATCCTTTTGTGATGTTTCAGGTCTCAAAAAATCCCTTTGTTTTCGTTGGCAAAAAAGAATTAGTAAAAATTCCAATATTCGGATATATATACAAGAGAGCTGCTGTCATGGTAGATAGAAGTTCCAAAAAAAGTAGATGGGAAGTATACGGAAGGGTAGACAAGCAACTTTGTTTAGGCTACAGTATTTGTATATTCCCTGAAGTTAAATATACCGATGATACAATTTTTTTAAATGAATTTAAAAGGGGAGCATTTAAGATTTCTATTGATCACCAAATTCCAATAATTCCTATGAGTTTTTTAGATTGCAAGCGTAAATTCCCTTGGTATCCTCGATTTGGATATCCAGGACAATTAAGAGTAAAAACTTTTAAAAAAATATATCCACCAAAAAATATTAATAAATTAAATGACTTTAAGAAGGAAGTCTGGAGAGTTATCTTTAGAGGACTCAAAGAGGATTCTTTAAAAACTCATGAAAAAGCGGTAACAAAAGAAATAAATATAAAAAAAACTAACCATTAGAGCTGATAATTTTTTTCTCAAGCTCTTCTAATAACTCAGGATTATCCTCCAACAACTTTTTTACAGATTCTTTACCTTGACCTAGTTTTGTTTCTCCGTAGCTAAACCAGGAACCAGATTTTTTTATTACCTCAGTCTCAACACATATGTCAATTATCTCGCCTATTTTTGAAATACCTGTTCCATACAAAATATCAAATTCAGCTGTTTTAAATGGCGGTGCAACCTTATTTTTAACCACTTTCACTCTCGTTCTATTTCCTAATACCTCGGCTTCAGTACTTTTTATTTGTGTTGATCTTCTAATATCTAAACGGACAGATGCATAAAACTTTAGGGCATTTCCTCCAGTTGTTGTTTCAGGGTTTCCAAACATCACACCAATTTTTTCTCTTAACTGATTAATAAAGAAAACAGTGCAATTGGTTCTTGCTATAGAGCCAGTAAGTTTTCTCAAGGCCTGTGACATAAGTCTTGCATGAAGCCCCATTTTTGAATCCCCCATTTCTCCCTCGATTTCGCTTTTTGGAGTAAGGGCGGCAACGGAGTCAATAACTATTATGTCTATTGCACCGGACCTGATTAAATTGTCTGCAATTTCAAGAGCTTGTTCTCCGTGATCAGGCTGTGAAATAATCAATTCACTGATATCAACACCTAATTTCTCAGCGTAGAATCTGTCAAAGGCATGTTCGGCATCAATAAAAGCAGCAATTCCACCACTTTTTTGACATTCAGCTATAGCATGTAAGGTTAATGTAGTTTTACCTGATGATTCAGGGCCGTAAATTTCGATTACTCTGCCTCTTGGATAACCACCAATTCCCAATGCAATATCTAATCCTATAGAACCAGAAGAAATTGCCTCTACTGGTTCAACAACCTCATCCCCTAATTTCATAACAGCACCTTTACCATAAGTTTTATCAAGTTTATCAAGGGTTAATTGAAGAGATTTCAGTTTAGCAGACTTATCTTGACTCATATTTTTTTTTATTTAAAAATACCAATTTATCTTCTTTTCCTAACTTAGTAAATCAATGTATTATTAACAATGTAGCATACTTTTAAAGTATTATCAATTTAATTTAAATTTGCAATAAATTTTAAAAATGAATCTGTATAACAGATTAAGTAACGCCGAGAGTATAGAGATTCTAGAGAAGTCTGGAGAAGAAAGACTTATACTATCTTTTTATAAATATTTTAAAATTAAAAATCTATCTATTTTTAGAAACTACTTGTTTTCTTCGTGGTCTAAAATAGGAGTGTTGGGGAGAATATATGTTGCTGATGAGGGAATTAATGCACAACTTTCTTTACCAAAGAAAAAATTAAGTTCCTTTACATCTGAATTAGATCAAGTTGACCCTCTAAAAGGCATAAGATTAAATTTCGCTATTAAAAACAGCACAAAATCCTTCCTTAAACTTAAAATTAAAGTAAGGAAACAAATAGTCGTAGATGGGATTCAAGACAAAAATTTTGATCCAACTAATGTTGGCAAGCATTTGAATGCAATAGAATTTAATAAAATTTTGTCCGAAAAAGGAACGTCTTGCATTGATATGAGGAATCACTATGAAAGTGAGATAGGTCATTTTATTGGTGCTACAACTCCTAATGTTGATTCATTCAAGGAATCAATAAATTTTATAGATAAGAAATTCAAAAACGAAAATAGAAATAAGAAAATACTTCTTTATTGTACTGGAGGAATTAGATGTGAAAAGGCTTCAGCCTATTTGAAATTTAAGGGTTTTAAAAATGTCTTTCAGCTAGATGGTGGTATAATTAACTATGTCCATCAATTAAAAAATAACAATTTTAAAAATAAATTCATAGGTAAAAATTTTGTTTTCGATAATCGTTTATCTGAGAAGATAACAAATGATGTAATTTCAAATTGTCATCAATGTGGTTCAAAATCTGATAATCATGTAAACTGTTCAAATGTTGCTTGCAATTTGTTATTTATACAATGTGACAGATGCAATGAATCATTGAATGGATGTTGTTCAATTGATTGTCTAAATATTAATAATCTTAGTTTAGAGGAACAAAAAAATTTAAGAAAAGGAGAAAAAACAAGTAAAAGAATTTATAAAAAAACCTAAAATTATCATTCATCTTATGAATACAATGAAATGGATTATATCGATTTTAACATTTTGTTTCTTATTGAGTTGTGTTGACAGAAATACAGTAAGAATTGATAAAGAAATTTTAAATGGTTGGAACCTTGAAGAACCAATCAAATTTGAAATAACTGACACCATTGATTTTTCTTCTAACATTTTCTTTTATGTAAGAAACAACAATGACTACCCCTTTTCAAATATTTTTCTTATTGCAAGTTTAAAATCAAATAAAAAAGTTTACGAAACGGATACATTAGAATATGTAATGGCGAATAATAAAGGAGAGTGGCTTGGTAAAGGATTTTCTAGTATTAAAGAGAGTAAATTATCATGGAAGAGAAACTGGAAACCGTTTTTTTCACCTCCTTATATTTTTGAAATAAAGCAGGCAAACAGAAAAATCGGCCAAATCAAAGGAGATAAAAATTTATTTGGGATTTTATCCCTCGGCTTGTCAATTGAGAAAATATCAAATGAGTAAAAAATTAAAAAAAAACAAAAAATATACAGGATATATAGTTTTATTGTGGATTATATATTTAATCCCAATGTTATTTTTGGCAATTGTATTCATTTCGGCTGCAACTGGTAAACTTGGAGAAATGCCCTCAATTGAACAGTTAGAAAACCCCAAAACAAATTTGGCAACAGCTATCTACTCATCCGATGGTGTTGTGTTGGGTAAATTTTATTTGAATGACAACAGGACTCCTATTAGTTTTTCTCAATTACCGGATAATATTATTGAAGCTTTAATTGCAACTGAAGATGAGAGGTTTTACAGTCATTCTGGTATTGACTTCAAAGGCACTTTAAGAGCAATTTTTTATTTAGGGAAAAAAGGGGGTGCTAGTACAATTACTCAACAGTTAGCCCGCCAATTGTTTGTAGGTGTTCGTTCAAGAAATAAAGTTGAAGCCATCATACAAAAAGTAAAAGAATGGGTCCTAGCTGTAAAATTGGAAAGAAGATTTACCAAAAATGAAATAATTGCAATGTACTTGAATATTTACGATTTTGGCTACCAAGCTGACGGGATTGAGTCAGCAGCAAAGATTTATTTCAATAAAAAACCATCAGACCTGTTGCTAGAAGAATCTGCCACCCTAGTGGGAATGCTTAAAAACTCATCACTTTACAATCCTATGAGAAGACTTAAGTTAACAACAGATAGAAGAAATATTGTTTTTAATCAAATGTTTAGGAATGGACTTTTATCAAAAAATGAGTTGGATTCATTAAAAGAGCTACCAATAATTGTCAAATTTACACCTGACTCACATAGGGAGGGATTGGCTACATATTTTAGGGCTTACATTCAAAATTTTATGCAAAAGTGGGTGAAAGAAAATCCAAAACAAGATGGCGAGTATTATGATATATACAGGGATGGACTTAAAATTTATACTACAATAGACTCTAGACTGCAAGATATTGCTGAAAGGGCTGTTAATACCCACATGAGCAACTTACAAAAAGAATTTTTCAAACAAAATACTATTGCGCTAAATCCCACTGCTCCTTTCTTAGACTTAAGAGAAGGTCAAATTGACACTTTGCTCAACCTATCAGCAAAAAGATCTGAAAGATGGAGGGTGATGAAATTAAATGGAAAATCAGAGCAGGAAATAAGTGAGTCATTTTCAACACCCACGCCAATGACAGTGTTTGATTGGAAAGGGGAAAGAGATACGGTAATGTCTCCTTTAGATTCTATAAGATATTATAAACATTTTTTAAGGGCTTCAATGATGTCTATGGAGCCATCGACCGGCCATGTAAAAGTATGGGTTGGAGGTTTTAACTATAAACATTTTCAATATGATCAGGTTAAGCAAGGTAGAAGACAAATTGGCTCGACTTTTAAACCTTTTTTATATGCTACAGCGATTGACCAATTGCGGTTATCTCCATGTGAAATTCTTCCTGATGCGCTATTTTGCATTGAGCCGTTTAAACACGGCAACGTAGAAGCCTGGTGCCCCAAAAACTCTGGAGACAAATATGGAAAAATGAGAACATTAAAAAACGCCTTGGCTAATTCAGTTAATACTATTAGTGCAAGATTAATGGATAAAGTAGGCCCCCAGCCTGTTGTAGGTTTAGCTAGAAAAATGGGAATAAAATCATATTTACCAAAGGTTCCATCAATCGCTTTAGGTTCTCCAGATATAAGCTTATTTGAGATGGTTGGAGCATATGGGACATTTGCAAATAAAGGAATTTATGTTGAACCTATTATGGTAACTACTATTGAGGACAAAAATGGGACCGTTGTTTACGAAGTAGTCCCTAAGACAAAAGATGTATTAAGTGAAGAAACCGCCTATGTAACCCTAAGTTTAATGAAAGGAGTTACAGAAAGTGGTTCGGGTCAGAGATTAAGGCACAGTGGGGCTGAGGAAAATAACTATGCTTACAAAACAATTGTAACAGGTTATCCCTACCAATTCACAAACCCTATAGCCGGCAAAACAGGTACTACTCAAAACCAATCAGATGGATGGTTTATGGGGATTGTACCTAACTTAGTTACTGGAGTTTGGGTAGGGGGTGAAGACAGGTCAATTCACTTTGAAGATATAGCTTTTGGTCAAGGAGCATCAATGGCTCTTCCAATATGGGCTTTATATATGAAGGATGTTTATGAAAATCAAAATCTTGGTATCTCTAAAGACGATTTTGAAGTGCCTGAGATAGTTACGATACCAATAGATTGCGAAAAATTTGATTCAAATAAGTACAAATTAATTGGAACAGATGAAGATCTTGAAGATCTTGGTTTTTAAAAACTCAATAATTAATTCTTTAAAATATACTTGCATTTTTCTTATAAGCAATTTAACAATTGCTCAATCAAGTTATTTAAATTTAGATGTTGAGAACGATTTATACTTCCTCACAGATGAATACTACTCTAGCGGTATATTTATTGAAACAGGCAAGGTGGTTAAAAAAGACTCAATAAAAAAATTTAAAATTTGGGAGTTAGGTCAAGAAATATATACTCCATCAGATACCGATTCTAAAGATTTTGAAAATTATAATTATCCCTTTGGCGGGTGGACATTCTTGAGACATGTTTTACAAATAGAGAAAAAAAATAACAGCTTTTTTGAATATGGATTTCAATTTGGTCTTACGGGGGAATGGTCACTCGCTGATAGAATGCAAAACTTTTATCACAAAAAAATTATAAATGCGGATATACCTACTTGGGAAGGGCAGATTCCTAATGCTTTACATTTAAATATTTTTACTTCCTATTATTATCAAAATGAAATAACTCCAAATATATTTATGTATAGAAAAGTCAAAGCTATATTGGGTACTCAAAGAATAGCTTTTGAAACTAATTTTGGAGTAAATTATGGCGTAAATGTAAATGACAAAATTTCAAATCCATTATACGTAAATTCTGACAAATTAGGAATATATTTTGGGCTTAACCCTTTATTTGTTTTTCATGATTTTATGCTTTCAGGAAAAGGATTCCAAAAGGAGCAAGCCCTATTTACTGCTAGATCTAAAACTTTTAGGCTAATATTTGATTTAGGGTTTAGTTATAAGTTTAAAAATTGGAAGTTCATCTGCATATACAAAAACCGTACACCCGATAATTTTTTACAACCAGAAGAACAGCATCACTATAGCAAAATATCTGTCACTTACTTTTTTTAATAGTTGTTTAAATTGAATCAATTGTTAATTCCATTAAATCTGTTTTTTGCTTTTTCTGGATTTAATACTTTAAAATTTAAAGCTCCATAAAACCCATTAAAGTTTTGAGTTTCTGACTGATAATTTCTGTAGTTTCTCTTTTGAATTTTATAACTAATTGAAAATGATATTCTTTTTTTAATTATATATTCTATGCCTGTAAAAACACCCATAGAGTTAACGAAGACCCCATCAATTATTTCAACTTTTTCTGCATTTTTGTCTAGCTTATTAAATCCATTTTGGTAAAAATTATACGTTCCACCTAGGAAAAAATTAATCTTTTTCAGCGGGTAGAGCTTAATAAAAAGTGGGATTGTGACAAACTTTAAATTGTCAATACTTTTATTTGTTTCCAAATTATTTTGATAACTAATTTTATTAATATAAACCCCCGTTGACAAACCAAAGGTTCTAGTAAAACGGTAGTGAATGTTGGTCCCAAAGTTCAGATTAATTTTTCCGGAAGTTTCTCTATCAACCGTGTTAGTTATACCCGGTTCTAAAAAAACCTCAAAATTTAATTTTCTATAAAACTCGAGATCAATTGAGTTTTTGTCGTATTGTTGGATTAGCAGATCTCCATCTTGTGCATAAAAAAAGCCTGCAGATAACAGCGCGAGTAAAAAAATAAAAGTTATCGAGTTACTATAAAATTTAAAAGCTAAAATCAAGAAGCCAGTTTTTTTACTGCATCAATAAAAATTTCAATTTCATCGATTGAACTATAAATATTTGGAGTAATCCTACATCCTTTTACATTTGCATAGTCGATGGCAACGGTAAAAATTTTAAACCTCTTTAAAAGTTGTTCGGCCATAATCTTAGGTGGAATATTCTTAATACCAACGTTTCCAATACCAAAACTTTTTGTGAAAGCTAAAGGGGTATTTATTTCTACATTTGAAACATTTTTTAAATTTTGTATCCAATGGTTTTGAAGTTCTTTGAGTCTTTTTTCTTTTCTTTTGATCCCCACCCATTCTATGTAATCAAGAGCATTGTTTATAGCTAAATGCACATGTACTGGATTTGTTCCTAAATGATTCAATCTTTTTATTCCATTAAAACCGGTTGAATGTCCAGCCAGCAAAGGCCAAATTTTTGCAATATGTTTTTCTTTAATAAATAGTAAACCGGCACCTAATGGAGCTGACAACCACTTATGTAAACTTGAACCATAGTAATCACAATTCAAATCCCCAATAGAAAAATCAAAATGGCCAATACAGTGAGCTCCATCCACCATTACCTCAACACCATAGCTGTGAGCCATCTCACAAATTTTTTTTATAGGAAGTACTTGACCAGTTATGTTGATCATATGACAAACCATCAGTAATTTCGTTTTTTTCGTAATCTGACTTTCATATAGACGTATAATTTCCTCATCTGAGGATGGATGATTTGGAATTGAAATCACTTTGGTCTTGATATTGTATCTTTTAGAGACCTGCTCAAACATTAATTTCATGGAACCATAGTCCTGTTCTGCATAAATTGCCTCGTCCCCTTTTTCCCATGGATAACCTCCAATTATTAGGTCCAATGATTCAGTTGTATTTCGAGTAATAATAATATTTTTTTTATCACACGACAACCAGTTTGAAATCCTTTTTCTAAGTTTTAGATTATCATCTTCAAGACTATTTCTCATATAATAGGATCCCTCAAAATTTATGGTTTTAACATGCTCAATGTATTTATATAGAGTTGGATTTGGGATGATATTATAGTAACCGTTTTCTAAATTTATATAATCTGGTTTTAGGGAGTAATGACCTCTTACGGTTTTCCACAAATCATCTTCAGTCTTAAAGAGAGGTAAATTAAATTTATTCTTATCATAAATAATATCACCTGGTAAAGAGTAAGTAGCTAAACCCACCAAACCAAATTTTTGAATAAATTCTCTTTTATTCATAATATTTTTAAAGTTATGATTTTAAATACAAAATAAATAACGCAAAATAAATAACTAAATAGATGATATAATTCCTTCTAATTCTCAAATACACTTTATCATTTGGGTATAGTTTAAAAAATAATCCCTTCAACTCTTTGATAAAAAGAGGCTTGATGTTAATTTTCCAATCATCTGTTTGATATACAATTTTTCTGAATCTGCTTCTAAAGTAGAAACTTGGTAAACTCCAGATAAATAAAATTATAAGAATGATTTTTTTCGAAAACACTAATTAACTTTTAATAAAGTAGGAAGCAATTAATATGATTAATCCAAAAATAAGAACAATACCACTATTTTCTAATAAAAACTCAAAAACGCTCAGAGTAATACCCAATCCGATAATGAAAAACCCAAAATTTCTAACAAAATATTTCATCACATTTTCCTAAAGAGATAAAAAATTAGAGAAAGAACTACACTTAATAAAATTGATGATCCAAGTGGGAAATAAAATTTCGTATTTCCTTTTTCGAATTTAAAATCTAAGGGATTATCATAATTGATTCCATTTTTTTCAATAATCAAGTAAATTCCACCCACAATAATTAAAAAAAATCCAATTAAAATTATCTGCTTGCCCATTATAATATGCTTACTATAAATATAATCTTAAAATTTTGACAATTTTAATTAAAATATTAAATCAACTATAAAAGTTCAAGATTTGAGAAATATCTCTGTAGTACCTTCTACCAAATAAAATAAGATGAACTAAAAGAGGGTATAATTGATATATCTTTTCTCTTTCAAAATAATTATTTTCTAAGGGAATAATATTGCAATAACTTTTCATCGCTGTCTCCGGGCAACTCCCAAATAAAGAAAGCATAGCCCAGTCCATTTCTGGATGTCCATAATAAATAGCAGGATCGATAAATACTGGTTTTCCTTGCTGGTCAAAAATCAAATTCCCCGACCATAGATCTCCGTGAATTAGTGATGGTTCTGTAAACGGTAAATACGTGTCCAATTTTAAGCAAATTTCCTCCATTTTTTTTGAATCCGTTTTACTTAGCAGTTCTTCATCAAATGCAAATTTTGTAAGATGTAGAAGTCTTTGATTCGAATAGAAACCTTTCCAATTATTCTCTTTTTTATTTATTTGTCTCAAAGAACCAATATAATTGTCATAATCAAGACCAAAAAACTCGTTTTTATTCATATGAAGAACAGCTAGTTTTTCCCCAAAGAGTTCCCAATTCCCAAAGTTTCCATTTGGGATATATTCTAAAGCTAAAAAAGCCAGGTTGTCCTTTGATCTTTCGAAAATTAACTGTGGTGTTTTAACTCCAGATTTATTTAATTTTAATAACCCTTTTTTTTCATTTTCAAACATTCCTGGATATTTAAGCGAATCATTAATTTTGAGTATAATTTTGGTTTTTTCCAGTTCAACTAAGAATACAGAATTTATACTACCTCCTCCCAATTGGGATACTTTTTTTATGTTGGAATTTAACTCTTGCTTAATTATTTGTTTAGCAGTTTCTATATTATTCATAGAAAACTAAGGGAGGGTTTTGTACCCCATGTTGTATAAAATAAATCCGTAAATATCAGCATACTGGTCAATTCGTTTACTAACCGGTGTACCTGCTCCGTGACCAGCTCTATTTTCAATTCTGATTAAAACTGGTGAATCACCAATATGTTTTTTTTGGAGTTCAGATATAAATTTATAGGAATGAGCAGGGACAACCCTGTCGTCATGGTCAGCTGTTGTAACTAACGTGGCGGGGTAATTGGAGTTATCTTTTACATTGTGAACGGGTGAATATTTTTTCAAATATCTGTACATTTCTTCAGACTCTTCAGATGTCCCGTAATCATATGCCCATCCAGCTCCAGCTGTAAATTTATGATATCTTAACATATCTAATACCCCTACAGCTGGGATAGCCACTTTCATTAATTCAGGACGCTGGGTCATGGTAGCACCAACTAGCAAACCACCATTTGAACCACCACGAATTGCTAAATAATCTGAGGTTGTAATTTTTTTTGAAATTAAATATTCAGCTGCAGCAATAAAATCATCAAATACATTTTGTTTATTCATTTTTACACCCTGTAGATGCCAATTTTTTCCGTACTCTCCACCACCTCTGAGATTCGGGACAGCGTAAACCCCACCTAATTCCATCCATATCGCATTGGAAATGCTAAATGATGGTAATATACTGATATTGAACCCACCATATGCGTAAAGAATTGTTGGGTTTTTACCATTATACTCAATGTCTTTTTTGTGAGTTATTGTCATAGGTATTTTTGTTCCATCTTTCGATTTATAAAAAATCTGTTTTGAAACATACTTTTCTGGATCAAAATTTATATCTGGTTTCCAATATATTTTCGTATCATTATTTTTAGGATTAAGTGAATAAATTATGCTCGGAGAATTGTAGTTGGTGAATGTAAAGTATACCTCTTTGTCATCTTTTTTACCACTAAATCCTCTAGCAGTACCTATGCTTGGAAGTTTAATCTCACCTAAGTTTTTCCCATCCAAATCAAACTTTATGATTTTGGATTTTACATCAACAATATATTTAGCAAAAAAATAACCTGATGAGTAGGATATACTAAGTACGCTCTCCCCTTCTGAAATAAAATCTTTCCAAAATTTCTCGTTAGGGCTTTTAACTTTTGTTGACACAACTTTGTTATTAGGAGCATTTTTATTTGTAACAAAAAATAATCGATCTTTTTCACTGTGAACAAGGTTGCTATCCGTGCTATAGTCCTCATCAATTGGTATCAAAGGTGAATTATCACTTCCTAATGATTTTAAAAAACTTATATTCCCTTTGGTAAATTTTGAAGCCTCTATTATTAAATATTTGCCATCCTCTGTAACAGAGGCACCCACGTATCTGTGTTTCTCATTTTTCTTTTCGCCAAAAATAATTTTATCATCTTTTTGTTTTGTTCCCAATTTGTGATAATAAAGTTTGTGTTGATCGGTTTTGTCACTTAATTCGCTTTTTTCTGGTCTATCATAGCTTGAATAAAAGAAACCTTCATTTCCTTTCCAGCTAATGCCACTGAATTTAATATCTACTAGGGTATCTTCAATAACTTTTTTTGACACAGCATCCATTACAATCATCTTTCTCCAATCACTACCCCCGTCACTTATTGAATAACAAACTATGTTCCCGTTTTTGGAAAAGCTAAGTCCTGACAGAGAAATTGTTCCATCATCGGAAAATTTATTTGGGTCTAAGAAAACCTCTTCAGCACCATCTTTTTTTCTGTATAAAACATATTGATTTTGAAGGCCATTGTTTCTATAATAGTAAACATAATCGCCTTCAAAAAAAGGAGAAGATAGTTTCTCGTAGTTCCATATTTTCTCAAATCTTTGCTTTAAATCTTCCCTAAATTTTATTTGATTAAGATACGTAAAGGTGATATTATTTTGTCTTTCAACCCAATCTTTTGTTTTATCACTCATATCATCTTCGAGCCATCTATAATTATCTGAAACTTTTTCTCCATAGTAATTTTCATTTACGGGGATTATATCTGTCTTAGGGTATGTTAAACTATTTTTTTTACACGAAGTGAGTAATAAAAATGAAATCAATGGGAGCAAAATATATCTATCCATATTTGAGTTTTAAAAACAAATTAAATTTCTTTAAACTAATCAATATATCCATTAATATCAAATTTTGAAACAAATTCCCATATCAGTTCACTTGTACTCGTATTGCTTGATAAAAATGAATTATAATCCCAAGTATGCCCCCCATTAATTATCTTAAAATGAGAAACCATAGGGTTTTCTAGAGAATCTCTGTATACATAATTTTCAACTCCTTCAAAAAAGTTAATCTCCATATTTTCAGCAAAGTTTAGTTCAGACCAGAAATCTAAAACGTTATTAATTGACACTAAACCAGGGGCACCTTCATATGGGACAATTGGGTCGTTAACTCCATGAATATTAATCATCGGCTTTGGTACCGTTGCTTGGCAATTTTCATAAGTATCGGCAATCATTGTTCCTGCAACAGAACCTATTGCTGCAATTTCACTATTTAAATTACATGCTAGTCCATAGGAAAAAAAGCCTCCATTGGAATAGCCACAAGCATAAATTCTGGAAGTATCTATATTTATTTTTTCAGGCAAAGTAGTTAGAAGCTTGTCTATAAACCCTAAATCATCGGCACCACTTTTATTTCCCTCTCCTATTGAGCTTGGATTCCAATGAGGATAGTTTCCGAGCAAAGTTCCTTGAGGATATATTAAAATAAAACCTTCTGATTCAGAAAGTTTTCTCATATCGGCATTTCTCAAGTGCCTTTGAGCTGTTCCCCCAAAACCATGAAAATTTAACATCACAGGAATAGGTTTATCTTCATTGTAAGACTGAGGGATGTATAGAATATATTCCCTAATTTGGTTTTGATAAAGTAAACTTCTATTAAGTAGACCTTTTCTACTCTCAAGGTTTGGGATTTCGATATTTGGACTCTCCTTACAAGAAGATAGAAAAAGAATTAAAATTGAAATTCTAATACAAAAAGATTTATATTTTATTCTCATTCCTTTGTTATTTATACTTTCAAATTTATTTAATTTTTCATTCTTTTTTTCTTTTATGATTTGTTTAACCAAAAGCAATAAATAATTTGATTTACTTTTTAATCTATTTAACTTTAAAACCGGTCAATTAAATTTAATAGTAGTCTTCTAAAATCAATAAGATATTAATTTCAACCAAAAAAGTAATGTCAAACAATCGAAAATTAATACGTCAAATGGGATTAATAACTGTGATTGCTACTGGGGTCTCCTCCATGGTGGGGGCTTCTATAAATGTTGTGCCTTTCATGATTTACAGAAGCGTACCTAATATAGGCCCCTACGTCCTTTGGGCATTTATTTTCGCTATAATTCCAGCACTTTTTGCTGGGTTCGCTTATGCTATTCTTTCATCTGCTATGCCAAGAGCAGGCGGAAGTTATTTGTATGCCAGCAGAGGATTGAATCCATATTTGGGGTTTATAGCTAGCTTTTCACAATGGTTTGGTCTATCTATTGTAATTGGTGTTATCTCTTATATTTCAATTCCTTTTTTGAGAGATATTGCTTTCGCTTACGAACTTTTTCATTTATCTGAGTTATTAGACAATTCGTTCGTCCGTGTTTTTTTAGCACTAAGTTTTATTTGGTTTTTTGTTTATCTAAATATTAGAGGTATAAAGGCCTATGCGAATTTATTGATACCTATGCTTATTGTTATTTTTTTTTTAGGAAGTATTGTTATCTTTTCGGGGCTATTCTATGATGTTTCTGATTTTATTTATTCATTAGAAAAAAAAACTGGCATAGTCCATTCTAGAGTAATTGACCCACAATTTGAATGGTATTCGTTTTTTTCAGCTGCAGCTATTTTATTTTCAAGTTTTATAGGCTTTGATGCCATAGCACAAACCGGTAGTGAATCAGTAAATCCTAAAAAAAATTTACCGCTTGCTATATTGATATCCATTTTAGGAGTAGGTCTCTTTTATTTTCTTTTCACAGCATCTGTATATAAAATAGTGCCATGGAGCTACATTTCAGAGCAGGCTCAATCAAGAGATATAACGGCCCCCGGAATGTTAAGTTATGTTCTGCCAAGAGGAATAGATTCGCTTATTATCTTAGGAGCTACTATCGCCCTAATTAATGACATTCCGGCTATGTTACTTTCAGTTTCTCGTCTCATTTTCACCTGGGCTAAAGATGGGATTGTGTCAAAAAAATTAACCTATATACATCCACAAAAAAACACTCCTATTTTTGCTTTAATTTTTTCTGGGGCTGTTTCAAGTGTTGGAGTCATAGGATCTAATTTAGCAGGAGATTTTTTCTTAGGAATAGACATAATGGTAACTTCAATGTTAGTTAATTTTATACTTATGTCTATTACAATTCTTACTATAAAAAAATACAACTCTAAGTTGTATTTTAAAATAGAGATTTTTAAAAACAGAATAATGCAACTGATTATTGGGTGGGGAGGAATAATTTCTCTTGGCTCTTTTTTGGTTATTCACCTATATAAAGACATAACCAAAGAAGTAGATGCATGGTATTTTCACTCTACTTATGTTTGGCTAATCGTGATGGTTTTAGCAAGTATTATTTTTATCTTTCAATGGAATAAGCTTGGAGTTGGAGAAAAAGACTTAAGAAATAGATTCAAAAAACTACCTTCTGAATAAATGATTAGCAAAACGGTTAAAACAAACACAAAAATATCTTTACCAAAACTTATCATTGGGTTATGGCAAATTGCTGACATTGAAAGAAAAAAAAAGAGATTAGATCTGAATAAAACTGCAGAATCTTTGAATGTTTATGTGAATGAGGGATTCTCTACCTTTGATTTGGCAGATCATTACGGATCAAGTGAAATTATTGCCGGGATTTGTAAAAACAATCATTCTGACCGTGATTCCATTAAACTACTTACAAAGTGGGTCCCAAAACCAGGACCTATTAATAAAGAGGCTGTTTACAAGGCTATAATGACCTCTCTTGAAAGAATGAACCAAAAAAGTATTGACCTGTTACAGTTTCATACATGGACCTATACCGATCCATATTGGTTAGATGCGCTTTTATTTTTGAAAGATTTTAAGGAAGAAGGCCTTATAAAAAATATAGGGGTCACAAACTTTGATGCTAATCATCTAAGAATTGCATGCTCCACAGATATTCCAATTGTAAGTAATCAGATCTCACATTCAATAGTCGATCAGAGAGCTAAAGGTAAAATGAAATCAGTTTGCGATCAATATAGCGTTCGTTTGTTAGCATACGGAACTGTTCTTGGCGGATTTTTATCTAACAGATGGTTAGGATTGCCGGAGCCAAAAGAAGATGAACTAAACACTTGGTCGCAAATGAAATATCTTAGATTTATTAGGGCATCAGGAGGTTG
>CACKBL010000016.1 GCA_902598305.1 uncultured Bacteroidota bacterium
CTTTTCTAAAAATAGATCTAGACAATATTTATTCGTATTTGAATCTACTAGAATAAATACTTTGCTATATTTATTTTTAGATATGAATTTGATAATCAATGATGAATTTTGATTGGAGATAAAAATGTCGTAGTGATTTGTTTTTATTTTTTTCATATCAGGACCCAAAATTAAGTTATTTTAGATGATTTAATATCTAATGATTTTATTATTTATAAATTAAATTTTCAATTAAAAGTGTCTAAAAGATTGTTTGACAATACAAAATTAGCTTTTGAGTTAAAAAGTAATAATTCTCTAAGAAAAAGTCTTTTTCTGTTTAATATCATTAAGTATCCTCTAATTGTTAAGTTAAGTTCTTTTTTAATGCGCTTGTTTCTAAAATTAAAATTACCAGTAACTCCAATTATCAAAAGTTTACTTTTCGATCAATTTTGCGTTGGTTTAAATGAAAAAGAGTCAATGATGACCGTTAAAAAATTATCCAAATTTAATTTAAAATCAATCCTTCACTATCATGTCGAAGGTTATGAATCAGAAAAAAGTTTTGATGACTGCCTTGCAAATACAATCAAAACGATAAAATCAGCTGCAAAAACAAATAATGTTCCTTTCACTGTTTTCAAACCAACAGGGTTAGGATCCTTGAAATTATTTCATAAAATAGCTCAAGGTTCAATTCTTAATGAAAATGAGAAAAGTCAGTTAGAAAGAATTGAAAAAAGATTTGATTCATGCTTCCAAATCTGCCAAAAATATTGTGTAAAAATTTTGATTGATTCAGAAGAATCTTGGATTCAACCAGGAGTTGATCTTTTAGTGGAAAAATATATGATTAAATACAATAAAGATGAAGCGTTGATATACAATACCGCCCAAATGTATTTAAAAAATAAAATTAAATATTTAGATCATTTATTAAGATTATCCAAAAAAAAATCATTTGTTCCTGGAGTAAAAATTGTTAGAGGTGCATATATGGAAAAAGAGAGATTAAGGGCAAAAAAACTTGGTTACGAAGATCCGATATGTAAGAATAAAACAGAAACAGATGATAACTTTAATAATGCTCTTAGATTCCTTGTAAAAAATTTAAAATCTTTTAATTTCATGGTTGGTAGTCATAATGAAAAAAGTTCATACTTACTTATGGAGCTTATGAAAAGAAATAAAATAAAAACCAGCAACAAGCACATTTGGTTTGCTCAATTATATGGTATGAGTGACCAAATAAGTTTTAATATTGCAAGTTTAGGTTACAATGTATGTAAGCTACTCCCATATGGACCAGTTGAGGAGGTAATCCCGTATCTAATTAGAAGGGCAGAAGAAAATTCTTCTGTAAGGGGTCAATCATCCAGAGAATTGGATTTAATAAAAAAAGAATTTAATAGGCGAAGAATTAACTCTTAATTAATTCTGCACTAACAACTTTAGAACAATTTTCGGCGTTTATAATAATTTCTTGGTATTTTCCAATTCCTTTTAAATGGTAAACTCTGCAACTATCTTTTCTAGTATTACTTTTATTAAAAACAACTTTAGAATTTTCCAGAAAATCAATTAGGTCAAGTGTATCTTGATTTATATTTTTTTTCTTGAAAACCCATTTTTTTTGTTTTAAATTATTAATTACACGACTCTCTGGACCATAATTACAACTTAGTTTTTTGCCATTCAAAAACGTAATCAAAAAAAATATTCCTAATAATAATCCAAAGGAGAAAAGTTTAATTTTTTTAGAAAAATTCATTAGGTAAAAAATAATTTTCTGTGTTTTTCATCGATATAATCCAAATTTATTTTGTGTTTGTTATCAGGAATTAAATCTCCAACTTTGGAACCCCATTCGATGAGGCACAAATTTGATGAATAAAAGTACTCTTCAAGCCCTAAATTTTGGGCCTCATCTTTATTTTCAATCCGATATAAATCAAAGTGATAAATAGGGCTTCCACTAAATGTTTTATACTCATTGATTATAGAAAAAGTTGGGCTTAATATGTTATCAACAACATTTAAATTATTACAAATTGACTTTATAAACGTCGTTTTTCCAGATCCCATTCTGCCTTCTAAGCATACTATATTACTTTCAATCTTTGGAATTATTTTGTCTGATACAATTGTATCAATTTCATCTATAGAATACTCTAGTTCCATCATAGTTATCTTGGTGATAATTTTATTAGTGGGACAAGCATTTCTTGTAATGAAACACCTCCATGTTGATATGAATTCATAAAATGTTTTGCATATTCATTAAATTTATTGGGATAAATAAAATATGTATTTTCTAATGCGAACACGTATTTGTCTTCATGACTAAGTTTTGGTAAATGAAAATTAAGTGGATCACTAATTTCAAAAACCTTTTTTTGAGGAAACTTTAATCCCTTTCCATATTTATATCTCAAATTCGAGCTAGTTTCTTTCTTTCCAATAATTTCCATTGGACTTGTTACATTTATAGTTCCATGATCAGTTGTAATTATCAACTGAAAATTAAGTTCAGAAGCTTTTCGAATTAATTCAAATAATGGAGAGTTCTTAAACCAACTAAAAGTCAAGGATAAATAACCCTTATCTTCAAATGCTAATTCTTTGATTATATTCATTTCTGATTTAGCATGAGAAAGAATATCTACAAAATTATAAACTATAGTATTTAAGCTGTTTTTTCTCAACTCATTTAAGTTTATTACCATTCGTTTTGCATCGGTCTGGTTTGTAATCTTAAAATATTTAAAACCATTTTTAATATTTAACAATTCTAGTTGTTTTGACAAAAGTTCTTTTTCATATTTATTTTTATTCCCTTTACTTATTTCATCAATCCATAACTCAGGAAATTTATTTTTTATTTGGTTAGGGGTTAGACCTGCAAAAAAAGAATTTCTCGCATACTGAGTTGTAGTAGGTAAAATACTGCAGTACAAGTCTTCCTCCTGAATGTTATAATATCTGCTAATTAGAGGCTCTATAATTTTCCATTGATCTAACCTAAGATTGTCAATTAAAATTAATAATGTTGGATTTCTGTTTTTTAGATGAGGAATAATTTCCTTTTTGAAAACATTATGAGATAGTGTAGGTTTATTTTCTTTTGAATTAATCCAATTTACGTAATTGTTTTTGACAAACTTGCCAAAAACTAAATTTGCTTCTTTGAGTTGATTTTCTAGAATATTTAACATTGAATTATTTTCTAGTTCCATCAATTCTATTTTCCAATATATAAACTTTTTATAAAGCTGAACCCAATCTAAAAATGAATTAGCAGATAAAAGATCAAGGCTAATTTTTTTAAAATCTTTTTGATATTGATCAGAAGTTTTTTCTGAAATCAAACTTGTTTGGTTAAGTATTTTTTTTAGTGAATGTAATATTTGATTGGGATTAACAGGTTTAATCAGATAATCTGAAACTTTAGATCCAATGGCATCATCAATTATTTTTTCTTCTTCATTTTTTGTAACCATAATTACTGGAAGATTTGGTTTTTTTTGTTTTATTATTGATAAAGTTTCAAAACCATTTAAACCAGGCATATTTTCATCTAGAAGCACTAGATCAATCTTTTTACTTTCAAGAATGCTAATTCCCTCTCTACCATTTGAACAAGGGTCTATTAAATAACCTCTCGATTCTAAAAAAATGAAATGAGATTTTAATAAATCTATTTCATCATCAATCCAAAGTATTTTTTTTTTATTCACTCTCAATATTTCAACTTCATTAAAAATAGGTCAATATTTAAAATTTCACAAAGCATAATTAAATTTAGAATTTAAATAAACGACATAAATCATGTACGAATAAAAATAGTTGATTTTTATTTTATAATTTTGCATAATGAAGTTTACAGCAGCTGAAATTGCTAATTTATTAGAAGGTACGGTTGATGGAGATGATACTGTTGAAATATCTAGTTTATCAAAAATTGAGGAAAGTACTCACGGTTCACTTACATTCCTTGCTAATCCTAAATATACCCCACATATTTATACAACTAATGCATCTCTCGTAATTGTTAACGATGACTTTAAACTTGAAGATCAAATTAGCCCAACATTAATTCGAGTTACCGATGCATATCAAGCCTTTTCAACTTTACTTGAATATTACAATAAAAATATAGTATCAAAAGAAGGAATTGAGTCTTCATCTATTATTGATAAAACTTCTAATATTAAATCTTCGTGTTATGTGGGAAACTTTACAATAATTGGCAAAAATGTTAGTATTGGGGAAAATGTTTTTGTTGGCTCCCATGTTGTGATTGAAGATAATGTTTCAATTGGAGACAACACCAAAATTGAGACTTTTTCTGTCATTAAAACTTATTCAAATATTGGTTCAAATTGTTACATCCATAGTGGATGCGTCATTGGTTCCGATGGTTTTGGGTTTGCTCCAAAAGAAGATGGAACGTATAATAAAATTCCTCACACTGGTAATGTAGAGATTTCTGATTATGTAGAAATTGGTGCAAACTCGACAATTGACAGAGCAACTTTGGGTTCAACAAAGATATTGAGAGGTGTTAAAATGGACAACCAGATACAGATTGCCCACAATGTAGAAATTGGATCTAATACAGTAATTGCCGCACAAACTGGTATAGCAGGTTCAACTAAAATTGGTTCAAATTGTATAATTGGAGGCCAAGTAGGAATTATTGGACATTTAAAAATTGGTAATAATGTCAGTATACAAGGTCAGTCTGGTATCATAAGTAATATTAAAGACGGTTCAGTAATTCAGGGCTCTCCTGCAATTGGCTACAAGGATTTTAATAAATCATATGTATACTTTAGGCGTTTTCCGTCAATTATAAAAAGACTAGAGATTTTAGAAAAAAATAAAAATGAATAATTTTCAAACAACAATCAATAGTCAAGTTCTATTGAATGGAGTTGGACTTCATACAGGTAAAAATGTAACTATAAAATTTTTACCTGCTCCCCATGATGTTGGATATTGTTTTGTTAGAGACGATTTAGAGGGGAATCCTGTAGTTGAAGCTGATATTCAGTGGGTTTACGACACTCAAAGAGGTACTAATCTCAATAAAAATGGTGTTGTAATAAACACGACCGAGCACGTTTTATCTGCGCTCGTAGGTCTTGGTATTGATAATTGTTATATACATTTGGATGCTCCAGAACCACCAATAATGGATGGGTCTTCAATATTTTTTGTGAAAGCATTAAAGAAAATTGGAATAAAGCGACTTGAAGTTGAAAGGAACGAATATGTAGTAAAAGAGGTTATAAAATTTACAGACGATGATACTGGTAGTGAAATAACAATGATTCCATCTGATTCGTATCAAATAACAACAATGGTTGATTTTGGTACTAAAATTTTAGGTACACAGAATGCTACCTTAAATAATATCAATGATTACGAAAAGGAAATTGCCTCATCAAGAACATTTAGTTTTTTGCATGAAATTGAAATGCTATTGGAAAATGGATTAATTCAAGGAGGAGATCTTAACAACGCTATTGTATATGTTGACAAACCTTTATCAAAGAAAACGATGCAAAGGCTTAAAAAAGCATTTAATAAAAAGCAAATTTCAGTCCAACCAAATGGTATTTTAGATAATTTATCTTTGCATTATCCTAATGAAGCTGCTAGACATAAATTGTTAGATATTATTGGAGACCTCGCGCTTGTTCGTCACAGAATCAGGGGCAAAGTTATTGCTCATAAACCTGGTCACAGAACTAATATCCAGTTTGCAAAAAAACTTTCAAAAATCATCAAGGAAGAAAAAAGAAATAATTTTCCAGAAATTGATCTTATTAAAGACCCATTAATGGGTGTTAGTGATATAATGAAAATGTTACCCCACAGACCTCCATTCCTTCTTGTAGACAAGATTCATGAAATATCAAAAAAACATGTTATTGGATCTAAAGGTGTAACAATGAATGAATTTTTCTTCAAGGGACATTTTCCAGGTGCACCTGTGATGCCAGGAGTTCTTATTATTGAAGCTATGGCGCAAACAGGTGGTGTCTTATTGTTAAATACAGTTTCTGATCCTGAAAATTACCTTACATTTTTTATGAAAATTGATAATGCCAAATTCAAACATCCTGTATATCCTGGCGATCAATTAGTCTTCAAACTTGAGTTAATGACTCCAATAAGAAGAGGAATCTGCCATATGAAAGGATTTACCTTCTCTAATAAACGATTGGTAACTGAAGCCGAATTAATGGCTCAATTAATTTTAAGAAATAAAAAATGAATCAACCCTTAGCATATGTTCATCCTGGAGCAAAAATTGCAAAAAATGTTGTAATTGAACCATTTACAACAATTAATAACGATGTAATTATTGGAGATGGTACTTGGATAGGTCCTAATGTTACTATAATGGAAGGTGCTAGGATAGGAAAAAATTGTACAATTTTTCCTGGTGCAGTTATTTCAGCAATTCCACAAGACTTAAAATACAATGGAGAAGAAACAACAGCTGAAATTGGAGACAATACTACTATAAGGGAATGTGTTACCATTAATCGTGGAACAAAAGATAGAACAAAAACTGTGATTGGTAAAAATTGCCTTATAATGGCTTACAGTCATGTAGCCCATGACTGTACTGTTGGTGATAGCTGTATTTTTTCAAATAGTTCAACACTTGCCGGACATGTAAGTATTGGAAATTATGTGATCCTCGCTGGAATGGTAGCTATTCATCAATATTGTACTGTTGGAGATTATGCGTTTATTACGGGAGGATCGTTAGTTAGAAAAGATGTTCCTCCCTATGTAAAAGCTGCTAGAGAGCCGTTGTCTTATGTTGGTGTAAATTCTGTGGGTTTAAGAAGGAGAGGTTTTAGCACAAAAAAAATTAGAGAAATTCAATCTATTTATCGTATTTTATATCAAAAGAATTATAATAACACTCAAGCTGCAGAAATTCTTGAAGCGGAGATGGAAGTAAGTCCCGAGAGAGATGAAATCTTAGATTTTATTAAAAATTCTCATAGGGGAATTATGAAGGGTTATTTTAGAAAAAGTTAATAATATGGCAACTACATCGGATATAAGAAAAGGCCTCTGCATTAGATATAATAATGATATATATAAAATTGTTGATTTTCTTCACGTAAAACCAGGTAAAGGACCAGCTTTTGTAAGAACAAAATTAAAAAGTGTCACTAGTGGTAGAGTTATTGACAATACATTTTCGGCTGGCCATAAAATCGAAGCTATTCGAGTTGAAACATCCAAATATCAATTTTTGTATAATGATGCAGAAAAGTTCCACTTTATGAATAATGATGATTTTAATCAAATTGCAATTGATCCAAAATTATTAGATAATTCCGGTTTCTTAAAAGAGGGAGAAATTGTTAATATTTCTATAAATTCAGAAGATCAAATTCCACTTTCAGTAGACATGCCATCCAATGTAATTTTGAAAGTTATTGAGACAGAACCCGGAGTAAAGGGCAATACAGCAACAAACGCTTTAAAGCCAGCAACTGTTGAAACAGGTGCTAAGGTTAACGTACCACTTTTTATAAATGAAGGTGATAAAATTAAAATTGACTGTTCAAAAGGAACATATTTAGAACGAATACAATAATAAGGATAAGATGAGTATACTAGTTAACAGAGATTCAAAAATTATAGTTCAAGGTTTTACTGGAAGCGAAGGGACTTTTCATGCTAAACAAATGATTGAATATGGAACAAATGTGGTTGGAGGTGTTACTCCAGGAAAAGGTGGTCAAACCCATCTTGGTAAACCAGTTTTCAACTCAGTTTTGGATGCTGTAAAAAAGGAAAATGCAAATACTAGTATAATTTTTGTTCCACCTGCTTTTGCATCTGATGCAATAATTGAAGCTGCAGAGTCTGGAATAAAAGTTATTGTTACAATTACAGAGGGTATTCCTGTACAAGATATGGTTTTAGTATATGAACATTTAAAAACCTTTGATTGTACAATGATTGGTCCTAATTGTCCAGGGGTTATTACTCCTGAAGAGGCTAAAGTAGGAATTATGCCGGGTTTTGTTTTTAAAAAAGGTAGAGTAGGAGTTATATCAAAATCTGGAACCTTAACTTACGAAGCTGCTGATCAAATTGTAAAAAATGGCCACGGTATTTCAACTGCTATTGGAATAGGTGGTGATCCAATTATTGGAACCACTACTAAAGATGCAATAAGTTTATTTTTAGATGATGATGAAACAGATTGCATTGTTATGATTGGAGAAATTGGAGGCCAATTAGAGGTTGAAGCTTCTAAATATGTTTTAGATAATGGTAATAAAAAGCCTGTTATTGGATTTATTGCTGGTGAAACTGCCCCCAAAGGTAGAACAATGGGCCACGCTGGTGCTATAGTTGGTGGTGATGAAGATACTGCTTCAGCTAAGAAAAAAGCTATGCGGGAGTGTGGTATTTTAGTTTGTGATTCACCTGCTGAAATAGGATTAACTGTTAAAAAAGCTTTGAAAAAAAATTAAAAATGAAACTTCTAGAAAACAAAGTTGCACTTATAACTGGTGGATCAAGAGGTATTGGGAAATCAATAGTTGAAAAATTTGTTTCAAATGGATGTAATGTAGCATTTACATACAATAAGTCCGAATCTGATGCTAAACTGATTGAATCAAATTTATCTGAAAAAGATTTAAAAATTAAAGGATACAAAAGTAATGCTGCAAAATATAAAGAAGCTGAAATTCTTGCTAATTCAGTTATAAATGAGTTTGGTAAAATTGATATTTTGGTTAATAATGCTGGTATAACAAAAGATAATTTATTGATGAGGATGTCAGAAGATGATTTTAATGAAGTTATAAGCGTAAACTTAAATTCGGTTTTTAATATGACTAAAGCTGTTCAAAGAGAATTTTTGAAAAACAAAAATGGGTCGATTATTAATATAAGTTCTGTTGTTGGCATTAAAGGAAATGCTGGTCAATCAAATTACTCAGCTTCAAAAGCTGGTATTATTGGTTTTACAAAATCTATTGCACTGGAACTCGGTTCCAGAAATATAAGAAGCAATGTTGTTGCACCTGGTTTTATAGAAACAGAAATGACTAAAAATTTATCTGATGATACACTTAAGTCCTGGTATGGATCAATTCCATTAAAACGAGGAGGTAAACCTAGTGATATAGGAAATGTTTGTGTATTTTTGGGGTCAGATATGTCATCATACATGACTGGGCAGGTTCTAGTTGTGGATGGTGGAATGTTAACTTAAAAATAAAAATGATGCAGAAATTACCTAAAATTGGTTTACCAGCTCTATTGCTTGGTTTTATTTTAATCGTGTTTGTTTCCAAATCTTCTATAAATATTGGCTATGGAGAAGCTGGTGTTTTATTTAGAACATTTGGAGGAGGAGTCGTAACTGATTCTCCACCTCTAGGCGAAGGTTTTCATATAATAGCTCCTTGGAATAAAGTTTATGTGTATAATGTTAAACAACAAGAGTTTTTTGAAAGCGGTATGCAGGTCCTTTCATCTAATGGATTGGAGATTTCTTTAGATGTATCGGTTCTTTATCAACCAAAATATGAAGAATTAGGTCTTCTTCACAAGACAAAAGGGGAAAACTACGTAAATATTGTATTAATCCCTCAAATCCGAGCAGTTGCACGTTCTGTAGTGGGAAGGTATACTCCTGAGCAACTTTATTCCACAAAACGTGATGCAATTCAGATTGAAATTGCTGAGGAAACCATTAAGAATGTTGATGAACAGCATATTCAAGTTAATGCAGTCTTAGTGCGAGACGTAACTCTTCCGGTCGCCATAAAAGAAGCAATTGAAAGGAAGTTAAGACAGGAACAAGAGGCTTTAGAGTATGAATTCAGATTAGAAAAAGCAAAACAAGAGGCAGAAAGACAAAGAATTGATGCTGAAGGAAAAGCAACAGCTAATAGAATACTAAGTGCTTCTTTAACTGCTAAAATTTTACAAGAAAAAGGAATCGAGGCTACCACAAAGCTTTCAGAATCACCAAATTCTAAAGTTATTATTATTGGAAGTGGCAAAGATGGATTACCTATTATCTTAGGAAATCAATAATTTTAAAAAAAATGTTATATTTGACATCAATGAAAAAAACACATTATATACATAATTATAATATCATTTCAAACGAGATGTAGTTTATGTCATGTATTAATTAGCTAACCCGTTTGTCATTCAAACGGGTTTTTTTTTAAAATAAATTTTAAACAATGATAAAAATTGCGATTCAAAAAAGTGGAAGATTGAATGAAGAATCTCTTAGACTCATAAAGGATTGTGGTATAAATTTTGAAATATACAGAGACCAATTAAAAGTAATTTCAAAAAATTACCCTATAGAAATTTATTTTCTTAGGAATGGAGACATTCCTAAATATTTAGACGATGGTGTAATAGATTTGGCGATTATCGGAGAAAACACTCTTTATGAAAAGGGTTTTCAATTTAAAGTATTAGAAAGACTGGGCTTTTCAAAATGTAGAGTATCCATTGCAGTCCCAAATGACTTTAAATACAAAGATAAAAGTGATTTAAATAGCATTCGGATTGCTACTTCTTATCCAAATACTTTAAAGAGATTTTTAGAAAAAGAAAAAATTAAATCTGATTTGCATGTTATAAATGGATCAGTTGAAATATCACCTAGTATGGGTCTTGCAGATGCTGTATGTGACATTGTTTCTAGTGGAAGTACTTTGTTTGAAAATAATTTAGTTGAAGTAATTAAATTACTTGATTCAGAGGCAGTTTTGGTTCAATCTGGAAAAGTTAATAAAAAGATTTATGATGAAATTAAAAATTTTACTTTCAGGATTAAATCAGTTTTACTGGCAAAAAAATTTAAATATATTTTAATGAATGCTCCTAATAAGAGTATAAATAAAATATCTAAGATTCTTCCTGTATTAAAGAGTCCCACAGTCCTTCCTTTAGCAAAAGACGGATGGAGTTCTATTCATTCAGTTATCAATTATGAAGATTTTTGGAATATAATCGATAAACTTAAAAAAGAAGGTGCAGAAGATATTTTAGTTTGTCCAATAGAAAAAATGGTAATATAATGGAAATAGTTTATAATCCTCAAAAAGAAAAATGGAATGAAATATGTTCCAGGTTAACAACATCCTATAGCGAAAATGAATTGGTTGTTAAAAAAATTTTTGAAGACGTAAAAAATAAAGGAGATGAAGCCCTTACAAAATATACTTTAAAATATGATAATGTTTTAATTAAAGATTTTTTAGTTTCTGAAGCTGAAATATCAGATTCTAAAGATAACGTGGATTCTGAATTAAAAAAGGCTATTTCGGTTGCTTACAATAATATTTATAAGTTTCATTCTGCTCAAAAATCAAAAAAAATTATAGTTGAAACTTCAAAAGGGGTAGAGTGTTGGCAAAAAAAGTATCCAATTGAAAAGGTTGGCCTCTATATACCTGGTGGAACCGCACCACTCTTTTCTACCCTTTTAATGCTTGTTATTCCTGCAAAAATTGCCGGTTGTGAAGAAATTATAGTTTGTACACCCCCCGGTGTTGATGGAAAGGTTTCAAATGTAATTTTATATACTGCATTTTTATGTGGAATTAAAAAAATTTATAAAGTAGGTGGAATCCAGTCTATTGCTGGACTTACGATTGGTACTGAGTCAATTCCAAAAGTATATAAGATCTTTGGTCCAGGTAATCAATTTATTACCTCTGCAAAGCAACATGCATTAAAGTATAATGTAAGTATCGACTTACCAGCTGGCCCAAGCGAAGTCCTAATAGTTGCAGATAAAACTTGTAACCCCTCCTTTGTAGCAATTGATTTATTAGCCCAAGCTGAACACGGAAAAGATAGTCAGTCAATTTTGGTAGCTAATGATAAAGACGTTATAAAAAGTGTGTTAAACGAGATAAATAAAATAATTTCTAAACTAAATAGAAAAAATATTTTAATTGATTCAATGAAAAATTCAAAGTTTGTAATTTTTAATAAAGATATAGATGCTGTTAACTTTATCAATTATTATGCGCCAGAACATTATATGATATGTGTAGAAAAAAAACAATTTTATATTGATGGTTTAAAAAATGCAGGCTCCGTTTTTATAGGAAACTTTTCCCCTGAGACACTCGGTGATTACGCTTCAGGAACGAATCACACACTTCCAACTAATGGATTTGCTAGACAATATAGCGGAGTTAATTTAGACAGTTTTTTAAAATCAATTACTTTTCAAAAAATCACTAAAGATGGAATCAGGAATATTGGACCACATGTTGAGTTATTAGCCGCTGCAGAAGGCCTTGGTGCCCACAAGATGTCAGTTAGTTTAAGATTAAAAGAAATACAAAATGACTAAAAAATATATTTTCTCACTAGCTCGAGAAGAGATTTTAAAATTGGTCCCATACAAATCTGCTAGGGACGATTTTTCAATTAATCAAAAAAAAATGATAATGATGGATGCCAATGAAAATCCATTTGAAAATGGACTAAATAGATATCCTGATCCAATGCAGATTAAACTTAAAAAAAGAATTGCAGAATCTAAAAAAGTTAATATAGAGCAGATTTATCTTGGAAATGGAAGTGATGATGTTATAAATCAACTTATTGTCGCTTTTTGTAGACCAAATGTTGATAGTATTTTAATCTGCCCACCCACCTTCGGAATGTATGAGGTTCATGCAAATTTAAATTCAATTAAAAGTTTGAAAGTTCCACTTAACGTGAAATTTGAATTAGACGAGGATAGTATTCTTTCATCTATCAAAAAAAACACAAAGGTTATATTTATTCCCAATCCAAATAATCCGACGGGAAACTCTTTTTCTGATCTAAAAATTCAAAAGCTTATTGATAATTTTAGTGGAATCGTTGTAATAGACGAGGCTTATTCTGAATTTTTTGAAGGAGATTCATTTGTGCCCATGATTTCTAAGCATAAAAATCTAGTGGTTGTGCAAACATTTTCTAAAGGTCAGGGTCTAGCAGGAGCAAGGCTAGGCATGTGTTTTACCAATAAATATATTGTAGAAATTTTAAATAAAATTAAAGCCCCTTATAACATAAATTCATTAACCATAGATGCGGCTCTTAAAAAACTTGATGAACAAGGTGTTGTTTATCAACAGGTTAGTGAAATAATTCAAGAAAAACAACGTTTATTGAATGAAATTAAAAATGTAAAATTTATAAAGAAAATCTATAAATCCGATGCCAATTTCTTTATGATAAAGGTTGATAATGGGAATAAAAGGTACAAACAATTATTAGAGTTAGGAATAGTTGTGAGAAACACTTCAAAATATTACAATTGTGAAAACACTTTGAGAATAACTGTTGGAAAAAAAGATGAAAATAATGCCTTATTATCAGTACTTTCTAAAATGGATCTTAAATGAAAAAAATACTTTTTATTGATAGAGATGGGACACTAATTAATGAGCCAAAAGATTTTCAAGTTGATTCATTTGAAAAACTTAGTTTTAAAAAAAGTGTTTTAAAATATTTGTCGAAAATTTCAGAAGAGTTAGATTTTGACTTGGTTATGGTTACAAATCAAGATGGATTAGGAACAAAGTCTTTTCCTGAGAAAGAATTTTGGCCAGTACAAAATTTTATAATAAAGATACTTGAAAACGAGGGAATATATTTCAAGGAAATATTAATTGACAGGACCTTTCCTGATGAAAATGCAAATACAAGAAAGCCAAATACAGGTTTAATCGAAAAATATTTAGTAGACAAAAATATTAATATCAATGAATCATTTGTTATAGGCGACAGGATAACAGATTTAGAATTTGCACAAAATATTGGATGTAAAGGAATATTAATTAATGATTTAAAAACTTCAGATCATTTAAAATCAGGCAGCAACATAGATGAAAATTCAATGTTTTCTTTTCAAGACTGGAAAAGTATTTATAATTTTTTAAAATTAGAGTTTCGAACTATCAGTTTTACAAGAAAAACTAACGAAACAAATATTAAAATTTCATTGAATCTTGATGGAATAGGGAATAGTTCAATTGATACTGGAATTAAGTTTTTTGATCATATGCTTGACCAATTGTGTAAACATTCTGGAATTGATATTAACTTGTCAGTTAAAGGTGATTTAGATGTTGATGAGCACCACACAATTGAAGATACAGCAATAGCACTAGGCAAAGCATTTAAGAAGGTTTTAAAAGATAAAATGGGTATTGAAAGATATGGTTTTTGTTTACCAATGGATGATTCTTTAGCTACTGTTAGCCTAGATTTTGGAGGAAGAAGTTGGTTAGTTTGGGATGTTTCTTTTAAGAGAGAGATGATAGGTAAAATGCCTACAGAAATGTTTATTCATTTTTTTAAATCCTTTTCGGACGAATCAAAATCAAATTTGAATATCAAGGCGGTCGGAGATAATGAGCATCATAAAATTGAGTCAATTTTTAAGGCTTTTGCAAAGGCCATTAAAATGGCTGTAAAACGGGATCCTGATAAAATGGTTTTGCCAACTACAAAAGGTATATTATAATGAAGGTGTCTATCGTTGATTATGGAGCAGGTAATGTTCAGAGTCTTGAGTTTGCTTTAAACAGACTAGGCGTGAGGGGAATTTTGACTGCGGAAAAAGAAATAATTATGAATAGTGATAAAGTAATATTTCCAGGAGTAGGGGAGGCTTCAACAGCAATGGAAAAACTAAAATCAACTGGATTAGATAAAGTTATTCCAAATTTAAAACAACCTTTTTTAGGAATATGCTTAGGCATGCAACTTCTTTGTAATACTTCGGAAGAGGGAAATACTCAGGGTCTTAATATTTTTTCATGTGATGTAAGAAAATTTACGAATAAACTTAAAGTACCGCAAATGGGTTGGAATATCATAAAAAACTTAAAAGGCCCTTTGTATGAAAAAATTGAAAATTCATATGTGTATCTTGTACACAGTTATTATGTGCCTGTTATCAAATCTACTATCTCAGTTACCGACTATGGTTTAGAATATAGTTCTGCAATACAAAAAGATAATTTCTTTGGAGTACAATATCATCCTGAAAAAAGTAGTAAGGTGGGAAGTAGTATTTTAAAAAATTTTTTAAACCTATGAAAATTATCCCTGCAATTGATATTCTAGATGGAAAATGTGTTCGTTTAAGTAAAGGTAATTACGATATATCAAAAATTTACAACAAAAACCCTGTAGATGTTGCATTAGAGTTTCAAGACAATGGAATTGAACACGTTCATATTGTAGATTTAGACGGTGCTAGATCAAATAAAATTCAAAATTTTAAAATCATTGAGAAAATTGTTAGAAAAACAAATCTTGACATTCAGTTTGGGGGTGGAATAAAGTCGGATTATCAGATAAAAATTGCCTTTGACTCGGGAGTAAATAAAGTTATTGCAGGAAGTGTTGCAGTAAAAAAACCCGAAAAGTTCATTAAATGGATTGAATATTATGGATTTGAAAAAATAATTTTGGGAGTGGATTATTTCAAATTCAAAGTGCATACGAATGGTTGGCTAAACGAAGAAAATATCTCACCTATGACTTTAATAAAATCTTTTCTTAAATACAATCTCAAATATGTTATTTGTACAGATATAGAAAAAGATGGCATGCTCTCTGGTCCATCATTTTCTATGTATGAAAATATTTTGTCTAAAACGGAAATTAAATTGATTTCTTCGGGAGGAATCAAAGGAATTGATGACCTTGAAAAATTGTTAAAAATTGGATGCGACGGAGCTATTGTAGGTAAAGCAATTTATGAAAACTTAATTTCAATGGATGATATTAAAAAATTTAATTTAAAATGGAATTGAATGAAAAGTTGATTATCGAAATTAAAAAAAATTCTATTTATCGCTTAGAAGAAAATTTAAGAATGGTTCTTATTTGTATTGATAAGATAACTGAGAAAGATTTATGGAATAAACCATCAAAAAAAGGGGTTGCTCTTGGGAATCAAATTATTCATATTGTTGGAAATATGACACAATATTTAATATCGGCACTGGGAGAAAAAAAATTTAATAGAGAAAGAGATAATGAATTTAAAATAGATAAAAGAATGACTAAATCATCTCTAATAAATATGTTATCGAATACAATTCAGGAATCAAAAAAAACAATTACTAAGTTGTCAGTGGAAAATCTATTAAAAATAAGGGAGGTACAAGTATATACTCTTTCTGGAATTGGTTGTTTAATACATGCTGTTGAGCATTTTTCCTATCATACTGGCCAAATTGCACTTTTGACTAAAAATATTACAAATAATGATTTGGGCTTTTATGATGGAATTGATTTAAATTAATTTATGTTAGCAAAAAGAATTATACCCTGTTTAGACATAAAAGACGGTAGGACTGTAAAAGGTGTTAACTTTTTCAATCTAAAAGATGCTGGTGACCCAATTGAACTAGCTGTAAATTATTCACAAAACAATGCTGATGAACTTGTTTTTTTAGATATTTCAGCAACTGAACAAAAAAGAAAAACTCTGCATGAACTTGTCTATGAGATTGCCAAATCGATTGATATTCCTTTTACAGTGGGTGGAGGAATTAAGTCTATAAAAGATGTGGAAAAATTATTAAAAAATGGAGCAGATAAAATATCAATAAATTCTTATGCAGTCAAAAATCCTAATGTGATTAATGAATTATCCAAACAGTTTGGAAATCAATGTATAGTAGTTGCAGTTGATGCAAAATTAGTTGATAATGAGTGGAAAATTCATTTGGTTGGTGGTAAGGTGGCTACCAAACTAAACCTCTTTGAATGGGTATCAGAGGTTGAGGATAGAGGAGCGGGTGAAATTTTGTTTACCTCAATGGATCATGATGGTACAAAATCAGGTTTTGCAATTAATGCATTAAATAAAATTAGCTCATCAATTAATATACCTCTAATAGCCTCGGGTGGCGCTGGAGAAATTAAACATTTTGTCGATGTTTTTAAAGACGCAAATGTAGATGCAGCACTAGCTGCAAGTGTTTTTCATTATGGACACATTTCAATTAATAAATTGAAAAAAAAATTAATTAAAAATGGAATTATTGTTAGATAAAATTTAAAAAATGATTGATATAGAATTTTTAAAGACTAGAAGTGAATTAATCCCAGCAATTATACAAGACAACCTTACAAAAAAGGTTCTTATGTTAGGATATATGAATCATGATTCATTAGACAGAACGATTAAAACAAAAAAAGTAACTTTTTTTTCAAGATCAAGAAATTCAATTTGGGTAAAAGGTGAAACAAGTGGAAATTTTTTGAATTTGGTAGATATTAGCCTTGATTGTGATAAAGATACTTTACTTATAAAAGTATTACCAGAGGGCCCAGTATGCCACGAAGGATTTGATACATGTTGGTCTGAGGATAATAAATCTTCATATGGGTTTTTATCA
>CACKBL010000017.1 GCA_902598305.1 uncultured Bacteroidota bacterium
TGGTATTGAAGTAACCAAAACGGCTACTATTACGGACAATGGTGATGGAGTTGTAGGAAAGGGTGACATTGTTAGATATGATATAACAGTTGAAAACACTGGAAATATAACACTAAGCAACTTATCATTAAATGACTTGTTCAGAAATAATGCCGGTGCTACTTTGAACTTGAATTCTGGACCATCTTTTTCAGGTTCTAATTTAGGTTCACCAGCTGGGACAATAAAAGCAAGTGAGACGGCAAATTATATTGCATTCTATATTATTGAACAATCTGCTGTTGATGCAGGTGGGTTTACTAATCAAGTTTTGGTTTCTGCACAAACTCCTGGAGGTGTTAATGTGAGTGATGTAAGTGATGATGGAGATGATACGGATGGAAACACAACAAATGACCCCACAGAAACATCAATTACTGCATCACCATCTCTAAAAGCGGTTAAAATAGCACAAATTACTGACAACGGCGACGGAGTTAATGGTGTTGGGGATGTAATAAATTATTCAATTACTGTAAAGAATACTGGAAATATAACTTTAAATAATGTTTCTATAACCGACACTTTAAAAGACGGGTTAGGTAATGTTTTAAATCTTTCAAATGGACCGACCTATGGTGGATCATCAATGAATTCAATTAATGGAACTCTGAAACCAAATGAGATTGTAACCTACAATGCTTATTTGATAGTTAACCAAAACCATGTAGATACCGGACTTGTTTCAAATACAGTTAGTGCTATTGCTAGTTCTACGGGGAATAACAATGTAAGTGATGTATCTGACAATGGTAATGATGCCGATGGCAATACTGTAGATGATCCGACAATTACAAGATTTGAAATGATTCCATCTTTGGAGGTAACCAAAACAGCATCGGTTTTAGATCTAAATAATAGTTCTCAAAATGATTTAGGCGACAAAATTATTTATACCATACAAATTTTAAATAATGGTAATGTAGCAGTTAAAAATCTTACACTTGAAGATCAACTAACGAATTTAAATAATACTGTTTTAGCCTATGATCAACCTTTAACTTTCAAATCAAATTCACTTGGGTCGAGTGCTGGAAATTTAAAAGTTAATGAGGTTTCAACTTATACAGCTACATATACAATTACGCAAGCAGATGTTGATGCAGGGAAAGTTTTAAATTCAGTTACGGCTAGGGTAAGTGATCCACTCAATTCATCTGGAACTTCAGATAAAAGTGATGACGGCGATGATACTGATGGAAATACTTCTGATGATCCAACCGAAACAATTTTAGCACAAAATCCAAAAATTGAGGTTACCAAAACAGCTAATGTTGAAGATGTAAACAATAGTAATTCTAATGATCAAGGGGATAAAATTATTTATACAATAACTGTTGCTAACACGGGAAGCGTTACTCTTTCAGGAATTACTTTAAACGATACATTAACAGATGGTGATGGTTTAGCCCTTTCTTTAAATTCTGGGCCAACATTTAATTCATCAACTCAAGGATCAAACCAAACTAGACTCCTTGTTGGAGAGATTGCGACTTACACAGCTACATATACCATAAGTCTTCAGGCAGCAAATTCGGGAAGTGTAAATAATACTCTACAAGCCACAGCTAGTAGTCCAAATAATAATAATAATGTAACAGATATTTCAGATGACGGCGACGATTCTGATGGGAATACTACCAACGATCCAACTATTGTTTTAACCGTTTCTCAAGGTGCTGTTGAAGTAACTAAAACCGCTTCTGTTACAGATAACAACGGAGATAATTCTAACGGGGTAGGTGATACAATTAATTATACAATTACTGTTGAAAATAAGGGTGGTCAAACAATTACTGGGGTTACGCTGGTTGATACACTAACAGATAATAATGGTGTTTCATTAAATCTTACTTCCGGACCTACTTTTATGAGCTCAACTTCTGGTTCTTCGCAAGGGACCTTAACTGCGGGAGAAACAGCAACTTACTCTGCAACATATATAATTGTTCAAGGGCCTTCAGATAGTGGTGCTATTGTAAATAGAGTTACTGTTACAGCGAGTAGTCCAGGGAATACTAATGACCTGACAGATGTAAGTGATGATGGTAATGATTTAGATGGTAATACGACAAATGACCCTACTATTGTCTACACGTCTTTAGTACCCTCTATAGAAGTTACAAAAATAGCCAATGTGGTTGACAATGGAGATGGAATTAATGGTGCTGGAGACACGATAAATTATACAATCACAGTAATAAATAATGGTAATGTAAATATATCTGGACTATCTTTAGTTGACACTTTAACAGATGGTAATGGTGGAGCTTTAACGCTTACCTCAAACCCAACATTTGTATCCAATTCACTTGGTTCAAATCAAGGAACCTTGGTAATTGGGGAGACATCCACGTATTCTGCAAGTTATTTAATTTCTAATACAGCTGCTTTAACCTCAAAAATAAATAATACCGTTAACGCAACTGGAAGCTCCCCAGGAAACAACAACGATATAACAGATGTCAGTGACGACGGTGATGACACAGATGGGAATACTACCAATGATCCAACGGAGGTTATTATTGCTCCTTCAAAAGTAATTGAGGTGACTAAAAGAGCGACTGTTTCAGATAATGGAGATGGGGTAAATGGAGCCGGGGATACAATAAATTACGTTATAACTGTTCAAAATAAGGGTAATGTTCAAATTACAGGACTAACTCTAAATGATATAATCACCGATGGAAACGGTACGAATTTAACATTAACTTCTGGACCAACTTTTGCATCAAATTCTAACAACAGTCCACAAGGCACTATTGCACCTAACGAAACATCAACTTACAACGCTTCTTATTTAGTTACTCAAGCTAATGCAGACACCGGAAGTGTTAATAATACTGTAACAGTTACTGGTAGTAGTCCCGGAAATACTAATGATGTTTCGGATGTAAGTGATGATGGAGACGATACCGACGGTAACACTACAAATGATGCTACTGTTGTAGAATTCAATTTAAATAGTTCAATTGAAGTTACCAAAACAGCCTATGTTATTGATAATGGTGATGGTACAACTAATTCAGGAGACACTATAGTTTACACAATAACCGTAAATAATAATGGAAATACAGTAGTAAGTTCAATAACTCTTGTTGATAATTTGAAAGATGGTAATAATAGAACCCTTCAACTTTCTTCTGGACCTGCATTTGTTTCTTCAACTCAAAACTCTCTTAGTGGAACTCTAGTGGTTGGTGAAACTGCGACTTACTCTGCAACATATTTAATTACCGATAGTGACTCTGCGACTGGGAAAGTGATTAATAGCGTTACCGCAACTGGGTCCAGTCCTGGAAATGTAAATAATGTATCAGATATAAGTGATGACGGTGATGACACAGATGGTAATACAACAAATGACCCTACCGAAATTGAAATTCAATCGATACCAGCAATAGAGGTAACTAAAACAGCTACCATAACTGACAATAACAATAATGGAATTAATGATACAAGTGATACTATATCCTACACAATTACAATAGAAAACAAAGGGAATATTGTTGTTTCTGGACTTTCATTTGTTGATAAGCTCACCGATGGTAATGGAAAAGATTTAGTTTTAACAACTCCACCAACATTCGTTTCATCTAGTCAGGGATCAGTTAAAGGTATAATATTACCGGGAGAGACAGCAACATATGTCGCTAACTACATAATTGGTCAGCGAGCCTCTGATACTGGAGTTATAAGAAACAGCATTGTATTTACAGGTAATAGTCCAGGTAAAGTTGGAGATGTAACCGACATAAGTGATGATGGTGACGATACAGATGGAAACACAAGCGATGACCAAACTGAAATATTTACAGTATCAAACGTCGGTTTAGAGGTAACAAAAACCGCAAAAGTAACCGATAATGGTGACAATAAAATTGGTGCTGGAGATATTGTTGAGTACAAAATAACTGTCGAAAATAAAGGTAATTCAACCCTTAGCGATATCGTATTAGTAGATACATTGACTGATGGGCAAGGGAACAATTTATCTCTTAGTAATGGACCATTTTTCTCTGGTGCTAGTGAACAATCTGGGGAAGGAACATTAGTTGGTGGAGAAACTGCAACATATATAGCATTCTATATTATTGAGGAAAAGGTCATACCAACGGGTAAAATTATAAATACAGCGGAGGTATCTGCAACGGGACCAAACTTAGATTATAGAATTTCTGATGTTAGTGATGACGGAGACGATACCGATGGTAATTCTGTTGATGATCCAACAGTAGTTTTATTAGAGGAGTCTCCGATGATTGAAGTTACGAAGACAGCTACTGTAAGTTCTGAAGATCAAATAATTGATTCAGGGGATTTAATAACCTACACTATTACAGTTGAAAATACAGGTAATACCCCATTAAAGAATTTGGTTATTGAAGACAATTTAAGTGATGCATTAGGTAATGTTTTAAATCTTTCAAATGGACCATTTTTCACTGGAGCAGATAAAGGATCCACTGAAGGAAAACTAAAAATTGGAGAGACTGCAACTTATATTGCTTTCTATAGTATTGAATCAGTAGCTGCTGAAACAGGTCTTATTATTAACTCAGCAAATGCTTCAGCAGAAAATTTAGATGGTACTAAACAAGTTTCAGATATTTCTGATGACGGGGATGATACTGACGGCAATGTTGTAGATGACCCAACGGAAATTCAAATTACCCCGAGGCCAGAATTGGATGTTACAAAAACTGCATCGGTTACTTCTAGAGATGAATTTATAGGGGCTGGAGATGTAATAACTTATACTATTTCAATTAGAAATACTGGAAATGTAAAAATCAATGATTTGACAATAGAAGACACAATGTATGATGGTAACGGAGGAAGAATATATCTCAGTACAAACCCTTATTATGTTTCTTCAACTTCAGGTTCAGATCAAAATTCAATATTACCCGGTGGTATAGTTATTTATGAAGCGATTTACAACATTACTCAAGCTGACGCTTACACAGGTTTTATTGAAAACATAGTCCAGGTGTCGGGTACAGTTCCAAATTATAATTTACCAATTTTTGATATCAGTGATGATGGAGATGATGATGATGGAAATACAACGGATGATCCAACGGTTACTGAATTAGATAATCAGTTTGAATCTAAAATTGAAGTATTCACACTTGTCACACCAAATAATGACGGTAAGAACGATATTCTCTATATAAGAGGTATTGAAGACTATCCTGAAAATCTACTAAGAATTTACAATAGATGGGGGGTTTTAGTCTTTGAAGTTAAAAATTATCCAGGAAGAGTTAATTCCGATGCGTTTAATGGATTTTCTAGAGGTAGAATAACAATTGATCAAAACGTCAAGCTTCCATCAGGAACCTATTATTACGTTCTTACTTTCCCTGAAGAAGATAATCCTGGAAAGACAGAATATGTAGGTTATTTATTCTTATACAATGACTAAGAAAAAATTAAACATATGGCAAATTATTTTCTCGATTTTATTGGGCTTAATCTCTTTTTCTAACTCTGCCCAGCAGGAGGCTCAATTCACACAGTACATGTATGCTACCCAAATTTTCAATCCAGCATATTCGGGTAATAGAGGAATAATGAGTTTAAAGTTTTTGGGACGATCTCAGTGGTTAGATATAGAGGGTGCCCCTAAAACAAGTATACTAGCATTTGACACGCCAATTGGCAAAACTGAAAATATGGGTTTAGGACTGTCAGTTTTTAATGATCAAATTGGTCCAGTAGACGAAACTAATTTTTCTATAGATTACGCATACTCCATAAGGTTTATGTTTTCAAAATTAACTTTTGGTTTAAAAGCTGGTTTGAATAGTATGGATATTAGCTTTTCAAAACTGAATATATATGACAATACCGACCCCTATATCAACTATGTCATAGACAATAAGTTTCAACCTCAAGTCGGGGTCGGTATCTTCTTTAATTCTGAAAATTACTATTTAGGATTGTCTGCTCCAAATCTTTTAGAAAAAAGATTTTTTCAATTGGCTGAAAGTAGTTCTAGTTTTTTCTCAAGGGTCTCAGATAATATACATTTTTATTTGATTGGAGGGTATGTTTTCGATTTACTACCGTCATTAAAATTTAAACCTGCAACTTTAGTTAAAGCTGTTAGAGGTACACCACTTCAGTGGGATTTATCACTAAACTTTTTATTAAATAACAATTTTACTTTTGGAGTTGCCAATCGATTGGATTCAGCAATAACTGGCCTTGCTGGAATTCAAGTTTCAGATGCATTAATGATAGGTCTTTCATATGACTTTACTACTACTGAAATTGAAGATTATAGTTCAGGTAGTTTTGAGGTGTTTATTAGAATTGACTTTGGAACAAATAGAAAAATTTTAACACCAAGATTTTTTTAAATGTATATATATAAACATATAAGACAATCTATTGTTCTCATCTTGGGGTTAATCTTTTTAGTACAAAATGCCCACTCTCAGAAAAGTCCAAAATCTGATTCAATTTATGTAATTGTGGGATCATTTAAAAATCAATATAATGCCATATACCTTGGGAGAGATTTAAGAAAAAAAGGATTTAAAAATGCAGTTTCATTAAACCGTAAAAATGGATTTTACAGAGTTTCGATAGAGCGTTTTTCGGAAATTGACAAGGCTAAAAACTTCGTAGAAGAAAATCAACTTAAAAAGTCGGAGTTTTGGTATCAATATTCAAATGGTCAAATTATTAAAAATTATGACGAAAAATCAAATAATTATATTTCAACTCAAACCGATTTAAAATCAAATAAAAAAGTAATTAAGGAAGTTCAAATAACAGAGCCTTCAGAAGAATTGTTAAAAAGCGAAATAAAAGAAAATATAGTAAAAAATAATATAGAAGATAAAAAAGAAAATAAACCAAAATCAAAAATAAATATCATAGACACGACTGAGTTTCAACCTCAACTCAAAATGAAAGACGATTTGGAAAGTAAATTCGCAATCAATCAACAACCAAATCCCTCAAACTTTATAGACAATAATAATCCTGAATTCAATTTGGAAAATAATATTTATAACAGTTTTTCTTATGATAATCAAAATGACAGATTTCAACCTCACCAAAATCGTGAAACAGATTCATTGTCGAGATTATATGACCGAAAATCAAGGGTACAAAGGCAAAATATATTTACTGCGAGAAGTAATTTTGAATCTTATGAGTATTCACCTGCAATTGAAAAATATTTAAAGATTGTAAGATCAGGAAGAGCCTCTAAGGAAGCTTATCAATTTTTAGCTTTGTCTTTTTTTAATAATAGTCAGTATGATTTAGCTACAATATGGTTTAATAAATTAATAAATACTTATCCTAAGGGTCTTGATCCTGAAATATATTTTAAAGCTGCGATTTCATTCAAAAGTATTGAAGCATATGAGGTAGCAGACCAACTTACTGAAAAGTATTTAAAACTAACCAATAATCCAATTTCACAAAACAATTATACATCATCCAAAAAATATCTAAACGACATATTCGAATCAGAGTTTATTTATCAGTTATATGAAACTAAGATTAATTCTGGGAAATCGGATTTTGGTCCTAATTTCTACAGTGACAATGAGATTATTTTTTCATCATCTGAAGATGCAACTGGGGACAAAAATTACGATTGGTCGAATGAACCTTTTTTAGATCTTTTTGTCGCTGAAATTGATTCATTAGGAGTTCTTATAAATAGGGAAAGATTAGGAGGGGAAGTAAATACAAAATACCATGAGTCTTCAGCGACAATATCTGAAGATGGAAAGACAATGTACTTTACCAGAAATAATTATTTCAATGGGAGATTGAAAAGGTCAAGGGATAATGAGGTAAAATTAAAGGTTTACAAAGCCACAAAAAATGATAATAATTCTTGGGGATCTATTAAAGAGCTTCCTTTTAACGGTAACGATTTCTCTGTAGCTCACCCAGCTCTGAGTCCTGATGGTAAAAAATTATATTTTTCATCCGATATGCCAGGAACATTTGGCAAGTCTGATATATGGTTTGTTTATATTTATGATAATGAGGAGTACAGTCAACCGATAAATTTAGGGCCAAACGTTAACACTGAGTTTAGGGAATCTTTCCCATTTATTGATGATAATTTTAATTTGTTTTATTCAAGTGATGGTAAGATGGGACTCGGAGGGTTTGATGTATTTTCAACTAAATTAAATAGTAGAGGCTTCCCCTCAAAAAGTAAAAACCTAGGTATTCCATTAAACTCTCCTTCTGATGACTTCGGTTTCGTTTTTAAAAATTCTAAAGAATTTGGATATTTTTCTTCAAACAGAAGTGGACCAAATGGAAGTTCCTCAGATCAAGTTTACAGGATAACCAGGAATTTAAGACCCAAAAAGGAAGTGACCTCATACAGAAATGAGGGTCTCACAGTTGTAAATAATGTAGAGTATGGAAAAACTCAAGAGTGTTCCCCATCAATTTCTGGTTCAGTTTATGACTTATATACCAGAGAGCTTTTAGTTGGATCTTTAGTTGAATTATTAAATCAAAATGACAATCCTATAGATGAAACTATTGCAGATGATAAAGGTCAATTTTACTTTTCAAAGAGAGATTACTATTGTGAAAATAGATACAAAATCAGAGTCTCTAACGGTTTAGGGTATAATTCAAGAATGGTTGATTTAATATTTGACGATAGCCCAAATATAATTGAAAATGTGGGTCTAAAATGGAATAAGGAATGTCTCCCTTATGATTTAATATGTTTACTAAATATAGAGCCTATTTACTTTGATTTAGATAAATATACCCTTAGGCCGTCTTCAATAATTTCTCTTAACGAAGTTTTCAGAACATTAATTAAATTTCCTAATATGATTTTAGAAGTAAACTCTTATGCTGACTCTCGAGCCTCTATTCCATATAACAGAGTATTGTCTTTAAGACGAGCTCAAGTAACAAAATCATGGCTTGTAAAAAAAGGTATTGATTCAAATAGATTATTAATTAAAGCATATGGAGAAGAAAATATAGATAATTTATGCGGAGATAATGTTGATTGTTCGGAAAGGGAATATCAATTAAACAGAAAATCTTCTTTTAAAATATTAAAATTTTGATTTAAACATCGACCCCTATATCAACTAGGTCTTTAAGACACGTTATCCTCAAGTGGGGTCGATGTTTATAAATTCTATCTTTAAATCTTTGTATCTTTAAAAAAAGTAAAAAATTATTTTAATAATATCCAATTAAAGGAGGATACTTACAGGCCAATGATATCTAAAGATGATCCTCCACCAACGGAATTAAACACAAGTATCATGTCTAAGTACAAACCTCTTCTGAGCAAATTTTATTATGATGAAACTAAATATGACACTTATTTAGATCAACTTGGGATTGAATACCCAACTTTGAAGCAATGAATAAAGCCTCCAATGAGGAGGCTTTATAAATTAATTTTCGCTTATAAATTTATACATTACAACTTTCTTCTTTAAATCTCTAAGTTTTGTCCAATCCAAGCTATTACGAGATACATCTGATGCAGCTCCTAAATTTGTTTTTAAAAAATCTTTATACTCGTCAAACCAGTCGATTGTCACATGCGAAAAATAGTTGTCACTACCATAGTCATCTATTCTTCTGTGAAAATTCCAACCAACACGAAGAGAATTGTCTGGAATTGATTTTGTGTAACCTAATTCTGTCTTTTCATATGTGCCCCACTTTTTTGCATTAGCACTCATAAAATTTAAAACCATTATTTGAGGCAAATAATCGACCCCTTTTTTTCTTGCTGATCCAAGATCTATCCATTTAACTTGACCAACTCTTTCTCTTATGTTATTTACATCCTCCCACATGAGTTTCCAAGATTTGTCAGTCATATCAAAATACTCTCTAGCACCTGTTTCTACGGGATATTTATCCATATCGAAGATGTATGTTATCATATGTGTAAAATCTTCTTGAGGATTATCTACAACTTTCCAGACATCCCATTGGAGTAATTTTCCCTCTTTGATCCTGTTGGTGTGTATTTTTGAAAAGGTTTCTTTGATATAGTCATCATAAGCTTGAATATCATGTGCCTTCACAAAAACAATATCATAAAGTTTAGTTTGCCCAATTGCTATTGATGCAAACAAAAAAAAGGTTAATAAAAATATTTTTTTCATTTCTAATTTGTTTATGGTTAATAATTTTAAATATAATTTTTTTTAAAGAAGACTTAAAGTTTTTTCAGTATTTATTACTTCAAATAAAATATAATTTAAAAAAAAGATTCTTTTGTTATCATATCATCAAATTTAAATTTAAAAATCACTTTTATTTCAAAAGTAATTTTCTAAAATATATATTTGCGCAACGTTAACCGATGCCTAAAAAATTTTTTTCATTATTTGTTTTAACTCTGAGTTTCTTTAGCTCGTATTCTCAAAGTTTAATTTCTGGAAAAATAACAGACAGTTCGGACGAAGGTATTCCGTATGCCGACATTTTGCTCTTAGATGAGCAAGGGAATTGGACTAACGATAGAACCTCCTCAGATGAAAATGGATACTTTAAATTATCCACTAATGAAACTGGAAAATTTAAAATTTCGATTATTAGTATCGGTTTTGAAAAGTATGAATCAGATTTTTTTTCACTCACGTTAGACAAAACATTTGATTTTGGAACAATAAATCTTGAGCAGGAGTCTTTTGAATTAAATGATGTAGATGTAACTGCTAGGAGAAAAATAGCTTATAAACGTGAAATTGATAGAACCGTTATTGATTTAGAAACCGATTCATCTACATCTGGTGCTTCTTTATTAGATGTTTTGGAAAGAACTCCTGGTGTGATTGTAGATAGACAATCCCAATCTATATCCATGTTAGGTAAATCAGGAGTGAATGTTATGATAAATGGGAAAATAAGTTATATGCCCATAAATGCACTTGTTCAGTATCTCAATGGAATGAATGCAGATAATGCAAAATCAATTGAATTAATAACGACTCCACCTGCAAACTTTGATGCTGAGGGCAATGCAGGATTTATAAATATTGAATTAAAGAAAAACCCCCAAGAAGGTTACAATGGAAACTTAACTCTTGGTAACGGATTTGGAGATGATAGAACCATTCAAAATACGTCCACAAATTTTAATCTCAATTCAAACAGCATCCATATGACATTTAATTATTCTCTTTTAAATAATCTTTTACCTGCAAATGCAGAATTAAATAGATCATCATACGAAACAGATTTTCCTGAGGATGTTAAATACACTTGGAACAGAGATAATCATAGACAGGTCCACAACCTTAGATATTCATTCGTCTACGATTTTTCAGAAAAAACAGAAGCTGGTTTCTCAATTACTGGATATTCTAATAATTATAAAACAAATGCAATGTCTATAAACGAGTACTCAACTAGGCCAAATGATATCGATTTTATGAATCTAACGGAGGACAACTATTGGAAAAGTTTTCAGGTTGATTCATATATTTCATATAAATTCAATGATGAAAAAAAATTATCCTTTGATTTTAATTATTTAAAATATCTCAATGATCAACCAATAAATTATTTAATAACAAGTAGTGAAAACTCTTTATCACAAAGAAATTTATTAAGTAAAAAAAACTCACCTTTTGATATCAAGGCATACATGTTAGATTTTGAGGACAAAATCTTAAAAAAAGTTAATTTTTCAGCAGGTCTAAAATTTATCAAATCAGATTTTACAAATGAAAATAGTTTATTTGAAGAAAATCAAATTGTTGATTTCTTTACTTCAACAAGTGTACTTGATGAAAGTGTTTCAGCTGTATACGCTCAATTTGACACCAAGTTTAACGAAAATATTACGTTTAAATCTGGTATACGATTTGAAAACACTCAGACACTTGTTACAGACCAAATTGGTAATGCTTTAGTAGATCGTAATTACGGGAATTTTTTCCCAAGTATTTTTTTGGGATATAAGCTAAATGATAAAAACAATCTTAATTTATCTTTTAGTAAGAGAATAAATCGTCCAGCATTTACTGATTTAGCACCATTTGTGTTATTTTTTGATTTAGATTCTGGTATTCAAGGCAATACATCTTTACAACCCTCTTTTACAGATAATTTTCAAATCGATTATAGATTCAATTCAATTAGTATTTCGGCTCAATATGCTATTGAAAATGACATAATGGGAAGATTTCAACCAAAATTCTTAGAAAATGGATTTTTAATTTTAAGGCCAGAAAATCTAGACTCCCAAAAAACAGTTAGTGCTATAATTAATTTCCCAGTTTATCCCGTTAATTGGTGGAATATTAGATTTTTTACGACCTATTCTTATTCTAATCTTGTTCATAATTCAGATCAGTATACATTAGATAGAAACAACTCTAATATTAGATTTAACATCAATAATGATATCACTTTGGGTAAAGACTATACTCTTCAGATTTTCGGAACCTACAGGTCAAGACAGTTATTTGGAGCATATGATCTTTTACCTGCAGGTATGCTAAATATAACATTCCAAAAAAAGACAGATAATTTTATATACACATTAAATGCTGTAAATATTTTAGATTCCAATTATTTTAGATGGGATTCAGATATTCCGGGCATAAATTTAGAATCATTTGGATATATTGATTTTACCCCACCTCAAATAAAATTAAATATTGCTTATAATTTTGGCAATCAAAACTTGAAATCAAAAAAAGTTAAAACAAGCGATCAGACAAAGAGAATTCAAATTCAAGATGACTAGTTCTTCTGAAGAACGGAATAATTTCCTGCCACCTCACATCCTGCGTTCCTACCAACATCGTCAAATACTATTGTTCTAGTTTTTCTTTCAATCAATTTAACTTCAATTTTGGAAGTCATACTTTCATCAATTTTCGCGTCCATGAATCCTTGAATTGGTGCAGCCAAGGTAGCTGTTTTGGACCTGTAGACTAAAATTTTTAAAATATATTTTGGGTTTTCAATTATTATCTCAACTTGTCTCTCATTTATTTTACATTTTTTAACTTTTGAAAAGTTGTATGTTGTAAACTCTATAAGTTTGTTTTTTATCCACAACCCGGCTATAAAACCATTGAAGGAAAGCACCTTAAAAGGGATTTTTGCAATTGAGCATTTGAAAGAAATTTTAGACTCCCTAAAATGATTTGATTGCATCCAAACATATCCAATTGGGAAAGAATGACCCCAATCTTTTTCATTGTACCCTCTTCCAGAAGTAAAGTCAACTTTTTCGTCGTTAACTAAAAGTTCTCCCTTGATTGAATGGTCCATACTTAAAATTCCATGATAGCACTCCATGAAAGGGACAAATGAAAATGGACCCATTATACCGGGAGAAAAAAATGAACTTGACCAAGGAGTAACATTTAAGAACATTAGACTTCCTTTAATATTTTCAAGATCGAGGTCTACAGAATGGGTTGTAAATCTATTTTTTTCAATTTCAATTACGTGTTTATTAGGATTAGCTTTAAACGACTCAAAAGGAAATTTGATATATTCAGAAGTTGAATTTTTACCATCTAAAATTTGTATAAAAGCCTGTTTGTTTCCAATTTCGTCCATAGCAACACCGGGAATAAATGCAAAAGCATTTTTTTCGTCTTTGGAAACGATTTTATAATACCAACCTTCAAAAAATCGTTTTTCCTTTCCCCACCCGTGGTATAACTCTGGATTCCAAATTCCTCTAACTTTTTGAGCTATCAATTTTTTGTGTTTATCGTAAAAAACAAATATATTCATAGAATGGTTATAAGACGGATTTTATATCTAATTTTTCTTCTTGTTCTTGCATGTTCAAAAGATAAAGATGAGGAGCCAGAATATGTTGTTAAAAACTATGATGTCTCTATTGAAACCACCGAGGGTGGTACTGTAAGTTACGCTGGTGGTTCGATTCAAGCTGGACAAACTGTAACAGTAAGTGCAACTCCCTCTGATGGTTATAAGTTTACTGGTTGGTCAGGTGATGCTACAGGTAATGAAAATCCCTTAACCGTAACCGTTTATTCAAATACTAACATAACAGCAAATTTTGAAAGAATAAAATACGTTTTGAATGTTGGTGTAGTTGGTTCAGGACAAGTTAGTCAAACCGTTATAAGTTCATCTAAAAAAGGAGAAGAATATAATGCAGGAACTGTTATAAGACTGAATGCAAATCCTAATTCAGGATCTTTATTTACTTTGTGGTCTGGTTCTAGCACTGAAACGTCAAGTGAAATAGATATAACATTAGATGGTACTAAATCAGTAACAGCTACTTTTGAAGAACAAATTTTTAATCTTGTCGACCAAGACAACGTATTTATTGGAACCGGGAAGTGGAAAATAAGAAAACCAAAAACTGGTGATAGGGGAAGTGGTAAATTAAATCACTGTGAAATAACAGAATTAATTTTTAGAAAAGACGGCACCTTTACTATTGTTTTTACAGATTTAACCGTAGCTGGTATTTATAGATTAAGTCAAAGTCAAACTTCTTCTTTTAGTATTGACCTCTCAGTTGCAAGAAACAACTACGGTAAAATAGATAAACTCATTTTAACTGATAATTATATCAGTTTCAGTATTGTTTCAACAGATTGTGACAAATCGGTACAGGCAGACAAAGATAAAGATTACGATGTCTCAAAAGATCCCCTAGCATGTAAGATAGAAGGGAGTCTTTTAAGTGGTCCTCAGTCACAAGTGGTTTCTCAAACTCAACCAATCGATGAAGTTAAATACGAATTTTCGACAAATTGTCCTCAATTGATTAATTCCAGCGTATCGAATCTTCCGCCCGGAGTAACAATGTCATTTGTTGATAATATTGCTACTATTTCTGGAGCTCCAACTTCACAGGCGAGTGGTGTATATAATTATTTGATTTCACTTGACAATGCACTTTCTGCTACAGCTACTGATGCCGCTGCACCAGCCTCTGCGGAATTCTCTATTG
>CACKBL010000018.1 GCA_902598305.1 uncultured Bacteroidota bacterium
GTAGAGTAATTACTACAGGAGTTCCATTTTTGCTTATTTCACCTGATGCTAGGTCAGCAGGAATGGGCGAATTAGGAGTAGCAACCTCTCCAGATGTTTTTTCTCAGCAATGGAATCCTTCTAAATATGTATTTTCTGAAAAAGGAAAAGAAATTGGACTAAGTTATACCCCATATTTAAGTAAGCTAGTTAATGATATTTTTTTAGCAAATATCACATATTTTCTAAAGAAAAATGACAGAAGTGCTTGGGGGTTTAGTTTAAAGTATTTTAGTTTGGGTGATATCCAATTCAACGATTTAATTGGTAATACTATTGTTCAACAAGGAATCGAAAGACCAAATGAACTAACATTAGATGCATCTTATGGATTAAAACTAAACCAATCTTTTTCAATGGCAGTTGCAGCCAGATATATAAGATCGGATTTAAAACTTTCAAGTGATGCTGATCCGACCCCTGCCAGTTCTATTGGAATTGATATTTCTGGCTTCTACAAAGGAAAAACTTTTAAAATCAATAAAAAGGATGCAAGGTTTCGACATGGATTCAATATATCAAATATTGGTCCCAGACTAAAATACGATGAAGGTGGTCAAAAAAACTTTATTCCAACAAATATAAAAATTGGGTCTAGTATGGATTTAACTATGGATGAAGTTAGTGTTTTAAGTTTTAACCTGGAACTTAATAAGCTTTTAGTTCCTTCTCCAGTAGCAACTTATAAAGACGGTGCTTTTGTGGGATATCAACAGCCTGATGTAAGTTTCATAAAAGGTATTTTTGAATCATTTGCAGATGCCCCAGGAGGGTTAAGTGAAGAGTTGAAGGAAATAACATGGGCTTTTGGGTTAGAATATGAATTTCAAAAATCCTTTGCATTAAGAACAGGATATTTTAACGAAAGTTTGGAAAAGGGTTCAAGGAGATTTTTGACTTTAGGTGCAGGTTTTAGTATAGATTTTGCTAGAATTGATATTTCTTACTTATTCTCAACCTCAAAAATTAGAAATCCACTTGAAAATACTCTACGTTTTTCTATAACATTACCATTAAGCACTCAAAATACTGAAATTGACGAAATTAATGAAGAAAACAGTAATAAGTAATTGGTTTTTACAATTGATAACTTGATTATTTTTGTTTAAAAAATGGTATTTTTGATTTGAATTAATTGAATATATTTTTTTAATTAAATGAAAAAAATAACTAAGGATACTTATATTGGTTGGTTTGAAAATATGCTTTTTTGGAGAAAGTTTGAAGACAAATTAGCAGCCGTTTATATTCAGCAAAAAGTGAGAGGATTTCTTCACCTATACAACGGCCAAGAAGCAATTTTAGCTGGTGCTCTCCACGCTATGGAAATTGGGAAGGATAGAATCATAACAGCCTACCGAAATCATGTGCAACCAATAGGCATGGGCGTAGATCCAAAGAGAGTTATGGCTGAACTTTATGGAAAGGCAACTGGGACTTCATCAGGTTTGGGTGGTTCTATGCATATTTTTTCAAAAGAGTTTCGCTTTCATGGTGGTCACGGAATAGTGGGGGGTCAAATACCACTTGGAGCAGGTATGGCATTTGGAGATAAATATCATGAAAGAGATTGTGTAACTCTTTGTTTTATGGGAGATGGTGCCGTAAGACAAGGTTCTCTGCATGAAACATTGAATTTGGCAGCTCTATGGAAATTACCTGTTGTTTTTGTTGTCGAAAACAATGGTTATGCGATGGGAACTTCAGTTGCTAGAACCTCTAATCATGAAGAAATATGGAAATTAGGATTAGGATACAATATGCCCTGTGAACCTGTTGATGGAATGAACCCTGTTACTGTAGCAAGTGCTCTTAATAAAGCAATTTCAATTGCTCGTAAAGGGGAAGGTCCCTCTTTTATAGAAATGAAAACCTACAGATATAGAGGCCATTCAATGTCAGATGCACAAAAATATAGGACAAAATCAGAAGTAGAGGAATATAAAAAGATAGATCCAATAACACAGGTTAAAAAAATAATTGTCGATAAAAAATATTTAAATGATAAAGAAATCTCCTCCATTGAGGAAAGAGTTAGAAAGCAAATTCTTGAGTGTGAAAAATTTGCTGAAGAATCTCCTTATCCTGATATTTCAGTCATGTATGATGCTGTTTATGAGGAACAAAATTACCCTTTTTTAAATCATAAATTAAAATAAATTATGGCTGATATTATCAATATGCCTAGGCTCAGCGATACTATGGAGGAAGGAACAGTTTCGTCATGGTTAAAGAAGGTAGGAGATCAAATTAATGAAGGTGATATTTTAGCTGAAATAGAAACAGATAAAGCTACAATGGAGTTTGAATCTTTTCACTCAGGTGAGTTGCTCTACATTGGAGTGGAGGCTGGTGAAACTGTTCCTGTTGACTCAATGCTTGCAATTATTGGAAAAAAAAATGAAGACATAGCATCTTACATTAATAAACAAAATTCTGGACCAAAAAATAATAATTTAAATTCAGACATTGAAAAACTTGAGGAAAAGCAAATTGACGGTAAGGATACAACTTTAGAACAAACAAATCAAAGTAACTATGAAATAGTCAAAATGCCTCGTCTAAGCGATACAATGGAAGAGGGAACTGTGTCAGCATGGTTGAAAAAAGTTGGTGACAAAGTTAAAGAAGGTGACATAATAGCAGAAATTGAAACTGATAAAGCAACGATGGAGTTCGAGTCTTTTCATAAAGGAATTCTTCTTCATATCGGTGTAGAGGAGGGGGAATCTGCACCCGTTGATGAAGTTCTAGCTATAATTGGAGACAAAAAAACCGATATTGAAAAAGCCCTAAAGTCTATCGGTAAAAAAGATATTATTGAAGAAAAACAAACTAAGCATGAAATACCAATACAAGAAAATATTTCATCAGAAAAAATTGATAATGTTAAAATTGATATTACTAAAAATCAATCTAAAAATGAATTTGTAAGTTCTCAATCTGATAGAATTTTTGCATCTCCCTTGGCAAAAAAAATGGCATCCGAAAAAGGAATCATGCTAGAAAATTTAGTTGGTACAGGTGATGGAGGAAGGATTATTAAGAGAGACATCGAAAATTTTGTACCCTCTCCAACTTCTCCTAAAAAATTGGAAAAAGAATCTAGTAATAAAATACAAAACTCTCAAATTCGAAAAACAATTGCTAAAAGACTATCAGATTCAAAATTTTCTGCACCACATTACTATTTAAATGTTGAGTTTAATGTTGATAATCTCATTTCATTTAGGGAGCAATACAACTCGCAGCCAGAAATAAAAATTTCATTTAATGATTTAATAATAAAAGCTACTGCTCATTCTTTGAGACTCCATCCCGTGATAAATAGTCAGTGGAGTGATAATGAAATAACTCAACATAAACATGTTCATATTGGAGTTGCAGTTGCAGTTGAAGAAGGATTAGTTGTCCCAGTTTTAAAATTTGCTGATAATTTAAATCTAAACGAGATTGGATTAAAGGTAAAGGATTATGCTAGTAGAGCTCAAGAAAAAAAATTGTTACAAAATGAAATTGAGGGAAGTACATTTACTATATCTAATCTAGGAATGTTCGGCATAGAGTCTTTCACCTCAATTATAAACCAGCCAAATTCTGCTATTTTATCAGTTGGTAGTATTGTCCAAAAACCAGCTATAAAAAAAGATAAAATTGTAATTTCAAACACCATGAAATTAACTTTAGCTTGTGATCATAGAACTATAGATGGTGCATCTGGTTCAAAGTTCTTACAGACTTTAAAAGACTTTATTGAAAATCCAATAAAAATACTTTTGTAATTTTTTTTATTTGTATAATTGACATGTGAGTTTATGAATTTAATTGCTTTTATTCCAGCCAAGGCCCTAAAAAACGTTAGAGATTTAATAAATAAACATGAATTAAATATAATTACAGTTTCAGAGAGAAAAACAAAAAGGGGTGACTTTAGAGTATATAGTAATGGAGCTAAAAAGATAACTTTAAATAAGGATTCAAATAAATTTAGATTTTTAATAACCTTCCTTCACGAAACCGCACATCAATTAGTTTTTCAAACATTCGGAAATAAAATTAGGCCACATGGTATCGAGTGGAAAATAAAATTTAAAGAAATATCTAAACCTTTCCTGTCTGAGTCAATCTTCCCAATTTCTATACTTGATGCATTTAAAATGTATCTAAAAAATCCAAAATCAAGTACAGATTTAGATGAAGAACTTTCTAAATCCCTTAGTAAATTTGACACTTTAAATGATTGTTTTTTTTTAGATCGGCTAGAAATGGGTCAACTATTTATGCATAAAAAAAAAGACATCTTTAGGAAGATTAGTAAAAAAAAAAAGAGGTATTTGTGTGAAAAAGTTTCTAACGGAAAACTTTATCTTTTTCAGCCAAACACCTTGATATTTGAATATAAAAATGAAAAAAGACAATAATTTTTATGCTCTTATTTTGGCCGGTGGTTCGGGTTTGCGCTTCTGGCCAGCAAGTAGGGAATCTCTTCCGAAACAATTTGTTGATTTGACAGGGTCAGGAAAGACACTTATTCAAGAGACATTCGTTAGAATTAATAAAATCATCAAAACAAAAAATATTTTTATTTCAACAAATGAAAAATATAAAAACTTAGTATTAACACAGATTCCTAAAGTAAATTCAAATAATTTAATTTGTGAACCTTTAAAGCGAAATACTGCTCCATCAATTTTATACGCTTCATTAAAGATTAATCAAATCAATCAAAAGGCGAAGCTAATTGTGTTACCAAGCGACCATTATATTGAAAAATTAAATGAATTTTATAAAAATGTAGAACATGCATTTTCTGTATCTAAACATAATCATCTAATAACTTTTGGAGTTAATCCTAAATTTCCATCTACCAATTATGGATATATTAAGGTAAGCAACACAAGAGAGTCATTTCAAAAAGTTTTAAGATTTACCGAAAAACCAAGTATGCAATTGGCTGAAAATTTTTTAAGATCTGACATGTATTTTTGGAATTCTGGTATTTTTGTTTGGTCTACCGAAACAATTTTAAACGCATTTGAGAAATTAGAGCCAAGCATGATCAAAATATTTAAGTCAAATTTGAAAAATTTTGACTCTACAAATGAAATTCACTTTTTCCAAAATATTTTTCCAAAAATTAAAGCTCTATCTATAGACTATTCTATCCTTGAGAAGGCAGAAAATACCTATGTCATAAAATCAAATTTTGAATGGAGCGACCTTGGAACATGGGAATCATTATTTGAAAACTTATCGAAAAAAAGCCACAAAAAAAATATTAATATTGGGTTTAAAGACAAATATTTAAATTCTTCGACTGGTAATATTATGTTTTCTGATGAAAAAAAATTAATTATGCTCGATGGCTTGCAAGATCACATAGTCGTAAATAATAGTGAAATGTTAATAATTATACCAAGAAAAAAAATTGAATCAATTCAAAAGTTGAGGAATGCAATAATTAAAAAATTTGGAAACGAATTGAAATAAAACTATTTATTTTCTTTAACATAAATCTTTCTTACTTTTTTAAGCAGCTCTGAAGAGTAAACAAAATTAGAAATAGATTTGTTATCTGTATTAAAGATTTCCTTATTTGTTCCTTCCCACTTTTTTTCTCCACTTTCAAGAAAAACAATTTTTTCTCCTATTTCCATAACCGAATTCATGTCATGAGTATTAACTACGGTTGTAATTTGGTATTCTTGAGTAATTTCCTGAATTAAATTATCAATTAAAATTGCAGTGTTTGGATCTAAACCTGAGTTAGGTTCATCACAAAAAAGGTAGTTAGGATTCATTATTATAGCTCTAGCAATTGCAACCCTTTTCTTCATACCACCAGAAATTTCTGAGGGGAGTTTATTGTTTGCGTTGATTAGATTTACTCTTTTAATTACAATATTGGCCCTGTCTCGAATTTCATCAATATGTGTATTTGTAAACATTTTCATTGGGAAAATGATATTTTCCTCAACGGTCATAGAGTCAAAAAGAGCACTACCCTGGAAAACCATCCCCATGTCTTGACGAAGCATTGTTCTTTCTTTTGAGGTCATTTTAGAAAGAGGAGTTTCATTGTATGTTATTTCTCCACTTTCTGGGGTAAAAAGCCCTAAAATACATTTTAAAAAAACAGTTTTTCCAGATCCACTTTGACCTATTATTAAATTAGTTTTTCCTTTTTCGAAAGAGGTACTTACATCTCTAAGTACATATGTATCATCAAATTTTTTACTAAGTTTAGTTACCTCTATCATTATGTTAGCAATAAGTTTGTAACAAAAGAGTTCATTATAATTATCGCAACACTTGTCCATACAAATGAGGTTGTACTTGCCTTACCAACTTCTAAAGCTCCGCCCTTCATAAAAAATCCATGATAGGAAGGTATAGTGGCTAAAATCATTGCAAATAAAAATGTCTTAATAAAGGCATAATTAAGATGAAATGGAACAAAGTCTAGTTGTAAACCATCAATAAAATCGGTATGAGTTGTAAATCCTCCAGTAACACACGCAAAGTAACCACCGAATATCCCTAGAAACATTGAAATTACAATTATAAACGGATAGATGGTCATTGCTACTATCTTTGGAAAGATTAAATAGTTATATGTATTTACACCCATAACTTCCAAGGCGTCAATTTGTTCCGTAACTCTCATTGTACCAATAGAAGAGGTAATAAAAGACCCAACTTTCCCAGCCATAATTATAGAAATAAATGTTGGAGCAAATTCTAAAATCATAGTTTGTCTGGTAGCAAAACCAACTAAATAGCGTGGGAGAAGAGGATTCTCCATATTTATAGCTGTTTGAATTGCTACAACTCCACCAACAAAAAAAGATATTAATGAAACAATACCCAAAGAACCAATAATCAAATCATCAATTTCTCTTAGAATTAGTCTCCATAGCACATTAAACTTTGTGAACTTTTCTAACATCTTTTGGAGCATTATAAAGTATCTGCCAATATGTTCAATGAATTTAATCATCAAAAAGTATAAATTTTAGTAAAGTTATATATTTAAATCTTGTAAACCATTGAATTTACATTCATACCTGCACCAACACTGGCAAAAACTATAATATCATTTTTATTCAATTTGTGATTTATAATTTCATTTCTTAAAACTTGGTCGAATAGAGTTGGTATTGTTGCTACAGAACTATTGCCTAGGGACTGGATATTCATTGGTAAAATATTTTCTGGAATCTCTTTGTTATAAAGTTGATATAATCTTTTAACTATTGCTTCATCCATTTTCATGTTAGCTTGGTGGATAAAAACTTTTTTGATTTCTTCGATATTTATGTTAGCTTTTTCAATACATTCTTTTATCGCTTCAGGGACTTTTTTTAAAGCAAATTCATATACTTTTCTCCCCTTCATTTTTATATATTTATGTTTATCACTTGGGTCATATGAGCAATCAAAATTTAAAATATCAACTTCATTGCTATCAGTATAAGTAACAGTTTTGTAGGCAATAACTCCATTTTTAGAATTGCTTTTCTCGATTATTACAGCACCTGCACCATCAGAAAAAATCATTGAATCCCTGTCAAAATTGTCAACTACTCTTGATAATGTTTCTGCACCAATAACTAAACATTTTTTAGCTGCGCCTGACTTTATAAAATTATATGCCTGTATTAGACCCTCGAGCCACCCTGGACAACCGAAAATTAAATCATAAGCAACACAATTAGGGTTTTTTATATTTAAATTAGATTTAACCTTTGAGGCAAGGCTAGGCATTAAACCCGATTGTTTTGACCCAAAATCTGTATCACCAAAATTGTGGGCAAAAATTATATAGTCAATAGATTCTTTATCCTCTTCATTAGCATCTAAAGCTTTAAGGGCTGCAAAGGTTGCTAAATCTGAAGTATTATGATTTTTATCTGCGTATCTTCTCTCTTTAATGCCTGTAATAGAAGAAAACTTCTCAATAATTTCTTGATTTTTTTTTAAGAATGTATTACCCTTTTCATCCAAAAAAGAATTCTGTAAAAATTTGTCATTTTTTATGGCAAAATTCGGAATATAACATCCAGTTTTTGTAATTATTACTCCCATCAAATTTTAAAATCCAAATTTATAGTTCTTATTCTAAATCGTTTATCTTTTTACAAAATTTACAACGATTTTCAAATAAAAAAAAAAATCAAAAGAAAAAAAATTATTTATTCTTTTCTGCTGATTTATAAGCTTTTGTATATTCACTTACACTAGGGCAACTACATACTAAGTTACGATCTCCAAAGGCTTCATCAACCCTCCTTACAGTGGGCCAGAATTTATTGTTTAAAACATAATCTAAAGGATATAACGCCTTTTTTCTACTATATTTAAAAGGCCATTTGTCTGTTGTTCCTATCAATTCAGTATGAGGTGCATTCTTTAAAACACTGCTCTCATCATGGTAATCCATTTCTGAAATTTCCGCAGCGATTGATATCATAGCATCGCAAAATTTATCTATTTCTTCTAGATTTTCACTTTCGGTAGGTTCAATCATCATAGTGCCTGGTACAGGAAATGAAACGGTAGGTGCATGAAAACCATAGTCCATCAATCTTTTAGCTAAATCAACCACCTCTATATTTTTTTCTTTAAATCCACGTAAGTCAATTATTAATTCGTGGGCCGAACGACCTTTATCACCTACATAAAGTATCGGAAAAGCACCGTCTAATCTTTCCTTAATGTAATTAGCACTTACTATAGCTATTTCAGTGGACTTTTTTAAACCGGATGAACCTAATAGTTTAATATATCCATAAGATATTATACACGCCAGGGCAGACCCCCAAGGAGCAGACGAAATTGAATCAATTGGTTTATTCCCACCGGTTTTTACAATTGGATTTGAAGGTAGAAAATCCTCAAGATGCTTAGCTACTGAGATCGGTCCTACACCTGGGCCACCACCTCCGTGAGGTATTGCAAATGTTTTATGTAAATTCAAGTGACATACATCCGCTCCAATCTCTTTTGGACTAGTTAATCCAACCTGTGCATTCATATTAGCTCCATCCATATATACTTGACCTCCATTTTCATGGATTAATCTGGTAATACTTTTTATGTTCGATTCAAAAACACCATAGGTGGATGGATATGTTATCATTAAAGCAGCTAAATTATCAGAGTGCTGGATAACATGTTTTTTGAGCTCTTCAAAATTAATATTTCCATTAGTGTCAGTTCCAGTAACAACCACTTTCATACCTGCCATAACAGCTGAAGCAGGGTTAGTTCCATGAGCAGAAGAAGGTATTATACAAATATTTCTGTGTTTATCGCCATTGGAAATATGGTAAGCTCTTATGACCATTAAACCCGAAAATTCTCCCTGTGCTCCAGAATTTGGCTGCAACGATGTAGATGAAAAACCAGTAATTTCATTCAGCATTTTTGTTAGAGAATGCAAAACTTCTTGATATCCTGAGGCCTGATTTATCGGTGAGAAAGGGTGAATATTTCCCCATTCAGGAAAACTTAAGGGTATCATTAAATTTGCACTATTTAATTTCATAGTACAGGAACCAAGAGATATCATCGAATGGTTGAGTGCTAAGTCTTTCCTTTCTAAGGACTTAATATATCTCATCATTGATGTCTCTGATTGATAGGAATTAAAAATCTTGTTTGTTAAAAATCTACTCTTTCTCTTAATTTCTTGGGGGATTATGTCTTTTGCAAGAATTTGTTTTGATTTAATTTTAATTCCAGCATAAATTTCAAACACGGTGCAGATATCCTTTAAATCCTTTTCGCTTGTCGTTTCGTTAATTGAGATAGAAACGTGATTGGTGTCAGGGTAGTTGAAATTAATTTCATTTTTTTCAGCAATCTTTTTGAGTTTTTTTGAATTAACCTTAAGATGTATTGTGTCAAAATAACATTCGTTCAACTGTTTTAAATTTAAATAATTTAGAAGTTGTTCAAGTTTTTTTGCTTTATTATGGATATCAACAGCAATTTTTAGTAATCCATCTGGGCCATGATAAACAGCATACATACCTGCCATAACTGCTAATAAAACTTGAGCAGTGCAAATATTAGATGTAGCTCTTCCTCTTTTGATGTGTTGCTCACGTGTTTGCAAGGCCATTCTAAGAGCTGGATTACCGTCTATATCTACAGTTTTCCCAATTATTCTGCCAGGAATATTTCTTTTATATATTTCCTTTGTTGCAAAAAATGCTGCGTGCGGTCCACCATATCCTAAAGGTATTCCAAATCTTTGAGACGTTCCAACCACAACATCGACATTGAACTTACCTGGTGCTTCAAGCAATGTAAGGGCTAGTAAATCTGTACCAATTGCAATTGGAATTTGTGTTCCGGATAAACCCTTTGAAATCCTTGAAATATCTAAAATATTGCCTGACTTTCCTTGGTATTGAAAAAATGCTCCAAAAAAAGATTTTTCTCCCTTAAAATCCATTGGATTGCCAATATGTATTTTGATTCCTAGAGGTTTGGCTCTAGTTTTCATTACCGAGATTGTTTGAGCGAAAGTATTTTTATCTACAAAAAAGTCAACACAATTTCTTTTAATCTTATCAGAATTTCGAGTAGAAAAAAGCATTCCCATCGCTTCAGCTGCAGCTGTACCTTCATCTAGAAGTGAAGCGTTTGAAATTTTCATCCCAGTAAGGTCGCATATTAGTGACTGAAAATTAAATAAAGCTTCAAGACGACCTTGTGCAATTTCAGCTTGATAAGGTGTATATGCAGTATACCATCCTGGATTCTCTAAGATATTTCTTTGAATTACAGCAGGCATTACTGATGGATGGTATCCTAAGCCAATGTAATTCTTGAAGAGTTTGTTCTTTTTTGATAGTAATCTTATTAAATTGTTAAATTCAATCTCAGAAATTGCATCATCTAGTTTTAATTCTTTTTTTAAAAGGATATCGTTCGGAATAGTTTCATAAATTAGCTCTTTTATTGAGCTAACACCCAGTTTATTGAGCATTTTTTTAATTTCCTTTTCATTGGGTCCAATGTGTCTGTTTGAAAACATCATATGCAAAATTAAATTAATTGTTAACTTATTTAAAACGTATTTATTAAAATAGAAGGTAAGTTTTCAACCTAAACCAATTTTTTATGAACATTATTAAAATAAAAGTCATTTGAGAAAGGTTCGAGAACTAATTTCGGATTATGT
>CACKBL010000019.1 GCA_902598305.1 uncultured Bacteroidota bacterium
GAACACAACTGTATCTGAAACTATCGATTTATCTTCACTTAACACAGCTGTTTCAGCTACCTTAAGTGGGACAACTATTATTTTAACAATAACTGGAGCCACTACAAGTAGTGTTACAATTGATTTATCAGGAATTTTATTCAATGACTTAATCTACACAGTAGATGGATTTTAAAACAACAATTATGAACAAAAAATATTTTTTCAAATTATTATTTATTTTAACAATTAATCTTTCTTTTTCTCAAGGAAATCTCCAATTTAACAGAGTTATTAGTGAGATTGTAACGGCAACTAACAGTAATGGTGCAGAATTAAATGGAACACTTTTGGGAAATATTGTTGTTCCAGCCGGTAAGGTCTTAAAATTAGAGTCTGTATCAGTGTATTTGAATGATAACACTGGTGATATTGAAACATATTGGGTTCAGGATGGGACAGCTCAAATGGCAGACACTGGATGCTGGATAGGAAATCATTTGGTATGGGCACCTTATGCAGTAAGAGGTGGTACTCATTGGGGTAAATTTATGGAAACTAGCACTTTTCCTATTTGGTTTGGAGCCGGAACGTATGAAATTAGAACGCGCTTTGCAACAGTTTGGGGTGCTGGCAGTTTTTCGGTCGTAACTTATTCAGCAATTGAGTTTAATATAAATTGATTATTATTAGTTGTGCACTAAATCCTTAATGGAATGGAGTCTCATAATTGATTAAATTAATAACATAATTTAAAAATACGCATATGAAAACTTTAATTTCAATACTAATTTTCATTATTTCTATCTACGGTTATTCTCAAGATTCAGTGGTTCACTTTAAAGAATCAATAAATTCTGAAAATAAAGTTGGAATACAATTTTTTCTTGATGTAAAATACCCAGATTCATATGAAAAGGCATATCAAGAATACAGAAACAATTTGTCTTCAATTCTGAACGGTGCTGAAATGCACATAGCAAAGATTGATGGACTTATTTTAGAAAATATTAACTACATAAATATAGTTACTGCAAAAAACAAAGAGCACTTGAGCAATCTTCTTAATAATGTTTCAAAAAGTGAATATCATCAAAATTATCATAAAAAAATTGGTTTAGACAAAGGAGATGTTAAAGTGGTTTCTGTTGCTAAATTTGAATTTAAATAACAATAAAATTATGTGTCAGGTGTAAAAATTGGCTTGTATACTATTTATGTTATTTTTGTACACTATTATTGAGATAGGCAGAGTTGAAGGAATTTTCATTATAAGGCCATTTAAGAGATTAATAATCCCTCAATCATCCCTCAGTAATATTAATAGAAAGAAATAACCTCTTAGAAGTGTTATTATAGCTAATATAAGCCGATGTAGCTCAGGGGTAGAGCGTTTCCTTGGTAAGGAAGAGGTCACGAGTTCAAATCTCGTCATTGGCTCAACTGGGTATAAACTAATTTGTTAGCTCTTTTTTATATATTGTAGGTATATTAATCTCAAATCTCAATAAAATGAAAAAAATAATAATATTATTCGTTGTTTTAACCTTAAGTGCTTGCAATAATATTACAACAGAACCCCAAGTAATGCAGGAGAAAAATACCAATGGAGAACCAGACGGACCTCACACTTCAGCTGAATGGAAAATATGGGCCCTAAGTACAGCCGCTCCTTCATTCATAGCAGCTAACTGTACTGTTATTGATTCTGACGGAAAAACTATTTTAAGGGAAGGTACCAATGGTTGGACTGCGATGGCAGGTAACCCGAGAGGAATGTCCGATCCTGAGAATGGATGGAAAGATCCACACGAAGCAATGCCTATGGTTATGGATGCTCAAGCCATGAAATGGGCCATGGCCTTTATGTCTGGAACAAAACCTGAACTGGATCATGATGGATGGATGTATATGCTTCATGGAGATATGGGAGAAGATAACACAAAGCAATTGGTCTTTAAAAAAGAAGATGCGGCAGAGGATCATTGGATTGAATCTGGAGCTCACTTAATGTTAATGCCCAAAGATCCTTCTTCTTTGAAGGGTCAAACCACTGATTTTAACTCAGGCGGTCCATATATTATGTTCGAAGGAACTGGGTATGACCATGTAATGATACCTCTTGAGGGTTACTATGATTACCAGGCTCAGAAATAATCTTAAAAAATAATTTTTTATTTATGTATTCTATAGAAGATAAAGTCTTCTTTGAAGAGAATGGTTACTTAAAGTTAGATAACTTTTTAACAAATAGCCATTTGGGTTATTACGACAAAATTTACAATGACTTCATAAATAATAAGTATAATACTAATGGGTTGAGATCAGATCTTTCAGGGGAGAAAGATGGTAAAAAGGAACTAATTACACAAATCATGTTACCATCAAAAATTTTACCTCAATTAATAAATAAACCCATTCATATTCTTGGATTGAAAATAGCTCAGTTCCTCCTTGGTGATGATATCGTTTTAGACTTTGATATGCTTATAAACAAAGCTCCAAATACTAATAAGGAAACCCCGTGGCATCAGGATGCTGCTTATTGGATTGATATGCCTGATGAAAGAGCCTTAAGCATATGGTTTGCAATAGATAAAGCCACTTTAAATAACGGATGTATGTGGTATACACCTAGATCTCATTTATTGCCTTTGAGAAAACATTCCCAACCAGTAAAAGGAGGTGCACTTCAATGCATTGGAAGTGAAAATGAATCTGTTTCAGTTCCATTAGAACCTGGATCATGTGTCATTCATCATGGAAAAACAATACACTACAGTAGAGGAAACTCAACAAAAAATAATCGAAGAGCTTTTATTTTAAATTACAGACCAAAGGATATGGTAGAATTAGAGAGACAAAAAGGCTATGACCATACTGGAAAAAGAAAAAAAAATAAGTAAAGCTTTTTACTTTTAACTTGCAATTAAATTTTATAAATTCAACTTTTAATATTAATCATAAATCATAAATCAATGAAAAAATTTATACTATTAACAATTCTCTCAGTGTGCTTTTCAAATGCACAAAGTATTCACACATATAACTTCAAAGTAAATCCTGGAACGGAAAGTTCTGTAGGTTCCCTTTTCTCTGAGTTTCATGGAAAATATAAAAGAAAATCTGGAGGAGTTACTTTACAAAGAGTCAGATTTCTTGACGGAGTTACACACAGAATAATGGTTTACGGTAACCCAAAAGATTGGGGAACCGAAGAAAAAAGACCTCAAATGGCATGGCAATCATACCTAAGAGGTATGAGGTCATTAAGGTCTTCCGCTAAAGGTTCTTACACTGCAAAATCCATGTATTGGAAAGGTGGGGATCGTGATAAATATAAAGTAGGCAGACAATGGTTGTTTAAAGCTAAAGATCCATCAAAATATGCATCCGCATATGTTAAATTTGCAAAGGCTATCGAGCCAATGATTGGTGAAAGAATGATGGGTGTAGGTAAAATTGAAATGGGTGATCTTGGTGGTGCAACGCACTATTCTGTTTTCTATGGCGAAAGCATGCAAGACCTTGAAATAATGGCTGATAAGATTAGAGCTTCTAAAGCATTTCAAGAGTTTGTCAAAACCAATGGAGGTCGTGAAATTTTGGTTTCATACATGGTTACTGACTTGATTAGAAACTAGCAAGAATACTAAAGTTTTTTATTAAATCCCTTTAACTTGAGTTAGAGGGTTTTTTTATTTAATTATTATATACTTTTTTGTAAACTATGTTTTTTTTTGTAATAAATTGTTAAAAATGAATCAGGAAAGAAAATATTACGGGAAAGAAGATTTTATTAATTCTCTAAGTAAAATTATTAAGCAAATTAAGAACTCAAATTGGTCACCAACCGTTATATTTAGTATAAATCGTGGTGGATGTATTCCTGGCATTTATTTATCACACCAATTGAATTTGAAACATAAAATAATTGATATCCAATTAAGAGATAGCACTAGACCACCAGATTTGAAAACAATTAAAGAAAAAATTAAAGAATTCGATAATATATTATTGGTTGATGATATAAATGACTCAGGTAGAACATTAAAAATCATCTATGATTTAAAAAATCCTTCAAAAACCATCTACAATGCTACACTAATATATAACCAGGAAAGTAAATTTAAAACTGATTTTTATGGAAAAATGATTAGAAGATCGGAAGATAAAAGTTGGTATGTTTTCCCTTGGGAAGAGTGGTGAAATTTTAAATTCTTATGATTATTAAAAACACAAAAATTTTTATTTATTTAATAATTTTACATTTATTAATTACAACAACATCAAATGCACTTGTAGTTTTCCCAATTACTTTTTGGGGATATAAACTTACATGGGCTGCATTTGTTTTCCCCCTTGTAGTTGTTGCGACTGATTTAACTGTAAGACTACTTGGAAAAAAAATAGCTCAAAAGACAATAACATACACTTATCCTCTAGCTATAATTTTCTCTATTTTGGTAGTTTTCATTGAAAAAGATTCCTTAAACATTGCTATTAGGGTCGGATTTGCTAGTGCAACTTCTTATGCTTTAGGAATTGTAATCGATATTTTTGCATTCCAACAGATTCGTAATAATTATAAGGCATGGTGGATTGCACCCAGTTTATCTACTGTTATTTCAAACTTTATTGACACATACACATTTTTCTTTACTGCTTTTTATAATTCAAAAGATATATTTATGTCTGAAAATTGGACCGAAATAGCTTTTAATCAGACCATAATTAAAATTTTTATTGGGATTCTATTTTTTCTACCAGTTTATGGTTTTTTGTTGAAAATAATCCTGAAATTTTACAATAAAAATTAACATCTGTTTATGTATATGAACTTAATTATTTTAATGAATATATTTTTTAATTTTAATAATATTAATATTTCAACTTTTTAAATTAACTTTTTTATGGTTTATAAAAATAAAACAGAATCTAAAATTTTCTCATTCCGATTTGCTCTTCTAACTATTTGTATGTTTATTTTTCAACCAGTCCTGAGTCAAGAACTAGAAAAGTCAGTTTCAAAAGTTGAAAATAAAGTGATTGAGTGGAGGCACCACATTCATCAAAACCCCGAACTTTCAAATAGAGAATTCAAAACTGCTGAGTTGGTTGCAAATCATTTAAAGAGTTTGGGGATAAAAGTAATAACTGGAGTAGCTCACACGGGTGTTGTAGGAATTTTGAAAGGCAATAAACCAGGGAAAGTCGTTGCTTTGAGGGCCGACATGGACGCACTGCCAGTAACAGAGAGAAATAATCTTCCTTACAAATCTAATGTGGTTTCTGAATACAATGGAAAAAAAACTGGAGTAATGCATGCCTGTGGTCACGATACGCATGTTGCAATTTTGATGGGAGTTGCTGAAGTTTTATCAGAAAATAAAAATTTCTCAGGAACTGTAAAATTTATTTTTCAACCTGCAGAAGAAGGTTATCCTGAAGGAGAAACAGGTGGTGCTTCTTTAATGGTAGAAGAAGGAGTATTAAAAAACCCTGACGTGGATGCAATTTTTGGATTACATATTAGCTCTGGTCTTCATGTCGGAAAAATTGAATACAAACCTGGGGGAGCTATGGCTTCTTCTCAAAGGTTTGTCATTGATGTTATAGGAAAACAGTCTCATGGTTCATCTCCATGGATGGGTGTTGATCCAATTGTTGTTTCTGCCCAAATAATAAACGGTTTACAAACTATTATAAGTAGAAATAGCGAATTGACTAAAGAAGGTGCAGTTGTTTCAGTAGGTTCAATCCATTCTGGAATAAGATTTAATATTATTCCAGAAAGTGCTCAAATGATAGGGACAATTAGAACACTAGATAAGGGGATGAAAGAATTAATTAATAAGAGAATGTCAGAGCTGGTTGAAAATATTTCCACGGCTTATGGTGCTTCTGCAAAGTTAAAAATTACGGAAGGAGCAGCTATAACCTATAACGATCCTGCTTTGACAGAAAAAATGCTTCCTACTTTGAAGAGAGTAGCTGGTGAAAAAAATGTGATTTTGTCAAAAGCACAAACTGGGGCTGAGGATTTCTCTTACTTTCAAGAAAAAGTACCAGGTTTATATTTTTTCCTAGGAGGTACTCCTAAGTCTGTTTTAGAAAAAGATGCACCATCTCATCACACACCAGATTTTTATGTTGATGACAGCGCATTAATTCTTGGGGTTAAGGCGATGACTAATTTAGCACTGGATTTCCTAAAAAATTAGAATTCAATAGAGTTTCGTCATTTTAGAATTTTAATAGGGTTTAAAATAATTGTTTGTATTTTTAAATATGGTTAGAAAAATTGTTTTAATTCTTTTATCGTTAATATATTCAATTGAAAAATCTCACTCTCAAGATTATTTTCCTGAAAATGATGGTGTGAAAACATCGAATCAACCCTATAATGTTTTTATTAATGCTACAATTATAGTTTCTCCAGACAAAAAAATAGAAAAAGGCATTTTAATTGAGAGAGATGGTATAGTTGTTGAAGTGGGAAAAAACATTGAAATACCGAAAAATTCAATTTTGCATGACAAAACAGGTCAATATATTTATCCTTCTTTTATTGATTTATATTCAAACTTTGGAATAAGAAAAGCAGAAAGTTCCACAAGAACAGGAAGAAGTTCGCAATATAATCCTAATAGAGAAGGGTTTTATTGGAATGATCATATTTTAAGTGACTACAACTCCATTAATGACTATAGTTTTGATCCAGTTAAATCAAAAAAATTAAGAGAGGCGGGTTTCGGAATTGTAAATGCTCACCGAGAAAATGGTATCCATAGAGGAACAGGTTCTTTGATCGCTCTTAGTGACATTCATACTGACAACTACCGAATTATTAAAAGTAAGTCTACAGAATTTTATTCATTTAAAAAAAGTATTAATTCGGCTCAATCCTATCCTACTTCAGTTATGGGCGCTATGGCTCTTTTAAGGCAATTTTTTTTTGGATATAGAATGGTATGAGCAAAAAAGTTCCAATTCTAAAGATATTTCGATAGAGGCTGCAATACAAAACAAAAACTTACCTAAAATTTTTGAAAGTGGCGGGAGACTAAATTTAATGCGGGCACTTAAAATTGGAAAAGAGACAAATCAAAGATTTACTGTAGTTGGTTCTGGATTTGAATATTTAGATTATAAGAGAATTAAATCATATGGGAATACCATTGTTGTACCTATTAACTTCCCAAGACCTTATGACATTTCGGATTCTGAATTAAATGAAAAATTAACTTTAAACCATTTAAAAGAATGGAATCAGGCTCCATCAAATCTGTCTGTCTTAGAAGAAAATGGTCTGAATTTTGCAATAACCTCAAAAGGTCTTGAAAACATTTCCGATTTCTTTAAAAATATAAAAAAGGCGGTAGCATATGGTCTATCGGAAAAAGGGGCATTGATGTCACTTACAAAGATTCCTGCAAAAGTTCTTAAAATGGATCAAAAAATAGGTGAAATAAAAAAAGGATTTTATGCAAATTTCCTAGTCGCATCTGGTCCTATTTTTAGAGAAGAAAGTGTTATTTACGAAAATTGGGTTATTGGAAAGCAACATGTAATAACCCCTAATGATGTAGTTTTAAATTTAGATATTTCAGATGAAGATTTATTGGAATATTTAGAAAAGGCTGAAAAGGCTGGCTATTCAATAGAAGAGTTAAAAAACATTGCCAAATTTAACGGATTATCTTCTGTAGAGATAAAAACATTAGGACGACGACTATCTAATGCAAAGAAAGAACTTGAATTAAAAGATGAAGTTCTTAACAAAATTGAACCAAAGAAACAATTTCCTGTTTTGCCAGTCACCTTTCCAAATACGGCATATGGCTTCAAAGAAAAACCAAAATATTCAAATATGGTTTTTAAAAATGTAACAGCTTGGACTAATGAAAAGGAAGGAATTCTTAAGAATGTAGATATTTTAATTTCAAATGGCAAAATAAAAAAAATTGGAAAAGACATAGAAACTCCAAAAAACCATTTTGATTTGGATTGTACTGGTAAGCATTTGACAGCGGGTATAATAGATGAACATTCTCATATTGCTGCTTCATCAATAAATGAAGCTGGTCAAAACTCTTCTGCTGAAGTATCGATTGAAGATGTCATTGAACCCGATGATATATCAATTTTTAGAAGTTTAGCTGGTGGAGTAACCACAGCACAGATTTTACACGGTTCTGCAAATCCTATTGGGGGTCGTTCTGCCATAATTAAGCTCAGATGGGGCGAGTCTGATGAAAAAATGATTTTTAAAAATTCAGATAAATTTATAAAGTTTGCTCTTGGAGAAAATGTAAAACAGTCAAATTGGGGGAGTTATTCTAGGTTTCCTCAGACCAGAATGGGAGTAGAGCAAGTTTTTGTTGATCACTTTAATAGAGCATTGGAATACGGAGAAAAAATGGGAAAATTATAACTCTCTTTCAAAAAAAGCTAAGGGGGCAGTTGAAAAGCCTAGGAAAGATATTGAGATGGATGTATTATTGGAAATTTTAAAAGGGAAGAGGTTTATTACATGTCATTCATATGTTCAAAGCGAGATTAATATGCTTATGAAAGTCGCGGAAAATTTTGGGATTCGTATAAATACTTTCACCCATATTTTGGAAGGATACAAATTAGCAGAAAAAATGTCTCGTCATGGTGTAGGAGGCTCAACCTTTTCAGATTGGTGGGCTTATAAGTATGAAGTTATAGATGCGATTCCGTACAATGGGCCAATTATGACTGAGGCTGGAGTTACAGTTGCTTACAATTCAGATTCATCGGAGGTAATTAGAAGACTAAATCAAGAGGCTGCAAAAGCTGTAAAATATGGTGGTTTAAGTGAGGAGGAAGCTTGGAAGTATGTTACACTAAATCCTGCAAAGCTCTTACATATAGATGATAGAGTTGGAAGTTTAAAAGAAGGTAAAGATGCAGATTTAGTCTTATGGTCAGACAACCCATTGTCCATCTATGCTAGCGCTGAAAAAACACTCATAGATGGAAAAATATATTATGATAGTAGAAAAATACCATCAATTATAAAGGAAATGAAAATTGAAAAAGATAAAATTATTGATCAAATGAAATCTGCAACGAATGGAGGTCAAAAGTTGCAACCAATTGAGTCTAGTTCAAATAAAGAGTTTTTTTGTGAAACAGTAGATAAATAAAAATGAAGAAAACAATTATACTTTTTTTTATTTCTCAACTCCTGATCATTGGACAGCAAACTCCAGGTAATGGTCAATTTGAAAGTATGTTAATTGAAAACGCTATCATTCATATAGGAGATGGTTCAATCATAAAGAGGGGTTACGTTGGATTTCACGATGGAAAAATTAATTACGTTGGAGAAATAAAACCTAAAAATAATTATGACAAATCAATCAATACTAATGGAGCTCACTTGTATCCAGGACTGATTGCTTTAAATTCAACTCTAGGTTTAGCTGAAATTGACGCAGTAAGGGCTACTAGAGATTATGATGAAATAGGTCCTTTTTTACCACATATTAGCTCTTCTATAGCCTACAATGCAGAGTCTAAAGTGGTAGAGAGTATGAGAATGAATGGTGTTCTTATTACTCAAACAACACCAAGAGGAGGTGTTATAAGTGGAAAATCTTCTATAATGCAACTTGATGCCTGGAATTGGGAAGACGCCCTGATTTTTAAAAATGTAGGGATTCATTTAAATTGGCCTTCACCTTACACTTACAAAAGAGTTAGTTCTGGGAAAAGGACAATTGAAAAAAATAAAAATTATAATAAAAAAGTAAAAGAAATTAAAGATTTTTTTAAAAGTTCTAAATCTTATTTACCAAATCCAAAACCAATAAATTTGGAATATGAGGCGATGAGAAATTTATTTAATGGGAATGAAATAGTTTTTCTTCATGCAAATTCATCTAAACAAATTCAAGATGGAATAATTTTTTTAAGTTCGCTCAGAATTAATAAGATTGTATTGGTCGGTGGAATATATAGCTACAAGCAGATTGACTTATTGAGTAAAAATAAAATTCCTGTGGTGCTCAAACACCCCCACAATTTACCTTCTTTTATTGATGAAGATCCTAAACTAAGATTTCGAAATGCAAAAAAATTAATTGACTCCGGAATCTTAGTCTCAATAGATGTAAGTGGAAGTATGGAAAGAATGAATTCCAGAAATCTTCCCTTTTATGCAGGAAGTTTTGCAGCGTACGGCGTGGAAAAAGAAAACGCTTTAAGTATGATAACTCTTAATGCAGCTAAAATTATAGGAATTAATAAAAATTATGGCTCAATAAAAGTAGGTAAAAGTGCTACATTTTTTATCTCAAAAGGAGATGCTTTAGATATGCGATCGAATATAGTAGACTATGCCTTCATAGACGGGAGAAAAATTTCCTTGGAAAGTCATCAAACTAAGCTATGGAAAAGATACTTGCAAAAGGTAAGGAATAGTAAAAAAGAATTAAAAGTTAAGTGACTTGAACAAGATTGATGAATTGTTTTTGAGTTTTCTCAAGGATGCATTTAAATCCGTGATTAATTCTCCAAATTCACTTTCAGTTGATGAAATTCGTTCTTTATCATCAAAAAAAATTCAAGAAGCTTTC
>CACKBL010000020.1 GCA_902598305.1 uncultured Bacteroidota bacterium
GTCGCACGCATCACCTATTCCATCAAAGTCTGTGTCACGCTGGTCTGGATTGGGAATATCTGGACAGTTGTCAATGCTGTCTCCTACTCCATCTCCATCGTCATCACGATCACTCACTTTAAAAATAGTGGTGGATATTCCTTGAGTATATTTTCTTGTTCCATCTTGTATTGCAATAATTATACATGTGCCTGGACCATTAATTACAATTTCATTTCCAACTACCTCTGCAACTAAAGGATTACTACTTACATATCGTATTGTACCTGGTCTATTAGAAGTGGGCTCTATAAAGCTAAAATCTGGATCATCAAACATCTTGTCTGGAATATCAAAATTTGACAAAATAGTATTTCCAGGTAAAATTCTAATCAAAAACTTGTATGTGGGTGCTTGGTTAAATTGTGCGTCTCCTGACTGGTCAGCATCAACCGTTACTGTTCCAACGTCACTTATACTTAAGACATTTGAGCTAAGCGAAGCCGCAGCTTGGGAGGACGGGTTTAAAGCATAACTTATAGGGAGACCTGAATCACTAGAGGCATTAAAAATATATTTTAGATTTTCCGAGTAGTTCAAATAGACAATCGGTGAAGATGGAGAAGAAATATTTTGATTTAATTTAACCACATCCATAACAAACGTCTCTGTTACTACATTAAAATTTGGATGATCAACAAGTTTGGTGTAAAAGGTTAGTGTAACTAGTCCTGTAGTCCCTATATTTGACAAAGTAAAGTTATTAGCACTTCCTGAAATAGTTGCAACAGAACCAGGATCCATTGTTACATAAACATTGTGGTTGGACGGCAAAGTATATGCATTAATATCAAATGTGGTAAAATCTCTAAGAGGTTTTGTTGTAGGAAGATTTTGCACATAAATTCCTTGAGATGCTTTTAAAACATTTATTGTCATTGAAACAGTAGTTGCTAAATAATTTCCATCTGAAGGTAAAGTGGCTGTGAAAACTGCGCTACCTACATCTCCAACCGTTACCAAACCTGTAGATGAATCAATAGCCGCAATTGAAGGATCAGAGGAAGAATAGGAAATTGAATTTACTCCTCCGTAATCACCATTGTATGTCGGAGTACTCACATAAAATTGTGGGTCACCATAAACTCTACTTATTGAAGAGGGTGTCCATGAAACTGACTGCGTACCTTGACCAACTGTTATGGTAAAGCTTACTGTTTTGGAGTTGTAATTGATACCCTGAATTTGTGTCGCTGAAACCACAACGGACCCGGCACCTATAATGGATACGTTTCCAGTATTGGTTATAGATACAACCCCAGAGGATAAAGTTGAATAGGTAAATGAACCCGTGCTACTGGATGCTAAAGATAGAGAAAAATCTGGGTCTGTATAGAGTTTTGTGATATCAGGAGCGGAAATTACAGGATCAGCCTTTTTAATTGTAATGGTAAAACTCGTAGTGGATGATTCATAATTTCCATCTGCAAATTGGGTAACTGATACCGTGGTAGTTCCTGCCTTAAGAATACTTGTTACACTTGAAGTATTGTTGATAGAGAGAATACCAGCAGGATTTGAAGTGAAAGCGTAACTGCCTGAGCTGCTTGTTGTAACATTATCTAATACAAAATTTAGATCACTAAAGGTCTTTGTAATATTACCAGCAATTAAATTATTGTATGCTTTTAGTATTGTTAAAGATGGAGTTATATAACCTGGACCAAAACAGCCATCACCATTCTGGAGAATTGTAATTGTACCTGTTCCAGCACTGTTTAAAAAAACTACTCCAGAAGAACTATCAATATTAAAATTACTTGATGAACCATTACCAAAAACTAACGTGCCTGAACTGATTGAAGTAACACTGTTAATTATAGAAAATGGTGGATCTCCATATCGAACAGTATAATTTGGTGATGAAAGATTAGGAGGAAGTTGAGTTACGTCAATTTTCATCAAAGTTGTGGCAGGTCCATAATTAGCAGTAGCTGCTTGATCAATGGTAAGTGTTGAAACACCTGTTTTATCAATTGTTACTTTGCTACCTGTCACAGATACACTATCACCATCTAAAAGAGAAAAAGTAAATGCACCTGAACTGACGGAGGTGGGATTTAAGAAAAGTGGAGAATCATTACAATCAACTATTTCATTAGATACAGATATAGTATGAGTTAAATCTTTATTAACTACAACAGTAAAAGTTTTTGTAAGTGGTAAATGATTTGCATCTCCGGGTTGGGTTACAGAAACGGTGGTAGTCCCCGCAGCACTAATTGTAGCTGTATTCCCAGATATGGAGATGACACTTGTATCGGGTACCGAAAAAGTAAAGCTGGATGTATTACTTGAGGTTGGTGTGGCAATAAGAGTAAATGTTCCACCCGGCGAGTAATCCACTACTATTGGGTCGATTACATCAAATGTTGTAGGTGCTTTTGCAACGTTTACAGTAATTAAATTTGTAACACTAATATAATTTGAACCAGGAGCCTCAACTTGCGTAACGGTAACAATAGCTGTTCCAACTCCAGTTATAGAAGCTTGGTCTGAAGTTATAGAAATCACAGATGAGTCCGCAACCGTAAAGCTAAAATTATTTGAACCACCACTTGATGAGTAACCAAAGTTGAAAGGAGCATCTCCGAATATTTTATTAAATGGACTAGCAACATTTAAAATTGGAGTAGCTGGATTTATTACTAACTCGAAAGTTGTTGAACCGGCCGAATAATACTCATTTTCTTCCTGGTTAACTAAAATAGTTGTGGTTCCTACGCTTATATAATCTGCATTTGATGAGTCTCCCGTACCATTGATAGTAATTATTCCTCCTCCATTTGTAAGAGTATAGGTTGCATTACTAGTTAGCAATCTACCAGTAGTTAGTGAAAAGTTACCACCATCCACATAAGTCGTTGTTATATCAGGAAAACTCAGCGAGGGAGTAGCTCTGTTAACTAATATTGTAAAGGTGACTGTTTTTGATAAGTATCCACCACTTGATGCGATGGTAGCCGAAACTATTGATGTTCCAGCTCTATTTATAGTTGTATTGCTTCCTGTAATTGAGACAACTGTTGGACTGGTAAGAACACTGTATGATATTGCACCTGGACTATCATTGGTTATCGGCACAAGATCAAAAGCTGCATCTCCATAAGTTCTAATAATTGGGTCTTCAAACGTAATATTAGGTGTTTTTTCAATTGTAAAAGTAATACTGTCAACTCCGGTTTCATTTCCATCTACAATTCCAGTGGATGGATCGTAAGTATATCCTCCACTAACACAAGTACCTGTAACAGTAAAAGTATATTGATTTGGTGTAAGAGAGGTTGGATCTAATAGGAATGTCCAAATTTTGGGGTTACCTGTTGAGGAAAGATTTGAGTAAGCACCTCCATTTATAGCGTATTGGGGGCTGCTATTCATATCCTTGTTAAATGTGGCTGTGATAATGGCCGTTTCTGTATCAGTTAGTTTATTATCACCGTCTGAATCAGTTAAAGTGACCCTAGCACCACAAGATTCTCCCCATAAAGGCCTATATTCTGCTCTAAGAGGGGTTCCAGTTCTGAAGCCAGCAGGTTCAGAAGGTTCGTGTTCTACACACCATGTTGAAATATCTCTATCAAATCTCATAATATTTGGACCACCTCCAGCACCAATATTAAACATAGACCCAAAATTTCCAACGTTTCTCACATCCCACTCTCCAATATCCTGGTTGAATGACCCAGCACGCCAGAACATAGAGCCCATATTTGTTACATTTGATGTATCCCAAGTATTTAGTGTGGCAGTTGATTGACCAGCGCCTTGACCATTATTAAAATAATATGCTCTATCAAACATTTGACTCATGTTTTGAACATTTGATGTGTCCCAACCCGATATGTCTTGGTTGAATCTTGAATTTCTAAACATTTGTCGTAGGGTGGCATTTGTCCCGAAACCATCATCCCAATCAAGAGCAACTCCTCCATTTTTAAATTTTGTATTGTCTTCAAACATTTCAAACATATTAGTTACAGAGGATGTGTCCCAATCAGAAATATCTTTATTAAAACCACCTGCTTTTTTAAACATCCTTTCCATGTTTTGGACTTTTCCGGTATTCCAACTTCCAATATCTTGATTGAAATCATCAGTTGATTGAAACATTTCATACATGATTTCGACATTTTCGGTGTTCCAACTACTAATATCTTGATTAAAATCTTTTGCAAGTCTAAACATTCCATTCATTGTTGTCACGTTGGTAGTTTGCCAAGAACTAATATCTTGATTAAAATTTTGGTTATCATAAAATAATCTATTCATATTTGTAACACTTGAGGTATCCCAATTGAGTGGATTATTTGAATTACCTCTGGCTTCTCCATTGTTAAAAACCTTTATGCTAAATAACATATTCTCCATATTTTGAACGTTCGATGTATTCCAATTTCCAATATTTTGGTTAAAAGAATCCGCATTATTAAACATGTATGACGTATCAGTTACTGAAGAAGTATCCCAACTACCTATAGCTTGATTAAAATTGTGAGCTCTAAAAAACATTTTACTCATATTGGTAACAGAAGAAGTATTCCAAGAATTAAGATCTTGCCCGTCGCAAGTAAATGCTCTTGCATCTTCAAACATTCGTGACATATTGGTGACAGAAGAAGTATTCCAATTACTTAAATCACCATCAAATGACTGATTGTTATAAAACATATATGACATATCAATTACAGAAGAAGTGGTCCAACTACCTATACCTATATCTACAAATGTTGTTGCTTGAAACATTCTTGAAGTATTTGTAACATTTCTAGTGTCCCAGTTACTAAGGTTCTTATTAAAACTACTTGCACTTTTAAACATTTTTTCCATTGTTGTAACACTCGCTGTATCCCAACCACCTATATCTTTATTAAAACCACTTCTGTTTTCTAGCAAAGAACTCATATCGGTTATTCCAGAGGTGCAGCATAACACAATATTTGCTCCAGCAGTTATGCTAGCTTGTAAAGATTCACGATCGACTTTTACATATGTGTTGCCTCCAACATCACCTGTGTCTCCAACATTTGCAAGTGGACATTTTATCGTAACTCCGTTGCTATCCAAATAAAACTGTGATTGAGAAAGGAATCCCCACAATGAAAATACAATAAATAGTAAGTATCTATTGTTCATTGTTTTCTTGATCACTTTTGGTTGCCTCCTCTGGTTGAATCTTCTTACCAAGAGGTACTTTTATCATAATCTCATGAGTTGGGTTGGTTATTACATCGCTGATTTCTCCTTGTGTAAATTCATACCCATACCCTAATTCAAGTCCTCCTTTGGTTTTTATTGAGAAATAAATAGCTGCATTATCGTTGTTTGAGAACCCTCCTCCTATTGAAAATCTATCTTTGTAAACAAAATCAGCAGTACCTACAAAGTGGTTGGGCATATTGGGTAAAGACCTATAAACCACAACCGGGTTTAAACTCAAGTTCTCTTGAACTTTCAAATTTATTCCTCCTGTAAAGTGAACATAGGAGTAATCAACAGCACTTGTTTTCCAATCTTGTGTATCATCAAAACGTTCACTTTGAAAAAGCGTCGGCATTCCAATTCCAAAGAAATAGTTTGGTGCTCTGTAGTGGAACCCAACACCTAAAACTGGTGTAAAATAGTTTTTTACTGCAGACAAAGCTGGATTGTAATCGGTGTAGATACGGTCTATATCATTTATATCAATATTATTGAAATTACCACCTGCTTTAATACCTAAGTAAAGAAAACGATCGTTATTTAATTGAAGTCTATAGTTGTAATCTAAGGAGACAAAGGTTCTGTTTTCAATAAAAACTCTATCGTTTTGAACAGCCAGACCAAGATTTACATTCTTTTTCCTTGGAAGGTGAAGTATCAAAGAGTTGATCCTTGGTGCACCTTCTACCCCATCCCACTGGCTTCTACTGTTAAAAGAGAGCATCCGACCGTCAACCCCAGAAAAAGATGGATTAAATAAACTAAAAGTTGTTTTATTAAAAAGTATACTAATTTCTTGACCAACTATAGTTGAAATAAATCCAAAGAAAATTGTAAGAATTAATACTATTTTTCTTTTATACACTTTGTTTGATTTTGTTAATTTAAAGATACTT
>CACKBL010000021.1 GCA_902598305.1 uncultured Bacteroidota bacterium
CAAAACTCTCAAATTTTGAAGTTTTTCACTTTTTTGAAAGATTATTTTTTTTGATTTCGGTTTGTTTAGTATTTGAAATCAATGATTACGATGAAGATTCTTCATTCCAAATGTCATTTCCAAATAAATATGGAATAAGAGTTACAAGAATATTAGCTATTTTTTTTACATATGTTAGCCTTTATTTTCTTTTTCAAGGTTTCGAAGAGTTTTCTCTTTATATAATATCAATTTTAACTATGTCGCTCTTAGCTCAAATTTCAATTTTAACAGTCAAACCAAAATCACATTTTTATTTTACAAGATTATGGACAGAAGCACTACCAATAGTCCCTTTCATAATCTTAAAGGTCAATTTATTAATTAATTTTTTCTAGAAGAATAGGTGGTTATTTTCTGTGCTTTTCAGAAGATTTAATTACTTTTTTTTCATTTAGTTCTTTGTATTTGATAACTTTTAATTGAGTTTCCTTGTCAAAAGATCCAATAATTTGAGCCGCCAGTATAGCAGCATTCTTTGCCCCATTTAAGGCTACAGTAGCAACAGGAACTCCGCCAGGCATTTGCAGAATAGATAAAACCGAGTCCCAACCATCAATTGAGTTTTTTGATTTAATCGGTACTCCAATTACTGGAATAGGTGTAAGCGAAGCTACCATTCCTGGTAAGTGAGCTGCACCACCAGCACCAGCAATTATTACATTTATTCCATTTTTAACTGCATTTTCTGCGTAAGCGAACATTTTTTTTGGGGTTCTATGTGCTGAGACAATATCGATATCGTAACTCAAATTCATTTCATCTAAAAATTTAGATGCTTCATTCATTACTGGTAAGTCAGATTCACTTCCCATAATTATTCCAATTTTTTTCATTTTATAGAAATTATTTTTATTGTATTTTTTAAAATTCTTGCTTTTGAGATAGCCTTTTCCAATTTTTTATCCATAATTGTTATGTGTCCCATTTTCCTGTATGGTTTTGTTATTTTCTTTCCGTAAAGGTGAGGATAAACTCCGTCTAAGTCAAAAGCTTTATCAATGTTACGATAAAAAGCTTCACCAATATGGTTATTTTCTCCAACGAGATTAACCATTACGCTAGGTAAAATTTGATTGACATTTCCTAAAGACAGATTATAAATTGCTCTTATATGTTGTTCGAATTGGCTTGTTATACAGGATTCAATTGTCAAATGCCCACTATTGTGAACTCTTGGTGCAATTTCATTAACCAAAACGTCATCATTATGGGTACAAAATAATTCAACTGCAATTAGCCCTACATGATTTAGAGACTTAGATACTAAATCTGCAATTTTTAAAGACTTAAGTTTTATTTTTTCGGGAATTCTTGACGGAAGAATAACATATTCTACCTGATTTGATTTTTGATTAAATTCCATTTCCAAAACAGGAAAAGATTTGCTTTCACCCGAATTGTTTCGTGCAACTAAAACGGATAACTCATGCTTTATTTCAACAACATCCTCGATGATACAGCTATTTTCATTAATTTCATCTAAATCAGATAAAGATTGAACTAATTTAACACCTTTACCATCGTAACCCATAGTCTCAGATTTCCATATAAATGGATAACCAGATTCAATTTTAGAAATATATTTAGACAAGACTTTCTTATTATCAAATCTTTTATAATTTGATGTTGGAATTTTATTTTTTTTGAAAAAATCTTTTTGGACACCTTTATTTTGTATTAACTCTATATTAGAAGGACTTGGATAAACGTCAACACCTTCTTTTTCTAACTTATAAAGTGCTTCAACATTGACATGTTCAATTTCAATTGTGATAATATCCACTTTCTTACCGAAATTATAAACGTCCTGATAATTGTTAAAATCTCCTTTGAAAAAAAAATCACAGCAATTTGAAGCCGGGCAATCAGGGTTGGGATCTAAAATATATGTTTCTATGCTCCATTTTCTAGTAACATTCATCAACATTTTCCCAAGTTGACCTCCTCCTAGAATACCAAGTTTTTTTTTTAGATAAGTGGTTTTCATATTCATTTACAAAAATAGGGATATAGACTTATCATTTAACAAAAACTAAGTTCAATTTTGGGTATATTTATATTTTAAAGAATCATTAAATGGTAAACATTGTTATTTTTGGTAAACCTGGTGCAGGTAAGGGCACTCAAGCAGAATTTTTAAAATCCAAATATAATTTAATTCATATTTCTACTGGAGATTTATTTAGATATCATATAATAAATAAAACCTCCTTGGGATTAAAAGTGACTTCAATTTTAGAAAATGGAGATTTAGTTCCGGATAAATTAACAATTGAGATTTTAGAAAATGAGGTAAATAAATACAAAAAAACAAGTGGTTTTATTTTTGATGGCTTTCCTAGAACAATTAATCAAGCAAAAAAATTGGATGAATTTTTAAATTCATTATCGACGCAAATAAATTTCACTATTGCACTTGAGGCAGAAGACGAAATTTTGCTTCATAGACTTTTAAAAAGAGGTGAAACTAGTGGAAGAAGTGATGATATAAATAAAGAAAAAATTCTGAATAGATTTAGAGAGTATAATTACAAGACTCTACCACTAAAAGAATTCTACTCTAAACAAAATAAATTTTTTTCGATTAATGGAGTCGGAGACATTAAAGTTATTTCTCAAAGGCTTATTTCAATAATTGAAAATACTTAAAATGACAGAAGATAATTTTGTCGACTATGTGAGTTTAAATGTTAGATCAGGGAACGGTGGAAAGGGGTCTTCACATTTAAGAAGAGAAAAATTTATAGCTAAAGGTGGCCCTGATGGGGGTGATGGAGGAAAAGGTGGAGATATAATATTCAAGGGAGATGCAAATATTTGGACTTTATATCAATTTAAGTATAAAAAACATTTTAAAGCTGGACATGGTGGAGATGGAGGCAGAAATAAAAGAAGTGGTAAAAAAGGAGAGGACCTCATAATTAAAGTTCCATTAGGAACTACAATTATAGAAAAAAAAACCGATGAATTTATTACTGAAATTACTGAAGATAACGAAGAATTTGTTTTGTTAATTGGAGGACTAGGTGGTAGAGGAAACAGTTATTTTAAGTCTTCCACAAATAGAACACCACGTTATTCTCAAAAAGGAATACCTGGGAAAGAGATGATAATCACCTTAGAACTTAAGGTCCTTGCTGATGTCGGATTAGTAGGGTTCCCTAATGCTGGTAAATCAACTCTATTAGCTTCAATTACATCAGCAAAACCAAAGATTGGTGATTATGAGTTTACTACTTTAAAACCTAATTTAGGGATTGTTGAGTATAAAGATTTTAAAACCTTTGTTGTTGCTGATATTCCAGGAATAATCAAAGGAGCATCCTCTGGAAAGGGGTTAGGACATTATTTTTTAAGACATGTAGAGAGAAACTCAATTCTACTTTTTTTGATTTCCGCTGATCAAGATGTCTATAAAAGGTTTTTAACTCTTAGAGAAGAACTATTAAAGTTTAATCCTGAATTATTGGATAAAAGGTTTATTGTTGCAATCTCAAAAATTGATCTTATTGAAACTTCGAAGAGAAAGCTTTTTTTAAATAAAGTAAACAAAGATTTTAAATCAAATTCTGTTCTTGCCTTATCTTCTGCAACCAATCTAGGATTAAATACGCTTAAAGATAAATTATGGAAAGTTTTAAATTCTACTCAAATTGCATAAATATTTTTTCTTTTTTTTAGTCGTATTAAATTTATACAGTCAAAATGAATCCCCTTTTGAAAATCTAAGTTTCATAAAAATTATATCAGATCAAAATAATGATATATATAAAAAAGAGTTAGATGAATTAAAAAGCGAAAATGAGGCTTCTGAAATAGTAACTATTAAAAAAGAAATTTCAGTAGCTTCCAAATTCAGAGATTTAAAAAACGTTATTCTATTACTCAATCGGCAAATTGAAATTGAAGGTGAAAGTTCGGATTTGCTTTATCAATTAGGAGGAACTTATGGAATCCTTGCTTCAAAAAAAAAAAATTTTTCATCGATTATTTATTTAAATGAAATGCTAAAAAGTTTTTCAAAAGCTTTGGAATTAGAACCAAATCATATCCCAACTCTTGAGGCTTATGTAGATGCTCTTTATAGTGTGCCTAAAATATTAGGTGGTGACAAAAAGAAAGCTATGAAACTTGCTGAAAGGCTTTATAAATTAAGTAAAATAGATGGACTTTTATCCATGGCAATGATTTACTTTAAAAATGAAAACAATGAAATGTTTAATAATTTCATAAATGATTTTTTTGAAGAATTATCATATGTATCAATTTGCGAAATTGAGAATTTAAAAAATTTTTTTTCACAAAAATCAAATAATTTCCCTATTAAAATTTCGCAAATAACTTCCTTTTTTGGAAAAGAAGTTGATTCAGGTTTGTGTGCTTTAAATTTTTATATAAATAACTCAAATTTTAAAAATAATCTTTATTCATTAGAATGGATTTATTTTTTAAAGTCTAAACTAATGTTTTTGAATGGAAACCAAGATGAGTCAATGAAGCTTATAAAATTATCTCTAGACATAAATCCTGACTTTGAATTAAGTAAAACTTTTTTAAGAAAAAATTTCTAATATCGATCATGATTTTAATTTACTGTAAAAAAACTACCCCAAGAATAGAATATATTTTTAATCATTTTTTGAACTTAATTTTTAAAAAAAAATTCTCAATTACTAATTCAAAATCAAATTTTCTCGACTTTTCAGGATACAAGTTTAGCTACGGTAATGTTCCAATATCTAAAGAGTTATTTTTCCAATCAAATGGATTGCTTGATGAAAAGGGATTAGAAAATCACGAAATAAAAACTTTTGAATGGGAAGGCGTTAAATGTTTTTTTAAAGTCAGTTCAAAATCTGCATTGCCTTTTGATGTTTTCTCAGCTAGCTTTTTCTTGTTATCTCGTTATGAAGAATACATACCACACACAGGAAACAAATTTAGTCAATTTAACTATCTTGAAAGTGTGGCGTATAGGGAAGAATTCTTGGAAATTCCTTTAATTGATATTTGGATTGAAAAATTTAAATCTATTCTAGAAACTAGAATGAAGTTAAAATTTACAAAAAATTCAAAAAATCAAAAACCATCAATTATAATCAATTCAATATACCCTTTTAAATATACGAACAAGTATCCTTTTGAATCTTTTACGATTTGGTTCAAAAATTTAATAAAATTAAATTTATGGGAAACGATAGAGCATTTTTTTGTTTTTTTCAAGATAAAAGTTGATCCATGGGAGATTGATAATTACTTAAAAAAAATATTGTTGAATTCAAAAACACAAGTTTTATTTTTTTTTTCATTTTCTTCCGAATCACACTTCAAAAATGAGACGCCAAAAACAAATGAATATTTCAAAATGTATATTAAAGAAGTTTCTGATAATTTTAAAATGGGACTTTTACCCTCAAACAAAGCACAAAAAAATATTAAAACTTTTGAATTGGAGATTTTAAATTTTTCTAACCTAGTTCATATGAAAATTAATAATGTGATGCTCCAAGAAGGTCTAAAAAAAATGAGTCTAGATTATAAAAATTTTCTTTCTTTAGATAACGCTAACGATTTTTCTATGGGATATGTGGATGCCTTTGGTTACAGGGCCAGTACAGGTTCACCATTCTTTTTTTATGACCTTTCCAATGAGACCAAAACTAATCTTCTGCTCACACCATTTGTTGCCCACCACAGATTGATAGATAAAACTAGTCTAAGTGAAGCGATAGACAAACTTCAAAAATTTAAAGAAATAGGGAAAAAGTATTATGGAAGTTTTTCC
>CACKBL010000022.1 GCA_902598305.1 uncultured Bacteroidota bacterium
CAAACTAGGTTCTGAAGAATTGACCAATGATATTCCAAATGTTAGTGAAGAAGCAACAAAAGATCTTGACGAATACGGGATGATTAGAGTAGGAGCAGAAGTCAATCCTGGAGATATTTTAATTGGTAAAATTACTCCCAAAGGAGAATCAGATCCTACACCTGAAGAGAAACTACTAAGAGCAATTTTTGGTGATAAAGCAGGAGATGTCAAAGATGCATCTTTAAAAGCACCTCCATCTCTAAGGGGAATAGTAATAGATAAAAAACTTTTTACAAGATCTATCAAAGACAAGCGAAAAAGAAATCAAGATAAAATTGAACTGGAAGAACTTGAAAAAAGATATGAAAAAAAATTTAGAGACCTTCATGCTTTAATGGTTGAAAAGCTATTCGCAATTGTCAATGGAAAAACTTCACAAGGTGTTCAAAATGATTTAGGTGAAGAAGTTTTACCAAAAGGAAAAAAGTATACGCTTAAACTTTTAAACAAAGTCGATGATTTTACCCATTTAACTAAAGGCATGTGGACAACATCATCTGAGACAAATAGACTAGTGGCTGATCTTATTCATAACTACAAGATTAAAGAAAACGATTTACAAGGTTCTCTAAGAAGAGAGAAGTTTACTATTAGCGTAGGAGATGAGCTACCTGCAGGTGTTAAAAAATTAGCGAAGGTTTATATAGCTAAAAAAAGAAAATTAAAAGTTGGAGATAAAATGGCTGGACGTCATGGAAATAAAGGAATCGTAGCTAGAATTGTAAGACAAGAAGATATGCCGTTTTTAGAGGACGGTACACCTGTCGATATTGTATTAAACCCTCTTGGTGTTCCATCAAGAATGAATATTGGTCAAATATATGAAACTGTTCTTGGTTGGGCAGGTCAAAAACTTGGAGAAAAATTTGCCACACCGATATTTGACGGTGCCAACTCTGGAGAAATTAACGACATTATAGAGCGTGCTGGTATTCCAAAATATGGTCATACTTATCTTTATGACGGAGGAACTGGAGAAAGATTCGATCAACCAGCCACTGTAGGTGTAATTTATATGCTAAAATTAGGACATATGGTTGATGATAAAATGCACTCAAGGTCAATAGGTCCTTATTCATTAATAACTCAACAACCTCTTGGAGGGAAGGCTCAGTTTGGAGGCCAAAGATTTGGTGAAATGGAGGTTTGGGCTCTTGAAGCTTATGGAGCCTCAAGTACTTTACAAGAGATTCTTACAGTTAAATCGGATGACGTATTAGGAAGAGCCAAAACTTATGAGTCAATTGTGAAGGGAGAAACATTACCTGATCCAGGTTTACCAGAATCATTTAATGTTCTTATGCACGAATTAAAGGGTTTGGGGCTAGATATTAGACTAGAAGAATAGAAATAATTTTATATAAAGTTCATGAAAAGAGATAATGAAAATTTAACACAAAAAAAATTCGATAAGATTTCAATAGGATTATCTTCTCCTGAGGTGATTTTAAATCACTCTCGAGGTGAGGTTCTAAAACCTGAAACAATTAATTATCGCACGCATAAACCTGAAAGAGATGGTTTATTTTGTGAAAGAATCTTTGGCCCAGTAAAGGATTTTGAATGTGCATGTGGTAAATACAAAAGGATTCGTTACAAGGGAATTATTTGCGATAGATGTGGTGTAGAAGTAACTGAAAAAAAAGTAAGAAGAGATAGAGTTGGTCATATTAATTTAGTTGTTCCGGTTGCGCACATATGGTATTTTAGGTCATTACCCAATAAAATAGGTTACCTCCTAGGTCTTGCATCTAAAAAGCTTGACATGATTATTTACTATGAAAGATATGTTGTAATTGAACCAGGTGAAGCTGTAAATGATGACGGAGAAAAACTTCAAAAAATGGATTTTTTAACTGAAGAAGAATATTTAAACGTTAGAGAAAGACTACCTGAAGAGAATCAATATCTTGATGACAGTGATCCTAAAAAATTTATTGCTAAAATGGGAGCGGAATGTTTAATTGAACTCCTTTCTAGAATTGATTTAGAAAGCCTCTCCTATGAATTGAGGCATAAAGCTAACAATGAGACATCTAAGCAAAGAAAGACAGAAGCTTTAAAAAGGTTACAGGTTGTTGAAGCATTCAAGGACGCGGATAGTAGAAAGGAAAATAAACCCGAATGGATGATAATGAAGGTTATACCCGTTATTCCTCCAGAATTGAGACCTCTGGTTCCTCTTGATGGTGGAAGATTTGCAACCTCAGACCTAAATGACTTATACCGAAGGGTAATTATAAGAAATAATAGACTAAAAAGGCTCGTCGAGATTAAAGCACCTGAAGTTATATTACGGAATGAAAAAAGAATGCTGCAGGAATCAGTCGACTCTTTGTTTGATAACACAAGAAAATCATCCGCGGTTAAAACAGATTCTAACAGACCTTTAAAGTCTTTGTCTGACTCACTAAAAGGTAAACAAGGAAGATTCAGACAAAATTTATTAGGAAAAAGGGTAGATTATTCAGCTCGTTCAGTAATTGTTGTTGGTCCAGAGTTAAAATTATATGAGTGTGGTTTGCCCAAAGATATGGCCGCTGAACTGTACAAGCCGTTTATAACTAGAAAACTTATTGAAAGAGGTATTGTTAAAACTGTTAAATCAGCAAAAAAAATTATAGATCGAAAAGAGCCTGTGGTTTGGGATATTTTAGAAAATGTATTAAAAGGTCATCCTGTTTTGTTAAATAGGGCACCGACACTCCATAGACTTGGTATTCAAGCTTTCCAACCTAAATTAATTGAAGGAAAAGCTATACAACTCCACCCTCTAGTGTGTACTGCTTTTAATGCAGATTTTGATGGTGATCAAATGGCAGTCCACCTTCCTTTGGGTCCAGAAGCGATTCTAGAATCACAGCTATTGATGCTTGCCTCCCATAATATTTTAAATCCTGCTAATGGTTCTCCAGTTACTGTGCCTTCCCAAGATATGGTTTTAGGCCTGTATTACATGACTAAGGCACGAAAATCCACAAAAGAATATCCGGTCCTTGGAGAAGGTCTTACTTTTTATTCTGTTGATGAAGTTCATATAGCTTATAATGAAAAGAAAGTTGACTTAAATGCTGTTATCAATATTAAAGTTGAGAATTTAGCTAATGCTAGTGAAAATAAAGGGTCAATAATTGAAACGACTGTTGGTAGAGTTCTTTTTAATGAAGTTGTTCCAAAAAATGCTGGTTTTTTCAACGAAGTTTTGACTAAGAAAAATTTGAGAGACATTATTGGAAAAATATTAAAAGAAACTAGTGTTCCAGAGACTTCAGAGTTTTTAGATAAAATCAAAAATATGGGTTACGGTTTTGCATTTAAAGGTGGGCTTTCTTTCAGTTTAGGAGACATCATCATCCCTTCTGAGAAAACTAGCTTAATCAATCAAGCAAATGGTAAAGTTGACAATATACTAGGAAACTATAACATGGGTTTAATTACTAATAATGAAAGATATAACCAGATTATAGATGTATGGACCTCAACAAATTCCCACCTAACAAGTCTTGCAATGAAAAAAATAAGTGAGGATCAGCAGGGATTTAATTCGGTATATATGATGCTGGATTCTGGAGCTAGGGGTTCTAAAGAACAAATTAGACAACTAACCGGTATGAGAGGTCTTATGGCAAAACCAAAAAAATCAACTGCAGGTGGAGGAGAAATTATAGAAAATCCAATACTTTCAAACTTTAAGGAAGGCCTCTCAATTTTAGAATATTTTATTTCAACCCATGGGGCTAGAAAAGGATTGGCAGATACAGCTCTAAAA
>CACKBL010000023.1 GCA_902598305.1 uncultured Bacteroidota bacterium
CTTACTGCTAAGTTTTATTTTATATAAAATTAATTTAAAGAATAGGCTACATAGGAATCCCCTGACTTTGTCCCCATTTTTCCACCTCCACAAGCAATGACAATATATTGTTTCCCGTCCAATTCATAAGTTATAGGTGTTGCATATCCACCGGCGGGTAGTTTACTTTTCCATAACTCTTCTCCTGTGATTTTATCAAATGCTCTAAAATATTCATCATTTGTAGCACCAATAAAAATTAGTCCACCTTCAGTCAGTATTGGGCCACCATAATTTTCAGTTCCTGTTTTCGGAAAACCAAGCTTAGTTAATTCATCATATTCGCCCAGAGGAACCTGCCAGATAATCTCACCGATATTTAGATCAATAGCATTTAATGTTCCCCAAGGTGGTTTAATTGCAGGATAACCATTCTCATCCATAAACCGTCCAAAATAATTTACTGAATAAGGTGAAAAATTAGGATCAATTTCATGCAGTGATGCAATATCAACTTTAATATCGTAGTCTTCTAACAGATAAGAGGCTAAGAGATTGATCTGAGTTTTTGAAATTTGCGGCATAGGCATCATACCTCCTTTACCTTTAGAAATTGTAGATGCTAAACTAATGGCGTTATATCGATTTTTAAGATTCTTTAAACTAGGGATATTAGACATTCCGTTTAAATCAGCACCATGACACCTAGAGCATTGTTGATTATAAATAACTTTTCCATAATCCTTTATTATATTTCCGTTATCAGAAGAAAGATTTACTTTTTTTGCGATCGAGACCCATGGCATTTCGTTAGAATTTACATAAAGCCAATTATTATTAGGGTCATATGCGGCACCACCCCACTCAGCGCCACCATCTAAACCTGGAAAAGTTACTGATCGAATTTTTTCGCTGTGTGGAATAAATTGTCCTTCTGAATTTAAAGTTTCCCACACCTCTTTAACAGTTTTTTTAAGTATTTTATCTTTTTGATTTGGAGTCCAAGCAAGCATAGCTCGGGCATTTGGAAACATATCATTAATTAGATCTTTGGAAAATTCTTGTCTTGCAAAAGGAGGTATGTGAGTCGGTAAAGGTTGGGTAGGCCAGGATTTTTCTCCATCAAGGCCTGAAGATTTAACGGGAATTTCTTCTATTGGATATATCGGATCACCTGTCAACCGATCAAAAACAAACAAGTGCCCTGACTTTGTTACCTGGGCAACTGCTTTTATATTATTTCCACTTCGATTAATTTCAACCAAATTTGGTGGTGCTGGTAAATCTCTATCCCAAAGGTCATGATGAATGAATTGAAAATGCCATATACGCTCTCCATTTTTTGCATTAAGTGCAATTAAACAATTAGCAAATAAATTTTCTCCTGATCTATTACCACCCCAAAAATCGTATGATGCTGAACCTGTGGGAATGTAAGCGACACCAGTCGACTCATCAAGAGTAATTCCAGCCCAGGAATTTGCACCACCCATATGTTTCCAGGCATCTTTTGGCCACGTTTCATAACCATATTCCCCGGGATGTGGAATTGTATTGAATCTCCATATCATTTTACCTGTATTTAGGTCATATGCACGAACATGTCCAGGAGATGCTCCTGGACCCTCATGAACCCTTGAACCCTGAATTAAAATATTATCATAAACAACTCCAGGTGTATTGGCAATAACAATCATTTCTTTGTACGGGCGTCCTAAGTTTTTTCTTAGATCTACTCTTCCATTTTCTCCGAAAGTTTCTTCTGGTTTTCCAGTCAAAGCATCTATTGCATATATATAGCTGCCAGAGGTGTAAACTATTCTTCCATCTTGTCTGTCATCCCAATAAATTAGTCCTCTATTGACACCCCACCAGCCTGGACCGGAATTTTCGCCATGATCAAATTCCCATATCTTTTTCCCTGTTATTGCATTAATTGCAAAAAGCTTAGTTAAGGGATTTGTACCATATAAGATAGTGTCAATTACAATAGGGCTACACTGTATTTGAGTTGTATTTTTTGAATCAAGAACACCTCCAGATTTATATTCCCAAATTTTCTTTAAGCCTTTTACATTTTTAGTATTAACCTGATCCAAACTTGAATAATGGCTTCTTGATTTGTCACCTAAGTATTCGTTCCAACTTCTAAAGTTGTTTTCAACCTCGATAGATTTACAATTTATAAATGTTAACAGAATTAATAAAAAAACTGATTTTCTCATGACTAAAAATTAATTATCAATGACCAACATGTCCCAAACTTCGCCTTCTATCTCTTCATCGTAAACAAACTGTTCATCTTCAACCCAAAGACAAGGTATTCCGGGAAAATAAGATTGAGTTCCAGCTGAAATCACTTTACCGTTGACAACAGCAATACTTCTTATCACACCAGGAACTTCACCATTTTGGAGAACTATTTTCTCACAATTTTTCCAATAGGTTGGGTACTCATAGTCCATATCTTGAGAGAACCCTACTAAAAAAATATTTTCCTGACTGTCCACATATAAATCAAATACCTCACTATTTTGCCATCCTTCGTCAATTGATCCTATCTGGCAAGTAGATCTTGATCCATTTATCCAGTAGGCAGGTTTGGTTATATATCCAAGAAAGTTGTTTGGAACCATTACAGTACCGGCTATTATCTTTTTATTATCTATAATTTCGATGTACTTTGCCTCACCGTCGCCATGTCTTGGTCTGCTGAGATTTGTCCGTTTATTATTTTTCCAAAAGGAGGGAATTAAAGAATGGGATTTCATGTAATAGCCAGCATTATAAATATTATTATCAGAATCTATCCCAATGCCCCAACTCATAGAATCTGCATTAGTTGTAAGGTTAGTTTTTTTCCCATTTTTCCAATAACAAGAACCTTGATCAAAATAACCTCCAACATATATATCACTGTTACGGACAAGGATTCTTTGTCCTTCTGAGAATTTACCTTCTAGCTCAATATGAGTCTGATTAGAACCATCTTTATTCATAGTCCAGACACTACCATTTCCACCATATTGCCAACCTGTAACGTATATTTTTTCATTATAATAAAACAATCCAGTGGCCTCTAAGGCATCGCCAATTAACTTAATTTTTTTATCGTTAATCCATAGAACTGCACCATCAATAAGTGTTGATCCCGC
>CACKBL010000024.1 GCA_902598305.1 uncultured Bacteroidota bacterium
ACAAAACGATATGATAGCTTACTTTCCATTTAATGGAAACGCAAATGATGAGAGCACAAATAGCAATAACGGGACAATTTTAAATAATGGGGCTTCATTAACAGCTGATCGCTTTGGAGTCGCTAATTCAGCTTATCAATTTTCAGGTGCTGCAGGAGGAGGAATTAACATAGGAAGCAATATTGACCTTTCTGGTAGCTACACAGTCAGTGCTTATGCACGTTTAGATACCGATGCAGATTTTACAAATTTCAGATCTGTTTTATTTGGACATGGAACCAACTCCGCTAACAGAGGTTTACACCTTATTTTTGGCCCTACAGTAGGTATAAGATATGGCCACTATAATAACGATTACGACGTAGGAATAAAAGATAATGCATCATATTACACTATATGGAGACATTATGTTTTCGTTTATGATGGTTCAAATCACTCTAGGAAAGTTTATATTGACGGTCAAGAGGTAACATCTACCGATAACTATTCAAATGTCGATTATGCTGGAACTGGAAATTTTATTATCGGAAATCATCCATGGGGGAGTAATCAAAGATGGGATGGAAAGATTGATGATTTTATTATATGGGATGTTCCATTATCGAATAGTGAAATTGCTCAGCTTTACCAAAATTCATTTAGGAATCCATCAAAAGTAAATACAGATATCACAAATGGATTACTTCTTCATCTAGACGCTGGAAACCCAAGCTCATATTCAGGAAGTGGAAATACTTGGAATGATTTAAGTTCAAGTGGCAATAACGGAACAATTAATGGCGCTACATTTAATACAGTAAATAAATCCTTCGATTTTGACGGTTCTAATGATTATGTTGCATTAAGTGCTGTATTACCTCAAGGTCAGGCCGCCTATACCATAGAGGGATATTTTAAACCAGATAATCAACAAACAGATGTGATTTTTGAACAGGTTCAAGCAGGAGGAGGAAATAGTACAAGGGCAGCAATGATGACAATTAGTGATGGGTATGGTGGATTTAATGGATGGAGTAATGATTTTCATGACAACACCCCCGTAAAGATTGGAGATTGGAATTATTGGACCATCACCGTTGATAAAAATGCTGGTTCAAACCAAGTAAAAGTTTATGTAAATGGAATTCTACAGTCACAAGGTAATACAAACAACGGTGCGAATAATTTAAACGTAGGAACTGGATCAACAAACATTGGTAGTAGGCTTAGTGGAGTTGCTGAGTTTTTTGATGGAGAAATAAAAACAATCAAGGTCTACAATAAAGTGCTATCTGCTTCAGAGGTAAAACAAAATTATTGGGCAACTGTTAACCCCTATGTTGTAACTGATGGCCTTGAAATCATGTTAGATAGTGATAATTTAAATTCCTATGATGGAAATGGAACTGTTTGGAGAGATATTTCTGGGAACAATTATGATTTTAATATAAATGCAAGCGGTTTTAGAACAATAGGTGGCATTAAACACATGGACGCGGAAGGGAGTTATGGAGCGCCCGTAAGGGTAAATAATAATGGTGGGTATAATGTCCCGACATACCCAAATGCTACTGCCCAAGTTTTTAGCACCATTTTGAATTCTACAGCTACATGGAGAACACTTTTAAGAGGATATGTAAATGACCACCCGGTTCTAATCCGGTCAGGGGCGAATGATCTTGGTTATTATGAAAATGGAGGTGCAAATTTTGTCGATTCTGGGTTTAATGTAAATTCTATTCCCAATTATACAACACAATTTAATTTCTTAAATTTCCATTTTGCCAATTCATCTCCATTTTGGGAGTTTAGTTATAATGCCGAAGCTATCCAGGCACAAATAACGTCCAGTTCAGCATCATATCAAAATGGTTTTTATGTTGTTGGCAAGTCTGCTGCAGGACCAACTCACGACGCTGCTGGGGGAGGCCAGTGGTGGGGTAAAATAGGGATCTTTTTATATTACAATCGAAAATTAACAGAGGCTGAAAAGTTACAAAATTACAATGCTTTTGCACCTCGTTACAATTTACAGTCCTCAAATAGTGCTCCTACAGACATAGCATTATCCGCAAGTGCTTTTAATGAAAACTTACCCAGTGGTACCCACGTTGCATCCCTTACCGCGACAGATTCGGACAATGGAGATAGTCATACTTTCACTTTAGCCTCTGGTAACGGCACCAACGATGCAGACAATAATTATTTTACGATACAAGGAGCATCCCTTAAAACAAGTGGAACATTTGATTTTGAGACAAAGTCTTCTTATAATATTTATATTAATGTGAATGACGGAATAGCTAATTACGCTAAGGCTTTTACAGTAACTGTAAGTGACGTTAATGAAGCACCAGATGATATTAAATTTGGAAAAAATATATTTAAAGATGGCCTCCTACTCCATTTAGACTCTGGAAGTCCTGATTCCTTTTCGGGCAGTGGTAATACTTGGAATGATTTAAGTGGGAATAATTACAATGGAACATTAATAAACTCTCCCTCGTTTTCCAATGACAACGGAGGTATGATTAATCTTAATGGTTCAACTCAGTGGGTACAGTTAAATTCCTTCGCAGGGGTATTATCTAATAATTCGTCCTATACTATAAGTGTATGGTTTAAGTCAACAGAAACTAACGCTTCGGGTCAAGTTTATAATAATTCAATTTTTTCAATGCATAACTCCTCAGGAGGAAATATTTTTAGAATTGGTGCTGCTCCAGATGCTAGTAAAGGAGTTTATTATAATTTCGGAGTAGGTGCTCCAGAAGGACGAGCTTCATCTGGGACCAATCTGCATGACAATCAGTGGCATAATATTTTTATTTCAAAAGATACTGGAGCTCAAGCACAGTTTTATTTGGATAACAATCTCGTTTCTACCAACAACTCTAACACTGATGGAACACCATTTAATAACGTTGGCAAGGTTTCTATAGGGCAAGAATTTGATAATGCATCAACAAGTGACCATTTCCAAGGGAGTATACCCGTTGTAATTATTTACAACAATATACTTACTCAAAGTGAAAGGGTAGAGTTATACAATTCCTACAAAAAAAGAT
>CACKBL010000025.1 GCA_902598305.1 uncultured Bacteroidota bacterium
GTTAAGCAATTTATCTGTAGCCGATGTGCTTTTAGATACTAATAGCAATACCTTAACCATGGATTTTGGTCCTTCCTTCTCTGGTTCTAGTCAAGGTTCAGCTGCAGGTACCTTAAAAGTAGGAGAAACAGCCAGTTATATTGCATACTTTATTGTGAACCAGCAGGCTGTAGATGCAGGTGGATTATCCAACCAAGCCTCAGCGACAGCTTCCTCACCAGGCAACAATGGTGATGTGAGTGACATGAGTGACGATGGAGATGACACAGATGGGAATACCACCCATGACCCTACAGAAACAACCATAACAGCTTCCCCTTCGCTAGAGGTTACCAAAACAGCTGCTGTGACGGATAATGGAGATGGAAAAACAGGCGTAGGTGATGTTATTAATTATACTATTAGAATTGAGAATAAAGGTAATGTAACCATTTCTAATTTAGGATTAGTTGATACTATGGTTGATGGAAAAAGCCAAAGCATTTCTTTAACCAATGGACCATCTTTCTCAAATTCATCTCAGAATTCTCTTCCTGGTACATTAAAACCTGGTGAAATTGCAAATTATGGTGGATACTATATTATTAATAATGCTACATCTAAAACTGCTTTGGTCTCCAATTCTATTTTAGCTACGGCATCATCTCCAGGAAAAACAAATAACGTAACAGACACTTCCGATGATGGAGACGATAATGATGGTAATTCAATAAATGACCCAACAATTGTTGAGATGTCTCCAAACCCGATTGTCGAGGCTACCAAAACGGCATCTGTTACAGATTCAAATGCTAATTCTGCTAACGATCAAGGAGATGTAATTACCTATACCATAGCAGTTGAAAATAAAGGGAATACTGTTCTAACCGGAATCACCTTATCGGACACATTTGTAGATAATGCTGGCAATAGTTTAACTCTCAATCAAGGACCTACTTTTACCTCTTCAACAGCTGGATCATCCCAAGGAACACTAACTGCTGGAGAGATTGCAACGTATACAGCTACCTATACTATCCAAGCTGATGCGGCAGCAACAGGAAAAATTCGTAATAGAGTACTGGTTACAGCTAGCAGTCCTGGTAACACAGATGATGTGGTTGATATTAGTGACAATGGTAATGATAATGACGGAAACACCGTTAATGATTTCACTGAAGTCTTAGCCACTGCTGAACCAAAAATTGAAGCTACCAAAACTGCTACAGTTACGGATAATGGGGATGGCTATACAGGTCAGGGAGATACTATAGTGTATACTATAACAGTTAGTAATACCGGTGGAATTACACTCTCAAACGTTTCATTAGTGGACGTTATAGTTGATGGCAACAATAACAATTTGACATTAACTTCAGGTCCATCACTTACAAGTTCAACCCCTGGGTCTAATGCTACTACACTACAAGCTACAGGAGTTCTTACTTACACAGCTACTTATACAATATCACAAGCAGCTGCCTATACATCTTCAGTAAAAAATAGAGTAACTGTTACAGCTTCCTCACCTGGACAAAGCAATAATGTCACAGATATATCGGATGACGGAGACGACACCGATGGAAATACAACCGATGATTCTACTGATATAGAAATTGATCCAGTACCGATGATTGAAGTTACTAAAACTGCTTCAGTGACCGACGACGGTAATGGTATTACTGGAACTGGAGATGTAATTAATTACGTGATTACGATTGAAAACAAAGGAAATGTAACCTTATCAAGTCTCACAGTTACCGATAGTTTAACCGATGCAAACGGAGTTTCACTTGTTATGGGCAATGGACCATACTTTTCAGGTGCAAACCAAGGTTCTGGTTTAGGCACACTACTTCCGGGAGAAACCGCAACCTATAGAGCATACTTCATTATTACAGAAGCTGCTGCTCTTAGCGGTGCTATATCAAATATTGCCACAGCTACAGCTTCATCACCAGGGCAAACAAACAATGTAAGTGACACATCCGATGATGGTGATGATACAGACGGAAATACCACCAACGATCCAACGATTGTTGAAATAACACCTAACGCTATTTTAGAGGTTACTAAAACTGCAACCGTCACAGATAACGGAGATGGAATAAATGGAGCAAGTGATATCATTAAATACACAATAACTGTTGAAAATAAAGGGAATGTTGTTCTATCAGGTATGAGTTTAAATGACAGGCTGGTTGATGGTAATGGATCGCTACTCAGTTTTACAAATAGTCCAACATTTAATAGTTCAAGTGCAGGTTCGGCTCAAGGAACACTTACAGTTGGAGAGGTAGCTACTTATACCGCTACGTATACCATAAGCCAAAATGCTGCAAACACTGGACTAATTAGTAACATAGTTTCCGCTACAGCTTCATCACCAGGACAAACCAATAACGTAACAGACACATCTGATGACGGAGATGACAGTGATGGGAAT
>CACKBL010000026.1 GCA_902598305.1 uncultured Bacteroidota bacterium
CGTTGTCGTTTATATCGTTAACTTGTATTGTTATGGATGTTGTAAAAGTCAACTCACCATCGTCAGCTCTAACGTTAATTAACAAGTAGGGTGTTGACTCATAGTCAATAGCAGAACTTAAATACAGCTGAGTACCTGAAACTATAAAACTTCCATTATCTCTACCTATATCACCTGCTCCATCAACTAAAGTTATAGTATGAGTATTGCTATCTTGATCTGAAACGGAAAACTCTGTGACCAATGTATTTGCTGAGGCATTTTCATCAACTGACCCTTTTGCATTAGAAGCAAAAGTACTTGTACCTGTATTTGTAAAAGTATGAATAGTATATCCTCCTGATTGAGAAATTGTACCTCCTGTAGCTGCAGGAGTTCCTGAATATCTTATAATTACTATCCCCGATCCTCCTGCATTGGCAGTAGTAGATTCTGGATCTGTGCCACCACCACCACCACCAGTATTTGCAGTACCAGCAGTTCCGTTGTTGTAACTTCCATTTCCGTATCCTAGTGAACTTCCATTACCACCTCCGCCTTGGCCACCTTGGCCACCACCACTACCGACTGAGCAATTGCAATTGTGGTTTACACCACCACCGCCACCACCAGCGTAGTAGGTAGCTGTTCCTGATATGGATGATTGAATTCCAACCCCTCCGGGACCTCCTCGGTGTTGAGCGGGAGCATTGGATCCAACAGCACCAGCACCACCGCCGCCACCACCAGCGCCGTAGCTTCCACGATCACTTCTTCCACCTCTGTTACCCTGTGCGGAAACGCCTGATGAATAGGCAACGCTAGGTCTATCAAAAGCTCCACCACCTCCAGAGCCACCGTCAGATCCTTTGCCGGAGTTTACTTGAGAATTACCGCCGCCGCCGCCGCCAAAAGCTACCAAACTATTTATGTAGGAATTTTGTCCATTCCCTCCAATGTTTGCTCCAGAACTACCAGCCCCACCTGATCCGGCAGAACCACCAAATCCCACAAATACAGTAGCAGGGCTATCCATGTTCAAATAATAATTTGAGGCTTGTAAAACACCACCTCCACCACCTCCACCAGAGGCACCACCACCACCTCCAGCTACAATTAGGTAATCGATATTTCCTATTCCAGAGGAACCTGTAATTGCAGAAGGTGCTTCATTTATATCATTGACAGTTAATGTTAATGCTTTTGCATAATTGGCTGTTCCGTCATTGGTGTTTATATATATGTTGTAAGAAGACTTTGTCTCATAATCAAATGTTCCACTTGTTTTAAGTGATGCACCTTGAATTCTAAAATGGTTATTGTCTGCATCGTTGGTTCCATTACCAGAAGCTAAGGTAAAAGTATGGCTATCTCCATTGTCCGAGTCGGTTGCGGTAAGAGATGCGACATGAGTTCCGGTGGGTATGTTCTCATTAAAGGCGCTTGCGGATAAACTTATATCTGTGGGGGCACTGTTTGGATTTGCATAATGATTATAATTGGTGGTTATCTCTTGTGAAGAAAGAGCTCTATTATATATCTTAACATAGACTATGTCACCCATAAACCACCTCCAGTGTCTACCGATCCAAATATTTGTTGTTCCTATAAATCTTGATTTATTGCCAGACGCAACTTGAGATGCATTTCTATAAATTCTCATTGTAGAACCACTATAAGTCCAAGTTACGTGATACCAAGTATTTGTTGATACAATGTTGCCACTTGCTATATCCTGACTGTAATGACCAAAATAGAACGTACTGTTTCGGGTACCGTTATGTAGTCCCCTTCCAGTACTAGTTTGATTAGTCCCAAAAACCATATTATCTCCCCTTCCAGTATTAGGTACTCTAAAAACCGCTTCCATAGTATAATTTGTATTATAAATACCAAATTGGCTAGCTGTTTTATTTGTATTTACATAATCATTACTACCATCAAAATAAAAATATTTCCCATTACTATTAAACGTAGCTCCATTAATAGTAGCGTTATAACTATTCCCACTTAAATCATTCCATGTATTTCCTGAACCAGAATAAGAATTGGTATCTCTTGCATCAAGATGTAATACGAGTCCA